>CAZREB010000012.1:5941-134013 GCA_964599095.1 uncultured Bordetella sp.
GCGCGACTGTTCGTTGCCTTGTGCACGCTGGTGGCCGGGGTGCCGCTGCTGGCGCAACCGCCCGCGGCGCTGCCCCGCGTCGCCATCCTGCACACGGGCACGCCCGAGACGGACAGGAAGCCGCGCCTCAGTTTCCTGGAGGGCATGCGCGAGCAGGGCTATGTGGAAGGCCGGAACATGCTCCTCGACGAGACCTATGTCGCCGGCCGCGAAGAACGCTTTCGCGAGATCATCCTGGAGATTCTCGGCCGCAAGCCCGCGGTGCTCGTGCTCGGCGGCTCGCAGGCGGTGAGGGCGGCCAAGGCGGCGACGAGCACCGTGCCGATCGTCGTGTTCAGCATGGCCGACCCGGTCGGGCAGGGCATTGCGGCTAGTCTTTCGCACCCCGGCGGAAACATCACCGGCGTCGCGATCCTGTCGGAGGTCCTTATCGCGAAGCGGCTCGAGATCCTGCTCGAGGTCGTCCCGAACGCAAAGCGCATCGCGTACATCGCAAACCCGAAGAATCCGGTCATGCAGAGCCTTGCCGCGGCGGCTTCTGCTGCGGCGAAGCGATTGGGTGCGAACCTGACGGTCGTCGCCGCGGCGACCGAAAGCGAGCTCGACCAGGCGCTTAAAGGCGTCACCCGGCGCCAGTACGACGCGGTGCTGATGAGCCAGGACGTCAGCGCCTTCGTCAGCCGGAAGATGATTGCCGGGGCTCTTGCGCGCAACCGGGTTCCGGCGATGCACGGCTTCGTCGAGAGCGTCGAGGCCGGCGGCCTGATGAGTTATTCGGGCGGATGGGAGACGCGCCGCCATGCGGCCACCTTCGTGCGCCGCATCCTGCAAGGCGCAAAGCCCGGCGACCTGCCCTTCGAGCAGCCGACGCATATGGAACTGGTCCTGAACGCGAACGCGGCCAGGGACCTGGGAATCACGTTTCCGCAGACGGTCCTGCTGCGCGCCGCCCGGGTGATCGAATGAGTCTGCCGTTGCGGATGTTGCCGTTGTTCGTTGCCTGTGCGCTTGTGCTTTCGGGTTGTGCCTGGCTCTTTCCCGGCGAGCAGCGCCTGGTCGAAGTCGCCGGTTACGCGACCGTCGCCGGCGCCAATGCACCGGGGGTCGTCTACGGCGGGATGCTCTACACCGCCGGCTTCACGCCGCGCGATCCGCAAACGGGCGAGGTTGTTCGAGGAGACATCACAGCCCAGACCCATCGGGTGCTCGACAACCTGGAGGGGGTTCTGAAGGGCGCAGGGTGCACGCTGGACAATGTCGTCAAGATCGACATGCTCGTGGCCGATATGAAGGACGTTGCAAGGATCAACGAAGTGATGGCGGTGAGATTCGGCGCGCACAAACCGGCGCGCGGTGCAGTTTCTCTTGCGCGACTGCCGCGCCTCGAGTTGCTCGAAGCCGATGCCATCGCCCGCCTACCGAAGTAGCACTCCATGTCAGAAAACCAGAGGAGACCAAGATGACAACCACGAGAAAGCCATTCGACCGGCGCGATTTCCTGAAAGCGTCAGCCCTCATTGCCGGCGCCGCCGCGGCCGGCGGATTCGGGCATTCGAGAATCGCGCGAGCCGCAGCGATCAGTGCACCCACCGTGGACAAGCTCAGCATCCGCGTGCTCGTCGACAGCAGCTACGACATTTTCATGCGGCCGAACAAGTTGAACGGGGTGACGATCGAGCCGGCGCCCCGCCCGGCCGACTTCCGCCGCACGCTGCACAACGAATGGGGTTTGTCGCTGTGGCTGGAATCGCAGCGAGCCGCAGAGCAGCGCACGCTGCTGCTCGATTACGGCTACACGCCCAATGTCCTGCAAAACAACATGGAACTCACCGGCGTCGACCCGGGGAAGCTCAATGCGTTGATCGTCAGCCACGGCCATTACGACCATTTCGGCGGCCTCATCGGGTTTCTCGACAAGTTCCGCGGCAAATTGCCGGCGGACATCAAGCTCTACGCGGGCGGCGAAGACAATTTCTGCCACCGCGTGGCGGCAACACCCACCAAGGGCCAGTTCACCGACTTCGGCGTATTGGACCGCCGCGAACTTGCAGCGCGCAAGGTCACCACGGTGCTGGCCGAGAGCCCGGTGATCATCGAAGGCCACGCGTTCACCACGGGGCGGATCAAGCGCAACAGCATCGAGCGGGTGCTGCCCAATTCGTTCGTCGAATTCGGGATCAAGGACGGGCTGGGCTGCAACCCCGGCCACTACCTCCCGGCTGAGATGGCCGGCAAGATCGTGCCCGACGAGCACATTCACGAACACGCGACCTGCTTCAACGTGAAGGACCGCGGGCTCGTGGTGATCAGCTCCTGCGGCCACGTAGGCATCGTCAACTCGGTCCGCCAGGCGCAGGAGGTTTCCGGCATCGAAAAGGTCCACGCGATCGTGGGCGGATTCCACCTCGGGCCGGCGCCCAAGGATTACCTTGCGCAGGTGGTGGGCGAGGTGAAGAAACTCAAGCCGGACCTCGTGATCCCGATGCACTGCAGCGGCCTCAACTTCGTGCAGGAGGCCCGCGCGCAAATGCCCGAGAACGTGCTCGTGACGACCACCGGAAGCCGGATCACTTTCGGCGTTTAGCGGTGCTGCGCGTTATCGCTTGGTTCGCGCTGCTGGTCGGCGCGGGCAGCCCCTGGGCCGGGGAGCCGGCGCAGCGCTCCGCCGCCGAGGTCATGGACATCGTCATGTGGAACCGCGAGCCGGTCGGCGGGCCGTTCGCGCTGATCGACCCGGCCGGAAAACGCAGGACGGACGTGGATTTCCGCGGCAAGCTGTTGCTGGTCTATTTCGGTTACATGTACTGCCCCGACATCTGCCCGACCGACCTGCTGCAAATGGGGCTCGCCGTGAAGAAGCTCGGCAAGGCCGGGGATTCGGTCCAACCGCTCTTCATCACGCTGGATCCGGAGCGCGACACGCCGGAAAAGCTGGCAGCCTATGTGCACAGTTTCCACCCGCGGTTCGTCGGGCTCGGCGGCCCGCCGGCCGCGATCCGCCAGGCGGCGGACGCCTACAAGGTCTACTACCGGAAGGTCGTCTCAGCGGGCCAGGCGGGCTATTCGGTGGACCACACCGCCTTCATCTACCTGATGGATCGCAAGGGACAGTATCTCGGCTTCTTCCCGCCGGGGACGTCGGCCGAAAGGATGGTCGAGATCATCCGGCCGCAACTGCGCTGAGCGCGAATCAGGTTCCCGCGCTGTCGTTCGCCCGCCTGCGCTTCGCCTCGGCCTCGATCGCCGCGATCAGCGCCGGCTGCTGGCCGGCGAGCTGGTAGAAGTCCACCACGTTCAGCACGAGCACCGTGCACGGCGAAGCGGTCACCACGTCGGCGGAGCGGGGCTTCCTGTCGAGCAGCGCCATTTCGCCGAAAAAATCTCCGTCGGCCAAGGTCTTCGTCCCCGAAGGCAGCTTGACCTCCACCGCGCCCGAAACGATGAAGTACATCGAGTCGCCGGCCGCGCCTTTGCGGATCACGGTGGCGCCCTCGGGAAAACTTCGCGAGCGCAGCCGCTCGACGATGTCGGTGATCGCGATCGCGCCGACTTCGGAGAAGAACGGCACCTTCGCGACCAGGTCCCAGATCCGCACGAACTCGCGGCGGCGGACCTCCGCGGCGAAGCCGGTAGCGAGGATGCCGGCCAGCAACGCCAGCACGCTGATGCCGCACAGCATGACGAGGCCGCCGAGCATCCGGCCGGCCGGCGTGAGCGGCACCGCATCGCCGTAGCCGGTGGTCGTCAGCGTGACCATCGCCCACCACAGCGCGGCCGGGATGCTGCCGAAATGCTCCTGCTGGCGCTCGCCCTCGAGCCAGTGCGCGATCGTCGCGGCCGAAAACAGGACGATCACGAACAGGGCCGCGGCCGCACCGAGCGCCGATCGCTCGTTGTGGAATACGCGCGCGATCAGGCCCACGCCCGGCGCATGCGTGGCGAGCTTGAGCACCCAGAGCAGCACGAACATCGAGGCCGATTCGGCGCCGAGCTGCGCACTGCCATAGACCATTGCCATCGCCGGCATCACTGCCAGCAGGTCGATGATGCCTTCGGCCGAGATCACCCACTTGAACCGGGCGCGGCCTTCGGTCATGTGGTGCCAGTGCGGGTTTTCCGGGGCGGTCCACAGCCGTGCGAGGTATTCGAGGAAGAACAGCGTCGCGACGATGCCGGTGATCGTGGCGGCGACCGCACGTGCGCCGGGCGACAGGCTGGCGACCGTGCCGGCCGATACCGACGAGATCCCGACCAGGATCAGCGCGACTTCCAGCCCGCGCACCTGGCGTGCGGCATGCCGGTCGCTGGTCGGGTCAAGCAGGCCGTAAATCCTGGTTTTCAGCTTCAAGCAAGGTTTCTCCGGGAATGCGTGCAGCGATTCTAGTAGGGAAGGGGCGGACGCCCTATCGGTCTTATGGTTAAAAGCGGTGCTTGCGCCTATCCTGCGGCAAGGGAGTGAGTATGGACGACCGCAGGTACTTCGGGCTGGATGCCTTGCGCGGCGGCATGATGATGCTCGGCATCGTGCTGCATGCGGCGATGTATTACCAGGTTTCGCCGCCGCCCACCGCGCCGATTCCTACGGACGCCAACCAGTCCGTGCTCTTCGACTGGATTTTCGACTTCATCCACGGCTTCCGGATGCCGACTTTCTTCGTGCTGTCGGGCTTTTTCACGGCACTCCTGGTGGAAAAGCGCGGAGCGCGGGGCACGCTGACGAATCGCGCGGCCCGGGTGCTGGCCCCATTGGTCGCAGGGATCTTCACGATCCTCCCCCTCACCGTGCTCTTCATGCTCGATTTCATGATCGCAGCGCGCTACGGGATATCGGAGTGGATCCCCAACCGCGGCAACATCGAAGCGCTCGGCAGTGCGATGGCCATGCGCACCATCCGCGGCATGGAAAACCAGGGCCAGCCGGCGCTCGCGCACCTCTGGTTCCTTTACTATCTGTGCTACTTCTACCTGTTGATCCCGGTGTGCCGCTGGCTGGTCGCGAAAAGCCTGCCGCACGAGGCGCGTATCCGGCGGCTCCTCGCCTCGCCGGCGATGTATGTCGCTTTCGCGCTCTATACGACCGCCACGCTCTGGCCCTACCACGGCGCGCAGGTCATGGAGGGCTTCATATTCCTCAAACCGCACGTGCCTTCGCTCGTGTATTACGGTTCGTTCTTCGTACTCGGCTACGCGTTTCACCACTACCGGGAATTCCTGCAGGCGCTGGCGCCGAATTTCTGGCGCTGGTCATTGCTATCGGCAGTCCTGTTCCCGGCGGCGGTCCACCTCAGCGGCCTGGACTACGCGGCCCGGGGACTGGATGCAACCGTCCACGCCTGCGCGACGCTTGCCAACGGATTCTTCACCTGGGCGCTGATCTACACCTTCATCGGCGGCGCGCTGCGGTTCTTCGACCGCGACGAGCCCTGGATCCAGTACGTGTCGCAATCGTCGTACTGGGTGTTCCTGGTGCACATGCCGCTGGTGTCGCTCGCGGCGTTCTGGCTGGTGCAATTCGACTTGCCGGCCATCGTCAAATTCGTTCTCGCCAGCGCCTTCACCGCACTCGTTGCAATCCTTACGTTTCATTACTGGGTGCAGAAGACCTGGCTGAGCGCATTCCTGCACGGCAAGCGGTTCGACCTCAAGTGGCCGTGGCAAGCGAGCGCACCGGCCGGGACGCAGGCCGTGGTGCCGGCAAGCGGCGGCGATTGACCGAGGGCCATCGGCGCGGGTAGCCTGCAGGTACACCTTTGGACACACCCATGGGCGCCACCGAAAAATTCGTCCTGTACACCCAGCCCGGGTGAAGCAGCTGCCTCAGAACGAAAGAGTTTCTTTCGAAAAAGGGCATCCCGTTCGCGGCCGTTGACGTAGCCAACGACCCTGGCGGGCGGGAACGGCTGCTCGCCCTCGGCGTGCGGACGGTGCCGGTGGTCGCGCTCGGCGACCAGTACGTCTTTGCGCAGAACCTCGAGGACGTGGCCGAGTTCGTCGGCCTGCAGGGCACAGGCCATACGCCTCTGCCGCCCGAAGAACTCATCCTGCGATGGACCAAGGTGCTGCGCACCACGCAGCGCTATCTCCGGCAGATGCCGGATGAGCGGCTCGGCGAGCGCGTCATCGACAATCGCGACCGCTCGATCCGCCTGATGGGGCACCACGTGTTCCGGATTGCCGAGGCTTTCCTCGAGACCGCGGTCGACGGGGTCGAGTATGCGACGCAACTCGCCAACGAGCCGCCGGCCGACGGCGAGTGCGTCACCGGAGCGCAGATCGCGGCGTACGGCGAG
Source organism: uncultured Bordetella sp. (assembly GCA_964599095.1). Classification (GTDB taxonomy): domain Bacteria; phylum Pseudomonadota; class Gammaproteobacteria; order Burkholderiales; family SG8-39; genus SZAS-79. The sequence goes on from CAZREB010000012.1 coordinate 12,232, forward strand.
GGCGTCATCGCACGCCTGCAGGCCTGGTGGGATGGACTTCCGGATAAGAGCTGTAGCGGCAAGGTGCAGACCTTCTTCGGTCTTCAGCCGGTAAGCATGCTGTTCGAGCGCTCGACCTGGCACAGCGCGCAGCACACGCGCCAGCTTGCCGCTGTGCTGGAGCGATTCGGCATCGAGCCGGACGGCAGGCTGACGCGCGAAGATCTGGCGGGCCTGCCCCTGCCCGAAGGACTGTGGGAATAGGGTACGTCCGAGGGTAGTATTCGCCGGGGGGAGCGCTCACGGCGATGGAGCAGATCGGCAAGTTCCAGCTCAGGAAGGTACTGGGCAAGGGTGCGTCGGGCACCGTGTATCTCGCGCTCGACACGTTTTCCGGCGAAAACGTCGCGCTCAAGGTGCTCGATCCGCACGTGGTGGCCTCGCCCGACTTCGGTGCCACGGTTACCGCGCAGTTCCTCAACGAAGCGGCCCTCGCGGGCAAGCTGAACCACCCGCACATCGCCGCAATCCTGGAAGCCGTCGTGGACGGCAACTCGGGCTACGTGGCGATCGAGTACGTGCCCGGCGGCGACCTCACGCAGTTCACGCAGCCGGGCAAGCTGCTTTCGCGCGAGGACGCGATCCAGATCGCGTTCAAGTCCTGCGGCGCGCTCGACTACGCGTTCCGGCAGGGCATCGTCCACCGCGACATCAAGCCGGCGAACATCATGGTCGTCAGCGGGACCAACATCAAGGTCGGCGACTTCGGCGCCGCCTACCTCAAGAAAGCCAAGGAAACGCACGATGCCGAGGTCGGCACGCCGTACTACATGTCGCCCGAGCAGATCAACGGCGAGGAACTCGGCCACCACAGCGACATGTTCGCGATGGGCGTGGTGCTCTACGAACTTTTCACCGGCCAGAAGCCCTTCCTCGCGACGAGCCTGCCGGAACTGTTCACCAAGATCCTGAACGAGGTGCCGGTCGCGCCGAGCAGGATCCGGCCCGAGATCGGCCCGGAGATCGATGCGATCCTGATGCAGATGATGGCCAAGCGCACGGCGGACCGCTACCCGACCTGGGCGGACCTCGCGCTCGATATCGCCAAGATCGGCAGGCTGAGCGTCTACCAGAAGGGCATCTCGGACAGCGACAAGTTCACCGCGCTGAAGAAAGTGACGATGCTGCAGAAGCTCTCGGATGCCGAGGTGTGGGAGCTGGTGCATGCGGGATCGTGGTCGCGCCTGCCGTCGCAGAAGCCGATCGTGACCGAAGGCGAAGTCGGGACCAGCCTGTACTTCCTCGCCAGCGGGCAGGTCAAGGTGATCCGGCAGGGGCGCCTGCTGAACGTGCTGAATGCCGGCGAATGCTTCGGGGAAATGGCCTACGTGAAGGAGGGCGGTGCGCCGCGCCAGGCCACCATCGAGACGCTGTCGGACGTCGTGCTGGCCGAGTTCGACCCGGCGGTGATCGCGAAGACGAGCGCCGTCTGCCAGCTCCAGCTCACCAAAGCCATCCTCGACTCGGTCGTCGACCGGCTGGCGCTTGCCAACCAGCGGATGGCGAATCGATAGAACCGGCCGTGAGTGCGCTTCAGAGCGTGCCGGCTTCCTTGCGGTTCTTCAGCATGCGCAGGACTTCGCGGTCCATCCACAGCCCGAGCGCGCCCGCATCGGGATGCTTGCTGTACCGGACCAACCGGCGCAGTCCGCCTTCGGAGAGGCATTTCTCGCCCGCCGATTCGCGGACCGCCAGTTCGCTCGACCCGTAGTGCCGGAAGGTGTGCTCGTCGGCCTTCAGGCCGAGGATGAACGCGATCTCCTTGAGCGGGAACCAGGGGCGCTTCTGCTCGTCGAGGAATACGCGCACTCGCATCCCCTTGAACGCATACCACTCGTGGCGCTCGTCGCCTTCCACGCCCTCCACGTAGCGCTTGGCTCGCTCGAGCGACGAAAAGATCGAACCGGTCCAGGCCAACGAGAACAGGATTGCTAAGACTACGGCCGCGAAAATCATCATGCTGGCCGAGAACGTGTCGCCCTTGCGGGAGAATGCAACTACCGCGGTCACTGCGATCACCATCCCGGCGATCGACACGATCCGCAGGACCAGCTTGAGCGCGTTCCGCGTTCCCCGGGCATCTTGCGGCATCGAAGCGGTTCCTCCCGGTTCAGGCTTGCGGCGCAAACGTGAACGTGAAGGTCGACCCTATCCCCAACTCGCTTTCCACCCGGATCGAGCCGCCGTACAGTTCGCAGAACCGCTTGCTGAGCGCAAGCCCGAGGCCGGTGCCTTCGGCCTTGCGAGCCTGGTCTTCGACGAGAGCCCGCTCCAGCCCCAAGTCGGCGACACGCAGGGAAAATCGACTAATGCATGCGGGGTTCTTGGTCACGGCAACAGGTCGTCTGCGTCCTTCCGGTTTCAGCGCTTCCCATCCAGCAGCACGAACGCGATCCTCGCGGTCTTCTGCGAGCGGTTCGCCCACGCGTGGTTCGTGCCGCGCTGGATCAGCACGTCGCCCTGGCGCATCAGGGTCTCGTTCTCGTCCATCACCGCCCAGATTTCGCCTTCGAGGATGATCGCGTAATCCACCGTGTCGGTGCGGTGCATGCCGGGATGCTTGCCTTCGCGCTTGTCGTGCTGGGCGTCGGTGAACATGGTGCCGAAAGTCGCCTGGATGCGGCGCTTGCGTTCTGCCGGGTCGGCCACCTCGGGCGGGAAGTCGATGATGCGCAGGATCGACCCGCCGTTGCCCGGCGGCAGGATGCCTTTGTGCTCCGCAATGGTGTCCGGCGCGTCCACCCGCTCCGGCGCGGCCAAAGTGCGCCACACGTTCACGTTGCGGTAGCCCGGCCGCTCGGCCACCGTCCGGATCGCGGTGGCCGGCGCGTCCTCGACGATGCGCGAGCGCCCATTGGCGTCGTCGCCGGTCACGATGCGGCGGATCGGGGGCAGGGTGTCGCTCATGGGAAGCCTTTCCTGAAAGGAGCCTGGATGCGAAATCGCGGCCATCTTAACTCGCGGTCGCGTGATAGGCTTTGAAAGCGTTGCACCATCCATGCCGCGGTCGTTGCGACACGGCATCTTCAGGGGGAGTCCATGTTCTCGCGTCGCGAATTCCCGGGCACCGCCGGCAGGCTCGCCGGGCTCGTCTTCTGCACTTGCGAAATGCTCGTCGTGCCGCACGCGCACGGCCAGCCGCGGCGCCGCGAGACGCTTGTCGCCGGCAAGCGCGCGAAGGTGATCGACATTCACGCGCACTGCGCGGTGCCCGAGGCGATGGCGCTGATGGGTCTGAAGTTCGGCGGTCCGTCGATGCGGCCCGACCTCAGCATGGTCAGCGCGGTGGGCGAACGCCTCGCCGCGATGGATGCGCAAGGCATCGACATCGAGGTGCTGAGCATCAACCCGTTCTGGTACAACGCCGAGCGCGAAGTGGCCGAAGAGGTGATCCGGATCCAGAACGAGAAACTCGCCGAGGCGTGCGCCGCGCACCCGGACCGGTTCCTCGCTTTCGCATCGGTGGCGTTGCAGCATCCCGACCTGGCCGCCCGCCAGCTGGAAGAGGGTGTCAGGAAATACGGCCTGCGCGGCGCTGCGATCGGCGGCAGCGTCGAAGGCTTGGAGCTCAGCGACCCGAAGTTCCACCCGTTCTGGAAAAAGGCCGAGGAACTCGGTGTGCTGGTGTTCATCCACCCGCAGGCCGGCGGTGCTTCGGCCGACATCGCAAAGCGGCTCAAGGGCAACGGCTACCTCGACAACATCATCGGGTTTCCGCTCGAGACGACGATTGCGCTGTCGCACCTCATTTTCGAGGGCACGCTCGACCGGTTCCCGGGACTGAAGATCTGCGCGGCCCACGGCGGCGGTTTCCTGCCTTCTTACGCCAATCGGTCGGATCACGGCGCCCTCGTGCGGCCGGACCTGTTTCCCGGCGGCACCTACGGCGCGCTGAAGAAGAAGCCTACCGACTACATGAAGCAGATGTACTACGACACGATGGTGTTCTCGACCGAAGGCATCCGCCACCTCGCGGCGGAGATGGGCGCGAGCCAGCTGATGGTCGGCACCGACTATCCCTTCCCGTGGACCACGACCATGGTCGACGAGGTCATGGCGACGCCCGGGCTCTCGGACGCGGACAAGGTCGCGATCCTCGGCGGCACCGCGGCGAAGCTGCTCGGGGTCATGGACTAGGCGCGCTGCCCTTTTGCGGATTGCCCGGGGAGATCGGGCCCGGATGCGGGGCCGACGCCGCTCCGGGGATTGCTGCGGATGGGGGATGCGCGTACGCTATGCGCATACATGACTTGCGCGAGGCGCGGAGGAATCCATCATGGGTGCACGCGAAACGCCCGCCGGCAAGCGGCCGGCAAACCTGACCATCAGCGCCAAGTTGCTCGACAAGGCCCGGCACCTCAAGATCAACCTGTCGCAGACGCTGGAGGAACGCCTCGTGCAGCTGGTGCGGGAGGCCGAGGCCGAGGAATGGCTTGCCGCGAACCGGAAGGCAATCGACGCCTATAACGCGCGCGTGGAACGCGACGGCGTCTGGAGCGACAAGCTCAGGGGGTTCTGATGGCGCGCTTCGAGGTGCGCACGAACCTGAATCGGGCAACTTCCGCCCGCGTTCCCTATCTCCTGGAGCTTCAGGCCGACATGCTGTCTGCGCTCGATACCTGCCTGGTTGCTCCGCTTGTCCCGGCGGCAGAGTTCGGTCCCGCGGCGACGCGCCTCAACCCGGGGTTTCGGATCGGCAAGCGCACCCTCGTGATGGATACCGCGCTCATGGCCGGCGTGCCGAAAAAGTTGCTCGGGGAGAAGGTCGTTTCGCTCGCGGACCGCTCGGAGGACATCCTCGGGGCGGTCGATTTCCTCGTTTCCGGGATTTGATCCATGGTCGAATTGCAGGGCCCGTACGGCGTGACCCGGCAGATCCGGCAGCGACCGCGGGCAGAATGGCAGCGGCAGAAGAGGAGGCTCAATGGCTCTGACTTTCACCAGGCTTCACCCGCATTTCGCCGCCGAGGCCGGGCCGATCGACCTGCGCGCGGTCCACGACCGTGAGACGCTAGACGCGATCCGCGCCGGGATGGACGAGCACGCGGTGCTCGTATTTCGCGACCAGCCTTTCGCCGACGACGAGCAGCTCCAGTTTGCGATGCGTTTCGACGGCGAGCTGCACGCCAAGACCGGCGCGTCCGTGGTCAAGAAGAACCGTTTCGGCAACGAAGCGCTGACCGACATCTCGAACGTGGACGAGGAGGGCAAGATCCTACCGGGCGAGGACCGCCGCCGTGCGTACGCGCTCGGCAACCGGCTCTGGCACACGGACGCCTCTTTCCAGGACCCGCCGGGCCGCTATTCGATGCTGTCGGCGAAGGTGGTGCCGCCGGTGGCCGCGGATACCGAGTTCGCCGACATGCGGGCGGCCTACGACGACCTGGACGATGAGCTGAAGGCGAAGCTCGAAGGCCTGCAGGCGCACCATTCGATCGCCTATTCGCGCAGCGTCCTCGGATTCGAGTTCTCCGCCGAGGAACAAGAGAAGCTCAAGGGAGCGATCCACCCGCTGGTGCGCACCAACCCGAACACCGGGCGCAAGTCGCTCTACCTCGCCTCGCACGCTTCGCGCATCATCGGCTGGCCGGTGCCCGACGGGCGCCTGCTGCTGCGCGACCTCACCGAGCACGCGACGCAACCGAAATACGTCTACCGGCATTCCTGGCGCGTGGGCGACCTGGTGATCTGGGACAACCGCTCGACGATGCATCGCGGCCGCCCGTTTGCCGACACGACGCATCGCCGCGAACTGCGGCGCGTGACGACGCTCGACATCGAATTCCGTCCCGCCGGATGAGCATCGTTCAAATGAAAACTTACCGCGTGCAGGCCTTCAACACGGCCCATGCGTCCGAGAACAAGATCCACGACGATTCGGTCGCGCGCCGCTTCGGGTTTACCGGCGCATTGGTGCCGGGCGTGGACGTCTACGCGTACATGATGCACTTGCCGGTCGAGCGCTGGGGCCGCGCCTTCCTCGAGCGCGGCACCGCCGAGTGCAAGTTCGCCTCCCCGGTCTACGACGGCGAGATCGCCGAAGTGGCGGGGCGCGAGGCGGACGGGGCAATCACGATCGAAGTCGACTCGCAGGGCAGGCGCTGCGCGTCCGGCTCCGCGCAGTTGCCCGCACAGCCTGGCGCCGCACCGGTGGTCGGCGACTTTCCGCCGGGCGTTCCGCCCCCGCCCGAAAAGAGGAGTGAAGCAAGCGAACTGACCCTGCCGGTCGGCGGCCTGCTGCACGCCTTCGCGCTGGAAGTGACCGCCGAATACGCCGCCAACTACCTGCGGGACGTGCGGGAAACCGACGGCCTTTATGCGCTCGAGGGCCTGGTGCATCCGGGCATCGTTCTGCGCATGTGCAACATGGCATTGCTGCAGAGCGTAAAGCTCGGGCCGTGGATCCATGTCGGGAGCGCGGTGCGCAACCACAGCCCGGCGCTCGTCGGCGAGACGCTGAGCGCCCGGGGCCGGGTGGCGGCGAACTACGAAAGGAAGGGCCACCGCTTCGTCGAATTCGACGCCCTGGTGCTCGCCGGTGCGGCCCGGCCGGTGGCGAGCGTCAGGCACACCGCGATCTACCGGCCGCGGCAGGCGGCTGCCTGAGGCAGTGCGCAAGGCGGATCGTCCTGCGTGCCGCCCCGGTGATAGAGTGACCGCGCCGTGAAACCCGCCGAGCCGATCAGCCTGAAGGACACCGCTCCGCGGCGGGTCTATCGCGGACGCCTCTTCCGCAAGTATTTCGCGCTGATCCTCGCGCTGGTATGCGGCGTGCTGCTGGTGTCGGGCGGCATCAGCGTGTACTTCGCCTACCAGGAGAACAAGTCCGCGCTGGCCAGCCTGCAGCACGAGAAGGCGGTCGCCGCGGCCTCGCGGATCGAGCAGTTCGTCAAGCAGATCGAGCGCCAGCTCGGGTTCGCCGCGCTTCCGCAACTGGGCTCCGACGGCCTCGAGCAGCGGCGCATGGAATTCCTGAAGCTGCTGAACCAGGCGCCGGCGGTCACCGACATCGTGCAGATCGATGCGCAGGGCCGGGAACTGATCCTCGAATCGCGCCTGACGATGAGCGTCATGGGCTCGAAGAGGGACCGCTCGAACGACCCGGCCTTTCTCGGCGCCAAGCCCGGGCAGACCTGGTTCGGGCCGGTCCAGTTCAGGAAGGAGACCGAGCCCTATATGACCATTGCGCTGCGCTCGCGCGGTCCCGGCGGCGCGGTCACCGCTGCCGACATCAACCTCAAGTTCATCTGGGACGTGATCACGCGGATCAAGATCGGCGCGAAGGGCAAGGCCTACGTGGTCGACAGCACCGGGCACCTGATCGCCGACCCCGACATCGGCCTGGTGCTGAGGAAGACCGACCTGTCCAACCTCGGGCACGTCAAGGCCGCGCTGGCCGCGCCGGCGCCGGACGACGAGCCGGCCCGGCTCGCGCGCGACCTGTCCGGCCGGGAAGTGCTGAGCGCGTTTGCCAGCGTCGACTCGACGCAACTCGACCCGGCGTCCTCGTCGAGGTCCCAGCCGCTGGGCTGGAAAGTCTTTGTCGAGCAGCCGGTGTCCGAGGTCTATGCGACGCTGAACGCGACGATCGTGCGTACCGCGATGCTGATGGTGGCCGGCCTGCTGATCTCGGCGCTGACCGCGCTTTGGCTCGCGCGCGGGCTGGTGCGTCCGATCCGCACGCTGCAGGAAGGCGCGCAGAGGATCGGCGAGGGCGAGCTCGACCAGAAGATCGAGATCAGGACCGGCGACGAGCTCGAAGCCCTGGCCGACCAGTTCAACCGCATGACCGCGCAGTTGCGCGAATCGTATGCCGGGCTGGAAAAGAAGGTCGAGGAGCGCACCGCGGAACTGACCGAATCGTTGCGCCAGCAGACCGCGACCGCCGAGGTGCTGAAGGCGATCAGCCGCTCGACGCTCGACCTGGATGCGGTCCTGCAGATCCTGATCGACAACGCGACGCGGCTGTGCAACGCGGTGAACGGCGTGATCCTGAGGCCGAATGCGGACGGCGGCTTCGTGCCGACGGTCGCGCACGGCTATTCGCCCGACTCGCCGGTCGTGGCCGAAATGCACCGCAACCCGCTCGTGCCCGGTCCCGGTTCGGGCACCGGCCGGGCCCTGCTCGAGAAACGCGCGATCCATATCCGCGACGTGATGGAGGAGCCCGGCTACGCCCGGAAGGACACCGCGCGGCTGGGCCATTTCCGCACGCTGCTCGCCGTGCCGATGCTGCGCGGGGACGAACCGATCGGCGTGATCGCGATGTCGCGCGGCGAGAAGGTCGAGCCGTTCACCGACAAGCAGATCGAGCTGGTCACCACGTTCGCCGACCAGGCGGTGATCGCGATCGAGAACGTGCGGCTGTTCAACGAGATCCAGGAAAAGAGCCGCCAGCTCGAAATCGCCGGCCAGCACAAGTCGGAATTCCTCGCCAACATGTCGCACGAGCTGAGGACGCCGCTGAACGCGATCATCGGGTTCTCGGAGGTCCTGATCGACCGGATGTTCGGCGAGCTGAACGACAAGCAGGCCGACTACCTGAACGACATCCATTCCTCGGGCAAGCACTTGCTGTCGCTCATCAACGACATCCTCGACCTCTCGAAGATCGAGGCCGGGCGCATGGACCTCGAGCCCTCGGACTTCGACGTGCCGAATGCGCTTGCGAATGCGCTTACGCTGATCCGCGAGCGCGCCACGCGCCACGGCATTGCGCTGGAGCTCGTGGTCGACGCGCAGATGGGCGAGATCAGGGCGGACGAGCGCAAGTTCAAGCAGATCCTGCTGAACCTCCTGTCCAACGCGGTCAAGTTCACGCCGGACGGCGGGCGCGTCGAGGTGCACGCGAAAAAGGAAGGCGGCACGCTCGAGGTGGCGGTCAGGGACACCGGCATAGGCATCGCGCCCGAAGACCAGGACGCGGTGTTCGAGGAATTCCGCCAGGTCGGCCGGCATTACACCAACAAGAACGAAGGCACCGGCCTGGGCCTCGCGCTCACCAGGCGCTTCGTCGAGCTGCACGGCGGGCGGCTGTGGCTCGAGAGCGAAGTCGGCAAGGGGTCCACATTCACGTTCACGATACCGGTGCAACCATGAGCCTCATCCTGATCGTCGAAGACAACGAGAAGAACATGAAACTGGTGCGCGACATCCTGCAGGCCAAGGGCCACGCGACCATGGAAGCCGGCACCGCGGAGGACGGCATCCGGATGGCGCAGGAGCGAGTGCCCGACCTGGTGCTGATGGACATCCAGCTGCCGGGCATGAACGGCATGGAGGCGCTCAAGGTGCTGCGCGCGGACCCGAAGACCGCCGGCGTGCCGGTCGTCGCGATCACCGCGTCGGTCATGACGCAGGACCGGCAGCAGATCATGGACACCGGGTTCGACGGCTTCATCGAGAAGCCGATCAACCTCAAGGAGTTCCTCGCGACGGTGCAGCGCGCGACCCATCCGGCGGGGACATGAACAGCGGCGCAAAAGTCCTGGTCGTCGACGACACGCCCCACAACGTCAAGCTGCTGGCCGACATCCTCGGGGCCAGGGGTTACGCGGTGTCGACCGCCGTCAACGGCGAAGAAGCGCTGAAGAAGGTCGCGGCCGAGCCGCCGGACATCGTCCTGCTCGACATCATGATGCCGGGCCTGTCGGGCTACGACGTCTGCCGCAAGCTGCGCGAGGATCCGGCCACCGCTTTGCTGCCGGTGGTGCTCTGCACTTCGCTGGACCCGGCCGGCGAGCGCGTCAAGGGGATGGAGGCGGGCGCCGACGACTTCCTCACCAAGCCGATCAACCAGGCGGAGCTGTTCGCGCGGGTGAAGTCGCTGCTGCGGATCAAGTCGCTGCAGGACGAGGTCAAGGCGCAGACGGCCAAGCTGGCCGATTGGAACGACACGCTCGAGGCGCGCGTCAAGGAGCAGGTCGCGCAACTGGAGCGGTTCGGCCGCCTCAAGGGATTCTTCTCGCCCGCACTGGCCGAGGCGATCGTCAACGGCGGCGGCGAGGAATTGCTCAAGACCCACCGCCGCGAGATCAGCGTCGTCTTCATCGACCTGCGCGGGTTTACGGCGTTTACCGACCGTGCCGAACCCGAGGAAGTCATGGAGTTGCTGCGCGCGTACCACGCGGACATGGGACGCATCGTGCTTGCTCACGGCGGCACGCTGGAGCGCTTCGCGGGCGACGCGATCATGGTGTTCTTCAACGATCCGGTGCCAATGGAGAAGCCCGCCGAGAATGCGGTGCGCATGGCGCTCGCTATGCGCGATGCTTTCCCGCCGATCGGCGAGACGTGGAGGAAACGCGGCTACGACCTCGGGCTGGGCTGCGGGGTGGCGCAGGGTTACGCGACGCTTGGCGCAATCGGATTCGAAGGGCGTTGGGACTACGCCGCGATCGGCAACGTGACCAACCTCGCGGCGCGGCTTTGTTCGGAGGCCGCCGGCGGGCAGGTGCTCGTGGACCGCAAGATCATGGCGCGGCTGGAAGGAATGGTGGACGCCGAGCCGGTCGGGCCGCTGAACCTCAAGGGCATCGCCCAGCCGGTGCCGGCGTTCTCGGTGACCGGGTTCAGGCCGGCGCCATGAATGCTGCCATTTTCGATCTGAAGTCCGCGTGGTTGTTGGGTTTACAGCCGAAATGCTGCCACGATAGGATTTCTATAGTGACCCACGGGTGCCTTTGATGGAGATGCGCGGTTTCGGCCGGACCGGGATGAAAGTTTCGATCCTGGGCTTTGGCTGCGGCGCCGTCGGCGGGCTGATGGTGCGCGGCGACCCGGCCGACCAGGAGCGCGCAATCGGCCGGGCGCTGGATGCGGGCGTAAATTATTTCGATACCGCCGTGCAGTATGGCAACGGTGAATCCGAGAAGAACCTGGGCCGAATCCTGAACAAGCTGAAGCCCCGCGACGCGATCGTCGGCACCAAGGTCAGGTTGCCGCCCGGAACTGGGCAGGTCGCCGACGCGATTGCGAAGTCACTGGAGGGAAGCCTGAAGCGGCTGGGTCGCGACCAGGTCGACATCCTGCATTTCCACAACCCGATCGCAACCGCCGGCGATGGGAATCCGTTCAGCAGCGCTCGGATGATGGAGGAGATCCTGCCGGCGTTCGAAGCGCTGCGGCGGCAAGGCAAGGTGCGGTTCCTCGGGATCACCGCGACCGGGGATACGGCGGCACTGCAGAAAGTCATCGACGCGCGCGTGTTCGATTCGGCGCAGATCACCTACAACATGCTCAACCCGTCGGCCGCAGTCGCGTTGCCGCCGAACTATCCGGCGCAGGACTACGGCCGACTCTTCGACCATGCCAAGGCCGCAGGCGTCGGCGTCATTGGCATTCGCGTGCTGGGCGGTGGCGCGCTGTCGGGATCGCCCGAGCGCCACCCGCTCGCCAGCCCGCCGCCTGCGCCGATCGGTTCGGCGATGACCTATGAAGGCGACCTGAAGCGCGCGCAGCGCTTGGCGCCGCTGGTCGACGAGGGATACGCAGCGAGTCTCGCGGAAGCCGCGACGCGGTTTTGCATCACGCATCCCGCGATGGGCACGATCCTCGTCGGCGTGGCCTCGCCGCAGCAGTTCGAGGATGCGCTCGCCGCAGTGTTGAAAGGGCCGTTGCCGCAGGCTGCGCTCGATCGGCTGGCCACGTTGCAGCAGGAATTCGCCGGAGAGGCGCGGTAGCCGGTGGCCGAAATCCGAACCGTAGATCGTCTCGAGGTGCTCGTCGTGATCGACAACGTCACCGACAGCTTGTCGACCAACCCGAAGAACGTCATCCCCGAATGGTCCGGGCTGATCACCGGCGGGCGCATGAAGATGATGGCCGGGGCGAACATCTGCTGCGCGCACCACGGCCTGTCGCTGCTGATCACCGCGCACATCGGCGACGAGCGGCACACGCTGCTGTTCGACGCCGGCCCGGACGGGCCGATCTTCCGGAGGAATGCCGACGTCCTCGGCATCGACTTTGCGGAGATCGGATCGGTGGTGCTATCGCACGGGCACTGGGACCATGCGGGCGGCCTCGTCACGGCCATCGAAGCGATCGCGAAGGCGAGGCCGGCGGGTGTGGACTGCTATGTGCACCCGGGCATGTTCGCGCAACGCGCGACGCCGCGACCCGGGGCCGGGCTGGTCGAGCACGAACTCGTGCCGGATCCGGAGCGATTGGCCGAGGCGGGCGCCCGTGTCGTCAACACGCGGGAGCCCCGGTCGGTGGCCGGCGGCGCGTTCTACGTCAGCGGCGAGATCCCGCGGCTGACGTCCTACGAGGCCGGCCTGCCCGGTCAGGTTCGCCGCAGCGAGGACGGCAACTCGTGGGAGCCGGATCCGCTGCTGATGGACGAGCGCTTCATCTCGGTCCACGTGAAGGACAAGGGCCAGTTCGTCTTCAGCGCCTGTTCGCATGCGGGGCTGATCAACGTTCTGACCCACGCGCGGGCCACGTTTCCACAGACTCCGTTGTACGGCGTGATGGGCGGGCTGCACCTTTCCGGCATCACCGAAAAGATCATTCCGCAGACGATCGCCGACCTGGAGTCCTTCGGCCTGAAATTCCTCGCGCCGGGCCACTGCACCGGCTGGCGGGCGATGCATGCGATGGCGCAGGTGTTCGGCGATGAGCTCGTCCCGTCTGCGGTAGGCAAGAAGTACCTGATATAGGGTTGCTATGAGCGACACGAAGAAGCAAGGCGGCCCGCTCGCGGGCATCAAGGTCGTCGAACTTGCTGGCATCGGCCCTGCGCCGTTGTGCTGCTCGCTCCTGGCCGACATGGGCGCGGACATCGTCCGGATCGATCGCAACGGCCCGACCGGCCTGGGATTCGAGTTCGCCGGCCCGAAGGCGGACGTCCGCCGGCGCGGGCGGCCCTCGGTGGCCGTCGACCTGAAGCACCCGAAAGGCATCGCCACGGTGCTGCGCCTGGTCGAGCGCGCCGATGCGCTCGTGGACCCGATGCGGCCCGGCGTCATGGAGCGGCTGGGCCTCGGGCCCGACGTATGCCTCGCGCGCAACCCGCGCCTCGTCTATGGCCGGATGACCGGCTGGGGCCAGGATGGGCCGCTCGCACAGGCCGCCGGGCACGACATCAACTACATCTCGCTTTCGGGCGTGCTGCACGCGATCGGCACGCGCGCGCAGCCGGTGCCGCCGCTGAACGTCGTCGGCGACATGGGCGGCGGCGCGATGTTCCTGATCACCGGCCTCCTCGCCGCGCTCCTCGAGGCGCGGACCTCGGGCAAAGGGCAGGTGGTCGACGTCGCGATGACCGAAGGCTCGGCATACCTCGCGCTCGCCTGCTTTGGCCTCGCCGCGGTCGGCGAATGGTCCGAGCAGAGGGAATCCAACGCGATCGACGGCGGCGCCCATTTCTGGCGATGCTACGAGACCAGCGACGGCAAGTTCGTCTCGGTGGGTGCGGTCGAGGCGAAGTTCTACGCGATCCTGCTGGAGAAGCTCGGCCTCGACCCGGCCGGCCTGCCGGGCCAGATGGACAAGGCGCACTGGCCGGAGATGCGCGAGCGCTTTGCCGCGCTCTTCAGGCAGAAGACCCGCGACGAGTGGTGCGCGATCATGGAAGGCACCGATATCTGCTTTGCGCCGGTCCTCAGCTTTCGCGAAGCGGCGGACCACAAGCACAACAAGGCACGCGGCAGCTTCGTCGAGGTCGACGGCATCGTCCAGCCCGGCCCGGCGCCGCGATTCAGCCGCACGCCCTCGAGCGTGAAGTACGGGCCGCCGGCCTTCGGTGCGCAGACCGAAGAGGCGCTCGGCAAGTGGGGATTCTCGGCCGGCGAAATCGAGGCTTTGAAGGACGAAAAAGCGATCGGGCGGGCGAGCGCCTAGTCGGCGCGGATGCCCTTGTCCTTGATGATCTTCGCCCACTGCGCCGATTCGTTCCGGATCTCGGCGGCGAACTGTTCCGGCGTATTGGTCCGGACGTTCATGCCGAAGGACTGGAGGCGCTGCAGGAGCGCCTGGCCGGCGACGGCGCGCTGCGTTTCTGCGCTCAGCCTTGCGATGATTTCCTTTGGCGTGCCGCCGGGAGCGCACAGGCCGTACCACGAATTGACGTCGAAGCCCTTGAGCCCGAGTTCGTCGAGGGTGGGCACCTCCGGCAGGATCGGGGACCGGGCGATCGACGTAAGCGCGATCGGCGTCACCTTGCCGGCGTTCGCCTTGAGGTAGCCGCGCGCCGAAGGCAGCGGGTTGAAATACATCTCGATGTGCCCGCCGAGCAGGTCGGCAATCACCGCCTGCGCACCCTTGTAGGGGACGTGGACCATCGACACGTCGGCCTGCCGCATGAACAATTCCGCAACGAGGTGGGTGACGTTGCCGACCCCCGCGGATGCGAACGACACCTTGCCCGGCCGCGCCTTGACCGCGGCGAGGAAGTCGGCGTAAGTCTTGACCGGCAGTTTCGGCCCGGTGATCAGCACCATCGGCGTGGTGGCCACCAGCGAAACCGGGACGATGTCCTTCCCGACCGTATACGGGACGCTCGCATACAGGTTCGGGTTGATGGTCATCGCGCCGATCGAACAGATGAGCAGCGTGTGGCCGTCGGGCGGCGCCTTGGCGACGAACTCGGTGCCGACGATCGCGTTGGCGCCCGGCTTGAACTCCACGATGCCGGGCTGGCCCCAGACGGCCTGGAAGTGCTCGCCCAGGCCGCGCGCCACCGGCTCGAGGTCGCCGCCCGCGGGGAAGGGCACGATGATGTGGATCGGCTTCGACGGGTACTGCTGCGCGTTTGCAAGCGCGCAGGCGCCCGCAAGCGCGAGGGAGAGGGCGATGCGAAGGATGTTTTTCATGGATGCCTACCTTGTGCCGGCCTTCGGGCCGCGGGTTACGGGGACGGGTTTGCCGAAAGTCCTCTGGATGCCTTCCCTGGCGAGGAAGTCCTTGAAGCGCAATACCGTCGGGTCGCGGCCGCGCTCCTCGTAGAACGGGATCAGCGGCTTGTACCAGTCGTAGATGCGGCGCAGTTCGGCGATCGGCTCTTCGGAGACGTCGACCCGCAGGTCGCAGCGCGAAAACGTTTCGCGGCCATAGGTCAGCAGGCCGGCCGAGGTCTGGCCTTCGACCTGGCCGCCGGCATCGCGGCCGGCCTCGATTGCGCGCAGCAGCCTTTCCTCGAGATCGAGCTTCTCGCCGGCGATGAATTCCTCCGAGATCGCCTGCGTGACTTCCGGGCCGGCGAGCACGTTGCCCAGCGCAACGTGGTTGTCGCCGATGATGTGACCGGCGTAGGGCACGCCGCCGTCGCCGGTGTGGGCCGCCGCGTGGCCGTCGCTGTTGACGATCCCGATCTGGCGCTTGGCCGGCCACTTGTCGTTTGCAACCAGCTCCTGCACGACCTTGTGCGGCCACCATCCTTCGCCGACCAGCCGCAGGCCGAGCGCGCCGAGCCGCGGGTCGGGCGTCTGCTGGAACGCGACCGCACCGTCGCGGCTCACGTGCACGCAACGGCTCATGACCGCGGGCGAACTCGTGGCGATCCCGATGCCGAGCTGTCCGGTGCGCTTGCAGCGCCCCACGATACTGAAGGTCATTCTTCTCTCCGTTTCGCTGAGCCCGAGGACCAGGGCATCGATTATAGGTGCGGACCGCGCTTCCTTGACCGCTGGTTCGAGCCGCACTTACGATAGGTCGGGCCCAACCAGGACAAAAGACCACCATGACCCAATCGCCGGTGCCGAGCACAGGTTGGAAAGAACAGGTCGGCGCGGACGAGGCCGAACGCTTCGCCGGCTACGGCCGGGTGTTCGCCGAGATCCAGGCGCGCAAGTCCGCGAAGTTCGGGACCGGGCGAGCGCTGCATCGCAAGCAGTTGACCGCGGCGCGCGGGTCGCTCGAAGTGCTCGGCGGCCTGCCGGACTTTGCGCGGCAGGGCCTGTTCTCTGCCCCGCAGAGGTACGAAGCCTGGGTGCGGCTCTCCAACGGCGGCTTCGACTCGGCAGCCGACCGGGTGCCGGACATCCGCGGTTTCGCGATCAAGGTGCTCGGCGTGCAAGGAGACTCGGCGCTCGGCGACGGTCCGGCGAAGAGCCAGGACTTCCTGCTGATCAACCAGGAGAGTTTCGGGTTTCCGAAGAGCGACGAATTCGTGCCATTTGTGGAAGCGGCTTCAAGAGGGCATGGGGCGCTGCTGGTGTACCTGCTGAAACGCTACGGGCTCTTCGGGGCGCCGGCGCGGCTCGGCAAGCTCGCCAAGGCGATGGGGCGGCCGTTCGGCGGGTTTGCCACCGAGCCCCTGAACAGCGCAGTCCCGATTGCGAATGGCGCCTACGCGGTGCGCGTGCGGGTGGTGCCCGATGCCGCGAATGGGACTGCGGACCCCGCGGCCAAGGCCGATTGGGGCGCGGATTTCTCCAGGCGCCTGGCCGATCGAGACCTCGCGTGGGACCTGCAGTTGCAGCCGTTCGTCAGCGAGTCGCTGACGCCGATCGAGGATGCCTCGGTCAATTGGGAGTCGCCGTTCACCACGGTCGCTCGCCTGACGTTGCCCAGGCAGGACACGAAGTCCCCTGAGGGCCAGGCCTTCGCGAAGCAGGCGGAGGCGGGCGTGTTCGATCCCTGGCAGGCCCTCGCCGCCCATCGTCCGCTGGGCGACGTGCAGCGGGCGAGGCGGGTGGTCTATTTCACTAGCCAGCAGGGGCGCGGCGCCGTCGCCTGAACTTCGCTCTCGTGCATCGTCACGCGGGCCGATGGCTAGGCTTGGCTTCCGACGGTGGATTTCAACTCTCGGCCGAACAGCCTAGCCGGTAGCGCGCTTCAACCCGTGCGCGGTAATCACGTGGCCGAGTTGCCAGGGCCGCGGCAGCACGGCATGCGCGGCCTTGATCGCCGCCATCCGGGCGAGCAGCGCCTCCGGCATCGGCGCGGTGCGCCGCGTCGCGGTCGACACATGCGACGAAAGGCACTCGATCGTCGCTGCGAGATAGCCCTCGGTCGCATGGAACATCTCGTGGTAGTAGTGGATGCGCTTGGCATCGAAGTCGATCAGCCGCGCCTCGAAACGCAGCGGGTCGCCCTCCTTGACTTCGCGCAGGAAGTTCTCGTGCGCTTCGAGCGCGAAGGTGGTCGAGCCGTTCCTCGCGCGGAATTCCTCGGTCAGGCCGAGGAATTCGAAGAACGGCGTGACCGCCATGTCGAAGACGACGTGGTAGTAGCCGACGTTCATGTGGCCGTTGTAGTCGATCCAGCCCGGCTGGACGACGTGGGGCGTGCCGGGAAAAGGCGTGGGAATGTGGGCAGGGATTTCGATGGTCATCGCTGGGTGTCCGTAGGGTCGTTGCTCATTTGCCTGTGAATTTCGCCTTGCGCCGTTCGACGAACGACCGCAGGCCCTCGGCTGCGTCTTCGGTCTGCGCGAGCCTGCGCTGCACCGCCTCCATCTCGGTCTTGATGCCGAGCGGGCCTTTTTCGAGGTAGCGGCGGGAGGAGGCGAGCGACGCGCGCACCGCGAGCGGCGCCTGCTCGGCGATCGTGCGCGCGATCGCAAGTGCGCGATCGTATTGCTGCCCGGCCGGCACGACCTCCTGCACGAACCCGAGTCGCAGCGCCTCGGCCGGGCCGAATTCATCGCCGGTCAGCAGGTAGCGCTGCGCATTGCCCCAGCCGGCGCGTTCGACAAAGCGCAGCGTGGCGCCGCCGGTGGGCATGATGCCGCGCTTGACTTCGATCTGCGCAAAGCGCGTGTCGTCGGCCGCGATGACGATGTCCTGCGCCAGCATCAGCTCGATGCCGAGCGTGAAGCAGATGCCCTGCACCGCGCAGACCACCGGCTTGGTGCGCAGCGGCTCGCGCAGCGAAAACGGGTCGACGCCGCCGGCCGGCGCGGCCGCCTCGCCCTTCGCCATCAGCGGTGCGAACTGGTCGAGCTGCAGCCCGGCGGTGAAATTGGCGCCGTGGGCGTAGATCAGCCCGACCCGGGCCGCATCGTCCTGTTCCATTTCGGTGAACGCCGCGACCAGCTCGCGGTACATCTTGAGCGAGAACCCGTTGAGCTTCTTCGGCCGGTCGATGCCGATCGCGAAGATGGCGTCGTCCAGCCGCGTCGTGATCCGGCCCTCGGCCGGGGTTTCGTCTGCCATGCCCTGCCTCCAACGAAGGGAATCGGCCGGTATCTTGCCACGCGCCCCGGCGGTCCCGGTTTACAATGGCCCGCAAAAGAGGAGACCCGCGATGGCAGCAGTTCCCCAGGCCCGTTCTCGACCCTCCGGCCAGCCTTTCGAAGTCGAGCCGATCGGCGTCACCATCGGCGCCGAGCTCCACGGCATCGACCTCAGGCAGCCGCTGGACGACGCGACCTTCGAGCGCCTGGAAGCCGCGCTGATCGAGCACAAGGTCGTCTATGCGCGCGACCAGGACCTGACGCCCGAGCAGCATGTGGCGCTCGGCAAGCGCTTCGGCGACCTCGAGGTGCACCCGTTCCACCGGTTCGGCGAGGCGCCGCAGCTGATGGTGCTCGACAACCACAAGGACAACCCGGTCCTGTCCACCGACGTCTGGCACAGCGACACGACGTTTCGCGAATGCCCGACCAGGTATTCGATCCTGCGCGCCTGCATCATGCCTTCGCTCGGCGGCGACACGCTGTGGGCCGACATGTGCGCCGCGTACGACGGGCTGGCCGAGCCGATGAAGAAGATGCTCGAAGGGCTGACCGCGGTGCACGATTTCCAGACTTTCCGGCGCCTGTTCAAGGACACCGACGAGGACCGCGCGCGCCTGCGCGAGATCGAGAAGCGCCTGCCGAACCCTTCGCATCCGGTGGTGCGCACCCATCCGGTCACCGGCAGGAAGGCGGTCT
Source organism: uncultured Bordetella sp. (assembly GCA_964599095.1). Classification (GTDB taxonomy): domain Bacteria; phylum Pseudomonadota; class Gammaproteobacteria; order Burkholderiales; family SG8-39; genus SZAS-79. Next base: position 31,091 of record CAZREB010000012.1, read on the forward strand.
ACGTGAATGCGCTCTTCACCACGAAGATCAACGGCGTCAGCGCCGAGGAAAGCCGCGCGCTGCTCGCTTTCCTGTGCGAATTGCCGAGGGTGCCCGAGTACCAGTTCCGCGTGCGCTGGAAGCCCGGCACGATCGTGTTCTGGGACAACCGCTCGACCCAGCACTACGCCTGCAACGACTATTACCCGAACCGCCGGCGCATGGAGCGCGTGGCGGTCGTCGGCGACCGCCCCTTCTGACCCCCGCGAGGAGCCCGCAGTGTTCCCAATCATCGAAGTCGAAGGCAGCGCGCGCGACCGCGGGCGGATCCACGGCGCGCAGGCGCGCCCGCGCATCGAGAAGTCGGTGGCGACCTACGCGCGCCTGTTCGCATTCTGCGGCGTCGACTGGGCGAGGGCGCAGCAACTCGGCGCCGGCTACCGCGACCTGATCGGCGATTTCGATCCCGAACTGCTCGGCGAGATCGAAAGCATTGCCGCCGGGTCCGGCCGGCACCTGAACGAGATCCTCGCGTTGAATGCGCGTACCGAGATCCTGCCGACTTCCTACCCGACGCCGCACCCGGAGCGCCAGGCGGCCGCAGCGTGTAATGCGGCGAGGGGGATCCCCGACTGGGGAGAATGCACCTCGATTGCGATCAAGCCCTCGATGAGTACGACCGGCACCACGCTGCTCGCGCAGAACTGGGACTGGCTCGGCGCGCAGCGCGCGGCCTTGATCGTGCTGCGCAGCCGCGGCGGCGACGGCCCGGACTGCGTGACGCTTACCGAAGCCGGCATGCTGGCCAAGATCGGGCTCAACAGCCACGGTTTCGGCGTGTGCCTGAACATCCTGCGCTCCCCGGACGACGGCCTGAAGCCCGGCGTGCCGGTGCACGTACTGCTGCGCGCGCTGCTCAAGCGCACGTCGGTGAAAGACGCGATGGCTTTTGCGTCGCAGCTCAGCTTCGGCGCTTCGTCGAATGTGCAGTGCGCGGATGCCTCGGGGGAGACGGCGGCACTCGAATTCTCGCCGCGCGGCCTGTCCGCGATCCGCGGCGCAAAGGCTGCGCTTTGCCATACCAACCATTTCCTTTCCGAAGAAGCGGCAAAGCGCGCGGCTTCGCTGCCTGCGACGTTCTCGACGCATCCGCGCTACGAGCGCATCACCGAACTGGCGGACTCCCACCAGGGGCGTTATTCGCCGCAGGATCTCCAGCGGATGCTGCGCGACGACACCAACGGCCTGATGTCGATCTGCCGCCCGCCCGACCCGGCCGCGGCGCCCGAGGTCCGGATGGAAACCGTCGCCTCGGTGATCATGGATCTCGGGGCCCGGGTCATGAACGTCGCGCCGGACCTGCCTTCGCGGGTCGAGTACACCCCGGTCGCGCTCGCGGCCGAGACAGTGGGCGCCTGAACGAGGCACGGCCGCGGTGATGGTGCGCGCCGTCCTGCTCGCACTTGCTCTGGCCCTCGGGCCGGCGATCGCCCCGGACGTCCTTGCGCTCACGCCGGAGCAGGCCACTTACGTCGGTGGCGACCTCACGACGATAGGGAAGAAGCTCGCGACGATCAAGGACTCGGGCGCGAAAGTGCTGGCTGCGATCCCGAGCGCATGGCCCGACTTCGTCGCCGCGCTCGGCCGGATCGCCGACGCGCCGGCCGAGCGGCCCTTAGGCACGCAGGTGCAGTTGATGGTGCTCTCGGTCCTGCTGCTTGCCGCGGTCGTCGGCGCCACGCGCTGGCTGACACGCCGTTTCAGGGCCGCCTGCCTCGCCGACACGCTGCATTCGCGCGGCGCCACCGGCCTGCTGCTGTTCGACCTGCTCGACCGGGCCACGCTCTCGGCGCTCGCCTACGTGCTGAGCCAGCTCTGGTTCCAGTCGGGCTCGACCCACGACCTGCTCGGCATCGCGCTGCTGTGGTCGATCGTGCGCTGGTGGTTCGCGATGTGGCTGCTCGAGACGCTGCTGCGCCCGGACCTGCCGCAATTCCGGCTGGTGCCGATGGACACCTCGGTCACGCTCACGATCAAGCGCGTCGGCGCCGTCGTGCTGTATGTCGGGATCGCCAGCATCTCGCTGTTGCCGCTGCTCTTGCGCGCACAGATGCCGCTGCCGTCGGCGCAGGTGGTTGCCCAGGTGCAGGGACTGGTCGTCTTGCTGGGCGGCGTAGTCGGCCTCGCCGCGTATCGCCGGCATCACCTGTCGGCGCGAGGCGAGGGCGCCCCGTCAGGGCTCTTCAGGCGCCTGGTGTTCGGGCTGGCCGGGTTGCTTGCGCTTGCGCTCTGGCTGGCCTGGGCGCTCGGCGTCATGGCGCTCGAATTCTCGATCTACCACTCGCTGGTCTGGTCGCTGCGGATCGCCGCCTTCGCACTGATCGTCGATTCGATCCTTCGGCTGTCGGCCGCCAGCCACTCGGAGTCCGAGGCGGCGCGGATGTGGATCCCGTTCGCGCAGCGCTCGATCCGCGTCGCGGCGATCCTTGCGATCGGGATCCTGTTCGCCGACCTCTGGCTGGTGCAGGAACTCGACCTCGTCAAGCCGGCCGACTGGGCGCCGATCCGGCGATCGCTGATCATGACTGCGGTCGCGCTGATTTCGGGCTATGCGATCTGGCGCTACTTCAACCACTGGGCCGAGCACCGGCTGGCGGCCGCGACGCGAAGCGGCGGACCGGTCGAGGACGACCCGGACGTGGCGCCGGCCTCGCGGCTGACGACCGTGCTGCCGATGCTGCGCGTGCTGGTCGGCATTGCGATCGCGTTGATGACGGTGATGATCGCGCTGTCGCAGCTGGGCGTGAACATCGGGCCGCTGCTTGCGGGCGCGAGCGTGTTCGGCCTGGCGATCAGCTTCGGGTCGCAGGCGCTGGTGCGCGACATCGTGTCGGGCATTTTTTTCATGAGCGACGACGCGTTCCGGCTCGGCGAATACATCGACACCGGGAAATTGAAGGGCACGGTCGAGCGGATCTCGGTGCGCTCGGTGCGCCTGCGCCACCAGAACGGCCAGGTCCACACGATCCCGTACGGCCAGCTGACCGCGATCACCAACTTCAGCCGCGACTGGCAGACGGTCAAGTTCAACGTCCGTCTTGCGCGCGATGCGGACCTGGAAAAGGTGAGGAAGACCGTCAAGCAGATCGGCCTCGACATGATGAAGGACCCGGAACTCGGCAAGGAACTGCTGATGCCGCTCAAGCTGCAGGGAGTGGCCGAGATCACCGACACTGCGTTGATCGTGCGCCTCAAGTTCACCGTCAAGCCGGCCAAGCCGTCGTGGGTGCAACGCGAGGCGCTGAAGCGCGTCTACCGCGTGTTCGGCGAAAAGAACATCGAGTTCGCCTCCGGCACCATCACGGTCAAGGCGGCCGAGCAGACGGGCACGCCGTTGACCGAAGCTGCGCTGGCGGCCGGCGGGGCCGCGGCGGCGGGAGCGGCGACGCCCTAGGTTTCTTTCCGGAACTAGCGGATGGCAGCATTTCGGCCGGAGAACCAGCGCCGATGCGGCTGTCAGGCTGAAGATGGCAGTATTGCCCGGTCCGGCCGCACGACCGGAAATTCGACTCCGACACCAATTTAGCGGCGGAGCTGGAAGGCGGCGAGCGCCGCGATCATGATCGCCGCGCCCAGCCATTGCACGCCGCCGAGCGCTTCGCCGAGCAACACGAAGCTGAGCAGGGTCGAGGTCACCGGCTCGAGGTTCATGGTGAGCGCGGTGCGGAAAGGGCCGATGCGCGCGGTCGAGGCGAACAGGGCAATGACGCCGATCGTCGTCGAAACCGAGGTGCCGAGGAACCCGCCCCAGCCGGGGAGCGTCTGCGGCAGGTTCCAGGTCTGCGTCGCAAGGCAGGCGCAGGCGAGTACCGCCGTGGACGAGGCGAGCGAATAGCCGCTGACCAGGCGCGAGTCGGCGCCTTCGAGCGACGCGCGCGTCACCAGCAGCATGACGGTCCGCATGCATGCGGCCGCAAAGGCGTACGCGAGCCCGATCGACGCGATGCCCCCGGAATGGGCGCCGATCATCAGCGCGAGGCCGCCGAACGCGGCGAGCGCCGCAATGCCGCCGCGCCACGAAAGCCTGTCCAGCCCGGTGATCGCCCCGCCGATGCCGGTCAGGATCGGATACACGAAATAGGCCAGCACCGCGATCGGCACGGGAATCGCCTCGATCGCCTTGAACACGCAGTAGACGTTTCCGGCGAACAGCACGCCGAGGCCAAGCGATACGCGGCGCGCCCGCGGCGTGTGCGGCGCCCGCGGCGGCGAGAAATGCAGCCAGCCCCAGACGAACGCGACGCCCACCAGGCCGCGAAATGTGATCAGCGTGAGGACGTCGGCACCCCCGGCGAACGCGATCTTGCCGAACACGTTCGAAGCGCCGAATCCGAGCGCGGCGACGATGCCCGGGATGAGGTCGGCGGACATCAGGGCGCGCGCAGTTTCGCGGTGGCCTCGCTGTCGAGCGTCCCGTCGGCGGTGGTTCGAACGCGATAAAGCTTCTCGGCCTGCTCGGCGGTGTAATAGCCGCGCGCGACATCCTTTGCGACTTTGGCCGGGTCACGCTTGTAGGGATCGCCGTACCCGCCGCCGCCGGGCGTCGACACGCGGATCCGGTCGCCCGGCTGCAGCTGGATGTCCTGGTCCTTCGAGAGGTGCGGCGGCCGGTACTCGACGCCGGCCTGGTCGATCGCCACCGTGTTGACGCCGCCGTCCGACCCGCCGAGCGCACCCTGCGGGCCGACGCGGCCGTGATCCATCACCATCGAAGCGCGCGCCGAGCCGCGCCGCATGCGGATCGTGTAGTTCACGCCCATGCCGCCGCGATGCTCGCCGGCGCCGCCCGAGCCCTCGTGCAGCGAATACTCCTCGAACAGGATCGGGTAGTACTGCTCCATGACTTCGAGCGGCGGCGTCTTGGAGATGCCGATGGTCGAGCAGCCGTTGGAGATGCCGTCGCCCACCGGGCTGCCGCCATAGCCGCCGCCCGAGATCACGTACATCACATAGTTGCGGTTGCGCAGCGGATCGTTGCCGCCGACCGCGAGGTTGCCCGAGCTGCCGGCCGGGGCGGCGAACAGGCGGTCGGGGATCGCGTGCGTAAGTGCCGAGAACACGGCTTCGGCAATCCGCTGGCTGACCTCGGCCGCGCAACCGGACACCGGCCGCGGGTATTTCGCATAGAGGAAGGTACCCTCGGGCTCCTTGATGTGCAGCGGCTCGAAGGTGCCGGCATTGATCGGCACCTCGGGAAAGATGTGCTTCATCGCGAGGTAGATCGACGAGCGGGTGGTGGCAATCACCGAGTTCATCGGCCCGGCGCATGGCGGAGAGGAGCCGGCCATGTCGAACTCGAGGTCGCCGTCCTTCTTGGTGACCTTCATGCGGATCGTGAGCGGCTGGTCGACCACGCCGTCGGAATCGACGATCGCGCTGCCCTCGTACGAGCCGTCGGGGATCGTCGCGATCTTCGCGCGCATCTGCTGCGCGGCGCGGCGGCGCAATTCGCCGATCGCCGATTCCACCACTTCCGCGCCGTAACGCTCGAGGAGCGCCTCCAACCGCTTCTCGCCGATCGAGAGCGCGGCCGCCTGCGCCTTGATGTCGCCGATGCGCTGGTCGGCGATGCGGATGTTCGAAAGAATTATGGACAGGATCTCCTGGTCGAGCACGTCCTTCTTGTAAAGCTTGACCGGCGGCAGGCGCAGGCCCTCCTGCTCGGACTCGGTGGCGTGCGCCGAGAAGCCGCCCGGCACCATGCCGCCGGTGTCCGGCCAGTGGCCGGTGTTGGCGAGCCACGCGAATACCTTGCCCTTGTAGAAGAAAGGCTTCACGAACTTGACGTCCATCAGGTGCGTGCCGCCGAGATACGGGTCGTTGACGATGAAGACGTCACCCGGGTCCACGGCCCACTTGTTCTGCCGCACGCGCTCGATCACCGCGCGGGTCGAGAACTGCATCGTGCCTACGAAGACGGGCAGCCCGAGCTCGCCCTGCGCGATCAGCGAGCCATCCTCCTTCGAGTAGATCCCGTCCGAGCGGTCCATCGCCTCCGAGATCACCGGCGAAAACGCCGCGCGGCAGAAGGCCAGGTCCATCTCGTTGCAGACCTGCTGCAGGCCGTTCTGGATGACGGCCAGCGTGATGGGGTCGATTCCGGATTCGGTCATGGCTGTCCTTGTGTTCTACCTTCTTGCCGGGCTTGAGGGCGGGGTGAAAGCAGGCCATGATTGCGCCCGCAATGGACACCCGCACCGTCATCGTCGTCATGCTCGCGCAGGTCATCCTGCTCGGCGCGCTCGCGCTCGCCTTCGGCACGCGCCAGGGGGGCACCCGCGCGGTAGGCGCCTGGGGCGCGGGGTTGCTGATGGTGGGCGCCGGGTATGCCGGCCTTGCCCTGCGCGGTGTGCTGCCGGACTTCCTGTCGATTACGGTGGCGAACACGCTGCTGATGGCGGCGAACCTGCTCTTCTACCGGTCGGTGCGCATCTTCATGGACCGGCCGGTCCACGATCCTTTCGGCGCGGCCGCGCTGGCGGCCACCGCCGTGATCGTATTCGTCTACTCCGAGATTTCGCCGAACCTGCAAATGCGGATCCTTTTCGTTTCGGCCGTCGGCGCGGTGCTCTTCGCGCGCAATGCGATGGAGCTGCGCACCGGCGTGCCGGCCGAGGTGCGGTCTTCGCATCGCTTCATGCAGGTCGTCTACTGGGTGGTCGCCGCGCTGCTTGCGGCCCGTTTCGCGGCGAACCTCGTGCAGCCGAGTGCCGGCCTCATGGAACCGAGCGCCTCGCAGAGCGCCTTCTTCCTCGGCGTGCTCCTGATCGCCACGGCCGGCACGTTCGGAAACTTCTGGATCGAGGCGCAGCACCTGCATCTCGCACTCGCGCGGCAGGCGTCCCGCGATGCACTCACGGGGATGCTCAATCGCGGCGCCCTGTTCGACGCGCTCGAGCGGGAACTCGCACGCGCGCGACGCGGCGCGACCGCATTCAGCGTGGCCATGTTCGACCTCGACCGTTTCAAGGTTCTCAACGACACCTACGGCCACCCGGCCGGCGACGAAGTCCTCAGGAAGGTGGCCGCGACCATCCAGGCCTGCATCCGCCAGCCCGATATCCTCGGACGCTACGGGGGCGAGGAGTTCGTGCTGCTGATGCCCGATACCGATGCCGAGATGGCGATGGCCGTGGCCGGGCGTATCCGGGCAGCGGTGAAGGCGAACGGCATCCAGTGGGAGGGCCGGCTCCTGGCGGTCGCCGTCTCCGGCGGGGTGGCGAATTTCCCGAGCCACGGGACCACGGCGGACGCACTCATCGCCGCGGCGGACGCCGCGTTGTACGAAGCCAAGCACGCCGGCCGTGACCGCGTGATGCAGGCGGTCCGGCCCGGTGCGGCCGAGGTGCCTAAGGGTATTCACGCCACGTAGACAGGATCCATTCGCAACCGGCCGTCAGCTCGTCGATGCGCCGGGTCCATTCGGTCGTGACCGCCGACTGCCACGCGGGGTGGTTCGGCGCCTCCGGGTCCGAGAGGTCGTAGAGCGCGACATAGCGCGGCGAGCCGGACAATGCGCGGAACCGCCGCGCGCCGAGCACGCCCGGCACCTGCAGCAGCAGCGGCAGGTGCTCGATGTCGTACCAGCGGTTGAATTCCTCCTCGTGCGCCGCGGGCACGTCGCCGCAGGCCATGAACAGCGCGCCCGCCTTTTCGTCCGGCGAGCGGTTGCCCGGCACGATCTGCTCGCAGGCCCAGCGCCGGAACACGTTCGCGGCGCCGAGGCAGCGCCGGCTCCAAGGCGTGAAATTCTCGCCTACATGGGCAAGGTATTCGGGCGTCTCGAGCACGCCGGGCGCGGTGAGCTCGTAGGTCGCGAGGTACTTGCCTTCGCCGGGCTTGCAGTCGCGCTGCCAGCGCCGCGCCGAGATGAATCCCGGAATCGACAACCGCTCGGCCATGTGCTCGGTGTCGTACCAGGCGTTGAATTCCTCTTCCATGGCCGGCGGCGGCTCGGTCATCGTCAACAACAGGCCCATGTTCGTGCTCACGCCACCTCCACAATCAGGTTGCCCAGCGCGTCGAGCTCGACGCGATTGCCCGGCTCGATGACCGTAGTGCAGTCGAGCTGCTCGATGATCGCCGGCCCTTCGAAACGCGCGTTTGCCGGGAGCCTTTCGCGCTGGTAGATCGGGGTGGCCCGAAAGCCGCCGTCGAACCAGGCCTGCCGCTCGCCGTTTTTGGCGCCCGCCAGGTCTTTCGCACGCTCCGAACGCCCGAGCACCGCGAGGTCGAATCGCGACCGCAGGCCGATCACGGCGGTGTGCAGGTTGACGAGCGCTGCGCGTATTTCGGGCAGCTCGACGCCGAATCTCTCCCAGTAGGCCGCGTCGAAGCGTTCCTGCAACTGGCTGCGCGAGACGTTGGTGTCTGGCAGCGCTACCGTCAGGATGTGGCTCTGGCCCTGGAACTGCATGTCGGCGAAATGCAGCAGCCTGACGCCCTCGATCGCCACGCCTTCCCGCTCGAGCGTCGCGCGCCCCTCGGCGATCTGGGCTTCGAGCACCGCCTTGACGAGGGCATCGTCGAGCGAAGGCAACGGCTTGTTCACCGTGTTGACGTAGTCGTGGCGCAGGTCGGCCGCCGCGCAGCCGAGCGCATTGGTGATGCCCGGCCGCATCGGGATCAGCAGGCGCGGGATGCCGAGCTCGCGCGCGAGCGCGGCCGCATGCAACGGCCCGGCGCCGCCGAAGGGGAACAGCGCGAAATCGCGGGGATCGTGCCCTTTGGCAAGCGACACCATGCGGATCGCGCCGGCCATCTTGTCGTTTGCGATGCGGATGATCGCCGCCGCCGCGCCGATCGCATCCAGCCCCAGCGGCTTGCCGATCTTCTCCTCGAACAGGGTTTGGACGTGCGCCAGGCTCACCGGGTTGTCCACGCCGAGCAGCTTGTCCGGGTTCAGGCGCCCGAGCAGCAGGTTGGCGTCGGTGATCGTCGGCTCGGTGCCGCCGCGGCCATAGCAGATCGGGCCGGGCATCGCGCCGGCGCTGCGCGGGCCGACCTGCAGCATGCCTGCGTCCGACAGGAAGGCGATCGACCCGCCGCCTGCGCCGATCGTGTGCACGTCGACCATCGGCACATGGATCGGCATTGCGTATTCGATTTCGAGTTCGGCCGAAACCGTCGGCACGCCGTCCTTGATCAAGCCCACGTCGGTCGACGTGCCGCCCATGTCGTACGTAATGACGTTCGCAACGCCTGACGCGGTCGCCGAGTAGGCCGCCGCGATGATCCCGGAGGCCGGGCCGGACATCACGGTGTTTACCGCAGTGTCGGCCACCAGGCCGGCGGCCACGGTGCCGCCGTTGCCCTGCATCACGAGCAGGTCGCGCGCAAAGCCGCGCTTGCGCAGCTCGTCCACGAGGCGCTGGATATAGCGGTCGAGGATCGGCTGGACCGAAGCATTGACGGCCGCGGTGACGCCGCGCTCGTATTCGCGGTACTCGGAAAGGATCAGGTGGCCGGCGGTGACGTAGCGGTTCGGCCAGAGGTTCTTTGCGATTGCAAGCGCTTTCGCCTCGTGCGCGTGGTTGATGTAACTGTGCAGGAAATGGATGACGAGCGCTTCGCAGCCGGCTTCCTCGAGGGTCTTTGCGGCGCGCGCTACCGCCTCTTCGTCGAGGGGCGTCACCACGTTGCCGTCGGCGTCCATGCGCTCGGCGACTTCGAGGCGCAGCTCGCGGGGCACGATCGGCTCGAACCAGCCGGTCAGGCCGTAGGAATTCGGGCGCGTGCGGCGGCCGAGCTCGAGGACGTCGCGGAATCCCCTGGTCGTGATCAGGCCGGTTTTCGCGAGCTTCCTTTCCAGCAGTGCATTGGTGGTCGTGGTCGTGCCGTGCACGATCAGCGCAAGCGCGGGCAGGTCTAGGCCGGCCGACTCGATCGCCGCGAGCACGCCGAAGGCCTGGTTCTGCGGCGTGGTCGGCACCTTGGCCAGGCGGACTTCGCCGCTCACCGCGTCAATCGCGATCAGGTCGGTGAAGGTGCCGCCGACGTCGATGCCGGCGATCCAGCTCGGGGGGATCACATTGCTCATGGGTCGATTGCTGCGGGCTGCTTCATACGGAGAGGTATTGCTCCCGGACGGCTTCGTTTGCGGCGAGCTCAGCCATCGTCCCGCTGAAGCGGATGTGGCCCGACTCGATGATATAGGCGCGGTCGGCGACGAGTTGCGCGAAGTGGAGGTTCTGCTCGGACAGGAGCACCGACAGGCCTTCCTTCTTGAGGTTGAGGATGGTGTCGGCCATCTGCTCGACGATCAGCGGCGAGAGCCCCTCTGAGGGCTCGTCGAGCAGCACCGTCGAAGGATTGCCCATCAGCGTGCGCGCGATCGTCAGCATCTGCTGCTCGCCGCCGGACATCCGGCCGCCGTGGCGGTCCTTCATCTGGCCGAGGTTCGGGAACAGCTCGAACAGCCGCTCCGGCGTCCAGCGGGCGGCGCCCTCGCGCAGGTCCTGCCGGCCGACCTCGAGGTTCTCCATCACGGTCAGGTCCGCGAAGATGCGCCTTTCTTCCGGCACATAGCCCAGCCCCAGGCGGGCGATCTGGAAGGGTTGCAGGCGGTCGATCCGCCTGCCCTGGAACCGAACTTCGCCCGAGAGCGGGCGCACAAGTCCTATGAGCGACTTGAGCGTGGTCGACTTGCCGGCGCCGTTGCGCCCCAGCAGCACGACCACTTCGCCGGCGCTTGCCGTCAGAGACACGTCGAACAGGATCTGCGCCTGCCCGTAGGCTGCGTTCAGCCCGCTGACTTCAAGCATGGGCCTGCCCATACGTGCTGCCGGTTCCGAGGTAGACCTCGCGGACCTTGGGGTGCGCACGCACGTCCTGCGGTTTGCCCTCGGCGATCAAGCGCCCGCCGGCCAGCACGATGATCCGGTGGGCGTGGGCGAACACCACGTCCATGTCGTGCTCGGTGAAGAGCACCGCGATGCCGGAGTCGCGGGCGAGGCTCGCGGCCAGCTGCATCAGTTCCTTGCGCTCGCGCGGCGCCATGCCGGCCGTCGGCTCGTCCATCAGCAGCAGGCGCGGCCGGTTGGCGATCGCGACCGCAAGCTCGACACGTTTCAAGTCGCCGTACGCGAGCACCGCGCAACTGCGTCCGGCCTGCGAGGCCATGCCGACGCGCGCGAGCAGCGAATCGGCCTCGGCCACGTGCGCGCGGGTAGCGAGCGAGGCGAGCGAACCGAGGCCGCGATGGTAGGAGAGCAGCGCCATCTGCACGTTCTCGCGGACCGTCATCGAGGCGAAGGTCGCGGTGATCTGGAAGGTGCGGCCGACGCCGAGGCGCCAGATCTGGCGGGGTTTGAGGCCGGCGAGGCGCAGGCCCTCGAACTCGACCGTGCCGCTGTCGGGCTCGATCTGGCCGTTCAGCATGTTGAAGCAGGTGGTCTTGCCGGCGCCGTTCGGGCCGATCAGCGCGAGCATCTCGCCGGCCGCGACGCTGAACGAAACATCGGACACCGCCTGTACGCCGCCGTAGGCCTTCGACAGGCCGGTGACCCGGAGGACCGCATTCGCCGGCTGCGCTGTGGCACTCATGCCGCCGCCTTCGCGCGCCACGCGGCGATGCGCTCGCCGATGAACCCGGCGATGCCCTGCGGGAAGACCAGCACCAGCGCCAGGATGATCGCGCCGAGCACCGCGCGCCAGTAATCCATCTCGCGGGCCACCGCGTCCTGCAGCCAGGTGAAGATCGCAGCGCCCCAGACCGGCCCGGTGAGGTTCTGGATGCCGCCGAGCAGCACCATCACCAGGCCGTCGACCGAGCGGGGCACCGACAGCGATTCCGGCGAAATCGAGCCCTTGGAGAAGATGTAGAGCGACCCGGCGGCACCCGCCGCCAGGCCTGCAATCACGAAAGCCGCCCACTGGCGCGCCCGGACGTCGATGCCGATCGCATCGGCGCGCAGAGGCGAATCGCGGCCTGCGCGCAGCGAGTAGCCGAACGGCGAGTAAAGGATGCGCCACAGCGCGAAGATCCCGATCCCGCAGCCGGCAAGCGTCAGGTAGTAGTAGGCCGTCTTGGAAGCGAGCCAGGCGGCCGGCCAGACCCCGATCAGACCGTTCGAGCCGCCGGTAAACGCATCCCACTGGAAGACGATAGACCACGCGATCTGCGCGAATGCGAGCGTCAGCATCGCAAGATAGACGCCTGAGAGGCGCACGCAGAACCAGCCGAAGACGAGCGCGCCGATGCCGGCGAGCACCGGGCCGGCCAGCAGGCCGGCTTCCATCGCCGCGCCGCCCTTGACCAGCAGGCCGGCGCCGTACGCGCCGAGGCCGAAATAAGCGGCATGACCGAAGGAATGCATGCCGCCGGGCCCCATGATGAAGAACAGGCTCACCGCGAAGAGCGCGAACACCATGATGTCGATCAGCAGCACCAGCGTATAGCCGGAGAAGAACGCAGGCACCAGCGCAAGCACGGCCGTGAGCGCGAGCAGTGCGCGCAGCGCGGCCTGCGAGGGCAGGGCGAGCGGCGCCTCCACAGGCCCGGCAGCGCGTGCCGCCGCCTGCTGCCGGCCGAGCAGGCCCCACGGCCGGATCACCAGCACGACCGCCATCACGATGAACTCGACCACCAGCGTGAGCTTCGAGAACGAGAACACCTGGCCGAGCCAGGTGACGTCGCCGATGCCGATGCAGAACGCCTTGATCTCGGCGATCAGCAGCGCCGCGAGGAAGGCGCCGCCGATCGAGCCCAGGCCGCCGACCACGACCACGACGAACGCATCCGAGATCACCGCAAGGTCGAGGAAGAGGTTCGCCGGCTCGCGCGGGATCTGCACCGCGCCGCCGAGCCCGGCGAGCAGCGAGCCGAGCGCGAATACCCCGGTGAAGAGCCATTTCTGGTTGACCCCGAGCGCGCCGGCCATCTCGCGGTCCTCGGTCGCCGCGCGCACCAGCGTGCCCCAGCGCGTCCGGGTCAGGACCAGCCACAGCACGGCGAGCACGACCGGGCCGAGCAGGATCAGGAAGAGGTCGTATTCGGGAAAAGGGCGCCCGGCGATGTTCACGGCCCCGGTCATTCCCGGCGCGCGCGGGCCGAGCAGGTCTTCGGGACCCCAGGCCCAGAGCGCGAAATCCTTCACCACCAGCACCAGCGCAAACGTCGCAAGCAGCTGGAGCAGTTCGGGCGCGGCGTAGATCCTGCGCAGCAGCAGGATTTCGACCAGCGCGCCGAAGACCGCGACCGCAATCCCCGCGAGGATCACGCCGCCCCAGAACCCGAGCGCCCCGTGGCCGAATTGCTCGACCAGGCTGTAGGCGACGTACACGCCCAGCATGTACAGCGAGCCGTGGGCGAAGTTGACGATGCGCGTCACGCCGAAGATCAGCGACAGCCCCGCGGCGACCAGGAACAGCGAGCTCGCGCTCGCAAGGCCGTTGAGGAACTGGATGAGTACGGAAGAAGCGGTCATTGGAAACAGCAACTTCAAAAACAAAAAACCCCCGGTGACGAACGAAGCCGCCCGGGGGGTCTGAGGGGGGGCTTCATCCCCCCTTCAAAACCTTCAGTCTTTCCTCATCGCCTTCACTTCCTCGAACGGCGGCATGAACAGCGCGCCGTCGGCAAAGCGCCAGTCGACCATGACGCCCTTGCCGTTCTTCTTCGCGAGCCGGCCGACGTAGGCGCCCATCGTGGACTGGTGGTCCACCGGGCGGTAAACGATCGGCCCGATCGGGGTGCTCATCTCGAGGCCCTTCATCGCGGCGATCATCTTCTCGGTATCGACCGAGCCGGCCTTCCTGATCATGTTGGCCACCGAATACATGGTGGAGTAGCCGACGATCGACCCCAGGCGCGGGTAATCCTTGTACCTGGCCTGGTAGGCGGCGAGGAATTTCTGGTGCTCGGGGGTCTTGATCTCGTTCCACGGGTAGCCGGTCACGTACCAGCCCTCGGGCGTCTCGTCCTTGAGCGGGTCGAGGTACTCCGGCTCGCCGGCCAGCAGGTTGAACACGACCGTGTTCTTGAACAGGCCGCGGGTATTGCCCTCGCGCACGAACTTCTGCAGGTCGGGCCCGAACAGCGACGAGAAGATCGCGTCCGGCTTGGCGTCGACCAGCGCCTGCACTACCGCGCCGGCGTCGATCTTGCCCAGCGGCGGGGCCTGCTCGCCGACGAACTGCACGCCGGGCTGGGCCTTGGCCATCAGCTTCTTGAACGAGGCGGTGGCCGACTGACCGTACTCGTAGTTCGGGTAGACGATCGCCCATTTGACTTTCTTCAGCTTGACCGCCTCGGGCACCAGCATCGCTGTCTGCATGTAGGTGGAGGGGCGCAGGCGGAACGTGTAGTGGTTGCCGTTCTCCCAGACGATCTTGTCGGTGAGCGGTTCGGCGGCGACGAACACGGTCTTCCTCTGTGCGGCCAGGTTGCTGACCGCCAGGCCGACGTGCGAGGGGAAGGTGCCCATCAGCAGGCTGACCTTCTCGCGGCTGATCAACTCCTCGGCCACGCGCACCGCATCGCCCGGGTTGCCGTTGTCGTCGCGCGAGATGACCTCGATCTTGCGGCCGAGCACGCCGCCGGACTTGTTGATCTCCTCCAGCGCCAGCTCCCAGCCCTTCTTGTACGGGTCGAGAAAGGCGGTGAAGATCTTGTAGCTGTTCAGTTCGCCGACCTTGATCGGCTGCGCGTGTGCGCCGGACACCATCAGCGTGGCGGCCAGGCCGGCCGCCGCCGCCAACATTCCCGCAGGCCATCGTTTCATTCTTCCCTCCCGTCCGTGTTGTTGCAGTGATGTTACCCCAACCTCAAGCCCGCCCGTCCCGCCGGGCGATCGCCTGCCGGAGCGCCGGCAGGAAGACACGCTCGAAATCGTTCGTGCCGAAGACGCTCCAGGCCACGTTGCCGTCGACCAGCAGGATGAAGCGCGGCACGCCCCGCGATGGACCCAGCCGCCGGCCCAGCCACTTGATCTCGTCCGGGTAGTGCCGCTCCTCGATCGGCCGGCGCAGTGTTTCGCCTTTGACTTCGTAGTAGCGCACCGCCTTGCCGCCGGGCAGGGTGCGCAGTTCTTCGAGCATTTCGCCCTTGGCGCGCGCCTCCCAGTGCTGGCAATAGGGGCAGTCGTTGGTGCCGAGGTAGACGACGGCGATGTCGGCCGCGGCGGCTGCGCCGGCGGCCAGCAGGAATGCAGCCAGCAGGAGAAGGCGTTTCAGCATGAGGCCCGGAGGATCCGGGGATGTTCTTCGGCGACGACTCGCCACCGGCCCCCCAGGGACAGCCACGCGCCTTCGATCAATCGGCGGCTGTGCAATTCGCGGGCGGCCCGCAGGCCGGACTCGAGCGCGGCCTCGATCGCCTCGTCCGGCAAGGCGCCGACTTGCACGGTCACCGGCAATTCGCCAAGGTCGCTGTCCTCCTTGACCGCGCGTGCGGGCAAGCGGCGGATTGCCGGATGGTCGACGTTGACCGCATTGGCAATCATCGTTGCTGCAGCATCTGCTGCGGCTGCGGTCCGGGCGAGGACCGTGACCGCGTCGGCAATGCCGAGCGACTGCGACCGCCCGCGCCAGCCCGAAGTGGCAATGCCGCGGATCGGGTCGGAGTGGCGGATCCTGAGATCCCCGTCGAGTGCAGGCACTTCCGGGTCGGCCGCGATGCCGACGTCGAATTCGGCGTACCCGTCCAGGTGGATCGCAATGTCGCCGCCGTCATTGACGTACGCCTTGTAGATCGAGCGACCGCGGACCATTGCCTCGAGCAACTCGTCGGCCACTGCGCCCGCTACCGCAGCCATCGGCGTAATGAAAACTTCCCGGTGCGGCCAGACCGCCGCCACCATGCGCTTGGCGACCGGCCCGTGCGCCAGCGGGTACGCGACTGAGACAGGCGCGCGCAGCAGGTCGAGTTCGCCGACGAGCGTTCCAAGGAGGTCCCCGAAGCGCTCGATCGCCTGCGCATAGGCCGCCTCAACTTCGCCGGGCGCACCCCACGCCTCGACGATGCAGTCGATCGGGCCGTGCTGCAGGTGCAGCCGGCCGTCGGGGAAACGCGCGTGGACCGGACCGCTCAACCGCGCCTCTCAACCAAAGTCCGCCGACTGCACGCGCTTGACGCCGGCCTTGGCCATGTCGGCCCAGGCTTTCGCCACCGACCCGTTGAGGTCGATGCCGCGCGAGGCGTCTTCGATGACCGAGGCCTTGAAGCCTGCCTTGCGCGCGTCGAGCGCGGTCCACGCGACGCAGAAGTCGGTCGCAAGGCCCGCCACGTAGACCTCCTTGATGCCGCGCGCCTTGAGGTAGGCGGCCAGGCCTGTGCTCGTCTTGCCGTCGGCTTCCATGAAGGCCGAGTAGCTGTCGGTGTCCTTGTGGAATCCCTTGCGGATCACAAGCTGCGCCTGCGGGATCGCGATGTCCTTGTGCACGGCCGCGTCCTGCGTGCCCTGCACGCAGTGATCCGGCCAGAGCACCTGGGTGCCGTAGCGCAGCTTGGTGGTCTCGAAAGGCTTCTTGCCGGGGTAACTGGAGGCGAAGGACGCGTGGCCGGGCGTATGCCAGTCCTGCGTCACCACGACGTTCTCGAACAGCTTTCCGAGCTTGTTGATGACCGGCACGACTTCCTCGCCGCCCTTGACCGGCAGCGTTCCACCGGTCACGAAGCAGTTCTGCAC
This sequence comes from uncultured Bordetella sp., assembly GCA_964599095.1. Taxonomy (GTDB): domain Bacteria; phylum Pseudomonadota; class Gammaproteobacteria; order Burkholderiales; family SG8-39; genus SZAS-79. Next base: position 47,758 of record CAZREB010000012.1, read on the forward strand.
GTCGACCACGATGAGGGCGGTGTCCGCGCCCGGCTTGATCGGCGCGGCCCACGCGCGATGCGCCAAGCCGCCGAATGCGAGCAGTCCGAATGCCGCTGCTGCCTTGAGGCTTTCACGACGCTTGGGATTCAATCGATCGTTATCCATGCTGTTCTCCTTGGATCGGCCAGGGGTTGGGAGGGCGCAACGGTTCGGTGCGGAAGGATGTGGTGCGCAGCACGTCCTCGAGTGAAACGACGCTGCCGACGTGGCCGCCCATCGCGGCGTAATTCGCGAGCGGCATCGTGAATTCGATCGGCAGCACCAGCGCCGGCGTCGGCACATAGCCGAACGAGTTGTCCGGCATCGCCAGGATGTCGACCATCACGGTGATGCCGCCGCCGGGCCAGACATAGACCGGCGCGCCGCCGCAGGTGACGCGCGTGATCATCTCCTTGACCGACCGGGTCAGCCTCACCGGGTTTTCGGTCACGCCGGCGCGCAAGCTTCCGCCGGCGCCGCCCATGAAGAGCACGCTGCAAAGCGCGGGTTCGCAGTTCTCGGCGATCCGGTCGACCACGACCTGAACGGGCGCGGGCATCGGTGCCTTCTGCGGCTTGAGGTTCGCGTCGAGCACGAACCACTCGGCGTCCTCGCCGGTCGTGGACACCATCAAGAGGCGCATCCCCGGCCAGGCCGTCTTCGGGTCGATCTTCTCGATGATCGACAGCGGATCCTCGACGTTGGTGCCGCCCCAGCCCAGGCCAGGCTCGGCCACCTTGAAATAGCGGCCGGGCGTGGACTTGCGCCCGCGCACGCGGATCCCCGCAGGCTTCATGTCGAGGAACTTGCCGGCCTGGTGCTCGGTGAGCACGCCGGTAATGTGGTCGTCCACCACGATGACCTCGTCGCAATGGTCGAGCCACTGCTGCGCGAAGATGCCTATCGTGGCCGAGCCGCAGCCGACGCGCATGCGTTCTTCCATCTCACCGTTGACCACCGGCGGCTTGCCGGCCTGCACCAGCACGGTCGAGCCGCCGTCGATCGTGAGTTCCACCGCGCCCTTGTTGGCGAGCGCAAGCATCGCATCGCAGGTGGCGTTGCCTTCCTTCTTGCTGCCGCCGGTGAGGTGGTGCACGCCGCCGAGCGCGAGCATCTGCGAGCCGTATTCGGCCGTCGTCACATGGCCGATGGCCTCGCCGTTGGCGCGCACCGCGGCCTGCTCGGGGCCGAGCCAGCGATCGGTGTCGATCTTCAGCTTCAGGCCGCAGTAGCTGAAGATGCCTTCGGTCACCACGGTGACCATGTCGACGCCTTCGAGCTTCGACGAAACGATGAACGGCGCCGGCTTGTAGTCGGGATAGGTGGTGGTCGCGCCGATGCCGGTCACGAAAGTGCTCGCCGCCGAGACCAGGCTGCCGTCCCACGGCTTGCCGGGCTCGAGGAAGGGCACGACCGGCTTGCCGCCTTCGAGCGAGCGCTGCAGCAGCACGAGCGGGTCGCTGCGCACCAGCCGGCCGTCGACGTTGGCATAGCGGTCGCAGGCGCCCGATTGCCCCTTGCGGATCCTGCACAGCACCGGGCAGGCGTCGCAGCGGATGACTTCGCCGGCGTCGCCGGTGACCGGCGCCGTGCTCTCCGGGGCGTCCTGCGGGTCGACCTTGTCGAGCGGATGGGTCATCGCGCCGGGTTCGAAGATGGCAGCATTTCGGCTGGAAAGCCAATATCCATGCGGGCCTCAGGAATTTTTTGGCAGCATTTCGGCACGCAGCCGGTGGGGCAGCACCGGCACCTGCCGCATCCGCACGCCGGTGGCGTTCTCGATCGCGCCGAGGATTGCGGGCGCGGTCGGGATCAGGCCGGGTTCGCCGACGCCCTTGGCGCCGTACGGGCCGAGCGGTTCGTGCGCCTCGACCAGGATGCAGACCATGTGCGGCGCATCGCCGATGGTCGGGATCAGGTAGTCGTGCAGGTTCTCGGTGCGGCCGGGCAGGTACTCCTCCATCAGCGCAAGCCCGAGGCCCTGCACCGTGCCGCCCTGGATCTGGCCTTCGACGTGCACCGGGTTGATCGCGCGGCCGACGTCGTGCGCCGCGACGATGCGGATCACCTTGGTGGTGCCCAGGTCGATGTCGACTTCCACCTCCGCGATCTGCGCGGCAAACGCGTAGGTGGCGTAGGGCACGCCTTGCCCGTCGGCATCCGCGGCCGTGGTCGGCGGGTCGAAGTAGCCTTCGCCGGCCAGGCCACGGGCGAGCGGCACGCGATGCGTGATGCCGTCCTTGCGGATCACGATCTGCGCGCCTTTGCCCCCTTGGCCCGCATTGCTCTCGATGGACAGGCGGTAGCGCCGGTCGAGGTATTCGCCGTCGGGTGCATTCGCCATGGCGAAGAGTTGCTTGCGCAAATCGAGCGCGGCGAGTTCGGTGGCCTTGCCCGAGACGAAAGTCTGGCGCGAGGCCGAAGTCTTGCCGGCATCCGCGGTGAGGTCGGTGTCGCCGGTGACGAGCCCGATCGTATCCATCGGCACGCCGAGCGCGTCGGCGGCGATTTGCGTGAGGATCGTGTTCGAGCCCTGGCCGATGTCCACGGCGCCGCTCTCTAGCGTGACGGTGCCGCTCTTCGAGACGCGGATTCGCATCGTCGACGGATTGGAAAGCGAAGTGTTGCCGATGCCGTACCACATGCAGCCGACGCCGATCCCGCGCCGGAGGTTGGTCGCCTTCGCGTTGAAGGCGGCGATTTCCCTTTGCGCGCTCTTCCAGTGCGGGCGCAGCGCCTTCAGGCATTCGGGCAGGCCGGCGGAATGCTCGAGCACTTGCCCGGTCGCCGTCGCATCCCCGGGCTTCAGCGCATTCTGCAGACGGAACTCGAGGCGGTCGATGCCGAGCTTGTCGGCCAGTTCGTCCATCATCGCCTCGTGCGCGATCGCGCCCTGGGGCACGCCGAAACCGCGGAACGCGCCGGAAGGGTGGCAATGCGTGAAGAACCCGCGCCCGCGGGTTCGCACATTCGGCACGCAGTACGGGCCGGTCGCGTGGATCGGAACGCGCGTCGCGACAGTGGGGCCCCAACTCGCGTAGGCGCCGGTGTCGAATTCGGCATCGACTTCGCAGGCGACCAGCCTGCCGTCGGCATCGCAACCGAACTTCGCATGCACGCGCGCCGGGTGGCGCTTGGTCGTCGCGGCCATGCTCTCGGGGCGCGTGTAGACGCACGCGACTGCCTTGCCGGTAAGCCACGCCGCGATGCCGATCAACGGCTGGACGGACATGTCCAGTTTCCCGCCGAAGCCGCCGCCGCACGCCGTCGGCACGATCCGCACCTGCGTCGGCTTCAACTTCATGACGACTGCCATCTCGTCGCGATCCATGTACGGCGTCTGCGTCGTGACGTGGATCTCTATTCTGTCCCCCACGCGCTGCGCCCAGCCGGCCTCGGGCTCGATGTAGGCATGCTCGACGAAAGCGGTCTCGAAGCTGCCTTCCGCAACGGCGGCGCAACTCGCGAACGCCGCGGCCGCATCGCCCTTGCGCACGCCGCCGTCCTGCAGCAGGTTGCCGGGCCTGTCGGGAAGCACGAGCGGTGCGCCCGGCGCCATGGCCGCGTCCAGGCCGATGACCGGCGGCAGCGGCTCGTATTCGATCGGCAGCGTGGCGGCGTCGAACGACTCGACGGCCTCGCGAGTCCCCACGAGCGCGACGACCGCCTCGCCGCGGAAACGTGCTTCTCCGTCGGCCAGCACCGGCTGGTCCTTGATGTGCGGGTAGATGCCGAAGCCGTTGGACGGCACGTCCTTCGCCGTGAAGATGCGCACGAGTCCCGGCGTACGCGCCACCACGGCATCGAGGTCGCCAAGCCTGAACCTTGCGTGATGATGCGGCGAGCGGATCGCCCGCAACCAGAGCGCATCCTTGGGGATCGCGTCCGCCCCATAGCACTCGCCGCCGGTCAGGCGCGGGATCCCGTCGACCTTCGCGGCCCGTGCGCCGACGGCCTGCTCGGCTTTCGGCGAACCGCCGGGCTTCGGCCTGGCCGCTACGTCGACCAGGGCCTCGATGATCTTCTGGTAGCCGGTGCAGCGGCACAGTACGCCGCCGAGCGCGTCCTTGACCTCGGCCTCGCCGGGCTTCGGGTTGCGCGCGAGCAGGTCGGCCGCGGCCATCAGCATCCCGGGCGTGCAGATGCCGCACTGGGCCGCGCCGTGTTTCTGGAATGCGTTCTGCAGGGCCGACAGGCGCCCGTCCTTCGCCAGTCCTTCCACCGTCGTGACTTCGCGTCCCGATGCCTGGCCCAGGGCAGTGAGGCACGCGCAGACCTGGCGCCCGTCGAGCAGCACGGTGCAGGCGCCGCAATCGCCGGCGTTGCACCCGATCTTGGTGCCGGTCAGGCCGAGGTCGTCGCGCAGCACGTCGGCCAGGCGCGTGACCGGCGGCGCCGACACGCGCACCCGCTTGCCGTTGACCTTGAGGGAAGTGGTCGCAGTGCCCGCGAGGAATTCGGCGCGCGGCTTGTTCATCGGCAAGCCCCGGCGATGGTCCTCTGGACGACGGTGAGTGCGGAGTCGAGGCGGTAACCGGCGCTCGCGCGCACATCGTCGATCGGCGCAAGCGGCGCAAGGTGGCTGGCTTCGACCAGGCCGGGCAGGCCGGCGTCCATGCGCTTGCCGCGCAGCGCTTCTTCTGCCGCGGGCAGGCGAACGGCGACCGGCGAGCAGGAACCGACCGCGATGCGCGCGTCCTGCACGATGCCGTTCTCATGCTCGATGACGGCGCTCGCCATCGCAATCGAGATCACGAGGTACTTGCGCGCGCCCAGCTTGAGGAAATGGCTGCGCGCCGCGTGTTTCGGTTTCGGCACCAGGATGGCGGTGAGCAGTTCGTCGCCCTCGCGCGCGGTCTTGCGCGGCCCGAGGATGAACTGCGCGAGCGGCAGCACCCGCACGCCCCGGGCGCTGGCAAGCTCCACACTCGCATCTAGCGCGAGCAGGGCCGGCACGCCGTCGGCGGCCGGGGAGGCATTGCACAGGTTGCCGGCCAGCGTGCCGCTGTTCTGCACCTGCACTCCGCCGATCTCGCGGGCGGCGAGCTTCAGGCCGTCGAACACCGGCGGCAGCGGGGTCTCGAGCAGGTCGGTCCAGGTAGTCGCGGCGCCGATGCGCCACCGGTCGACGTCCGATGCGATCTCGCGCAACCCGCGGATCGCCGTGATGTCGAGGATCGCGTCGGTGAGCGGGCGTCCTACGCGGGCCGCGTAGTAATCGGTGCCGCCGGCGAGGATCGTGAAATTGCCGCCTGCGAGGTGGTGCAGCGCCTCGTCCGGTCGGGTGGGGCGAAGGTAGGCGGGAGCGGTGCGCGCGGACATGCGCGTATTTTGCCCCGTTCCCGGCTTGCGTGGCAGCCCGGCGGCGTCAGGCGGCGATGCGCTCGGGCCTGAGCTTCAATTCGCGCAGGCAGCGGTCGATCCACTGCGCGGTGAGCTTTTCGTGCACGCCATTCTGGGCCAGGCGCTGGTTCAGTGCATGGAAATCGACACGGTCGAGCGGCTGGTCCTGGTTGAAGCAGGAAAACACGAAGGTCTGCCTGCCGGTGGCCGGATCGGTTTGCGGCTGGATGCACTGTGCACAGATTTCTTTCATCATGCACTGCATTGGTGAGTTGATCGAACCGATGCCGGTGTGCGATGCCTTGAGGTAGGGCTTCAGGACCTCGTGGCGCGCGCGGCCGACCGCGGCCATCATGCGGTCCGAGCCGATCGCGATGATGCGGTCGCAGTCGGAAAAGGCAATGACCTGCGCGCCCAGGGTGCCGCCCGCATAAGCCTGCATCGCCTGCACGATATTGCCGACAAACGCGCGGTCCTGTGTTCGCGATGCCTTGAAGCCCGGCGCCTCGTCGCTGCACCAGACGACCACATCGGCCGCCTTCTCTATCTCGTCGACCTTGTAGCGGTCGATCATCTTCTTGTAGCCGGCGAAGTAGAGCACTTTCGAGCCGGCCGCGCGCAGCGCCTGGCCGATGGAGAACAGCACCGCATTGCCCAGGCCGCCGCCGACGAGCACGACCGTCTCGCCCGAGGGGATCTCGGTCGGCGTGCCGGTGGGGCCCATCAGGATGACCGGCTCGCCCGGCTTGAGGTAGGCGCACAGGTCGGCCGAGCCGCCCATTTCGAGGACGATGGTAGACAACAGGCCCTTCGGCTTGTCCACCCAGGCACCGGTAAGCGCGAGGCCCTCCATGGCGAGCGTGGTGCCCGCCACGCGCGTGGCGAGCGTCTCGAAATTCTGCAGGCGGTAGAACTGGCCGGGCTCGAACTTGCGCGCGGCCATCGGCGCGCGCACGACAACTTCGACGATCGTCGGCGTGAGGCGCTTCACTTCGTGCACGATCGGGCGCAACTCGGCATTCATGCGCTCGAGGAAGGCTGCGTCGCCGAGTTTGGAGGCGGGCTCGACCTTCGAGAGCACGCCGCTGACCACCGGGTAGCCCTGCTTGGCACCGCCCATGGCCTTGACCACGTTGCCGAAGAACGAGGGATGCAGGTCGCCGAAGAAGCTGATGAAGCGCCCGTCGCCCTGCCGGTGCAGCAGCACGTCGGCGCGCTGCGGCTTGGAGATCGCGCGCTCGGGCTTCACCGGTTCGCCGTTCTCGTCGCAGGCTTCGAAATACTTGCCGTCGAGCTTGAAGTGGCCAGCATCCTCGCGCGCGAGGACGGTATTCGGCTGCGTGCCGGCGGCCACCAGCAAGGAGCGTGCAGGCAGATCGACCGTCCCGGCCTCGGCCCATTTGCCGTCGGCGCCCATTTTCTGGACCGCGAACCGGACCGCCTTTGCATGCCCGTGCTCGTCGATGTCGACGCGGGTAGGCGACAGGCCTTCGGCGAAAGAGATGCCTTCCTCGAGGGCCTTTTCGACTTCCTCGTGGTTCAGCGTATAGGACGGGCTGTCGATCAGGCGGCGGCGATAGGCGATCGTCACGCCGCCCCAGGATTTCAGCAATCCGATGTGCTCGGATGCAGGCGCTTTGCGCAACGCGCGTCCGTGCGCAATGAATTCATCGGCAATCGCCTGTTCTTCGCGGTTCCAGGCGGCGCGCACCGCCGCCTCGCCGCGCTCGGCGACCAGGGTTTCGTAGCGCGCGAGGAATTTCTCGACCTGCACGACGTAATAGGCGAGCGATTCGGTCGCGGTGTCGATCGCTGTCAGGCCGCCGCCGATCACGACCACCGGCAGGCGGATCTGCAGGTTGGCAATCGAATCGTTCTTGGCGGCACCTGTGAGTTGCAGCGCCATCAGGAAGTCGGACGCGGCACGCACGCCGCGCGCAAACCCGTTCGGGATTTCCAGCAGCGTGGGGCGGCCTGCGCCGGCCGCGAGCGTGATGTGGTCGAAGCCGAGGCCGCCGGCCTCCTGCGGCGCAAAGGCGTCCTCGGCAGTGATCGTGCCGCCGAAGCGCACGCCGCCGAACATTGCGAACTGCGAGCGGCGCTCGAGCAGCAGGCGGACGATCTTGAGGAAATTCTTGTCCCACCGCACCGTGATGCCGTACTCGGCCACGCCGCCGAAGCCGGCCATGACGCGCTCGCCGAGCGACTCGTAAAGCTCCCGGACATCGCGGATCGGCTTGAACGGCACGCGCCGGCCCGAGGAGTCTACGCCCGAGAATTCGGGGGGCAGCGGCTCGATCTTCAGGCCGTCGATGCCGACCACCGTATGGCCGTCGTTCATCAGGTGGTGCGCGACGCCGAAGCCCGCCGGGCCGAGGCCGACCACCAGCACGCGCTTGCCGCTGGGCGCTTTCGGGTACGGGCGTGCAAGGTGCAACGGGTTCCAGCGCGTCAGGAGCGAATAGATCTCGAATCCCCACGGCAACTCGAGCACGTCCTTGAGCGTGCGGGTCTCGGCCTGCGGGATGTCGACCGGCGCCTGCTTCTGGTAGATGCAGGATTTCATGCAGTCGTTGCAGATGCGGTGCCCGGTGGCGGCGACCACCGGGTTGTCGACGCAGATGATCGCCAGGGCGCCCAGCGGCTGGCCGCGTGTCTTGACGAGGTGGAACTCGGAGATCTTTTCTTCCAGCGGGCAGCCGGCGAGCGTGACGCCGAAGGTGCTCTTCTTGAATCCCTGGGCCGGAGCTTTTTCCTTCAGGCCCTTGGAGCACGAGTCCTTGCCCTGCTCATGGCACCAGATGCAGTAGTTGGCCTGGTCGAGCGCCCCGGTGAGGTCGGTCCCCGGGTCGGTCAGCGCAAAGCCTTCACGCTGGCGCAGGTGGTCGGCCGTGAGTGTGTGCTCCGGGAATCCGCGCGATTCGTCGGTGTGAATCGGCACCAGCCGCATGAAATCGAGCTTGGTCGGCACCTTGAAGAGCACGCCTGCGCGATGCTTCTTCTTGCCGGCCGGCGTGGTGGTGGCCCAGGCGGCGTAGCGTGCGGCCAGGTCGAGTTTCGCGGCGTTCAGCGTTTCGTCCTTCTGCCACTCGGTAATGTGCCAGGCAAAGGCGAGTTCGGTGAAAGGCTCCTCGAAGATCGCAGCGAGCTGCTTTTCCGCGGCATCGCCATCGACCGCGGCCGCATCCTCGGCCTTGACCTTGTGCACGGCACGGCGCTGTACGAACAGGCGCTTGACCGAATAGATTGGCGCAAGCTCGTGATGCCGGCCGGCCAGCTTGTGCAGTTCGGATTCGATGCCGAACAGCTTCGCGATGAAATCCTCGACGTGCGGAGCCAATGCGATCAGCAGTTCCGATTCGGCCTTGGCCGCGAGCGAGGCGGGTTCCCTGCGTGCCGCCACCAGCCGGTCGGCGAGCGCCATGTCGATCTCGCGCACGAACCCCAGGAAGGCTGCGTCCACCCGGACCAGCCCCTCGCGGGCATAGAGGTCCTCGAAGGACAGGCCGAAGCGCAGGGCGGGGGCGGAAGCGGTGGAGGCTGGCATTCGGGATTTCGCGATCAAAAACATGAAATTATCGTCGATCGCCGAGGCCGGCTCAAGGAAGTAATTCTTATCAGCTTATGACCGCTGCCGCGCCTGCCTCCCCAGGCCGACGGCCTGCAGGTCGGTCATCAATGCGGATTGCTCCGCGGCGCCCAACGCGCGCACCGGCGTGCGCGTCGGCCCGGCCGCAAGGCCCATTGCCGCGGCCCACACCTTGAGTGCGGCCGACGGCGGGCGGCCTGAGCGCAGCGGTCCCATGATCCAGCGGTTGTAGATCGTGCGCAGCGGCGCGAGTTCGTCGAACGCCCGGCGAAATCCCTGCAGGTCGCCTCGCTGGAATTGCGCGAAATAATCCGCGATCGGCCTTCGCCCGGCGCTCTGGTAAAGGTAAGGCTCGGGATCGGCGAACAGCAACGTCTGCCCGTGGACCGAAAGGTTTTCGGCCCAGTGCTCTTCCATCGGGTCGCTGACCACCACTTTCGTGCCGCAGGCCTTGCGCACCGCGATCCGGTCGGCGTCGCTCCCGGCGGCCTTGATGCCTTTCACGTTCGGGAGATCGCACAATTGCGCCAGCAGTTGCGGGCTCAGCATGTAGCCCGGGGCCGGGGTGTTGAAGATGATGATCCCGATGTCGGTGGCTGAGCAGACGGCGCCGAAGTATTCGAGCAGCGCGTCGTCGGTGCGCGGGCAGGTCGCCGGGTTCATGATGGTTGCGTAGTGGCAGCCGGCATCGCGCGCATGCCTCACGAGATCGATTGTCTCGGCAAGCGAGTGGTGCGTGCAATTGGGCGCCATGCCCAGTTGCCCGGCGGCCGCGTCGGACAGGGTCGCGACGAACGCTTTGCGCTCTTCGAGCGTCAGGGACCAGTGCTCGCCCATCAGGCCGCAGAAGAAGACGCCTTTGAGGTGGAGGTCGTCCACATAGATGCGGCAATTCCTGCGGATGCCTTCCACGTCGAGCGTCCCGTCCGGCCGGAAGGGGGTGTGGATCGCAGCCCAGAGGCCGCCGTTCTCGATGTCGAATCCTGCAGACGCCATGGGGCCGATTCCTGTTCCGGTCGAAGGAGCCGGCACTATCGCCCGATCTGGCGCGTGTTCGCAAATGGCTTAAAATCCGCCCCTCATTTCAGGGGGATCCGGCATGCAGATCAAAGACAGCGTTTTTCTAGTGACCGGTGGCGCTTCGGGCCTCGGAGCAGCCAGTGCGCGCATGGCTGTGGAAAACGGCGCCAAGGTGGTCATCGCCGACCTTCAGGACGGCACGGCCTACGCGAAAGAACTCGGCGCAAACGCGCGCTACATCAAGACCAACGTGACAGCCGAAGCCGACGGCATGGCCGCAGTGGCGCTGGCGCTCAAGGAGTTCGGCGGCCTCAACGTGCTGATCAACTGCGCGGGCATTGCGATCGGCGAGAAGACGATCGGCAAGAACGGCCCGCATGCACTCGACTCCTTCACGCGGGTGATCACGGTCAACCTGATCGGCACCTTCAACATGATCCGCCTTGCGGCCGAGGCGATGGCCAAGGGCCAGCCGAACGCGTCGGGCGAGCGCGGCGTGATCGTCAATACCGCCTCGGTTGCCGCCTACGACGGCCAGATCGGGCAGGCGGCCTATTCGGCCTCGAAGGGCGGCGTGGTCGGGATGACGCTCCCGATCGCGCGCGATCTTTCGCGCGACGGAATTCGCGTGGTCACGATCGCGCCCGGAATCTTCGAGACGCCGATGCTGCTGGGCATGCCGAAGGAAGTGCAGGACGCACTCGGCAAGATGGTGCCGTTTCCCTCGCGCCTGGGCAGAGCCCCGGAATACGCGGCGCTCGCCCGGCACATCGTCGAGAACGAGATGCTGAACGGCGAGACGATCCGCCTGGACGGCGCGATCCGGATGGCGCCGAAGTAGGGAAAGCGGGTTTTTTATTCCCGGAGATCAGCCGCCGATGCGGCTCTCCGGGTAGTTTGCTTGCCGGTTCCGGCAATCAGCGCGCGGAAGGCGGCAGGGGCTGCTCGCGCAGCTCGCGCCTGAAGATTTCCGAGCGCTCGACGTAGCTCTGCGCTGCGCCGAGCACGTTCTTCCTTTCCTCGTCGGTCAGTTCGCGCACGATCTTGCCCGGCGAGCCGAGCACCAGCACGCCGTCGGGAATCACCTTGCCCTCTGAAATCAGGCTGTTGGCGCCGACCAGCGAGCCGCTCCCGATCTTCGCGCCATTGAGCACCACGCTGTTGATCCCGATCAGCGAGCCGTCGCCGATGGTGCAGCCGTGCAGCATGACCTTGTGGCCGATGGTCACCCTGCGGCCGAGCTTCATCGGGAAGCCGGGGTCGACGTGCAGCACCGAGCCGTCCTGCACGTTGGTTTCGTCGCCGATCTCCACATGGTCGTTGTCCGCCCGGATCGTCACGCCGAACCAGATGCTGGTGTCGTTGCCCAGTTCGATCGAGCCGGACAGCATGGCATTGGGGGCGATGTAGTGGCGCTCGCCGCGGAAGACGACGCGGCGCTCGCCAAGGGAAAAGATCGGCATGGTTGGGGGGACTCTTCGGCGTGTAACAGTCGGGTCGCTATCATAGCGCGATGAAAATCGTCGTCCTCGGCGCCGGCGTGATCGGCGTGGCCACCGCCTGGTACCTGACCGAGGCCGGCCACCAAGTCACCGTGGTCGACCGGCACCCGGAGCCCGGGCTCGAGACCTCGCGTGCCAACGGCGGGCAGATCTCCGCGGGAGATGCCGAACCCTGGGCTTCGCCTTCCGTGGTGCCGAAGATCCTGCGCTGGCTCGGTCGCGAAGACGCGCCTTTGCTCTTTCGACCGCGCGCCGATCCGGCGCAATGGGAGTGGGCGTTGCGCTTCCTGTACGAATGCCTGCCCGGTCGCTTCGAGAAGAATGCGCGTGAACTTGCCGGGCTTGCGCTCTACAGTCGCGACAGCCTCAGGGCCCTGCGCGGCGCGACCGGCATCGAGTACGACCAGCAGGCGCGCGGGATCCTGCACTTCTGCACCGATCGGGCCGAATTCGTGGCGCTCGCGGCCCACGCACGAGCGCCGGCGTCCGGGGCGTTCCGCCACGAGGTGGTCAGCGCGGAGGAGGCGATGCGGATCGAGCCGGCGCTTGCACGCTCGGTAACGCCGATTGCCGGCGGTGTCTTCACGCCGGACGACGAATCCGGCGACGCGCACAAGTTCACGCAGCGGCTGGCGGCGCTCGCAATGGGCAAGGGCGCGGTGTTCCTTGCCGGTGCGACTGTCACGGCGATCGAGACGGCAGCCGGTCGAGTGACCGGCGTGCGTCTTGCCGGTGCGTCGGAGTTGCTCGGCGCGGACGCTTTCGTCGTGGCCCTCGGCAGCGAGAGCCCGTTACTGCTCGGGCCATTGGGCATCCGGATCCCGGTCTACCCCCTCAAGGGCTACTCGATCACGATTCCGTTGACGGAGACCACGGCGCCGCTGGCCCCTTTGGTCAGCCTCAGCGACGAAGCCGGCAAGCTCGTGTTTTCGCGGCTCGGCGACCGGCTCAGGGTTGCGGGCACCGCGGAACTCGCGGGCTATGACCGCACGGTCAATACGGTGCGCTGCGGGGCGATCCTGGAACGCACGCTGACCGTATTTCCGGGAATCGCGGACGGCGCCGAGGTGGCCTACTGGGCCGGATTGCGACCCGCCACGCCCAACAATATCCCGGTCATCGGCGGGACGCGGTTCGAGAACCTGTTCCTCAATACCGGGCACGGCACGCTGGGCTGGACGCTGGCCTGCGGGTCGGGGCGCGCGCTTGCCGAAATCGTGTCCGGGCGCCGCCCCGGCGTGGACTTTGCGTTCTGCGGCCCGCAAGGCGCCACCCGCCGCTGATATCATCGCCCCCCCATGCGCCAGAGCGATTCCCTGTTCTTCCACATCCGCGGCCTGCGATACCACGTGAGGCGCTGGCCGGGCGAGCGGCCGCCCGGCGAGCCGGCTGACGGGTCCTCGCGCAAGATGGTGCTGCTGCACGGCTGGATGGACGTGTCGGCCTCGTTCCAGTTCCTCGTCGATGCGCTCGATCCCGGCTGGGAGGTCTATGCGCCCGATTGGCGCGGATACGGCCTGACCGACTGGGTCAAGGCCGATGCCTACTGGTTCCACGACTACGTGGCCGACCTCGACCAGGTGTTGCAGGAGATCCAGCCGGACGAGCCGGTCAACCTCGTCGGCCACAGCCTCGGCGGCAACGTCGCCTCGGTGTACGCGGGCACGCGGCCCGAGCGGATTGCGAAATTCGTCAACCTCGAGGGCTTCGGGATGTCGCGCAACAACCCGGAGCAGGCACCGGCGCGGCTGCTGCGCTGGCTGAACGAGTTGCGCGAGCCGCCGGCGTTGCGGCCCTATGAGACCTTTGCCGCGCTCGCTGACCGCCTGCAGAAGAACAATCCCCGGCTGCTGCGCGAGCGCGCGGAGTTTCTCGCGCGCCACTGGGGCAGGGAAGTGCCGGGCGGCGGCGTCCAATTGCGCAGTGACCCGGCGCACAAGATCGTGAACGCCACGTTGTCGCGCATCGAGGAGATGCTGGCTTTCTGGCGGCAGGTGACGGCGCCGGTGCTGTGGGTGGATGCGTCCGAGTCGAAGACGCTCAAGCAGATCGGCATCGATTCCGAGGACTACGCGATGCGCCGCGCGGCGTTCAAGACTTTGCGCTACGAGACCGTGCAGGCGGCCGGCCACATGCTGCACCACGACCAGCCGGAAGCGGTCGCGCGGCTGATCGAAGGCTTCCTCGCCGAAACGGACGCGTGATGGCCGGGGCAATCCGCGACGTCGACCTGCACTGCCATTCGTCGGTGTCCGACGGCGTGCTTGCGCCCGCGGAGGTCGTTTCGCGCGCGGTGGCGCAGGGCGTGCACGTCCTCGCGCTGACCGACCACGACGAAATCGGCGGCCTCGATGCGGCGAGGGCGGCGGCCGAAGCGGCCGGGATCGTCTTCATCGACGGGGTCGAGGTGTCGGTGACCTGGCGCGGGACCACCGTCCACGTGGTGGGATTGCGCATCGACCCGGGCAATCCGGTCCTCGCCGGCGGCATCGAGTCGGTGCGCAGCGGCCGCATCGAGCGCGCCCGGCGCATCGGCGAAGAGCTGGCGCAGGCCGGCGTTGCCGGTGCGTTCGAAGGCGCGATGAAATTTGCGGCGAATCCCGGGCTGGTCGGGCGCACGCACTTCGCGCGCTTCCTTGCCGAATCCGGCGTCGTGCCGGACGCGAAGTCGGCGTTCAAGCGATTCCTGGTCCCGGGCAAACCGGGATATGTCGCGCACGAATGGACTGATCTGGTAACCGCGGTCGGCTGGATCCGCGCCGCCGGCGGGCAGGCGGTGCTTGCGCACCCCGGCCGCTACTCGCTTTCTTCCGGCGCGCTCGGCGACCTGATGAATGAATTCCGCACCGCCGGCGGTGTCGCGATCGAAGTCATCACCGGGAGCCACTCGCGCGACCAGTACGGGATGTTTGCCGAGATCGCGAGGGATCTGGGCTTCCTCGCCTCGCGGGGATCGGATTTTCATGCGCCCGGCGAGGGCTATGCCGATTTCGGGAAGCTGCCGCACCTGGTCAAAGGCCTGACGCCGGTCTGGCACGACTGGCCGCTCTGAGCGATGGCGCAGTTCTTCAGCGTCCATGCGACGCACCCGCAGGCGCGGCTGGTTCGCCAGGCGGCCGAAATCGTGCGCAACGGCGGCCTGATCGCCTACCCGACGGACTCCTGCTACGCGCTCGGCTGCCACATCGGCGACAAGGACGCGATGGACCGGATGCGCCGCGTGCGCGGGGTCGACGACAGGCACCACCTGACGCTGATGTGCCGGGACCTGTCGGAAATCGCCACCTACGCGATCGTCGACAACGTGCAGTACCGGCTGCTGAAGGCGGCGACACCGGGTAGCTACACGTTCATCCTGCGCGCCACGCGGGAGGTTCCGCGCCGCCTGATGCATCCGCGCCGCAAGACCATCGGCGTGCGCGTCCCGCAGCACGCGGTGGCGCTTGCGTTGCTGGCCGAGCTGGGCGAACCGATGCTTTCGGCGACGCTGCTCGTGCCCGGTGACGATGCGCCGATCTCGGAGGGGAGCGACATCCGGGCGCGCCTGGAGCGCCAGATCGACCTGATCCTGGATGCCGGGCACTGCGGCATCGTGCCGAGTACGGTGCTGGACCTGACCGGCGACTCGCCGGTCGTCCTCCGCGAGGGCGGCGGATCGCTCGAAGCGCTCGGTCTCGAATCGGTCGAGTAGAGTCGCTGCACGGCGCGGGGCGCCGGGCCGCATCTGCTAAAATCGCGACCCAAAGCTCCTCCCGCGGCGATGGAAATCAATCAACTCATACAGACCATTGCCCTCTACGCGCTGCCCGTGTTGTTCGCGATCACGCTGCACGAGGCGGCGCACGGCTACGTGGCGCGCCATTTCGGCGACATGACGGCGTTTGCCGAGCGGCGCGTCAGTCTGAACCCGATGCGCCACGTCGACCTGGTGGGCACGGTCCTCGTGCCGCTGGCGATCCTGCTCGCGTCGGGCGGCCGGTTCCTGTTCGGCTGGGCGAAGCCGGTGCCGGTCAACTACTCGGCATTGCGCAAGCCCAAGCAGCACATGGCGTGGGTGGCCGCGGCCGGGCCGGCGGCCAATCTCGTCATGGCGATCGGCTGGGCGCTGATGCTGAAGGCGGGAATGGTCCTGCCCGAAACCGCCTACACCGAGCCCCTGGTGCGCATGTCGGAAGCGGGCGTGCGCGTGAACCTGATCTTCATGTTCCTGAACCTGCTGCCGATCCTGCCGCTCGACGGCGGGCGGATCCTCGCGAGCCTGCTGCCCAACCGCGTGTCCTGGCATTACGCGAAGCTCGAGCCCCTGGGCCTCCCGGTGCTGCTGGTGCTCGTCGTGACCAACATGCTCGACGCGCTGCTCGGGCCGCTGCTCGTGTTCTCCGAATCGCTGATCCACGCGTTCGTATTCTTCTAAGGCCGCCATGTACGAACCCCGAGTCCTGTCCGGAATGCGCCCGACCGGTGCGCTGCACCTTGGCCACTATCACGGCGTATTGAAGAACTGGGCCAGGCTCCAGACCGAATACCCGTGCCTGTTCTTCGTGGCCGACTGGCACGCGCTGACGACCAATTACGACGAAACCGGGTCGATCGAGCAGAACACCTGGGACATGGTCGTCGACTGGCTGGCCGCGGGCGTCGACCCGGCGCAGGCCACGCTTTTCATCCAGTCGCAGGTGCCCGAGCACGCCGAACTGCACCTGCTGCTGTCGATGATCACGCCGCTGGGCTGGCTCGAGCGAGTGCCGACCTACAAGGACCAGCAGGAGAAGCTCACGCACAAGGACCTGTCGACCTACGGCTTCCTGGGCTACCCGCTGCTCCAGTCCGCCGACATCCTGATCTATCGCGCGAACATGGTGCCGGTGGGGGAGGACCAGGTGCCGCACGTCGAATTCACGCGCGAAGTGGCGCGCCGCTTCAACCACCTCTACGGCCGCGAGCCCGGGTTCGAGGACAAGGCCAAGGCGGCGGTCAAGAAAATGGGCAGCAAGAAGGCGCGGCTGTTCAACGAACTGCGCACCAAGTTCCTCGAACAGGGCGACGAAGACGCGCTCGGCTCGGCGCGGGTGCTGCTGGAGGAAACCCAGAACCTGCCGCGCGGCGACAGGGAGAGGCTGTTCGGGTGGCTCGAGGGCAGCGGCAAGAAGATCCTCGTCGAGCCCGATGCGCTGCTGACCGAAGCATCCCGGCTGCCGGGCCTGGACGGCCAGAAGATGTCGAAATCGTACGGCAACGACATCTCGCTGCGCGAGGACGCGGCCACGGTGACGAAGAAGATCCGCACGATGCCCACGGACCCGGCGCGCGTGAAGCGCACCGACAAGGGAAACCCCGACGTCTGTCCGGTTTGGCAGTTCCACCTCGTGTATTCGGACGATGCCCGCAAGGACTGGGTGCGCAAGGGATGCACCTCGGCCGGTATCGGGTGCCTGGACTGCAAGCAACCGGTGATCGACGCGGTGCTGGCCGAGCAGGCGCCGATGCGCGAGCGGGCGCAGGTATACCTCGACGACCCGACGCTGGTGAAGAACATCATCGCCGACGGCTGCGAAAAGGCGCGCCGGATGGCTGCGGAGACGATGCGCGACGTGCGCGAAGCCATGGGCCTCGCGGCGTCCTGAGATGACTGCGGCCGCGACCCAGGAGGGCATTGCGCTCGAAGAGACCGGCGGGGAAGAGCCTGCGCACGTGGCGAAGATCTACGGCGAGCGCCTCATCCAGCTGCCGCTTGACCTGTATATTCCGCCGGATGCCCTCGAAGTGTTCCTCGACGCGTTCGAGGGGCCGCTCGACCTGCTGCTGTACCTGATCCGCAAGCAGAACCTCGACGTGCTCGACATCGCGATGGCGCCGCTGACGCGGCAGTACCTCGAGTACGTCGACGCGGCACGCGCGAAGAACCTCGAACTGGCGGCCGACTACCTGGTCATGGCCGCGATGCTGATCGAGATCAAGTCGCGCATGCTGCTGCCGCGCCCGCCGTCGGTGGCGGGCGAGGAGGAGGACCCGCGCGCCGAGCTGGTGCGTCGCCTGCTCGAATACGAGCAGATGAAGAAGGCGGCGCGCATGCTCGACGAGCTGCCGCAGGTGGGCCGCGACGTGGTGGCGATCTCGGTCTGGATCGAGAAGACCGTGGTCGACCGGCTTCCGGACGTGAACCCGCAGGATCTCGCCGATGCGTGGCGCTCGCTCCTGCATCGCGCGCGCCTTTCGGCGCACCACCACGTGACCAAGGAGCAGCTCTCGGTGCGCGAGCACATGACGATCATCCTGCGCAAGCTGAACGAAGAGGGGATACGCGAGTTCACCGAGCTTTTCGAGGTTGCGCAGGGGACGCCGATCCTGGTGGTGACTTTCATAGCGCTGCTCGAGCTGGCGAGGGAGTCGCTGGTCGAAATCACCCAATCGGAATGCTTTGCCCCGATTTACGTAAAATTGGCCAATGCTCAATCCCACTGAAGCCAAACGCATCATCGAGGCGGCGCTCCTCGCCTCGCAGGAGCCCGTACCGCTGAACGGGATCCGCCGCCTGTTCGAGGAGGACATCGGCGCGGACACGCTGCGGCGCCTGCTCGGCGAGCTGCGCGAGGAGTGGTCCGGCCGGGCCGTCGAGCTCGTGAACCTCGCCACCGGCTGGCGCTTCCAGACGCGCCCGGAGTTCCAGAAATTCGTCGACCGCCTGATTCCCGACAAGGCCCCGAAGTACTCGCGCGCGGTGATGGAGACGCTGGCGATCATCGCCTATCGCCAGCCGGTGACCCGCGGCGACATCGAAGATATCCGTGGCGTCGCCGTATCGGCGCAAATAATGCAGACACTCGAGAATCGCGGTTGGATCGACGTCGTCGGCCATCGAGAAGCGCCGGGCCGCCCGGCCCTGTACGCCACTACGAAGTCCTTCCTCGACGACCTTGGCCTGCGCAGCCTGCAGGAATTGCCGCCGCTAGAGGAAGTCGCCAGGACACTGCCCCTTGAGACAACGCCCCCCACAGAAGCCGCCGGCGAAGCGCAAGCCGAATCCCGGACCGGGCCCGAGCCGTCGCGCGGGTCCGGGGATGAGCCCGCCGGTGAAGTCGCGGCCGGCCTCCCCGCTGCGCCCGCCGAGGCGGGCGCCTAGGGCGCCCGGCCGGCCCGTCCCGCCGGAAGAAGGCGCGGGCGTTTCCCGCACCCAGGCGGGGGTGCATCGGCGTGCCGCGGTCGCGGGGGCCGAGCCGGTCCGCCTGCAGAAGTTGCTGGCCCAGGCGGGATTCGGCTCGCGGCGGGAGATCGAGGACTGGATCGAAGGCGGACGGCTGATGCTGAACGGCAAGCTGGCGCAGCTCGGCAATCGTGCCACCCAGCGCGACAGGATAGAGCTGGACGGCAAGCCGCTTGTGTTCGAGCAGGCCGCGGAAGAGACCCGGGTGCTGGTCTACCACAAGCCCGAGGGCGAGCTGGTTTCGCGCCACGACCCCCAAGGCCGGCCCACCGTCTTCGCGCACCTGCCGAAGATCAAGGGCGCCAAGTGGATGTCGATCGGGCGCCTGGACTACAACACCAGCGGGCTGCTCCTGTTCACCAATTCCGGTGAACTGGCCAACGGGATGATGCACCCCCGCTACGGGCTCGAGCGGGAATATGCGGTGCGGGTGTTCGGTGGCCTGACCGACGAGGAAGTGGAACGCCTTCGGACCGGCGTTATCCTCGACGATGGCAAGGCCGCCTTCGGCAAAGTGGTGCCCGCCGGCGGCGACGGTTCCAACCGGTGGTACCGCGTAAGCCTCAAGGAGGGGCGCAACCGGGAGGTCCGCCGGCTGATCGAGGCGCTGGGCAAGCAGGTCAGCCGCCTGATGCGCCTGCGGTACGGGCCGGTGACGCTGCCGGAAGACCTGCGGCCCGGGGAGTGGCGCGAACTCGATCCGGCCGGGGTGGCCGGCCTTTTGCAGGCGCCGGCTGCGTCGAAGGAGGCCGGCCGCACGCCCTGACCCTGCCCGGACGTTGTCCGGACGATCAAAATACGTTATACTTCCAATGATTTATTGAGCGGGCTGGCGACAGGCCGGGAAGTGCATCTGGGAATGGGCTTTGCGGCCCATTTTTTATTTGCGCGGTGCGAAGGCTGACGTTTTTCTGGGATGCGGGCTGGTTAGGCGATGGGACCCTTGGCAAGCAGAGTGGAGCCGACCCTTGCGGGTCTGGGCTACGAGCTGGTGGACGCTCAGGCGTCCAACCACGGGCGTTTCCTGCGTATTTTCATCGACAAGCCGGGCGGCATCACGGTGGACGACTGCGCCGACGTCAGCCGGCATCTTTCCCGGTTCCTTGCGGTCGAAGGGGTGGATTACGAAAGGCTCGAAGTCTCGTCGCCGGGGCTGGACCGGCCGCTGCGCAAGCCGGCCGACTTCGCACGGTTCGCCGGTCAGAAGGCGGACGTGAGGATGGCGCAGGCGCGCCCGGACGGGCGCAGGCGGTTCGTCGGCGTGCTGCAGGGCGTCGACGGGCCGATGTTGTCGATGGAAGTGGATGGCGCCAGGGTTGCGCTTGAACTCGAAGGTGTGGAACGGGCCAGGCTCGTTCCGGACCTGTAAGCATAGGTGGGAGTGGGAAGATGAGCCGGGAAATTCTGCTGCTGGTGGACGCGCTGGCGCGCGAGAAGAACGTCAATCGGGACACGGTGTTCGCCGCCCTCGAGATGGCGATCGCTTCGGCGACCAAGAAGCGCTTCACGGACGACGTCGACGTCAGGGTCGCGATCGACCGCAACACGGGCGCCTACGAGGCATTCCGCCGCTGGCACATCGTGCCGGACGACACCCCGGAATACAACACCGCCCAGATGACTTCGCTCGAGGAGGCGCAGGAGAAGAAGCCCGATGCCCGGATGGACGAGTACATCGAGGAGAAGATCGAGGAGGTCCCATTCGGCCGCATCGGCGCACAGACCGCCAAGCAGGTCATCCTGCAGCGGATCCGCGACGCCGAGCGCGAGCAGATCCTGAACGACTTCCTGTCGCGTGGCGACGAACTGGTCACCGGCACGGTCAAGCGCATGGAGCGCGGCAGCGCGATCGTCGAATCCGGCCGGCTCGAGGCCTTGCTTCCGCGCGAGCACATGATTCCGAAGGAAAACCTGCGTATCGGCGATCGCGTCCGGGCCTGGGTAATGAAGATCGACCGCTCGGCCCGGGGCCCGCAGCTGATCCTGTCGCGCACCGCGCCCGAGTTCATCATGAAACTGTTCGAGCTCGAAGTGCCGGAGATCGAGGAAGGCCTGCTCGAGATCAAGTCGGCCGCCCGCGACCCGGGCGTGCGCGCCAAGATCGCGGTGCACACCAACGACCGCCGGATCGACCCGATCGGGACGTGCGTAGGCATGCGCGGCTCGCGCGTGCAGGCGGTGACCCAGGAACTGGCCGGCGAGCGCGTGGACATCGTGCTGTGGTCCGCGGACCCCGCGCAGTTCGTGATCGGTGCGCTGGCGCCGGCCGAAGTGAGCTCGATCGTGGTCGACGAGGAAAAGCACAGCATGGACGTCGTGGTCGACGAGGAGAACCTCGCGATCGCGATCGGGCGCAGCGGGCAGAACGTGCGCCTCGCCTCCGAGCTCACCGGCTGGACGCTCAACCTGATGACGCAGGAAGAGTCCGAGAAGAAGCAGCAGGAAGAGGGCCAGAGCATCAAGGACCTCTTCATGGCGAAGATCGACGTCGACGAGGAAGTCGCCGACATCCTGATCCAGGAGGGATTCTCGACCCTGGAGGAAATTGCCTACGTACCGATCAACGAGATGCTCGAGATCGACGCGTTCGACGAGGACACGGTGAACGAACTGCGCAGCCGCGCCCGCAATGCGCTGCTGGTGCAGGCGATCGCGAGCGAGGAAAAAGTCGAGGGGGTGGACCAGAACCTGCTCAAACTCGAGGGGATGGACACCGCGCTGGCGGCCAAGCTGGCCGAGGGCGGCGTGAAGACGCGCGACGACCTCGCCGACCTGGCGGTGGATGAATTGTCGGAACTGACGGGTATCGAGGAAGAGCGCGCCAAGGGCCTCATCATGGCGGCCCGCGCGCACTGGTTCGCCGACGAGCCCGCCGCACAGCCGGCGACAGTGCAGAAGGAGGCATCGTAAGCATGGCCCAGACCAGCGTCGCCCAGTTCGCGAGCGAGCTCAAGGTCCAGCCTGCCGTCCTGCTGGAGCAGCTCAAGGCCGCGGGCGTGAACAAGGCGGTCCCGGAGGACTCGCTCACCGAGCAGGACAAGTCGCGCCTGCTCGAATACCTGCGCCGCTCGCACGGCTCGCAGGAGCCCAAGAACAAGATCACGCTGACGCGCAAGCAGACCAGCGAGATCAAGAAATCCGACTCGACCGGCAAGGCGAGGACGATCCAGGTCGAGGTCCGCAAGCGCCGCGTATTCGTCAAGCGCGACCCGAACGAGGCCGAGGTCGAAGCCCCGGTCGTGGAAGCGCCGCCGGTCGCGACCGCGACACCGCCCGCCCCGGTGGCGGCGGCGCCTGTTCCGCCGGCCGCCCCCCCGGCGCCGGCGCCCGCGGCGCCGGTGGCAAAGGCCGCGCCCGCGCCGGTTGCGCCCGAACCGGCACCTGCGCCCGCACCTGCCGCACCCGTGGTGGCAACGCCGGCGACGCCCCCGGCTGCACCGGCCCCCGTGTTCGGACTGGATCCGAAGCAGATCGAGCTTCGCAGGGAAGAAGCGCGACGCCACAAGAAGCTCTCGGATATCCAGGAAGCCGAACTGCGCGAAAAGCAGGAGCGCGAGCGCAGGGAAGCCGAGCAGAAGGCAGCCGAGCGCGAGGCCCAGGCTGCGCTCGAAAAAGCGAAGGCGGAGGCGGCCCTGAAGCCCGCCGCCGCACCAGCGACGGAAGGCACGCTGCACAAGCCCAAGCTGAGCGCCTCGGATGCAGCCAAGGCCGACAAGAAGCCGAAGAAGGTCAAGACGACGACCGTCCTCAAGGACGATTCCGCCCGGCGCCGGATGATCAAGACGCGCGGCGATGCCGGCGGCGGCGTGGCCGGGTGGCATGCGCGCGGCGGGCGCCACAAGGCCGGTCACGCGGAGCCGGAAGCGACCGCCTTCACCGCACCGGTGGAACCGGTAGTGCGCGAGGTGGCGGTTCCCGAGACGATCACGGTCGGCGAGCTGGCGCACAAGATGTCGGTCAAGGCGGCCGAGGTGATCAAGGCGCTGATGAAGCTCGGTTCCATGGTCACGATCAACCAGGTGCTCGACCAGGAGACTGCGATCATCCTCGTCGAGGAAATGGGTCACAAGGCGAAGGCGGCCAAGCTGGACGATCCGGAGGCCTACATCGCCGAGAACGCTGACGCCGCTGCGGCGGAGCAGTCCCCGCGCCCGCCGGTGGTCACCGTCATGGGTCACGTCGATCACGGCAAGACGTCGCTGCTGGACTATATCCGCCGCACCAAGGTGGCGGCCGGCGAGGCCGGCGGCATCACCCAGCACATCGGCGCCTACCACGTCGAGACTGCGCGGGGCGTCGTCACCTTCCTCGATACGCCGGGTCACGAGGCGTTCACGGCAATGCGCGCCCGCGGCGCGAAGGCGACGGACATCGTCGTCCTGGTCGTGGCCGCCGATGACGGCGTCATGCCGCAGACGATCGAGGCGATCAACCACGCCAAGGCGGCCGGCGTGCCGATCGTGGTCGCGATGAACAAGATCGACAAGCCCGAGGCGAATCCCGAAAGGGTCCGGCAGGAACTGGTCGGCCACGGGGTGATCCCCGAGGAGTACGGCGGAGAGTCCCCGTTCGTGCCGGTGTCTGCAAAGACCGGCCAGGGCATCGACGACCTCCTCGAGCACGTACTGCTCCAGGCCGAAGTTCTCGAATTGAAGGCCCCGGTGGACGCGCTGGCCAAGGGCGTCGTGATCGAGGCGAGGCTCGACAAGGGACGCGGTCCGGTGGCGACGCTGCTGGTGCAGTCGGGCACGCTGAAGCGCGGCGATGTGGTGCTTACCGGTTCGGTCTTCGGTCGCGTGCGCGCGATGCTCGACGAAGCTGGCCGCCCGGTGCAAAGCGCGGGTCCCTCGATCCCGGTCGAGATCCAGGGACTGTCGGACGTACCGCAGGCAGGAGAGGAGATGGCGGTCCTGACCGACGAGCGCAAGGCGCGCGAAATCGCGCTGTTCCGCCAGGGCAAGTTCCGCGACGTGAAGCTTGCCAAGCAGCGCGCGGCCAAGCTCGACGGCATCTTCGAGAACATGGGCGAGGGGGGCAAGAAGACCCTCGCGCTGGTCGTGAAGTCCGACGTGCAGGGCTCGCAGGAGGCGCTGGTCCACGCGCTGTCGCGCCTCTCGAACGAAGAGGTGAAAGTCACCGTGGTCCATTCGGGTGTCGGCGGCATCACCGAGTCCGACGTCAACCTTGCCATGGCTTCGCGCGCGGTGATCATCGGCTTCAATACGCGCGCCGACGTCACCGCGAGGAAACTGATCGAGTCGTCCGGCGTCGACGTCCGCTACTACAACATCATTTACGATGCGGTCGACGAGATCAAGGCTGCGCTGTCCGGGATGCTCTCGCCGGAGAAGAAGGAGAGCGTGCTCGGCCTGGTGGAAGTGCGCCAGGTATTCCGCATCTCCAAGGTCGGCACGGTCGCCGGCTGCTACGTGCTCGAAGGACTGGTGCGGCGCAATTCCCAGGTCCGGGTGCTGCGCGACAACGTCGTGATCCATACGGGCGAGATCGATGCGCTCAAGCGGTTCAAGGACGACCAGCGCGAGGTCAAGGCCGGCTTCGAGTGCGGTATCTCGCTGAAGAATTTCAACGACATCAACGAGGGCGACCAGTTCGAGGTGTTCGAGGTGCAGGAGGTGGCGCGCACGCTGTAGGCGCGCCGCGGCCATGGCCCGTTCCTCGGGACGATCGCAGAAGGTCGGCGACCAGATCCAGCGCGAGCTCTCGGAAATCATCCACCGGGAACTGCGCGACCCGCGGGTCGGCCTTATCACGCTCACTTCGGTCGACGTATCGCCCGACTGCGCGTACGCCACCGTCTATTTCACCTGCCTCGACAGCAATCATGTCGAGGCCGCCAAGGCCGGCCTCGGGCGCGCGACCGGGTTCCTGCGGACCCAGCTCGGCAAGCGGGTCAAGCTCTGGACGACGCCCGAACTGAAGTTCGCCTACGACGAGTCGGTCGAGCGCGGCGACAGGCTTTCCCGGCTCATCGACAGCGCGAACAAAGACAATCCTGCCAAGCCCGCAGACACCACCGAAGGCTGAAGCGGCGTCGGGTCCGAAGCCTGCACGGCCCCCCCGCAGGCACGTGACCGGTGTGTTCCTGCTCGACAAGCCCCGCGGGATTTCCTCGAATCACGCGCTGCAGGCGGTGAAGCGCCTCTATCGTGCGGAAAAGGCGGGCCATGCCGGCACGCTCGATCCGCTGGCTTCGGGCCTGCTGCCGGTGCTGCTCGGCGATGCGACGAAATTTTCGGGATACCTGCTCGAGGCGCCCAAGGGTTACGACGCGGAACTCTGCCTCGGCGTCACCACTTCCACGGCCGATGCAGAAGGGGAAGTCCTCGACCGCAGGCCGGTTGAGGTGTCCCGCGAGGCGCTTTCGTCGGTGCTGGGTCGCTTCGTCGGCGCCCAGGCCCAGGTGCCGCCGATGCATTCGGCCCTCAAGCGTGACGGCACGCCGCTCTATGTGCTGGCCCGACGCGGCGAAAGCGTCGAACGGGCGCCGCGCACGATCCGGATCTTCGCGCTGGAGCTGCTTTCCTTCGATCCGCCGCGGGCCACCCTCCGGGTCCAATGCAGCAAAGGCACCTATGTGCGCACGCTGGCGGAGGACATCGGCGCGGCCTTGGGCTGCGGGGCACACCTCTGCGCGCTCCGACGCATCGCCACCGGCGCCTTCGGCATTGCTCAGGCGACGCCCCTTGACGCGCTCCAAGCGATGACCGAACCGGAGCGGGATGCCTGCCTGGTGCCTCCGGACGGAATCCTCGGGCAGTTTGCCGGGGTCGAACTCGACCCCGGGACCGAGAGCCGGTTCAGGCACGGGCAGGCGGTCGCGGTCGCCGGCCTGGGAATCGGCATCTTCCGGGCCTATGGAGCCGAACAACGCTTCCTTGGGTTGGGTGAGGTGACCAAAGAGGGCTGGCTGGCCCCGCGGCGCCTGTTGGCCGAATACAACAAGGATGCGCCAACCGGCTGAAATTCATCGGAAAACTTGCAATTACCAGCCAAAATCAGCTAAACTTTCCGTTTCGCAAGGAGAAAACATGGCTTTGCAGGCCGCGCAAAAAGCGCAAGTCGTCAAACAATTCCAGCGGGCGGTCACCGACACCGGCTCGTCAGAGGTACAGGTTGCCCTTCTCACCGAGCGCATCAACGGGCTCACCGAGCATTTCAAGGGCCATACCAAGGATTTCCATTCGCGCCGCGGTCTGCTGAAGATGGTCAGCCAGCGTCGCAAGCTGCTCGACTACCTGAAGCGCACGGATGCGGACAAGTACCGCAACGTGATCGAGCGGCTCGGACTGCGCAAGTAGCCCCAGGATGTTTCGCCCGGAAACGCTCATCGATTTGGTGAGCGTTTTTGTTTTCGGCGTTCGCTCGTCACCTATTGTCGCCGCCCGTGGGGCCTGATGCCCCGCGCCCGGGCGCGCGACCCAACCAGTTCCAATTAAGGAAATTCCCTTGAATCCGATCAAGAAGACATTCACGTACGGCTCGCAACAGGTCACCCTGGAGACCGGCGAGATCGCCCGCCAGTCGCACGGCGCCGTCCTTTGCACGATCGACGATACCGTGGTGCTCGCCACCGTCGTGGCGAAGAAAGAGGCGAAGCCCGGCCAGGACTTCTTCCCGCTGACCGTGGACTATGTCGAAAAGACCTATGCCGCGGGCAAGATCCCCGGGGGCTTTTTCAAGCGCGAGGGACGGCCGTCCGAGAAGGAGACGCTGACCTGCCGGCTGATCGATCGCCCGATCCGCCCGCTCTTCCCGGACGGCTTCTACAACGAGGTGCAGGTGGTCGCGACGGTCATGTCGTGCAACCCGGAAATCGACCCGGATATCGTTTCGATGATCGCTGTGTCCGCGGCGCTGACGCTGTCCGGGATCCCGTTCAACGGGCCGATTGGCGCAGCCCGCGTCGGCTACATCAACGGCCAGTACGTACTCAACCCGACCGCCAGCGCACTCAAGGATTCGCAGCTCAACCTGGTTGTGGCCGGCACCGAGCAGGGCGTGCTGATGGTCGAGTCCGAGGCAATGGAGCTTTCGGAAGACGTAATGCTTGGTGCCGTGACGTTCGGCCACGAGCAGATGCAGGCGGCTATCGAAGCGATCCACGGCCTTGCCGAAGTCGCCGGCAAGCCTTCGTGGGACTGGGCACCGCCGGAAAAGAACGAGGCCCTGGTTGCACGCGTCAAGGAACTCGCCGAGAAAGACCTGCGGGAAGCCTTCAAGATGAAGCAAAAGCAGGCCCGCTCGACGGCGATCGACGCGATCTGGAAGAACGTATTCAACCAGCTAGGCGCGGGCACCGAGCAGGGACCGGACACGAACGAGGTGAAGGACGTCTGCTTCGCGCTCGAGTCGAGCATCGTGCGCAGCCAGATCCTCGACGGCGAGCCGCGCATCGACGGCCGCGACACGCGCACCGTGCGTCCGATAACCATCCGCACCGGCGTGCTGCCGCGGACCCACGGGTCGGCGCTCTTCACGCGCGGCGAAACGCAGGCGCTGGTCGTTGCCACGCTCGGCACCGGCCGCGACGAGCAGATCATCGATGCGCTGATGGGCGAGTACCGCGACCGCTTCATGCTCCACTACAACATGCCCCCGTACGCAACCGGCGAAACCGGGCGCATGGGTGCATCGAAGCGCCGCGAGATCGGGCACGGTCGCCTTGCCAAGCGCGCGCTTCTTGCGACTCTGCCGTCGGCCGAGGAGTTCGGCTATTCGATGCGGGTCGTCTCCGAAGTCACCGAATCGAACGGCTCGTCCTCCATGGCCTCGGTGTGCGGCGGCAGTCTCGCCCTGATGGACGCAGGCGTGCCGATGAAGGCGCACGTGGCGGGCATCGCGATGGGCCTCATCAAGGAAGGCAACCGCTTCGCGGTGCTGACCGACATCCTCGGCGACGAGGACCACCTGGGCGACATGGACTTCAAGGTTGCCGGCACCGACAAGGGCATCACCGCGCTCCAGATGGACCTCAAGATCGAGTCGATCACCAAGGAGATCATGCTGGTGGCGCTGAACCAGGCGCGCGAGGGGCGCGTGTTCATCCTCGAGCACATGAAGCAGGCGATGCAGGGCTCGCGCACGGAGATCTCCACGTTCGCGCCGCGCATCATCAAGATCAAGATAAATCCCGAGAAGATCAGGGACGTGATCGGCAAGGGCGGCGTCGTAATCCGCGGCCTGCAGGAGGAGACCGGCACCACGATCGAGATCCAGGACGACGGCACGATCTCGATCGCATCGACCAGCGCCGACGGCGGCGAACTGGCCAAGAAGAAGATCCTTGAACTCACCCAGGACGTCGAGGTCGGCAAGGTCTACGACGGCACCGTCCTGCGGCTGCTCGACTTCGGTGCGATCGTCAGCATCCTGCCGGGCCGCGACGGGCTGCTCCACATTTCCCAGATCAGCAACGAGCGGGTCAACGCGGTCGCCGACCACCTCAAGGAGGGGCAGGCGGTCAAGGTCAAGGTGCTCGAAGCCGACGACAAGGGGCGCCTGCGGCTGTCGATGAAGGCGGTCAACGCGCCGGCGCCCGCCGCGCAGCAAAGCTAGTTCGATTGCCGCAAACGAAAAGGGGCGCCGCGGCGCCCCTTTTTCATCCGGTCGCGAACGTTACTTGGCGACCTGCTTTTCCCTCAGTTCATCGAGCGTCTTGCAGTCGATGCACAGCGTCGCGGTCGGGCGGGCCTCCAGGCGCTTGAGCCCGATTTCGACCCCGCAGCTGTCGCAGTAACCGTACTCGTCGGCCTCGATGCGGGCGATCGTCTCGTCGATCTTCTTGATGAGCTTCCTTTCGCGGTCGCGGTTGCGGAGCTCGAGCGCGATGTCGGATTCCTGGCTGGCGCGGTCGTTCGGGTCGGCGAATACCGTCGCCTCGTCCTGCATCGTGTGCACCGTGCGGTCGATCTCTTCGGACAGCTCGGACTTCAGCTGCTCGAGGATCTTGCGGAAGTGCGTACGCTGCTTCGCGCTCATGTACTCCTCCCCCTTCTTCGGGGCGTACGGCGTGAAGCTCTTCCGGGCCAAATCCAGTGCCATTTAAGTCCTGTTCTGAAAAAAGGAAAGCGGCTTTGTAGCAGAAAAGGATGCGTGCCGCAAGCAACTCCATCCGCGTGCAAAGCGCGTTGCCGCATGGGTTGGAACGGCGTATTATTCGTGCCCTTTTCGGGGTGTAGCGCAGCCTGGTAGCGCGCCTGGTTTGGGACCAGGATGTCGGAGGTTCAAATCCTCTCACCCCGACCAGCGTGAAGCATGGAATCATGGCGTGCCCGGCTGCCCGTAGCTCAACCGGATAGAGCACCAGCCTTCTAAGCTGGGGGTTGTGGGTTCGATTCCCGCCGGGCAGGCCAAGAAGGTTTTTCGAGCGCAGTCAGTGGTGGCCGTAGCTCAACGGTAGAGTCCCAGATTGTGATTCTGGTTGTTGTGGGTTCGAATCCCATCGGCCACCCCAGTTTCCCGCCGGTCTTGCCTGCGGGCGAGCAAACCCTATTCGGGCAGATGTTCGCGCTCAAGCATGAACACGAAGCCGTCGCCGGCGCTGGTTTCCAGCCAGGTGAAGGGCAGCCTCGGGAAAGCTCGTTCCAGCGCCCTGCGGTTGTGCCCGATTTCGCAGACCAGCAAGCCACGCGGATTGAGGTGCATTCTCGCCTGTGAAAGGATCCGGCGAACCAGCAGGAGCCCGTCCTTCCCGCCGGCCAGCGCCATTCGCGGTTCGGCGAGGTACTCGCCCGGGAGCCCGCGCATCCTCGCCTCGGTTACATAAGGCGGGTTCGAGACGATCAGGTCGTAGCGGCGTTCGGCCAGAGACGAGAAGAGGTCGGAGCGCAAGGACTTCACGCGACGTCCCAGCCGGTATGCGGCGATGTTTTTCCTGGCCACGGCGAGCGCGCCGGCAGACAGGTCGACCGCATCGACCGTGGCATTCCGAAAGGCGAGGGCCAGCAGGATCGCCAGGCAGCCCGATCCGGTGCACAGGTCCAGCGCCTTCCGGACCGGTCCGCGCAGGAACACTTCCATCGTCCCGGGCAAGAGCTCGGCGATGAAGGAGCGCGGAACGATTACCCGCCGATCTACGTGGAATGGGTGCTCGCCCAGCCAGGCTTGGCGCGTGAGATACGCAGCCGGTATCCGTTCGCGGATTCTTCGCTCGACGAGCTTTTCGAGACGGCGGGCTTCCACGGGACTCACCGGCCGGTCGATATTGCCCGCGAATTCGCCGTGTGAGATCCGGCACGCATGGAGCACGAGCCAGGCCGATTCCTCGCGTGCATCGAAAGTGCCGTGCCCGTACGCGAGTTTCGCCGCACGCAGCCGGCGAGTGACGGTGTCGATCGCTTTTCCGACCGTCATGGCTGCCTTCGGCCGGTTCACGGACCTGCCTTCAGTGGGACGCCTCGCGCAGGATCAACCGGCGGTGGCGTCGATCTTGATCGCGTCGAACGACGTGCTGCCGGCCGCGGCCGCGGCGAAGATGGATTCTTTCTTTTCTTCCTGCTTGGCCGCTTCGGGGGGAGGGGGCGCAACCGGCGCCGCGCCGGTAATGTCGCTCGCGGTGGCCTGGTTGATGAGCCAGAGCATGTTGGTCGCCGAATCGGCGTTTGCCATGGCCTCTTCCTGGGAGATTTTCCCGTCCATGAAGAGTTTGAACAGCGCCTGCTCGAACGTTTGCGAGCCCGGCGACATGCTCTTCTCGAGGGCTTCCTTGATTTCGTTGATCTCGCCCTTCTCGATCAGTTCCGCCACGTGCCGGGTGTTGAGCAGCACCTCGACGGCCGCCATGCGGCCGCCGGTCTTGGTCCGGATCAGGCGCTGGGAGATGATCGACTGGAGGGCGGCAGAGAGGTCCAGCAACAGGCTCGGCCTGTTCTCGAGCGGGTAGAAGTTGATGATCCGGTTCATCGCGTGGTAGCTGTTGTTCGCGTGCAGTGTGGCCAGCGCGAGGTGGCCGGACTGCGCGTAGGCGAGCGCCATGCCCATCGTGTCCTTGTCGCGGATCTCGCCGATCAGGATGATGTCCGGGGCCTGCCGGAGTGCGTTCTTCAGTGCGATGTTGAAGCTCTTGGTGTCGGTCCCGACTTCGCGCTGGTTGACGATCGATTTCTTGTTCTGGAATATGAACTCGACCGGGTCCTCGAGCGTCAGGATGTGGCCGGCTTTGCGCTCATTGCGGTAGTCGATCATCGCCGAAAGCGAGGTCGATTTGCCGGAGCCGGTGGCGCCCACCATCAGGATCAGGCCGCGCTTGGCCATGATCACCTCCTTGAGCACTTCGGGCACGCCCAGGCTGTCGAGCGGGGGGATGCTGCCGGGGATGAAGCGCACGACGACCGCTGGCGAGCCTTTCTGCCGGAAGGCGCTGATGCGGAACGCGCCTACGCCCTCGAGCGCGTACGCAGTGTTCAGTTCCAGTTCCTCTTCGTATTCCTTGATCTGCTTTTCGTTGAGGACTTCGTACAGGAGCGTCTTGACGGCGTCGGCGGTCATCACGGTCTGGTTGACCGGGACGGCATTGCCGTTGATCTTGATGTTGATCGGCGAGCCGACCGACAGGAAGATGTCCGAGGCTTTCTTCTCGGCCATCAACTGGAACAGCCTCTTCATTGCCGACATGAGTATTCTCCCCCGGGAAGGTGCTGGAACGCTAGGCTAGTCGCCGCGCAACAATTCGTTCAGGCTCGTCTTGGCGCGAGTCTGCGCATCCACGCGCTTGACGATGACTGCGCAGTACAAGCCGTACTTGCCGTCGGCCGAGGGCAGCGTGCCCGGGACTACGACCGACCCGGACGGAACGCGGCCATACGTGACTTCGCCCGACGTCCGGTCGTAGATCCGCGTGCTCTGGCTGATGAAGACTCCCATCGACAGGACGCTGTTCTCCTCGACGATCACGCCCTCGACGACTTCGGAGCGGGCGCCGATGAAGCAGTTGTCCTCGATGACGACCGGGTTCGCCTGGATCGGTTCGAGCACGCCGCCTATGCCTACGCCGCCCGACAGGTGCACGTTCCTGCCGATTTGCGCGCAGGATCCGACCGTTGCCCACGTGTCGACCATCGTGCCTTCGTCCACGTACGCACCGATGTTCACGTAGGAAGGCATCAATACCACGTTCTTCGCAATGAACGAGCCGCGCCGCGCCATCGCCGGCGGGACCACGCGAAAACCACCTGCGGAAAAACGCCCGGCGTCGTAGGCCGAAAACTTGCTCGGCACCTTGTCGAAGTACTGGGTGCCGCCGCCGGCGATCACGCCGTTGTCGGCGAGCCTGAACGAGATCAGCACCGCCTTCTTGATCCACTGGTGCGTGACCCACGTGCCGTCGCGCTTTTCGCAGACCCGAAGCGTGCCGGCGTCGAGGCCGGCAATCACGTGCTCGACGGCTTCGCGCACCGGTGCCGGTGAGGAAGAGGGGCTGAGGCCGTTACGATCCTCCCAAGCCCGGTCGATTATTTCTTTCATGTCTTGCATGGGGTTACAGGCCTTCCGAAAATTTCATGATGCGTTCCGCCGCCTCGACGCAGTCCGCCAGGGGCTGGACAAGGGCCACGCGGACATAGTTTCGCCCCGGGTTAGTGCCGCCATTTTCGCGGCCCAGGTAGCTGCCGGGGAGGACGAGCACATTATATTCGCGGTGCAATCGGCTCGCGAACTGCGCGTCGTCGATGGGTGTGCGGATCCAAAGGTAGAACCCGCCTTCGGGCATGGAGGTTTCAAGGGGCTCGCGAAGGAGCGGCAGGACGGCCTTGTACTTCTCCGCGTATAGGCGGCGGTTCGCAACCACGTGGGCTTCGTCGCGCCATGCCGCGATCGAGGCGCGCTGAACGGTGACGCTCATCGCGCTGCCGTGGTAGGTCCGGTAGAGGAGGAAATTCTTGAGCAGCGCGGCATCGCCGGCCACGAAGCCTGACCGCATGCCAGGCGCATTCGAGCGCTTCGACAGGCTGGAGAAGACGACCAGCCGCGCAAAATCGCCACGGCCCAGCAGCGTCGCCGCCTGGAGGGCGCCCATGGGCGGACGGGTTTCGTCGTAGTAAAGCTCCGAGTAGCACTCGTCCGAGGCGATCACGAAGCCATGACGATCCGAGAGTTCGAACAGCACGCGCCAGTCTTCCAGGCCCATGACGGCGCCGCTGGGATTCGCAGGCGAGCACGCGTAGGCCAGCTGCACGTTGCGCCAGGTGGCTTCGTCGATCGAGCGATAGTCGGGCTTGAATCCGGTGCCTGCAGTGGCATCCAGGAACACGGGGGAGGCGCCGGCGAGGACGGCGGCGCCCTCGTAGATCTGGTAGAAAGGGTTCGGGCAAAGAACGAGCGCCCGGCCGCCCGAGGGGTCGATCACGGTCTGCGCGAACGCAAACAGCGCCTCGCGCGATCCGTTGACCGGCAGGACCTGGGTGGCCGGATCCACCTTGGCAAGGCCATACCTGCGCATCAGCCAGGCGGAAATGGCTTCGCGCAACTCCGGCAAGCCTGCGGTGGCCGGATAGGCCGACAATCCGTCGAGGTTGGCGACCAGCGCGGATGTGACGAGTTCGGGCGTCGCATGCTTTGGCTCGCCGATCGACAGGTTGATTGCCTGATACGCCGGGTTGGGCACGAGGCCTGCCAGCAGCAGTCTCAGGCGCTCGAACGGATAGGGCTGGAGCTTCGCGAGGCGCGGATTGAGGGAAAAGGCCGGGCGGCCGGCCGCCGGTGCCGGCGGTTCCGGGTTACTGGCGGACATGCGGGTCGCAGGGTGCAAGAGAATCCAGTGTTTCCAGTGGTATGTGCGGCGCAGGCTTCCATCCGCGCTTGCGGTGGTCGGCGACGATCGTTGTGAATATTCCGCCGCGCACGTTGAACACTGCGGCCAGCCTCATGTAGCGCGGGCGCGTCGCGGCGACAAGATCCCCCAGGATGCGATTCGTCACCGCTTCGTGAAAGGCCCCCTGGTCGCGGTACGACCACACATAGAGCTTGAGCGATTTCAATTCGACGCAGGATCTGTCGGGCACGTAGTCGAGCAGCAGCCTTGCGAAATCCGGCTGGCCGGTCATCGGGCACAGGCAACTGAACTCGGGGATCTCCATGTGGATCCGGTAATCCCGGTCCGGGCTCGGATTTGGAAAAGTCTGCAGCCTGCTGCTCGGTCGGGAGGGCATTTCGACGCGCGGATGGTGGCGGGGGAGAGGAAGGACGGGAGCATGAAAATGGTATCATAGCGCGCTCATTTTCCGTGGCCGATCGTCGATCGAATCGAGTGCAGTCCGATCGCGCCGCGGCCTGTAGACACTCCGAATAAAGCTTCCGTGCGTCTCACCCAGATCAAGCTCTCAGGTTTCAAGTCGTTCGTCGACCCCACCCCGATCCATGTCCCGGGACAGCTGGTCGGCATCGTCGGCCCCAACGGCTGCGGCAAGTCCAACGTGATCGACGCCGTCCGCTGGGTGCTCGGCGAAACGCGCGCCTCCGCCTTGCGCGGGGATTCGATGATGGACGTGATCTTCAACGGCTCGGTCAACCGGAAACCGCATTCCCGCGCCAGCGTGGAGCTCATATTCGACAACACGCTCGGGCGCGCCGCCGGCCAGTGGTCGCAGTACGCGGAGATCGCCGTAAAGCGGGTCCTGCAGCGCGACGGCGATTCCTCGTACTACATCAACAACACCCACGTGCGCCGGCGCGACATCACCGACATCTTTCTCGGCACGGGCCTGGGTCCGCGCGCATACGCGATCGTCGAGCAGGGAATGATCTCGCGCGTGATCGAGGCAAAGCCTGAAGAATTGCGCGTATTCCTCGAGGAAGCCGCCGGTGTGTCGAGATACAAGGAACGCCGGCGGGAGACCGAGAACCGCCTGTCCGACACGCGCGAAAACCTGGCCAGGGTGACCGACATCCGCACCGAGCTGGGCGGCCAGATCGAGAAGCTCGAAAAGCAGGCCGAAGTGGCCGGGCGTTACCAGGAATTCCAGACCGAACTGCAGACCAAGCAGCAACTGCTGTGGTTCCTGCGCAGGCGCGACGCGGCGGCCGAGCGCGAGCGTCATGCCCAGGAAATCCAGCGCGCGACCAACGAACTCGAATCGGAGACCGCAAGCCTCAGGGAGATCGAGAGCCGCATCGAGACGGCCCGGAGCGCGCATTACACCGCGGGCGATGGGCTGAACGCTGCGCAGGCTGCGCTTTACGGAGCGAATTCCGAAGTCGCACGGCACGAATCCGAGCTTCGTCACGTCGAGGAAACGCGGCAGAGGCTGGAGAACCGGCATGTCGAATTGCGCGCCCAGCTCGGTTCGTGGCGAGAGCAGCGATCGCAGCTCACGCAGGCGCTGCACATGTGGGCGAACCGCCAGGTCGGAGCGAGGCGAAGGGTCGTGGAATCGCAGCAGGCCCTGGCCGCCGAAAGCGAAAAACTGCCTCATTGCGAGCAAGGCTTCCGCGTCGCGCAGGATCGGCTGAACGAGATGCGCAGTCAGGCGATGCAGGCCGAAAGCCGCTACCAGCTGGAACAGACCAACCTGGGGCACGCCGATCGATCCGTCCAGGCGCTCGAGCAGCGAGAGCAGCGGCTCAGGGCGGAACTCGAGACGCTCGACCGGCCTGATATCCAGGCGCAGCAGGAGCACGAGCGCCGGGTCGAGGAACTTGGGCGGGAAATCGAGGCCGCGCAGGCCGGGACGACGGCGCTGCAGGAGGCGTGCGGCGTGCTGGACCGCGAACGCCAGTCCGCCGTGGCGCGGCTGAACGACGCATTGCGTGAGCACAGTGCTGCGGAGGCACAGCTGGCAACGCTGCGGCAGGTGCAGGAGTCGATGGCAGAGGACGGCAAGCTGGTCGAGTGGCTGGAGCGCCATGGAGTGGCTGGTTCTTCGCGATTCTGGGAAAAGGTGCGCATCGAATCGGGCTGGGAAACGGCGGTCGAGGCCGTGCTTCGCGAGCGCTTGCATGCGCACGAACTTGGCTCCGAGGATGCGTTGTACGGCCTCGTCAGCGACAGGCCGCCGGCCAAGGCCAGCTTCTATGCGCGATCCGACCAGCACCAGGCCGACTGGCTGGAGGGCTGCGAGCCGCTCGCAGGCAAGGTCACCGCGAACGATGCGGGCATTGGCGGCGCGATATCGGACTGGCTGTCGGGCGTTCACGCCGTAGAGGGGATTCCGTCGCCGCAGGCGCGGGCTGCCTTGCCGCACGGCGTTTCGCTTGTCAACCGCGAGGGTCACCGCTTTTCGCGGCATACCGTCAGTCTTCACGCGCCCGATGCTACGGATTCGGGCCTCCTCGTGCGCCAGGCGCAGATCGAATCGCTCGACGAACGCGCCGCGGCGCTGCGCTTGCAACTCGAGGCCGCGCGCAGCAACGTGGACCAGTGCGAGCAGGGCTTGGCGTCCAAGCAGGCGGAACTGGCGGCAGCGCGAGATGCGGCGGCCGAGCTCCAGGGCAGTGCGCACGAAGCGAACATCGAGCTTCTCAAGCTGGCGCAGGCCGCCGACAGGTACCGCGAACGCAGTGGCCAGATCGGCACGGAACTCGAAGGCATTGCCGCCGAAATGCAGAAGGTGCTCGGGAGGAAGGCCGAAATCCGCGGCGCGATCGAGCGGATCGGCGCGGAAATCTCGGTATTGAAGTCGGGCCTGGAGGAGATAAGGGCTGCGCATGCCGCAGCCGAAATGGCCCTGACCGACCAGCGGCGCGCACTCCAGCAGGCGGAGCGTGCCGCCCAGGAAGCGGTCTTTGCCGAGCGTGAATGCGTTTCCAAGATCAGCGAGATCGACAATTCGGTCAAGATCATCGATCAGCAGATCGAGCGTGCAGACCTCGATGTGGTCAAATTGACCGAGGAGTTGGCCGTCGACCCGATCCCCGAAGTGCGCGAGGCGCTCGACCGGGCGATCGAGGCGCGCATCGGATGCGAAAAGACGCTGTCGGAGGCGCGCAATACCGTGGAGGCCGCCGCTTCCGCCTTGCGTGCTCTCGAAGAAGAGGGTTCGCAGGTCGAGGCACGAATGGAGCCGCTGCGTGAGCGCATCGGGGAACTCAGGCTCAAGGAGCAGGCCGCCAGGATCAACCACGAGCAATTCGCGGTCCAGCTCGCCGAGGCGGGCGCGGACGATGCCAGGCTTGCAATCGAAGCCGAGAACGCACCGCGGCCGTCGGCGCTTCAGTCCGAAATCACCCGGCTCAACCAGGCGATCGCCGAGCTGGGTGCGGTCAACCTTGCCGCCCTCGATGAGCTGAAGACGAGCAGCGAACGCAAGGGATTCCTCGACTCGCAATCCGCCGATCTGGAAGAGGCGGTCAAGACTCTGGAAGACGCGATCCGGCGGATCGATCGCGAAACGCGCGAACTCTTGCGGGAAACGTTCGAGAGCGTCAACCGGCATTTCGGCTCGCTTTTCCCGATGTTGTTTGGAGGCGGGGAGGCCAGGCTGATCATGACCGGCGAGGAAATCCTCGACGCCGGTGTGCAGGTGATGGCGCAGCCTCCGGGCAAGCGCAACAGCAGCATCCATCTCCTGTCCGGCGGCGAAAAGGCGCTGACTGCGATTTCGCTCGTCTTTGCGCTGTTCCAGCTCAATCCGGCGCCCTTCTGCCTTCTCGACGAGGTCGACGCGCCGCTGGACGATTCGAACACCCAGCGGTTCTGTGAACTGGTGAAGAAAATGTCGTCGCAGACGCAGTTTCTCTACATCAGCCACAACAAGATCACCATGGAAATGGCGAGCCAGCTCGTCGGCGTGACCATGCAGGAATCGGGTGTATCACGCGTCGTGGCGGTGGATATCGACGAGGCCCTGCGCATGCGAGAGGAGCTCGCGGCCTGACCGGCCGGCCGCCATGAGCGAATTCCAGGCAGGCCTTCTCGTCATAGGCGCACTCGCGGTGGTGGCCGTGTTCGCATACAACAAATGGCAGGAATACCGCGCCGGCAAGGCGGCCGGCGAGGCGTTCCGGTCGCGTCACCCGGATGTATTGGTCGGCGGGAACGCCGAACCGATGCCGGCGGCGAGGGTGGGCGCGGACCAAGAGGGGCGGGTGGAGCCGGTACTCGCGCCGCCACCGCCAGTCGCACCGCCTCCGAAATCCACGGCGGAGATCCGCGGGTCGGCCATGCCTGACGCCCGCATCGACTACGTCGTCGAAATGAGCGGTGATCCGGCTGTCGATCCCGCTTCGCTGGCAGAGCTTTGGGCGGGAATGGAAAAGCGCTTTCCGCGCCGCGTGATGCTTGCCGGCCTCGTCGACGGCCAATGGGTGCCGATTGCCGCCGGTGCGGCCAGCGGCAGGCTGGAGGCGGCCCTGCAGCTCGTCAGCCGCAATGGCGTCCTGAGCGAAGGCGAACTCCTCGAATTCCGGTCCGCGGCCGAAACGCTTGCCGCCGGGCTGCAGTTTTCGGCGAAAGCACCCGAGATGCGCGATTCGCTCGATGCGGCCCGCGCGATCGACGCAGTCTGCGCCGACGCGGACATCCAGGTGGCGTTCCACGTGGTTGCCGCACCCGGGTCGTCGTTCGCAGGAACGAAAGTGAGGGCCGCCGCGGAGGCTGCCGGCTTTGTCATGGATGCGCGCGGTCGATTCGTGCTGAGCGACGAGGACGGCCGCGAGCTCTACGACCTCGCCGATCGGGCCGGTACAAGGTTCGTGCCGGCCACGATGAAGGATGCCGCGCCCCAGGCGCTGACCTTGTCGATGGACGTACCCCGGGCTCCTGAGACGCAGCGCACTTTCGACGCAATGCTCAGGTTCGGGCGGCAACTCGCCCAATTGCTCGGGGGTACGCTGGTGGACGACAACAACCAGCCGCTCGACGAGCGCGCGGTCGCGGCGATCAACGCCCAGCTCCTGGTCGTGCGCCGGAACCTGGAAGCACAAGGAATCGCACCCGGCAGCGCGCTCGCGCTCCGGCTGTTTTCCTGAGTTCCGCAGATGGCCAACCAGAGGCCGTTGCGCGAGGAGGCGGAGGCGTTGCGCCGCGAGATCGAGGAACACAACCGGCGCTATTACGTGCTCGACCAGCCGAGCATCCCTGACGCGGAATACGACCGGTTGTTCCGGCGCCTGCAGGAAATCGAGGCCTCACACCCGGAACTCGCGGTCCCGGATTCGCCGACGCTGCGCGTCGGTGCGGGCCCGCTTGCGCAATTCGCCGAAGTCACGCACCGCGTGCCGATGCTCTCGCTGAACAACGCGTTCTCCGAAGACGAGGTCCGGGCCTTTGACGAGCGGGTGCGCAAGGCCCTTGCGGTCGAAGACGTCGAATACGCGGTCGAGCCGAAGTTTGACGGCTTGGCGATCAGCCTGTCTTACAGCGACGGCGTATTCGTGCAGGGCGCGACGCGTGGCGACGGCACCACGGGGGAGGACGTAACCCCGAACCTGCGAACCGTGCATTCGATTCCGCTGCGCCTGCGCGGGCGCGCGGCGCGTGCCGATCTCGAGGTGCGCGGCGAGGTGCTCATGTTCCGGCGGGACTTCGAAAGGCTGAACGAGCGCCAGCGCGCGGCTGGCGAAAAGGAGTTCGCCAATCCGCGAAATGCAGCCGCCGGCAGCCTGCGCCAGCTCGACTCACGCATGACTTCGCGCCGCCGACTGCGCTTCTTCGCCTACGCGGTCGCGACACCGGACCCCGCCCTCCAGACGCATTCCGGGATCCTCGACCATTTGTCGGATTTGGGGTTCCCGGTCGCCGACGAGCGTTCGACGGTTCGCGGGGTCGAAGGGTTGCTCCGGTATTTCGCGAAGATCGGTCAATTGCGCGACCGCTTGCCCTATGCGATCGACGGCGTCGTCTACAAAGTGAACCGGCTCGACTGGCAACGGCAACTCGGATTCGTCTCGCGCGCGCCCCGATTCGCGATTGCGCACAAGTATCCTGCCGAGGAGGAACTCACCCAGGTGCTCGGGATCGACGTGCAGGTCGGGCGCACCGGGGCGATCACGCCGGTCGCGCGCCTGAAGCCCGTCTTCGTCGGTGGAGTGACGGTAACGAATGCGACGCTGCACAACGAGGACGAACTTCATCGCAAGGACGTGCGCGTCGGGGATACAGTGATCGTACGCCGCGCCGGCGACGTCATTCCGGAAGTCGTATCGGTAGTCTTCGACAAGAGGCCGGGAGGAAGCGCGCGATTCTCGATGCCTGCCAAGTGTCCCGTTTGTGGCTCGGCGGTCACCAAGTCGCCGGACGAGGCGGTCGCGCGATGCTCGGGAGGGTTGTTCTGCGCCGCGCAGAGAAAGCAGGCGCTGCTGCATTTCGCCGGCCGCAGGGCGCTCGATATCGAGGGCCTCGGCGAAAAACTGGTCGACCAACTCGTGGATGGCGGATTGGTGCGTACCCCGGCCGATTTGTACAAGCTCGGGATCGAGCAATTGTCCCGACTCGACCGGATGGCGGAGAAGTCGGCAGCCAACCTTCTGGCGGCCCTGGACAGATCACGCTCGACGACCTTGCAGCGTTTCATCTTTGCGTTGGGGATCCGGAATGTCGGCGAGAGCACGGCACGTGATCTTGCCGCGCATTTCGGCAACCTCGACGGGTTGATGGCGGCGAGCCTCGAATCGCTCGAGTCGGTGCCGGACGTGGGGCCGGTCGTGGCGGGTTCGATTCGCCAGTTCTTCGATGAGCCGCACAACCTCGAGGTCATCGGGAGCCTCCGGGAGGCCGGGATCAAGTGGAAGGAGGCTGACGGAAGGAGGGATACTCCCGGCCGGGCGAAGAGGACTTTCGTGCTTACCGGAACGTTGCCGACGATGTCCCGTGACGAAGCCCGTGCCATGATCGAGGCCAGGGGCGACAAGGTTTCCGGCTCAGTGTCGAAGAAGACGGATTACGTCGTCGCAGGCGCGGACGCTGGCAGCAAGCTCGACAAGGCGCGTTCCCTGGGCGTGAAGGTGATCGACGAACAGGAATTCCTGCAACTGATGGAAGGGACGGAGCGACAATGACTCGCGCGCTGAGAAAAGCCATCTTCCCGGTCGCCGGCCTGGGCAGCCGCTTCCTGCCGGCCACCAAGGCAAGCCCCAAGGAAATGATGTCCATCGTGGACAAGCCGCTGATCCAGTACGCCGTCGAAGAGGCGGCGGCGGCGGGCATTACCGACATGGTCTTCATCACCGGCCGCAACAAGCGCGCCATCGAGGATCATTTCGACAAGGCCTACGAGATGGAAAGCGAATTGGCCGCCAAGGGAAAGCAGGAACTCCTCGACCTGGTCCGGC
The DNA here is from genome assembly GCA_964599095.1 of uncultured Bordetella sp. Taxonomy (GTDB): domain Bacteria; phylum Pseudomonadota; class Gammaproteobacteria; order Burkholderiales; family SG8-39; genus SZAS-79. The sequence continues at coordinate 88,655 of CAZREB010000012.1, forward strand.
AGGTATTGCCGCCGGGGTGCCGCTGCATCTATATCCGCCAGGCCGAGCCGCTGGGGCTCGGTCACGCAGTGCTTTGCGCCCAGCCGGCGATCGGTGACGAAGCATTCGCAGTGGTTCTGGCCGACGACCTGATCGCCGCCGAACCGCCGGTCATGGCGCAGATGGCCGCGCTCTTCCAGCGCGAGCAATGCTCGATGCTCGGCGTGGAGGACGTGCCGGCCGAAAAGACGGCAAGCTACGGGATCGTCGACCCGGAGCATCCCGGCAGCCGGCTTACCGCAATCAAGGCGATTGTCGAGAAGCCGGTCCCCGCCGAGGCGCCCTCGACGCTCGCGGTCGTCGGGCGTTACGTGTTGACGCCGCGCGTTTTTACTTACCTCGCGGCAGCCAAGCCGGGCCGGGGCGGGGAAATCCAGCTCACCGACGCGATTTCCGCACTTCTCGCCGAAGAGCGCGTCCTCGCCTACCGTTTTTCCGGTGACCGGTATGACTGCGGGTCCAAGCTCGGCTATCTCAAGGCCACCGTCGAATTGGGCCTGCGCCATCCCGAAGTCGGAACGGCGTTCGCCGAATTTCTTGCCCGGCGGAAATCGGATGCCTGACTCTGCGCTGGCGTGGCAGTGCCTGCGCACGGCGGACCTTGTGTGCACTGGCGAGGAGGTCAGCTGCGCGATCAGGAAGGTTGCAGGCGAAATTTCCTCCGAACTGGGCGACAGGTACCCGCTTGTGCTCGCGGTAATGGGGGGGGCGGTCTATTTCGCCGGCCAGCTCCTTCCGCTTTTGCACTTTCCGCTCGATTTCGACTATATCCACGTCACGCGGTACGGTTCAGCCACGGTCGGCGAGGAAGTCGAGTGGCGGGTCCCGCCTCCGCCCACCGTGCGGGGTCGGACCGTCCTTGTGCTGGATGACATCCTCGATGGGGGCCAGACGATGGTCGCGATCCGCGACCGGATCCTCGGGCAGGGCGCGAGCGGGTTCCATTGCGCCGTGCTCGTCGAAAAAAGGCTGCCCGGTGCCAAGCCGATTGCGGCCGATTTCGTCGGGCTGCAGGTACCGGACCGTTTCGTATTCGGCTGCGGGATGGATGCACGCGGACTCTGGCGCAACCTGCCCGAAATCTACGCGCTCAGGGAGGAGTGACGATGCTCGCAATCATCGGGGGGAGCGGGCTTTCCCAGCTGGCCAGCCTCCGGCAGGTGCGCCGACAGGCCGTGGGTACGCCGTATGGCGAACCGTCCGCGCCGCTCACGCTGGGTGTCATCGGCGGGCGACCGGTGGCATTCCTCGCGCGTCACGGCGACGGGCACACCATTGCGCCGCACGAGATCAACTACTGTGCGAATCTGTGGATGCTGAAGGAACAGAAGGTGACCAAAATCGTGTCGGTCGCGGCGGTCGGAGGAATCCGCAAGGGATTCGGGCCGGGTGCGCTGGTCGTCCCAAGCCAGATCATCGACTATACGTGGGGACGCCGATCGACCTTTTTCCAGGGACCAGGCATCCGCGTGACCCACATCGACTTCACGAATCCCTACACGCCCGGCTTGCGCAGCGATATCCTGCGGGCCGCGGCCGCCTGCGCCGAGAAGGTGACCGACGGCGGCGTCTATGCCACTACCCAGGGGCCGCGTCTCGAGACCGCGGCCGAGATCGACCGCCTCGAGCGCGACGGCGCGGATCTGGTGGGCATGACCGGCATGCCGGAAGCGGCACTGGCCCGTGAACTCGGCCTGGAGTATGCGGCGATCGCAGTGGTGGCGAACCACGCGGCCGGTCGCGGCGACAGCGCCCGCGAAGTGTCGATGGATTCGATCGGATTGGTGCTGGAGGAAGCGATGGGCAGGGTGCGCAGGATTGTCGATCGGATGGCCACACAATGATTCGCGACGTTCTGAAGATGGGTGACGAACGGCTGTTGCAGATTGCAAAGCCGGTCGCGGACTTCAATACCCCGGAATTGCACGCCCTTCTTGCGGACATGCACGACACGATGGCGCACCTCGACGGCGCCGGGCTCGCGGCGCCGCAGATCGGCGTCGGGTTGCGCGTGGTTGTATTCGGTGTGAAGAACAACCCGCGGTATCCACATGCCGAGGAGGTTCCCTACACCGTCCTGATCAATCCGGTGATCGAGCCGCTTTCCGGCGACATGGAGGAGGGATGGGAAGGCTGCCTCTCGGTGCCGGGACTCAGGGGCGTCGTCCCGCGCCATGCACGCCTGCGCTATCGCGGATTCGATGCCGCCGGCGTTGCGATCGACAGGCAGGCTCAGGGATTCCATGCGCGGGTCGTGCAGCACGAATGCGACCACCTCGACGGAATTCTCTACCCTATGCGCGTGCGCGATTTCCGCCGGTTCGGTTTCATCGAAGCCCTGTTCCCGGACCGCGACATCCAGGACGACTAGGCCGCCCGCGGCCGCCGAGCACGCAGGCTAGACGTGCAGTTCCTCCAGCAGGTCCTGCTCCAGCATCAGGACCACCCGCTGGTTGGACAGCGACTCGCCCGCCACCAGGAACACATCCTCGGCGCGGTCACCCAGCGTGTTGATCTTCGCGCTGTGCAGGTTGATGTTGTAGCGGGCGAGGACGCGTGCGATGCTGTACAGAAGCCCCGGACGGTCGCTCGCGACTATGGACAGCACATGCAGGGTACCCCGCTCGTCGGGCCGTATGTCGACCGACGGCGTGACCGGGAAGTGCTTCACGCGCCTGGAGACCCGGCCGCGCGCCGACGGGCCGAGCGGAGTCTCGGAGGCAAGCTCGAGCGCGAGCTCCGACTCGATCATGCTGATCATGTCGCGGTAATGCGCCGCCTTGCCGCGACCCATGATCAGGAAAGTGTCCAGCGCATACCCGTGACGGGTGGTGTGGATCTTCGCTTCGACGATGTTGAAATTGGCGCGCTCGAAATAGCCGCAGATGCGCGCGAAGAGTTCCTTGCGGTCAGGCGTGTAGATCATCACCTGCAGGCCTTCGCCGAAGCTCGAAAGCCGGGCGCGCACCACTGCCTTCGGGGTGTCGACGCGATAGTGGAGGTTGCGGGTCTGCCATGCGATTTCCTGGGCGTCGTGGCGCAGGAAATACGCAGTGTCGAGCTGGGACCAGAATCGATCCTTGACGGTATCCGAAAGCGCGTAGAGGCGCAGAAGGCGCATTGCCTCGGCCTGCGTATCGGCGACCGCAGAGTCCAGCTTCAGCTCGCCGCCGGTCAGCAGTCGCCGCGTCGAGCGGAACAGGTCCTCGAGCAATTTCGCCTTCCACGCGTTCCACACCTTCGGGCTGGTGCCGCGGACGTCGGCAACCGTCAGCAGGTACAGCGCCACGAGCCGCCTTTCGGTGGCCGCGACTGCCGCAAATGACTTCACCACTTCGGGGTCGGATATGTCCTGCTTCTGGGCGATCGAGGACATCGTCAGGTGGTGGGCCACGAGGAAGGTGACGAGTTCGATGTCGTCGGCTGCCAGGCCGTGGCTGCGCCCGAACCGGCGCACGTCGGCCGCGCCGAGCGTCGAATGGTCGCCGCCGCGGCCCTTCGCGATGTCGTGATACAGCGCCGCGACATACAGCAGCCATTTGCGGTCGAACCCGCTCATCAGCTGGCTGGCGAGCGGGAATTCGTGGGCCAACTCGGGCATCGTGAAGCGGCGCAGGTTGCGCACGACCATCAGGATGTGCTGGTCGACTGTGTAGACGTGGAACAGGTCGTGCTGCATCTGGCCGACGATGCGACCGAACTCCGGAATGTAGCGTCCAAGAATGCCGTACTGGTTCATTCTCCTGAACTCGTGGACGATGCCGCGCGGCTGCTGCAGAATCTGGAGGAATAGCAGTTTGTTCAGGGGAGCGCGCCGGTAGGCCGCATTGATGTTGCGCCGGGCCCGCCAAAGGGCGCGCAGGGTCTGCGCGGTCATCCCGCGCAACTCCTGGTGCTGCTGCATCAGGAGGAAGCTTTCGAGGATCGCCGACGGCTCCGTCTCGAACAGCTTTTCGCTCCTCGCATCCAGCAATTCCCCGCGCACCTGGAAGCGCTCGTTGAGGGCCCTCGGTGGGGGCAGCGCACGCTGCGAGAGGCGGGCTCCGAGGTTCTGCAGGAGGATGGTGTTCAGTTGGGTGATCGCCTTGGCCGCGCGGAAATAGCGCTGCATCAGGACTTCGCTGGCACGGCGCGTGCCGGTCGCATTGCAGCGCATCTGCCCGGCCAGGGCCGTCTGGTAGTCGAAGACGATGCGGTCCTCGCGGCGGCCCGCGAGATAGTGGAGCCTGATGCGCAGGTCTTTTATGAATGCCTCGTTGCGGCCGAGTTCCCTGGCCTCCGTGCTCGTGATCAACGCGTGCGACTCGAGGTCCTCCCAGCGGGTGCCGATGCCCGAGGCGGAAGCGATCCACTTGATCGTCTGCAGGTCGCGCAACCCGCCGGGCGCCTCTTTCAGGTTGGGCTCAAGCGCATAGGGTGTGTCCTGGTGCTTGGCATGACGGTGTTCCTGCTCGAGCCGCTTGGCCTCGAAGAAAGTGCCGCCGGCGAGGTTGGCACGCATGGTCGAGGTAAGTTCGGCAAACAGGCCGGGACTGCCGCAAACGCGGCGCGCCTCGAGGAGCGAGGTCTGCACGGTAATGTCCGTTGACGATGCCTCGACGCAATCGCCGATGGTCCGTACGCTGTGTCCCACTTCGAGGCCGACGTCCCAGAAAAGGCCGACGAGAGCCTCCAGCCTTTCCTTTTCCTTCGCTCCCGGGTCGTGCTCGATGAGGACCAGGATGTCGATGTCGGAGAAGGGAAACAGCTCGCGGCGTCCATAGCCGCCTACGGCGACGAGCGCGGCGCCGCGCGGCATGCCCGCGCCATTCCAGAGCGACGCGAGCGTGCGGTCGATCAGGCGCGCATGGTCGCGCAGGAGCCTTGACGGCGAGGGATGCGCAAGAAACCTCGCGCGAAGGTCCTTGCGCCCGGCCTGCAGGAAAGCGCGAATCCCGTCGACTGGCGATGGGGCCGCGCCGGCCGCTGCGACCACGACCTACCCGATGACGGGTGGCGGAGGCGGCGTTCCGACCGACTTGGTCAGCACGTCGAACCCCGTTTCGGTGACCAGCACGGTGTGCTCCCACTGCGCCGACAGGCTGTGGTCCTTGGTCACGATGGTCCAGCCGTCGGCAAGCTCGCGGATCGCCGGCTTCCCGGCATTGATCATCGGCTCGACGGTGAACGTCATGCCCTGTTCAAGCTGCAGGCCGGTTCCGGGCTTGCCATAGTGCAGTATTTGCGGGTCCTCGTGGAACTTACGGCCGATCCCGTGCCCGCAGAACTCCCGCACGATCGAGAACCCGTGCTTCTCGGCATGGTTCTGGATCGCCGCCCCTATGTCGCCGAGCCGCGACCCGGGCCGCACCTGCGCGATTCCGATCCACATGCATTCGTAGGTCACGTCGCACAGGCGCCGGGCCTGGATGCTCGGCTCGCCAACGTAGTACATGCGGCTCGAATCGCCGTGGAACCCGTCCTTGATCACGGTCACGTCGATGTTGAGCACGTCCGAAGGCTTCAGGACCCGGTCTCCCGGGATGCCATGGCACACCTGGTGATTGACCGAAGTGCAGATCGACTTGGGAAAAGGCTTGTACCCGGGCGGTGCATAGTTCAAAGGGGCGGGGACGGTGCCTTGCTCGTTGACCATGTAGGCGTGGCACAGGTCGTTGAGTTTCCCGGTTGTGACTCCCGGTTTCACGTAAGGCGCGATGAAATCGAGCACCTCGGCCGCCAGCCGGCCGGCAATGCGCATTTTCTCGATTTCTTCCGGGGTCTTGATGGTCACTGCCATGGATCGGTCGGGTAGGGGCCGGGACGACTCCCGGGAAAGCGCGCGAGGATACGGTAAACACGCCCCTCAGGCAATGACCGTTGAGTCTTGAGCCCTGATTATGCTAGAATTTCAGGCTGGCTGCGAAAGGAAACGCTCAGGAAGAGGTCGGGGCGATCCGTTTTTGCGAGGCCAAATTTCCCGCCCGTCGTTTTAGGGTGCCCCCGCCGGATTCGTCCGAGCCGGGGTTGCGCGGCGTATGGGCGGTAGTGATCAACCCTAAACAGGATCAAGTCAATGTCGGTAACCATGCGTGAAATGCTGGAGGCGGGCGTCCATTTCGGGCACCAGACCCGCTACTGGAACCCGAAGATGGAACAGTTCATCTTCGGCCACCGCAACAAGATTCACATCATCAACCTCGAGAAGACTTTGGTCATGTACCAAGGGGCCCTCAAGTTCATCCGCCAGTTGTCCGCGAACAAGGGAAATCTGCTGTTCGTCGGCACCAAGCGCCAGGCCCGCGAGATCGTCCATGAGGAGGCGCAGCGCTGCGGTTCGCCATTCGTCGACCACCGCTGGCTCGGAGGGATGCTCACGAACTTCAAGACCGTCAAGCAGTCCATCAAGCGCCTGAAGGAGATGGAGCTTATGGCGCAGGACGGGTCGTTCGAGCGGATCGCCAAGAAGGAGGCGCTCGGCCTGCAGCGCGAAATGGACAAGCTGCAGCGCAGCCTCGGCGGGATCAAGGACCTCGCAAGCCTGCCGGATGCGCTGTTCGTGATCGACGTCGGGTACCACAAGGGCGCGATTACGGAAGCCAACAAGCTGGGCATCCCGGTAGTCGCCGTGGTCGATACGAATCACTCGCCCGAAGGGATCGATTACGTCATTCCGGGCAACGACGACTCCAGCCGGGCCATCCGCCTCTATGCGAGAGGCGTGGCCGACGCGGTACTCGAAGGCCGGACACTTTCGGTCGAGCGGGTGGTCGCGGAGTCGAGGGACGAGTTCGTGGAAGTGAACGACGAGACCGGCGCCTGAACGGGTGCGACCGAGTCTCGGATACAAGGGGGCTTCGGGCCCCTTTTTTTGAATCTATTGCCGGGCAACCGGCTGGAGTGAGGCAATGGCGGAAATTACTGCGGCCCTGGTCAAGGAACTGCGCGAGATGACCGGGCTGGGAATGATGGAATGCAAGAAGGCCCTGCAGGAGACCGGCGGGGACATCGGCAAGGCGGAGGAATTCCTGCGCATCCGCAGTGGCGCCAAGGCGAGCAAGGCAGCCAGCCGGATCGCCGCGGAAGGCGTGGTGGGAATCTTCATCTCGCCCGACGGCAAGCTGGGAGCGCTGGTGGAAGTCAATTGCGAGACCGATTTCGTCGCGAGGAACGATGACTTCCTCACGTTTGCCGGCCGTTTGGCCGAAGTCGTCGCAAACGAGAACCCGGCCGACCCCGCGGCGCTGGCCGCGCTCACGATCGATGGGACCGGGATCGAGGCAAGGCGCCAGGCGCTGGTGCAGAAGATCGGCGAGAACATTTCCGTCCGGCGCTTCCAGCGCATGGCGGCAACCGGCAAACTGGTCCAGTATGTCCATGGCGGAAAGATCGGCGTTCTCGTCGACACCGACGGCCCGGAAGAGGCCGGCAAGGACGTGGCCATGCACATCGCGTTTTCCAAGCCGCGCTACCTGAGGAAGGAGGATGTGCCGGCCGAGGCGGCGGCAAAGGAACGCGAAATCCTGACGGCACGCGCGAACGAATCGGGCAAACCGGCGGAGATCGTGGCCAAGATGGTCGAGGGCGGAATCAACAAGTTCCTCGGCGAGATCTCCCTGCTCGGCCAGCCGTTCGTGAAGGACGACAAGCAGACGGTCGAGAAGATGCTGGCCTCCAGGAAGGCCAGGCTCCACGCTTACGCGTTCTTCGTTGTCGGCGAAGGGATCGAAAAGAAGGCTACGGACTTTGCGGCCGAAGTGGCCGGCATGGCGCGCTGAGAAATGCGGTCCGCCGCCGTACCGAAGTACAAGCGCATCCTCCTGAAGCTTTCGGGCGAGGCCCTGATGGGCGACGATGCGTACGGCATCAATCGCCAGACCATCGGCGAAATCGTCGAGGAGATCGCGACCGTGGTTCGCATGGGCGTCGAGATCGGTGCGGTGATCGGCGGCGGCAACATCTTCCGTGGCGTCGCGCCGGGCGCCGCCGGCATGGACCGGGCGACGGCGGACTACATGGGCATGCTGGCGACGGTCATGAATGCGCTCGCCCTGCAGGACGCCATGCGGCACGCCGGTATTGCCAGCCGCGTGCAATCGGCGCTCAACATCGAGCAGGTGGTCGAACCGTATATCCGGGGGAAGGCGATCCGCTATTTGGAGGAAGGCAAGATCGTCATCTTCGCGGCCGGCACCGGGAACCCCTTCTTCACCACGGATACCGCAGCCGCGCTGCGCGGCAGCGAAATGGGGGCCGAAATCGTGCTCAAGGCGACCAAGGTCGACGGCGTATACACGGCGGACCCGCGCAAGGATCCCTCCGCCCGGCGTTACAGCAGGATCAGCTTCGACGACGCGATCCACCAGAACCTCAAGGTCATGGATGCGACGGCGCTGACGCTTTGCCGCGACCAGAAACTGCCGATCAACGTGTTCAGCATCTTCAAGCCCGGCGCATTGCAGCGTGTGGTGGCAGGGGAAGATGAGGGCACACTGGTGCACATCTGAGATTCATGCAGGAGGCAACATGGTGATCTCTGACCTGAAGCGCAATACCGAAAGCAAGATGAAGAAATCGCTCGAGGCGCTAAAGAACGACCTCGGCAAGGTCCGGACCGGGAGGGCCCATACCGGGCTGCTCGATCACGTGATGGTCGACTACTACGGGACGCAGACGCCGCTCAGCGGAGTCGCCAACGTGTCGCTGATCGACGCGAGGACCATCGGAATCACCCCTTGGGAGAAGAAGATGGTCGCCGCGATCGAAAAGGCGATCCGCGAGTCCGACCTCGGGCTGAACCCGGCGGCGATGGGCGAAACGATCCGCGTGCCGATGCCGGCGCTGACCGAGGAAAGGCGCAAGGAACTGATCAAGGTGGTGCGGGGCGAAAGCGAGAACGCGCGGGTCGCGGTGCGCAACCTGCGCCGCGATGCCAACCACGCGCTCAAGGAAGCGCTGAAGAAGAAGGAAATCTCGGAGGATGACGAGCGGCGTGCCCAGGATGAGGTACAGAAGCTGACCGATCGCCATGTCGCCGAGATCGACAAGATGCTGCAGCACAAGGAGGCGGAACTGCTCGCGGTCTAGCGGCGCAGGCCTGCCAACAATGCACAATAGCTCCACACTTGCGGTGCCCGAGGCCACGGATGTCCCGAGGCACGTCGCGGTCATCATGGATGGCAACGGCCGGTGGGCAAAGCGCCGGCACCTGCCCCGTTTTGCGGGCCACCAGCGCGGGGTGGAAGCGGTTCGTGCGGCGGTAAAGGCCTGCGTCGACCGCGGAATCGAGTACCTCACGCTGTTTGCTTTCAGCTCGGAGAACTGGCGTCGTCCGGCCGAGGAAGTCGCGCTCCTGATGGAGTTGTTCACCGGGGCGCTCACGAAGGAAGTCGTAAAGATGCATCGCAACGGCGTGCGCTTGCGGGTCGTGGGCGACCTCGGCCGGTTCGACGGACGGATCCAGGCCCTGATTGCGGAAGCCGAGCAGCTGACGGCAACCAACACGCGCCTCACGTTGACCATTGCGGCGAACTACGGCGGTCGGTGGGACATGCTGCAGGCGCTCAGCCGCCTCGCCAGGGAGAGGCCGGATGCCGTGGCCGGAATGCTTTCGGAATCCGACCTTGCGCCCTACCTGTCCATGAGTTACGCCCCGGAACCCGACCTGTTCATCCGTACCGGAGGCGAGCATCGCATCAGCAACTTCCTGCTCTGGCAGCTCGCCTACACGGAACTCTATTTCACCGATGCCCTTTGGCCGGACTTCGGCGCCGAATTGCTGAATGAGGCAATTGCGTGGTACCGGGGGCGCGAACGCAGGTTCGGGCGCACGAGCGAGCAGGTCGAGGCGGGCAAGCAGGCGCGCAACGACGCAGCAGCTTCGGAGGCGGACCCGCCGCGTCGTACGCGGGCGAATGCTTAAGGAGCGCATCGCCACCGCAATCGTGTTGCTCGGGGTGTTCCTGGCTGCGCTCTTCCTCCTGTCCACGCGCCAATTCGCCATCCCGATCGCCGGCGTCGTTTCGCTGGCCTCTTACGAATGGGCTGCGCTCGCGCGGCTCCCGAAGGCCGGCAGCTATGCGTTTTCCGCAGTTGCCACCATCGTCTTCGCCGCTGTGGTGTGGGGAATCCAGGCGATCGATCCCGCGCGCCGCGACGTTGCGATGATCTATGCACCGTGCGCAATCTTGTGGCTGACTGCGGTGCCGTATTGGCTCGCGCGCGGCGCCGCCCCCCGCTCGAGATACGCAGCCGTTGCGGTCGGCCTCCTGGTGATCGTGCCTGCCGGGCTTTCGGCCGTCAGCATCCATTCGATCGGGCCGCACATCCTCCTGTTGCTTCTCGCATTCGTCTGGATCGCGGACATCGCCGCTTTCTTTGTCGGCCGGTCGATCGGCACGCGCAAGCTGGCGCCGCGGATCAGTCCCGGCAAGACCTGGGAAGGCGCGGCCGGGGCGCTGGCCGCAACTTCCATCTACGCTATCATTTGCGCCATGCTCCTGCCGCAGCTTGTTGTGATCGTGAATGGCGCGCTCTGGGTGGTGTACCTGGGCGTCGCGGTGCTGTTGTGGGCCTTGAGCATCGAGGGCGACCTGTTCGAGTCCTTGCTCAAGCGCCAGGCGGGTGTCAAGGACAGCGGCACGGTCCTGCCGGGGCACGGCGGGGTCCTGGACCGGATCGACAGCCTCACTTCGACCTTGCCTGTTTCGGCGCTTGTCTTCTACGTGATCTCGGGGGGGCCATGACCGGCGGCGCGACTCGAGGTGCTTACCCGAAGCCGCGCGCCTTGGCCATCCTGGGGGCGACCGGCTCGATCGGACGCAGCACCCTCGATGTGGTATCCCGGCATCCGGACCGCTATTCGGTTCATGCGCTCACCGCGTACAGTTCCGCGGACAACTTGATCGAGCTCTGCATTCGCCATAGCCCGGCGGTGGCGGTCCTCGCCGGTCAGGCGGAGGACGATGCATTGCGTCGCAGGCTGCGCGACGCGGGATGCGCAACCGAACTCCTTTTCGGCCCGGAGGCGCTGGTACGCGCGGTCGGCGGATGCGATGTTGTAATGGCCGCGATCGTCGGGGCGGCCGGGCTCCCGCCGGCGCTTGCGGCGGCGCGTGCCGGCAAACAGGTTCTGCTCGCCAACAAGGAGGCGCTCGTCATGGCCGGCCCGCTCTTCGTGCGGGAGGCGCGCAGGGGTGGGGCGATGCTTCTTCCGATAGACAGTGAGCACAACGCCGTCTTCCAGTGCCTGCCCACCGGGCCGGACGGGCGAGCCTTGATGACGCGGGTACGAAGAGTCATCCTCACGGCGTCGGGCGGCCCGTTCAGGACGGCAAGTCTCGACAGGCTCCAGGCAGTGACGCCCGATGAGGCCTGCGCCCATCCGAACTGGGTGATGGGCCGCAAGATCTCGGTCGATTCGGCGACCATGATGAACAAGGGGCTGGAGGTCATCGAGGCCCGCTGGCTCTTCGACCTGGAACCGTCGCGCATCGAAGTCGTGATCCATCCGCAAAGCGTGATCCATTCGATGGTCGAATACGTCGACGGATCGACGCTTGCGCAGTTGTCGAATCCCGACATGCGCGTTCCGATCGCGCACGCGCTTGCGTTTCCCGATCGGATGGATTCCGGGGCGACACCCCTGGACCTGGCCGCCGTAGGCCAACTGACGTTCGAGCCGCCGGACATGGAGCGTTTTCCCTGTCTCAGGCTGGCCTATGCCGCCCTCGCGGCCGGCGGCACTGCCCCGGCCATCCTCAATGCCGCCAATGAAATCGCGGTCGAGGCATTCCTCGCCGGGAGGCTGGGCTTCAACGGGATTGCGCGCGTGAACGAGGAAGTGCTGGAGGCGGTCGCTTCAAGCGCCGCCGATTCGCTCGATCTGGTCCTCGAGGCGGATCGCATTGCGCGTACGAGCGCGCGGCGGCGGATCGAATGTTCGCTGGGGCGGGCGGCATGATGCTTCTCCAGACGGTTGCCGCGTTCGTGGCGGCGCTCGGCATCCTGATTGTCGTGCACGAATTCGGCCACTTCCTGGTGGCACGCTGGTGCGGGGTCAAGGTATTGCGGTTTTCGGTCGGCTTCGGCCGGCCGCTGCTGGCGATCCGGCGCGGCGCAGACCAGACGGAGTGGGTACTTTCGATCGTGCCGTTCGGCGGCTACGTGAAGATGCTGGACGAGAGGGAAGGCCCGGTGGACCAGGCGGAGGTTTCGCGAGCTTTCAACCGGCAGAGCGTCTGGCGGCGTTTCGCGATCGTGGTGGCGGGTCCGGTCTTCAACTTCATTTTCGCGATCGCCGTCTACTCGGGACTGTTCATGTACGGGCTGCCCGAAGCGCGTCCGGTCGTCGCCGAACCGGCCGCCGGCACCCTTGCCAAGGCCGCCGGGTTTCACGGCGGCAGCTCTGTTCGTCGCGTCGACGACCATGCGATCGCAACGTGGCAAGAGTTCCGCTGGCGCGTGTTGCAGGGCGCATTGCAGCGCCAGGTGCTTGCGATAGAGGTGCTCGATGCGCATCAGCAGATCTCGATCCTCCGCCTCGACCTCAGCGGCCTGTCGGGCGAAGACGTCGAGAGCGACCTTCTCGAGCGCCTCGGCTTCCGGCTCTATCGTCCGCAGTTGCCGGCCGTGTTGGGCAAGGTGATTGCGGGAAGCGTGGCGGACCGCTCCGGCCTGCGGCCCGGCGATCGAATTACCGCAAGCGACGGCCGTCCGATCGCGTCGTGGGAGGCGCTGGTGCAGGCCATTCGCGTGAAGCCCGGACAGAAGGTCAGGCTCGCGGTCGCCCGCGGCGGACAGGAACTGACGGTCGACGTCGTCCCCGACCCGGTGGTTTCGAACGAGCAACGGATCGGCCGCATCGGGGTCGCGCCCGAGGTACCGGCCGACCACGCGAACCAGGTTTTTGTCCGCGTCAGGTACGGCCCGCTCGAAAGCCTCGGGCGCAGCGTCGAGAAGACGTGGGATATCTCGGTATTCAGCCTGAAGATGCTGGGCAAGATGCTGCTTGGCGAGGTGTCGTGGAAACACCTGTCCGGGCCGGTCACGATCGCCGATTTCGCCGGCCAGTCGGCGCAGCTCGGGTGGATCTCCTACCTGACGTTTCTCGCACTGATCAGCATCAGCCTCGGCGTGCTCAACCTGCTGCCGATCCCGCTGCTGGACGGCGGGCACTTGATGTATTATTGCGCGGAAATATTGAAGGGCAGCCCGGTATCCGAGCGCGCGATGGAGCTCGGGCAGCGTGTGGGTCTTGCGCTGCTGCTGGTCATGATGGCCTTCGCCTTTTACAACGACCTCAACCGCCTCTTCGCCAGCTGAATGACTTGCCATCGGTTATGCGCCGCGGTTGTGGCCGGAGTGCTCGGCGCGGTCCTCAGCCTGAGCGCGCTCGCATTCGATCCTTTCACAGTCAAGGACATCCGCGTCGAAGGCCTGCAGCGGACCGAGCCGGGTACGATCTTCAGCTACCTCCCGGTCAAGGTCGGCGAAACGATGACCGAGGAGAAGGCGCAGCAGGCGATCCGCTCCCTGTTCGCGACCGGGTTCTTCCGCGACGTGCGCCTCGAGGTCGAGAATGGCGTGCTTGTGGTCCTCGTCGAGGAAAGGCCGGCGATCGCGCAGATCGATTTTTCGGGCATCAAGGAATTCGAGACCGATACGCTGCGCCGCAGCTTCCGTGAGCTCGGCCTTGCGGAATCGCGGATCTTCGACCGCGCATTGCTCGAGCAGGCCGAGCAGGAATTGAAGCGGCAGTACCTGTCCCGCGGCCTCTACGGGGTCGACGTGCAGTCGACGGTGACTCCGCTCGAGCGCAACCGGGTCGGCATCAGCTTCGCGGTCAGGGAGGGGGAGGTCGCGAAGATCCGCGGCATCAACATCGTGGGCGCATCGGCTTTCAGCGAGAAGGACCTCCTCGAGGAGTTCGTGCTGCGCACGCCCGGCTGGATCACCTGGTACACGAAGCACGACCAGTATTCACGCCAGAAGCTCGCCGGCGACCTCGAGTCGCTGCGCTCCTTCTACCAGAACCGCGGTTTCCTCGACTTCAACGTCGACTCGACCCAGGTCTCGATCACGCCGGACAAGAAAGACATCTACATCACCGTGAACGTCACCGAAGGCGAGAAATACTCGGTGTCCGAAGTGAAGCTTGCAGGCCAGCTGCTGCTGCCCGAGGACGAACTCAAGTCGCTGATCAAGCTGAAGCCGGGCGACGTGTTCGCGCGCGACAAGCTCACCCAGACCACGAAGGCGATCGTGGACCGGCTCGGGAACGACGGCTACGCGTTCGCCAACGCCAACGCCGTGCCGCAGATCGACAAGGACAAGCGCCAGGTCGGCTTCACGATCTTCATCGACCCGGGCCGCCGCGTGTACGTCCGCCGCATCAACGTGGCCGGCAACACGAAGACGCGCGACGAGGTGATCCGGCGCGAGATGCGCCAGCTCGAAGGCGGTTATTACGACGCTTCGAAGATCCAGCTCTCGAAGCAGCGCGTAGACCGGACGACCTACTTCAAGGACGTAAACGTCGAGACGGTGCCGGTCGCGGGTCTGGCCGACCAGGTGGACGTCAACTTCACGGTCGAGGAAAAGCCGACCGGGGCGCTGCTGCTCGGCGCGGGTTTCTCGACGGTGGAAAAGGTCATCCTGTCGGGCTCGATCTCGCAGGGCAACGTCTTCGGCAGCGGCAAGTTCCTGTCGACACAGGTTCAAAGCGGCAAGATCAACCGCATCTATTCGGTGTCGTATACCGATCCCTACTACACGGTGGACGGCGTCAGCCGGGGGTTCGACATCTACAAGCGCGATACCGATGCATCCGCGCTGACCATCGGCCCTTACAAGACCAAGACGATCGGCGGGGGCGTGCGATGGGGTTACCCGCTTGCCGAGCGAGACGCGCTCAGCTTCGGTCTCAACGCGGAGCACGTCAACCTCCAGACTTTTGCAACCAGCCCGGCCAGCTACATCAGCTTCGTCAATTCATACGGCAATACTTACACCTATGTTGCCGCCACGGCGGGATGGGCGCGCGATTCGCGCGACAGCCTCATCCTGCCGCGCGAGGGGGGCCTGCAAAAGGTCACCTCCGAAATCGGCGTCGGCAACCTGGAGTACTACCGCCTCGGGTACCAGCACCAGCAGTTCTGGCCGCTATCGCGAACCTTCACGCTGTTCCTGAACGGCGACATCGGGGTCGCGAACGGCCTGGGCAACCGGCCGCTGCCGTTCTTCAAGAACTTCTACGCCGGCGGCCCCGGGACGGTGCGTGGCTACAACTACTCGGCCCTCGGGCCGCAGGACGGCTTGGGCAACGTGCTCGGCGGCACTCGCCGCGTCGTGGGGCAGGCGGAAATCCTGTTCCCGGTCCCGGGTGCGGCCCAGGACAAGTCGCTTCGGCTGGCGGCCTTTCTCGACGGGGGGCAGGTGTTCGGTTCGGACCAGAAGATCGCTCTCGGCGACCTGAGGTATGCGACCGGACTGGCGCTCAGCTGGAATTCCCCTTTCGGGCCGTTGCGCCTGTCCATCGCGCAGCCCCTGAATGCCACGGCGCAGGACCGCGTACAAAGGTTACAATTCACCTTTGGCACGGGCTTCTGATTGACACCGACCCTTATGCAACGCAACAAAATCCTCATGGCGACTGCCTTGACGCTCGCGGCGGGCGCCATGTTCACCACCTCGGCCTCAGCGCAGGCCGAGGGCCGGATCGGCTTCGTGAATACCGAGCGCATCCTGCGTGACGCGGTGCCGGCCCAGCGCGCACAAAAGAAGATCGAGGCGGAATTCGCCAAGCGCGACCAGGAACTGTCGAAGATGGCCGACCAGCTCAAGCGGATGCAGGACGAGCTTGAAAAGAACGGCGTCACGATGGCCGAGACGCAGCGGCGCAACAAGGAACGCGAGTTCGCCGATCTCAACCGGGAGTTCCAGCGCAAGCAGCGGGAATTCCGCGAAGACCTGAACTCGCGCCGCAACGAGGAACTCGCTCAAGTCGTCGAGCAGGCGAACCGCGTAATCCGGCAGATCGCCGAGGCCGAGAAGTACGACATCATCTTCCAGGACGCCGTCTACGCAAACCCTCGCATCGACATCACCGACAAGGTGATCAAGACGCTCGAAGGCAAGCCGCCGGCGCGCTGACCGCGGCGCGAAGACATGCGCGCCGATCCGGGCAGGGCACGTTCGCTTACGCTCGCGGGCATCGTAGCAAAGCTGGGCGGGCGGGTGTGCGGCGATCCGGCCACGGCAGTCTCCCAGGTGGGTTCGCTCGAGAATGCCGGACCCGCGCAGATCGCCTTCTTCTCGAACCCGCGCTATAGGGCAAAGCTTGCGCAGACACGAGCCGGCGCCGTTGTCCTGTCGCCGGCATCCGAAGCATTGACGAGCATTCCGCGGATCGTCGCAGAGAATCCGTACGCGTACTTTGCCCGGCTGTCGCAGCTTCTCAACCCGGATCCCGGCTTCGCGCCGGGGATCCACCCGAGAGCGATCGTTGCCGACGGTGCGCGCATCGCTGCGACCGCAAGTGTCGGGGCGGGCGCGGTAATCGATGCAGGGGTCGTCGTCGGCGAGCGCACGCTGGTCGCGGCGGGATGCCACGTCGGCGAAGGCGCCGAGGTTGGCGACGAGTGCCGCCTCTACCCAACGGTGGTGATCTACCCGGGATGCCGCATCGGGTCGCGGGTGCGGCTGCATTCGGGTGTCGTCATCGGGGCCGATGGGTTCGGAATCGCCGAGGACGCCGGGCGCTGGATCAAGATCCCGCAGATCGGCCGGGTGGTCATCGGTGACGACGTGGAAATCGGCGCCAATACGACGATCGACCGGGGTGCGATCGACGACACGGTCATCGGGGACGGCGTCAAGCTCGACAACCAGATCCAGATCGGCCACAACTGCCATGTCGGCGCGCATACCGCGATGGCCGGGTGCGTTGCGGTGGCCGGCAGCGCGAAGATCGGCCGCCATTGCACGTTCGGCGCCGGCGCGATCGTGCTCGGGCACCTGTCGATCGCGGACAACGTGCACGTTTCGGCCGCGACCGTCGTGTCGCGGTCGATCCACAAGCCGGGCACCTACACCGGGATGTACCCATTCGACGACAACGAATCCTGGGCGAAGAACACCGCATGGGCGCGGCACCTCTCGGAACTCGCGGATCGCGTCCGTTCGCTCGAGAAGCGCCAAAAGGAGAGCAAAGATGACTGATGCGATGGATATAGCGCAGGTGATGGAGCACCTTCCGCACCGCTTTCCCTTCCTGCTGGTCGACCGCATCAGGACGATCGAGCCGGGCAAGCGCATCGTCGCGCTCAAGAACGTCACGATCAACGAGCCGTTCTTCCAGGGGCATTTCCCGCAACGCCCGATCATGCCGGGCGTACTGATCCTCGAAGCGATGGCGCAGGCCGCGGGGATACTCGTATTCCGCACCCAGGGCGGCAAGCCCGAGGCCGACTCGGTTTACTACCTTGCCGGCATAGACAAGGCGCGGTTCAAGCGGCCCGTGGTTCCCGGCGATCAGCTGGAACTCGAAGTGATCCTCGAGCGCGGCCTGCGAGGGGTCTGGAAATTCTCCTGCAAAGCCAGAGTCGAGGGTGCGGTCGTGTGCGAAGCCGAGATGCTCTGCTCGGTGCGCAAGGCCGCGGATGCCTGAGGCAATGGGCACTGCGATCCATCCCACGGCCATCGTGAACCCGGGGGCGCAAGTCGCCCCGGGCGTCGAAATCGGCGCGTACTCGATCGTCGGCGGGAACGTGTCGATCGGCGAGGGCAGCTGGATCGGGCCCCACGTGGTGCTCGAAGGCCGGTTGCGCATCGGCCGCAACAACCGGATCCATCCGTTCGCCTCGATCGGCGGACCGCCGCAGGACAAGAAGTACGGGGGCGAGGCCACTTCGATCGAGATCGGGGACGGCAACACGATCCGCGAATACGTGACGATCAATCGCGGTACCGCGCAGGATGCGGGCGTCACGCGCGTCGGCAACGACAACTGGATCATGGCGTATGTCCACTTCGCGCACGATTGCCAGATCGGGAATCACACGATTTTCGCCAATGCCTGCCAGCTGGCCGGCCACGTGCATGTCGGGGACTGGGCGATCCTCGGGGCCACGACCCTGGTTCACCAGTTCGTGAAGATCGGCGCGCACAGCTTTACGGCAATGGGCACCTTTCTCCCGCAGGACCTGCCGCCGTACGTCACGGCGGCCGGCAATACGGCGAAACCCTATGGCATCAACAACGAGGGGCTGCGGCGGCGCGGATTTTCACCGGAGGCCCTCAATGCGCTGAAGCGCGCATACCGTACGCTCTACCGTTCGAGCCTGTCGCTGGAAGAGGCGAAGGCCGAGCTCCAGGCGCAGGCGGCATCCTGCGCAGAGGTGGCCCTGCTCCTCGAGTTTCTCGGCTCGTCCACTCGCGGGATCGTGCGTTAGGAAGCGGAGGGATGGCAAGCGCGCGCATTGCCCTGGTAGCGGGCGAGGCCTCCGGCGACCTGCTCGGCGGCCACCTCCTGGGCGCATTGTCCGAAAGGCGCGCGGGTCTTGCCTTCAGCGGCATCGGCGGCCCGCGCATGACTGGGCGCGGCTTCGATACCTATTACCCGATGGAGAAACTCTCGGTGCGCGGCTATGTGGAAGTCCTGCGCCACTACCGGGAAATCATGGGCATCCGGCGCGGGCTGCTGTCGCGGTTGCTGGAGGAGAGGCCGCAACTGTTCATCGGGATCGATGCACCGGATTTCAACCTGGACCTCGAATACCGCCTCAAGGCCGACGGGATACCGACGATCCACTACGTCAGCCCGTCCGTCTGGGCGTGGCGCCGCTGGAGGATACGCCGCATTGCACGGTCGGTATCGCACATGCTGGTGCTTTTCCCGTTCGAGACCGAGATCTATCGCACCGCCGGGGTGCCGGTAACCTACGTCGGACATCCGGTCGCGGACACGATTCCGCTCGAGGTGGACAAGGCGGCCGCACGCGAGCAGCTGCGCCTGCCGGCCGGCAAACTCGTGGTTGCGCTGCTCCCAGGGAGCCGGCAGTCCGAACTGAAGTACATGGCCGATGCATTCGTCCAGGCGGCCAAGCGCATGCACGGCCAGGTCGGCGACGTCCATTTCGTCTGCCCGACGGCCTCCCGGCCGACCCGCGACCTCATGCAGGAAGCGCTTCACCGGAACGACGCCGTCGAATTGCCGCTCACGCTGATGTTCGGGCATTCCCACGAGGCGCTGGCGGCGGCCGACCTCGCGCTGGTGGCCAGCGGCACCGCGACGCTGGAAACAGCCCTGTTCAAGACCCCCATGGTGATCGCGTACAAGATGTCGCCGATCACCTGGAAGATCATGCGCCGCATGCTCTACCTGCCCTATGTCGGCCTGCCGAACATCCTTGCCGGGGAGTTCCTCGTGGATGAGCTGATGCAGGAGGCCGCCACACCGGAGGCGTTGTCCGATGCGCTTGTCGCACTGATGCGGGACACGGCCCGCCAGCGGCGGCAGGTCGGGCGCTTCGCCGAAATCCACCAAACGCTTCGGCAGGACAACGCGACCAAGGCGGCGGAGGCCGTGCTGCAGGTACTGGACAAGGTCGCGATCGCCGGGCGGCTTGCCTCGGGATGAACATTTGCGGCGTCGACGAAGCCGGCCGGGGGCCGCTCGCGGGGCCGGTGTACGCCGCCGCTGTCGTTCTCGACGAGCACAGGCCGGTCGAAGGGCTGAAGGATTCGAAGTTGCTGAGCCCCGCACGGCGCGATGCGCTGGTTCCCCTGATCAAGGCGAAGTCGCTCGCGTGGTCCGTCGCATTCGCGACTGTCGAGGAAATCGACCGCCTGAATATCCTTCAGGCCACGCTGCTTGCCATGCAGCGTGCGGTGGCCGGGCTCGGCCTGGTCCCGGACGAGGCGTGGGTCGACGGCAATCGACCGCCCAGACTCGCAGTCCCGGTTCGCACGATCGTCAAAGGCGACCGGCTACACGCCTGCATTTCGGCGGCTTCGATCCTCGCCAAAACGGCGCGGGACGCGGAGATGGCGCGCCTCCACTCGATCTATCCGCACTACGGCCTCGACCGCCACAAGGGGTATCCGACGGCGGCGCATCTCGAAGCGCTCAGGCGGCACGGCGCATGCGAGATCTATCGCCGGTCCTTCCGGCCGGTGCGGGAGGCGTGCAAGTGACCGTCATCCGCTCGCGCGAGAACCCGAAGGTCAAGGCGTGGATCAGGCTGGCCGACGAACCGCGCGAGCGCCGCCGGCGCGGCCTCGCGCTGATCGAGGGGATCCACCTGGTCGAGACCTGCCTCGCGCAAGGTGGCCATCCGGCGAGCCTGATCGTCAGCGAGTCGGCATCTGCAAGAGACGAAATCGCGCAGCTGGTAAGGCGTTCGGGTGTGGTGCCTGCAATCCTCACCGATGCAATCTTCAACCGGATCTCGGGCATTGAAACGCCATCGGGAATCGCGGCGGAGATCGAAGTTCCGCAGGCCGAAGTCGATCCTGCCGCCAGTGAAGGCTGCGTCTTCCTTGAGGGCATCCAGGATGCAGGGAACGTCGGGACGATCGTGCGCAGCGCCGCCGCCTTCGGCATCCCGGACGTGATCGTGGGTCGCGGTTGCGCCGATCCCTGGTCGCCGAAGGCGCTGCGTGCCGGGATGGGCGGGCATTTCTTCCTGCGGATCGGGTCGTCGTCGGACCTGGTTGCGGACGTGGGCCGGTTCGGCGACGTCGTGGTTTGCACCGCAGCGCACGGCGGCGTTCCCCTGGATTCGATCGACCTGCGGGGCCGGGTGGGGTGGATCTTCGGCAGCGAAGGCGCCGGCGTGTCCGAACGTGTTGCATCGGCGGCGACCCTCAACGCGACGATCGACACGCCGGGCAGCGCCGAGTCGTTGAACGTCGCCGCGTCGGCTGCCGTCTGCTTCTACGAGCGGCAGCGCCAGGTCAGTAGACGTGCCGGTCGATCTTGATGTCGCGCAGGATCGTCGTCGCGATTTCCTCGATCGACTTGGTGGTCGAGTTGATCCAGTGGATGCCTTCGCGCTTCATCATCCGCTCGGCCTGCTCGACCTCGTACCGGCAGTTCGAGAGCCTTGCGTACTCGCTGTCGGGGCGCCGCTCCTGGCGGATCTCCCGCAGCCGCTCCGGGGCAATCGAGAGGCCGTAGAGCTTCGCGCGGTAGTTCCTGAGCACGTCGGGCAGCGCGCGCCGCTCGAAGTCCTCGGGGATCAGCGGGTAGTTGGCGGCCTTCACGCCGAACTGCATCGCCAGGTACAGGCTGGTCGGCGTCTTGCCGCTGCGCGATACGCCGACCAGGATCACGTCGGCCTCGGCCAGGTCGCGGTGGGAGGCCCCGTCGTCGTGGGCCATCGAGAAATTGATCGCCTCGATGCGCGCCTGGTATTGCTGCTTGTCGGCCGAACTGTGGGACCGGCCGATCGTGTGGTTCGACCTGATCCCCAGGCCTGCTTCGAGCGGGTCGATGAAGGTCTCGAAAAAGTCGAAAACGAGCGCCCCGGAATTGCGGATCACGTCACGGGCTTCCGGGTTGACGAGCGTCGAGAACACGATGGGCGCACCGTTCCCCTCGGCAAGGGCTTCCCGGATGCGCGGCATGCACTCGCTCTCGGCCTTGCGCTGGCTGTCGATGAACGGCAGCGTCACCTCCTTGAACTGCAGGCCCTCGAACTGGGTCAGCAGGCTGTGCCCGAGCATTTGGACGGTGATGCCGGTGCCGTCCGACACGAAGAGTACGGTGCGTCGCTGGGCCATGCGGATCGGGCCTTTTGGGGTTGAAAAACAGGTGGTTGTGCTGTGCAACAATGGCCGACCCGATACAATATGGGCTTTGGTGGTGCAGGGCAACCGAGGGCCGTGATGGGGGCAAGCAACTACGTAGTCTGGCTGCGCGACCTGCGCATGTCGGACCTGGACCGGGTGGGCGGCAAGAATGCCTCGCTCGGCGAGATGATCGGCGCGTTGTCCGGGTCAGGCATCCGGGTGCCGGGCGGGTTTGCCACAACGGCGCAGGCTTATCGGGATTTCCTTTCGGTCTCCGGCCTGGACGACCGGATCTCCAAGCGGCTCGCCGGACTGGATTCCAACGATGTGGCGGCCTTGGCGCGCTGTGGCGCAGAGATTCGCGATTGGATCGAGAAGACCCCGCTCCCGGCAGCAATAGAGAAGGATATAAGAACTTTTTACCAAGAACTTACATCGACTTCCTCAAGTGAAATGACATTTGCCGTGCGATCCAGCGCCACGGCCGAAGACCTGCCCGACGCCTCGTTTGCCGGTCAGCAGGAAACCTTCCTGAACATTCATGGAATTGACAACGTGCTTGGCGCGATCCGGCACGTGTTTGCCTCCCTCTACAACGACCGCGCCATTTCCTACCGGGTCCACCAGGGTTTCGAGCATGGCGGGGTGGCTTTGTCTGCCGCAGTGCAGCAAATGGTTCGCAGCGATGTCGGGTCTTCAGGGGTGATGTTCACGCTCGATACCGAGTCCGGGTTCCGCGACGCGGTGTTCATCACGTCGTCGTACGGGCTGGGCGAAATGGTCGTCCAAGGCGCGGTGAACCCCGACGAGTTCTACGTCCACAAGCCGATGCTTGCGGCCGGCCGGCCGGCGGTCATCCGTCGCAGCCTGGGCTCCAAGCTGCACAAGATGATCTTTTCCGACGGCAATTCCGCCGGGCGCTCGGTGCGCACCGTGGATGTGCCGGAGGCCGAGCGGCACGTTTTCTCGCTGGCCGACGCCGACGTGCTCGAACTGGCCCGCCATGCAATGGCGATCGAAAAGCACTACGGCCGCCCGATGGACATCGAATGGGGCCGGGATGGCGTCGACGGCAGGCTCTACGTGCTGCAGGCGCGGCCCGAGACGGTCAAGTCCCGCAAGCATGCCGAGACCCAGGAGCGCCACCTTCTCAAGGGGCGCAGCGAAGTCCTGGCCAGCGGCCGCGCCATCGGCCAGAAGATCGGCAAAGGCACGGTGCGGCTCGTGGCCAGCGCCTCCGGGATGTCGAGCGTCAGGGAGGGCGACGTGCTGGTCACCGACATGACGGACCCGAACTGGGAGCCGGTGATGAAGCTGGCAAGCGCGATCGTGACCAATCGCGGCGGCCGTACCTGCCATGCGGCGATCATTGCGCGCGAACTTGGCATTCCTGCGGTGGTCGGGTGCGGCGATGCCACGCGGACGCTCCCGGACGGCGCATCGGTGACGGTGTCGTGCTCCGAGGGCGACACCGGCTTCGTCTATGCCGGACTGCTCGAAACCGAAGTGCAGACGACCGACCTCGGCGCGATGCCCGAAATCCCGGTCAAGATCGCCATGAACATCGGCAACCCGCAGCTTGCGTTCGAATTCGCGCAGTTGCCGAACGCTGGCGTCGGGCTTGCGCGCCTCGAATTCATCATCAACAACATGATTGCGGTTCATCCGCGCGCCTGCGTCGAGCATCCGGACCTGCCGGCCGGCCTCAGGGCCAAAGTGGAGGAAGCCGCCCGCGGGTATGCCGACCCGAAGGCTTTCTTCCGCGAGAAGGTCGTGGAAGGCGTGGCGACCATCGCCGCTGCGTTCTGGCCCAGGCCGGTGATCGTGCGGCTTTCGGATTTCAAGTCCAACGAATACAAGAAGCTCCTCGGGGGCGAGCGCTACGAGCCCGACGAAGAGAACCCGATGCTCGGGTTTCGCGGCGCCTCCCGCTACATCGCGCCCGAGTTCCGCGAATGCTTCGACCTCGAATGCTCGGCAATGCGCAAGGTGCGCGACGAGCTGGGGCTGACGAACGTCGAAATCATGGTGCCGTTCGTGCGCACGCTCGGCGAGTGCCGTCAGACGATCGACCTCCTGGCCGCCAACGGGCTCAAGCGCGGCGAGAACGGCCTGCGCCTGATCATGATGTGCGAACTGCCTTCGAATGCGATCCTCGCCGACGAGTTCCTGCAGTATTTCGACGGTTTCTCGATCGGCTCGAACGATCTGACGCAGCTCACGCTCGGCCTGGACCGCGATTCCGGCCTCGTGGCCGGCGCATTCGACGAGAGGGATCCGGCGGTGCTGGCGATGCTGCGCCTGGCGATCCGGGCCTGCAGGAAGCAGGGCAAGTATGTCGGGATCTGCGGCCAGGGTCCTTCGGACCATCCTGATTTCGCGCGGTGGCTCATGGACGAAGGCATAGGCAGCCTCTCGCTGAATCCCGATACGGTGGTTTCGACCTGGAGGGCGCTTGCCGAACAGGTGCCGCCGCCTGCGCAGGGTGCGCTCCTGCGCAAAGCAGTCTGAAACCGGCGCCGCTCAGCGGCTGCGGACCAGCCTCTGCTTGTCGCGCTGCCACTGCTTGTCGCGCTCGGTCGCCCGCTTGTCGTGCTGCTGCTTGCCCTTGGCGAGCCCGATTTCCAGCTTGATGCGCCCGCCCTTGTAATGCAGGTCGAGCGGAATCAGCGTGTACCCGCGCTGCTCGACCTTGCCGATCAGCTTGCGGATTTCCTCGGCGTGAAGGAGGAGCTTGCGGGTGCGCGTCGGGTTCGGCGTCACGTGTGCCGAGGCCGTCGGCAGCGGACTGACGTGCGCGCCGATCAGCCAGAGCGCCGAATCGCGCACTACGACATAAGCTTCCGTGATCTGGGCGCGGCCGGCGCGGATGGATTTGACCTCCCATCCCTCGAGCATGAGCCCGGCTTCATAGCGTTCCTCGACGAAATAGTCGTGAAACGCCTTGCGGTTCTGGACGATGGACATCGGGCGGAGAGGGGGATGCGCGGGGTGATCGGCTCTGAGACTGCGGGCGCGCGGCGATTGTAACAGCATGGGTACTATCGTCCGCTCGGCACTGGTCGGATTCAGCGCAGAACAACTGTATGCGCTGGTCGAGGACATCGAGGCCTATCCGCAGTTCCTGCCGTGGTGTCGCAAGACCGAGGTTCTGGAACGGCGTGACGGCCGGACGATCGCCCGGCTCTCGGTCGGGTTCAGGGGAATCAACCAGTCGTTTACGACCGAGAACCTGAACCATCCGGGGCGTTCGATCGAGATGCGGCTGGTCGAAGGGCCATTCAGCGATTTCCGGGCGGTCTGGAAATTCGAACCCCTCGGCGAGCACGCCGCCAGGATCGAGTATTCGATGACCTATGAACTCACCGCGGGCCTGCTGGCAAAGGCCCTGCGGCCGCTGTTCGACCATGTTGCCGACACCATGGTCGAGGCCTTCCACCGCCGCGCCCAGGCCCTGCATGGCACGCCTGGAAATTGAAGTGATCCTCGCCTGGCGTGGCGGCCAGGAGATCGTCACCGTGGATCTGGAGGAGGGCGCCACCGCGCTCGACGCTTTGCGCAAAAGCGGTCTCGCCGGCCGCCATCCGGGCATCGACATCGGGAATCCGGCGCTCGGGATCTACGGGCGGCTGGTGAAGCCCGATACGCCGCTGAGGGAAGGCGACCGGGTGGAGCTCTACCGGCCGCTGAACGTCGATCCCAAGGAAGCGCGGCGCGCGAAAGCCTCCGGCAGGAAGCGCCCCGGGCGCCGCGCTTAGCCTGCGCTCAATTGCAGTTCTGGGCGACGGCCTTGCGTGCCTGCTCGATGCGGCCCGCCCGTGCGGTGTCGTCGAGGAAAACCGTCTCGCCCTGCGCGTTGATCGTGGAAATGCGCGTACCTGCCTGCAGCGAGCGCAGGCTCTCCTGTGCCGATGTGCAGTTCTGCCGCTTCTGTTCCGCCAGTGCGGCGGCCTTGTCGGCTTTCTCCTGTGCCTGTTTCGCCTTCGCCTGCCGTTCGCGATAGGCCTGTTCCTGTTCGGCAGGCGTAAGCGGACCCTTCTTCGCATCCTTGGCTGCGTCCTTGCCCTCATTGGACGCGCTCTGAGGAGGGGCCGCCGGCCCGGGCGGTGCCTTCATCGGTGTGGCCTTGACGCCGGCCGGCGGGAAGTCTCCGTAGCGGACCTTGCCGTCCTTGTCGACCCACCGGTAGGCCTGCGCCTGCGCCAGGCCGCAGGCAAGCGCAAGGACAGACGAGAAAAAACAAGTGGATATGCGCATGCGTGCTTCTCCTGTGTCGTCCCGTGCTAACGCGCGGGAGAAAAATCGGCTGACATGCGCGTATAATACGCATTTGCAAGAAGGGTAGCCTCCATGCGCGTGATTCAACGGGCGCTTACTTTCGACGACGTACTCCTTCTCCCCGCCCACTCGCGTGTCCTGCCGCGCGACGTCTCCCTCAAGACCCGCCTTACCCGCAAGCTCGCGCTGAACATCCCGCTCATCTCCGCGGCGATGGACACCGTGACCGAAGCGCGCCTCGCGATCGCGATCGCGCAGGAAGGCGGCATCGGCATCATCCACAAGAACCTCGATCCCGCGGCGCAGGCAGCCGAGGCGGCCAAGGTCAAGCGATTCGAGTCGGGCGTGCTGCGCGACCCGGTCACGGTTTCGCCCGACATCACGGTGCGCCAGCTGCTCGAGCTCACCCAGAAGTACAAAGTGTCCGGCTTTCCGGTCGTAGACAAGGGCAAGGTGGTCGGCATGGTCACCAACCGCGACTACCGCTTCGAGACGAACCTCGACGCGCCCGTCAGCGCGATCATGACGCCGAAGGAACGCCTGATCTACGTCAACGAGAAGGCGAGCCCCGAAGAGGCGCGGGCGCTGCTGCACAAGCACCGCCTCGAGCGCGTGCTGGTGGTCAACGAAGCATTCAGGCTCCGCGGCCTGATCACCGTCAAGGACATCCTCAAGTCGACCGAGCATCCGAACGCCTGCAAGGACGACCAGGGCAAGCTGCGCGTCGGCGCCGCAGTCGGCGTGGGGGAGGGCACCGAAGAGCGCGTCGACCGCCTCGTCGAGGCCGGCGTCGACGTGATCGTGGTCGATACCGCACACGGCCATGCGCAAGGCGTGCTCGACCGCGTCAAGTGGATCAAGAAGCGCCACTCCAAGGTCGAGGTCATCGGCGGCAACGTGGCGACGACCGCCGGCGCCAGGGCTCTCGTCGATGCAGGGGCGGATGGCGTCAAGGTGGGCATCGGCCCGGGCTCCATTTGCACCACGAGGGTGGTTGCCGGCGTGGGCGTGCCGCAGATCACCGCGATCGACAACGTGCGCCAGGCGCTCGAGGACGCAGGCGTGCCGTTCATCGCCGACGGCGGCGTGCGTTTTTCCGGGGATGTGGCCAAGGCGATTGCGGCCGGCGCACATGCGGTGATGATGGGCAGCGTCTTTGCCGGCACCGAAGAGGCGCCGGGCGAGACGATCCTCTACCAGGGGCGCTCGTACAAGTCGTACCGCGGCATGGGCTCGCTCGGCGCGATGCAGGACGGCGCAGCGGACCGCTATTTCCAGGACCCGACCAACAACGTCGACAAGCTGGTGCCCGAAGGCATCGAAGGGCGCGTGCCGTACAAGGGCAGCGTGCTCAGCATCATCTACCAGTTCGTCGGCGGGCTGCGCGCGAGCATGGGTTACTGCGGCTGCGAGACCATCGATGCGATGCGCAAGAAAGCCGAATTCGTCGAGATCACCTCGGCCGGCATGCGCGAATCGCACGTGCACGACGTGCAGATCATCAAAGAGGCGCCGAACTATCGTGTGGAGTAGGTAGTTCGTGCACGACAGGATCCTCATCCTCGATTTCGGCTCGCAAGTCACGCAGTTGATCGCGCGGCGGGTCCGCGAGGCGAAGGTCTACTGCGAGATCCACGCGTGCGACGTCTCGGACGATTTCGTTCGCAAGTTCGGCGCCAAGGGCGTCATCCTGTCCGGCAGCCACGCCAGCACCTACGAGGCGCACGACTTGCGCGCGCCGCAGGCCGTGTACGAACTCGGCGTGCCGGTGCTCGGCATCTGCTATGGCATGTTCACGATGGCGGTGCAATTGAAAGGCGAGGTCGAGCCCAGCGACAAGCGCGAATTCGGCTATGCCGAGGTGCGCGCTCGAGGCCACACCAAGCTCTTCGCCGGCATCCAGGACTTCGCGACGCCCGAAGGCCACGGCATGCTCAAGGTGTGGATGAGCCACGGCGACAAGGTCACCGCGATGCCGCCGGGGTTCAAGCTGATGGCCTCGACCGACTCCTGCCCGATCGCCGGCATGGCCGACGAGGCGCGCCGGTTCTACGGCGTGCAGTTCCACCCGGAAGTCACGCACACCAGGCAGGGCAAGGCGATCCTCAACCGCTTCGTCCACGACATCTGCGGCTGCGGCACCGACTGGAACATGCCGGACTACGTGACCGAAGCGGTGGCGAAGATCCGCGAGCAGGTCGGCAGCGAGGAGGTCATCCTCGGGTTGTCCGGCGGCGTGGACTCTTCGGTTGCGGCCGCGCTGATCCACAAGGCCATCGGCAAACAGCTCACCTGCGTCTTTGTGGATCACGGGTTGCTGCGACTGGACGAGGCGAAGCAGGTGATGGCCACGTTCGCCGAGCATCTCGGGGTCAAGGTGATTCACGTGGACGCGACTGCGGAGTTCATGGGCATGCTCGCGGGCGTTGCGGATCCGGAAGCCAAGCGCAAGATCATCGGCCGCGAATTCGTCGAAGTTTTCCAGCGCGAGTCGGCGAAAATCAAGAATGCAAAGTGGCTCGCGCAGGGCACTATCTACCCGGACGTGATCGAGTCGGCCGGCACAAAGACCGGCAAGGCGACCACGATCAAGTCGCACCACAACGTCGGCGGCCTGCCGGACACGCTGCACCTCAAGCTGCTGGAGCCATTGCGCGAGTTGTTCAAGGACGAGGTGCGCGAGCTCGGGCTGGCGCTCGGCCTGCCGCGGGAGATGGTGTTCCGCCACCCTTTCCCGGGACCGGGGCTCGGGGTGCGCATCCTCGGCGAGGTGAAGAAGGAGTACGCCGACCTGCTTCGGCGGGCCGACGCGATCTTCATCGACGAATTGCGCCGGACCGGCGATGCCGACGGGGTTTCCTGGTACGACAAGACCGCGCAGGCATTTGCCGTGTTCCTGCCGGTGAAGTCGGTCGGTGTGATGGGTGACGGGCGGACTTACGAATACGTCGTCGCGCTTCGAGCGGTGCAGACCTCCGACTTCATGACCGCCGACTGGGCGCCGCTGCCGCACGAGCTGCTCGCGCGCGTGTCGAGCCGGATCATCAACGAGGTGCGCGGGATCAACCGCGTGGCCTACGACATTTCCTCCAAGCCGCCGGCGACGATCGAGTGGGAGTAGCCGCCGCTATTATATCCGTTTTAGTATGTGAATTACCTCGAAACCCGCGCGGATATTACCTCTGCAAAAATGGAAGTTCATCAATTGAGCGGGGCCACCGGCGCGCTCGCGTGCCGGCAGGCCGAAGCGTGGCGCGGACTCGCCGAGGCCGCCGGCAGCACGCTGAAATAACTCGGTGACCACCTCCGTCATTTCCGGGCGCTATGTGCTCGGCATGAAAAACGGCGGACAAGCCCTCCTGCGCGACCACTACGTCTACGTCGACGGGACGACGATCGAGGCGGTCACGCCCGATGCGCCTGCGGCAGGCACGCCGATTGTTCGTTACGAGCACGGCCTGGTCACGCCGGGGTTCGTCAACCTGCACGCGCATTGCATCCGCGGCGGGCTGTTCCGCGGGATCCCGGACGATCTCGAGATGGAGCCCTGGGTCCCGAAACTCGTCTACAACATCCTGCTGCCGCTGACTGCGCTTGCCGCCAAGGAACTGACCGCGGAAGAACTGCGCGCGGTGACGGCGCTCGGCATGATCGACCTGCTCAAGGGCGGCACGACCACGGTGCTCGACATGTGGCACCACGGGCAGGAGGTGTTCTTCGACGTTGCGCGCGAAGTCGGCCTGCGCACGGTCGGCGCGCCGTTCATCATGTCATCTTCGAACGCCCGCATCGGCACGGACGGGTACCCGGTCTGGGACTTCGGCAACGACGGGCATGCGCAGTTGGCCAAGTCGATCGCGCTCTTCAAGGCGCGCGACGAAGGGCGCGAAGGGCTTGCGCAGGTGGCCATCGGCCCGCATGCCACGGACACCTGCCTCCCCGATCTCCTGCGCGAGTGCCGCAGGGCGGCCGACGATCTCGGATGCCTGGTCACCACGCACTTTGCGCAGACGCCGCAGGAACTTGCGCTGTTGCGCACCCGCTATGGCATGGGCGCAGCGGAGTACGCGCGGGATGCAGGGCTGCTCGGCTCGAATGTGATCCTGGCGCATGCCGGTTGCGCAACTGACGAGGAACTCGGCGTCCTTGCTGCCACCGGCACCCACGTGGCCAACTGCGCCTACAGCTTCGCCCGCGAAGGCATGAATTTCCCGTATGCGAGGTTTGCCGGGGCCGGCATCAATACCGGCATCGGCACCGACTCGATCGGCATGGACATCGTGAGCGAACTGCGGATCAACGGGCTCCTTTCGAAGCAGTTCTACGGCAAGGCACATGTGGGCACCGCGCACGAGCTCGTGCATGCAGCCACGCTTGCGGGCGGCAAGGCGCTCGGGCGTCCGGACCTCGGGCGCATCGAAGCCGGCGCGAAGGCCGACCTGCTGGTTTTCGACCTCCACAAGCCGCACCTGCAACCGGTGTGGGACCCGATCAAGAACCTGGTCTGGAAGGGCAATGGCGGGGACATGGCTTTCGCGATGGTCCACGGCAAGCCGGTGGTGCGCGACGGGAGGCTGCTGACGATGGACGAGGACAAGGTCATGCGCATCGCCGCGGCCGGCGCCCGCAAGATCTGGGATGTGGCCGAGTCGCGCGGCATCCTGCCGCCGATGCCCGCCTGAGTCGTTGATCCGGGGTTGCCGCAGGGATTGACGGACGCGGTCTTGACCGTCGAGGGATCCTAAGATGTATAATTAATATATCTTAACGCCCCGGCTCGCTGCAAGGCCCTCCGATGCCCACCCCCGACCTGTGTAGCGAGGAAGAAATCACCTGGATGGTCCACGCGTTCTACGCGCGGGTGCGCGAGGACGAAGTGCTCGGCCCGATCTTCAATGCGCATATTTCCGACTGGGACCGGCACCTGGCCAGGATGGTCGACTTCTGGTCCGGCGCGTTGCGCGGCACCGCCCGCTATCGCGGCACGCCGATGCCCAAGCATGTCGCGCTTCCCGGCCTCGAGGGCGCCACGTTCGAGCGCTGGCTCCGCTTGTTCCGCCAGACGACTGCCGAAATGAAGAACACGGCAATGCGTGAGCGGGCGCAGTTCCTTGCCCTGCGCATCGCCCAGAGCCTCTGGTATGGCTACCAGCTGCACCGCAAGCCGGACGAAGTCCTGCCCGCCGGCCTGAAAAGTGCCTGAGCTGCTTCGAATCGAGGAGCCTGCGCCGGTGGTCGATGCGCCCTCGCTGGGCGCATTCCTCGAATACGCCTTCCGTCCCCTGTATGCAGGCGGCGCTTCGTGGGCTGCGTTGTCGGTGGCGGTGTGGATCTTTGCGCCGGAACTCGTGTCGGGCGAACTCAGGGGCGTTTTCTGGCACGCCCACGAGATGCTGTGGGGGTTCGTCGCCACGATTGCAGTGGCGTTCCTGCTGACCGCGGGCGCGAACTGGACCGGGACGAACCCGATGCGCGGCCAGGCGCTCGGCTTCGTGTTCCTGTTCTGGGTGGCGGCGCGATTCACCTTCCTGCTGGGCACCGGGCGAACCGCCTTCCTGCTGGCCGCCGGTGCCGAGCTTGCGTTCTTCCTTGCCGGCGCAGTGGCGATGATGCGGGTCGTCTACCGGACGCGCAACACGCGCAACTACGCGGTGCCGTGGCTGATCGTCGCGCTGGCCGTGGCCGACCTGCTGTTCCTGCGCGCGGTCCTGGTGGACGACACCGCCGGGCTGATGCGTGCGCTCGATGCCGGTCTCCTCGGCATGGGGGCGATTGCGCTGCTGGTGGGGCGGCGGGTGATCCCGTTCTTCGCGATGCGCGCCGTGGACGGGTTGCAGGTCCCGATGCTGACACGCGTCGGCCACATGCAACTTGCATTGTGCGTGGTCGCAGTGGCCCTCGACCTCGCCGGGCTTGCGATGCCGCTGGCCGCGACGCTCGCGGCCATCGGGTCGTTGGCGGTCGTGCAGGTGATCGCCTGGCGGCCCGCCGCGGTCTTGCGCAAGCCGTTGCTGTGGATCCTCTACGCCGGCTATGCCGGCCTGGGCGCCGGGTTCCTCTTTGCAGGCGCCCATGCGGCCGGCTGGATCGCGCGTGCCGCGGTGCATGTGCACGTGATCGCGATGGCCGGATTTTCGGTGCTGATCATCGGCATGCTGACGCGCACCGCGCTCGGGCATCTCGGCCGCGCGCTCGCGCTGGACGCCAGCATGCTGTGGAGCTATGCGCTGGTGATCGCCGCCGCGGTGGCGCGCCTGTGCGCGCTCGCCCACGTCGAGTGGGCGTGGCCGGCGCTGCATCTTGCGGCGGTGGCGTGGATTGCCGCGTTCTCGCTCTACGTGTGGCGCTTTGCTCCGATGATGATCCGGCCGCGCGCGCCGCCGCCGGCGGCATTCAGGACCGCCGTGATCACAAAGGCCGGCCGATAGGGGAGCGACGATGCGATTGACCACGATGACCGACTACGCGCTGCGCCTGCTGATGTACCTCGGCAGGCAGCCGGGGCGCCTGTGCACGATCGCCGAAGTCGCGCAGGCCTACGCCATTTCCGAAGCGCACCTGATGAAGATCACGCACCAGCTCGGCACCGGCGGATGGATCGAAACGCAGCGGGGCAAGGGCGGCGGGATCCGGCTGGCCCGCCCTGCGGCCGAAATCAATCTCGGGGCCGTGGTGCGGGGAATCGAAGCGGACTTTCGCCTGGTGGAGTGCTTCTCGGCCGGCAGTCCCTGCACGCTGACCGGCGATTGCCGGCTTGCCGGCGTGGTCCACGGCGCGCTGGCGGCCTTCCAGCAGCACCTCGATCGCTATTCACTGGCCGACATCCTGTCGCCGGGGCCGGCGGCGGGCACTGCCAATGCCGGCGCGAAAGTGGTCAGGCTGGCGCGCAGGCCGCGTCTGCGGGTTGCATGATGCGTCGGCGGCGGCTCAGTCGATCCTGACGTTGGCTGCCTTGATGACCGGCGCCCATCGCGCGGCGTCGGCGCGGAGCATGTCGGCCATGCGCTCCGGCGAGCCGGTGACGATCTCGAAGCCCAGCGGCTCCATGCGGTCGCGGAATTCCTTCGATTGTGCGCCCCGCGTGGCCTCGGCATTCAGCTTCGCCACGACTTCCTTCGGCGTGCCGGCCGGCGCGATCAGGCCGTACCACGCGATCGTGTCGAAGCCCGCCAGGCCGGATTCGGCCAGCGTCGGGACGTCAGGCAGCAGCGGCTGGCGCTTCGCGCTGGTGACGGCAAGGGCCCGCAGCTTGCCGCTCCGGATCTGGGTGATCGCGAACGGAATCGTCTCCAGCATCATCGTCACGTTGCCGGCGAGCATGTCGGTCAGTGCCGGTGCGCTGCCCTTGTACGGCACGTGCACGATGTCCACGCCGGCCATCGAGCGGAACAGCTCGCCCACGAGGTGCACGTTGGTGCCGTTACCGCTCGAGGCATAGGTCAGCTTTCCGGGCTGGGCCTTCGCCTGCGCAATCAGGTCCTGCACCGATCGGGCGCTGTTCGCCGGGTTGACGATCAGCACGTTGCTGAACGCCACCAGCGGGGTGATGAACGCGAAGTCCTTCATCGCGTCGAACGGCAGCTTCGAATACAGCATCGGGCTGATCGAGTGCAGGCTGTTCAGCGTGAGGAACAGCGTATGGCCGTCAGGTGCGGAGCGTGCGGTTTCGGCCGCGGCGATATTGCCGCCGGCACCGGGCTTGTTTTCCACCGTGACCGGCTGGCCGAGGGATTTCGACAACTCGAGGCCGATCGCGCGCGCGGTGATGTCCACGCCGCCGCCCGGCGGGAAGGGGCACAGGATGCGGATCGGCTTCGACGGGAAGGGTTGTGCGAAGGCGGGTGCGGAAAGCGCCAGGGCGAGGAGGGCTGTACCCAGGACGGAGGCGAGACGCTTCATGGCGGTTTCCTGTGCGGCGGGTGGCGATTCGCCATTATGGAGTCTTGCTCCACGATTGGTCATCCTGTCAGCGGGGCCCATCGACTTGTCGATCACGATCTACGGCATCAAGCACTGCGACACCATGACAGCCTTCGATGATCGAGCGACCGGCAAGAGGACCCGGCCCCGGGGCAGACGAATGCGGCTTGCACGAGCACTAGCGGTCCGGGTTGTGAACGTCCCGCTTGTAGCGAGGCCAGGCCCGAAGGTAAGTGCGTTCGAGCAACGGCACCGAGCCCGAACCGGCCAGTGCCGCGAAAAGCGCGGCTGCCGCGAATCCGCGGCTCTGGAGCCAGTAGCCGAATCCGGCCAGCGCGATCGCAATCCCGAAGCTGAGCAAGACCGCAATTTCCTCGGCACGATGCACGTTGAGGCCGATCGTGTTCTTGCAATGCGGACATTCGATCGACATCTTCGTCACGATGGCCTGGCTCATCCGCCGTCTTCCGAGATCCGTCCTGCAGCAGGGGCAGCGATGGTCCATTCAAGATCCTAGCGATACCCGGCGCGGAGGGCGCCCAGGACTGGCCCGGCGGTCCCATCGATGATTGCAGGTTGTGCGGTGGGTACTGTCATTCGGAGCGCGGGTCGACGCAGGCCTAGCCGCCCGCGAGATTGCTGAACAAGTACCGGCCCAAGGCTTGCCAGAAAGCGCTGCCGGTATGGATTCGTGCCAGCCCCGCGATATCCACCATTCCCTTGTGGAGGATGGTCGACAGCATGAGGATCAATCCCAGGATCGCACCGATCTGCATCAGGCGCTGGATTCGGTCGACTGTCCGGTTCTTCCGATCTTCCGTCATGGCGTTTGGTTTCGGCTCACCGACGGCCTTTCGTCCCTGTTCGATGCGTCCACCCGATCTCGCAAATCCGCCCGGGACTGGCTCCGGTGGAATTCGCAGCCGATCGCCTTGGGAATTCGGGCATCAGGATTGTAATCGGTCAAGCGCAGCGCCATGGTGGGGTCTTGTTCTATGATTGCCCATCCAGCAACCGGGGCCGGCTGACTTGTCGATCACGATCTACGGCATCAAGAACTGCGACACCATGAAGAAGGCCCGTGCGTGGCTTGAAAGCGCTGGAGTCGCCTGCGAATTCCATGACTACAAGGCCGCCGGCATCGACCGCAGGCGCCTCGAGGCCTGGTGCAAGGAGGCCGGCTGGGAGACGCTGCTGAACCGGGCCGGCACCACGTTTCGCAAGCTCCCGGAGGCCGACAAGGCCGGGCTCGACGAAAAAAAGGCGATCGCGCTGATGCTCGCGCAGCCTTCGATGATCAAACGGCCGGTGCTCGACCTCGGCGGCCGGATCCTCGTCGGCTTCAAGCCCGAAACTTACAAGAGCGCGCTGCGCCGCTGACCGGCCGATGGGCGAACCTGGTTCTGCCGACTTCGCGACCGACGTCGCCTTCATGAGGCAGGCGCTCGCGCTTGCACAGCGGGCGCAGGATGCAGGCGAGGTGCCGGTCGGCGCCCTCGTCGTCAAAGACGGCATGGTCGTCGGGGAGGGCTGGAACCGGCCGATTTCCAGCGCCGATGCGACTTCGCACGCCGAAACCGAAGCGATCCGCGCGGCCTGCAGGACACTCGGCAATTACCGCATTCCCGACACCACGCTCTACGTGACCCTCGAGCCGTGCGTGATGTGCTCGGGCGCGATCATGCATGCGCGGATCGGGCGCGTCGTTTATGGCGCGGCCGATCCGAAGACCGGTGCGTGCGGTAGCGTGGTGGACCTGTTCGCTGAGCGAAAGCTCAATCACCACGCCACGGTGCAGGCCGGCGTGCTCGCCGACGAGTGCTCGCAGATGCTGAAGGCCTTTTTCGCGGGGCGGCGTTGAGGATCGAAATCGACGTGCCGGCGCAAACGCTGACATTGCGCGACGATGCGGGCAAGGTCCTGCGCACTTATCCGGTTTCGACGGCGGCCAAAGGCGTCGGCGAGCAGAACGGAAGCAACTGCACGCCCCGCGGGCGGCACATCGTGCGGGCCAAGATCGGCGCAGGGCAGCCGATGCGCAGCGTGTTTCGCGGCCGGCGTCCTACCGGCGAGATCTGGTCGCCGGAACTGCACGCGAAGTTTCCGGGGCGCGACTGGATGCTCACCCGCCTGCTGTGGCTCTCGGGCTGCGAGCCGGGCAGGAACCGCCTCGGCAAAGTCGACACCATGCGCCGGTACATCTACATCCACGGCTCGGCCGACCTCGCGCCGGTGGGCGTGCCGGGCTCGCACGGTTGCGTGCGGATGCGAAACGAAGACGTCGTCGAGCTGTTCGACCTTGTCCCGCCCTATACCGAAGTCGAAATCCGCGCTTGACCGGAAGGAGGCGATGGCAGCATTTCGACAGGAGAGCCAATAACGGCGCGGGGTTTTGGCCTAACTTGGCAGTATTGCGCGGATCCGCGCCGGGTCCGGCCGCGCCATCACGCCGCGCTCGGTGATGATCGCGGTGATCAGGCCGGCAGGCGTCACGTCGAACGCCGGGTTGCGCACCGCGACCCCCGGGGGCGCCCAGCGCAGGGTCCGGTAGCCGGTCACTTCGCCGGGCGGGCGCTCTTCGATCGGGATCTGCGAGCCGTCGGCGATCGACGGGTCGAAAGTGGAGATCGGCGCGGCCACGTAGAACGGCAAGCCGTGGCGCTGCGCGAGCACGGCCAGCGTGTAGGTGCCGATCTTGTTGGCCGCATCGCCGTTGGCCGCGATCCGGTCGGCGCCGACGACTACGAGGTCGACCTCGCCGCGGCTCATCAGGTGGCCGGCCATGTTGTCGGTGATCAGCGTCACCGGGATCTTCTCCTGCACCATCTCCCACGCCGTCAGGCGCGCCCCCTGCAGGTAAGGGCGCGTCTCGTTGGCGATCACCGAGATGGACTTGCCCTGATCGCGCGCCGAGCGGATCACGCCGAGCGCCGTGCCGTGACCGGCGGTCGCCAATGCTCCGGCGTTGCAGTGGGTCATGATCCTTGCGCGGTCGGGGATCAGCGCCGCGCCGAAATCGCCCATCGCCCGGCAGGCCGCCAGGTCTTCGGCGAAGATCGCCAGCGCTTCTGCTTCCGGGTCGGCCTTCCCGCGCATCCGGTCCAGCGCCCAGAAGAGATTGACCGCGGTCGGCCGGCTCGCGGCGAGCCGCGCCTGCGCCTCGGACAGGTTCGCGCCTCGCTTCGCGTCGAGGACCAGGCCGAAGGCCGCCGCGCAACCGATGGCGGGCGCGCCCCGCACGACCATGTCGCGGATCGCATCCGCAGTTTCGGCCGCGGTGCGACAGGTGACGTAGACGGTTTCCTCCGGCAGGCGGCGCTGGTCGAGGAGTTCCAGCCGGTCGCCTTTCCAGCGCACGGCCTCTACGTTGCCGGCGGCCATCATGCGGCGCCGGTCACACGACCCGCTCGTTGCCGCCATCGACCGGCACCTGTGCGGCGGTGGTCTTGGCGAACAACGGGCCGCACATTTCGGCGGCGAGTTCGGCGACGTCCCTGGAAGCGACCTCGGTCCTCAGCAGGTTGTTGGTCCGGTATTGCTCGACCGTGAGGTTGTAGGCCTTGGCGCGCGAGGCGAGCACTTCGTCGGTCCACAGCGCGGTGTCGTACACCGCATTCGGGTGCAGTGAATTGATGCGGATGCCGTCCTTGCCCCATTCGAGCGCCGCGACGCGTGCGAGCTGGTTCATCGCGGCCTTCGAAGCCGAGTAGGCTC
Source organism: uncultured Bordetella sp. (assembly GCA_964599095.1). Classification (GTDB taxonomy): domain Bacteria; phylum Pseudomonadota; class Gammaproteobacteria; order Burkholderiales; family SG8-39; genus SZAS-79. The sequence goes on from CAZREB010000012.1 coordinate 126,380, forward strand.
CGGCACCGGGGCCGGGCGCCGGCACGTTCTTCGAGCCGATCACGACGATCCGCCCGCTGCGCGGCGCGAGCTTGAGCAGGCCGTGGCAGGCCTGCATCAGCGCGAGGCTGGCTTCGACGTTGATCGCCATCGTGCGCTGCCAGGTGTCGGCCGGGATGTCCTGCAGCGGTTGGGACGCCGGAAAGATGCCGGCATTCAGCACGAGCATGTCCACGCCGCCAAATGCCCGCACGGCGCGATCGAGCGCTGCGTCCACGGCCTTGCGGTCGGTCAGGTCGCAGCCAATGCCGAGCGCATCGATCCGCTTCAATTGCCCTTCGATCGCCGGGTTGATGTCCAGCCCGACCACCGCCGCGCCCCGTTTCAGGAAACTCTCGGCGCACGCCTTGCCTATGCCCGACGCGGCGCCGGTGACAACGACGACCTCCCCGGCGAACATCGGCGCAACACCGCCCTTGCGCAGCTTGGCCTGCTCCAGGTCCCAGTACTCGACTTCGAAGAGGTTGGCTTCCGGCAGCGCATGCCAGCCGCCGATGCCTTCGGCGCGCATGAACACGTCGATGCTGTGGTCGTAGAGCTCGGCGACGATCGCCGCATCCTTCGCAGTGCGGCCGGCCGCGGCAAAACCGAAAGCCGGATCGAGCGCCATGCGCGGCGCCGGATCGAGCATCGTCTTCTTTTCCTTCGCCTTCGGGGCATTGCGGTCGAAGTAGGCGCGGTAGGCCTGGGCGTAGGCCGAGACATCGCGACCGAGCATCGGCACGAGCTTGGTGCGGATCACATGGTCCGGCGTCGCCGGGCCTTGCTGCGAGATCCGCGCGACCTCGGGATGCTGCGCGAACGCGACGCATTTGTCGTTGTCGCGCACGGACAGGATCATCGGGCCGCCGGCCGCTGCGGATAAATCGTGCCTGAGTTGCGCGATCTCGTTGCGCGTCGCGCCATGGGCCGGTTTCGGCGCATAGCCGATGTTCCAGCTCCTGCGCGAATCGAGATAGTCCTCGGCCTCGGTGACGAGCGAGATCATGCGTTCGTAAGCTTCGCGTGCATCGTCGCCGAACGAGAAGATGCCGTGGTTCATCAGCACCATGCCCACTGTGTTCTTCGTCGCCTGCCTCGGGTACTCGCGGGCGCAGACGGCCGCGAGGTCGAAGCCGGGCATTACGTAAGGCACGATCACGACGCGATCGCCGTAGAGATCGCGGACCCGCTTTTCGCCTTCGGGGGCATTCGTCAGCGAAAGCACCGCATCGGCATGGGTGTGGTCGACGTAACGCGCCGGCAGCAGGCCGTGCAGGATCGTTTCGATCGACGGCGCCGGCGCGCCGGCCCTCGTCATGTGAGTGGCCAGCTCATTGACCATCTGCGGGTCGGAGAGGGCGGGCAGCGCCGCGAGGCGGCGCACGTAGTCCAGCCGCACCGGCGAGAAGCCGGCCGCCTCGATCGTCTCGAGGTCCCAGCCGCTGCCTTTCACGTACAGGATGGCCTCATCCTCGCCGAAGAGGTTCTTCTCATCGAGCTTGACCGAAGTGTTGCCGCCGCCGTGCAGCACGAGCGACTTGTCGCGGCCGAGCAGGCGGGAGCTATAGACGCGGGGCCCGAGCGGCCCTTTGTGGGCGGCGGCGTCGGTGTCGTTCCAGAGGCTTTTCATGCGGCAGGAGGGTCCGGGAAAGGCCGCAATTCTATACTTCCGCCATGCTGACCCTGCACACGATGGCTTGGGACGAGGCCGAGCCCGAAGCGGCCGCGATCCGGTTCGCCGTGTTTGTCGAAGAGCAGAAGGTGCCTGCCGAGATGGAGCTCGACGAGCATGACGCGAACTGCCTGCATGTGGTCGCGCGCGACGCAGGCCGCGCCGTCGGCACCGGAAGGCTCCTCCCGGACGGGCATATCGGGCGCATGGCGGTGCTCAGTGACTCGAGGGGATCCGGCGTCGGCGCGGCGATGCTGGGCGCGCTGATGGAGGCCGCGCGGGCGCGCGGTGACAAGGAGGTCGCGCTCTCCGCGCAAACCCATGCCATCGGCTTTTACCGCAAGCAAGGCTTCGTCGAGGAAGGGCCCGAATACATGGATGCCGGCATTCCGCACCGGACGATGCGCCGCCCCCTATAGCGGCTCGCCCGCGCTTCAGCGCGCGAGGCTGAACTCGTAGCGGGCGGTATCGAGCTCGGCGCCTTCCGGGCCATACGTTCGTTCGGCAAACTGCACCCTGCCGTCGGCGCTTTTCAGCACCACGGTCGAACAGCGGGTCCCGTAGGAGTGCGACACGATCCTGGCGGCCGACAGCATCCTTTCGCGCTCGGCCGAAACGCCGGTCTGCGGGAGGTCCTCGTCCGGCACAACGGCGGTGTCCGCAAGCAGCGTGAACAAGGGCTCGGGCGCCGGGCGCGGAGTCAACGCGGCATCGAGGCGCTCCTTCGCCACGCGCACCTTCGGCCACGGCGTATTCAGCAAGTGGTTGGACAGCCCGTAAATCCCGGGCTCGAGGCGCACCGGTTCGCCTGCGCGGTTCGAATAGCTGTAGAACTCGGTCCCGTCGCACGCCAGCAGGTTGAAGCCTCGATAGGCACCGGCATCGACGACGAGTTCGGCGACAAATTGCGCCGCGCTCGTGGTGCCGCCGAGAAAGCGGCTCACCAGCGTGCCGCGCGACTCGGCGTTCGTGCGGACGTCGGCGGGGTCGCGATAGTTGGTCACCGCGGCAAAGCGCCCGCTGCGCGTCACGCCCAGCCAGGTGCCCATGCATTCGAGGTCGCGGCCGGCGAGGATCTCCGGCTGGTCTTCCCAGAAGGCGGCCGGCGCGGTCGGGCGGGCGTAGAACTCGTCACGATTGGCCGCGACGACCAACGGGAATTCCGGATGCACGCGGTGCGCGAAAGCGATCAGGCACACCGGAAAATCTCCGTCACGCGATCGACTCCCAGCCTTGCGAAGCCGGATGCATCGAGCGATTGCGCCAGCGCGCGCTCGAAATCCGCGGTGTCCGGCACGTCGGCATAGATTTCCATGAAGGTGGACGGGTCGTCGCGGCGTTGCTGCCACTGGCCCTGGATGCCGGTCGCTTCCCTCACCAGCCGGAACAGCCCCTGGACGACTGCGCGCAGTTCGTCGATCCGCCCCGGATCGGCCTTGTAATAGACGTAGTACTGGAGCGGGATCAAATCGCGTAGGGCAGGGTGGCGATGCGCGCAGCCGGGCCGTCGGGCGCGCCGACGCGGATCGCCTGGCCCTGCTCCACTGTCGCGGACTGGATCACCGCAAGCAATTCGAAGCCGCCGCCCGGTCGCGGTGCGACGTTGACGATCGTGCCGATCGGTTGTGGTTCGTCGCCATACAGGTCTTGTCCGGCGGCCGGCGCACTTGCTTCGGCCTGCTCGATTTCGCCACGGTACATGCGGCGCTTGACCTGGCCGCGATACTGGGCGCGCGCAACGACCTCCTGCCCCGGGTAGCAGCCTTTCTTGAAGTCGATCCCGCCGATCAGCTCGAAATTGGCCATCTGCGGCACGAACTGGTCCTGCGTAGGAAAAGTCACCTGCGGAAGTCCCGCGCGGATTTCGGCAAGCGTCCACCACTCCGGCGCGACGCGTGCAAGGTTTGCGGTCAAGGCCTCGACTGCCTGCGGCGCGCCAAGCACCAGGTAGCGCGCGGGTTCCAGGCGGATCACGAGACCGTCCTTCGATTCCGCGCATTGCATCGGCCCGCCGGGCACTTCGAACCCGGCCGAGCGGAGGAGGGCGTCGCTGCCGCGGCCCCACACGCCGAATTGCTGCCACTCGGCCGCAGCGTCCGAAATCCTGACCTTGGAACGCAGCACGTACATCGTGAGCCGCTTGGTAATCGCTGCCGCGATGTCGCCCGAGACCTGCAGCAGGAACCCGTCGGGACGCGCAATGACGAGGAAGTTCGCTAGCAGCCGGCCCTTCGGCGAGCAATAGCCCGCACGACACGCGGTGCCGGCAGGCAAGTGCTCGACGTCGTTCGAAAGCTGGGCGTGAAGGAAAGCGCGCGCGTCGTCGCCGGTCACGGCGATCAAGCCAAACTGGGTCAGCGGCGCAAAGACGGCCTCGCCTTTGGCAATCAGGTCGGCATCCATGGAATGCCGCTATTATATCGGCGCGCATTTCCCCCACCGCCTCCGGCGCGGACCATTTTGTTCTCCCTGCTCAGGAAACTTTTCGGCCTGGCCTTTTTCATCGCATTCGCGCTGGCCGGCTATGCGGCGTGGTATGCCCTTGTGCCCATAGGGGGAACGGCGGAGGCCACCCGCTACCCGGCGGAGTTCCAGGTGACCGCGGGCAGCGGCTTGCGATCGGCGGCCCGCCAGATCGAGTCGAGCGGGATTCCACTCGGCCGGATCCAGTTCGAGCTGCTCGCCCGCACGCTCGGCCGCTCGCGCGACATCAAGGCCGGCAGCTACGAACTCACCGAGGCGGTCAGCCCGTTGCAGCTCCTCGACATGCTTACGCGCGGCGATGTCACGCAAGGCGAGTTGACCCTGATCGAAGGGTGGACTTTTCGGCAGTTCAGGGCGGCGATGGCGGCTAACACCGATTTGCGCGGTGATTCGCGGCAGCTGCAGGACTCCGACATCCTCAAGCGCATAGGGGCGACGCAAACCCATCCCGAAGGGCTGTTCTTTCCCGACACTTACCTGTTCAGCAAGGGCGTCAGCGATTTCGACGTGTTCGGGCGCGCGTACCGGGCCATGCAGCGCAAGCTCGCGGCCGAATGGGAAGCGCGCGATCCGAAGACGCCTTTCAGCACGCCGTACGAGGCGCTGATCATGGCCTCGATCGTCGAGAAGGAGACCGGCGCCGCGTCGGAACGCGACATGATCGCCGGCGTGCTCGTGAACCGGTTGCGCATCGGCATGCGGTTGCAAGCCGATCCCACCGTCATCTATGGCCTGGGCGCGGATTTCGACGGCAACCTGAGGAAGCGCGACCTCCTCGAGGACGGGCCTTACAACAGCTACGTGCGCGCAGGGTTGCCGCCGACGCCGATCTCGATGCCCGGCGTCGCCGCGCTGCGGGCCGCGATGCGCCCGGCGCCGACCCAGGCGATCTACTACGTATCGAAGGGCGACGGGACGAGCCAGTTCTCGCGCACGCTGGACGAGCACAATCGCGCCGTTGCGAAGTACCAGTTGAAGCGATAATCCGCCGATGCGCGCAAAATTCATCACGTTCGAAGGGGTCGACGGGGCGGGCAAGTCGACGCATGTGGAGTGGTTCGCCAACGAACTGCGTTCTGCCGGCCGTTCGGTGCTCGTGACAAGGGAGCCGGGAGGCTCGCAGCTTGCCGAAAAGCTTCGCGACCTGGTGCTCCAGGAGCCGATGGATCCGGTCACCGAGACCCTGCTGATGTTCACGGCGCGCGACGACCACCTCAAGAGGCGGATCCTTCCCGCGCTGACGACCGGGACCTGGGTCGTCTGCGACCGGTTTACCGATGCCACCGTCGCCTACCAGGGGGGCGGTAAGGGCGTCGACCCCGGGCTGATCGACTCGCTGGCGAAGATCGTCCACCCCGGCGTCCGGCCGGACTGCACGCTGATATTCGACTGTGCTTATGAGGTCAGCCGGGAGCGGCTGGCCACGTCCGGGCGCGCGCTCGACCGCTTCGAGCGGGAAGGGCAGGCGTTTTTCGAGCGGGTGCGGGGCGCTTACCTTGCGACCGCCCGGAGCGAGCCCCGCCGGATCCGCGTGGTGGACAGCACCCGCACGCCCGAAGCGATTCGCGCCGAACTGCGCGAAATCCTCGCCGGACTCTGAGCCGGCCCGGTCGGCATGTACCCCTGGACCGAAGACGCCTGGCAGCAGCTCCTGGCGCGCCGCGAAAACCTTCCGCAGGCCCTGCTGATCCATGGGCCGCGCGGCGTCGGCAAGCTCGATCTCGCCCGTCGGTTTTCCCAGTGGGTGCTCTGCGAAACCCCGGCTGCGAAGGCCCCGTGCGGGCAGTGCGACGGCTGCCGGTGGTTTGCGGCCGGCCAGCATCCGGACTTCCGGCAGGTCGAGCCGGAGATCCTGGCCCAGCCCATGGAGACCGATGAAGAAGCGCCGGCGCCATCCAAAGGGACCAAGCCCAGCCATGAGATCAAGGTCGACCAGGTTCGGGGCCTGGCCGACTTCCTGAACATCGGATCGCACCGGGGAAAGCGCCGGCTGGCGCTGTTCCACCCGGCCGAGGCGATGAACGCGAATGCCGCCAACTCTCTTCTCAAGTCACTGGAGGATCCGGCTTCAGGTGCATGTTTTATATTAATTTCAAACAACCAAAAAGGGCTCCTGCCGACGGTCCGGAGCCGGTGCATCAGCCTTGCGGTGGCGATCCCGGAGACCAAGGCTGCGGTCGCCTGGCTGAGGGCCGAACAGGTTGCGGACGCCGAGGACTGGCTGGCGTTTGCCGGCGGCGCGCCGTTGCTGGCGAAAGAGTATTCGGAATCGGAGCGGGGCGAGCGGATTGCCCAGCTCACCAGGATCCTGAGGCAGGGACCGGGAGCGCGGGACCTGCTGCTGAACTGGCCGGTGCCCGACCGGGAACAGATCGAGATCCTGGCCGAGGTCCTGCAAAAATGGGCCTACGATCAGGCCTTCCGGGCCGGAACCGGGGCCGGGCGCTTCTTCAACTTCAAGGGCACCGGCAAGCCCGGTACTTTGGCCCGATCGCGGGCCTGGGTCAGGTTCGCCCGGGAGGCCAACCGGTACCGGGCCGCCGCGCGCCATCCCTTGAATCCCCGCTTGTTTGCCACAGACCTTATTGGCCGGATGCCTGTCGAATGAGGATCCGAAGGTGGGCGGTCGGAACAGCTGGATTCGAGATTTGGATATTGGTGGCCTATTTCTTCCTAAAACATGAACATACGGGTAAATCCTAAACGTGAACATTAATATTTCAGGTCGCTTTGCCGGCGGTCGCCGGGTTCTTCTGGCGTGGCTGCTGGTCGCATGTACCGGCGTATCCGGAGCGGTCCACGCGCAGGCGCTCGAAGACTCCTGGCGAGCGGCTACCGAGGGCGACCTGGTGACCCTGCAGCGCCTGGTCGAGCGCGGCACCAGCCCGGATACCACGGACCAGGAAGGCCATACGCTCCTGATGCTGGCCGCGCGCGGCGGGCACGTGCCGGTCGCGTCCTTCCTGCTGGCCAGGAAGGCCTCGGTCAATGCGCGCAGCCGGTATGGCGACACGGCCCTGATGACGGCCGCCCTCAAAGGCCATGTGGAAGTGGCCAGGCTGCTCCTTGCGAATGGCGCCGAACTCAATCCGCCCGGGTGGACGCCGCTCCATTACGCCGCGTTCGAGGGTCGCGCGGCCATGGTGACTTTCCTGCTGGACAAGGGAGCGGACAAGAATGCGATTGCGCCAAACGAGTTCACCCCGCTGATGCTCGCGGTGCGCAACGGGCACGAGGAGGCTGCGCGCGCGATTCTTTATGGCGATCCCGATGTGAATTACAAAACGCCGAGCGCGGGGGATACGGCGCTCAAACTGGCGGAAAAGAAAGGCTTGGCGGCCGTCGTGGCACTATTGAAGCGGGCTGGTGCGACGGAGTAAGTCGGGGGACGTGCCGGGTATGCAGGTCGTTGATTGTTCTGTCTTTCTTGTCTTTCGATAATTTAACATAATACACA
>CAZREB010000013.1:0-21340 GCA_964599095.1 uncultured Bordetella sp.
CAACGCGCCGGCCAAGCCGGGCAGCGCCGGGCGCGCCGGCTTCAATGCGCGGATCCGCGTGGTCAGGCTCGACAGCGGCGAGGCCCGCAGCAGTCCCGACGCGCTCGCCGCGCCCGGCGAAGAGGGCCAGATCATCGCCGACCTTGCCGGCGAGGAGGCCTTCGAGGGCTACTGGAAGCGGCCGGACGCCGACGCGAAGGCGTTGCGCGACGGCTGGTACTTCACCGGCGACACCGGGTATGTCGACCGCGACGGCGACCTGTTCGTGACCGGGCGCGTCGACGACATGATCATTTCCGGCGGCGAGAACATCTCCCCGGTGGACATCGAATCGGTCCTGTCGCTGCACCCCGCGGTCGACGAGGTCGCGGTCGCGGGCCTGCCCGACGAGCGCTGGGGCCAGAAGGTGGTGGCCTTCATCAAGGCGCGCGGGCCGGTCGATGCGGGCGTGCTCGATGCCCATTGCCGCGAATCGACATTGCCGAACTACAAGCGCCCGAGGGAGTACGTCTTCGTCCGGGCGGTGCCCAAATCGCCGGTGGGCAAGATCCTGCGGCGCAAGCTCGTTGCCGGTGAATTCGACAAGGCCTGAGGCCGGCGGCAGGCCCCGGGCCGGCCTGTCAACCGGAAGGCGCGGCGCGCGTTAATCTGCGTGGATCCGCTTTGGACCGCCCCTCACATGTCTCCAGGAGGACATCGAATGACCAAGCAAAAACTCATCGCCGCCCTGATCGCCTCGGCCTTCAGCGCCTCCGTGTTCGCCCAGGCCGCGGCGCCGGCCGCCCCGGCCAAGCCCGCGACGCCGGCCGCGCAGGCCGCCGCCCCGGCCGACGCCAAGCCCGCCGCTGCCAAGCCGGCCAAGAAGGCCAAGGCCAAAGGCAAGAAGAAAGCCGCCAAGAAAGCGTCGTAAGGCCGGTGCCGCGCCGCGCCCGCAAGGCCGGCGCTGCAAACAGGGCCCGCCGGGGGAAATTCCGGCGGGCCTTTGTTTTCATGGCCCACCTGCAAGCCCCGCCGGCCACCGGCTTGTTGGGCCCACGGGGCTGAGGTAGATTGGCACCCCATTTTCAGGAGAACGGCCATGGACCGCAGGAATTTCGTCAAGTCGGGCATTGCGCTGCCGGTGGCGGCAGCGCTGCCTTGGACCGCCGCTTCAGCCGCCACCGCGCCCTGGCGCACGTTCGAGATCACGACCACCGTCCGGATCATGAAGCCCAAGGGCGTCTCGCGCGCCTGGCTGCCGCTGCCGATGATGGACGACAGCGACTGGCACCGCGCCGGCGGCAACGAATCCTCGGGCAATGCGGCACGCACCCAGATCTACCGCGACGGCAAGTACGGCGCCGGCATGCTGTACGCCGAATGGGCGCCGGACCAGGCCGCGCCGGTCGTGGTCGTCACCAGCAGGTTCTCGGCGCGCGACCGCCTGCAGGAATTCGGCAAGCCGGTGGCAGGCGAGAAGCTGTCGGCTGCCGACGTCGCTTTCTACACCGCGCCTACCGACCTGATGCCTACGGACGGCATCGTGCGCAAGACCGCAGTCGAGGCGACCAAGGGTGCCAAGGGCGAAATCGAGAAGGCGCGTGCGCTCTACGAGTGGATCGTCGACAACACCTTCCGCGACCCGAAGACGCTCGGGTGCGGCGTAGGCGACATCAAGGGCCTGCTGGAGTCGGGCAACCTCGGCGGCAAGTGCGCCGACCTCAATGCGCTGTACGTCGGCATGGCGCGCGCGATCGGCATTCCGGCACGCGACGTCTACGGCATCCGCGTCGTGCCTTCGCAATACGGCTACAAGAGCCTCGGCGCGGGCTCGGAGATCGTCACCAAGGCGCAGCACTGCCGCGCCGAATTCTTCGCGCAAGGCTACGGGTGGGTGCCGGTCGACCCGGCCGACGTGCGCAAGGTGGTCCTCGAAGAGCCGCCCGGCAACCTTTCGGTCAACGACCCCAAGGTCACCCGCATGAGGAAGCAACTGTTCGGCTCGTGGGAGATGAACTGGCTCGCCTTCAACAACGGGCACGACATCACGCTGCCGAATTCCAACCGGCGCAAGGTCGCGTTCCTGATGTACCCGCAGGCCGAAACCGGCGGCGTGTCGCTCGACAGCCTCGACCCGGACAACTTCAAGTACGAAATCAGGGCCCGCGAAATCAAGGCGTGAAGACCGGACGCGCGGCGACGCGAACCCTGGCCGCCGCGCTGCTCGCGGCGGCCTTTTTGTTGCCGGCCGGGGCGGCACCGGGGTTGCCCAGGCCGTGGACGCCGTGGCCGGGAGGACCGACACCGGAGCTCGGCCTCAAGGACCTCGGCGGGGCGGACCATGCGCTCGAGGCCTACCGGGGCAAGGTCGTCATCCTCAACTTCTGGGCCACGTGGTGCGAGCCCTGCCGTGACGAGATGCCTTCGCTCAACCGCCTCAGGAAGTCGCTCGAAGGCCGGCCGGTCGCGATGCTCGCCGTCAACGTCGCCGAGGGCGAGGCCCGGATCAACGATTTCATGGCCAGGATCCCGGTCGATTTCCCGGTCCTGCTCGATCGCGATTCGCAGGCGGCGCGGGCCTGGAAGGTGCGCGTGCTGCCGACCACGGTCGTCATCGGCACCGACGGCCGGGTGCGCTACACCTATGTCGGCGGGCGCGACTGGAACGACGAATCGGTGCGTACGACGATAGGCTCGCTCATGCGGGAGCAGGCCGGGCGATAATCCGCAGCCCGGACTTTCCCGATTCACCATGATTCGCCGCGCTGCCCGTAGTGCGCTTGCCTTGCTCGCGACCTTGTTCGTGATGCAGCCGCCGACCCTTCGCGCACAGGGCGATGCGGTCACCACGCCGCCGTTCGTCACCACGCCGGCCGAGGTGGTCGAGCGCATGCTCGCGCTGGCCGGGACGAAACCCACAGACTACGTGGTCGACCTCGGCTCCGGCGACGGGCGCATCGTGATCGCGGCGGCGAAGAAGTTCGGCGCGCGCGGCCTCGGCCTCGAACTCGATCCCAAGCTGGTGGAACAGAGCCGCGCAAACGCCGAGGCAGCGGGCGTCGCCGGGCGCACCGAGTTCCGCGTCGAAGACGTGCTGCGCGCCGATTTCTCGCAAGCGAGCGTCGTCACCGTGTACCTGCTGCCCTGGCTGATGGACCAGCTCTCGCCGATCTTCCTCGCCGGCCTCAAGCCGGGGTCCAGGGTCGTGACGCACGCGTTCGTGTTCCCGAGCTGGAAGCCCGACCGCGTCGAGAAAGTCCGGCTCGCGATCCCGCACCCCTCGCAGGGCGACGAGAGCACGATCTACCTCTGGGTGATCCCGGCGAATTCGCGCGGCGCCTGGCAGGCGGCCTCGCCGCACGGCCGGTGGGCGATCCGGATCGACCAGAATTTCCAGGAAGTCGAGGTCGCGGGCGAGCAGGCAGGCGCGCCGCTGAAAGTCGCCGGCGCGAAACTCGAAGGCGACCGGCTCGGTTTTTCCGGTACGCTGCGCGGCGCGCCTTTCGCGTTCCGCGGGCGTGTCGAGGGCCCGCGCATCGCGGGCGAGGTCGAGTTCGGCACCGATCAACGCATTCTTCCGCTGGTATTCACCAAATGAAAATCGCAGGCAAGGCGATGAAGATCGCCGACGAAGCATGAAAGTCGCCGACGCTCTGGCCGCCACCCTCAGGGCCTACGGGACCCAATGGGCCTTCGGCATCCCCGGCAACGACGTGCTCGAGACCGTGCGCGCCTGCGAAGAGGCCGGCATCGGCTTCGTGCTCGGCAAGAGCGAGCCCTCGTGCGCCTTCATGGCCGACGCGGTCTACCAGCTCACCGGCCGGCCGGCGGTGCTGATCCCGGCGCTCGGGCCCGGCATCTCGAACGCGATGTCGGGCATCGCCGGCGCGATGCAGGAGCGCTCTGCGGTCGCGGTGCTCTGCGGCGAGATGGCCTCGAAGCAGATGGGCATCTATAACCACCAGGTGTTCGACCACGTCGCGCTGGCCCGCCCGGTCACCAAGTACGCCGAGAACCTGAACCCGAAGCGCGCCGCGCAGCAGATGGCGAAGGCCCTCGACATCGCGCTCGACTATCCCGCGGGCCCGGTCTTCCTCAATGTGCCGTCGGATTACAACCGCGAGGACGCCTCCACGGAGGAACCCAAGGTGCCTGCGCAGCGCGCGATGACGGCGCTGGATGGCGGCGCCGCGGCGAAATTGCGCGCGATGCTTGCTGCGGCCAAGCGCCCGCTGGTGCTCGCCGGCCGCGGCGCGCTGGTCGGCGATGCGCCGGCTGCCTTTGCGCAGTTCGTCGAGGCGTGGGCCCTGCCGTTCTTCACCACCTACAAGGCCAAGGGCATCGTCCGCGAATCGCATCCGCTGTGCCTGGGCAGCGTCGGCCTGTCGCCCGTGGTCGACGCAGAGAACCTTGCGCTGATCAAGGAAGCCGATTGCATCGTGCTCGTCGGCTTCGACCCGATCGAGCTGCGCGATGCCTGGCTCGATGCCTGGCCGCAGTCGCTGCCGGTGCTCAGCATCGACTGGGCGGCGCTCAATCACCGGATCTTCCCGGTCGGCGAGCAGGCGCTCGGGCACGTGCCGGCGCTGCTGCGCCAGTTGATGCCCGGCTCTTCGGCCGGCAACGCCTGGCCGATGGAAAGGCTCGCGGCGCTGCGTGAGAAGGTGGCCCACATCGTGCGGCCCCGCGCGCCGCAAAAGGGCATCAGCCCTGCGGCCCTGTTCCACACGGTGAGCGCGCAGGCAAATGACGACTGGATCATGACCGTCGACGTCGGCGCTCATCGCATCCTCGCGAACCACGTGATCCGGTGCCGCACGCCTGGCCAGCTGATGCAGTCCAACGGCCTGGGCTGCATGGGTTACGCGGTGCCCGCCGGCATCGCGGCGCAGCTGGTGCATCCGCAGAAGACCGTGGTCGCGATGCTCGGCGACGGCTGCATGCTGATGACGCAGGGCGAACTCGCGCTCGCTGCCGAGCGCGAATTGCCGCTCGTGGTCGTGGTGCTGAACGACGCCGCGCTGGCGCTGATCAAGCTGAAGCAGTCGAAGATGAACATGTCGCCGCGCGCGACCGACTTCCGCTCGCCGGATTTTGCGAAGATCGCCGAGGGCTTCGGCGCCACCGGCGTCCGGGTGGACACGATCGAAGCATTCGGCAACGCGCTTGCCGAGGCGGTGGCCTCGCGGCGCTTTACCGTCATCGACGCGCACGTGGACCCGTCCGAGTATTGGGAGCAGATGTAGTGCGGCGTGCGGCCGCAGCGCTGGCAGCGGGATTCGCTGCGCTGCTGTCGACTTCGGCCCTTGCGCTGCCGGCCGGCGACCACGCGATCACGCTCAACGTGGGGCGCGAGTTGCGCGGCTACATCTTGCATGTGCCGGCCAGGCTCGAGCCGAAGCCCGCATTGGTGCTCAACTTCCACGGCGGGGGCGGCAACGCGCCGGCCCAGCAGAAGTATTCGCGCATGGACGCAGTGGCCGATCGCGAAGGATTCATCGTCGCCTATCCCGATGGCACCGGGCCGCTCGACGGCCAGCTCGAGACCTGGAACGCCGGCGGCTGCTGCGGCAGCGCAGTGCGCGACAACGTGGACGACGTCGGCTTCGTCAGGCGCCTGCTCGACGACTTGATGCGGCGGCAGGCCTACGACCCGGCGCGCGTCTATGCGACCGGCCTTTCCAACGGCGCGATGATGACCTACCGCCTCGCCGTCGAACTATCGGATCGCATCGCGGCGATCGCGCCGGTGGCCGGCGCAATCGCGATCGAGCACTACCCGACCTCTCGGCCGGTGCCGGTCCTGCAGATCCACAGCGCCGACGACCCGCGTGCGCCGATCGGCGGCGGGCTCGGGCCGCCGTTCCCGATGACCAACATGCGCGTGATGCACATCGCGGTCGAGACGGCGCTTGGCGATTGGGCAAAAGCCAACGGCTGCGGTCCTACGATGGTAGAGCGCGAGCGCAAGGAGTGGCAGGGCCATACCGCCACTCTGTTCGCGTACCCGAACTGCAGCGCCGAGGTGCTGTTCTGGAAGCTCACCGGCGCAGGCCACGTCTGGCCCGGCGGCGAACCGGACTATTTCCCGAAGCTGCTCGGCCCGGGCACCGCCGTGATCGACGCGAACGAAGAGATGTGGCGCTTCTTCAAGCGCCACCGCGCATCGCAGAAATAGGGCGTCGCTGGGGAAGGAAGGGGTAACGGGGAAACCCGGGTTTCCCTGTTCCTATCGAGGCGGCCACTCGGGCTTGTGATAACCGAGCGGCACCGGCGGCCGCGCCCAATGCGTCGGTGTATCGGGCATCTGCACGACCGGCTTCAGGTGGCGGACCCGGCCGTCCGGCGCGTCGACCTCGGTGACCAGCCGCGCAAGCTCGTCCGCCGGGAACTCCTCCGGGAGCCCCTGCAGCGCCGACGGCGCCACGCTGCCGCGATCGACGATCCATTGCCCGGTGCGCGCAAGCGACACCCGCACCAGCCAGCTTCCGCCTTCCTGCGCGCGGCGCGCAAGCGCGACCATGGTCCCGAGCGCCATCAGGTAGCCGCTCACGTAGTCGATCACCGAAACCGGCAGGTAGCGCGGCATCCCGTTGGCCGCGCAGGCGTCGGCGATGCCGCTGACGCACTGGACGATGGTGTCGAACCCGCGCCGCGCGCTCCACGGGCCGGTCGTGCCCCAGGCGCTCAGCGTCGTGCAGACGATGCCGGGCCGCAGTTCTGCGAGCGCCTCGGGCGAGAATCCGCGCCCGGCCAGCGCGCCCGGCCGGTACGACTGCGAGAACACCTCGGCTTCTCGGGCGAGCGCGCGCAGCGTGCTCGTTCCCTCGGGCGTGCGCAGGTCGATCTGTGCGGAAAGCTTGCCCAGCCCGGTATCGAGGTCCACCTGGCCGGAGTCGGGCAGGTGGGCTGCGGTGATCTTGAGTACATCGGCGCCGTGCTCGGCCAGCACGCGCGCGCAGGTAGGGCCGGCGAGCACGCGTGTCAGGTCGAGCACGCGCACGCCGCCCAGCGGCCTTGTCCGGGGTTGCGTTGCCGAAGGGGGCGGCGCATCGCCGATGCGCGTGATCTCGAGCAGGGGCTGTTGCGCCACCGCCTGCGCCTGGGGATGCGCTTCCCATTCGGTGGCAGTGCGCACGAAGCCCGCGCACCCGCCGGCAGCGTGGATCGCGTCTTCGAGCGCGATGCCCTCCCATTGCAGCGTGGCCTTCTTTGCGGCTTCGCGGTCGGCCGGGCCGCCGAGCACCTTCAGCGCGGCCTCGCGATGGTTCACGAAGTTGGTGTGGATGCTGATCCAGCGCCCGCCGCGCACCGGGTAGATCCCGGAGAACGGGTCCCACATCGGCGGCGGCGGCTTGCCGTCGATCTGCAGGTAGCGCGCGCTGCGCAGGGAAGCGACCGCCGCGCGCAGGTCGACCGAAATCTTTTGCGGCGCACCGCCGCGCAGCCGCCAGAGCTTTTCGGCCGCCAGTCCGGTGGCCGCGAGCGACGCGGCGCCTGCAGCGCCGATCCGGTAGCTCACCGGCAGCACCGGGTCGTCGCCGGTGATGCTGATTTGCCCGGCTCCAGGCGGTTCGAGACCCGAAAGCGCGATCAGTTCTGCCAGGGCGGTTTCAGCTGTGCGGGACATGGGCGAGGTTTTTCGCACAGAATGCGGTCTGCGCGCAAGAAGCAATCCGGGGGAGGGAGGCGGCATGCTCGAATTCGACTACCTGTGCGACCTCAAGGTCGACGTCGGCGAGATCGTCACGATGGGGCCGGGCCCGCTCGGCGAGCGGCGGATCGTCGCGATCCTCGGCGGCACGTTCGAGGGTCCGGGGATGCGCGGTACCGTGCTGCCCGGCGGCAACGACTGGCAGATCGTGCGCGCCGACGGCGTGCTCGACGTCGATGCGCGTTATGCGTTGCGCGAGGAACGCGGCGGCGCGATCCGCGTGGTCAGCCAGGGCTACCGCCACGGTCCGCCCGAGGTGCTTGCGGCGCTCGGGCGTGGCGAAGAGGTCGATCCGTCGAAATACTTCTTCCGCTCGGTGCTGCGCTTCGAGACCGGTGCGCCGGAACTCGCGCACCTGAACAAAACCATCGCGATCGCCAAGGCGCAAAGGAAGGCGCGCCAGGTGCTTCTCACCGCTTACAGGCTGCTTTGAGGCACGCCACGAGGCGGAGGCAATGGCAGCATTTTGACAGGAGAGTAAGGCAGGGCGCGGTATAAACCACAAAAATGGCAGCAATAGCCAGTCACGAGGAGGAGACGGGATGAACTTCAGGGGCTTGGTTGCAATTGCTTTTTCGGCCGCCGCGCTCGCGCTGCCGGCCGTATCTCCGGCGCAGGACCCGGCCGCCGGCTGGCCGAACAAGACAGTGCGGCTGATCATCCCGTTCTCGCCCGGCGGCAGCACCGACTTCCAGGGCCGCATCCTGTGCGAACACATGGGCCGCGCCTTCGGCCAGTCGTTCGTGATCGACCACAAGCCCGGGGCCGGCAGCAACATCGGCGTGGCCGAGCTGGCGCGGAGCGCGCCCGACGGCTACACGCTCGGCTGGATCACGGTGGCCTCGCATGCGATCAACCCGACGCTGTACGCGAAGCTGCCGTTCGACCACATCAGGGACTTCGCGCCGGTGTCCATGGTCGGCACCTTCCCGAACCTGCTGGTGGTCAACAACAACTTCCCGGTGAAGACCATCCCCGACCTGATCGCGGTGCTGAAGAAGGAGCCGGGGAAATATTCGTTCGCTTCGTCGGGGCAGGGCACGTCGCTGCATTTGTCCGGCGAGATGTTCAAGGTCATGACCGGCACCAGCATGCTGCACATCCCCTACAAGGGCGGCGGCCCGGCGCTGGCCGACGTGATGGGCGGCGTGGTGCAGATGACCTTCGGCAACATGCCGACGGTGCTTGCGCAGGCGAAGGGCGGCAAGGTGCGCGCGGTCGCGGTGACTTCGCTCGAGCGCTGGTTCACCGCGCCGGAGATCCCCACCGTGGCCGAAACCCTGCCCGGCTTTGTCGCGATGTCCTGGCACGGCGTGGCCTTCCCCGCGGGCACGCCGCCGGCCATCGTCGACAAGCTGAACGCCGCGATGCAAAAGGCGCTGAACACCACCGAGATGCAGGAGCAGCTCGCGCGCGGCGGCTCCAAGGCGCTCCCGATGACCCCGCAGCAATTCGCCGCCTACATCAAGGAAGACACCGAGCGCTGGGCCCCCGTCATCAAAGCCTCCGGCGCGAGGGTCGAGTGAATAAATGGGAATAAATGGTGTCGGAGTCGAATTTTCGATAAATGGTGTCGGAGTCGTATTTCCGACGAAAGGTGCCCGATGCAAGTTCGTCCTGATTTTGTTGCGCCCCTGCCCCGGCCCGTGCGTTCGCTGCGCGCGCGAAGCGTGTGGCTGGCCATTGCCCTGGTCGCTGCGATTGCACCGCATGCGGCGAGCGCGCAGTCCGGTTCCGCCAGGCCGATCCGCCTGATCGCCGGGTTTCCGCCGGGCGGCGGCGTGGATTCGACCGCGCGCGCGGTCGCGCCGGCCCTGTCCGACCTCCTGGGCGAACCGGTGGTGGTCGAGAACCGGACCGGCGCCGCGGGCAACATCGCGGCCGAGTACGTCGCCAAGTCGGCGCCGGACGGCTACACCGCGCTGATGCTGAACGACGGCAACACGATCGCCGCTTCGCTCTACCCGAAGCTCGCGTATGACCCCATCAAGGACTTCGCGCCGGTGTCGCAACTGGTGCACGGCAAGATCCTGCTGGTCGCGCACCCGTCGGTCTCCGCCAACAACGTCGCCGAACTGGTCGACTACGCAAGGCGCAATCCCGGCAAGCTCACCTACGGCAGCCCGGGCAGCGGCACGCCGCAGCACCTGTCGTTCGAGTTGTTCAAGTCGCAGGCGGGCAACCTCGAAATCACGCACGTCCCTTATCGCGGCGGCGGGCCGTTGATGGTCGACCTCCTCGGGGGCCAGGTCCAGCTGACCGCGTTGGGGTTGCCGGCCACCGGGCCGCACATCAAGGCCGGCCGGCTGAAAGTCTTCGCGGTCACTTCGCACACGCGGATCGCGGAGCTGCCGGGCGTGCCCACGATTGCCGAGGCGGGCCTGGCCGGTTTCGAGACCGGCATCTGGTGGGGCGTCGTGCTTCCGGCAGGCACGCCCGCGCCCGTGGTCGCGCGCTTCTTCAATGCGGTCGTCAAGGCGATGGTCCAGCCCGCGGTCATCGAACGCATCCGCGGCCTCGGCCTGGAGATCTCGACCAGCGAATCGCCGGCGGCGTTCGCGGCTTATATCCGCACGGACGTCGAGCGCTGGCGGCCTATCGTCAAGGCCAGCGGCGCGCGCGTCGATTGACCGCCGGCGATAATTGGAGTCGGAGTCGATTTATCGGGCGCAGGCGCCCCGGCCTACTTCTTCGCCTGGGCCGGCTTGCCGCCTTCGGGCGCAGGCGAAAGGCCGAGCACCGCCTTGATCGCGGTGACCAGCACGTCGGCCTCGAAGGGCTTGGTGACGTAGCCGTCGGCGCCCAGGTTCAGCCCGCGCAGCACCGCCGCACGCGTCGCCTCGGCCGTCAGCATGACGACAGGCATGTTCTTCAGCACCGGGTGATGGCGCATGCGGGCGAGGATGTCGAAGCCGTCGGCGTCCGGCAGGTGGACGTCGAGCAGCACCAGGTCGGGGGTGGGCTGCATGCGGAACGCGATCGCTATGTCGTCGCGCTTGAACGCCGCGCGCACCTTGAATCCCTCGAGCACGAAATAGGTCCGGATCAGCTTCTGCAGGTCGATGTCGTCGTCGATGACCACGATGGTCGGCTGCCAGCCCGGCTTCCTGTCGGCCGCGGCGTCGTGCCGGCGGGCGATGCGCACGTAGTAGCCGCGCTGCTTCAGGATCGACGCGCCGCCCTCGGCCTCGGGGTTGGAGTCGTTTTTCAGGCTGCTGAAGAAGCCGGCCGGCACGGTGATCGTCGAGAACCCGGAGGAATTGACGTCGGATTCCGGCTCCACGGTGTTGACGATGTACTTGGCGAGCGCGAGCTTCAGCACCGCGGCGTTGACCTCGTCGCGGGTGGTCTCGGGGACGCAGTCCGCGATCGCGGCCACCGGCAGCAGCCCGTCGAGCAGCACCAGCACCTGCAGCTCTGCCACCGACATCTGCGTGTCGGCGGCCTTGAGTTCCTTGACGCCCTTGTCAGTCAGGGCGAAGACATCGTCGTCCCGGATGGTCGTGATCTTGGCCATGCGCAATCATATGCCCAAAGCCCGCCGGCGCAAGAATTCCGCCCGGGCCCGATTCCAGGAAAACCGAACATGGCAACGAAATTGGTGTCGGAGTCGATTTATCGGGGGCCGGGTTGAGATTGTCCAACGCCCGCCTCAAGGCGCGCCTGACACGGGCTGCGATAGCGGTCTTCGTTTTCGGCATGGCAAGCGCCGCGCTGATCTACGCTTTCGTCGAAGAAGCGCAGCCCGAGGCGATCGGCTACATCGTCGTCGACGGCCTCAAGTACCCGATCGAGCCCGGCCAGTCGAAGCGCTAC
Organism: uncultured Bordetella sp.; assembly: GCA_964599095.1. Taxonomy (GTDB): domain Bacteria; phylum Pseudomonadota; class Gammaproteobacteria; order Burkholderiales; family SG8-39; genus SZAS-79. Next base: position 11,510 of record CAZREB010000013.1, read on the forward strand.
GTGCGCGAGCTCGAGCGCTTCGGCGGCAAGGCCTCGGTGGTGTTCGACGAGTTCGGGCGCTGGTTCGCGGCGTTGTGGGAGGGCCGGAACCTCGCCCTTACGATCGGGCTCCTCAGCATCGTCACTGCGGCCGGCCTGCTCCTCTTTGCCGGCAGCCTGACGGCCGATAAGGACTGAGCGCGCCCCTTACCTGAGCACCGCGCTCGCGCGGGCCGCTGCAATCAGCGTATTCGCGTCCGCTTCGAGCAGGAAGCCCTCGGCCACCGCGCGCGCGGCCGCTTTGGAGACCGCCGCGACATAACCATCGTGCGTGCCGTAGCGCTCCTCGAGTGAAGGGCGCGGATCGTTGTTGGCCTTGCGCTCGGCCGCGGTGCGCGCGAACGGGATCATGCCGCCGACGTAGTTGCAGATCTGGTCCTTGTGGAATGGCCGGTCGCCGGCAGCGGTGATGTTCCAGCCCAGGTAAGTCCCGAGCGGCGCATCGTGCAGCACCACCGGCACGCCGCCGAGTTCGTTGCCGTCGGCGTCCACGCGCGGCGCGAACATCTTCAGCACCTGCTTGATGCGCGGCGGCGTGACGCTCGGCACGCCGGAGCCGTCGAGCGCGTTGAATTGCGGGCCCCAGTCGTAATCCAGCACCGGGTTGATGAAGTCGGGTTCCGGCACCGTGGCGCGCAGGCCCGGCAGCGTCGGGAAGCCGATCGCGGCCTTGCTCGCCTCGGCAAGCGTCCCCGCGGCCAGCGTCGGGAAACGGCTCGGCGGCGGCGCGATGCCTTTCATCACCCAATTGCGGAAATGCACGCGGATCGCGTTGACCGTCTGTGTGTGCGGCATCGGGTTTGCCGGCAGGACCGCGGTGCCATAGTTGTTGCCCGGGCAGCTCGCGCCGGTCTTCGGCAGCCCCACGCCCGGCAGGCTGGTGTCGAATCCGCCTGCGCCTCCGCCGTGGTTCGTGCTCGCGATGTAATAGCGCCGCACCGAGTCCGGCAGCGGCAGGTCGGCCTTGGCGTCCGTCCCCACCCATTCGGGCGTGAGCTTCAATGCCCACACCTCGGCCGAGCCGAAGTGCTCGATGATCCTGGGGCAAGTGTGAGTGGCCGTGCAGCGATCGAGGATGCCGGCGGAGGGCAGACCGCGCACCGGGTCCGGATGCGGCAGCCACCATTGCGGCCCTTCGCTGCCGGCCTGGTAGAGCTCGAGCACGCCGTCGGGTTGCGCCCAGCGGAAATTGAGCGCGATGCGCCGCCCCGCGATGATCGGCCACAGCCCGTCGTGGACCATCGCGCCGGCCTCGTCGCGATTGAAGCCGAGGTGCAGCCAGCCGCGCAGGTAGTTGCCCGACTGCGAGACGCCGCGCGCAATGCTGTGCGTGATGCGCTTGGCGAGCGGATTCGGCGTGCCCGCATAGTCGGCCGCCGCGGTCTTGAAGAACGCACCCACGTCGCGCCACGCCGCAAACCCGATGCCGAGCACGTAAGCATCGGCCGAGGTGAACACCACCTGGTAAAGGCGCGCCGGATCGAACCCGTCCTTGAGGCAGATCTGCGTCGGGTCCGGCGTGCCGGGGAAAGGATGCGCCGCATCGCACTTCGCCCACGCCCAGTCCGAAGGCGCGATCACCTTCTCGTCGTAGACCTGGCCGTGCATGCCTTCGGCGCCACGTGACACCAGCCTCGACTTCGAGGTGTCGAGGCTGACCGGCTTGTACGGCACCGGGTTGGTCTGCACCAGCATCGGCTGCGAGTTCCGGCCCGAGCGGTTGACGATCCGCCCGAACACCTCGCCGGTCACCGGCGAGCCGTCGGCGTTTCGTGCGACCGGCAGCTTGAGCCACTGCATGCCGGTGGCCGAGGCGGTGGGGCGCACCGCGGTCGCGCCGCTGTTGTCGCCCTGCCATGCGCTTGCCAGCATCACGTCGCCGAAGGCGCGCTCCTGCGGCGCCATCGGGAACACGCGCGCGCGGTTCGGCACGTCGTGCCACATGAGGCCGCTCGCACGGGCCATGTCGATCGGCTTGTAGACCACGAACGTCGCGACGTAGCGCACCTTGCCGTCGGCGTCCTTGGCCAGTTCGATGTCCTGGATGATCGCATTGCCGGGGAGCTTCGGGTCCAGCTCGCCGAACGCGCGCCCGGCGACCCTCTCGTAAGCGATCGCCGGCTTGGCGCCCGCGGGCTCGACGAAAGGCACCGTCTCGTCGACGACGATGCGGGTGATGCGGGCGTGGGACGCGGGTGAGGCTCCGACTGCAAGCGCGAACGAGACAACGGCGGTAGCGAACACTCTCCATGTATTCATCATCGGTTCAGTCTCCCAGTTTCATGCGCCAGCAATGAACTGTATCCGCTCGCGATCGGCGGCGTAGGCGAGGCACGCCCGTATGTCCTCGGCCGTAAGAAAGGGGAGGTCATGCAGCACCTGATCGTTCGTCATTCCGGAGGCAAGGTAGTCGAGCACGTCGCAAACGGTCACGCGCATTCCGCGAATGCACGCCTTGCCGCCGCGCTTACCAGGTTCGAACGTGATGATGTCGCGATAATTCATGCCGTCGCCTCCAGCGAGCACTATCTCTCACGCCAATAGCCCGGGCGTCTCCTTTGATGCGCCACCGCCAGGACGATCGCCCGCTTGTCCAGGATTTCGTAATGCACCGTGTACGGGAAATGCCGTAGGACGTAGCGGCTCACACCGTCGTCATCGACGGGCCATGTGTCGGCCGACTCTTGCAGCCCGTCTATGGCTTCGAATACCTCGGCACGGAACGCTTCAGCGGCAATCGGACTGCGTTCGAAATACCACCGAAATGCCTCGCCGACCTCCGCCTCGGCCTCCGGCAGAATCTCGACTACGAACTGGGTCACAACGAATCGATTCGCGCGCGCGCCTCGGTCCATGGCACGGGCGTTGCCGTGCCCGACTTCAAGGCTTGCCTTCGCCGGGCAATCTCTTCGCGCCACGCTTCGGTGATCGACGCATCCGTGCTTCCCTCGATGCTGTCCAGCAACGCAATCACCAAGGCGGAACGCTCCTCGGCCGGCAGACGCAGGGCCAGAGTCAGCAATTCGTCAACGCGCGCGTTCATGCAGTGAAGTCTAGCACCCACCCACGCCTTTTTCTCACGCCCCCAAATTCCCCGGCGAAGCCTTTAACTCCCCCCGCTCCACCTTCGTAACAATCTCCGTCAACCTCGCATGGCTCGGCGCAGGCACACCCACCTCCGCGCCTTTCATCGCGATGAATCCGTTCATCGCGTCGATCTCGGTGCGCCTTCCTTTGAGCATGTCCTGCGCCATCGAGGGGCGCTGGATGTTGGCGCGCGGGTTGTTGCCTTCCTTCTGGATCAGCAGCGCATCGACTTCCTTGATCGCGTCGGCGTTTCCCTCGGCCGCGAGCGCGAGGCGCTCGGGGTCGACGCCGCGGATCTTCTCGAGCTGGAAGCCGAGCGCCTGCCCGACGCGTACGCCTTCGCCCGCGAGCTTGACCTGGAAGCGGCGGATTGCTTCGTTGCGCGAGCAGTCGCCGGTCGTCAACCCTGTCGCCGCAGTCACGCCGTTGCCCATGCCGTTCTGCACCAGCTTGGTCCAGCGCTCGCCCCACAGGTTGGTGGTGGCCTTGGACGAATCGATGCCCTTGAACCAGCCGACCAGTTCCTCCACGCGCTCGGTGATGCGCCCGTGCGGCTCGCCGACGCGGAACACGGTGTGCTTGTCGCCGCCCTTGGCGATCGTGCGGCGGATCTTGCCGGCCTCGTACAGGTCGACCGAGATCAGCGAAGCGACCACGCCGACCGTGCGGCCCCAGCCGACGATGCCGGCGATTATCTCCTCGTTCAGGCAGTTCTGCAGCGAGACCACGTAGCCCTGCGCCGACAGGTAGGGCTTGATCAGCGCGGTGGCCCACGCGGTGTCGTAGGACTTCATTGCGACGAAAGCGATGTCGACCGGCGTCCTGGCGAGCGACTGCACTTCGGTCAGGTGCATCGTCTTCGCCTCGGTGACCGTGAAGCGCTCCTCGGGCGTGAGGCCGTCGAGCTCCAGGCCTTTCTTGCGGATCGTCTCGACGTTCTCCGGCCAGGGATCGATCAACGTGACGTCCAGCCCCATCTTCGCGAAGTTGCCGCCCACGTACCCGCCGAGCGCGCCCGCGCCGACGATTGCAATGCGTTTGCCCATCTTGTCTCCCCAGGTGAAGGGCGAATGATAGGCGATGGTTTGAATCCGGCTACACTTGCTCACTTAGACAAGGAAGCTCACGGGAGCCCGGATGAACGCACCAGTGCCTGTCGGGATGCTTGCGGCTGCCGCACCGCAGCAAGCGCAGTTTGCCGGCGTCACTCAGCTCGAGATCGACCAGCGCGTCTTCGACCTCTACGACGAGTACTGCCACGGCGGCATCGACAGGCGCGAGTTCCTCAAGCGTGCATCCGCCGTCTGCGTCGGCGGGTTGGTCATGGCGCAGGCGCTGCTGCCGCGGTACGCGCAGGCGCAGACCGTCTCGTTTACCGACCCGCGCATCAAGGCCTCCTATGTGACCTACCCGTCGCCCGGCGGCAATTCCGGGACGATGCGCGGCTACCTGGTGCAGCCCGCCGGCAGCGGGCCTTTTCCGGCGGTGGTGGTGATCCACGAGAACCGCGGGCTGAATCCCTACATCGAGGACGTCGCGCGGCGGTTGGCCACCGAGGGCTTCCTCGCGCTTGCGCCCGACGGCCTTTCGCCCGTGGGCGGCTACCCGGGCAACGACGACGACGGCCGCACGCTGCAGGCCGGCCTCGACCAGGCGAAGCTGCGCATGGACCTGCTGAACGGCGCGCGCTTCCTCAAGGCGCACAAGCTCTCGAACGGCAAGCTCGGCGCGACCGGGTTCTGCTTCGGCGGCGGCGTGGTGAATTACCTCGCCACCGCGATGGGCGCGGACCTGCTTGCCGGCGTGCCGTACTACGGCGCGGCCGCCGAGACCGCCTCGGTGCCGAAGATCAAGGCGCACCTCCTGATCCAGTATGCCGAGAACGACGAGCGCATCAACTCGATGTGGCCGGCTTTCGAGGCGGCGCTCAAGTCTGCCGGCGTCAGGCACCACATGCACATGTACCCGGGGACGCAGCACGGCTTCCACAACAACTCGACGCCGCGCTACAACGCGGAGGCCGCCAGGCTTTCGTGGGACCACGCCCTGACCTTCTTCAAGCAACATCTCGCCTGAGGCAAACGCCATGGGAACACCCCTCACCACCGAACAGGCGGCGCCGGCCGGGTCGGCCGATGCCGCGCCCTACAAGTTCATCACCGTGGCGCCGCTCGCGGGCGCGCTCGGTGCCGAGATCGGCGGGGTCGACCTCGCCACGCTCAAGGACGACGCGGTGTGGAAGGAGATCCTGCGCGCCTTCGTCGAGTATTCGGTCGTGGTCTTCCGCGGCCAGAAGCTCGAGCCGGCCGACATCATGGCGGTGGGCGGGCGCTTCGGCCCGCCGTGCCACTACCCCTTCGTCACCGGGATGAAGGACTTCCCGTACATCTTCGAGATCATCAAGGAGCCTACCGAGACCCGCAATTTCGGCGGCGCGTGGCACTCGGACACCTCGTACCTGAAGGAGCCGCCGCTGGGCACGCTGCTCTACGCGGTGGAGACGCCTTCGCATGGGGGGGACACGCTGTTTACTTCCACCTATGCCGCGTACGAGGCGCTTTCGGACGGGATGAAGAAGCTGATCGACCCGCTGGTCGGCGTCTTCAGCGCCGAGCTCAAGTACGCCGGCGGGCGCAGCAACCTGCACAAGCCCATCGGCGCGATGCAGATCCACGATACCGACAAGGCTGCGGAGATCGGCGCCGAGCACCCGATCGTGCGCACGCACCCGGAGACGGGGCGGAAGGCCTTGTACCTGAGCCGCAGCCACACGGTGCAGATCAAGGGTATGACCGAGGAAGAGAGCAAGCCGCTGATGGAGTACCTGATCGCGCACCAGGTAAAGCCGGAGTTCACTTGCCGCGTGCGGTGGGCGCCGGGGACGTTAACGGTTTGGGATAACCGGTGCACTCAGCACAATGCGGTGAATGACTACCACGGGCAGAGGAGGCGGATGCGGAGGTTGACGGTGGGGGCGGAGAGGGTGAAGTAGTTGCTATAGGAAAGAACGGCAAGAAAAGGGGACACAAATAATTGGATCAAATAAAGTCATTTGTAGCCCATAGCTTTACCAAGGAAGACCAAGATGTAGTCGCGGTCATTCTTAAGTACTTGACTACCGTTTCGCAGCTAAACCCTAGGTTCAGTTGGGTTGATGCGGAGCATCCTGAACCGGAGGTGGTCGACGAAAAGGTTTTGGCCCTATTTGCCGACAAAAACCTATTCATTGCAATTTGTACCCGGAAAGAGCGCGTTGTCGACTCCGGTGCGTTGTCGGAAAAGTGGTACGCGCCCGGTCGATATGTCGGAGGAAAGGGCGCCTTTACGTGGAAGACGTCTGATTGGATCATTCAAGAAATCGGCGTCGCACTCGGTAGAGAAATGAAGATCGTTCTTCTGATCGAGGAAAACACAAGGTCACCGGGCTCGATGCAGGGTAATTTGGAATACATAACTTTTTCACGGAACTCGCCCGAGAAGTGCTTTGACAAGCTTCTTGGAATGATCGCATCTCTGTCACCAAAGACTCCAAACGCGGCAATAGCGTCGCAAGACGTGGATCTAACGACGTCAACGGAGAACGAGGCCGCGCAAGCGTCGGCGGCGAGTGCTTGGACCACGCCAGCGGAAGGCTGGCGACTCAAGGACTATAAATTCGCACTAATGCACTTCATCGCGACTCGAAACGAGGCTGGTGAACGGCAGATTGAGGAATCGTTTCTAGGGTCCGAGGATGGCGGTTTGCCAGAGAATCGAAAATTGTGGGCTGCGTATAAAGAATACGTTCGAATAATTTTTAATGATGGTGGGGACTTGGGAAGAATTGAACGATTGGTTGACGAATTTCCAGGTAGTGGTGAATTGGCCGCACAGTTGGGTCAAGCATATTCATATTACGAGGAGCATGGAAAAGCTGGCACTCACTTTGCGCGCGCCGCTGAACTCGTAAGTAATACGGAACGTGAGATCGAGCTACTAGGGGAAGCGGCATCTAGTTTCATGAAGGATGGAAACGAAACTGGCGCTCGGAATCTGGTCGACAAGATGCGAATTCGCTCCCAGGAAATCGGAGCAGGGGAGGACGAAGTACTTTCGGCTGAAATAAGTCTTTCAAAAGAAAGTAAAAAACACCACGTAGAGATTGGCGCATATGAACGAAAGCTCGAGCTCAAGCCCGGTGACGATGAAACGCGCTTTTCGCTCGCTTACCAATACTCAAATTTGGATCAAGACAATCTAGCGGCCTTTCACTATTCCAGGTTGCAAAACAAGAGTGCGATTGCTTGGAACAATCTTGGTGTGTCCTTAGATCAGCTTGGATTGCCCATAAAGTCCGTCTCTGCGTATAGAAACTCTGAGAAAGCAGGGGAAACATTGGCGATGAGCAATCTCGCCATCAAGCTCTTAAAAGGCGGATTTGTTACCGAGTCAAGAGCAATTCTTGAATCAGCTTTGAAAGTCGCAAATCATCACAAGAATATTGAATCGACAATTAGCGCATTGAACAGCGCGTCGGACGCTGAGGAAGCGAAAGAAAGCGGGGTATTCAAGAAGGCGAAAGTCGTAAGTGAGTTCTACCGGAGATTCGGTCAAGCTCTAAGCAAGACGTCTACGGCAACAATCGTTGGAAAATGGAAAGGTCCCAGTTTCGATCTATTAATTAGTGTTTCTCAATCAAAATTAAGTGGGATTGGTCGCTATAAGTCAGAGAGTGCGCTTATGGCTCTCGCACTGTTTAGCGCTGGCGGTGGCGGTGGCGGTGCTCAATCTCCCACGTTCTTCATCGTCGAGTATCGAGGTGAGCTCATTGGTCGAGCGATAGTCGGAACGGTAACGCGACGTAGGGAGGGCGAGGAACAAAGGAAGGCGGCAAGCGTCTTGACAGACGTAGATAGCAGCCCGGACGTTCTTATGTGGATTGACGACTCAGGTAACAAGATCTTCGTAATGGAACGCAATGGGAATACGGATCAGCGATTTTATGAATTCGATAGGATTGCTCCCTAAGCATGACCCTTGGTTTTACAACATGTCGCAAACGGTCATTGCTTGCCCTTTCCCAACCACTCAAGAATAAGCCGTGTCACCTCCGCAGGCCTCTCCCTCTGCGGAAAATGCCCAGCCCCATCCACTAGCTCGAAACGATACTCGCCCGTGAAGTGCCGGGCCTGGTCGACCATGAGCTCGGCGCGCAAATCCTCGGCGCCGCAGAGGGCGAGCGTCGGCACCCCGATCGGCCGCTTCATCAGGGCCCGCACGTCTTCCAGGGCCGGATCGCCCTTTTGCGCATTGAACATCGCGCGGTAGTAACCAAGGGTTGCGGAGAGGACGCCGGGCTCGCGCAGCATTTTCTTTATCTCCGCAATGTGTTCGGTGTCCACGTGCCCGGGCGCGGTCCAGTAGTCCCACAGGTAGTCGACGAAGGCGAAATCGTTCTCGGCGAGGGCCTTTTCCGGCAGGTCGGCCATCTGGAAGAACCACCAGTGAAACGAACGGTGGACATGCTTCGCGTCCATCAGGCTCTTGTCGACTTGCGCCGGGTGGGGGACCGCCATGAGGACTGCGCGGCGGACCAATTCCGGGAAGGCGGCAAGCACCGCATAGCCGATGATCGCCCCCCAATCCTGGCCCACAAGATAAGCCGGCTTCCCGTTGCCGAGCGACCGGATCAACTGGGCGACATCGGTCGCGAGAGTCGCCTTGTCGTAATAGCCGTTACGCGGGATCCCGGTAGGCGCATAACCGCGCAGGTACGGCGCCACGACGCGATAGCCCGCGGCGGCCACGGCGGGCATCTGGTGGCTCCAGGTCCCGGCCGTGTCCGGGAACCCGTGAAGCAACAGGACCAGCGGCCCCGTTCCGGCTTCGAGGTAGGCGAAATTCAGCCCGTTTACGCTGACGTGCTTCATCCCACGATACTAAACCCTCTCAAACTTCGCGAAGCCGGATGGCAGTATTTCGACAGGAGACTTAGTATTCACGCGGCCTTTGGCTTGATGATGGCAGCATTGGCTTTTCGATCTATACCGAATTAGTACATGAACGTACCAATATGGTATAATCTCACCAATGGATGCCCCAAGCTCCCACGCCGCTACCGTCCTCTTCTCCACCAGCCAGCAGCGCATGCTGCGCGCGCTCTTTTCCGACCTCGCGCCGCCCGAAGGCTATCCCTATGCCGAACTCCTGCGCCTGACCAACGCCGGGGCAGGCGGCCTGCATCGCGAACTCAAGCAGTTCGAGGCCGCGGGGCTGGTCAGACACCAACTCGTCGGTGGCCGGCGGTTCTACGTGGCGAACACCGAGCACCCGGTTTACGAAGAGCTCCGCTCGATCGCGCGCAAGCTGCTCGGCATCCCCTCGATGCTGTCGGAGGCGCTCGGTCCGCTGCGGGAGGACATCGAAGAGGCCTTCATCTACGGATCGATCGCTAGGCACACCGAGACGGCGGAGAGCGACATCGACGTCATCGTCGTGGGCGATTGCGATTACGCGAAGCTGCTGGGTGCGCTCCAGCCGCTCGACGCGAAGCTGCGCCGGCATGTGAGCGTGCGGTTGTACGCGCCGGCCGAATACCGCAAGCTCGTGCGGAGCGACTCGTTCCTCAAGAAAGTCGATGAGGGACCCAAGGTTCCGCTCATCGAGGCGCAACGCAGCCGAAGAGCGCCTCGGCAAACCCGGCCGCTGCATCCATGAGCCTGCCGG
>CAZREB010000013.1:21440-131075 GCA_964599095.1 uncultured Bordetella sp.
ACGCAGCCGAAGAGCGCCTCGGCAAACCCGGCCGCTGCATCCATGAGCCTGCCGGTCCAGGCGGAGAACCTCGTCAAGCTCGGGCTCCTTCACGAGGAGGAACATTCCGCCGACGAAATCGAGGAATGCCTGCACCTGGCCGATGCGCACCTGCAGGTTGCGAAAGCAGGGCAGTTCGACGCAAAGGTGCGATACCTCAACGCCTACGAGGCGGTATTCCAGGTGGCCACTGCGGGGCTTCGGGCACTCGACCTGCGGCCGTCGCAAAAGCAGGGATCGCGAGCGCAGACGATCCAGTCGCTCGCCTGGACATTGGAGGTCGATGCCGCAGTCATGCCGGTCCTCATCCATGCGAACGCCGCGCGGAACGAAGCGACCTATCGCAAGAGCGCGCTGGCGCCGCTCGGCAAGCAGGAGATCGACGCCTTGGTCAATGCGGCCGAAGCGATCCTCAAAGTCGCGAAGAAGAAGCTTCTGAACGGAGCCGCGTCCAAGCGCAAGCGTCGTTAGGTCAGCGACGATCCTCCTCGCCCGCCCCGAGAAGCGAATAGCTCGTACTCCGCCCCCCGGCCGCATCCTTCACCAGGATCCCACGCTTCACCAGGTCGTCGATATCCCGCGACGCCGTATCCTGCGAGCATTTCCCGATTGCGGCCCATTTCGACGAGGTGAGCTTTCCCTCGAAGCCGTCGAACAGGAGGTTCAGTACTTTCGCCTGCCGCTCGTTGAACCGCTCGCCCGCATGCGCTTCCCAGAAACGCGACTTCCCGAGCACACTCGCGAGTATGGTTTCCGAGTCGTCGAAAGCGCGTTCGAGGCAGCCCAGGAACCACTCCAGCCACCCGCTGATGTCCAGGGAGCCCTTCTGCGTCTTCTCCAGCATGCCGTAGTAGGCGTTGCGCTCGGTCCGGATCTGCGACGACAGGCTGTAGAAACGCTGCGGGCTCTTTTCGGAGCGCGCGAGCAACAGGTCGGCGACGGCGCGCGCGATCCGCCCGTTGCCGTCCTCGTACGGATGGATGGTCACGAACCACAGGTGCGCGATCGCGGCCCTCAGCACGTGGTCGAGCGGTTCGCGGCCGTTGAACCAGGCGAGGAACGCGCGCATCTCCTTCGGCAGCCTCTTTGCCGGGGGCGCTTCGAAGTGAACGCGCTCGCGGCCCGTCGGGCCGGAAACGACCCGCATCGGGTCGGCCCGGGGCGCTCGCCATGCGCCGACGGTGATGCGGTGCATGCCGCTGCGCCCCGTGGGAAACAGGGCCGCATGCCAGCCATGCAGCCTCGCCTGAGTCAGCGGGCGGGCGTAGTTCTGCGTCGCATCCAGCATCATTTCGACCACGCCGTCTACGTTCCGGTCGGCGGGCAGGGTCGCGCCGATGTCCATCCCGAGCCTTCTGGCAACGGAGGAGCGGACCTGCGCCTTATCGAGGAATGCGGAGAATAGAAGGCCTAATCTCCGCATGACCCGCTGTCGAAGGCCTCGCCGCCGCGGGGCGGCATCGCTTTGACCTGCATCAACAGCCCCGCATCCCCCCGCCGTATGTTCGTACGCATTACCTCGAGGGCTACCACGGCGTGAGCCGATCCAGATGTTCAGGACGCGCAGGATCAGTTACGGCGGCACCGCCGCGATCGTCACCAGCACCGCGCTGATCGGCGGCCTTGGCGCGGCGAACGCATCCCGGCCGCTCATCGTGAGCGCCTTGCTGATTGCGGCGCTGGCCGACAACCTGACCGATGCGCTGAGCATCCACATCTTCCAGGAATCCGAGCACCTCGCCGAGCGGGAGGCCTTCGCCGGGACCGCGACGAATTTCCTGGCGCGGCTGCTCCTGTGCATCAGCTTCGTGCCGCTGGTGGTGTTCTTCCCGCCGGCGCATGCCGCGGCGCTGGCCGTCGTGTGGGGCGCGTTCCTGCTCTCTACGCTGACCTACCTGGTGGCGCGGGAACGCAAGGTCGCGCCGCTGCCGGAGGTGCTGAAGCACCTGTTCGTCGCCGCCGCGGCCACCGTGGCCAGCCTGCTGGTCGGGCACTGGATCGGCGCGATGTTCGAGTGACTTCGGCCTGCCGGGAGCATCGCGGCCGAAAAGCCGATGGCAGCATATCGCCCGGAGATCCAATAAATACGCGGGTGTTTACGCAAAGATGGCAGCATTCCGGCTGCCGATCCCGCGCTCACCTGTCGGGCATTTCGAACGTCCTCAACTCCCGCAGGATCGCGCCGCTCTGCACGCTGCCGGTCACGGTGCCTTCGTTCATGCGCTTGATGCACTCGGCGCGATCTTTCGCCGGCTGGTAGTCGCAGCGGGCGAGGCGGTTCTTTTCGAACATCGCCGCGTCGTCGGTGAGCCCGTCGCGCCGCGATTCCTGCAGGGCGGCGCCGGCTTCGCGCAGGCAGGTCTTGCGCTCGTCGCCGTCCGGCTTGCCCATGCACGCGGCGCGATCGCGCGCATAGGCCGCCTCCGCCTCCGACTGCGCGGCGCGGTCCGCGGCCGGGGCGGGCGCCGCGTATGCGAGCAGCGCGGCCGCGCAAAGGGCCGGGAAGAACGAGCCGGCCGGATGGGAATGGATCGTCGTCATGGCATTCACCTCCTTTGGATTCGACCGCCGCGCCGGGGCTTGGTTCGCCGGGTTTCGGGAGCGCTTCGGTCTTCGCGTGGGCAGAAAGGTTCGCATGGAGTTCGGCAACGACCGGCTCCCAGCCGGCGGCCGGCCTGCACCGGCGAGCGCGCGCGAAACGGGCGCCTGAACGCCGGCTTGTTCAGCCGGACCGCGCGTCCTCCAGCACCAGGTCCGCTCCGCGCTCGCCGATCATGATTGCGGGCGCGTTGGTATTCGACGACGCAATCGTCGGCATGACGGATGCGTCGATCACCCGCAGCCCCTGGACGCCGTGCACACGCAGGCGCGCATCGACGACGGAGTCGCTTGCCGGGCCCATTCTGCAGGTGCCTACCGTATGCCACGCGGTCTGCCCGGTCTCGCGAACATAGTCGAGCAAGTCCGCGTCCCCGGTCACCCCGGCCCCCGGCCGATGCTCCGCCACTATCAGCGACTTCATGGCGGGCCGCGAGGCAATACGGGAGATGAGGCGGAGCAACTGCAGCGCGCCCTGGCCGTCCGACGCCTCGGAAAGGTAGTTGGGCTGGATGCGGGGAGGTTCCATCGGGTCCGCGGAACGAACATGGATCGAACCGCGCGAGCGCGGATGAAGCACGAAACCTCCGATCGAAAACCCCGAATACCGATCGATACCGGCACCCACGGACCGGGAGTAACGATCCTTGCCGCTGATGTGGTAGATCCGCACCATGACGTCCGGGCGCTCCAGGTCTTTCCGGGTCCGGGTGATTGCGTGGGCCGTGGAAGACGTGCCGGCCATCGGTCCCTTGCGGGTGAGCAGGTACTGCAGGCCGGCACGAATACGCAGGAGCGGGCTGCGCATGATGTCGTTGATCGTTATCGGGAGCGCCGTTTCGTAGGTACGGCGCACCTGCAGGTGATCGATCATGTTCTCGCCGACGTCCGGGCGATGCGCCACCACCCGGATGCCGGCTTGCTGCAACGTGTCCGCGTTGCCGACGCCCGAGAGTTCGAGAAGCTGCGGGGACTGGATCGCGCCGGCCGACAGGATCACCTCGCGACCGGCCAATGCCTTGCACGGGGCGCCGGCCTGTCTGTATTCGACGCCCACCGCGCGCGTGCCGTCGAAAAGCACGCCCGAAACGACGGCATTCGTTTCGATCGACAGGTTCGACCGGTGGCGCGCATCGCGCAAGTACGCGACCGCGGCGCTCCAGCGGCGCCCGTGCCATGCGGTTTGTTCGAGGTAACGCACGCCTTCGTAGCTCGAGGCGTTGTAGTCGGGGGTCTCGGAAATATCCGATTGCACGCACGCCTGGACGAAGCCGTCCGAAAGGCGGTCGCGCTCCCTGAACTTCCGGTCCGTCAGGCGTACCGGGCCGGCATGGCCGCGGTCCGGATCTTCGTTGTACGCGTAGTTCTCGAGCCGCTTGAAGTAAGGCCGGAGGTCGGCAAAGCCCCAGCCGGGGCAACCACGATCGCGCCACCCGTCGTATTCCGCGGGGTCACCCCAGACGTAGGCCATGCCGTTCAGGGCACTCGATCCGCCGAGCACCCTGCCGCGCGGCCAGTACAATTTCTGCCCCCGCATGGCTGCCTGCGGTTCGGTCTCGAACTTCCACGCGTAGCGCTCGTTGGTCAGCAGCTTGCCCACCCCGAGCGGGACATGGATCCAGGGGTTGCGGTCCTCGCCGCCGCCTTCGATCAGCAAGACCGAATAGCGCCCATTCTCGGTAAGGCGCGCGGCCAGCGCGCATCCCGCAGAGCCGGCGCCCACGACGATGTAGTCGTGGATCCGTGTTGGCGTTTGCATGGGTTTTCCCTCGACCGGGTCCTTCGCGGCGCTGACGGATGCCCCGCTACCCGGCGGCTTTGTCTCGATGCTTGAACGAGTCGCGCCTGAAACTGTAGAGCGCATTCGGGTCGACCTGGATGTCGACAACCGCCGGTTTTCCGCAGGCAAGGGCCTGGGCGACGGTCTTCTCGATTTCATCCGCCCGCTCGACGCGAAATCCTGCCGCGCCGTAAAGCTCGGCCAGCTTGTCATAGGGCGGGTTCGGCACATCCGCTCCAAGATAGCGTTCGCCGAAAAAGTCGCGTTGGTAAGCTTTCTCGGCGCCCCAGCAGCCGTTGTTCATGACGATGCACACCGTGTTGATGCCATGGCTGACCGCAGTGCCGATCTCGCTGACCGTCATGCCGAAGCCGCCATCGCCCATGAGGCTCACGACCGGGCGATCCGGGCGTGCAAGCTTGACGCCCAGTCCGCAGGCATACGAAAACCCTACGAGACCGAAATCGAGCGGGGTGAAGAGCGCCGGTGGCTGGCGATACTCGAGCTGATCGGTCGCCTGCAGGCAGAGCGTGCCCGCATCCAGCGTGACGATCGCATTTTCGGGCAACACGGCACGCAGCGCCTGGTACAGGCGGGCCGGCTGGATCGAATCCGATGCTTTCGCCGCCTCCCGGTCACGAGCCTCGAGCAAAGCTTTGCGCTTCGACTGGAAATCCCTTGTCCAGGCATTCGCGGCGCCGGCTCGATGACCGGCCAACGCGTCGGCGAGCTGCCCGGCCACGGCCCCCGCATCGCCGAGCATGCCGATCGCAACGGGGAAGAATCGCCCGATCGCGGTCGGCTCGATCTCGACCTGGATGATTTTTGCGACTGCGCTCAAATTGTCGTGCGTATAGAACGTGGTATTGAATCCAAGACGCGTACCGAGTGCGAGGATCACGTCGGCCTCGCGCGCCAGGTCGGAGGCGACCGTATTTCCGCGCGGCCCGACCTGGCCCGCATAAAGCGGGTGAGCGCATGGGATTGCATCGCCGTGACCGGGAGACAGGGCGACAGGCGCGCTCAGCAGCTCCGCGAGCCTGAGCGCCTCTGCGTGAGCGCCCGTGTTCTTGATGCCGCCGCCGGCGATGATCAGGGGCCGCGCCGCCCCTGCGAGCAATGCCGCAGCCCTGGAAACGAGGTTCGCGTCGGCCGCCGGGCGCCCCATCATTCCGCGGCCTTCGGGGGCAAGGCTTGCGTCGAAATCCGCGGTCTCGGCAAGAAGGTCCCGCGGCACGTTCAGGACCACCGGCCCCCGACGCGGAGTGAGCGCGGTGCGAAATGCCTCACGCACCATTTCCGGCAGGCGTTTGGGCTGGGTGACGGTCCACGTCTTCTTCGTGATCGGCCTGAACAGCGCCTGCTGGTCGACCTCCTGGAAGGCGTCCCGGTAGACGTGCGCAGTCGACAACGACCCGGCGATCGCAACCACCGGCGAATAAGCCGCCATGGCCTGCGAGAGGCCGGTGACCAAATTGGTGGCGCCGGGGCCGTTCTGCCCGGCGAGAAATACGCCTGCATGACCCGAGGCCCGCGCAAATCCGTCCGCCATGTGGGTCCCGGTACGTTCGTCCCGCACGCCGATGAAGCGGATGTCCCTTGCGTCGTACAACGCGTCGAAAATCTCCATGCCGGCCGAACCTATCAGGCCGAACACGTGGCGGGTCCCCTCCGCGCGCAGCGACTCGACGACTGCCTTGCCTCCGGTCATGACTGTCATTTCGCCTGGCCTCCGCTCGATCTGTTCTTTCAGGCGTTATGGTATGCCCTAAACACGAGACTCCCGGCAGTCTCGTCCGCATCGCTGCCGATTTAATTGCGGTCTCGCATCCCCGGCGCACCTCGAGCAGCGAGTCGAAGCGAAAGGTTACGGCGCCACCAGCGCCATGTCCGAAGGCTGGTAGCGCGCGCCGGCGAAGGCGCCGGTTTCGCACACGCGGTCGATGGCGGCGATCTCGGTTGCGTCGAGGCGAATGTCCGCAGCGCCGACGTTCTCCCGCAGTCGTGCAGGGTTGCGTGTTCCGGGGATCGGGATGATGTCGTTTCCGCGGGACAGCAGCCACGCCAGCGAGAGTTGTCCCAGGGTGCATCCGCGCGCGTGCGCGATGCCGTCGAGGGCCTCGAGCGCGGCGAGGTTGCGGCTGAAATTCTCGCCCTGGAAACGCGGAAATACGCGGCGCCGGTCGTCCTCCGACAGCGCGTCCGCCGCTCGCACCGCGCCGGCGAGAAAGCCGCGGCCCAGGGGGCTGAAGCAAACCACCGCAACGCCCAATCGTCGGCAGGCGTTTAGCGTCGCGCCCTCGATGTCGCGCGACCAGATGGAGTATTCGTTCTGCAGCGCCGCGATCGGATGCACCCGGCATGCGCGTTCGAGCGTCTCGGGTCCCACCTCGGACAGGCCGAGGTGGCGCACCTTGCCTTCGCGAACCAGGCCGGCCATCGCGCCGACCGTTTCCTCGACGGGAACGTTGCGGTCCAGGCGATGCAGGTAAAAGAGGTCGATGCAGTCGACGCCAAGCCGTCCGAGGCTGCGCTCGCAGGCTTCGCGCACGTAAGGCGGCCGGCCGTCGATGCGAAAGCCTTCACCGTCGTTGCGGGCGCCGAACTTCGTCGCCACGAACACGCGGTGACGCTGCCCGCGGATGGCCCGGCCGACGAGGGTTTCGTTGTGGCCACCGCCGTAAACGTCGGCCGTGTCGAGCAGCGTCACGCCCATTTCGATCGCTGCGCGGATCGTGGCTTCGGATTGCGCGTCGTCGCGGGGACCGTAGAACTGGGACATGCCCATGCACCCGAGTCCGATTGCTGACACGGCCGGACCATTTGCTCCGAGAGGTCGAGCCTGCACAACCACCTCCTTCTGCGCGCGAGAGCGCGCCCCCGAACGCAAGCTAGAGACAAGGCTATGGGCTGTCAATCGTGCATTTCACTATGACCTTTCTCAGAAGCAGTACGCGCCGGAGCGAAAAGCCGGGATGCGCGGCGTTGGCCAAAAAAATCGGGCTTCAAAGAAATTTGCAATATTCATCCATAAGGATTAATATTAGATCCATGGACCTCGACGACACCCTGATCGCACTGGCCGACGACACCCGCCGCGGCATCCTCAAGCGCCTGGCGGCGGGGGATGCGCGGGTCACCGAAGTGGCCGAGCCGTTCCCGATCTCGCTCAACTCGGTGTCCAAGCACATCCGCATCCTCGAGCGCGCCGGGCTCGTGAGCCGGCGCATCGTCGGCCGCGACCATTTCCTGTCGCTCGAAACAAAGCCGTTCGACGAGCTGACCCAATGGATGCTGCAGACGCGCGAGTTCTGGAACCGCCGGCTCGATGCGCTCGAAGCCGCGCTGCGCGCCGACGACGCGATCTCGAGTGCGGCCGCCGCCGCGAAGAAACCCACCCAAAGGAGAAAGAAATGAACGCAGCAGACAAAGCCGCCCATGCAACGCTTCCCTCGACCTTCATCGAACCCGGCACCGTGAAGTTGGAACGCCTGTTGCCCGGCCCGGTCGAGCGCGTCTGGGCCTACATCACCGAGTCCGACAAGCGCGCCACCTGGCTTGCCGCCGGCGAGTTCGACCTGCGCGTCGGCGGCGCGGTGCGCCTGGAGTTCGACAACAGCAAGCTGCCGAACGACGAGGAAGGGCTCAAGAAGCACCCGGGCTCGGGCGTGCACGCGTTTACCGGCACGATCACGCGCCTCGAGCCGAACCGCCTGCTCTCCCACACCTGGCTCTGGAACGGCAACGAGACCGACGTCACCTACGAATTGACGCCCAAGGGCAAGGACGTCCTGCTCACCATCGTCCACCGGCGCCTCGCCCCGCGCGACCTCGCAATGGCCGTGACCGCGGGCTGGGACGTGCACTCGGGCATCCTCGAGGACGTCCTCAAAGGAGTGAAGCCGCGCCCGTTCTGGACGACGCACGACGAGATGCAGGCGGTGTACGCGGTTCGGGGTTAGCCGGCCTTGAGTGCCGCCGCGAGGAACTCCACGAAAGCCCGGATCCTCGCGGACGCCTGGTGCCGGTACGGGTACACCGCGTAGATGTCGGCCTCGGGCGTGTCGTACTCCGGCAGCACGCGCACCAGCCGCCCGCTCTCGAGGTGCGGGCCGATGTCCCAGGTCGCGCGCAGCAGGATGCCGTGGCCGTCCAACGCCCAACGCACGGCCACTTCGCCGTCGTTGGTGATCAACGGGCCGCGGATGCGCACGTTCTCGGCGCGTCGCTTTTGTCCCCGCCCCGAGAAGAGCCGCCAGACGCCGTAGGCTTCGTTGCCCTGGCGGATCACGAGGCACCGGTGGCCCGCGAGTTCGCGCGCGCTCCTGGGCGCGCCGTGCGCCTTGATGTACGCGGGCGCGGCGCACAGCACGCGCTGGTTCGCGGCGAGGCGGCGCGCGACCACGCGCGCATCGGGCGGCTCGCCGATCCAGACGCAGACGTCGAAGGCGTTGTCCGAGAGCGCCGGCGGGTCGACGGTGAGCTGCAACTGCACCTCCACCAGCGGATAGCGCGCCACGAAGGCGGAAACGATCGCCGCGACCCGGTGGCGGCCGAAGCCGGGCGTCGCGTTCACGCGCAGCAGCCCCTTGGGCGAAGAGCGTGCGCCGCGGATCTGCTGCGTCATGTCCTCGAGGTCGTCGAGGATCCGGCGCGCATGCTCGAGGTAGAGCTCGCCTTCGGGCGTCAGCGACATGCGTCGCGTCGTGCGCGTCACGAGCGCGAGGCCGAGGCGCGATTCCATCTGGGCGAGGCGCCGGCTCACGGCCGCCGTCGTGATGCCGAGACTGCGTCCCGCGGCGTTCAGGCTGCCGCTGGTCGCGAGCACGCTGAAGAACTCGAGGTCTTTCGGTTCGACGGATCTTTCCATGCGCAATCCTGCTTTCGATTGTTGAGTTTAAATCAACAATGGATTGCCGGGACTGACGTTCCTCAAGACCCGGGTTGATGCCAAATGGCAGGTCAGGGCGGCAAAAGGCCGCTCGCCAAGGCCAACGGAGGATTTCTTGAGACTACTCGCAGCCGCAGCCTGCCTCGCAGCAGGCCTTGCTTCGTCGCCGGTGCAGGCGCAACCCTGTCCGGACAAGAGCATCAACTACTGGCAGGCCTTTCCGGCCGGCGGCGAATCGGATCTTTCCGCGCGCCACCAGCAGGTCGTGTTGAAGAAGCGCTGCCCCGCGATCGAGACGATCATCCAGTACAAGCCCGGCGCTGGCGGCGGCCTGATGTGGTCGCAGATGAACGCGCTTACCGGCGATGGCACCAACATCGTCGGCGTCAACCTGCCGCACATCGTGTTCCAGCCGATCGAAGGACAGGTGCAGTACAAGACCGGCGACGTGACGCCGGTGTTCTGGTTCCACTACACGCCGGACGCGCTCGTGGTGCAGGAGTCGAGCCCGATCAAGACGTTCGCCGATTTCGTCAAGGCGGCCAAGGCCCAGCCGGGCAAGCTCTCGCTCGGCGGCTCGGGCCTCAATTCGGCCAACCACGCAGCGCACGAGCGCATGAACGCGGCCTTCGGTTTCAAGACCACCTACGTGCCGTTCAAGGGCACCGGCGACATGACGACCGCGGTGGTCGGCGGCCACGTCAACGGCGCGATGTCGTACTCGGCGTTCGCGATCAACAACAAGGGCAAGGTGAGGGCGCTCGCCGTGGCGATGGACAAGCGCCACCCGCTGCTGCCCGACGTGCCGACCTTCAAGGAACTCGGTGTCGACTGGGTGGACGGCGCGTATCGCGGCATCGGCGTGCCGAAGTCCACGTCCGCGGCGGACAAGAAGCGGCTCTCGGACCTGTGGCGCGCGCTCAACAACGAGCCCGAGATGAAGGAGTTGGCGGCCAAGAGCGGCTTCGAGCTGGTCAATGTCGGCATGGAGGAAATGGATGCCTTCATGAAGGAGAAGGTCAAGCTCTACACCGAAGGCGCCGCGCGCCTCGGGCTGGGGAAGCACTGATGAAGACCTACCGAATCGCCGCCATCCCCGGGGACGGCATAGGCAACGAAGTCGTCCCGGCCGGCATCGAAGTGCTCGCCGAGCTTGCAGGCAAGGAGGGCTTCACGATGCAGTTCGAGAATTTCGACTGGGGCTCGGACCGCTACAAGAAGGCCGGCGCCTACATTCCCGAAGGCGGGCTCGCAAAGCTCAAGACCTTCGACGCGATCCTCTTCGGCGCGGTCGGTGCGCCCGACGTGCCGGACCATGTTTCGCTCTGGGGGCTGCGCCTGCCGATCTGCCAGGGCTTCGACCAGTACGCCAACGTGCGGCCGACGCGCGTGCTGCCCGGCGTCACCAGCCCGCTCGCGAAGGGCGAGGAGATCGACTGGGTCATCATCCGCGAGAACTCCGAGGGCGAATACTCGGGCTCCGGCGGCCGCGTGCATACGGGGTTGCCCGAGGAGCTCGCTACCGAGACCTCGATCTTCACGCGCAAGGGCTGCGAGCGGATCCACCGCTTTGCGTTCGAGCTTGCGAGAAAGAGGAAGAAGAAGCACCTCACGCTGGTCACCAAGTCCAACGCCCAGCGTCACGGCATGGTGCTCTGGGACCAGATCTTCTACGAGGTCGCGAAGAACTATCCCGACGTGCAGACCCAGCGCGTGCTGGTCGATGCGATGACTACCGTGATGGTTCTGAAGCCCGGCAGCCTGGACGTGATCGTCGCCTCGAACCTGCACGCCGACATCCTCTCGGACCTCGCCGCTGCGCTCTCCGGGTCGCTCGGCATCGCGCCGACCGCGAACCTGAATCCCGAGCGCACATTCCCGTCGATGTTCGAGCCGATCCACGGCTCGGCGTTCGACATCACCGGCAAGGGCGTGGCCAACCCGATCGCGACCTTCTGGACCGCGGCGATGATGCTCGAGCACCTCGGCGAGCCGAAAGCGGCCGCGCGGCTGATGACGGCGATCGAGCGCACCTGCGAGGAGCAGGTCTTTACGCCGGACCTCGGCGGCGTTCACGACACGCGTGCGGTGACGAACGCGGTGAAACGAGCCCTGTAGCAAGAGGTGACCTGCCCCGGCGGCGGCTATACTCGGCACTCCCTGCCGATAAGCGCGTGAATTTCATGCCGGACAAGTTTTCCTGGAGCGACGAGTACCTTCTCGGCTACGGCCCGATGGACGGGACGCATCGCGAGTTCGTCACGCTCGTCAATGCGTTGCTCGAATGCCCGGACGCCGAGATGGCGTCGAACCTCGAGGCGTTCCAGCGGCATGCCGAGTCGCATTTCAAGGAAGAGGACGAGTGGATGGAGCGCACCGACTTCCCGCCGCGCGACTGCCATGTCGAGGAGCACGCCGCGGTGATGAAGTCGGTCGGCCAGGTGCTCGAAGTCGTCCGCGAGGGCGATTACGCCGAGGGGCGGCGCCTCGCGGCCGCGCTGGCCGACTGGTTTCCCGGCCACGCCTTCCACCTCGATTCGGCGCTCGCCCAGTGGATGGTCAAGAAGAGCCACGGCGGCAAGCCCGTGGTGATCCGGCGCAACGTCGTCTCGCGCGAAGGCTAGCGGTACCGGACTCCGGCGCCGGCAGCGCCGCCGGCCCGGAGCGGTCGTGCAGGTGCGCTACTGGATCACCTCGTCGGCCCGCACCAGCACCGCCGGCGGGACCGTCAGCCCCAGCTTCTTCGCGGTCTGCAAATTGACCACCAGCCGGAACTCGCGGGGCTGCTCCATCGCCATCTCGGCCGGGTTGGCGCCCTTGAGGATGCGCCCGGTATAGCGGCCGGCGCGCCGGAAGATGTCGGTGAAATCGGGGCCGTAGCTCATCAAGCCGCCTTGCTGCGCGGCGTACTCGAGCTCGAACATCGACGGCAGCCGGTGGCGCAACGCCATCTCGGCGTACTCCTGCTCGAGGTTGTTGCGCGTGGAAAGCAGCGTGGTGATCACAGCCTGGACGCCCGCCGAAGTGAGCTTGCGAAATGCGGCGTCGAGCATTTCCGGGCGATCGACGTGCACGGTCACCAGCGTCAGGCCCAGTTGCGCGGCCGCCTTCCCTGCAAGGTCGACTTCCTGCCTGCAGGCACCGCGCATGGCTTCGTCGATCACCACGCCGACGCGCTTCAACCCGGGCAGCATTTCCATCAGCATCTGCATGCGCTTGAAGGTGAGCGCGTCGTTCAGGGTCGTCACGCCGGTCACGCGCGTGCCGGGCCGGGCGAGCGACTTCACGAACTCGAGTTCGACGGGGTCCGCGATCGTTGCGATGACGATCGGGGTCCGCCTGTTCGCGCTCCAGGCGGCGGCGGCCATCGGCGTGGCAGGCGCGAAGAACACGTCGATCCCGCCGGCCGCCAGCTCGTTCGCAATCGGCTTGAACCGCGCCGCGTCGTTGGAGGCCGAGCGGCGCAGCAGCTCGAGGTTCTTGCCCTGCACGAATCCCTCTTCGCGCAGGCCTTCGACAAAGCCCTTGAGCGTCATTTCGTAGTAGGTGCCGGTGTCCTGCCAGCTCAGGTAACCCACGCGCGCGATGCGCTCCTGGGCAAACGCCGCACCCCAAGCCAGCGACAACAGCGCAACCGCAAGCAGCTTGTTCATCGACGCGTCCTTCGCCTTGCATAGACGGCGGAATTCTCCTTCAAGGCCGCCGGCCCTGCAATTCTTGCGGCTAGTTGAGTTCCTCGCGCAACCGGGCGACCAGCTCCATCTGCCGCTCGTGATCGCCGATGAAGCGCAGCGCCAGGTGCGTCGCGCCGGCGGCGGCGTATTCGCGCAGCCACGCTACCGCGCCGGCGCGCGAGCCGGCAAAGCAGTACTGGCGCTTGCGGATCGACTCGCCGGGCTGGTTGTAATAGCTATGCAGGTACTGGTCGAGCTTCGCGCGCGCGCTTGATTCGTCGTCTTCGATCGACAGCGTGAGATAGGCCGCGCCGGTGAGCGAGGCCGGATCGCGCCCGGCTTCGCGCGCATGCGCCTTCACCCGGGCCCAACCCTCGCCCCAGGTCGCCGGCCCGCCCGGGCCGGACGGGAACCAGCCGTCGAAGAATTTTCCCGAGCGCTCCATCATCGCCGGCGTCCCGCCGCCGCCCCAGATCGGCGGACCGCCGGGCGTAAACGGCTTGGGTGCGAGCACGCTCTGCCTTACCGTCCAGCGTCCTTCCCAGTCGACCGGCTTGCCCTCCCACAGCGCACGGCACAGGCGGATGCCTTCCATCAACCGGCCGACGCGCTTCTCGAACGGCACGCCGGCGGATTCGAACTCGGCGCGGATCGCAGGCACATCCGCGCCTATGCCCATGCCGAGGATCAGGCGGCCCTCGCTGATCTGGTCGATGGTCGCCGCCTGGTGCGCGAGCAGCACCGGGTTGCGCAGCACAGGCAGCAGCACGGCGGTGCCCACCTTGAGCTTCTTCGTGCGTGCCGCGATCGCCGCCAGCAGCGAGAGCGGTTCGTGCCGCGGCTTGGCCAGCAGCGAGTCGCCTATCCACACCGAGTCGAGGCCGAGCGCCTCGGCGCGATCGGCAAGCGCAAGGATGCCGCGTGTCTCGTGCACGCCGGCCATGCACAGTTCGCGGGTGGGCAGGAGGTAGCCGAGGCTGATGGTCATGAGGGGGGTCCTTTCTTGCTTGGCGTGGGAGCGGGGGCAGGATTCGATCATAGCTGGAACCGGGTTGCGGGACTGCAACGCAGGCTCGCACAAGCCAGGGCCGATGGCAGCATTTCACCCGAAAGACCAATAAACACGGGGGCATCAATCGAAAGATGGCAGTATTTACCTATTGCGAAACGCACGCTTCGTCCGCCGTGTCACCGGCGCCCCGGCGCACGGGCGTTTCGCCTGGCTATCGCTCCTTGACACTCCCGGATTTAGTGTCGACACTCAGCCGACCCGATTCCGCGTCACTCAAAACATAACGATCGGAGGGAATTCATGAGCGAGCCAATGCCGTCCCGTAACCAAATTCTCCGACGGTTCCGCGAAAGAATTCAGGCACTCGTCGCCGGTTTTGCGATGGCCGCGGTGGGCGTCGCAGCGCCGGCCCTGGTGCAGTCGCAGACGCTGACCATTGGATTGCCAGCGGGTCCGCAGTCCATGGATCCGCACTATTCGAACGCGGGCTCGCACGCCGAAGCGATGAAGTACATCTTCGATACTCTCGTCTGGTCGGGCGACGAGCTGCAGCCGGAGCCGCGCCTGGCGGTCAGCTGGAAGACGCTGAACGACACTACCTGGGAATTCAAGCTCCGAAAGGGTGTGAAATTCCACGATGGCTCGGATTTCACTGCCGACGACGTTAAGTTCTCGGTCGAGCGCATTCCCCTGGTCTCGGGCCCGACGCCCACCACGGCCATGATCCGCCGCGTAAAGGAAGTGAAGGTCATCGATCCGAGCACGGTGCATATCGTCACCAACGGGCCTGCGGCTTCGTTGCCCAACGACCTCAACCGGTTGTTCATCGTGTCGTCCAAGGCGGCAAAGAATTTCTCGACGCGCGAGACGGCCAACGCTGGATTCAATGCCGGCACCGCAACCATAGGGACCGGGCCGTACAAGTTCGTGTCTTGGACGCCCAAAGACCATCTGGAGGTGGCGCGCTTCGACGGCTATTGGGGCGGCAAGCAGCCGTGGGCAAAAGTCATCCTCAAGGAAATCCCGAACGACGCGGCGCGAATCGCCCAGCTGAAGTCCGGCCAGGTAGACCTCATTGCCCGCGTATCGGGCACGGACGTCGCGGCCCTCAAGCGCGACCCGAAATTGCAGGTGGTCACTCACGACACGATCTACGTGTTCCACCTCGAATTCGACATGCGCCAGAAATCTCCCCAGATTACGGCCAAGGATGGCTCGCCTCTCACGGGTAATTCGCCGCTTCTCGACCCCCGGGTTCGCGAAGCGATCGACCTGGCGATCGACCGCCCCGCCCTTGTAGAAGCGGCGATGGAGGGTCTGGGCAAACCGGCCAGCCAGTTCGTGCCGCCGTTTGTGTTCGGATACAACAAGGCGCTACCCGAAAAGAAATACGACTTGGCGAAGGCAAAGAAACTGATGGCCGACGCCGGATACCCGAACGGTTTCAAGGTGACGCTGAGCTTTACAAGCGACAGGCTTCCCGGCGATCGGGCAGTTGGCACCACGGTGGCGCAGATGCTCTCGAAGATCGGGATCGACGTGCACGCAAACGCCCAGCCGCTGGCGGTATTTTTCCCCGCCCGCCTGCGGGGCGATTATTCGATGTCGATGATGGGCATCGGCGCGCCGACCGGCGATGCCCAGGTGACCATGACATCTTTCGTCCATTCCAACGACAAGGCCAAGAAATCAGGGGCTTTCAACTGGACTTCCTATTCGAATCCAAAGCTCGACGACCTGCTCGAAAAGGCCGGCGTGGAGATGGATATCGACAAACGGCGGGCGCTGGTCGGACAGGCACTTGCGCTGGTCGCCGACGATCGGCCGGATGTCCCGCTGGCCGCAATCAGTTCGGCCTGGGCAATGCAGAAATCCAGAGTCTCGTTCACGGCACGCGCCGACGAAGACACGCTGGCCATGAATGTTCACCCGGTGAAGTAACCAATGCTCAAATTCGTCAAGACCAAGTCGCTCATCGACGGCACGGGTGCGCCGGCAATCGCCAAGGGCTGCCTGCTGATCCGGGACGGCCTGGTCGAGAGCGCAGGCCCGCCTGAAAGATTCCGCGAGATCCCGCCGGACGCGGAAATCGTCGACCTGAGCACCCACTACGTGATGCCGGGGATGATCGACGCCCATTCGCATCTCACGCTGGTGCCTGGCGACGGCAACCAGCCCGGGCAGAAGAGGCTGCCCCCGGGCATCAACGCGCTGCGCAGCACTGCGAACATCCTCAAGGACATCAACTCCGGCGTGACGACCATGCGGATCATGGGCGAGGAGAACCTGATCGACGTGGACTTCAAGAATGCGATCGGCCGGGGAATCATCAACGGCCCGCGCATGATCATTTCGACGATGGGCATCGCGGCGTCGCACAGCCACGGCGTGGGCACGCGTCCTACCGACGGCGTGGACGAAATGCGCAAGCACGTCCGCCAGAACCTGGCCAATGGCGCGGACTTCATCAAGCTCTTCGCCACGGGCGGGGCGAGCAGCCCGGGCAAGTCGCTGCACATGTGTCCCTACACGCGCGAAGAGATCGCAATGGCGGTTGCGGAGGCCGAAAGGGCCAATACGTATGTCGCTGCGCACGCTCTCGGCGGCAGCGGCCTGGATTTCTGCATCGACGCGGGCGTGCGCACGATCGAGCACGGCACGCTGATCAACGAATCGCAGCTCGAGAAGATCATCGCCCGCAATCTGTGGATCGTGGGCACGCTGTCGATCTATTTCCATCCCACCGGGATCGAGCAAACGGACTTCAAGGTGCCGCTCATCCGCGAAAAGGTGCTTCGCGCGCGCGAAACGGCCGCCGGCATTTTTGCCACGATCATAAAGTCCGGCGCAAACCTGGCGATGGGCACGGATGCAATGCACGGCCTGCTGAACTACGAGCTCGAGAAGCTCGTCGAGTTCGGTGCAAACCCGATGCAGGCCATCCTCACCGTGACCAAGCACGCGGCCGCGGTGTGCCGGATCGAAGACAAGGTCGGCACGCTCGAGCCCGGCAAGTACGCCGATTTCCTCGCCCTGTCGAACGACCCGCTGGCAGACATCACGAGCCTCAGGAAAGTGGAGGCGGTATACAAGGAAGGCCGTCGTTTCCAAGGGATCTGAGCCATGAAAAGGTCACTTCCCAGCGACTCGAACGAGGCAGACCGGATGCTGGCCGACCTGCTGCCGGCGTTTCGCTGCCGCTGTTGTCCCGAAGGGCTTTTCACCGGACTGTTCGGTTCGCGGGAGCCGGCGGAAGTGTCCACGCCCCGGCGCGCCCTGACACGCGAGGATTTCATCGGCCTGCTGCGCCCGCACGAGCTGGACCGCGGCGCCGGCTAGGCGGCTCCGGCAGCGAAGAGGGACTCATGCTGCGTTTCGTCGCGCATCGCCTCATGCAGGCCGTGCTCGTGATGCTGGGCATGTCCGTCCTCGTCTTCGCTGGCGTGCACGCGGTAGGCAATCCGGTCGACGTCATGATCGGGCCGGATGCCACGCAGGAAATGCGCGCCGAGCTCATCGCCCGCTACGGATTCGACCAGCCGCTCTACAGTCAGTACTTCGCATTCCTCTGGCGTGTGCTGCAGGGCGACCTCGGCACCTCGATGGTGTTCAACCGCCCGGTTACCGAGTTGATCCTTTCCCGCTTGCCCGCCACGCTCGAATTGACGCTGCTTGCGGTCGGCGGTGCCGCCCTGTTCGGAATCCCGCTGGGAATGTTCGCCGGCTACAAGCCGCACAATCCCGTCTCCCGCCTCATCATGGCGGTGTCTATCGTCGGGTTTTCGGTGCCGACCTTTTGGGTAGGCCTGGTGCTGATCTTTACGTTTTCGGTTTCGTTGGGCTGGCTTCCGGCCGGCAGCCGGGGCGAAACGGTGGAGGTGTTCGGCGTACCTTGGAGCTTCCTGACGCTCGATGGCCTGAAGCACCTGATCCTGCCGGCGGTCAATCTGTCGATCTTCAACCTCGCGCTGATGCTGCGCATGGCGCGTGCCGGGACTCGCGAGGCGATGCTCTCGGACACCGTGAAGTTTGCGCGGGCCACCGGGCAGTCCGAATCGACCGTGTTGCGCAGCCATGTCCTGCGGCTGATTTCGATCCCGCTGGTGGCCGTGTTCGGCCTGGAAATGGGATCCACGCTCGCTTTTGCAGTTGTGACGGAGACGATCTATTCATGGCCTGGCGTGGGCAAGCTGATCATCGATTCGATCTTCCAGCTCGACCGGCCGGTCATGCTCGCCTACCTGATCCTGGTCGCGTTCCTGTTCATCGTCATCAATCTGCTGGTGGATATTGCCTACGCCGGGCTGGACCCCAGGCTGAGGACGGCGCGATCGTGAGCAGCCTCGTGAGGGATACCAGTTCTCCGCTCGGGCGGTTCTGGCGCGAGTTCAGCGAGAACTATATTGCCGTGACCGCGCTCGCTGTGGTGCTGCTGATCGCGTTGGTCGCGCTATTCGCGCCGTGGGTCGCGCCGCAGAATCCGTACGACCTCGCCAACCTCAACCTTGCCGACGCGCGTAAGGCGCCGGGATTCGCGGGTGCCGGTGGGTATACGTATTGGCTCGGCACCGATGCACAGGGACGCGACATGCTGTCGGCGATCCTGTTCGGCCTGCGCATCTCCCTGCAGATCAGCCTGGCCGCAGGGGCGGCCGCGTTCGTGGCGGGCTCGCTCATGGGCGCGAGCGCAGCGTTCCTTGGCGGTTGGGTCGAGGCGTTCATCATGCGGGTGGTGGACCTGCAATTGTCGTTTCCGTCGCTCCTTCTCGCGCTCCTGCTGGCGGCCATATTCGGCCAAGGCAAGGTGGAGTTGACGATCGCACTGGCCGCTGCGCAATACGCTTACTACGCGCGCACCGCGCACAGTGCCGCGGCCGCCGAGCGCGGCAAGGAATATGTCGAGGCCGCCTTGTCGGTGCCCCTCAAATCGTGGGTCGTCGTCGTGCGCCACATCCTGCCGAACTGCTTTTCGCCGCTCATTGTCGTGGCCACGGTGCAGATCGCGCATGCGATCTCGCTCGAGGCCACGTTATCCTTCCTGGGCCTGGGGCTGCCGCCTACCGAGCCTTCGCTGGGCATGCTGATCTCCACCGGCTTCCAGTACATGCTGTCCGGGCGCTACTGGATCTCGATTTTCCCCGGGTTGGCGCTGCTGGTCCTGATCGTCGCGGTCAACCTCGTTGGCGACCAGGTGCGCGACCAGCTCAATCCGAGGCTCAAGCGATGAAGGCCGCAGCCAACGCGGCGCTACTCGAGGTCGTTGACCTCGCCACGCACTTTCTTACGCGTGCGGGGCCGGTCAAAGCAGTTGACGGGGTGTCCTTCTCGCTTCGCCCAGGCGAAGTGCTCGGGCTGGTGGGTGAAAGCGGGTCGGGCAAGTCCGTGACCGGATTTTCGCTGCTGGGCCTTGTCGATCCTCCGGGACGGATCGTGCGCGGTTCGATCCGGTTCGAAGGAGTCGAACTGGTCGGCATGGCCGAAGAGGCGTTGCGCAGCCTCCGCGGCCGCCGGATGGCAATGGTGTTCCAGGATCCGACCATGACGCTCAATCCGGTCCTGACGATAGGGCGGCAGATGCAACTCGCGATGCAGGCGCATGGCCCGATCGCGCCGGCGGTGCTGACCGCGCGGTGCATAGAGGTCCTGGCCACGGTAGGCATCCCGGATCCGGCTGCGCGGCTCGATGCCTATCCGCACGAGTTCTCCGGCGGGATGCGGCAACGCGTCGCAATTGCCATCGCGCTGCTGCACGGTCCTTCGCTGATCATTGCCGACGAACCGACGACCGCACTGGACGTATCGATTCAAGCGCAGATCCTGACCGAGATGCGCGATCTCGTGCGCAGGATCGGCACGTCGCTGATCTGGATCAGTCACGACCTCGCTGCGGTATCGTCGATCGCCGACCGCATTGCGGTCATGTACGCGGGCCGCATCGTCGAGGAGGGTCCGACGGCGGCGGTCCTGCGCGAACCGTGGCATCCATACACACAGGGGCTGCTCGATTCGCTGCCCTCAAGGGCGCAGCCTGGTCGGGACTTGCCGCAGATCCCGGGCATGACGCCTTCGCTGTCGAACCTGCCTCCTGGTTGTCCCTATGCCCCGCGTTGTCCTAACGCCGATGCCCGGTGCGCATTCGACCCCGGGTTGACCGAGCGTGTCGAGCGGTCATTTCGTTGTCACCACCCGATGCAGCGGGGTGCATCGTGAGTTCCCCGTGCGTGCAAGTCGAAGCGGTCTCGAAGATCTTCTCACCGCACGTCCCATTTACAGAGCGAATTGCCGTCCGCCTCGGTCGTAACTCCGCCGCCCGCTCCGTCCATGCCGTGGACGACGTGTCCATTGAAATTGCGCGCGGTGAGGTGCTGGGCCTCGTCGGCGAAAGCGGCTGTGGCAAGTCGACCCTCGGTCGGATGATTTCGGGGATCCTGCCGCCTTCCAGCGGGCAGGTGCTGATCGAAGGCAGACCGGTGATGGCTGGCGGCAGCAAGCGCAGTCCGAGGAAGATCGACCGCCGCGTCCAGATGGTGTTCCAGAATCCGTATGCCTCCCTCAATCCCCGTATGCGGATCGGCCAGGCAATTGCCGAGGGGCCGGTCGCACACGGACTGGTAAGCCGCAAGGCGGCCGCGGATTACGTGGCTGGCTGGCTGTCTCGGGTCGGCCTCGACCCGGCTTACATGAGTCATTACCCGCACCAGTTTTCCGGCGGGCAGCGCCAACGGATCGCCGTCGCGCGCGCGCTCGCGATGCAGCCCGAAGTCCTGGTTTGTGACGAACCAGTGGCTTCTCTCGATGTCTCCATCCAGGCGCAGGTCATCAACCTGTTCCTCGAGCTGCGGCGCGAGTTGGCGCTGACCATGCTATTCATCAGCCACGACCTGGGCGTGGTGAGGCATCTTTGCGACCGTGTTGCCGTGATGTACCTCGGCCGCATCGTGGAGGTGTCGCCCGCGCCGACGCTCTACGCGAACCCGGTGCATCCATACACGCGCGCCTTGCTCGACAGCATCCCCACGCTGCGGCTCGAAGCAGGTGCGGCGGACTTCCATCCGATCGCCGGGGAATTACCTTCGCCGCTGGCCCCACCTTCGGGATGCGCGTTTCACACTCGCTGCAGCCTGGCGGAGTATCGGTGCCGCTTGGTCGCACCCAGGCTCGTGCAAATAGGGGGCGGGGGATACGCCGCCTGTCATGTCGCGGCCCCCGGGGAATCGGGATCCTGACCTCTTTCCTGCTTGAGTGGATGGCAGCATTTCGCCTTAAGACCAAGTAAACACGCGGCCTCTAAACCAAAGATGGCAGCATTGGATACGCCGTCGCAGGGTTCGAACGCGGCGCGCTCATTGGCGAGCTGGGACGGTCGCTGCGCTCGCTTGAAGCCTCAACCGCCGCGCCACCCACACCGCGCTGCCGGCGATCGACGCGCTGGCCGCGGAGAACAGGAAAGGCGTCGAGTAGCTGCCGGTCAGGTCGAACTGCCAGCCCGCCAGCCAAGGGCCGATCGCGCTGCCCAGTGCGCTGGCGAACATCACCGCGCCGACGAAAGACCCGAAGTGCTCGCCGCTGAAGCGGTCGGCCGACAGCGCCGGCGTCAGTGCGGCGGTGACCGAATAGCCCAGGCCCAGCAGCACCGCATAGCCGTAGGGGCCCCAGCGGGTCGGGAACGCGCCGACCAGCACCAGCGCCGCAATGCTTGCCACCATCACCGTCATGCCGCCCGCATAGACGAACTCGCGGTCGACCCGGTCCGAGAGCCAGCCGCCGCCGATCTTGCCGACCACGCTCGCGCCGCCGACCACGCCGACCACCGAGGCCGCGATCATCGCGGCGATGCCGTGGTCGACCAGGAAGGCCACCTGGTGCACGTGCAGCGTCTGGCTGCTCAGGCTGCCGAAGAACGACGCGCTCATGATCAGCCAGAACGGCGCGGCGCGCGCCGCCTCGGAAATCGTGATCGACCGCGTGCCGGGGCGTGCGGCGCCGGGCGCCTTCCGCGACGCGTCCGCGGCAAGCGCCGCGACGCGCGCGGTGCCGGTAAGCACCAGGTAGAGCGCGGAAGGCACGATGATTGCGGCGCAGGTCACGCCGAGCACGCGGAACGCCATGCGCCAACCGAGCGTCTCGATCAGCACCTGGCACAGCGGCACCACCAGCATCATGCCCATGCCCACGCCGGAACTGACGATGCCGAGCGCAAAGCCGAGTCGATCCTGGAAGCGGCGCTGAACTTGGATCACCGCGGGCACCCAGCCGCATGCGGCCACGGTCATCGCGGTGAACACGCCGAAGCACAGGTACAGCTCCAGCGGCGTGGAGATGTAGCTGTCCGCCCACAACGCAATCCCGAACGCGAGGCCGCCGCCGGTCACGATCCGCTCGGGCCGCACGCGGTCGCACAGCATGCCGATCAGCGGGTTGGCGAGACCGTGGACCAGCGTGAACACCGAGAACGCCCCGGCCAGCACCGAGCGGGACCAGCCGAACTCCTGCAGCAGCACCACCATGAATACGCTGTAGGCGTACCAGATGCCGTAGGCGAGCGCGAGCACCAGCCCCAGCACCGCAAGCGTCAGCGCGCGGCCGCGATCGATCAAAGGGTCTCTTCCCCGGGGTGCGTGGACAGGTGGTTCATCAGGCCGACTCTACCCGGTACTGGCTGCCGGGAGTGATCGGCGCCAGAATAGCGCCACGGCCACCCCAAAAGAGCGACCCGCGTGATCTCCATAGCGAAACTGGGCAAGCACCTCGGCGCCGAGATTGCCGGCGTCGACCTCTCGAAGCCCCTGGACGAGGCGACATTTGCTTCAGTGTCTGCGGCTTTCTTCGAGCACCAGGTCGTTGTGTTCCGCGACCAGCGCCTCGCGCCGGCCGAGCAGATCGGATTCACGCGGCGCTTCGGCGTGCTCGAGCAGCACGTGCGCAAGGAGCACCGGCTCGCCGGCTACCCGGAACTGCTGATCGTCTCCAACGTGCGCGACGAGCAGGGCCGGGCGATCGGCGTGGAAGACGCCGGCCGCTTCTGGCACAGCGACCTTTCGTACAAGCAGGTGCCGAGCCTCCTGTCGGCGCTCTACGCGCTCGAGGTCCCGGTCAGGGACGGCGTCGTGCTGGGCAACACGAGCTTTGCCAGCACGGTGGCGGCGTACGACGCGCTGTCGGACGAAATGAAGGCGCGCCTGCAGGGCTTGAAAAACGTGCACAGCTATCGCTTCTACCGCGCGAAGAATGTGCAGGCGCAACGCGAGGAGCAGGCGCGCGGCGCGCGGACGGTGCAGGAGCATCCGTTGAGCGAAGAGCAATTGCAGAGCGTGCCCGACGTCGAGGTGCCGGTGGTGCGCACGCATCCGGTCACCGGGCGCAAGGGCCTTTTCGTCAACGAAGCGCATTGTCCCGTCATCATCGGGCTGCCGGAGGAGGAAAGCGCCGCGCTGCTGGCCGAACTCTGCGCGCACATCGTGCGGCCGGAGTTCTGCTACGAGCATTCGTGGCGCGCCGGCGACCTCCTGATGTGGGACAACGTCGCCGTGCAGCACAAGGCCAACTTCGACTACGACCTGCCATTGCGCCGCGTCATGCACCGGGCCACGGTGCGGGGGTCTGTGCCGGCCTGAGCGGGCTTGGGCGCGCTCGCCGATACCGGCAAGCCAATTGCGCAAACGCTCCGTCCTGCGAGCGCCGCGGCACAGGTCTATAGTGGCAAGCACGTAGTCGTCGAGTGAGAGGCCCGCATGCGCTGGCTGTCCCTGCTCCTGGCATTCCTGTCGGCCGGTGCGTTGGCGGCGCCGGCACCGGTCGTGGCGTTGACGATCGAGGGGCCGATCGGCCCGGCGACCGCCGACTATCTGCACCGCGGTTTCGAATCCGCCGGCAAGCTCGGCGCGCAGGCGGTGCTGCTGCGGCTGGACACCCCGGGTGGGCTGGACACCGCGATGCGCGAGATCATCAAGGACATCCTGGCCTCGCCGATTCCGGTGATCGCCTATGTCGGTCCGGGCGGCGCGCGCGCGGCGAGCGCGGGCACCTACATCCTCTATGCGAGCCATGTCGCCGCCATGGCCCCGGCCACCAACCTGGGTGCGGCGACACCGATCGCGATTGGCCTGGGCGGTTCGCATCCGGGCGGGGACGAGGCCGACAAGCCTGCGGCAAAGAAGTCCGCAAAGGGCGCAAACGATGCTCCCGAAACCGGCGCACTGCCGGCCGATCCGATGGCGCGCAAGGTCGTGCAGGATGCGGCGGCCTACATTCGCAGTCTCGCCCAGTTGCGCGGCCGCAACGGCGATTGGGCGGAACTGGCGGTACACAAGGGCGCCAGCCTGTCGGCGCAGGAAGCGCTCGCGAAGCAAGTCGTCGACCTGCTGGCCGACGATCCGGCCGACCTGCTCAAGCGCCTCGATGGCCGCAAGATCGAAGTGCTCGGCAAGACCCATGTGCTGGCGACTGCTGGCGTCGTGCCGACCGAGGTCGCGCCCGACTGGCGCACCCGCCTGCTCGGCACGATCACCAACCCCTCGGTCGCAATGTTCCTGGTGCTGATCGGCATCTACGCGATCGTGTTCGAGTTCTCCAATCCGGGCCTGGTGCTGCCCGGCGTCACCGGCACGATCGCACTGGTCATTGCGATGTACGCGCTGCACCTTTTGCCGGTGAACTACGCCGGGCTCGCGCTGATCGTGCTCGGCATCGGCTTCATGACCGCCGAACTGTTCCTGCCGGCCTACGGGTCGCTGGGCATCGGCGGGCTGATTGCGTTCGTCCTTGGCGCGGTGATCCTGGTCGATACCGATGTCCCGGAATTCCGCGTGCCGATCGCCCTGATCCTCGGCTTCGCGGCCGCCAGCGCCTGCTTCGTGTTCATGGTCGCGGGCGCGGCGCTCAAGGCGCGCCGCCGGCCGGTGGTCAGCGGGCGCGAAGCGCTTTTCGGCAGCACCGGCATCGTGCTCGAGGATTTCGAAAGCGAAGGCTGGGCCCGGGTGCACGGCGAGACCTGGCGGGTCAGGAGCGCGGCGCCGATGAAGGCCGGCCAGCAGGTCCGCGTCGGCGCGATCGAAGGTCTGGTGCTCGACGTGAGCCCGCAGGAAGAACCTGCCGGGGAACCGACCCGGGAACGAAGCCGCAATCAACCCACAGGAGCGTGATTATGGGATTCTATTTCGGCATTGGCGCGCTGCTCGTCGTCCTGCTGCTGGTCGGCTGGTCGATCTTCATCCTGCGCGAATACGAGCGCGGCGTGGTGTTCCAGCTGGGGCGCTTCTGGATGGTCAAGGGCCCGGGCCTGGTGTTGATCATCCCGGTCGTCCAGCAGATGGTGCGCATGGACCTGCGCACCGTCGTGCTGGATGTGCCGCCGCAGGACGTCATCACCCGCGACAACGTTTCGGTCAAGGTCAACGCGGTGATCTACTTCCGTGTGATCGACCCGCAGAAGGCGGTGATCCAGGTGGCCAACTTCCTCAATGCGACCAGCCAGCTTGCGCAGACCACGCTGCGTGCGGTGCTCGGCAAGCACGAGCTCGACCAGCTGCTCTCGGAGCGTGAAAAGCTCAATCTCGACATCCAGAAGATCCTCGATATGCAGACCGATGCCTGGGGCATCAAGGTCTCGACTGTCGAGATCAAGGACGTCGACCTGAACGACACCATGGTACGGGCGATTGCGCGCCAGGCCGAGGCGGAACGCGAACGCCGCGCCAAGGTGATCCACGCCGAGGGCGAGATGCAGGCCGCGGAGAAGTTGGTGCAGGCCGCGCGAATCCTTTCGGAACGCCCCGAAGCCATGCAGTTGCGTTACCTGCAGACCCTCAGCAATATCGCCGGCGACAAGTCCTCGACCATCGTGTTTCCGCTGCCGATGGACGTGCTCGCGCCGCTGGTCGACGCGATGAGGAAGGCGCCGCCGGTCTGAATTGCGGCCGCGCCGTGCCTAGTGCCACAGGCGCGAACTCGCAATTCGCGCCCCCTCCACCAGCGCCTTCAGCTTCGCCCACGCCACATCCGGGTGCACTTCGTCGCCCGCGCGTGACGTGGCGAATCCGCAGTCGGTGCCGGCGATCACCCGCTCGCGCCCGACGATGCCCGCGAACCGCTCGATCCGCTCGGCGACCAGCTCCGGGTGCTCGACCTGGTAGACGCAGTGCGAGACGACGCCGGGGATCAGGACCTTGTGCTCCGGCAGCTTGAACTCGTTCCAGATCTTCCACTCGTGCTCGTGCCGCGGGTTGGCCGCCTCGATCGAATAGCCCTGCGCCTTGACCTTCAGCATCAGGTCGACGTAGTGGCGCATCTCGAGGTCGTGCACGCGCGGCGCCACGTTGATGCTGTAGCAGGTATGGAAGCGCACGCGGTCTTCGGGGATGCCTTCCAACGCGTGGTTCAGCACCTCGACGCGCAGCTCGATGAACTTGCGGTTCTCCTCGTGCGTCATCTTGGGCATGCGGTTGTAGTGCGTGATCAGGCGCGGGTCGTCGATCTGCAGCACGAAGCCGGCATCGACGACCGCCTTGTATTCCTCGCGCATCGCCGCGGCGAGCGCGAACAGGTATTCCTCCTCGGTCTTGTAGTACCTGTTCTCGAAATACATCTCGAGGTTGGTCGGCGAGATCGCGGTGATGAAGACCTCTTCGGCCGGCACGCCGGCGGTGGCCGCCTTCAGGTGCGCGATGTCGGCCTTGACCTCGTCGTGGCCGACATAGGTGATCGGGCCGGTGCAGACGAGCGACACCTCGTCCTCCGGCCGGCCGGTCAGCGCGCGGCGCGCGCCGAACATCTTGCGCATCTCGGTGTAGACCTCGGGGAAGGCGAGCGAATCGCGCGTAGGCCGGGCGATGTGTTTGGGCGGATGTTTCTCGCGCTCCAGGCCGCCGATGCGGGTGTTCGCGTAGGTCGCAAAGCTCGCGCGGCCGTGCTCGCCGTCGTTGATGATGTCGAGGCCGAGGTCGGTTTGCCGGCGGACCACGTTCGAGACGGCGGCAGCGATCTCGCGCTCGAGTGCTGCGGCGTCGTAAGGCTCGCCGGATTCCTTGGCGTGCAGCGGCATCAGCATGTCGCGCGGCCGGGGCAGGCTGCCGACGTGGGTGGTGAGGATCTTGCGGTCGCTGCGTTTCATGAGGGATGCCGCTCGTGGAGAGTCGTGGCGAGAATAGCAGCTTGCGAACCCGCAGCTAGTGCAGCGGATGCCGCCAGCGCAATCCCTTGAAGCGGCTGAAATCCCTGTCCGTGGTGATCCATTCGCACCCGGATTCGATCGCCAGCGCCGCCAGCCAGGCATCCGGAACGAGATTGCCTTTCGCCCCGGCGCCCTCGCAGAGCGCGCGGAAGATGCCCCAGTGGCGCGGCCCGGGCGACATCGGGACGCAGTTCGGCCGGCTGCGCAGCTGCTCGCAGAACGCAAAGGCGTCTGCGAGGGAACTCGGCTTGGTGAAGACCCTGGGATGCGTCACGACCCGGACGAACCCGCCCAACACCGATTCCGAAAGGCCGAAGGCTTCGTCGCCGTTGACGACCTTTTCGAGCCATTCGAGGCATCCGGCGTGCTGGGGAACGTCCTCGCGATGCGCGTACACGAGCACGTTCACGTCGGGCAGCACCAAGTCAGTCGCCCATCAAGTCGAGCAGGGCAGCGCTGTCATCCAGGTCGACGCCGGCCCGGACGCCACCGCCCTTGACGGTCTTCAGGCGGACCGGTTTCGATTTCGCATGCGTCTTGCGGCGCGACAGCGACTCGCGCAGCGCTTCCTCCAGCAGCGAGGTCAGCGTCTTGCCGGACTCGGCCGCATGCTTCTTGGCTTCGGCCAGCAGGTGTTCGTCGAGCCTTACGGTGGTTCTCATGCATCAAAGCATGCACGGAAGGCATCAATATGTCAAAAATCGCTGCGCGCACGCGGACGGCAGAGCGCCGATAATGGAGGTGAGGAGACCTCCCATGCGCATCCGCCTGCTCTTGGTACTGTCCATTGTCAGTGCAATGTTCGCCGCGCCCGCGCCCGCGCAGGACTACCCAACGAAGACGATCAACATCGTCGTGCCCCTCTCGGCGGGCGGCGGCACCGACCTGCTGGCCCGCGTGCTCGCAACCAAGCTGCACGAGAGGTTCGGCCAGCCGGTGACGGTCGAGAACAAGCCCGGCGCCGCGGGCAACATCGGGGCGGACGCCGTATTCAAGGCGCCGCCGGACGGCTACACGCTGATGTTCACGCAGCCGGCGCCGCTCGCGGTCAACAAGGCGCTGTACGGCAAGCTCACCTACGACCCGGAGCAGTTCGTGCCG
This sequence comes from uncultured Bordetella sp., assembly GCA_964599095.1. Lineage (GTDB taxonomy): Bacteria > Pseudomonadota > Gammaproteobacteria > Burkholderiales > SG8-39 > SZAS-79. Next base: position 49,704 of record CAZREB010000013.1, read on the forward strand.
ATCGCGCTGGTTTCGCGGCAGGACATCCTGCTGGCGGTGAATCCCAACGTGCCCGCGAACACCCTGCAGGAACTGATCGCATACGCCAAGGCCAACCCGGGCAAGCTCAACTTCGGCTCGAGCGGTGCCGGCAGCGCGCCGCACCTGGCCGCCGAGCTGTTCAACTCGATGGCCGGCATCAGGATGGTCCACGTGCCGTACAAGGGCAGTTCCGGGTCGCAGACCGCGACGCTGGCCGGGCAGGTGGACCTGACGTTCTTTGCGTTCAGCTCGGCGCTGCGGCACGTCAAGGCCGGCAAGCTGCGCGCGATCGCCGTCGGTGCGACGAAGAGGAACCCCCAGTTGCCGGACGTGCCTTCGATCTCCGAGGTGCTTCCCGGCTACAGCGCCACGTCGTGGACCGCGCTCGTCGCGTCGCCGGGGACGCCCGCGCCGGTCGCGCAGAAGCTCGCTCAGGCGGTGTCGGAAATCGTGAAGATGCCGGACGTGCAGAAGCGCTTGCTCGACGCGGGCGACGAGTCCTTCGATGGGACGCCTGCGCAGATGGCCGCTTTCCTGCGCGAGGAAAGCGAGCGCTGGGGCAGGCTGATCAAGGCGGTGGGGATCACGGCGCAGTAGATATGCACCGTCAAGGAGCTTGCGCTACGCGCCCTCGCCGACGCACTAGCCGCTCGCGCAGAAGTTGCTCGTGGACACCGGCGAAGGGCAGGCGCACCCCGTGGTTCGCGGGTCGTCCGGCCCCAGTGATGAAAAGCGCCCGACGGCACACAAGGGATTACGGGAAGTTAAATGGGGTCTGTCCCCGATTTCACGCCTTGCCTTCGAAGCCGATATCTCGACGATTCTCATGGCGCAACGAAAGGCTCAGGTTCCCCGGCCCCACAAGCCGCACATCCGCCGCGCCATGAACGGCAGCCCGGCGGCATAGCCTGGCCAGCTTTCGTACTTCGGCAGCTTGAATTCCTTCTCGGCGGTGTCCCAGCACTTGCCGGCCTGCGCCATTACCTTCATCTCGGCCGAGGCGTGCTGCAGCAGTTCGAGCTGGTCGCGCACGTCCTGCTTGGTGCCCAGCCGGTCCCCCGGGCCGGGGTGGCCGGGAATCAGCGTGACCCAGTCCATGTCGAGGACCTTCTTCATGAACTCTTCGGTTTCGAGCGGGTGGAAGTCGATCAGGCCGCGGCCGGGAAAGGTGCCCACCGGCAGCGTATCGACCACGAAGATGATCCCGTTCTGCGGCAGGCGCATGACGAGTGTCGAGTCGGAGTGGTTCAGGCCGTGATAGGAAAGCTCGAGGATCGTGCCGCCGAGCCGGATCACGCGGCCCTCGTCGCCGACGATCTCGTCCGGCAGCACGGTATGCGGATCCTGCAGCACGCGCAGCCTTTCGTCCGCGCGCCGGTGCGCGATGACCGTGGCGCCGGCGTCCTTGAAGGCCTTGCCGCCGGCGATGTGGTCGTAGTGATGGTGGCTGTAGACCAGGTACTTGATCGGCTGGCTGGTGACCTTGCGGATCTCGTCCACGTACTGCTGCCCGCCGGCCGGCCGGCCGTAGGCGACCGGGTCGGTGGCGATCACGCCGTCGGTGGTCACCACGAACATCGCCTGGTGATTGCCGTTGCGGAAAATGTAGACGTTGTCGGTACCGGGCACCTTGGTGGTTGCGATTGCAGGACGTGCCGGGGCCTGTGCTTGCGCGGCACCGAACGGCACGAGCGCGGACGCCAGCAAAGCGGCGGTTGCGAACGACGAGGCGGCGGCCGCAAAGCGGCCGAGGTTACGGTGCATCTCTTTCTCCCAAAAGATTGATGCGGGTGCGTGCGAGGGTGGACGCCGGGGTGTTGCGACCGGCGCCGCGGAAGTTTCGATGAGTTGCCGCAGAGAGGTCAAGCGCGGACGGCGGTTTCGGGGCGCGGTGTATGATCGATTCGGCATTGCGTCGCAACAATCGAATCAATACCGTCGGCACGGCATACGACATCATCGGCACGAAAAAGCGTCCGCCCGATCCCGTGAGCAGCCTTTGAGAAATCGCTGGCTGGTCCTAGGCGTGCTGGCGTTTGCGCGGATCGCCATGGGCTTCCAGTTCCAGGCGGTCGCGTCGGTGGCGCCCTTCCTGGTCGACGAATTCAGGATCGACTACGCCTCGGTCGGCACGCTGATCGGCCTCTACCTTCTGCCGGGCATCGTGCTCGCGCTGCCCGGCGGCTATCTCGGCCGGCGCTTCGGCGAAAAGCGCATGGTGCTGGCCGGTCTCGCGCTGATGGTGATCGGCGGCGCGGTCAGCGCCCTGGGAACTTCCTACGCACTGCTGGTCGCCGGGCGATTCATCACCGGTGTCGGCGTGGTGCTGCAGTTCGTGCTGATGACCAAGATGCTGTCCGACTGGTTCAAGGGCCGTGAACTGGTCTTTGCGATGTCGCTCTACCTGAACGGCTGGCCGATGGGCATCGGCCTGGCGCTGCTGACCCAGCCGGGACTCGCCGCCGCATCGACCTGGCGGACCGTGTTCTTCGCCACCGCGATCCTTTCCGCCGCGACATTCGCAGTGCTTGCTGCGTTGTACCGCAGCCCGGCGGCGGACGGTACCCAAGCTTCCTCCTGCGCACCGGCCTACGGGCTGTCGCTGCGCGAGACCGTGCTGGTCAGCCTTGCCGCGCTGATCTGGACCTTCGTCAACGCCGGCTGGGTCGTCGCAGTCAGCTTCGCGCCAGGGTACCTGCGCACGCAGGGGCTGGGCCTGGCGGATGCGGCCGCGGTGACCAGCCTCGCGACCTGGCTCGCAATCATCGGCGTGCCGGCCGGCGGCTGGCTCGCCTCGCGCTGGCGGCGGCCCGATGCAATGATCGTAGTGGCGACGACGATCGGTGGGCTCGCGGTATTGGCGATCCCGTACACGTCGGCCTACGTGATCTGCTTCTCGGTCATCGGGCTGATCCTGTTCCTGCCGGCCGGCCTCATGGCGGCGCTGCCTATCGAAGTGCTGCGCCCGGAAAACCGCGCGACCGGCCTCGGGCTTTTCTACACCTGGTGGTATGCGGGCGTGGCCGCGCTGCCGCCGGTCGGCGGCTGGACTTACGACGTCAGCGGCGCGGCATCCGCGCCGATCCTGTATGCGGGTGCGCTCGTGTTCCTGACGCTTGCCGCGCTGCTGGCCTTCCGCATCTGGCAACGCAGGGAGCCAACGTTGGTACGATGAATGCTTGGCCGTCCATCGAAGGAGAACGCATCCAGTGACCAAGCTGATCCTGACCCGCGAAAGCATCCTCGACGGGACCCTGCGCGCCTCGGCCAAGGCGCTGCTCGGCCCGGGCACCGTGTTCATGACCGACGAGGAGCGCACGCGGCAGATCCGCGCGATGCTCGAGAGCACGCCGCGGCCGGACCGGGTCTGGGTGTTCGGGTTCGGTTCGCTGATCTGGAACCCGGCATTCCACTTCGTCGAGCGGCGCACCGCTCTGGTTCGCGGCTATCACCGGCAGTTCTGCCTTTGGGCACGCGCCGGGCGCGGCAGCCCGCAAAGCCCCGGGCTGATGCTGGCGCTCGAGCGCGGCGGGAGCTGCCACGGCGTCGCTTACCGGATCGCGCCAGAGCACGTCGAAACCGAACTCGACGTGGTTTGGCGGCGCGAGATGCTGACCGGCGCCTACCGCGCGGTGTGGGTCATGGTCCGCACGCCCGACGGGCCCGAGCATGCGATTGCGTTTGCGGCCAACCACAAGCACGAGCGCTACGTGCGCGGGCTGGACGTCGACGAGACGGCCCGGCTCCTCGCAACCGGCAAGGGGCCGCTCGGCACCTGCTGCGACTATCTCTTCGACACGGTGTCGCACCTGACCCATCTCGGCATCCGCGACCGGCGCATGGAGGCCCTGGTCGAGCGGGTGCGCGCCCACCAGGCCTCGGCGACCCCGCCTACGCTTTCGGATTAACTGCGGGGCTTGACCGCCGGGTTGACGACGTTGATCGGCTTGCCCGCCGCATAGGCGACGATCTGGTCGAAGATGTCGGAGAACTGGATCTCGTATTCGTCGCGCGTCACGTAGCCGATGTGAGGCGTCGCGACGACGTTGTCGAGCTTGAGCAGCGGGTCGTCGGCATCGAGCAGCGGCTCCGCGTCGAATACGTCCACGGCCGCCATGCCGGGCCTCCCGGCCCGCAACGCGGCGACAAGCGCACCGGGCTCGATCAGGCCGGCGCGGCTGGTGTTGACGAGGATTGCCGAAGGCTTCATCAGCGCGAGATCGGCGGCCGTGACGATGCCGCGCGTGTCCTTCACCAGGCGCATGTGGAGCGACAGCACGTCGCACGATTCGAAGAAGGCCCGCTTGCTTGGGGCGGCTTCGTACCCGTCGGCCACTGCGCGCCCGAGCGAATCCTCGCGCGCCCAGGCGATCACCTTCATGCCGAAAGCCCTGCCGTAGCCGGCCACCGCGCTGCCGATGCGGCCGTAGCCGTAGATGCCGAGCGTCTTGCCGCGCAGCGTATCGCCGACGCCGATCTGCCACCGGCCGGCCTTGAGCGCGGCCATCTGCTGCGGGAGCCGGCGCGCGGCCGCAAGCGCAAGCGCCCACGTGAGCTCGGCAGCCGCATAGGAGGGCGTGCCCGCATGCTGGTCGGACGAGACGATGATCCCGTGCGCGGTGCAGGCGTCGATGTCGATATGCGGGTAGACGCTGCGCTGGCTGATCAGCTTCAGCCTGGGCAGGCGCTCGATCAGCGGCGCGCGGATCTGCGTGCGCTCGCGGATCAGGACCAGCGCCTCGGTGTCCTTGAGCCTTTCGGCCAGCTTGTCGACGTCCTGCACGTGGTCGTTCCAGATCGTGATGTCGTGCCCGGCGAGCTTCGTAAAGCACGGCAGCGTGCGCAGGGTGTCGAAATAGTCGTCCAGGATCGTTATCTTCATGGTCGTGCCTCCGGGGCGCATTGTTCCAAGTTTCGCTGCTTCACTCCAGTGGGCCGGTCCCGGCCTGCTGTTTGCGCCTACAATCCCCGGCTCTATCCATCGGGGAGGACTGGCATGCGCATCAACCGGGTCAAGAAACTCTGGCGCGAAGGCAAGACCGCCGTCGGCGGCTTCCTTTCGATCCCGCACGTCCTGTCGGCCGAGACGATGGCCCACACCGGACTCGACTGGCTGTGCATCGACATGCAGCACGGCTGCATCGACTACTCGGATGCGGTGCCGATGCTGGCTGCGATCTCGACTACCGCGGTCACGCCTATCGTCCGGGTGCCGTGGAACGAGCCGTCGATGATCATGAAAGTGCTCGACGCGGGCGCCTACGGCGTGATCGTGCCGATGGTGAGCAACCGCGCCGAGGCCGAACGCGCGGTGTCGGCCTGCCGCTACCCGCCCAAGGGGATCCGCAGCAACGGGCCGAACCGCGCCGCGCTCTACGGCGGCGCCGACTACCAGAAGAACGCCGACAACGAAATGCTGTGCATCGTCATGATCGAGACGGCCGAGGGCATCGAGAAGATGGACGAGATCGTCTCCACACCCGGGGTCGACGCGGTCTACATCGGGCCGACGGACCTGGCGCTGGCGCTGGGCCTGCCGCCGGTCATGGACAACGACGACCCGAAGCACGTCGCTACTGTCAATCGAGTGCTCGAGACCTGCCGCAGGCACAAGGTGGTCGCCGCGATGCACACGATGAGCTCGAAGTACACGCAGCGCTACATCGACCAGGGCTTCCAGATGGTCATGCTGACCTCCGACCGGATCGCGATCGGCAGCTGGCTCAAGGCCGAGGTCGGCAAGCTCACCGGCTGGACGCCGCTGGTCCCGACCGAGGCGCCGCTGCGAAGCTGAGCCGGTCGCAGGCCAGGCCCATCGGCTGATGGTTCTAGCCGGTCCGGGGCAAGGCGGCACCGCGGGGGTGGGATACACTCGCAAGCATTGCATTCCGGGCAATGCCGCACCGAAGTGACTTTCGACTCCCGCGCGCTCCTGATCGTCGGCGCCTTCCTTTGCTGGATCCTGGCGCTGGCGATCGAGTTCCTCGCCATCCGGCCGGACACCGGCCGCCGGCTCCCCGGGCCCTACACCGCCGGCCTGCTGATCCACGGGCTCGGCCTGATCCTGATCTCGCAGCGCGGACTGGTCGCGGACCTCTGGAGCATCCTCGTGGCCAACGTGCTGTTGCTGGCTGCGCCGCTGTTTTACTTTTCGGCGGTGCAGGCGGTGCGGGGCGTGAAGGCCGACCTGCGGCTGCTGGCGGTGATGCCGGTGAGCATGGCCGTGCTGCTCCCGGCGGTGGGTTTCGGGCCGCAGGCGTTCGTCGCGCGGGTCTTCATCTTCACCACGGCCGCGTTGTTCGCGTTCTCGCTGTTCGGCTGGGCGGGCCTGAAACTGGCGCGCGGCGGGCACAAGGCCGGCGGCTGGATGATCGTCGGCGCAGTCGCGACGATTGCCGTGCTGACGGTCGTCCGCGCGCTGTCGGTGGCCGGCGGCGAGGTCTCCAGCGTATTCGATTCCCAGTTCGTGCAGGTCGCGTTCTACCTCGTCAACCTCATCAGCATCGCGCTCGCTGCGTTCGGCTACATGGACGTGATCCGGACGCGCGCGGCCCAGCCCCGGGTGTCGAACAGCGTGCTGTCGCCGGATGCGCAGACCGGCCTGTATTCGCGCGAGGCATTCCTGCGCAGCGGGATGGAGGAACTGCACCGGGCCCGCCGGCGCGGGTATTCGATCACGCTCGTGCTGGTCCGGATCGACCGCATGGAAGAGGCCGCGGCAGCCAAGGGGCGCGAGTTCATCGAGCTTGCGCTCAAGCGTGTCGCGGCGTCGATCCAGCGCGACATCCGGATGTACGACGTCGCCGGCCGGCTTTCCAGCGGCGTCATGGGCGTGATCATGCCCGAGCTGGCACAGGCGGAGGCGCAGGCGGTCGCCGATCGGATCCGGGCGACGGTCGCGGAGGACCCGGCGATCCGCAATGGCGTCTACGGCATCACGATCAGCGCCGGCGTCTGCGGGATCGATACCGCACAGGAGGACCTCGACAAGCCGATCGCGGACGCCACCGCCTGCCTGGAGCGGGCGCGCCTGCTGGGCGGCAACTGCGTCATCACGCCCGATTCGCCGACGCCCAGGACGTTCGTCCAGGACACCATCTAGCCGCGTCCTGTCAGCCGTTTCCCGGGGTCATGCGTTGTTTGATCCAGCGCAAAGGAACGCGGGAAACGGCTTCCTCCCGCCGCCGGAGCGCGGATACTCTGCAAAAAGGGAGTTGCGTTTACCGAGCGAGGGCCGTCATGGACAACCGCAAACGCACCAGCGCCCGGATCGTCGACCTGTTCGGCGAGCCGCCCGTCGGGCCGCCCCGCAAGGTCTTCCCGTCACCGAGCCCGATCGTGCTGCCGGCCGAGCCGCCCGAGTTGAGGGCGGCCCGCGCACTTTCCGCCGAGATGCGCAGCAAGCGCACCCGCCGCGACAAGAAGCAGGTCGCACACCTGATCTGCCTCAACCTGATCACGATGCTGAAGCACGGCGCACGCCGCTGAGGGGACTGTCCCCCTAGTGCAGGGCGCAGGACCCCGGACCGCCAGGATGGCCGCAGGAGCCGCACGGGCCGATGGCCGGCGCGGCCTCGGGCGCCGCACCAGCAGTCGCAAACACCGAAAGCTTCTTCTCCAGGTCGGTCGAATTGCAGCTTGGGCAATCCGGTGTGCTGCCCGAGCGCACCAGCGTCTCGAATTGATGGTTGCACTGCTTGCACGAGTATTCGTAGATCGGCATCACGGCCTCCATTCGATGCCGACATTTTATCGCCTTCCGAGGCGGGCCCGGGCGAGCGGGACCAGGCCGATCGCGATGCCGCCGATCCCGACGGCCAGCGTCGCCAAGTCCATGTCCCGCGCCGCGAGCGCCGCCGCGGCGAAAAGCGCGAGCGCACTGGCCAGCGGCCAGAGCACCGCAACGAAGAACGCCCCGGCCGAACGCGCGGCCTCATGCCGGAAATGCCATGCGCATGCAATCGCCGTGAGGCCATAGTAGAAGGCGATTTCCAGCCCGATCGCATTGATCGAGAGTTTGAGCAGCGCATCGATGCCCGGCAGGCCGAGGGAGAGGGCCAGCAGCGCGAGGCCGAGCCCGGTGTTCAGCCAGGTCGCCAGGTGCGGCGTCTGCCAACGCTCGTGCACGCTCGCCCAGCGCGGGTGCATCTCGCCGGCGCGCGCCGCCGCAAACAGCGTCCTCGCGAACTGCAGCAGCGAGACCTGCAGCGAGCCGATGCTGCTCAGCATGACCGCAAGCACCGCCAGGTAGCTCCAGGGCCGCGGCACCAGTTTCTCGGCGATCGCGAAGACCACGTTCGCGCCGGCCGAGTGAATCTCGGATTCGCTCAGGACGGCAAGCGTCACCAGCGCGAAGGCCATGAAGGCGCAAGCGACCACCAGCACCGCGAGCGCGGCCGCGAGGCCCGGGGTGCGCCCGGGGTCGCGCGTCTCCTCCGCGGCATTCAGCGGCACGTCCCAGCCCCAGAAAAAGAACACCGCAATCACGACGCCTGCCGCGAAGTTTTGCGGCGTGAACGCGGCGGGCGACAGGTCCATCGCTGGTGCGAGCGCGGAGATTTGCGACCAGTGGGTCGCACAGGCCGCGATCGCCAACCCGGCAAGCACCGCGATCTCGATGGCCGTGATCCAGGCCTGCACGGTGCCGGTGAGCCTCATGCCGCGCACTTCGAGCAGCGTGATCACGACGATCCAGCCGGCAGCCACTGCGGTCACCTGCCACTGGCCGGGGGCGGAATCCGGGGCCAGCAGCAGGAGCGTCGCGGTAGCGGCCGGCACGGTCGAGGAGACCGTGAAGAGCACCGACGTCACCAGCACGACCCAGCCGCACAGGAAGCCGAGGTCGCGATGCATGACGCGGCCCACCCACGCGTATGAGGCGCCTGCGTCCGGGTAGGCCCGATTGAGGCACGCGAAGGCGCAGGTGATGCCGGCCATGATCAACCCGCAATACAGCAGGATTGCCGGAGCGAGCACGCCGACCACGCCGAACAGCGCGGCCGAGGACGCGGCGATCGTATACGAGGGCGCCGTGCCGGCGATCCCGATGGCCACGGATTGGATGAGACCGAGCGCGTCCCTGCGCAGTCCGGTCGCCATGACCCCAGGCCTGCGGGCTCAGCGCAAGGCGCTTCGGGAATGCGGCACTACAACACCTTCCCCGGATTCATGATCCCCTGCGGGTCGAGCATGTCCTTCAGGCGCTGCATCAGTTCCATCTCGAGCGCCGATTTACGCAGCTTGATCGCCTCGCGCTTCTGCTGGCCGACGCCGTGCTCGGCCGAGATCGAACCGCCCAGCCGCTCGACGACGGCGTAGACGATCTCGTTGACTTCGCTCTTCTTGTCCATCAGCGCGAGCGTTCCGGCTTCGTCGGGCATCGCGATGTTGTAGTGCAGGTTGCCGTCGCCGATATGCCCGAAGGTCAGGCCCACGCAACCGGGGAAGGCCTTGGAGAGTTCGGCCATGCCTTCGTCGATCATGCGCGGGATGCTCGACACCGGCACCGACACGTCGTGCTTCACGTTGGTGAACTGCGCTTCGGGAATCGTTTCGCGGATCGCCCACAGCGCCCTGGCCTGGCCTTCGCTCTGCGCAAGCGCGACGTCGAGCAGGATGCCGCGCTCGGTGCAGTCGATGAATGCGCCTTCGGCGCGCGCGGCAAGCTCTTCCTGCCGGCCGCCGTCGGTCAGCTCGGCCAGCACGTACCACGCGTGGCGCTCGCGCAGCGGATCCGCGATCGACGGCTTGCACTTGATGACCGCGTCGAGGCACACGCGCGGGATCAATTCGAATGCGGTGAGGCGGTCACCCACCAGCGCGCGCAGGGCCGCGAGCAGTTCGACCGCCTTTTGCGGGCTCTCCAAGGCGATCCACGCGGTGGCGCTGGCCGAGGGCTTGGGGTAGAGCTTCAGCACCGCGGCGGTGATCACGCCGAGCGTTCCCTCGGCGCCCATGAACAGGTGCTTCAGGTCGTAGCCGGTGTTGTCCTTGCGCAGCGCCCTGAGGCCGTCCCAGATGCGGCCGTCGGGCAGCACGACTTCGAGGCCGAGCACCAGGTCGCGCGCATTGCCGTAGCGAAGCACGCCGACCCCGCCCGCGTTCGTCGAGAGGTTGCCGCCGATCTGGCAGCTGCCTTCGGCCGCGAGCGACAGCGGGAACAGCCGCCCGGCGTCGTCGGCCGCCTGCTGGAGGTTCTGCAGGATGCAGCCGGCCTCGACGGTCATGGTGTCGTTCAGTGCATCGAGGTTGCGGATGCGGTTCATCCGCCCGACGGACAGCACGATCTCCCTGCGCTTTCCGGTCGGGATCGAACCGCCGACGAGCCCGGTGTTGCCTGCCTGCGGGACGATCGCGATGCCCTCGGCGGCGCAGAGCGCGACCACGCGGGAGACCTCGTCGGTGCTTCCCGGGCGCACCACCGCGATGCCCGCGCCCGGATAGACCTTGCGCCAGTCGGTGTAGTAAGGCGCGACGTCGCCATTTGCCGTGAGCACATGCGATGCGCCGACGATTTCGGCGAGGCGGGCGGTGAAGTCGGGCTGCGGGACGGAGGCCATGCCGGTATTATCGCAGGCAACCAGCACTCAATCCTGTACTGCATCCCGGAGCATTCCCTTGAACGACCCAGCACTCGGAGCCCTTCCTTTTGCCGCCCGCGCGCGCGCCACCACCGTCGAGGAAGCGCTGATGTCACGCCGCAGCGTGCGCGCCTTCCGCCCGGATCCGGTGCCGCGCGCCACCGTCGCGGAGATCCTCGCGCTGGCCAGTCGCGCGCCGTCGGGCACCAACATCCAGCCGTGGAAAGTCCGCGTACTGGCCGGAGGCGAGTGCGCACGGCTTGCCAAGGCGATGGTCGACGCCTACCTTGCCGAAGGCGAGGCCGGCTTCAAGTACCCGTACAACTACTACCCGGTCAAGTGGCGCGAGCCCTACCTGGCCCGGCGGCGCAAGGTGGGCTGGGATTTGTACGGGCTGCTGGGCCTTACGCGCGACGACAAGGAAGGCATGGCCCGGCAGCACGCGCGCAACTACATGTTCTTCGGCGCGCCGGTGGCGATGATCTTCACGATCGACGCGGACATGGAACTCGGCAGCTGGCTGGATTACGGCATGTTCCTCGAGAACATCATGCTCGCCGCGCGCGGCAAGGGCCTGGACACCTGCCCGCAGGCGGCGATCGCCGCCGCGCACAAGGTGGTGCGCGAGGTGCTTGCGATTCCCGAGTCCGAGAAGATCGTCTGCGGCATGTCGCTCGGCTATGCAGACCCGGACGCGATCGAGAACACGCTGGTCACCGTGCGCGAGCCGGTCGAGAATTTCGCACAATTCCTGGGGTTCGAATGAGGCTGCGCGTTGCCGCCGGCCTCGCGTGCCTGCTCGCAGCGTTCGTCCTGCCGCCCGGCGCCGCGGCGCAGGCGAAGCCGGTGGTCGTCGGCGCGGCGATCGCCGAGACCGGGTTTCTCGCCGACCTCGCGGCCGGCACACGCAAGGCGCTGCTGCTTTGGCAGGCACAGGTCAACGCCTCCGGCGGCCTGCTCGGGCGCCCGGTCGAGCTCAAGCTCTATGACGATGCGAGCGATTCGCTGCGCTCGACGGCGCTCTACGAGAAGCTCGTCAAGGAAGACCACGCCGACCTGCTGATCGGCGCTTTCGGGTCCGCCGCGACATCGATGTCCGCGGCCGTGGCCGAGCGCAGCCGGCGCGTGATGGTCAACGCCACCGGTGTGTCGCCCGAAATCCACCGGCGCCTGTATCGTTACGTGTTCCAGGTGCCGCCATCGTCGGACGCGACCGCCGCCGGGATCCTGCCGGTCGCGGCAAAGGCGGGGCTCAAGTCGCTGGTGGTCACCGCGCGGCAGGAGGACGTCGCCGCTCCGCTGCTCGAGCAGTTGCGGCGGCGCGCCGGCAGCATCGGCATCGAGATTCGCCCGGCCATGGCCTTCCTGCGCGACCCGATGCTTGGCCTTGGGCCCTTCGCCAGGAAGCTGGCCGGAACACAGCCCGACGTCATCGTGAGCCCGGCCGGCCCGCACGACTCGGCCGACCTGGTGCGCGGGCTGAAGGCCGCCGGCTATGCACCGAAGCTCCTGGTCACTGCCGGCGTCTTGAGCCCGGATTTCATCCGCCTCATCGGGCAAGACGCGGAATACGCGGCCGCCTACTCGTCTTACGAACCGCGCGCCGCCACGCCAGGCAACGCGGCGTTCGTGAAGGCGTATCGCGCCAAATACAACGCTGCACCGGATTTCCACGCGGCCTGCGGCTGGTCCGCCGGCAAGGTCATCGAAGCGGCCGTCGCGAAGGCCGGGTCGCTCGAGCAGGAGAAGCTTCGCGCGGCGTTCGCTGCGCTCGAAACGCCGACGGTCCTTGGGGGCTACAAGGTCGCCGCCGACGGCAGCCAGCTTGCGGCCACGGCTTTCCTGGTGCAGATCCTCAAGGGCCGGCGCGAGGTCGTCTGGCCCGACGCCTTCCGCAGCGCCGAGCCGGTGGTGCCGATGCCGGAATGGAGCGGGCGCAAGCCGTTGTGAAAAGCCCCGGCGCCCGGCCGCGCACCGGCAAGGACCAGCCGCTGTCGGAAGACATCCGGCTGCTTGGCAGGATCCTTGGCGACACCCTGCGCGAACAGGAGAGCGAGGCGGCGTTCGACCTCGTCGAGCGCATCCGCCGCACCGCGGTCGAATTCCACCGCGGCGGCGATCCGAGGGCGGGCGCGTCGCTCGCCGCCACGTTGCGCTCGCTCGACCCGGACGCGGTGATGACGGTGGTGCGCGCGTTCACGCAGTTTTCGCAACTCGCGAACATTGCGGAGGATCGGCACCACATCCGGCGCCGCCGGGCCCACCGCTTGGCCGGCTCGAAGCCGCAGAACGGCTCGATTGCGCTTGCCGCGCAGCGGGCGGCTTCGGCCGGCGTGACCGCGGCCGAGCTGTCGGCTTTCCTCGACAACGGGCTGGTGATGCCGGTGCTGACCGCGCACCCGACCGAAGTGCAAAGGAAGAGCATTCTCGACGCGCACATCGAGATAGCGCGCCTGCTGGACGTGCGCGATCGAACGCGCCGGACTCCGGAAGAGGCCGCAGAGGACGCCGAAGCGCTGCGCCGCGTGATCCTGATCCTGTGGCAGACGCGGATGCTGCGCGCCGCGCGCTTGACGGTGCAGGACGAGATCGACAACGCCCTGTCCTTCTACAGCTATACCTTCCTCGCCGCGATTCCCCGCCTGATCGAGGAAATCGACGTCGAGTTGCATGCGCGCTACAAGAGCCGCCTGCCGCCGCCGCAGATGCTGCGCATGGGGAGCTGGATCGGCGGCGACCGCGACGGCAACCCGTTCGTCACGCACGAGACGCTCGCCTACGCGATCGAGACCCAGTCGGCGATCGCGCTCGCGCACTACCTGGAGGAGTCCCATGCGCTGGGGCGGGAACTCAGCCTGTCGTTGCAGCGCGTCGATATTTCGCCGGGCATGAAGCGGCTGGCTGATGCCGCGGACGACACTTCCGAGCAGCGCCGCGACGAACCCTATCGCCGCGCGCTGATCGGCATCTATGCACGCCTCGCGGCCACGTCGGCTGCGCTCGGGCAGGGCGATGCGGCGCGCAGGCCGGTTTCGGCCGCCAGGCCCTATGGTTCGAGCGACGAATTCGTCGCCAATCTCGACACCATGATCGACTCGCTGCGCACCCACGGCAGCGCGCGGGTGGTCTATGGTCGGCTGGTGCGCCTGCGCCACGCAGCGCAGGCGTTCGGCTTTCACCTCGCGTCGGTGGACATGCGCCAGCACAGCGGCGTGCACGAGGCGGTGGTCGCCGAACTGGCCGAGCGCTCCGGCGCAGTCACCGGCTACGCCCGGCTCGACGAAGAAGGCAAGATCGAATTCCTGCTCGCCGAGCTCACCAATGCGCGCCTGCTGCGCTCGCCTTTCGTGGCCTACAGCGAACTTACGGCCAAGGAACTCGCGATCCTCGACGCCGCGCAGGCGATGCAAGGGCGCTTCGGCAAGGTTGCCCTGCCCACCTGCATCATCTCGAACACCAACGCGGTCAGCGACGTGCTCGAGGCGGCCGTCCTGCTGCGCGAAGCCGGTTTGCTGCGGCCGGCCGGGCCGGGCGACGGGAAGGAGGCGCAGGACCCGCAACTCGACCTCAACATCGCGCCGCTCTTCGAGACGATCGACGACCTTCGGCGCGCCGGCGCGATGATGGACCGGCTGCTGGAACTGCCGGCTTATCGCGCTCTGGTCGGCGCCCGCGGCGATTTGCAGGAGGTGATGCTCGGCTACTCCGACAGCAACAAGGATGGCGGCTACGTCACCTCCAACTGGGAGCTTTACCGCGCGACGCTCGATCTCGTGGCGGTGTGCGAAAAGCACGGCGTGAAGCTGCGCCTCTTTCACGGCCGCGGCGGCACGGTCGGGCGCGGCGGCGGCCCGAGCTACGACGCGATCCTCGCGCAACCGACCGGCAGCGTGAACGGCCAGATCCGCATCACCGAGCAGGGCGAGGTGATCGCGAGCAAGTACTCGGATGCCGAGATCGGCCAGCGCAACCTGGAAACGCTGGTGGCCGCGACGCTGGAAGCCTCGCTGCTGCGGCCCGGAAAGGGGACGCATCGCCCCCCCGCGGAGCGCCCGGAATGGCGCGCCGCGATGGAAGAGATCAGCGCGGCCTCGTTCGCCGCCTATCGCGCGCTGGTCTACGAGACGCCCGGGTTCGTGGAGTTCTTCCGGGACGTGACGCCGATCCGCGAGATCGCCGAGCTCAACATCGGCAGCCGGCCGGCGGCGCGGAAGGCTTCGGACCGCATCGAGGACCTGCGCGCGATCCCGTGGGTGTTCAGCTGGTCGCTCGCGCGGATCATGCTGCCTGGCTGGTACGGGTTCGGCACCGCGCTCGAGGCCTTCCTCGCCAAGGGCCGTCGCCCGGCCAACCTCAAGCTGCTGCGCGAGATGCACGCCGGCTGGCCGTTCTTCCGCGTGATGCTCGCCAACATGGACATGCTGCTCGCCAAGACCGACCTCGGGATCGCCTCGCGCTACGCGGGACTTGCGCGCGACCAGAAGCGCGCCGCCGCCCTGCTCCGGCGCATCGAGGACGAGCAGGCCCTGTCGCGGCGCCACCTCCTTGCGATCGAGCAGGCCAAGGATCTGCTGGCCGGCAACCCGACGCTGGCGCGCTCGATCCGCAACCGGCGCCCCTACATCGACCCGCTCAACCACCTGCAGGTCGAGCTGCTGCGCCGGATGCGCGCGGGCGACGACGACGACCGCGTCAAGCGCGCGCTGCTGATCACGATCAACGGCATCGCCGCCGGCCTGCGCAACAGTGGCTGACCCCGCGGTGACGACTTCCGGGACGGGCCCGGCCGGACTGCGCTCGCTGCTGCTGCCGGTCTCGGTCACGCTGGCGGTCCAGACGCTGGTCGCGCTGGCGGTCTACAGCGCGCCGGTGATGGCGCCGGTCGCCGGGCCACGCGACCTCGGCGTGCCTGCGTCGTGGATCGGGTACTACATCGCCATCGTGTACATCGGCAGCATGCTGGGCTCGGTGGCCGCCGGCGGGATGGTGGCGCGCTACGGGCCGGTGCGCGTGAGCCAGGCCGGGCTCGCGTCGTGCCTCATCGGGCTGGCGCTTGCGGCTTCCACGCCTTCGCTATGCGTCGTCGCCCTCGGCGCCTTCTTCGTCGGCCTGGGCTACGGTCCGACGACGCCGGCCAGCTCGCAGATCCTGGTGCGCGCCACGCCGCCCAAGCTGATTGCGCTCACGTTTTCGCTCAAGCAGACCGGCGTACCGCTGGGCGGCGCGATTGCCGGCGCGCTGGTGCCCACGCTGATCATCGCTTTCGGCTGGCGCTGGTCGGCGGTGCTGATCGGCATTGCCTGCGTGGCGTCCGGGTTGCTGATCCAGCCGTCGCGCAAGCACTACGACACCGGCCTCAAGGCGTCGGCGCCGATCTCGATCCGGTCGGCCTTCGCGCCGCTCGGGCTGGTATTCCGCGACCGGCGGCTGGGTGAAATGGCGATCGTCTCGTTCATCTTCGGCGGCGTGCAGATCACGCTGGTGGCGTACCTCGTGATCTTCCTGACCGACGCATTCCGGATGTCGCTGGTGCTCGCCGGCTTCGTGATGGCCGTGTCGCAGGTCGCGAGCGTCATCGGGCGCGTGCTGTGGGGCGTGGTCGCCGATCGCCTCCTGGGGCGCCGCGTGATGCTGGGCCTGCTCGGCGTCGGCATGGGCCTTTCTGCGCTGGCGACGATTGCGGCAAGCCCGTCCTGGCCGATGCCGCTGCTGTTCGTTTTTGCCGCGGCGTTCGGCGCTACCGCGGTCGGGTGGAACGGGGTCTTCCTCGCGGAGGTCGCGCGGATTGCGCCGCCGGGACAGACCAGCCAGGCGACCGGGGGCTGCATGTTCTTCACGTTCTTCGGGGTCGTCGTCAGCCCGCCGCTCTTCTCGCAGGCCCTTTCGTTCGGCGGCAGCTATGCGGGCGCCTATGCGCTGTTCGGCGTGCCGGCCTTTGCAGCCGGCGTCTGGCTGCTGGCGGTGCGTCGCAAGCGCGGCACGCCATGACGCGCGAAGCATCGACGCGCAACGTGGTCCTGCTCCACGGCCTGTGGATGCCGGGGATCGTCATGCATCCGATGGGCGCGCGCCTCGCGGCGCGCGGCTACCGGACGCACCTCTTCGGCTATGCAAGCCGGCAGCGGCCGATCGAGGCGCACGCAGAGCGGCTGGTGCGCTTCGTGCACGAGGTCGCCGGCGACGCGCCGGTGCGGATCGTCGGCCACAGTTTCGGCGGGCTCGTGGCGCTTGCCGCGCTTGCCCGGCCGGATGCGCCGCAGGCCTCGCATGTGCTTCTTCTGGGAACGCCGGTGCTCGGCTGCATGGCGGGCCGGCGACTTGCGCTGGCCGCCCCGGGGCGCTGGATGCTCGGCGAGAGCCACCCGCATTGGCAGGAGCGGCGCGCGGCGAGCTGGGACGGCCGCGCGCCATTGGGCGTGATCGCCGGGAGCCGGCCTTCGATCGGCCTCGGCCGCCTGACCGGCCGGTTGCCGGGGGTCAACGACGGGGTGGTGAGGCTCGAGGAAACCACCGTCGAGGGCATGACCGAGCGGATCGTGCTGCCGGTGGGGCATACCGAACTCATCTTCTCGGCGCGCGTCGAAGCGCAGGCCGCACAATTCCTGGCGCACGGGAGATTCAGCCACGATGCCTCGATTGCCTAGGGCCTTGCGGCGCCTCGCGGCGGCTGCCTGCGCCACGCTGCTGGCAGGGTGCGAGACGCTCGCGTACTACACGCAGGCCGTCGGGGGCCAGCTGTCGATAACGTCGAGCGCGCAGCCGATCGACAAGGTGCTGGAGGATCCGGCCACCCCGGCCGACTTGCGCGCGCGCTTGCGCCTTGCGCAGGAGATTCGCGAATTCGCCTCGCGCGAGCTGGGGCTCCCCGACGACGGGAGTTATCGCCGCTATGCCGATCTCGGCCGTCCCTTCGTGGTGTGGAACGTCTTCGCCGCGCCGGAGTTCTCGACCAGGGCGCTCGAATCGTGCTTCCCGGTGGCCGGCTGCGTCAGCTATCGAGGCTACTTTGCGCAAGCCGATGCGAATGCCCGTGCGCAGCGGCTGCGTGCCCAAGGGTACGACGTGCAGGTGAGCGGCATCCCGGCGTATTCCACGCTCGGCTGGTTCGATGATCCGCTGCTGTCGACGTTCATCCGCTACCCGGAGGCAGAGCTCGCGCGGCTCGTCTTCCACGAACTCGCGCATCGCGTGGCCTACGCCCGCGACGACACCGCTTTCAACGAATCCTTCGCGGTTGCGGTCGAGCGTGCAGGTGTGCGCCGCTGGCTGGCGTCCCGCGACCGGACAGGCGAGCTGTCCGCATTCCTCGCCGCAAGGCAGCGGCAGCGGGAATTCATCGCCTTGGTCGAGGCGACCCGCGCGCGCCTCGACCAGGTGTACGCGAGCGGCCTGCCGGCCGAGCAGATGCGCGCGGCCAAGCGTGCGGGATTCGACGAGTTCCTGCGGGAGTACGCCGCACTCAAGGCGCGCTGGGGCGGGTTTCCCGGCTACGACCGGATCATCGGCACCTCGCCCGGCAACGCGCTGCTGGCTTCCATCAATGCGTATTCGAAATTGGTGCCTGCGTTCGAGCGGCTGCTCGAAGCCGAAGGCGGCAACCTCCCGCGCTTCTATGCGGCGGTGAAGGAGATCGCCGGCCTTGCGGCGGCCGAGCGTTGCCGCAGGCTTACCGAGGCGCTTGCTGCGGGCGCGGCCGCCGGATCTCCTGCGGCCGGAGCGCCTAGCTCAGCGGCGTGTTGACGCCGGCGTTGAAAGCGGGCCGCCCGAGCAGGCGCTGGTGCCAGGCGACCAGGTTCGGGTGCGAAGGCCGCTTGATCGGCATGCTCATCCACAGGTGCACATAGCAGCCGAGCGGAATGTCGCCCATCGTCAGGCGGTCGCCGGCAATGAACGGGCGGCTTGCGAGCGCCTGGTCCGCAATGTCGAGCGCCTTCGCGGTCGCGACCCGGTTCTTTTCGATGAGCGCCATGTCGCGTTTTTCGGGCGGGGTGCGCACCATGCCCCAGAACACGTCGCGAAACGTCGGGGCGATGTGCGCGGTGCTCCAGTCCATCCAGCGGTCCGCGTCGGCGCGTTGCCGGGGGTCTTCCGGGCAGAGCGTCCCGAGGCCGTACTTGAGCGAGAGGTAACGCACGATCGCGTTCGACTCCCAGAGCACGAACCCGTCGTCGTCTATCGTCGGGACTCGTGCGTTCGGGTTCAGGGCCTGGTATCCCGGCGTGCCGACCACGCCATGCTCCATTCCTGCGTCGATGCGCTCGAACGGCAGGCCCAGCTCATGGAGGCACCACAGCACCTTCTTGACGTTGACCGAGTTGACCCGCCCCCACACGCGCAGCATGGTGGCCGTCCCTAGGCGACCGGGAGAGCGACAACCTTCTTGAACGCCGGGCGCTCGGAGATGCGCGCGTACCAGGCGTCGTAGTTCGCGAGCTTCGGCCGGTCGAACGGCACGTTCTGCACCAGGTAGACGACCGGCCCGAAGGCGATGTCGCCTATCGTCAGCTGGTCGCCGGCGACGAACTTGCGGCCTGCGAGGTAGCCGTCGAGCCGCGCGAGGATTTCGCCGGTTTTCTGCGAGCCTTCGTCGATCTCCTTCTGGTTGCGCTTGTCGGCCGGCGTGCGGACCAGGTTCCAGAACACCGGGCGGAAAGCCGGCCACAGCGTGCCGGTGCACCAGTCCATCCAGCGGTCGGATTCGGCGCGCACCTTGAGGTCGGTCGGCCACAGCGTGCCGGCCGCGTGCTTGGCCGCGAGATAGCGGACGATGGCGTTCGACTCCCACAGGATGAAGCCCTCGTCGTCGATCGTCGGCACCAGTCCGTTCGGGTTAAGCTTGCGGTACTCCGGCGTGTTGACCACGCCGAAGCTCATGCCGGCATCGACCCGGTTGTACGGCAGGCCGATCTCTTCGCACAGCCAGGTGACTTTCTTCAGGTTGGACGAGTTGGCTCGGCCCCAGATTTTCAGCATTTGGTTCTCCGGTTGAAAAATGGTGTCGGAGTCGATTTATGCGACCGAAAAATCGACTCCGACACCGATTATGGGTATCAGTAGCCGACGGCCTGGCCGTCGCGGCGCGGGTCGCTGGCGGCGAAATACCCGCCGCCGTTGTCCAGCTTCCAGGCCATCTGCGCGCTGCCGAAGTCCATGTAGCCTTCTTTCAGCTCGGTGAGCTTGTGGCCGCGGCGCGTGAGTGCCTCCAGCACGGAGGCGGAGAAGCCGCCTTCGACGTTGACTTCCATCCCTTGCACCACGCGAAAGCGCGGGCCGTCGCACGCGGCCTGCGGGTTCTGGTCGTAGTCGGCGATGCGAACCAGCACCTGCACGTGGCCCTGCGGTTGCATCGTGCCGCCCATGACGCCGAAGCTCATGACCGGCTTGCCGTCCTTGGTGAGGAACCCCGGGATGATCGTCTGGTAGGGTCGCTTCTTTGGCGCGACCTGGTTCGGATGCCCGGGCGTCAGCACGAACGTCGAGCCGCGGTTCTGCAGCGAAACCCCGGTGCCCTGCGGAACGACGCCCGAGCCGAATCCCATGTAGTTCGACTGGATCAGCGAGACCATCATGCCGGACGCATCGGCGGCCGTGAGATACACGGTGCCGCCCTTGGGCGGCGTGCCATGGCCGAAGTCCTGCGCCTTCTTCATGTCGATGAGTTTGGCGCGGCCCTTGAGGTAGTCCTTGTCCAGCAGGGTTTCGGGCTTGATGTCCATCCAGTCGAGGTCGGCGACGAAGCGGCGCGCATCCGCGAAAGCGAGCTTCACCGCCTCGATCTGCAGGTGCAGGCTGTCGGCCGAGTCCACCGGGTGGCTCGATACGTCGAACTGCTCGAGGATGCCGAGGGCGATCAGCGCGACGATGCCCTGGCCGTTGGGCGGCAGTTCGTGGACGGTGTAACCGCGATATCCGACTTCCATCGGCGCCGTCCAGTCGGCCTTGTGCGCGGCCATGTCGGCGGCCGTCATGACGCCGCCGTGCTTTGCGCTGTGGGCCACGAGCCTCTCGGCGATTTCGCCGCGATAGAAAGCTTCGCCTTTGGTGGCGGCAATTTTCTCCAGCGTTGCGGCATGGTCGGCGAACGTAAACAACTCGCCGGCCGCGGGCGGACGGCCGTTCGGCATGAATGCCTCGGCATAGCCGGGCTGCACATGCAGATCCTTCGCTTGGATCGCCCACTGGCGCGCGATCGTCGGCGAGACGGGAAAACCGTTGCGGCCATAGCCGATCGCGGGCTCGAAGAGCTTCTCGAAGGGCAGCTTGCCGAAGCGCTCGGAGAGCATCCGCCACGCCGAGACCGCGCCCGGCACGGTGACCGTATCCCAGCCGCGCGTCGGCATCGCCTTCTGGTCCGGGTACTTCGTCGCAAAGTATGCCGGCGTCCATGCGGCCGGCGAACGGCCGGAGGCGTTGATGCCGTGCAGTTCCTTGCCGTCCCAGAGGATCGCGAAGAGGTCGGAGCCGATACCGTTCGAGACCGGCTCGACCAGTGTCAGCGTGATCGCGGTGGCGAGAATCGCGTCGACCGCATTGCCGCCGGCGAGCATCATGCGCAATCCGGCCTGCGCGGCGAGCGGCTGCGTGGTGGCGACGACGTTGGCCGCGAGGACGGGCTTGCGCGGCCAACTGTAGGGAAAGTTCCAGTCGTAGGGTTTCATCCGGCGAGTATAGGAGGAAATCCCCCCGCTTTTGATCCCGGAGCCGCTTTTGGCGGCACCGTTTCAACAGACGATTCGGACTCGCCGGGGGGCGCTACAGGCGGCGCACCACCCGCAGCGCGTTTGGCAGCACCTCGAACGTCGCGGGGAGGTAGCCCAGCCATTCGCCGTCGGCCTCGACCGGGACCCGGTCGGCGCTGTCGGCGCGCAGAGAGCTGCAGCGCCACTGGTCGATCTGCGGGTGGTCCGCCGGGATGCCGTTCTTCAATACCGGGGCATGGCGCGCGATGTCGAATCGCGACGCATCCCGGATGTGGGCCACGTCGCACAGGCCGTCGTCCAGGACCGCGCCCGGCAGCGGGCGCATCCCGCCGCCGAAATACTGGCCGAGGCCGACGATCAGGTTGCTGCTGGTGACGCTGGCGGGCGCTCCGGTGCCGGTCGATATGGACACGCGGGCGCGGCGCAGCGTGACAAGCGCGGCGAGGATCCCGAGCTGGTAGGCGAGCCAGGGTGGCGAGAAACGCACTGTATGTCGCGCGTACCGCACGACGTTTGCGCCGAACCCGGCCTCGGCGATGTTCACGAAGATGCGCCGGACCTCGGCGCCGCCTGCCGATACGCAAGCGACCCGGCCGGCGTCGGTCGGCAGGGCCGGTGCGTGCAGCGCGAACGCGACGCTTGCCTCGATGTCCCCGGGGACGCCGAGGCTGCGGACGTAGTCGTTGCCGGAGCCGGCGGGGATGACTGCAAGCTCCGCGCCGGTGCCGACCAGCGCGTTCGCTGCTTCGTGCACGGTGCCGTCGCCGCCGGCCACGACGATACGTTGCGCGCCGCCCGCCACGGCCTTGCGCACCAGGTCGATCGCCTGGCCCGGCCCGGTGGTCCTGGCGATGCTGGAGCCGGGCGCGGCTGCCGCCAGCCTTCCCTCGATGCGCGCAGCCAGCGCACCGCGGACCTTCGCGCCATTGGAGATCAGCGCGATCCGCATTCGGCTCGCACCGACGCGGACCGGCGGTCAGCCGCCGGCGGTTTCGGTCTCGAAATCCAGCACCACGCGGCCGAGGACATGGCCGGCCTTGAGTTCTTCGAGCGTACGGTTGACCTCGATCGCCGGGCGCGTTTCGACCGGCATCGGCTTCAGTCTCTTCTTCTTCGCAAGCGCGACGACTGCCTTCAGTTCGGCAAGGTCGCCGACATAGGAGCCGCTCACCGAGACCGCGCGCTGTGCGATCGGCGGCATCGCCAGGGTGATTTCACCGCCGAAGAGGCCGCAGAGGATGTACTTGCCGCCCTTGCGCAGCGCCGGGTAGGCGGTCATGAAGGTGGCCGGCATGCCGACCAGGTCGATGGCGCCCACGAGGTTGGATTGCGCGAGCGCCGCGAGCTTTTGCGCGGCGTCCGGCGCGCGGGTGTCGAGCACCAACTTGGCACCGAGCTTGCGCGCGGCCGCGAGCTTGCCTTCATCGACGTCGCACGCGATCACGTTCTTGATGCCCATCGCCTTCATGATCGAGAGCGCCACCAGCCCGAGCCCGCCGCAGCCGATCACCGCGACCCAGTCCCTGGGCCCGAGCGCGGGCAGCTTGTTGATCGCGCTGTAGGTGGTCAGGCCGGAGCAGGCGAGCGTGGCCGCAAACGCGTCGTCCACGCCGGCGGTGTCGACGAGGTAGCGCGGGTGCGGGATCAGCACGTGCGTCGAGTAGGCGCCGGGGCGGTTCACGCCGAGGAACTGCGAGCCCGACACGCAGTAGTTGTCCTTGCCCGACTTGCACACCGCGCACTTGCCGCAGCCGATCCACGGGTAGACAAGGCGGCGCTGGCCCACTTTGAGACCGCGCACCGCCCTGGCCGCGCCGGGACCGAACGCCTCGACCACGCCATAGGGCTCGTGGCCGAGCGTGAACGGCGGGATGCAGCCGCGGTCCTTCACGTAAAAGCGCTTGCCCCCGCCGAGGTCGAAGTAGCCGTCCCAGATGTGCAGGTCGCTGTGGCAGACGCCCGAGCGCGTGATGCGCACCAGCACTTCGGTGCCCTTGGGCCTGGGCGCGGCGGTGAAGACCCGCTGCAACGGCTTGCCGTGTTCGATGACCTGGTAGCTCAGCATGTGTTCCCCTTGTTGTCAGTCGGCCGGGACGGCCCGGTCTTTGGCCCACGCGCGCAGCGCCGCGACCTTTTCGGCCATGACGACCGACAGCGGCCGGGTGCGCCCGAACTCGCCGAGCAGGTGCTCGGTGGCGAGAAGCTTCTTGTCGGCCATGGCTTCGTACAGCGACGACACCACGGCCTGCTCGATCTCGGCGCCCGAAAAGCCTTCGCTCGCCGCCGCGAGTGCGGCGAGGTCGAACCTGGCCGGGTCGCTCTTCTTCTTGGCGAGATGGATCTTCAGGATCTGGGCGCGCGCCTCCTCACCCGGCAGGTCGACGAAGAAGATCTCGTCGAAGCGGCCCTTGCGCAGGAGTTCCGGGGGCAGCGCGGCGATGTCGTTCGCGGTGGCGACCATGAACACCCGGCTGGTACGCTCGGCCATCCACGTAAGCAGAGTGCCGAGCACGCGGCGCGACACCCCGCCGTCGGAATCCCCGCCCGAATCGCCGGCAATGCCCTTCTCGATCTCGTCCATCCACAGTACGCAGGGCGACATCGCGCCCGCGATCGACAGGGCCTCGCGCATGTTGCGTTCCGTTTCGCCGTGGTACTTCTGGTAGAGCGTGCCGAAGTCGAGGCGGAACAGCGGCAGGTGCCAGCTGCCGGCGACGCACTTGGCAGCGAGGCTCTTGCCGGCGCCCTGCACGCCGAGCAGCAGCATGCCCTTGGGCGGCGGCAGCGGGCTGTCGGGCACCGGGTTCAGGAACACTTCGCGCCGCACCTTGAGCCAGCGCTTGAGGTTGGCCAGGCCGCCCAGTTCCTCGACGTTGGGGATGCCGGGTTCCAGCGTCAGGATTTCGCTTGCCTGCAGGTACTCGTGCTTGGCCTTGAGCACCTTGCCGATGTCCGACAGCGTGATCGCGCCGTCGTCGCGTATCACCATGCGGGCGAGGCGCCGGGCGTCTTCCTCGGTGAGGCCGCCGAGGTGCTGGACCAGCATGTTCAGCGCCTCGCGGCTGCCGGTGACCCTCTCGCCCGTGGCTTCGCGGTAGCGCGCGGCTTCCTCGTTCAGGATCTCCTGGATGCGCCTGGCGTCCGGGAGCGCCGGCTTGAAGCGCGCCGTGATCCGGGTGATGTCCTCGGGCACCTCGAGCTTGGCCGACAGGAAGACCAGCATGCGGTGGGAGTATTCGGTCTTCTGCGCGATGTCCTTGATGGTGCGGATGACGACCGGCTCGCCGAAGAAGGCGTGCGCGTCGAGGAACAGGTAGATCGCGTTCTGCGGCGAGCCTTCCACGTGGCGCAGCGCTTCGCTGATGTTCTGCGTGTTGTAGACCGACTCGCCGGTGGGCTGGCGGCGCAGGCCGCGGGTGATGCTCCAGACGAACAGGGTGCGCTCGTTCAGCGTCGAAAAGCGCTCGAGCATGACGAGCACCTTCTGCTCCTCGTGGGACTCGACCGCCACGATCGGCATCTTGGCCTGCAGCAGCGACTCGAGTTCGGCGATGTCGGTCATGCCCGGCTCGCGGCCGACAATGCCTGATCGATGTCCCAGAGGATGTCGTCGAGCGTCTCGAGGCCGACGGACATGCGCACCATGTCGGGCAGCACGCCTGCCTTCTTCTGCTCTTCCTCGGACATCTGCCTGTGCGTGGTCGATGCAGGGTGGATGATCAGCGTCTTGGCGTCTCCGATGTTGGCCAGGTGGCTCATGAAGGTGGCGGCCTCGATGAACTTCTCGCCGGCCTTCGCGCCGCCCTTGACGCCGAAGTTCAGCAGGCCGGAGGCGCCCCCGGGCAGGTATTTCCGCGCCAGCGCGTAGTACTTGTTGTCCGGCAGGCCGGGGTAGTTTACCCATGCAACCTGCGGATGCGACTGCAGGAACTTCGCCACCGCCATCGCGTTTGCGCAGTGGCGCTCCATGCGCACGTGCAACGTCTCGAGGCCCTGCAGGAGTTGCCAGGCGGCCATCGGCGAGAGCGTCGGGCCGAAGGTGCGCATGATCTCCATGCGTGCGCGCATCGTGTAGCCGAAGTCGCCGAACGTCTCGTAGAACCGCACGCCGTGATAGCCCGGCGAAGGGTCCGTCATGCCGGGGAACTTGCCGTTGTCCCAGCGGAACCTGCCCGACTCGACGATCACGCCGCCCATGGTCGTGCCGTGGCCGCCGATGTACTTGGTGGCCGAGTGCACCACGATGTCGGCGCCCCAGTCGCAGGGCCGGCACAGGTAGGGCGAGGGCACGGTGTTGTCGATCATCAGGGGCACGCCGGCCTCGTGCGCGATCTTCGCCACCGCTTCGATGTCGACCATGTTGAGCAGCGGGTTGCCGAGCGTCTCGGCGTAGAAGAGCCGCGTGTTCGGGCGGACCGCACGGCGGAAATTCTCCGGGTCGTCCGAGTCGACGAAGGTGGTCTGGATCCCGAGCTTGGCGAGGTTGACGCCCAGCAGCGTATAGGAGCCGCCGTAAAGGGTGGAGGCCGAGACGATATGGTCGCCGGCCTGGCAGATCGTCAGGATCGCGGTGGCCTCGGCCGCCTGGCCGGTGGCGGCTGCAAGGCCGGCGCGCCCGTTCTCGATCGCGGCGACCCTCTCCTCGAGCGCCGCGACGGTCGGGTTGGAGATGCGCGAGTAGACGTTGCCGAACGTCTGCAGGTTGAACAGGCTCGCCGCATGCTCGGCCGAGTCGAAGACGAACGACGTCGTCTGGTAGATCGGCAGCGCGCGCGCGCCTGTGACCGGGTCGGGGATCTGGCCAGCATGCAGGCACAGGGTTTCGATACCGAAACGGCGATCCGCCATGGCTTGATTCTCGAACTTTAAGTTTTGGAGAATGGCTAAATCAGTGGATCTCGGGGTAGTTTAAATACCGTTTTTAGTATATCCCGGGAATCCCGCCCGAGCCGCATGCACCCGGCATGAAAACTATAGCACGCGTCCCGCTATGGCTTCGCGGCGCCGCGGACATAGATCACCCAGTAGACCAGCGCCACCAGCACGCTGCCCCCGGCGATGTTGCCGGCGACCACCGCGCCGAGGTTGGCGAACATCGCGCCGGCGTCGATCGCGTCGGCGCCGGCCGGCAATGGCGCGCCGCCGGCCTTTAGCAGCATCGCCAGCGGGAAGTAGTACATGTTGGCGATCGAGTGCTCGAACCCGGCGGCGACGAAGGCCGAGATCGGGAAGACGATGGCCACGGCCTTGTCGACGACGCTGCGCCCGGCCATCGCCATCCACACCGCCATGCAGACGAGGATGTTGCACAGGACCCCGCGGAAGAAGGCGGCCCACGCCGGCAGCGCGGACTTGGCGGCTGCGATCTTCAAGTAGGCCTGCGCGACCGCGCCGCCGTTCATGTCGGCGTGCCCCGAGAGGTACACCAGCACGGCCATGCCTGCGGCGCCGGCGAAATTGGCAACGCAGACGATCGCCCAGTTGCGCAGCAGCTCCGGCGTGCTGATCCGGCCTTCGGCCCACGCCATCGCGAGCAGGTTGTTGCCGGTGAACAGTTCGGCGCCGGCGACGACCACCAGCAGCAGGCCCAGCGAGAAGCACACGCCGCCGAGCACGCGCGTCGTTGCGAAACCGAGGGTCGCATCGCTCGCGACCAGCGTGAAATAGAGCGCGCCCAGGCTGATGAACGCGCCGGCGAGCATCCCGAGCAGGGCGGTCTGCAGCAGCGGCAGGCGCGCCTTGGCGACACCCACGGCCTCCACGCGTTCGGCAATCTGCCGGGGCGTGTAGGCGTCGAAATCGTAACCTTCCATCGAAAAGACCCTCCGTGAGGTCAGGTTATCACGCGGTCGCGGGGCTATAATCCGCGCCCTTCGTGTCTGTGCCTGCCAGCCCCGCCCGGTTTCCGATGAACAGCCCTGCCTATCCTGCCGACCTCGTGCGCGAGGTCGCCCGCCGGCGCACTTTTGCGATCGTCTCGCACCCGGACGCCGGCAAGACCACGCTGACCGAGAAATTGCTGCTCTTCGGCGGCGCGATCCAGATGGCCGGCACCGTCAAGGCCCGCAAGAGCTCGCGCCACGCGACTTCCGACTGGATGGAGATCGAGAAGCAGCGCGGCATCTCGGTGACCAGCTCGGTGATGCAGTTCGAGTACGCCGGCCACACGATCAACCTGCTCGACACGCCGGGCCACGAGGACTTCTCCGAGGACACCTATCGCGTGCTGACCGCGGTGGACGCGGCGGTCATGGTGATCGACGCGGCCAAGGGCGTCGAGGCGCAGACCATCAAGCTGCTCGAGGTGTGCCGCCTCAGGAACACGCCGATCATCACTTTCGTCAACAAGATGGACCGCGAGGTCAGGGAGCCCTTCGAGTTGCTGGAGGAGATCGAATCGGTGCTGAAGATCGACTGCGCGCCGATCACCTGGCCGCTTGGCATGGGCAAGATCTTCCGCGGGGTCTTTCACTTGCTGCAGGACCGGTTGCTGCGTTTCACGCCCGGCGAGGAAAAGCGTGGCGGCGAGACCGAGACGATCGAAGGCATCGCAAACCCGCGGCTCGACGAACTTTTCCCCGGCGAGGTCGGGCAGCTGCGCCACGACGTCGACCTGTTGCAGGGCGCGAGCGTCCCGTTCGACCTGCAGCGGTTCCTCGCCGGCACGCAGACGCCGGTGTTCTTCGGCTCGGGTATCAACAACTTCGGCGTGCAGGAGATCCTGCAGGCGCTGGTCGACTGGGCGCCGCCGCCGCAGCCGCGCGACGCAGGCGTGCGGATGGTGCACCCGGCGGAGCCTTCGTTCAGCGGCTTCGTGTTCAAGATCCAGGCCAACATGGACCCGAGGCACCGCGACCGGATCGCGTTCTTCCGCGTGTGCTCGGGGCGCTACAAGCCTGGCATCAAGGTGCAGCATCCGCGCGCCGGTCGGGACATGAAAATCTCGAACGCGCTCACCTTCATGGCCAACGAGCGCGTCGCGAGCGAGGATGCGGTCGCCGGCGACATCATCGGCATCCACAACCACGGCCAGCTGCAGATCGGCGACACGCTGACCGAATCCACGACCGAGAAGCTCGGCTTCAAGGGCATCCCTTACTTCGCGCCGGAACTGTTCCGCTACGCGCGGCCGCGCGACCCGTTCAAGGCCAAGCCGCTGGCCAAGGGATTGCAGGAGCTCGGCGAGGAGGGCGCGATCCAGGTGCTGGAGACCGCCACCGGCAACACGCTATTGGGTGCGGTCGGCCCGCTGCAGTTCGAAGTCGTCGCCGCGCGGCTTGCGAGCGAATACAAGGTCGACGCGGTCTACGATGCGGCCGACATCCATACCGCGTTGTGGCTGACTTTCCCCGACGAAACGATGCGCAAGAATTTCGAGCGGGACCAGGCGGTGAGGCTTGCCAAGGATGTCGACGGCAACCCGGTGTTTCTCGCGCCGAACCGCCCGGTGCTGCAAGTTACGCAGGAGCGCTGGCCGAAGGTGGGCTTCCATGCGGTGCGCGAGCACGGCGAGCAGATGGCGCAGGGCTGAGGGTTCGAAGCGGGCTCGTGCGACGGCCTGAAATACTGCCATGTTCGAGGCAAGGACCGCGCCAGCATTGAATCTCCGGTCGAAATACTGCCATTCCCTTGGTTGCGACGGTTTTCACTGCGTTGCCGCGCCGAAGCCTCCCAGCAATTCGTCCAGGTCGCTGCGGTCGAACAGCCGCCAACCCGCCGCAGTAAAACGGACGAGATCGTCGTCGGATGGAAACGAGTAGTACGCCCCTTCGCCCGCGCGTTGCGGGAGGACAGGAAGCGTCGCGCCCGCTTCGATCTGCCCGATTGCGCGAAGGATCATTTCGGCGCCGATCGGGTACAGCGAAAGGATGTGCCAGAAGAGCGAACGTGCCGGGTTCACCGGGGTCCGTCCGATCTCCACGATCGGGCCGGTGTCGATCGTCGGGCTGTCGATCCGGTGCA
Source organism: uncultured Bordetella sp. (assembly GCA_964599095.1). Taxonomy (GTDB): domain Bacteria; phylum Pseudomonadota; class Gammaproteobacteria; order Burkholderiales; family SG8-39; genus SZAS-79. The sequence goes on from CAZREB010000013.1 coordinate 78,967, forward strand.
GCGTGCAGCCGATCTCCGGGTCGCCGTTCATCAGCGCGCGAAAGGTCGCAAGCACGCCCCGGTAGTCCGGCAGGATCCCAGAGTGCAGGTTGAGGACGCCGAGGCGCGGGAGCGCGATCGCTTCGGCGCCGAGGATCCTGCCGAAACGAACTGACACGAACAGGTCCGCACCCGGCGCCGCAAGCGCTTCGAGCGCATCGGGTGTACGCGCGCTCGCAAGCGGCTGAACGGAAATGCCGGTGCGGCGCTCGAGGGCTTCGAGCGAGTACCAGCGCGCAGGTGCCGGGCTTCTCTCCAGCGAAGGGAAGACGATGCGGTTCCACAGGTCCTGCTCGACGAATCCAAGCTGCCCGAGCATCGCGGCAGGCGGGGCTTTGGCCGAACTGCCGACCTTGTCCGAGACGAACACCGAAAGCCGGTGCCGGGCGAGGCCGGGCAGCAGCAGGTTCAGCGTGTAGACGCTTTCGATGTCGCGATTGACGAGGAATGCGATCCGCATCGGCGGGATTCCCGGGCCTGCTTATGAAACCCGGCGCACCGTCAGTTCCAGCTGACGTCCGGCACTTCGGCGAAGACCCGCAGCAGGCCAGTCGACCAGAACCCGCTGATCTGCGAGAAATACGGGTCGCCCTCGGTGTAGCGGCGCTTGAGGGTCACGCGCAGCGCGTCCTTTTCGTAGCCGAGCAGGTCGATCGGCAGCCCGACGGAAAGATTCGAGCGCATCGTCGAGTCGAACGACACCAGCAGGCATTTGGCCACGTCCTTCAGCGGCGTGTCGAACTTGACCACGCGGTCGATCATCGGCTTGCCGTACTTGGCCTCGCCGATCTGGAAATAATTGGTGTCGGTGGTCGCCTCGATGAAGTTGCCCTGCGGGTAGACCATGAACAGGCGCGGCGCTTCACCGCGGACCTGGCCGCCGACGATCAGCGTGCAACCCGGGTCGATGCCCTGCTGGGCAAGGCTTGGGCCGTCGCGCGCCACGACTTCGCGCAGGGTCTGCCCGAGAAGCACTGCGACATCGTACAGGCTGCGCAGGCCCTCGATGCCCGAGAAGTTCACCTGCCCGTCGGGCAGCCGGGCGCGCATCTGCAGCAGGGAGATCACGCTCTGCGTGGTGCCGAGGTTCCCGGCCGAGAGCACCGCAATCACGCGCTCGCCCGGCACTTCGAAGACCTTCATCTTGCTGTAGACCGAGACGTAGTCCACGCCGGCGTTGGTGCGCGAATCCGACGCGAAAACGATTCCTTCGTTGGTGACGGCGGCGACGCAGTAGGTCATGGGGCGATCTTAGCGCAGGAAGGCCTGCCCTTCGCCCGGCCCTCAGGGCGTGATCCGTATCCTTGCGTGCGCTTGCATGGTCTCGACCCCGCCGCCGGTGCGCACGCCGCGGATCGGGCAGGCGTCGAGATAATCCGCGCCGATCGCCAGCGCGAGGTGCTCGGACCCTTCGGCACGATTGCTTGCCAGGTCGAAGCCGCGCCATTGCCCGGAAACCCAGGCCTCGGCCCACGCGTGCCCGGCAATGAAACCGTCGTCGGTGGGCTTCGCCGAGTGCAGGTAGCCGCTGACAAATCGCGCCGGCACCCCGAGATGGCGGCAGCAGGCGATGAATACATGCGCCAGGTCGCTCACGCTGACGCCGCCGCCCGAAAAAGCCTCCGCGGCGCTCAGGGTCGTGCCGCCTTCCTCGGGCTTGACCGGGATCTTGTCGCTGATCGCGGCCGCGAGCTCGCGCAGGCCGGCAAGCGTGCCGGCGCGCCCGGCATTGCGGGCCGCAAACGCCGCGAGGGCCTCGTCCGCTCGGGTGTTCGCGGTGGTGCGCAGGAAGACCAGCGGCGAGAGGCCGTTGCCCGTCGAGCCCTCGGGGTCGCTCGACGCGGTATCGCCGGGCGGGATCGTTTCGACAACGCCGTGCGCGCGGATGCGGATTTCGGACACCGATTTGTCGAGCGTCAGCACGTGCAGCACGTTGCCATAGCCGTCGTGCGTCTGCGTGGCCGGCCTGGGCGTGTCGACCTGCCAGTGAAGGATCCGGTGGCGCGGCGACTCGCGCGGCGTAAGGCGGAAGTACTGCGTGGATGAGCGCACCGGCGCGTCGTACCGGTAGATCGTGTCGTGGGTGATCGCCAGTTTCATATGGTGCCGAGGTAGGCGCGCTGGATCCGGTTGCCGAGCTCGCCGATGTCGTCGAGGCACGCCTCGAGGTACTCGTGCAGCCCGCCCTGGAAGATTTCCTCGATGTCGGCATGCGTGAGCCGCGCATGCAGCTCGCTCGCCAGCCGCTTGGCCGCCTGGTCGTTCTGGCCGTCGATGCGGCTGAGCGCCTCGGTCACCTGGTCGAAGCACGCGGCCAGCGACCGGGGCATCCTGCGTTCCAGCAGCAGCAACTCGGCCACCTTGATCGGGAAGATCTGGTCGCGGTACAGCGTGCGGTAGGTCTCGAACGCCGACACCGAGCGCAGCAGCGCCGCCCACTGGTAGTAATCAAGTGCCCCGCCGACGTCCTCCACCCGCGGCAGCAGGATGTGGTACTTCACGTCGAGGATGCGTGCGGTGTTGTCGGCGCGCTCGAGGAAGGTGCCCAGGCGCGAGAAATTGAAGGCCTCGCCGCGAACGATGGTGCCGTAGGTCACGCCGCGAAACAGGTGGCTCCTGTCCTTGACCCAGTCGAAGAAGCGCGTCGCGTCCGCGCCGATGATGTCCTTGCGTTTGAAGCCCTTGAGTTCGAGCCAGGTGGCGTTCAGCGTTTCCCACATCTCGGAGGTGATCTGCCAGCGCACCGCATGGCCGTTCTCCCGCGCCCACTTGAGGCAGGAGTAGATCGACGAGGGGTTCTTTTCGTCGAGCGCCATGAAGTCGAGCAGTGCCGGCAGCGTGAGCTTCTTGTGGTTCGCGAAGAACGCCTCGTCGGTTTCGGTGATGGCGAGCGGCGCCATCAGGTTCTGCCGCTGCTGCGTGTCCTTGGTGCTGAACAGCACGAGGTTCGAGGTCACGCCGAGGATGCGCGCCATGTTCTCGGCGCGCTCCATCTGGCGCGACATCCAGAAAATGCGGTCGGCTACGCGGGAGAGCATTACTCCACCACCCAGGTGTCTTTGGTGCCGCCGCCCTGCGACGAATTCACCACCAGCGAGCCTTCCTTGAGCGCCACGCGGGTGAGGCCTCCCGGCACGAACTTCACGTCCTTGGCCGAAAGCACGAACGGGCGCAGGTCGATGTGCCGCGGCGCGATTCCCTGCTCGACGAAGGTCGGGCAGGTGGAGAGCGAAAGCGTCGGCTGGGCGATGTAGTTCGCCGGGTTGGCGAGGATGCGGGCGCGGAAGGCCTCGATCTCCTTCTTCGTCGAGGTCGGCCCGATCAGCATGCCGTAGCCGCCCGAGCCCTGCACCTCCTTCACCACGAGCCTGGCGAGATTGTCCAATACGTGCTCGAGGTCCTTGGGTTTCTTCAGTTGCCAGGTGGGGACGTTCTTGAGGATCGGCTCTTCGGCGAGGTAGAACCTGATCATGTCCGGTACATACGGGTAGGTCGACTTGTCGTCGGCCACGCCGGTGCCGAGCGCATTCGCCAGGCTCACGTTGCCGGCGCGATAGACCGACAGCAGCCCGGGCACGCCGAGGAAGGAATCCGGCCGGAAAGCGAGCGGATCGAGGAACGCGTCGTCCACCCGCCGGTAGATCACGTCCACGCGCTGGCGGCCGCCGGTGGTGCGCATGTAGACGCGGCCGTCCTTGACGAAGAGGTCGGCGCCTTCGACAAGTTCCACGCCCATCTGCTGCGCAAGGAACGCATGCTCGAAATAGGCGCTGTTGTACTGGCCCGGAGTCAGCACGACGACCGTAGGCTCGCGCATCTCGTGCGGCGCGGCTGCGCGCAGGGTGTCGAGCAGGAGTCCCGGGTAGTGCTCCACCGGCAGCACCGACTGCGTCGCGAACAGCTCGGGGAACAGCCGCATCATCATCTTGCGGTTCTCGAGCATGTACGAGACGCCCGAGGGCGTGCGCAGGTTGTCCTCGAGCACGTAGTAGCTGCCGTCCTCGTGGCGGATCAGGTCGATGCCGGAGATGTGGGAATAGACGCGGTTCGGCAATTCGAGGCCGACCATCGCGACCTGGTAGGCCTCGTTGGTCAGCACCTGCTCGGGCGGGATCACGCCTTCCTTCAGGATGCGCTGTTCGTGGTAGATGTCGTGCAGGAAATGGTTGAGCGCGGTGACCCGTTGCTTCAGCCCCCGGGCGAGCATTTCCCACTCGGCCACCGGAATGATGCGCGGAATCGTGTCGAACGGGATCAGCCGCTCGGCGCCGGCCTCGTCGCCGTAGACGGCGAACGTAATGCCGACCCGGTGGAACAGCAGGTCGGCTTCGCGCCGCTTTTCGGCCACGCGCTCCGGCGGCATTGCCGCGAGCCAGTCCACCAGCGGCCGGTAATGCTCGCGCACCTCGCGCCGGCCCGGGCCGGGCAGGTTCATTTCGTCGTAATGCTGGACTGGGGCGGCCATTGCACGGTCTCGGGTGGATGGCCCACTCTAAGCAAGCCATGTGCCACTGGCAAGGCGCCCGGCGGGTTATCCGAGCGCCGCTTCGGCCGACATCGCTAGCCGCCCGTGTGCATTCGCCGCCCAGAGGACGGCTTTGTCGCCTTCGATGCGCCCGTTCACGGTGAAGGGCGCCTGACCGACCAGCGGACTGACGCCACGAAAGGAAAAGCTCTTCATCGGTCGCCCGGCCCGCCGGGTCAGTGCTTCGGCGAGCAGGGTTGCCGTGAGGGGGGCATGCACGAGCAGACCCGGGTACCCCTCGACACCGGTGGTGTAGGGCTGGTCGTAATGGATGCGGTGGCTGTTGAAGGTCAGCGCCGAGTAGCGGAAAAGCAGGACCGGGCCCGGCACGATCGGGTCGGACCATTGGGCACCATCGGGCGCAGTCGGCGGCTCGGCTGTCGCGCCGGAGGCCTCCTCGCGATAGACGATGTCCTGCTCCTCGGCGATCGCGAGCCCGTGTTCGCCCTCGATGTCGTGGGAGACCTTGACGAACACGAGAGCGCCGCTCCTGCCGTGCTTGACCGAGACGTCGCGGATGGTCGAACGGCGGGTAGCCCGCTCGCCGATCAATAGCGGCTTGTGGAAGGTCAGGCGCCCGCCCGCCCACATGCGTCGCGGCAGCGGCACCGGCGGAAGGAACCCGCCGCGCTTCGGATGGCCGTCGGCCTCGATTTCGGCGGTCCGGGCGGTCGGCACGAAGTGGGTCCAGTGCCACAGATGCGGGAAGGGCTCGCCGGCTGCGGGCGCCGATTCGCGGTCAAGCGTCGCCGCGAGGAGCTGCGCATTGCGCTCCGAAATGAGGTCGACGCGGGTTTCGGTGCGGCCTGCCCAGGCGGCAAACGCCGCGGGATCGAGCGCCGCCACCGGCTTACTTGGCGGGTTCGAGAGAACTCTCGTCGAACGGCGGCAGCCCGGGCTCGGCCGGCGCGACCGGCCGCGGCGTGCCGGCGGCGGCCCCGACCGCGGAGAACCGGCGGTACTCGGAAGGCGAGGCACCGACCTGGTTCAGAAAAAAGCGCGTGAAGTTGCTCTGTGCCGAGAATCCAAGTTCGGCCGACACGTCGCCGATCTTGGTGTCCGACGTCGACAGGCGGGTGATCGCGGTCTCGACGCACAGCATGTCGAGGTACTCGCGCGGCGAGCGGCCGGTGCACATCTGGAACAGGTCGTAGAAGCGCGAGCGCGACAGGCCGACTTGCGTGGCGATGTCGTCCATGTTCACGTCCTTGTTCGGCCTCGCGCGCAGCAGCGCGATCGCGCGACGGATGCGGGAGTCGGCAAACCGGGAACCGCGCCACATCGGCGAAGTGGAGCGCCGCTTGGCGATGTAGCTGTCGATGATCGACAGGATCAGTTCCTGCACCATGAACTCGAGGCGGTCGGCCGACAGGAACCGGTCGTTCATCATGTCGATCGCCATGGCATCGGCGATCTTGCGGATATGCGGCGTTACCGCGTCGAGCGTGCGCGGGTAGGGCCCCTGGTCCGCGCTGCGGAACATTGCCGGAAACGTCTGCGCCAGCCAGTCCGGCGAGATGTTCATCAGGATCAGGCGGGCGCTGGAATTGTCCTCGTTCGAGAAGGCCTCGTGCGGCCGGTTCGAATTGATGAACAGGATGTCGTTGCGGGTCAGGACTTCCGATTCGCCGCCGATCGCGAACTTGCGGTCGGCGCCGTCGTATTTGAGGATCAGCTGGTGCTCCGCATGGGCGTGCGTGCCGGTAGCGCAGGCCGACTCCGTCAGGACCACGCGGCCGAACCTGCCTTCGAAAAATCGCAGTGCGTTACTCATCGCGCTTCATTTCGATGGTTGAAGCGGGAGAATAGCTTTCGACGCCCGGGGGCGCCAGCATTGGATAGATGGATATCTGCGTTCAAGATGTTAAATTGGGAAAAGATAGTAATCACTTACGCGAAGAGAGCTGGCCAGTGAATTGTAAGGTTATTGTCAGTAAGGCAGGACCTGGGGCCTCTTTGCCGTAATCACGCGGGTGTTCACGCCGACCCAGTTGAGTCCGCCAAAGAGGCGCCCGTGCTCGATTTTCACGCACCGGTCCATCACCGAATCGAGGCCCGCGGCGCGCGCTTTGCGGTCGGCTTCCTCGTTGATGACGCCGATCTGCTGCCAAAGCACCCTGGCGCCGATGGCGATCGCGTCGTCGGCCAGCGGCAGGATGCGATCGGTCTTCTGGAAGCAGTCGACGATGTCGACCTTTTCGGGGATGTCGCGCAGCGACGCGTAGCATTTCTGCCCGAGCACTTCGGTGTACTGCGGGTTCACCGGGATGACGCGGTAGCCGTGTTCCATCATGTACTTCGCCGCGAAGTAGCTCGGCCGGTACCAGTTGGCCGACAGGCCGACGACCGCGATCGTCCGCGACTGCTTGAGGATGCGGCGCAGTGTTGCGATGTCGGTCTCGTGCATGGCGAAACACCCGGAGTCCCTGAGAGGCGGATTATATAATCGCGATGCTTTCACCAGACTTAGCTCGGCTCGCACGCCCGCCGCATTCCCGAGGAGAAGCCCGATGTACGTCGAAGAACGCATCTACCTGCTGCATCCCGGGAAAGTCGCCGAATACTTCAGGATCTACGAGTCCGACGGCCTGCCGACGCAGATGAAGCACCTGCCGCACCTGGTCGGCTACTACTCCACCGAGGTCGGGATGCAGAACATGGTGATCCACCTCTGGGCCTACGACGACTTGAACCAGCGCGACAGGTGCCGCGCCGCCATGCAGGCCGATCCTGCATGGCAGGCCTACGTGGCGAAGATCCGGCCGCTGATCGCCTCCCAGGAAACGCGCATCATGAAGCCTGCGCCGTTCTTCAAGGAGCGGCTCGCAAAGATGCTTGCGGTCAAAGCCGCATGAGCCTGCACCCGCAGGTGGAGGTGTTGCTCGAGCGGGTGGCTCGCTCGCCATTGCCGCCTTACCACGAGTTGCCGCCGACCGTTTCGCGCCGCGTGTATCACGATACCCGCAGCGCCACGTCGCCTGCTGCGCCCGAGATGGGCGCGATCACGCTGATGCTGGTGCCCGGGCCTGCCGGCCCGCTGCCGGTCCGTGCGTACCGGCCGGCCGGTGCCGAGAAGGGGGCGACCCTCCCGGCGCTCGTGTTCTTTCACGGCGGCGGCTGGGTCATCGGCGACCTCGACACGCATGACGTCGCCTGCAGGCTGCTTTCGAACGGTGCGCATTGCATGGTCTATTCCGTCGAGTACAGGCTCGCGCCCGAAGCGCGATTCCCGGCGGCGGCAGACGATTGCATCGCCGCGACCCGGTACATCGCTGCGCAGGCCGCGACGCTCGGGATCGACCCGAACCGAATCGCGGTAGGCGGGGACAGCGCCGGGGGCAACCTTGCCGCGGTGGTGTGCATCGACGCGCGTGATTCGAAAGGGCCGATGCCCTGTTTCCAGTTGCTGGTCTACCCGGCGACCGACCAGCGCAGCGGCCACGCGTCGCACGTGCGCAACGCGGAAGGCTATCTGCTCACGCGCAAGGTGATGAATTACTTTCGCGGCCACTACCTGCCGAACGAGGCCGACTGGCTCGACTGGCGGGCGTCGCCGCTGCTCGCGACCAGCCTTGCCGGGTTGCCGCCGGCGTATGTGCTTACCGCCGGATACGACCCGCTGGTCGACGAAGGCCGCGCCTATGCCGAGCGGCTCGCGGCCGAGGGTGTCCGCACCGAATACCGGGAGTTCCCGGACATGGTGCACGGCTTCCTGCTGATGGGCGGCGTGCTGGATACCGCGAATGAAGCCATGTCTGCCTGTTGCGCCGCATTGCGCGGCGCATTCAATGCCAAATGATCGAGAGGTGACCGGATGAAGCCCGACCTGAAGACCCGCCATGGCGGAAGGATCCTCGCCGACGCTCTCGTCGGCCATGGAGTGGAACTCGCATTCGGCGTGCCGGGCGAGAGCTTCCTGCCGGTGCTCGACGGCATCTACGACGTCCGCGACAAGCTGAAGTTCGTGATCTGCAGGCAGGAGGGCGGCGCGTCGTACATGGCCGACGCGTACGGCAAGCTGACCGGCAAGCCGGGCGTGCTGTTCGTCACGCGCGGCCCGGGAGCGACCAACGGCGCGGTCGGCGTGCATACCGCATTCCAGGATTCGACTCCGCTGGTCATGTTCATCGGCCAGGTCGGCAACGAGATGGTCGAGCGCGAGGCCTTCCAGGAGATCGACTACCGGCGCATGTACGGCCCGATGTCGAAATGGGTGGCGCAGATCGACCGCACCGAGCGGATTCCCGAATACGTGAGCCATGCCTTCCACACGGCAATGGCCGGCCGGCCCGGGCCGGTAGTGCTGGCGCTGCCCGAGGACATGCTGTTTTCGGAGGCGGCTGTGGCCGACGTGCCGCACTACAAGACCGTGCGCGCCGCGCCCGACCCGGCCGACATGCGCGAGATCGGCAAGCTGCTTTCGGCGGCGGAGCGCCCATTCGTGATCCTCGGCGGCAGCGGATGGAATGCCGCAGCGGTCGAAGGCATGCGCGCGTTCCTCGAGAAGAACCATCTCACGGCCGGCGCATCCTTCCGCTGCCAGGACCTGCTGGACAACCGCTCGCCCTCGTATGCGGGCCACGTCGGGATCGGCATCGACCCGAACCTCGCGCAAAGGATCAAGGAGTCCGACCTCGTACTGGTCGTCGGCGCGCGGCTGGGCGAGATGACGAGCAGCGCCTATACGCTCTTCGACGTGCCGGTTCCGCGCCAGGCCTTGATCCACGTGCACGCCGGCGCCGAGGAACTCGGCCGCGTCTACCAGGGTGCGGTGCTCGTCAACTCGGGTTACCCGCAGTTCGTCGAAGCGCTCGGCAGCGTGCAACTCGACGGTGCGAAGTGGCGCAAGGGCACCGAGGAGGCGCGCAGGAATTACCTCGCCTACTGCGAGCCCAAGCCCCTGCCCGGCAAGCTGCAGTACGGCGAGATCGTCAAAGGCCTGCGCGAAACGCTGCCGGCGGACGCGATCATCTGCAACGGCGCCGGCAATTTCGCCACCTGGGTGCATCGCTATTACCAGTACCGCGGCTTCCGGACGCAGCTTGCGCCGACCAACGGGTCGATGGGCTACGGCGTGCCGGCCGCCATCGGAGCGAAGATCGCCGCGCCCGGGCGTACCGTGGTGGCATTCGCCGGCGACGGCGATTTCCTGATGAACGGCCAGGAGCTGGCCACGGCGATGCAGTACGGTGCAAACGTGATCGTGATCGTGGTGAACAACGGCATGTACGGCACGATCCGGATGCACCAGGAAAGGGAATACCCGGCACGCGTTTCGGGCACCGAGCTGAAGAACCCGGATTTCGCCGCGCTCGCGCGCGCCTACGGCGCCTTTGGGGAGACGGTCGAAACCACGGAAGCGTTTGCGCCGGCGCTCGCACGCGCGATGGCTGCGAACAAGCCCGCGCTGATCGAATTGCGCCTCGATCCCGAAGCCATCACGCCGACCACCACCTTGTCGGCCCTTCGCTCCGCTTCGCAAAAGAAGTAATTTGAAGGAAGGGGGTACGGGGGAAACCTTGGTTTCCCCTGTGCCGATCCTGCCCGGGGTTGTTGCCCGGACGCAGGCGCGCTAGCGCCTAGGTCGTGGCAACGAATTCCGCGTCGTCCTGGTGCTCGCGCTCGAACTGCAGGAACGAGTAGTAGCCGCAGTGCGGCTCCCCGGGATAGTCCCGGCACACGCCCGGACGCGCCGTGTAGATCGTGCAGCGGCGTTCTTCCGTGTCGAAGAACCGGCAGATCTTCTTGAAGTGCTCGTCCTGCTGCTGGCGCAATACCCAGCTCTTCTCGCTGCGGTCGTAGCGGAAGAATTTCCTGCGGGCCTTCTCGAAAGCCAGGTCGAAATGCTTCGCGACCCGCTCGATGTCCCGCCTGGTGACTTCGATCAGCGGGTAGCTGCAGCAGTATCCGGGACACTTGAGGCAGTCGTACTTGTTCTTCGGGGTCGAGCTCTTGATCGGGATGATTGATTTCTTGGTCATTTCGGCGATTCGAAGGGGAGGGTCCCCGGCTTGAAGCAAAAAACAGGCGCGCAGTTTAACCCGTTTCGCGCGACGCGGCGTTCAATCATGGTGCAGCCCATCCATTTCTTCAGGGGAGTTGACCATGAGAGCCATCAGGATATTCGGTGCGGCGCTGGCCATTGCCGTGTCTACGCAGTGCCTGGCCGTCGGCAGGTTGGTGGATGTTTCGATCCATGACCGCACCGAGAACCGCCGTCTCCAGGTGTACTGGCACGACGGCAAAGCCTGGGTGATAGGCAAGCCCGGCAACGAGTACCAGATCACGATCCGCAATCGCGTGCCCGACCCGGTGATGGCGGTGATGTCGGTCGACGGCGTGAACATCGTTTCCGGCGAGACCGCCCGGCCCGACCAGACCGGCTACGTGCTGGCCGCGCATCGCAGCTTCGACATCGCGGGCTGGCGCAAGAACACGGCGCAGACCGCCGCATTCTATTTCACGCAACTGCCCGACTCGTACGCGGCGCGCACCGGACGGCCGGACGATGTCGGCGTCATCGGCGTCGCCCTGTTCCGCCGCAAGCCCGCGGACCCGCCGGCCACTATCGCCCCACCGTGGGCGTCTTCGTACGAGAGCCGCCCGCAGCCGTTCAACGGGCCGATGTCCCGGAGCGAGGCGCAATCGCACGCGGACAGTGCGGCGGCCGGTTCCACGGCCCGTGCGCCGCTCTCGCGCCAGGCGGAGGAGAAGATCGGCACGGGCCACGGCCGCATCGAGGAGTCGCGCGTCAGCTACACGAATTTCGAGCGCGCGACCCAATCGCCCGTCGAGGTGGTGGCGATCTATTACGACAGCTACCGGAACCTCGTTGCCCGCGGCGTGATCCGGGACCCTGTGCCGCCGGTGACGCCGAGGCCCTTTCCCGGATTTGTTCCGGACCCGCAGGCACGCTGGGTCCCTTATCCGCAGCCGCTGCCCTACCCGTAAACTGGGGCATGCCGCAGGCCGGACCGTCCGATGAACAGTTGATGCTCGCGTATCGCGGCGGGGACGCGAACGCTTTCGCCGCGCTGTACTCGCGCCACAAAGGCGGCCTGTTCCGGTTCATGCTTCGCTCGGTGAAGGATCGGGACTCGGCCGAGGAACTGTTCCAGGAGGTCTGGATGAAGCTGATCGATGCGCGCAGCCGATACGAGCCGCAGGCGAAGTTCTCCACCTTCCTGTATACGATCGCGCACAACCGCATGATCGACCACTGGCGGCGGCGGGGACTGGAATCCGTCTCGCTCGACGAGGACGGTGCGATCGACCCACCGGCACCTCCGTCGTCCCAGCCCGAGCGCCGCGCCGAGTTGAACCAGGCGGGCAACCGGCTGCTCGCGGCGCTGGCTGCATTGCCGGTCCTGCAGCGGGAGGCATTCCTGCTGCACGAGGAAAGCGGGCTGTCCGTGGCCGAGATCGCGTCGGCTACCGGGACGGGGCCCGAGGCAGCCAAGAGCAGGCTGCGCTATGCGATCGCCAAGCTGCGCGAGGCCCTGTCCGATGGTTGAGAAGGACGAGTCCCTGGACGCCGCGCCGGGCGCGGCCTACCGCTCGCTGCCGCGCGAAGAGCCGCCGCCGGCGCTCGACGCCGCGATCCTCGCCGCGGCGCGCAGCAGCGTGGACACGCCGGCCCCCAAACGTTGGGCGAAGCCGGTCGCCATCGCCGCCGTGCTCGTGCTTTCGGTCGGCGTGACGTTGCGTATTTCCGAGGAAAGGCCGGATGTGCAATTGCGGCCGGTCGCACCGCAGGCGACGGTACCGGGCGCCCCTCAACCATCTGCGGACGCTGTCGACCGGCCGGCGCCGCACGCTATCGCTCCTTCGCCGGAAAGGGCGCCGGCCCGGCAGGCAAAAACGCAATCGGCCGTGGCGGAGAAGCGCGACGCGGTTCAGCCGTCGGCGGAAAGCGGCGCGGAAGTCGCATCATCGCCCTCGCGTCTCGAAGACCGGGCGCCCGAGCCTGGCGAGCGCGGCCCCGTGCCGCAGAATGATCCCGCTGCGCCGGTCCCGTCGCAGAACGTATTCGTCCCGTCCCCGCGCGCCGACGTGGCGCAATCGTCTCGTGCACCATCGGCCGGCGCCACTGGCGCGCCGTCCGCGCTCGCCGAGCGGTCTGCAACGCGATCGGCCGCCCGCCTGGCGGCGCCTGCCGAAGCGCCCGAGGAGTGGCTTAAGCGAATCGTCGAGTTGCGCGCAAAGGGCCGGGACCGGGAAGCCGACGAGAGCCTGGCCGAGTTCCGCCGGCGCCATCCCGGGTTTGCAATCCCGCCGGACCTGCTGCAGAAGATCGCATCGCCGCGCTGAAGGCTGCCGCTACAATCGGCCGACGAACCTCGATCCGGGAGCCACGCATGAAGATCCTGATTTCTCTGGTGCTTGTCCTCGTGGCACAGGCCGCGTCCGCCCAATGGCCGGCGCGATCGATCCGCGTGATCGTGCCTTTCCCGCCCGGGGGATCGACCGACATCGCGACGCGACCAGTGGCCGACCGGATTACGCAGGCGCTCGGCCAGTCGGCGATTGTCGAGAACCGCTCCGGCGCAGGCGGCAACATCGGCACGGAACTCGTGGCAAAGAGCGCGCCGGACGGCTACACGCTATTAATCGCCGCCGATTCGGTCGTGTCGAATCCGCACACGTACAAGAACCTCGGCTACCAGACGCTCAGGGATTTCGCGCCGGTGATCCAGCTTGCGCGGCAGCCCGTCGTACTTGCCGCCCATCCTTCGATGGGCGTGGCGACAGTCGCCGAACTCGTGGCGGTCGCACGGCAGAAGCCGGGCATCGGGTTCGCTACTTCGGGGGCCGGATCCCAGCAACACATGGCCGGCGAATGGTTTGCCAAGCTCGCCGGCATCCAGCTGATCCATGTGCCCTACAAGGGTGGCGGGCAGGCGATCACCGACCTCGTCGCCGGGCAGGTGCCGCTCGGTTCGCTGGGATCGTCGCCGCTGATCCCGCATTACAAGGCCGGCAAGCTGAAACTGCTTGCGCAAAGCACGCGTACTCGCTCGGCTGCGCTGCCGGAGGTCCCGACCTATGAGGAAGCCGGCTACAAGGGCCTGGTCATCGAGCAGTGGCTGGGCGTCATGGTGCCGGCCGGGACGCCGGCCGAAATCGTCTGGCGCCTGAATGCCGAGATCAACAAGGCGCTTGCGGAGCGCGCATTGCGGGAGCGCTATTTCCAGGCCGCCTTGGAGCCGGTGGGCGGGACGGCCGAGCAGTTCGGCAGGCTGATCCGCGAGGACTACGAGAAATATGCGCGGCTGGTGAAGGAGCTGAACATCCGGGTGGAGTGATCCGCGCGGATCCCCGGGCCACTGCCTCAGTGATGGAGAATCTTCGAAAGGAACTGCTGGGCCCGCTCGGAGCGCGGCTTGCCGAAGAAATCGTCTTTCGAGGCGTCCTCGACGATCCTGCCCGCGTCCATGAAAATCACGCGGTGCGCGACCTTGCGGGCGAATCCCATTTCGTGCGTTACGCACATCATCGTCATGCCCTCCTGCGCGAGTTGCACCATGACATCGAGCACCTCGTTGACCATCTCCGGGTCGAGCGCCGAGGTCGGCTCGTCGAACAGCATCGCGATCGGGTCCATCGAAAGCGCGCGCGCGATCGCCACACGCTGCTGCTGGCCGCCCGAGAGCTGACCCGGGAACTTGTCCTTCTGCGCGATCAGCCCGACGCGATCGAGGTACTTGAGGCCGCGCTCTTTCGCCTCGGCCGGGCTGCGGCCGAGCACCTTCTCCTGAGCGAGCGTCAGGTTCTGGGTGACCGTCAGGTGGGGGAAAAGCTCGAAATTCTGGAACACCATGCCGACTCGGGCGCGCAGCTTGGGCAGGTCGGTCTTCGGGTCGCCGACCGAGATCCCGTCGACGACGATGTCGCCCTTCTGGAAAGGCTCGAGCGCGTTCACGCACTTGATCAGCGTCGACTTGCCCGAGCCCGACGGGCCGCAGACCACGATCACCTCGCCCTTCCTGACCTCGGTGCTGCAATCGGTCAGAACCTGGAAGCTGCCGTACCACTTGCTCACGTCTTTGATGGAAATCATGGGCCGCGGTTCCTTATCTTACGATGGCGATCTTGGCTTGAAGCTTCTTCACGACGCTCGACAGCGAGAAGCAGATGACGAAGTAGACGATGGCGGCGAGCAGGAACGCCTCCACCGGCCGGTTGAAGTTCTTGCCCGCGGTCTCGAAGCCCTTCAGGAGGTCGTAGGCGCCCACGGCATACACCAGCGAGGTGTCCTGGAACAGGATGATGGTCTGGGTCAGCAGCACAGGCAGCATGTTGCGGAATGCCTGCGGGATGACGATCAGCTTCATGTTCTGGCTGTAGGTGAGCCCCAGTGCGAACCCGGCGGAGACCTGGCCGCGGGACACCGACTGGATGCCGGCCCGCATGATCTCCGAGTAGTACGCCGACTCGAATGCGGTAAAGGTGATCAGCGCCGACCACTCGGCGCCCAGCGGCCGGCCGGTGACGAACGGGATCAGCAGGAAGAACCAGAGGATCACCATCACGAGCGGGATGGAACGCATCGTGTTGACGTAAATCGTGGCCGGGTAGGACAGCCACTTGTGGCTCGACAGGCGCATCAGCGCGAGCAGGGTGCCGATGAAGATCCCGCCGACCATGGCGACCAGCGTGAGCTCGACGCTGAACACGAACCCCTTCAGCAGGAACTTGGTCACCAGGTCCCACGAGAAGAACGACAGGTCGAGGGCGCCCATCAGTGGCCCCCGCCGATGTAGCCCGGCACCCGCACGCGCGTTTCAACGTATGCCATGACCCGGTTGATCGTCATCGCCGTGACGATGTAGAGGCTGGTCACCGCGAGGTAAACCTCGATCCCGCGCGAGGTCTCTTCCTGCGCCTGCATCGCAAACATCGTCAGCTCGGCCACGCTGACCGCGAAGGCCACCGACGAGTTCTTGATGATGTTCATCGCCTCCGAGGTGAGCGGCGGGATGACGATGCGGAACGCCATCGGCAGCAGCACGTGGAAGTAGGTCTGCGGCAGGGTCAGGCCCATCGCGAGGCCGGCATATCGCTGCCCTTTGGAGAGTGACTGGATGCCGGCCCGGACCTGCTCGGCAACCCGGGCGGAGGTGAAGAATCCCAGCGCCAGGACCACAAGCACGAAACTCGGCAGGTTCTTCATCACCGGGATCATGGCCGGGATGACGTGGTACCAGAGGAAGATCTGCACCAGCAGCGGGATGTTGCGGAACAGTTCCACCCACGCATTCCCTATGCGCACCAGCCAGGTATTCGGCGTCGTGCGTATCGTGCCGATCACCGAGCCGAAGACGAATGCGACGATCCATGCGCAGGCCGCGACCGCCAGCGTCCAGCCCCAGGCCGAGAACAGCCACTCGAGGTAGGTCTGGTCCCCGCCGGTGTCGCGGAGGAAGACTTCCCATTCCCAGCGAAAATTCATTTCTCGTTCTCTCCCCGCAGGAAGTGTAGAGCAACAATCGCGCCCGTTGTAACGCAAGGGCGCACAAAAAAGGCGCGCCCGCTGGGGCGCGCCTCGATCGCTGCTGGTTCGTCAGCCCGTTGAAAGGGCTATTTCTTCGCGTAGTCTTCCATCGGCTTGTCGTTCGGGTTCGCAAACAAGCTCTTGAGCGTCGTGCCCATCGGCAGGTTGACGCTGGTGTTCTTGGGCGGGATCGGCGCCATGAACCACTTGTTGTACAGCTTTTCGAGGGCGCCGGACTTCATCATGCCGCGGATCGTGTCGTCGACCACCTTCTTCATCGACGGGTCGTCCTTGCGGATCATGATCGCGATCGGCTCGACCGAAAGGACTTCGCCGACGATCTTGTAGTCGGCCGGGTTCTTCGAGGTGGCGATCAGGCCGGCGAGGATGTTGTCGTCCATCACGAACGCGTCGGCACGGCCGGTCTCGAGCAGCAGGAACGAGTCCGAGTGGTCTTTGCCGTAGATCTCCTTGAAGTCGATCTTGTTGGCGCGCTCGTGCTTCCTCAGCGTCTGCACCGAGGTGGTGCCCGTGGTCGTCGCCAGGTTCTTGCCGTTGAGCTGGGAAACCGAGGTGATGCCGGAGTTCGCCTTGACGGCGGTGCGCACCTCGGTCACGAACGTGGTCAAGCCGAAAGCGACGTCTTTCTGGCGCGCTGCGTTGTTGGTGGTGGAGCCGCACTCGATGTCCACGGTGCCGTTCTGCGTGAGCGGGATGCGGTTCTGCGAGGTGACCGGCATGTAGTTGATCTTGATGTTGCCGCCGGTCATCTTCTTGATGTTGTCGATGATCGCCTGGCAGAGCTCGACGTGATAGCCGGTGAACTGGCCGGCGCCCAGCGTGTACGAGAGCGGGCCGGAGGATTCGCGCACGCCCATCGTGATCTCGCCGGACTTCTTGACCTTGTCTATGGTCTGGGCCTGCGCGGGGACGGCGAACGCGGCGCCGACGAGGGCGGCAGCCGCGGCGGATACGACGGTGCGACGGAACTTCATAGTGACTCCTTGGTGTAGTAGGTGCCCGAAAACCGGGGCAGGCCCCTGATGCACGGGGAAATGGCTCGAAGCGCGATGATTCTGGGTACTGGCCCGGGGGCTGTCAAGCAAGCGGGCCGGGAGCGCGGGGCGCCGACCCGGCCTTGGTTTGGCGGGGAAATCCGTCTCTCGTTTGCGGCGGCGACCTGCTCTCGCCTACGCCAGTTGCGCCGCGTGGTCGGCGATGATGTCGGCCACGCACGCGGTGAGCTTCTTCGCGTAGCCGATGTGCAGGAATTCGTTCGGCCCGTGGGCGTTCGAGTGCGGCCCGAGCACGCCGGTGATCAGGAACTGCGCCTGCGGGAATTTCTGCCCGAGCATCGCCATGAACGGGATCGTGCCGCCTTCGCCCATCCACATCGCGGGCCTGCCGTAATGGCGGCCGGAGGCCGAGTCAATCGACTTTTCCAGCCACGGCGCGGTCGCCGGCGCATGCCAGCCGGTGGCCGACTGGCCGTAGTCGAACGTTACCTTCGCGCCATAGGGCGGGTCGGCCTCAAGCAGCTTCTTGAGCGCTCGCGCGGCGGCCTCGCCGTCCACCGTCGGCGGAATGCGCAGCGACAGGACGAGCTGCGTCTGCGGGCGCAACACGTTGCCGGCATTCGACGGCAACGGCAGCCCGGCCGCCCCGGTGACCGACAGCATCGGCCGCCAGGTGCGGTTGAGCACGAGTTCGGCGAGGTCCCTGTGCATCGGCTGCGTGCCGGCGGCAAACGGGAACTTGGCGAAGATCGAGTCACCGAGCACCTCTGCGGCTCTTTTCGCCTGCGCAGTGCGCTCGGCGGGAATGTCGGCATGGAAGGCCGCCCCCCTGACGCGGCCGCTCTCGGCCGAGTCGACCCGGTCGAGCAGTTGCCGCGCGATGCGAAAGCTCGACGGCACCACGCCGCTGGCGTCGCCCGAGTGCACGCCTTCAGTCAGCACTTCCACCGTCAGCACGCCGTTCACCAGCCCGCGCAGCGAGGTCGTTCCCCAGAGCTGGTCGTAGTTGCCGCATCCGGAATCGAGGCCCAGCACCAGCGATGGGGCGCCGATGCGCGGCGCGAGCAGGTCGAGGTAGGCCGGCAGGTCGTAGCTGCCGCTTTCCTCGCAGCATTCGATCAGCATCGCGATTCGCGCATGCGGGCGGCCGGCGGCCTTCAACGACCGGAGCGCGGCCAGCGCGCAGAACACCGCGTAGCCGTCGTCCGCGCCGCCGCGGCCGTAGAGCCTGCCGTCCTCGATCACCGGTTGCCACGGGCCGAAACCCTCGCGCCAGCCTGTCATCTCGGGCTGCTTGTCGAGGTGGCCATAGACGAGGATCGTCTCGCGCTCGTCGCCTCGGACCTCGACGTAGAGTACCGGCGTACGGCCGGGTAGACGGACCACCTCGAGGTTCATGCCGGCGACCGCATGCGATTCGCACCAGCCGGCGGCAAACTGAACCGCCGCCTCGATGTGGCCGTTCGCCTGCCAGTCGGGATCGAAATGCGGGGATTTTGCCGGGATGCGGATGTACTCGGCGAGGGCCGGGACGATCTCGCCGTCCCAGAACTCGGAGAGGTCCCCTGCAGGGTCGGTCGCGGCCATGCCGGGAATTATAATGGTGCGCACGATTTCACCGGATGCATGCATGACTGCCGTGAAAAAGATGTGGGAGCCTTCGCAGGCGGCCATCGAATCCGCCCAGCTCACGCAGTTCGCACGCTATTGCGTGCATCGCTTCGGGCTCGAATTCAATACCTACCCCGAGTTCTACCACTGGACTTGCGACCAGAACGAGTCCTTCTGGAGTGCGCTGTGGGACTGGGCCGGGGTGCGCGGGACCAAGGGTGGGCAAGTCCTCGTCGACGGCCACAGGATGCCGGGCGCGCAATGGTTTCCCGATGCCCGCCTCAACTTTGCCGAAAACCTGCTGCGCCGTCGCGACCACGCCGACGCGCTGGTGTTCTGGGACGAGACCGGATTCCGGCGCCGGATGTCCCACGCCGAATTGCATGCGCAGGTTTCGCGCTGCGCCAAGGCGATGCGCGCCGCGGGACTCAGGCCCGGCGACCGGGTCGCGGCCTTCATCCCGAACATGCCCGAGACCTGCGTGCTCGCGCTCGCGGCGATTTCGGTGGGCGCGGTCTGGTCGTCGTGCTCGCCGGATTTCGGCACCGACGGCGTGCTGGACCGGTTCGGGCAGACCGAGCCGAAGATGCTCTTCTGCGCCGACGGCTATCTCTACAACGGCAAAGCGCACTCGTCGATTGCGCGCGCAAGGGACATCGTCGCGCAATTGCCGAGCGTGAAGCAGGTGGTCGTCGTCCCGAACCTTGAGGACGAGCCCGACGTCTCGACAATCCGCAACGCGCGCCGCTATGCAGACTGGGTCGCGCCCTACCATGCCGGCGAGATCGAATTCGAGCAGTTGCCGTTCAACCACCCGATCTACATCCTGTTCACCTCGGGTACCACCGGCAAGCCCAAGTGCATCGTGCACGGCGGGGGAGGCTCGCTGATGTCGGGCCTCAAGATGTACAAGCTGCAGTTCGACGTGCGGCCCGGCGACCGCTTCTATTACTACACGACCTGCAACTGGGTGATGTGGAACCTGCTGTTCGCGGGTCTCGGCGCGGAGGCAGCAGTGCTGTTGTACGACGGCTCGCCGTTCGCGCGGGACGGGAGGATCACGTTCGACTTCGCCCAGGCCGAGCGACTGACGCACTACGGGACGTCCGCGAAATTCATCGATGCGATCGCCAAGCGCGGCCTGAAGCCGCGCGAGACCCACGATCTCGGGGCGGTGCGCATGATCATCTCGACCGGCTCGCCGCTGGTGCCCGAGAGCTTCGACTACGTCTACCGCGACTTCAAGCGCGACGTGTGCCTGTCGTCGATCTCCGGCGGCACCGACATCATGGCGAGCTTCGCGGACGCAAACGCGATCCTTCCGGTGTACCGCGGGGAGCTTCAATGTCGCGGCCTGGGCATGGACGTGCGCGTCTACGACGACGACGGCCGCGAGCTGCACGGCGAGAAAGGCGAGCTGGTGTGCGTGAAGCCCTTCCCGTCGCTGCCGGTCGGGTTCTGGAACGACCCGGACGGCTCGCGTTACCGCGCCGCCTATTTCGAGCGCTACCCGAATGTCTGGTGCCACGGCGATTGGTGCGAGTTGACCCCGCGCGGCACGATGATCGTCTACGGGCGCTCGGATGCGACCCTGAACCCGGGGGGCGTGCGCATAGGGACCGCCGAAATCTACGGGCAGGTGGAGAAGGTCGACGAGGTGGAGGAATCGGTCGCGATCGGCCAGCTCTGGCCGCCGCAACAGCCTACCGATACCCGCGTGGTGCTGTTCGTGAAGCTGCGCCCGGGCCTCGGGCTCGATGCAGCACTCGAAGAAAAGATTCGCCGCCAGATCCGCGACAACACCACGCCGCGCCATGTGCCGGCGCGCATCGTGCAGGTGCCGGACATTCCGCGCACGCGCAACGGCAAGGTGGTCGAGCTTGCCGTAAGGTCGGTGGTGCACGGCATGAAGGTCAAGGACACCAACGCACTGGCCAACCCGGAAGTACTCGACTTGTTCGCGGATATGCCTGAATTGGCAAGCTGATTCCCCGGAAGTCCGCGCGGACATTCGGTCTTGCGAAACCGGAGTTCAACTTCAGGGCGGGGCGCCTAGTGCAGCGTCGCCTTGCGGCCTTCGTAAATGCCTTGCAATAGCCGCAAAGAACCGAGACAGACCGCATGGTGGCTGAGCGCGTGCCCGAGGTCCTCGACGATGTCGAGCGTTACGGGCACGTGGAGCGCGGCCAGGGCGCGCGCAGCGCGCTCCGAATGCACGCGTGACACGATCGCGTCCTGCTCGCCATGGACCAGGTGGACCCGCGCATGGATGCTCGCGCCCGCGAGCGGCAGCCGGGCAAAGCGCGCCGAATAGGCCACCACCGCGCCGGCCAGCCCCGGCATGCGCTTGACGGCCTCGAGCGCGACGGTGCCGCCCTGCGAAAACCCGATCAGCACGGTGCCTTCGGCCGGGATTCCGCAGTTGGTCTGCTCGCGGCGGACGATGTCCTCGACCCGCGGGAGGATCGAATCGAGCCTTTCCATGCGCGCGTCGTTGTCGAGCGCCATCATCGAATACGGACGATGCGCGCAATCCCCGTCTTCGTCCTGCGCATCGAACCGGCCCGGCACGACCAGCGCGGCGCTCGGGAAGCGCGCCTGGAACTTGAACGCGACCGAGATCATCGACTCGGGCGTGGCTCCGCCGCCATGCAGGAACACGAACAGGTGCCTTGCACGATGCTCGGGCGGGGGGGCGAAGCGGAAGACCTTGTTGGGTGCCATCGGAGAAGGCCATTGTCTCGCCTTTGTCCGTCTTCTGTAAACTCGCGCCTGCTTTTCGCATATCGGAGCATTCCATGGCAGGCACCAAGACTCACGCCGCATTCTGGTCCTCGTTCTGGGCATTGGCGCGGCCCTACTGGGTCTCGGATGGGCGCCGCAGGGGCGTGATGCTGCTCGCTTCGGTCATCGCTTTCACGCTCGCGCTCGTCTGGACCGAAGTCCAGTTCAACAGCTGGAACAAGGATTTCTACGACACGTTCGAGCACAAGGACCGCATCGGGTTCTACCTCGAGCTCGGCCGCTTCACGGTGCTGGCGGTGATCTTCATCCTGCTGGCGGTCTACAAGCAGTACCTGCAGCAGATGCTGATGATCGAATGGCGCGCCTGGCTCACCGACAAGTACCTCGGCGAGTGGATGACCGGGCAGGCCTACTACCGGCTGCAGCTCCTCGACAAGGGAACCGACAACCCGGACCAGCGGATCGCCGACGACCTCAACATCTTCGTCGACCTTACGCTGTCGCTTTCGCTCGGCCTGTTGTCCGCGGTCGTCACGCTGGTGTCGTTCGTCGGCATCCTGTGGACGATCTCGGGCGCGCTGGAGGTGGCGGGCGTGAACATTCCCGGCTACATGGTGTGGGTCGCGCTCGTGTACGCGGTCGCCGGCACCTGGCTCACGCACGTGATCGGCCGTCCGCTGATCGGGCTCAACTTCCAGCGCCAGAAGGCGGAAGCCGACTTCCGCTTCTCGCTGATCCGGGTGCGCGAGAACAGCGAGGGTGTGGCGCTCTATCGCGGCGAGGCGGGCGAGCTCGCCAACTTCCGCGGGCGGTTCGGCGCGGTGATCGCGAACTGGTGGGCGATCATGCTGAAGCAGAAGCAGCTCACCTGGTTCACCTCGTTCTACGGCCAGGTGGCGATCATCTTCCCGTTCGTGGTCGCGGCGCCGCGTTACTTCTCGGGCGGCGCGCCGCTGGGCACGATCTTCCAGACCGCGTCCGCGTTCGGGCAGGTGCAGGGCGCGCTTTCATGGTTCATCAGCGCCTACGGCAGCTTTGCCTCGTGGAAGGCGACCGTGGATCGCCTGACCGGGTTCGAGCAGGCGATCGTCCGCGCGCAGGAGGAGGGCCGGACGCAGAAAGGCGAGCGCGTCGAAGCCGATGGTGCCGGGCTCTCCATCGAGCACCTTGCGCTCGCACTCCCGCAGGGCCAGCCGTTGCTGGCCGACACGAGCGTGCGCCTCGCGGCCGGTGAGAACGTGCTGGTTACCGGGCCGTCGGGGTCGGGCAAGTCGACGCTGTTCCGCGCGCTGGCCGGCATCTGGCCCTACTGGACCGGCCGGATCGCGTTGCCGAAGGGGGCGCGGCTGCTCTTCCTGCCGCAGAAGGCCTACCTGCCGATCGGCTCGCTCAAGAATGCGGTCGCCTATCCGGCGCAATCGGAGGAGGTTGGCAACGCGGAGGTCGCCGAGGCGCTCGTCGCGGTGGGTCTCGGGCACCTGGCGACCGACCTGCCGCGCGAGGAGAACTGGGCGCAGGTGCTGTCGGGCGGGGAGCAGCAGCGCGTCGCGTTCGCACGCGCGTTGATCAACAAGCCCGACTGGCTGTTCCTCGACGAGGCGAGCGCCGCGCTGCCGGAACAGGCGCAGGCCGACCTTTACACGCTGTTGCGCGAACGCTTGCGGCAGACGACGCTGGTGTCCATCGGGCACCGCGACAGCCTGATCCAGTTCCACTCGAAGCGCCTCAAATGGGACACCGGCGGCGCCGAGCCGCGACTTGCGGCGGCCTGAACCGCTTCAGGGCGTTTCAGCCGGCTCCCCTTCGCGGAGATGGCAGGCCACGAGGTGGCCAGGGGCCGTGCGGCGCATCAGCGGCACCTCGACGCGGCAGCGCTCCATCGCTACCGGGCAGCGCGTGTGGAACCGGCAACCGGGCGGCGGGTTCACCGGGCTCGGCACGTCGCCTGCGAGGATGATGCGCTTCCTCGCTGCCTTGGGGTCGGGCAACGGCACCGCCGACAGCAGCGCTTCGGTATACGGGTGCTGCGGGTTGGCGAAGAGCGTGCGCTTGTCGGTGAGTTCGACAATCTTGCCGAGGTACATCACGGCGACGCGATGGCTGATGTGTTCGACCACTGCAAGGTCGTGCGCGATGAAGAGGTAAGACAGGCCCAACTCGTCCTGGAGGTCCATCAGCAGGTTGATCACTTGCGCCTGTACCGAAACGTCGAGCGCGGACACCGGCTCGTCGCAGACGATGAGGCGCGGGTTCGGCGCAAGCGCCCGGGCGATGCCGAGGCGCTGCCGCTGGCCGCCGGAGAACTCGTACGGATACTTCACCATCTGGTCGGCGCGCAGGCCGACCCGCTCGAACAGACCGGCGACGCGCTCGCGGATCTCGGCCGGCGAGCGGTTCTCGAAGTTGCGAATCGGTTCGGCGACGATGTCTTCGGCGCGCATGCGCGGGTTCAGCGACGAGTAAGGGTCCTGGAAGACCGCCTGCAATTCGCGGCGGTGCGCGCGCATCTCGCCTGCCGGCAGGGAGTCGATGCGGCTGCCCCGCCAGTTGATCGATCCGGAAGTCACGTCGGTCAGGCGGAGCACCGCCTTGCCGGTGGTCGACTTGCCGCAACCGCTTTCGCCGACCAGCCCGAGCGTCTCGCCCTCGGCGATCCAGAAGCTGACGTCGTCGACTGCGTGGACGTGCGCACTGACACGCGAGAACACGCCTTTGCGGATCGGATAATGCTTGGTGAGGTGCTCGACATTGAGCAGCGCGCCCGCCGCGCCTTTGCCGCCAATGTCCGCAGAAGTCGTGCTCATGCCCGGGCCCCGAGCCGGTCGGCTTCCCAGCAGGCGACCGTGTGACCGCCGCCCTTGTCCTCGAGCGGCGGGTAGGCAGCGCGGCAACGCTCGGTTGCGTGCGCACAGCGTGGCGCAAAGATGCAGCCCGAAATCTCCTCGCGCATCGAGGGAACCATGCCGCGGATCTCTTCGAGGCGCACGCGCTCGCCGCTCGCGGTTGCGCCCAGCCGCGGGATCGATTGGAGCAGCCCCTGCGTGTAGGGATGAAGCGGCCGTTCGAACAACAGGTCGACGGGCGCCTCTTCTACCTTGCGTCCGGCGTACATGACGATCACGCGCTGGGACATCTCGGCCACCACGCCGAGGTCGTGCGTGATCAGCACTATGGCCGCGCCGGTCTTTTCCTTGAGCCCGCGCATCAGGTCGAGGATCTGGGCCTGGATCGTCACGTCGAGCGCGGTCGTCGGCTCGTCCGCGATCAGGAGCTTGGGGCTGCAGGCAAGCGCCATTGCGATCATCACGCGCTGGCGCATGCCGCCGGAGAGCTGGTGCGGATACTCGGCCACGCGCCGGGCCGGTTCCGGGATGTTGACCAGCGCGAGCATCTCGACCGCCTTCGCCCAGGCGGACCCGCGGTCCATGCCCCGGTGCAGCGTGAGCGCCTCGGCGATCTGGCGTCCGATGGTCAGCACCGGGTTGAGCGAGGTCATCGGCTCCTGGAAGATCATCGAGATCTCGTTGCCGCGCACCTCGCGCATCTCGGGCTCGGAGAGGCCCAGCAGGTCGCGCCCTTGGAACCGGATGCTGCCGGCGACGGTGCGGCCCGGCGGCGAGGCGATCAGCCGCAGGATCGACAGGGAGGTCACGCTCTTGCCGCAGCCGGATTCGCCGACGATCGCCAGCGTCTCGCCGGAACGGACCGTGAACGAGACGCCGTCGACTGCGCGGACGATGCCGTCGCGTGTATAGAAATGCGTCTTGAGGCCTTCGACTTCGAGCAGCGGCGGGGAGGCGGCGACCGCGCTCATCACATCCTCCGTGCCAGGCGCGGGTCGAGTGCGTCGCGCATTCCGTCGCCCAGCAGGTTGACCGCGAGCACCGTGAGCGACAGGCACACGCCCGGGAAGAAGATCAGGTAGCCGGCGATCTGGAACAGGCTGCGCGCCTCGGCCATGATGTTGCCCCAGCTCGGGATGTTCGGCGGGGTGCCGGCGCCGATGAAGCTGAGGATCGCCTCGGTGATCATCGCCGAGGCGCAGATGTAGGTGCCTTGCACAAGCAGCGGCGCGGTGGTGTTCGGCAGGATATG
This sequence comes from uncultured Bordetella sp., assembly GCA_964599095.1. Classification (GTDB taxonomy): domain Bacteria; phylum Pseudomonadota; class Gammaproteobacteria; order Burkholderiales; family SG8-39; genus SZAS-79. The sequence continues at coordinate 104,492 of CAZREB010000013.1, forward strand.
GCGCACCAGGATCCGCGGGAGGCTGGTGCCTGCGGCGACCGCCGCCTCGACATAGGGCTGCTCGCGCAGCGTGAGCACAAGGCTGCGCACCAGCCGCACCACACGCGGCACTTCGGCCAGCGTGATCGCGACGATCACGTTCTCGATGCTCGCGCGCGTGAGCGCCATCAGCGAGATCGCGAGCAATACGGGCGGGATCGACATCAGCCCGTCCATGACCCGCATGACGACCGCGTCGAGCCAGCGCAGGTAGCCGGTCACCAGGCCGATTGCGAGGCCCACGAGGATGCTCAGGAAGGCCACCGCGATGCCGATGCTGAGCGAGACGCGGGTGCCGAAGAGCACCCGGCTGTAGACGTCACGCCCCAGCATGTCGGTGCCGAACCAGAACTCGGCCGAGGGTTGCTTGAGGCGCTTGATCGCGGTTACGGCCTGCGGGTCGACGGTGCCCAGCCAAGGGGCGAACGCCGCGACGAGGATCATCGCCAACAGGACGACGCCTCCCGCAATCGCGGTCGGGTGGCGCCGGAACGCCTCCTTGAACTGGCGCAGCGTCGGCGAAGCCGAGGCGGGCGCGGGGAGGGCTGTGGTAGTCGCATTCATCGCCGCGCCCTCAGAACCGGATGCGCGGGTCGAACAGCATGTAGGACAGGTCGACCAGCAGGTTGATCACTACGTAGGTCGCCGAAAAAAGCAGCGTCACGCCCTGGATCACCGGGTAGTCGCGCCTGAGGATCGCATCGACCGTCAGTCGCCCGATGCCGGGGATTGCGAACACGGTCTCGGTAACGATGGCGCCGCTGATCAGCAGCGCGATGCCGATGCCGATGATGGTCATGATCGGGATGGCGGCGTTCTTCAGCGCATGTCCGGCCATCACCGGCACCGGCGCCAGCCCTTTCGCCTGCGCGGTCCGGATGTAGTCCTGCGCGAGCACGTCGAGCATGCTCGCCCGCGTGATGCGTGCGATCAGCGCGATGTAGACGGTCCCGAGCGCGATGCTCGGCAGGATCAGGTGGCGCAGCCAGTCCCAGAAGCCGTGCTCGAAAATGCTCCGGTAGCCCTGCACCGGGAGCCAGCCCAGCTCGATCGAGAAGATGCTGATCAGGATGTAGGCGAACACGAAAACCGGCAGCGAGAAACCGAGCACCGAGAACGCCATCACTGCCCGGTCCGACCAGCTTCCGGCACGGGCCGCCGCGATCACGCCGAGCGGCACGGCGACCAGCACCGAGACCAGCAGCGTGCACAGCGTCAGCGCGAGCGTCGGTTCGACGCGCTGGCCGATCAGGTGCGTGACCGGGAGATTGGTGAAGATCGACACCCCGAGGTCGCCGTGCAGCAGCCCCCAGGCCCAGCCGCCGAAGCGGACCAGGAACGGCTCGTCGAGGCCGAGGCTCGCGCGGATGCGGCTGATGTCCTCGCTGGTGGCGGCGTCGCCCGCGATCACCGCGGCCGGGTCGCCGGGCGTCAGGTAAAGCAGCGAGAAGACGAAGAACGCGACCACTGCCATGACGGCAATGGTCGCGAACAGTCGCCGGATTACATAGGCGAGCACCGGTGGGTGGATTCCCCGCGGACGGCCGGCGCTACTTCTTCTCGATGTTCCAGAGGAAGGCGATCGGCGCGATGATCACGCCGGAGATGTTCGAACGGAACGCCGTCGGCAGGATGAACTGGCCGGTGGGGATGAAAGGCACGAACTCGAACGCGCGCTGCTGCACCGCCGTGGCGGCCTTTTTCGAGGCGGCGGCGTCCGGCGCATTGAACCAGGCTTCGCGCAGCTCCTCGATCCTGCTGTCGGTCGGCCAGCCGAACCAGGCCTTGTCGCCGGTGCCGCGGATCGGGAAGTTCACCGCCGGGTTGACCATGTCCGGGCCGACCAGCCAGGTGTGGAAGATCGTCCACCCGCCCTTCTCGATGGGCTCCTTCACCGCGCGGCGCGTGATCAGCGTGCCCCAGTCGCCGGCCTGCACCTCGGCGTTCAGGCCCAGCTTCTTCAGCATGTCGAGCGTCAGCAGCGATTGCGCATGCACTATCGGCTGGTCGGTGGCGTCGATGATGACGATTTTTTCGCCCTTGTAGCCTGCCTCCTTGATCAGGGCCTTCGCCTTCTCGAGGTTGCGCGCGCCCTTGAGCGGTTCGGCCGAGGCTTCCGACGCGAGCGGGGTGCCGCAGGTGTAATACGAATAGCAGGGGTGGCCGTTTTTCGGGTCGCCCGCGATGCCGATCACGTAGTCCTGCTGGTTGACCGCATAGAGAAGCGCCTGGCGCATCTTCGGGTTGTTGAACGGCGGGTAGAGGAAGTTGAAGCGGATCATTCCCATCGAGCCGAGCGGATCGATGTTCTTGACCGTGATGTCCTTGTTCTTGGACAGCAGCGGGATCAGGTCGGGCGGCATCTGCTCCCACCAGTCTGCCTCGCCGGCGTTCAGCGCGGCGGCGGCCGTGGCCGAGTCGGGAATGTAGATCCACTCGACGCGATCGACCTTGACGACCTTTCCGCCGGAGGCCCACGAGGCGGGTTCCTTGCGCGGCACGTAGTCGGTATTCTTGACGTAGACCACCTTGTTGCCGGGCACCCACTCGGCCTTCACCATCTTGAACGGGCCGGACCCGGTCGGGTCCTCGATGTTCTTGAACGGGTCGGTCTTGGCGATCCGCTCCGGCATGATGAACGGGACGTTGGACGAAGGCTTGGCCAGCGCCTCGAGCGCAAGGGGAAAGGGCTTCTTCAGCTTCAGGGCGAAAGTCTTGTCATTGACCGCGGTCCACGAAGCGGTCGCCTCGGCGAGCTTCTGGCCGAGCGCATCGCGCTTGGCCCAGCGGTCGATCGACGCGATGCAATCGGCCGACTTGACCGGCGCACCGTCATGGAACTTGAGCCCGTCGCGCAGCGTGAACGTATAGGTGAGCTTGTCCTTGCTGAGCTCGTACTTGTCGAGCATCTGCGGCTTGACCTGGAACTTGTCGTCCATCGCAAACAGCGTGTCGTACACCATGTAGCCGTGGTTGCGCGTGATGTACGCGGTGGTGGCGATCGGGTCGAGGATGCGCAGGTCGGCCTGCGGGATGAACTTCAGCACTTTCTGCTGGGCCTGTGCCGGAGCCCAGGGCGCGAGGCCGGTGGCGGCCGCGGCCAGGCACGCGACTGCGAATTGGCGCAGTGAATGGTTCATTGAACGACTCTCCGGTTGGTTTACGTGGAACGGGCGCCCATCGGCGATTGCCGATGGCAAAGCAGAAAGCATGCCCTATTCAAGCACGAAGGACAGGGCCATACAACAACAGCGACCGGAGAGCCGCCGGCGGCTCCGGTGAACGGCCGGCGGTCACCGGAGTATCTTCGCGGGGCAGACTAGTAGAGAGGCGCCGGCGCCGGGAGCGGGGGCTGCGCCACGCTGGCCACTCCTGAGCGGCCGGCGATGAAGTCCGCCGCGGCGCGCCAGACGGGTTCGGACTGCAGGATGCGATTGTGCCCGAGCCCCTCGGTGGACAGCAGCCGTGCACCGGGCCACAAGCGCGCGAATTTCTCGCCTTGCGACCACGGCACCATGCGGTCGCCCCGGTCATGCACCACGAGGGCCCGGGCGCGCAAATCGGGTGCAAGCCGGGTGACATCGAGATCGGCCCACGACACGCCGTAGCGCTCCTCGATGGCCGATTGCATTGCACCGCGAATTCGCTCGGGGATGCTGTGCCAGCGCGCGAATCGGCGCGAATACGCGACGATGTCGGCGGGCGGGCTCACCATGACGATCCGTTCGACCGGCAGCCCGCGCGAGATGGCGTAAGCCGCCGCGGTTGCTCCAAGAGAGTGCCCGACGATGGCGCGCACGCCCCCATGATGGAGCGCAACTTCGCGCAGGGCGCCGGCAAAGTCCGGCAGGCCGGTGAGCCGGCCTTCCGAGAGCCCGTGCGCCGGCTGGTCGTAGCCGATCACGCGGAAGCCCGCGCCGGCCAGGTGAAAGACGAACCCGCGCAATTGCGCCGCGTTGCCGCCCCATCCATGGGCCAGCAGGACGGCCGGGCGCTCGTCCTCCACGGCACGCGGTCCCCAGCGCCAGGTCGAGATCAGGCGACCCTTGTAGGGGACGAAGGTTTGCCGTGCATCGATCAGGTCGAAGAACGAGGATTCCGGGTAACGGGGCTTGGGCGGCGTCAGGAACAGCCGCTCGGCCCATGCGCCGGCGATGTCGGGCGTCAGCGCGGCGGACACGCGCATCGCGGCGCGGCGCATCAGCGTTTCAAACATGAATCGAACGTTCGTGCTATTTATGGACGGCAAAGACACCGTGGCTGGCATGGCGGACTCCTTCGGGTTCAGCCGGCGCGCTTGAGGCGCGGGGCCTTGGTTGAGGCAGTGGCGGGGGTGTCGCGGGATTCGGCCGGCGTCGCGTGGCGGGCAAGAAGCGCCTCGAACGCGGCGAGCGCGCGTTCGCGCGCTCCTGCGTCGCCAAGCAGGCGGCCGTGGTGGTGGGCGGCCAGGACGATTCCCATCATTTCGAAAGCGAACTGCTCCGGGTCGGTCGAGGCCCTGAGATGGCCGGCCTCGATTGCGAGGTTGACCGCGCGCGCGATGACCGAGAGGCCGCGGCGCTGCATGGCGACCACGGAATCGCGAATCGGGCCGGGCCGGTCGTCGTATTCATGCGCGGCGGCGATCAGGATGCATCCGCCGGGCAGCCCGGACGAGATCGTCCAATTGACCCAGTTGGAGAACATCGCGCGCAGCCTGGGCAGGCCGCGCTCGATCCTGACGGCGGGTTCGACGACGTGACTCGCAAAATTGCGCGCCCCATGGTCGAGCACCGCGAGCTGCAAGCCTTCGCGAGAGCCGAAATGCGCGAACAACCCGCTTTTCGACATCCCGGTCGCCTCGGCAAGCGTGCCTATCGTGAGTCCCTCGAGACCGAGGCGGCTCGCGACTCGCAGTGCCTCGTCGAGGATGGCGGTGCGGGTCTCTTCGCCCTTGCTGGCGGCTCTCAGAGCGGCATTCATCGACAAATAATAGAACGAACGTTCGTAAAAATCAAGCCCGTGCACGGCACCCGATTGCCAGCGATAGGTCAGCCGGCCGCCACGCGCTTCCTGGGCGCCGGAAGATCAAGCACTTCGCGCAGGTAGCGCCCTGTGTGGCTGCCCGGCGTGGCAGCCACGGTTTCGGGCGGCCCTTCGACCACGATCTGCCCGCCGCCGTCGCCGCCTTCGGGGCCGAGGTCGACGATCCAGTCCGCCGTCTTGATGACATCGAGGTTGTGCTCGATCACGACCACGGTGTTGCCCGCGTCGCGCAGGCGATGCAGCACCTCGAGCAGCAGCTTGATGTCCTGGAAATGCAGGCCGGTCGTCGGTTCGTCGAGGATGTACAGCGTGCGGCCGGTGTCGCGCTTGGACAGTTCGAGCGACAGCTTTACGCGCTGCGCCTCGCCGCCCGACAGCGTCGTGGCCGATTGGCCCAGGCGCAGGTAGCCGAGGCCCACGTCGAGCAGCGTATGCAGCTTGCGCGCGACGACCGGGACGGCCGAGAAGAACTCGTGGCCTTCGGTCACGGTCATCTGCAGCACCTGCTCGATCGAGCGGCCCTTGTAGAGGATCTCCAGCGTCTCGCGGTTGTAGCGTTTGCCGTGGCAGACGTCGCACGGGACGTAGATGTCGGGCAGGAAGTGCATCTCCACCTTGATCACGCCGTCGCCCTGGCAGGCCTCGCAACGCCCGCCCTTGACGTTGAACGAGAAGCGGCCGGCATCGTAGCCTCGCGCGCGCGCCTCGGGCACGCCCGCAAACAACTCGCGGATCGGCGTGAACAGGCCGGTGTAGGTGGCCGGATTGGAGCGCGGCGTGCGGCCGATCGGGCTCTGGTCGACGCTGATGACCTTGTCGAACAGGTCGATGCCCGAGATCGAGGCGAACGGCGCGGGCTCGAGCGCGCTGCCGTACAGCGTGCGCGCGACCGCCGCATAGAGCGTGTCGTTGATCAGCGTCGACTTGCCCGATCCCGAGACTCCGGTGACGCAGACAAAAAGGCCGACCGGCAGGTCGAGGTTGGCTTGCTTGAGGTTGTTGCCGGTCGCGCCGCGGATGCGCAGGACCTTCCTGTTCGGGCGATGGCGCAGCGCCGGGACCTCGATCTTCAGCTTCCCGCTGAGGAATCTTCCGGTCATCGACTCCGGGTTGGCGAGGATTTCGGCGGGCGTGCCTTCGGCGACGATGCGCCCGCCCGATTCGCCCGCGCCCGGACCCATGTCGACCACGTGGTCGGCGACCAGGATCGCCTCCTCGTCGTGCTCGACCACGATCACCGTATTGCCAAGGTCGCGCAGGCGCTTGAGCGTTTCGAGCAGGCGCGCATTGTCGCGCTGGTGCAGGCCGATGGAAGGCTCATCCAGCACGTACATCACGCCGGTCAGGCCCGAGCCGATCTGCGAGGCGAGGCGGATCCGCTGCGCTTCGCCGCCGGACAGGGTTTCGGCCGAGCGGTCGAGCGAGAGGTAGTCCAGGCCGACGTCGTTCAGGAATTCGAGGCGGTTCGCAATTTCCCGGATGATGCGTTCGGCGATCTGCTGCCTCGCGCCGCTGAGGTCGAGCTTCGAGAAGAACGCGTGCGCACTCCTGAGCGGCCAGTGCGAGATCTCATAGATCGGGTGGTCGCCGATCCGGACGTGGCGCGCCTCGCGCCGCAGCCGGGTGCCGTTGCAGTCCGGGCACACACGGGTGTTGCGGTACTTCGCCAACTCCTCCTTGACTACGACCGAGTCGGTTTCCTTGTAGCGCCGCTCGAGGTTGGGCACGACGCCCTCGAAAACGTGTTCGCGGACCGAGCTCTTCCCCCGCTCGGTAAGGTAAGTGAACGCTACCTTTTCCTTGCCCGAGCCGTACAGGATCAGGTGCTGGATCGCGTCGTCCAGCACCTCCCATGGCGCTTCGACGTCGAATTCGAAGTGCCTGGCGAGCGACCCGAGCATCGAAAAGTAGAACCCGTTGCGCCGGTCCCATCCCTTGATCGCACCGGAGGCCAGGCTCAGGTTCGGATGGGCCACGACGCGTTTCGGATCGAAGAATTCCACCGAACCAAGGCCGTCGCAGGTCGGGCAGGCGCCCATCGGGTTGTTGAACGAGAACAGGCGCGGCTCGAGCTCGGCGAGCGAGTAGCTGCAGACCGGGCAGGCGAACCGCGCCGAAAAGAGGTGCTCCTTGCCGCCGTCCATTTCGACGGCGAGCGCCCGGCCGTCGGCGTGGCGCAGGGCGGTCTCGAACGACTCTGCGAGCCGTTGCTTCACCTCGGCGCGCACCTTGAGGCGGTCGATGACGACATCGATCGTGTGCTTGGTGTTCCGCGCGAGCTTGGGCGCGGCATCCAGCTCGTGCACCTTGCCGTCGATGCGCACGCGCGTGAACCCCTGCGCGCGCAATTCCTCCAGCAGGTCCTGCTGCTCGCCTTTGCGCCCGGCGACGACAGGCGCGACGATCATGAGGCGGGTGTCCTCGGGAAGCGAAAGCGCATGGTCGACCATCTGCGCCACCGACTGCGCCTGCAGCGGCAGGTTGTGGTCCGGGCAGTAGGGCGTGCCGACCCGGGCGAACAGCAGGCGCAGGTAGTCGTGGATCTCGGTCACGGTGCCGACGGTCGAGCGGGGGTTGTGGCTGGTCGCCTTCTGCTCGATCGAGATCGCCGGCGACAGGCCCTCGATCAGGTCGACGTCGGGCTTTTCCATCAGCTGCAGGAACTGGCGCGCGTAGGCCGAAAGCGACTCGACGTAACGCCTCTGGCCCTCGGCATACAGCGTGTCGAACGCGAGCGACGACTTGCCCGAACCCGACAGCCCCGTGATCACCACGAGCTTGTTCCTCGGCAGGTCGAGGTTCAGGTTCTTGAGGTTGTGCGTGCGTGCGCCGCGGATGCGGATCGTATTGGTGTTGGCCGTGCTCATCAAAGCGTGTCGGCCCGCGGTTTTGAGCCGGGGACCGCGAAAGTGAACCTGCTACTATAACGGCTTTCCCGCACTGCAATAAACCCTTTCTTTCGACGAACGAAGCCGCCGGTGCCCGCGGTCGATTCCGTGTCATCCCAAAACACTTCCCGCATGTCCCCGATGGAGCTCCGTGCAGGCATCAGCCTTGCGTCGCTGTTCGGGCTGCGGATGCTGGGGTTGTTCCTCATCCTGCCGGTATTCGCGGTCCATGCGCCGCGTCTTGCAGGCGGCGACAACCTGACGCTGGTCGGGATTGCGCTCGGCGCATACGGGCTTGCGCAGGCTTTCCTGCAGATTCCTTTCGGCATGGCTTCCGACCGGTTCGGCCGGAAGGTCGTGATTGCGGTCGGCCTGGTCGTCTTCGCGCTCGGAAGCTTCCTTGCCGCATCGGCGACCGACATCCATGTGGCGATTGCCGGCCGCGCGCTCCAGGGCGCCGGTGCCATTTCGTCCGTGGTCGTCGCGCTCGCCGCCGACCTGACGCGGGAGGAGCATCGCACCAAGACGATGGCAATGATCGGCGCGATGATCGGGTTCACGTTCGCGCTTTCGCTGGTCGCGGCGCCGGTGTTGTACGAATTGATCGGGATGGACGGCCTGTTCGTGCTGACCGGGGTGTTGGCGCTGGCCGGCATCGGCATCGTGTACGGCGCCATACCCGACGTGCCGAAGGCGAAGGCCGCGGACGCCGGGCCTGCGCCGTCCCTGATGCGCGTGCTCGTACACCCCGAACTCGCGCGGCTCAACTTCGGCATCTTCGCGCTGCACCTGGTGCAGATGGCGATGTTCATCGTCGTGCCGACGGCGCTGATCGATGCGGGCCTGCCGCTGGCGTCGCACTGGAAGGCCTACCTGCCGGTCGTGCTCGCCTCGTTCGCGCTGATGGTGCCCCCGATCATGTACGCCGACCGGCGCAACCGGCCTCAGCCGGTCTTGGCCGGCGCGGTCATGCTGATGATGTCGGTGCAGGCGGGGCTCGTCTTCGCGCGCGGCCTGGTCATGCTCGTTGTGCTCCTGTTGCTGTTCTTTGCCGCGTTCAACGTGCTCGAGGCGATGCTGCCTTCGCTCGTGTCGCGGATTGCGCCGGAGCGCGCGCGCGGCAGCGCGATCGGGGTCTACAACACGACGCAGACAATGGGCCTCTTTGCGGGCGGGCTGGCCGGCGGCTGGCTCGCGAAGCACTTCGGCGCTGCTGCGGTGTACGCTCTCGGCGTTGCGCTGATGATGGCCTGGCTGAGCCTGGTGGCCGGCATGCGGCCGGTCAACGCCGCCCGCGGTCGATCGTTGACTGTGGAAACGAATACGGCCTAGCACGGCCTCGTTTGGCGGAGGCCTGTGGCTGCGCAGGCACTCGTGCACGAATACGCAGCACCAACACGACGAACGAATCGGGAGACGGGAATGATCAACAAGGTAATCCTGGTGGGAAATCTGGGTGCCGATCCGGAAACGCGCTACCTCCCAAGCGGGGAGGCGGTCGCCAACATCCGCCTGGCGACCACCGAAAAGTGGAAAGACAAGGCGAGCGGCGAGATGAAGGAAGCCACCGAGTGGCATCGAGTGTCCTTCTTCGGCCGGACCGCCGAGGTGGTCGGCGAATACCTCAAGAAGGGCTCGCAGGTGTACATCGAGGGCAGCATTCGCACGCGCAAATGGCAGGACAAGGAGGGCCAGGACCGCTACAGCACCGAGATTCGCGGCGACGTGATGAAGATGCTCGGCGGGCGCCAGGGCATGGGCGAAGGCGGCGGCCGCGGCGGCGACCGCGGCGAGCGCGGTGACATGGGCGAATCGCGCGGCGGGCCCCCGCCCGAGGGACGCGCGGCCCCGGCGAAGAAACCCGCCGGCAAGTTCGACGACATGGAAGACGACATCCCGTTCTGAGCATGAAGCCGATCCTCCCGGTCCTGCTGCTCGCGCTTGGCGCGCCGGCCGCGGCCGCCGCAGGCGAATTGCCTATCTTCGACGCGCACCTGCACTACAGCCACGACGCATGGGACATGGTGCCGCCCAGGGACGCGGTCGCCCTGCTGCGAAAAGCCGGGCTTCGCCGTGCGCTGGTTTCGAGCTCCAATGACGACGGGAACCAGAAGCTCCTCGCGGAGGCGCCCGACCTGATCCTGCCGTCCCTGCGGCCGTACCGCACCCGCGGGGAGATCTCGACATGGTTCCGCGACGAGAGCGTCATCACGTACATGGAGCAGCGGCTCGCGAAGCACACGTACGTTGCGATCGGCGAATTCCATCTTTACGGCGCGGACGCCGACCTGCCGGTGCCGCGGCGCATGGTGCAGCTCGCGAGGCAGTACAAGCTGCTGCTGCATGCGCATTCGGATGCCGACGCGATCGAGCGGTTGTTCAGGCAATGGCCGGAAGCGCGCATCCTGTGGGCCCATTCGGGCTTCGACCAGCCGGACCGTTTGCGCGAGATGCTGAACAAGCACAAGAACCTGTGGTGCGACCTGGCGTTCCGTACCGACCACGGCTCGGGAGGCAAGGTCGGGCCCGAGTGGCGCCGGGCTTTCCTCGACTTTCCCGACCGGTTCATGGTCGGCACCGACAGCTATACGCCCGAGCGCTGGCCGTACGTCGTCGAGCACGCCGACTGGTCGCGCGGCTGGATGAAGGACCTGCCGCCCGAAGTCGCCGAGCGCATCGCCTACCGAAATGGCGAAGCGGTGTTCGGCGGGCCGATGCCGAAGAAGAAGTGAAGCTGCGCTGCGCCCTCGCGGCCATGGCGATGGCGCCGACGATGGCCGCGGCGCAGGCTTGCGGCCCGGAAATGCCGGGCAGCCGGCAGGTCGAGTCGGCGCGTTTCGCTGTCGTTTACCGTACGGTCCCCGGGAAGGTTGCGGTCGGCAGGCATTTCGCGGTGGAGCTGGCGGTCTGCCCGAAGGGCGGGGGGCAGCCGCCGGACAGCGTGCGCATCGACGCCCAAATGCCCGAGCACAGGCACGGCATGAATTACAAGGCCGACGTGATTGCCCTTCCTGCCGGGGGCTACCGGGCGGAAGGCCTGATGTTCCATATGCCCGGCCGGTGGGAATTCATCTTCGACCTGCGGTCCGGTGGCCGGACCGACCGGCTGACGCAGTCCCTGGTCCTCGAGTGAGCCGCAGGAAGGTCACGGCGGCGCTGGCCGCGGCGCTCCTGCCCGGCCTGCTCGCTACTGACATTTCGATTGCACTCCCCCAGACAGGCAGCCAGTCTCACGGGAACTTGCTGACATTGGCAGCGAGCTTCAGCGGGCCCGAAATCGCGCGCGTGCTGCAGCACGGCCCTTGGCCGATGCCGGTGCGGCGCGACCCGAGTAACCGGGTTTCGGGGATACCGGCGGCGATTGCGCTCGGAAAACTGCTGTTCTTCGAGCCGCGCCTGTCGGGTAACGGCAAGTCCTCCTGCGCCACCTGCCACCTGCCGGAGCGCTTGTTCAGTGACGGCAGGGTACGCGGCCAGGGGTTCGTGCAACTCGACCGCAATACGCCAGGCTTGCTCGACGTGCGCCTCAATCGCTGGTTCGGTTGGGACGGGGCAGCCGACAGCCTGTGGGCGCAGAGCCTGCGCCCGATCGTCGACCGGCGCGAAATGGCGGCAAGCACAACGCATGTCGGCGCGTTGGTACGCGGCGACCGCGAGCTTGCGGAACGCTATCGCAAGGCGTTTGGCGCGTCGCCTTCCGGGGACGACGATGAGGTGACCGCAAATATCGGCAAAGCCCTTGCCGCCTTCCAGGAGACGCTCGCCAGCGGGCGAACGCCTTTCGACGACTTCAGGGATGCGGTCGAGCGTGGCGATGCAGAGGCCGCCAGCCGCTACCCCGCCGCCGCCCAGCGCGGGCTGAAGATTTTCGTCGGCAAGGGAAACTGCTCTGTCTGCCACTTCGGGCCGAATTTCACCAATGGGGAGTTCGGCGACATCGGGATCCCGCATTTCATCGAGCCCGGAAGGGTCGACCCCGGGCGCTACGGAGGCATCCGCAAGCTGCTGGAGAGTCGCGCCAACCTGCTGGGCAAATACAACGACGACCCGACCCGCGCCAGCGCCACCGGGACCCGGCACGTCAGGCTCGAGCATCGGAACTGGGGCGAGTTCAGGGTCCCGTCGCTGCGCAACGTCGCCGGCACGGCGCCGTACATGCATAACGGGCACCTGGCCACGTTGCGCGATGTAGCCAGCTACTACTCCAACCTCAACGAGGACCGCTTGCACGCCGATGGCGAAAGGATCCTCAAGCCGCTGAAGCTCTCCGAGGCGGAAATCGACGACCTCGTTGCGTTCCTGGAGACCTTGTCGGCCGGCCGGACGCATCCACCGGATTGACGCGGTGTGGCCTCCGGTTTGCTCGCCGATCCCCTTGAAAGCGGACTTTTCGCCCCTAAATCAGGGTCCTAGCGACCCCTCCGGGTTATAATTTCAATCTTTGCGAGTTTTGGGGCAGTGCCATGCCGATCTACGAATACCGATGCTCGGACTGCGGTTTCCAGGACGAATTCCTGCAAAAGCATTCCGACCCGCTGCTGACTGTCTGTCCGTCGTGCGGCAAGGAAACCTTCAAGAAGCTGTTGTCGGCCGCGGGCTTCCAGCTCAAGGGCAGCGGGTGGTATGCGACCGACTTCAAGGGCAGCGGCTCCAAGCCTGCCGCCAAGACCGAGGACAAGGCCGCCGACAAGCCGGCCGAGTCTTCCGGCGCCAAGGCGGCGGACAGTTCGGGCGACAAGAGTACTCCGGCAGCCAAGTCCGAGCCTGCAAGCACTTCCGGCTGATTCGGCCGGCAAGGCCGGCGGTGCGGCGCCCCCGCCGCGCGCGTCGGCCGTCATTCCATCCTTTCCTGGCGATGCATTGAAGAAATATCTCATTACGGGCCTTCTGATCTGGATCCCGCTGGTGATCACGCTGTGGGTCCTGAACCTCGTCGTGACCACGCTCGACCAGGTCCTGCTGTTGCTCCCTGCGGAACTGCGCACCGAGCGATGGCTGGGCATGCATGTGCCGGGCCTCGGTGTGCTGCTGACCGTGGCGATCGTGTTCGTCACCGGCGTTGCGGCGGCCAACTTCATCGGCGCGCGGCTGGTGCAGTTCTGGCACGGCATCCTCCACAGGATCCCGGTCGTCAATTCGATCTATTCGAGCGTGAAGCAGGTGTCCGACACCTTGTTTTCCTCGAGCGGGCAGGCGTTCCGCAAGGCGCTGCTGGTGCGCTGGCCTCACGAAGGCATGTGGACGATCGCGTTTCTTACCGGCGTGCCCGGCGGCGACGTGGCCCGCCACCTCGAGGGCGATTTCGTCTCCGTCTACGTCCCGACGACGCCGAACCCGACGGGCGGTTATTTCGTCATGCTCAGGCGCGCCGACGTCATCGAGCTCGACATGAGCGTGGACGAGGCGCTCAAGTACATCATCTCCATGGGCACCGTCGCTCCGACGCAGCATTCCCGCAACGGGCGCAACGGCGCGTCCCGGAACGCAAACACCAACGGCAAGGCCTGATCCGATGCGCACCCACTACTGCGGCGACCTGTCCGCCGCCAACCTTGACGAGGTCGTCACCCTTGCCGGATGGGCACACCGGCGGCGCGACCACGGCGGCGTGATCTTCATCGACCTGCGCGACCGCGAAGGCCTTGCCCAGGTCGTCTGCGATCCCGATCGCGCCGAGGCGTTCGCCACGGCCGACCGCGCTCGAAGCGAGTTCGTCCTGCGCGTAAGAGGCAAAGTGCGCCGGCGGCCCGAGGGCACCACCAATCCGGCGCTGCGCTCGGGCGAGGTAGAGGTCCTCGCGCATGAGGTCGAGATCCTCAACCCGTCGCTGACGCCCCCGTTCCAGCTCGACGACGAAAATCTGTCCGAAAGCGTGAGGCTGCAGTACCGCGTGCTCGACCTTCGCCGCGAGCAGATGCAGAAGAACCTGCGCCTGCGCTACAAGGTGACGATGGCAGTGAGAAAGGCGCTCGACGCGCTCGGGTTCATCGACATCGAGACGCCGATGCTGACGCGTTCCACTCCCGAGGGCGCGCGCGACTACCTCGTGCCGTCGCGTGTCCACCCGGGGGAATTCTTCGCGCTGCCCCAGTCGCCGCAGATCTTCAAGCAGCTGCTGATGGTGGCGGGCTTCGACCGCTACTACCAGATCGTGCGCTGCTTTCGCGATGAAGACCTGCGCGCCGACCGGCAGCCCGAATTCACCCAGATCGACATCGAGACGTCGTTCCTTTCGGAGGACGAGATCCGCGCGATGATGGAGAAGATGATCCGTGCGATGTTCAAGGAGACGCTGGACATCGACTTGCCGGATCCTTTCCCGCGGATGACCTGGGCCGAGGCGATGGGACGCTACGGCTCGGACAAGCCCGACCTGCGGGTGCCGCTCGAACTTACCGAGCTCACCGACCTGATGAAGTCGGTCGACTTCAAGGTGTTCCGCGGCGCTGCGGACATGGCGGGCGGTCGCGTGGCGGCGCTGCGCGTGCCGAAGTCGGAGCTTTCGAGGAAGGAGATCGACGACTACACCCAGTTCGTGACGATCTACGGCGCCAAGGGCCTCGCGTACATCAAGGTCAACGACAAATCGAATTTGCCCGATGGTCTGCAGTCGCCGATCGTCAAGTTCCTGCCGAACGACGTTCTCGCGCAGGTCCTCGAGCGCACGGGGGCCGGGAACGGCGATGTGATCTTCTTCGGCGCCGACAAGGCGAAGATCGTCAACGATGCGCTGGGAGCGCTGCGCGTCAAGGTCGGGCACGACAAGGGCTATGCCGAACAGGGCTGGCGGCCGTTGTGGGTGGTCGACTTCCCGATGTTCGAGTACGACGACGAGGAAAAGCGCTGGTCGGCGATGCACCACCCGTTTACCGCGCCCAAGGACGGACACGAGGACCTCCTGGCGACCGATCCGGGCAATGCAATTTCGAAGGGCTACGACATGGTGCTGAACGGTTCCGAGATCGGCGGCGGTTCGGTGCGTATCCATCGTGCCGATGTGCAGGCGAAGGTGTTCAAGGCGCTCGGCATTTCCGACGAGGAGGCGAAGGCCAAGTTCGGCTTCCTGCTCGAGAACCTGCAGTTCGGGGCGCCGCCCCACGGCGGCATTGCGTTCGGCCTCGATCGCATCGTCGCGATGATGACCGGCGCGGAATCGATCCGCGACGTGATTGCGTTCCCGAAGACGCAGCGCGCGCAGTGCCTGCTTACCCATGCCCCGAGCCCGGTCGACGAGAGGCAGCTTCGCGATCTCGGCCTGCGCCTGAGGGAAAAGCCGAAGGCGTGATGCGGTTCCTGGCCTTCGTCTTCGCGCTGTTCATCGCAGCGGATGCGGCGGCCTTTTCGGCGCGCGGCGAAATCCGCGCCGCCGACCTGCCAGGCGAAGCGCGCGCCACGCTGGCGCTGATCAAGGCCGGCGGCCCGTTCCCCTACGAAAAGGATGGCACCGTCTTCGGCAATCGCGAAGGCCGGCTGCCGCCGGAAAGGCGCGGGTACTATCGGGAATATACCGTCCGCACGCCGGGCAGCCGCGACCGGGGCGCGCGGCGCATCGTTGCCGGCAAGCCGGGCGAGTTCTACTACACGGACGACCATTACCGCACCTTCCGCCGCATCCTGGAATGACCCGCATGAGCAAGCTCTACGCCCGCCTGACCGACCCGGCGCGCTCCGGCGCCTACCGGGTCGAGCACGACCGCGACATCCTCGATGCAGTGTCCGGCGGCGACGTCGACCTGGTCCCGGTGGAACTGGGCCCGGGCAAAGAGGCGATGCTGGCCGCGCTTGCGCGATCCCTGGCGTTTCCCGACTGGTTCGGCGGCAACTGGGATGCGCTCGAAGACTGCCTGACCGACCTTTCGTGGCGGGCGGACGGGCCCCGGGTGCTCCTCCTGTCGGGGGCTGCGGCCGGGGACGACCTGGGGATCCTGATCGACATCCTTGCGTCGGCGGCCGACTTCTGGCGCGAGCGCGGGAGAGCGTTCTTCGCCGTCTTCGTCGATCCGGCCGGCCAGCTTGAGTTGCGTGCGCTGTACCGGGAAAAAGCCGGGTGAGCGGACCCAAGATCCCGGTGTCGGTGCTGGTGGTGATCCACACGCCGGCCCTCGAGATCCTGCTGATCGAGCGCGCGGCGCGCGCCGGGTACTGGCAGTCGGTGACCGGCTCGATCGACCACCCGGACGAGCCGCTCGAGGAAACCGCGCGCCGCGAGGTGTTCGAGGAGACCGGGATCGAGGCCGCGCCGGAGCGCCTCGTTCGGTGGAACGTCGTGAGGACATTCGAGATCTACCCGCAATGGCGGCACCGGTTTGCAGCAGGCACGACCCACAACGACGAGCATATGTTCAGCCTGGAGGTGCCCAGCGCCTCGCCGGTGCGCCTCGCGCCCGAGGAGCACACGGCCTGGATGTGGCTGCCCTGGCGGGAGGCGGTGGAAAGGTGCTTTTCGTGGACCAACCGGGACGCGATCAGGCTGCTGGCCGAAACCCGGATCAAGGCCGGGGAGATTGGCTAAACTCGGCAGCCGATGCGCCTACTCCGCTTCACCTGCTGGCTGCTGACTTTCGGAACGGCGTCGGCGTACGCCGCCGGAGAAGTGAAAGTGGAGGCGGTGCGCAAGGGCGAATTCATCGAAGTGCACGCGTCCGCCACGGTCGCGGCGCCGCTTTCGATCATCTGGACCACCCTCACCGACTACGAGCGATTGCCGGAGTTCGTCCCGGGCCTGCGCAGGAGCAGGGTTGCGAGCCGGCGCGGCGCCACCGTGATCGTCGAGCAGTCCGGCGAGGCCCGGTTCCTGATGTTCAGCTTTCCCATAGACGTGACGCTCGAAGCGACCGAGCGTCCCCCGGCGTCGATCCAGGTGCGTGCCATTTCCGGCAACCTGCGGCATTTCGAGGGCGGTTACCTCGTCGAGCCGGACCCGGCCGGCCCCGGAATGCTGCTGCGCTGGGAGGGCACCATCATCCCGGACATATCGCTGCCGCCGCTGATCGGCGAGGTGGTGATGCGCATGAGCATCGAAGACCAGTTCACCGGCATGGTGCGCGAGATCGAAAGGCGCGAACTCGCGCGCAAGGGCCGCGAGGCCGCGCCCAGGTGAGCTTCCCGTGGCAGATGGAGGAATTTGCCCCCGCGTGCCGACTGGCCGCGGCACTGGCGCTCGCCGCCTCCCTTGCCGCGGCCGGTGGATGCGCAACCGTGGACCCGGTCATCGCCGATCGCGAATCCGAACGATCGACCGTCTTCGATTGCGTTGAGTGGTACCGCAACCTCGATGCGGCGGTCGAAGCGGCGGGTGTTCAGGATGCGCAGGCAACGCGAGTCAGGGGCTTTCCGTACTTCCGGGTCGACCGGTTCACCGCCTCATTGCGCGACACCGCCGGAAATCTCGACTCGACCATGCTGGCGCTTTCCGACCGGCTTCTCGACCTGGACCTTGAGGCCCGGACGCATGAGATCGCCAACCTGCCGCGCGGGAGATTGAAGGCCATCTGGACCGGCATCGGTGAGCCCAATGCGGCGAATGCGCTGGAGCAAACGCGCGAATGCGGGCTGCGCATGCGGGATTTCGACCTCGAATCAGATGCGACGCGTGCCGCACTGCGCGATCGGCTGACGGTACCGGATGACTACGTAACGGCCTATCGCATCTTCGGCCTGTACGGACTTTCGAAGATTCCCTTCTCGGCGGGCGTGCGCAGGCACGTCGAGGAATCCAGCGCAGCCTTTGCGCGGGACCTCGAATCGACTTCCAGGGGAACGGTCGTGCGGTATTCGCCTGCTTCGCGGCCGCGGATGGCGCGTGAGAAGGTGCGCGAGATCCTCGCGCGCTCGGCCGACAATCCGCTGCGCGTCCCGATGCCGGCGGGCGAGGATCTCGATACGCTGTCTGCCCTCTATGCGCCGAGTTTCGAAGTGGAAACCGTGGCCGACTTCGACCGGCCCGGCGCCCTGCGATGGCGGTGGGGTGCCGTACCGGAAGTGGATGCGACGGACGTGGCCGTCTATCGTCAGGCGGCAAATACCCGCTACAAAGGCACGAACCTTCTGCAACTCGCCTACACGGTATGGTTTCCGGAGCGGCCCCCGCAATCGCCGGGCGACCTGCTGGCCGGGCGCCTGGACGGCGTGGTGTTTCGAGTGACGCTCGCGCCCGACGGCACGCCGCTTGTGTACGATTCGATCCACCCGTGCGGTTGCTACCACATGTTCTTCCCGACCCCGCGCGCGACCCCGCTGCCGGCCCCGGCCGATGAGCCCGAATGGGCGCAGATCCCCCAGAAACTGCGCGCGACGGACATGACGGACCGCATCGTGGTGAGGATCGCCTCCGGCACGCACTATGTGGAGCGTGTCTACCGGGACCGGGGCGACAGCCTCGCGCGCTATGAGCTGCGTCCCTACGACGAACTGCGCTCGCTGCCCCGGATGCCCGGTGGCACCCGCAGCGTGTTCGGGCCCGACGGCATCGTTGCCGGGACCGAACGCGGCGAGCGATTCCTCTTCTGGCCGATGGGAATCGAGAATGCGGGCGCCATGCGGCAGTGCGGCCGGCATGCGACCGCATTCGTAGGTCGCCGCCATTTCGATGACGCCGACCTGCTCGAGCGGCGATTCGAACTGGACCTGAAGTGACACAGTCGACTTCCGGGCGCGGCAGGGGAAGGTTGCGCGTGGCAACGCTCAACATCCACAAGGGGCTGTCGTTCTTCAACCGCCGCATGGTGATTCACGAGCTGCGCGACGGACTTAGGAAGATCGATGCGGATATCGTCTTCCTGCAGGAAGTGCAGGGGTTGCACGAGCGCAATGCGCTGCGCTTCGGCGCCTGGCCCCAGGCGGCCCAGCACGAGTTCCTCGCCGGTGACGAATGGGAGCACGCCTACGGCTGCAATGCGGTCTATGACCATGGCCATCACGGCAACGCGATCCTCTCGCGATTTCCGATCCTGTCCGCCGACAATCACGACGTGTCGAATCACCGGTTCGAGAGACGTGGGCTGTTGCATTGCCGGATCGCGGTGCCGGGGTTCGACGAACCGCTCGACTGCGCATGCGCGCACCTGTCCCTGCATGAAAAGGGGCGGCGGCGGCAGCTCGACGCGCTCGGCGCGCACCTCCCCGGGTCCCGGAAGGCGCCGATGATCGTCGCCGGGGACTTCAACGACTGGCGGCACCTGGCCTCGCGCACGCTGGCTCAGCGCCTCGACCTGACCGAAGTGTCGGTCATGCATAGCGGCCGGCCGGCGCGCACCTTCCCAAGCATCATGCCGGTGCTCAGCCTCGACCGGATCTACGTCCGGGGATTCCGCGTGCTCGACGCGCAGGCGCACCGCGGCGCTCCGTGGAGCCTGCTGTCAGACCATCTTGCAGTCAGCGCGGAGCTGGAATTCGCATGACCGGCGGCTCGCACCGCGGTCCGGTGCCGCGATAGTCCCGCGCACCGATCGCCCGGCCCATGGCGCTCAAGTTCATCCCCGGCAACAACCTCGTCCTGCTCAGGAACGGCGAGCAATACTTCCCGGCGCTGGTCGAGGCGCTCGATGCGGCTGCGCGCGAGATCTTTTTCGAAACCTACATCTTTGCCGACGACGAGACCGGCAGCATCCTTTGCGATGCGCTCGCGCGAGCGGCGTCGCGCGGCGTGGCCGTGCATGTGATCGTAGACGGGTTCGGCGCGCGCGACTTCGCGCCGCGTTTTGCCCGCATGCTCGAACAGGCCGGCGCGCGGCTGCTTGTCTTCAGGCCGAAGATCAGCCCGTTGACGATGCGCCGCAACCGCCTGCGGCGGATGCACCGCAAGCTCGCGGTGGTCGACGGCAAGGTAGGTTTCGTCGGCGGGATCAACGTGATCGACGACTATCCGCCGGGGGGGCCGATGCCCCCGCGATTCGATTATGCGGTCCGCATCGAAGGACCGCTGGTCCAGGACGTGTGGTTCGAGGCCGCCAAATTGTGGGCGAGGCTGGATTGGCTGCGCACGCGTCGCCGGTGGAGGGTGGCCCGGCCGCCGACTGCCGGCACGCAGGCGGCGGGAACGCAAAGCGCGTTGCTGATCGTGCGCGACAACATCCGGCACCGGCGCGACATCGAACAGGCGTACCTGGAACTGGTCGCCGGCGCCGAGGGCGAAGTGCTTATTGCGGTCGCCTACTTCCTGCCCGGCCGGCGATTCCGGCGGGCCCTGGTCGACGCAGCCCGGCGAGGCGTTCGCGTGGTGCTGGTCGTCCAAGGGTTGACCGACCATCCGGTCATGCAATATGCCTCGCGCGCGCTTTTCGGTGCGTTCCTCGAGGCCGGGATCGAGATCCACGAGTACACCCGCAGCGAACTGCATGCCAAAGTCGCGGTCTTCGACGGCCTCATCGCCTGCGTCGGTTCTTCCAACATCGACCCCTTCAGCCTAGTCCTTGCGCAGGAGGCGAATGTCTTCGTCCAGGATGGCCGGTTTGCGTCCGCGCTGCGGGCGAGCCTGTACGAAGCGATCGAAATCTCGCACGCGCTTCCCCCGCGCGCCTGGAAGCAGCTTCCATGGTCGCAGCGCGTGCGTATCTGGGCCGCATACGGAATCGCCCGCCTGCTGACCAGCCTGTCGGGCATCGACGGCTGGCATTGACGATCGCGGTGCAGGATGATCGGATAAAAAAAGAAATGGTATCCTTGCGCTTGCCCGGGGCAAATCGAGCATGGGGAACGCAGTTGAGTAACGAATACGAAACGTTACGCTGGCCCACGAACATGGATCGCGCGGCGATCGTCGCCAAGCTGGCCGAAATCCGCGCTTCGGCGAGCTCGGAAGGGCACGCCGAACTGGCCGCGTTCTTCGACATGGTCGAGCACCTGCCCTCGCCGAAGGTCGGGGCCAAAGTCATCGCGGCCCTGACATGGCTCGAAGGCAAGCCGGAATGCGTGGCCTTCGGCACCCAGCTGTCGATGGTCGCGATGAACCTGAAGAATCTGCGCTAGCCGGCCGATCCGACCCTCGCGGCGCCGCGTCGCTATCCGGGACGGCGCCCGAACATTCCCCAGCCTTCGTTCGTCATCACGATTTCGCCTTCCTGATTCACGGCTTCGATCCGGCCCTGCATCAGCCCGACGCCTGGCATGCTCTTCGACGGGCGTGTCGCGAGGGTGGTGCGGCGGTAGGTGATCGTGTCGCCCGGTCGCACGGGTTTCAGCCAGCGGATATTGTCGAGCCCGGGCGACCCCAGGCTGACGCCCGCGTTGATGTACGAGTCGACCGCGAAGCGCATGCCCACCGCGCAGGTATGCCAGCCGCTTGCAATGAGGCCCCCGAAGAACGACTTGCCCGCCGCTTCCGGGTCGACGTGGATGGGCTGCGGGTCGAATCTCTCGGCGAATTCGATGATTTCCTCGGCGGTGAAGGTATGCCTGCCCATTTCGTGGACTTCGCCGACCGTGAAGTCCTCCCAATAGATCGTGGGTGCTTTCACAGCGGCGCAACCCGTTCGAATTTCGCGATCAGTTCGCGTACTGCATCCGGCAACGGAGCCGGCCTCATCGTCTGCGGGTCTGCGTTCACATAGACCAGTTCGGCCGCAATCAACGGCATGTCCGACGGTTCTGTGCCCGAACGCCAGATCTCGAACGCAAACGTCATGCTCGTGCGTCCCAGCCTGGCGACCCGGACCAGCACGTCGAGCATGTCGTCGTAACGCGCCGAACCGAGGTATTCAACCGTGGCCTTGCGCAGGTAGACGTCATTTGCATAGCGGTCCACATAGCCGTGCGGGTACGGCAGGCCGATCGCGCGCCAGTATTCGGCGACGGCCACGTCGATGTAGTTGAGGTAGTTGCCGTTGAAAACGATCTTCTGCATGTCCACCTCTGACCAGCGGACTCTGAGCGGATGGATGCATGTGTAATCCTCCCGGGCCATCGGGCATTCCTCCATGTCGGACCTTCGGATCGGTTGCGCAGATGGCACAACCGCTTCCGGAAGCGTAAACGCAAAGCGCGAAATTGTGGCGTTAAACTAGCGCAACAAAGCATTCGAGACCGGACACCGCATGTCAGACGAAGAAGCACAGACTCACCTGCACGTCGGCGACGCGGATCCGGGGCTTTCCGGCTGGGAGGACCCGCTCGCGAGCCTCCGACGTGCGCTGGCGCAGGACGAACTCCAGGTCTATTGCCAGCCGATCCTCGCGCTCCCGCCGGGCGAGCGGAAATATCCGATGGCGGAAGTCCTCGTGCGCTTGCGCGAGGAGGAGGAATCGCTGCTGCCGCCGGGCGATTTCCTGCCCGTGTTCGAGCACTACCGGATGATGACCGACCTGGATTGCTGGGTCGTACGCAAGACCGTGGAATGGATCGGGAAGTCGGCACCGGGAAGCATCCGTGCCTATTCGATGAACGTATCGAGCCAGTCGCTCCAAGATTCGAGGCTGGCGGATTTCCTTTCGCTCACCCTCGTGTCGTCCGGGGCGGACCCGGCGCGGCTGTGCGTGGAGATCGACGAGACCGATACGCTCCAGCGCCCCGAGGCCGCAGCCTCGTTCGCTCGGGCAGTTCACGCGATGGGCTGCAAAGTCATCATCGACGGCTTTGCGCGCCGCTCGGTCTCGTTTGCGGCGCTGAAGGAGTTGCAGCCCGATTTCATCAAGGTCGACGGCTCAGTGGTGCGCAAGATCCCCGCCAGTCCCGCGGCGCAGCTGAAGATGAAGGCCATCGTCCGGGTCTGCGAGCTCGCGGGCATCGGGATCATTGCCGAGTGCGTGGAGGAAGACGCGGTGGTCGCGCAACTCACGAAGATGTCGGTCGGGTTCGCGCAGGGCTTCGGCGTGGCGGTGCCCCAGCCCATCGAGATCGGCGGGATCGCGCCGGCCTGAACGGGCGGCGCCGGGCCTGCCGCGCAGGATGGACGACGTCGTCATCCGTTCGATGCTCAAGTGGCCGGACGTGCCCGACGTCTTCGGGTGGTTGCGGCTCGACCGTCGCGGGAACTGGCGCGTCCGGGGGGCCTCCGAAGGGCGCGAACCGGTGTTCGGCACGGTAGGGAACCGGGCGCTGAAGGCCTTCATCGACAGGAATTACGCCGGCGACGAACGCGGGCGGTGGTTCTTCCAGAACGGGCCGCAACGCGTTTTCGTACAGCTCGCCTACGCCCCCTTCGTGTTCAGGATCGACCGCGGCGCGGTAACCGACCACTGCGGCCGGGAGCTCCACCGAATCGATGGGGTCTGGCTCGACGACGAGGGGTCGCTGCTGCTTGCTGCGCCCGGCAGGGTGGGTCTGCTCGACGACAGGGACCTTCCGGCAATCGCCGACGAGGTGGCGGCGGGGCTCCTGAGGCTGGTTCCGGGTTGCTTCCGGGTGGGCAACCTGGCCGGTCACGAGGTCGAGCGGCGTTTCGGCTTCGTCCGCGACCCAGCACCTTAGCTGCCGCCCCGATCCGACCCGGCCGCGGGGCGTCGCGAGCCTTGACTAGACTTCGAAAAGCTCTTTATAATCCGGCCTCTTTTTTGCACCCGGGCCGGCCCACCGCCTAAGCATGGCGATCGAGGCGCCGTCCCGGTTTGTTTTTGGAACCCGGAAAACATGCCTACCGTCAATCAGTTAGTGCGCCAAGGGCGCTCCGCCAAGCCTTCCAAATCGAAGGTGCCGGCGCTTGCCGGATCGCCCCAGAAGCGCGGGGTCTGCACGAGGGTCTACACGACCACCCCGAAAAAGCCGAACTCGGCGCTGCGGAAGGTCGCGAAAGTGCGCCTGACCAACGGCTTCGAGGTCATCGGCTATATCGGCGGCGAAGGCCACAACCTCCAGGAGCACTCGGTGGTGCTCATCCGCGGCGGCCGCGTCAAGGACCTGCCGGGTGTGCGTTACCACATCGTGCGCGGCTCGCTCGACACCCAGGGCGTCAAGGACCGCAAGCAGAGCCGCTCGAAGTACGGCGCCAAGCGCCCCAAGGCGGCCTGATCGCCACCGCCGCCACGGAATAGGACAACACCATGCCACGTCGCAGAGAAGTACCCAAGCGCGAGATCCTGCCGGATCCCAAGTTCAGCAACACGGATGTCGCGAAATTCGTCAACGTCATCATGACGCGCGGCAAGAAGTCGGTCGCCGAGCGCATCCTTTACGGCGCGCTGGATTCGATCAAGACCAAGTCGGGCAAGGACCCGATCGAGGTGTTCACGCAGGCGGTCCAGAACGTGAAGCCGATGGTCGAGGTGAAGAGCCGTCGGGTCGGCGGCGCGAACTACCAGGTCCCGGTCGAGGTGCGGCCGGTCCGCCGCGTCGCGCTGGCGATGCGCTGGATCCGCGAGGCGGCCGAGAAGCGCGGCGAGAAATCCATGGGCATCCGCCTGGCCGGCGAGCTCATGGAAGCGGCCGAGGGCCGCGGCGGCGCGATGAAGAAGCGCGACGAAGTGCACCGCATGGCCGAAGCGAACAAGGCGTTCGCGCACTACCGGTTCTAGAGAGAGGCAGGGCATCCCCGTGGCACGCAAGACTCCCATCGAGCGCTATCGCAACATCGGCATCAGTGCGCACATCGATGCGGGCAAGACCACGACCACGGAGCGCATCCTTTTCTACACGGGCGTGAACCACAAGATCGGCGAGGTGCACGACGGCGCCGCGACGATGGACTGGATGGAGCAGGAGCAGGAACGCGGCATCACGATCACCTCCGCGGCCACCACCTGCTTCTGGAAGGGGATGGACCTGTCCTTCCCCGAGCACCGGATCAACATCATAGACACCCCGGGCCACGTCGACTTCACCATCGAAGTCGAGCGCTCGATGCGCGTTCTCGACGGAGCGTGCATGGTGTACTGCGCGGTGGGCGGTGTGCAGCCGCAGTCGGAGACGGTCTGGCGCCAGGCCAACAAGTACAAGGTGCCGCGCCTCGCGTTCGTCAACAAGATGGACCGCGTCGGCGCGAACTTCTTCAAGGTCTACGACCAGATGAAGGCGCGCCTCAAGGCAAACGTCGTTGCGATCCAGGTCCCGATCGGGTCCGAGGAGAATTTCGCGGGCGTGATCGACCTCGTCGGCATGAAGGCGATCTACTGGGACGATTCGACCCAGGGCATGAAGTTCGAGAAGAAGGACGTCCCTGCCGAACTGATCGCCGACGCGAAGCAGTGGCGCGAAAAGATGGTCGAGACGGCCGCCGAGGCGAACGAGGAGCTGATGAACAGGTACCTCGAATCCGGCGACCTGTCGGCCGAGGAAATCAAGCAGGGCCTGCGCATCCGCACGATCAACAACGAGATCGTCCCGATGCTGTGCGGCTCCGCATTCAAGAACAAGGGCGTCCAGGCGATGCTCGACGCGGTGGTCGAATACCTGCCCTCGCCGGTGGACATCCCGCCGGTCAAGGGCGAGAACGACCGCGGCCAGCCCGAAACCCGGCCCGCGGGCGACGACCAGCCGTTCGCCGGCCTGGCGTTCAAGATCGCGACCGACCCGTACGTGGGCCAGCTGACGTTCATTCGCGTGTACTCCGGCGTGCTCACCTCCGGCGACACGGTGTACACGTCGGTACGCGGCAAGAAGGAACGCATCGGCCGCCTGTTGCAGATGCACGCCAACCAGCGCGATGAGATCAAGGAAGTGCGCGCCGGCGACATCGCCGCGGCCGTCGGCATGAAGGATGTGACCACCGGCGAGACGATCTGCGACGTCAACAAGGTCATCACCCTCGAAAAGATGGTGTTCCCCGAGCCGGTGATTTCGCAGGCGGTGGAACCGAAGACCAAGGCCGACCAGGAAAAGATGGGCGTCGCGCTCAATCGGCTCGCGCAGGAAGACCCCTCGTTCCGCGTGCATACCGACGAAGAGTCCGGCCAGACGATCATCTCGGGCATGGGCGAGTTGCACCTCGAGATCATCGTGGACCGGATGCGCCGCGAGTTCGGCGTCGAGGCCTCGGTCGGCAAGCCGCAGGTCGCGTACCGCGAGACGTTCAAGAAGCAGGTCGAGCAGGAAGGCAAGTTCGTCAAGCAGTCCGGCGGGCGCGGGCAGTACGGGCACGTCTGGCTCAAGCTCGAGCCGCAGGCTGCCGGCAAGGGGTTCGAGTTCGTCGATGCGATCAAGGGCGGCGCGGTGCCGCGCGAATTCATCCCGGCGGTGCAGAAAGGCGTCGCCGAGGCACTGCTGGACGGCGTGCTGGCCGGCTACCCGGTGGTTGACGTCAAGGTCACGC
Organism: uncultured Bordetella sp.; assembly: GCA_964599095.1. Classification (GTDB taxonomy): domain Bacteria; phylum Pseudomonadota; class Gammaproteobacteria; order Burkholderiales; family SG8-39; genus SZAS-79. Next base: position 130,619 of record CAZREB010000013.1, read on the forward strand.
TGTTCGACGGCTCGTTCCACGAGGTGGACTCGAACGAGAATGCCTTCAAGATGGCGGCGATCTTCGCGTTCAAGGACGGCATGAAGAGCGCTACGCCGGTGCTGCTCGAGCCGATCATGGCAGTCGAGGTCGAGACGCCGGAAGAAAAAATGGGCGACGTGATGGGCGACCTTTCCTCCCGCCGCGGCGTGATCCAGGGCATGGACGACCTGCCCAGCGGCAAGGCGATCAAGGGCGAAGTGCCCCTGGCCGAGATGTTCGGCTACTCGACGACGCTGCGTTCGCTCACCCAGGGCCGGGCGACCTACACGATGGAATTCAAGCACTACGCCGAGGCGCCCCGGAGCGTTGCCGAAGCGATCATCAGCAGCAAGAAATAGACAACTACTGACATAGAGAAAGCATCATGGCAAAAGGCAAATTCGAACGGACCAAGCCGCACGTGAACGTGGGGACG
>CAZREB010000014.1:0-130392 GCA_964599095.1 uncultured Bordetella sp.
CGACGAGCGCGAGCAGACGCTGAACCAGCTGCTGGTCGAGATGGACGGCTTCGAGGCCAACGTCGGCGTGATCGTCATCGCCGCGACCAACCGGCCGGACGTGCTCGACCCTGCGCTGATGCGGCCGGGCCGTTTCGACCGCCAGGTGGTGGTGCCGCTGCCCGACATCCGCGGCCGCGAGCAGATCCTGATGGTGCACATGCGCAAGGTGCCGCTGGCGCCGGACGTCAAGGCCGACATCATCGCGCGCGGCACGCCGGGCTTCTCGGGCGCCGACCTCGCCAACCTCGTCAACGAGGCGGCGCTGTTCGCGGCGAGGAAGACCAAGCGCCTCGTGGACATGGAGGACTTCGAGCGCGCCAAGGACAAGATCATGATGGGCGCCGAGCGCCGCTCGATGGTGATGCCCGAGGAAGAGCGCAGGAACACCGCGTACCACGAGTCCGGCCACGTGCTGGTGGCCAAGATGCTGCCCAAGACCGATCCGGTGCACAAGGTGACGATCATCCCGCGCGGCCGCGCGCTCGGCGTGACGATGCAGCTGCCGGCCGAAGACCGCTACAGCCAGGACCGCGAGCGCCTGCTGAACACGATCGCGGTGCTGTTTGGCGGCCGGATCGCCGAAGAGATCTTCATGCACCAGATGACCACCGGCGCGTCGAACGACTTCGAGCGCGCCACCGACATCGCGCGCCGCATGGTGACGCACTGGGGCATGTCCGACGCGCTGGGCACGATGGTTTACGGCGAGAACGAGGGCGAGGTGTTCCTCGGCCGCTCGATCACGACCCACAAGAACGTGTCCGAGCAGACGATGCGCCAGGTGGACGTCGAGATCCGCCGCATCATCGACATGCAGTACGCGTTGGCGCGCAAGCTGATCGAGGAGAACCGCGACAAGGTCGAGGCGATGGCCGCGGCGCTGCTCGAGTGGGAGACGCTCGACGCCGACCAGCTGAACGACATCATGGCCGGCAAGCCGCCGCGCCCGCCGAAAGTGGTGGCCGCCTCCGGCCCGATGCCGCCGCCGTCGCAGGACGCCCCGAGCGCGGCGGCGCCCGCAGCGAGCTGACCACGCTTCTCCATTGCGGCAGGTTCTCTCTGCCGCTGGATTTCCCCTTGCTCATGGGCGTGGTGAACATCACGCCCGACTCCTTTTCCGACGGCGGAGCTTTCCTTGCGCCGCAGGCCGCGATTGCGCAGGCGAGGCGGCTGGCCGACGAAGGCGCGGCAATCGTCGACATCGGGGCCGAATCCACCCGGCCCGGTGCTCAGCCGGTCGATGAGAACGAAGAACTCGCCCGCCTGCTGCCGGTCCTGCGCGGGATCCGCGACCTCCCGATCCCCGTTTCAGTAGACACCCGCCGGCCCGCGGTCATGCGTGCCGTGCTCGCCGAGGGCGCATCGATGATCAACGACATCGAGGCGTTGTCGGCACCCGGCGCGTTCGAGGCCGTCGCGCTCGCCGACTGCGCGGTGTGCCTGATGCACAAGAAGGGCGACCCCGCGACGATGCAGAAAGACCCGCAATACGACGACGTGGTGGCCGAAGTCTCCGGATTCCTCGCGGGCCGTGTCGCCGCAGCGGAATCGGCCGGCATCGCCCGAAACCGGATCGTGATCGATCCCGGCTTCGGGTTCGGCAAGACCGCCGCCCACAACCTCGTGCTGTTGCGCAACCTGCGGAGCCTCGCTGCGCAGGGCCTGCCGGTGCTTGCGGGACTCTCCCGGAAGGCGACCATCGGAAGGATCACCGGGCGCGCCGCCGGCGACCGGATGGTCGGCAGCGTGACCGCCGCTTTGCTCGCCGCACAGCGCGGGGCGACAATACTCAGGGTGCACGATGTGGGCGAAACGCGCGACGCGCTCGCCGTCTGGAAGGCTGTGGAGGCAGGATGAGCAGAAAGTATTTCGGGACCGACGGCGTGCGCGGCACCGTGGGACAGGCGCCGATGACCGCCGATTTCGTGCTGCGGCTGGGTTATGCCGCAGGCAAGGTCCTGACCGAACGCCGCGGCGCGGCGGCGGCGTCCGACCGGCCCGCCGTGCTGATCGGCAAGGACACCCGGATCTCGGGCTACATGCTCGAGGCGGCGCTCGAAGCCGGGTTTTCCGCCGCCGGGGTCGACGTGCTGCTGTGCGGGCCGCTGCCGACCCCCGGCGTGGCGTACCTCACGCGCGCGCTCAGGCTGATGGCCGGCGTGGTGATCAGCGCCTCGCACAATGCCTATCCGGACAACGGCATCAAGTTCTTCTCGGGCGACGGATTCAAGCTGCCCGACGAATTCGAGCAGCAGATGGAGCAGGCGCTCGAGTTCACGATGGGCTGCAACGCCGCGGCGCAGCTCGGGCGTGCGCGGCGCATCGACGACGCGGCCGGCCGCTACATCGAGTTCTGCAAGTCGAGCTTCCCGAACGAGCTCGACCTCAAGGGAATGAAGCTGGTGGTGGACTGCGCACACGGCGCGGCCTACCACGTGGCGCCGCACGTTTTCCATGAACTCGGCGCCGACGTCGTGCCGATCGGCGTGCAGCCCGACGGTTTCAACATCAACGACATGTTCGGCGCAACCGCGCCCGACCAGCTCGTGATGGCGGTCAAGCGCAACAAGGCCGACTACGGCGTGGCCCTGGACGGCGACGCCGACCGGATCGTCATGGCCGACGCGTCGGGCCGGCTGTACGACGGCGACGAACTGCTGTATGCGGTCGTCAAGCACCGCGCCCGGCGCGAGAAGGTCACAGGCGTCGCAGGCACGCTGATGACCAACCTCGGCATGGAGCAGGCGATCGGGCGCATGGGCATCCCGTTCGGCCGCGCCAAGGTCGGCGATCGCTACGTGCTCGAGATGCTGCGCGCAAAGGGCTGGCTGTACGGCGGCGAGAACTCCGGCCACATCATTTGCCTCGACAAACACACCACCGGCGACGGCCTGGTCTCGGCGCTGCAGGTGCTGACTGCGATCCGCGAATCCGGCCAGCCGCTCGCGCAGCTGATCGGGGACCTGACCCTCTACCCGCAGGTGCTCGTCAACGTGAAGGTCGCGCGTGGCTTCGACTGGAAGGCGCATGCGCGGATCGCCGCGGCCCAAGAGGAGGTCGAGGCCGCCCTTGCCGGCCGGGGCCGCGTCCTGCTTCGCCCGTCCGGCACAGAACCGGTGCTGCGCGTCATGGTCGAAGGCGAGCCGCGCGCCGCGATCGAGAAGGGCGCCGAGACGATTGCCGCTGCCGTGCGGCAGGCCGCCGGCACCTGAAGCGTTCCGCACGATAGCGTTAAAGTTGAAGTTTCATGTTGCGGGGCCGGCTCCCAAGGCCGGTCTCGTGCCAGTCGGATTGTCCAAAATGGAAAACGGGAGACTTCCATGCACGCTTTGATTCATGCACGTCGATTGCTCGTTGCGCTCGCCTTGTCGGCCGGCGCAGGCGGCGCCCTCGCACAATCGGCCCCGGCGGCCTACGAACCTTCGGTCGGCCAGGAAGGCAAGGACGTGGTCTGGGTGCCGACGCCCCAGGCGCTGGTGGACAAGATGCTCGACATGGCCAAGGTCACGCCGAAGGACATCCTGATCGACCTCGGCTCGGGCGATGGCCGCACCGTGATCACCGCCGCCAAGCGAGGCGTGCGCGCAATGGGCATCGAGTACAACCCCGACATGGTCGAGCTCTCGAAGCGCAATGCGCTGCAGGCCGGCGTCGCGGACAAGGCCACGTTCGTCAAGGCCGACCTTTTCGAGAGCGATTTTTCCAAGGCTACCGTCATCACCATGTTCCTGCTCGACCGGATCAACCTGCAGCTTCGCCCCAAGCTGCTCGACCTCAAGCCCGGCACCCGGCTGGTCTCGAACACTTTCACGATGGGCGACTGGACCGAAGACGGGCGCGTCAACGTGTCGGACGGCTGCACGTCGTTCTGCTCCGCGTACCTGTGGGTCGTGCCGGCGAAAGTCGCCGGGACCTGGAAGCTGCCGCAGGGCGAGCTCACGCTGAAGCAGGAGTTCCAGATCCTGAGCGGCGAGCTCAGGATGGGCGAGAAAGTCCTGCCGGTCGCCGGGCGCATGCTCGGCAACCGGATCCGCTTCCAGGCAGGCGGCATCGACTACGCCGGCCGCGTGACCGGCGAGAGGATCGATGGCTCCGGCAAGGGCGCGGCCGCGTGGTCGGCGGTGCGGGTCCGCAAGGACGCGCCGTCTCCCGCGCGCTCCTGACCCCGGGCGACCTGCGGCCGCCGGGGCCGGGTTCCGGGCGCTAGTTCACTTCAACCGGCGTGTAGCCGGCCTCGCGGATCGCATCTGCAAATTCGGCCGCTTCGGCCTGCCCGTCGATGCGCACGCGCTTGGCTGCGAGGTCGACTTCGAGCCGGGCGCCCGGCTCGACCGACTTGACGGCTTTTCCGATCACGCCGGCGCAGTGGCCGCAGGTCATGTCTTCGACTTTGAATTCAATCATGGTGTCCTCATCGGGGTTGTTCAGGGACTTCGCAGGCTGGGGCTTGCCACGGTGGGAAGGTCAAGCCTAATCCGCCGCTTGACCTTCCCACGGTAGGAAGGTGGAGCCTGCGCATCGTCGCCAACCCTGGAGATGCGCAATGAGTAACGAACACACACTGCAAGTCGAAGGCATGACCTGCACCGCCTGCGTCAACCGCGTCGAGAAGGCGCTGGCCCGCGTGCCGGGCGTGCTCAGCGCCTCGGTCAATTTCGCCACCGAGCGGGCGCGCATCCGCTTTGCGCCGCCGGCCACGCAGGAGGCGCTGATGGCGGCCGTGGCCGGCGCTGGCTACGTTGCAGCGCCTGTTGCGGCCACCGGGACTTCGTCCTGGCCGCCGGCGCGGGCCGCTTTGCCGGGATGGGCACCGTCCGCGATTGCCGGACTGCTGACGGTGCCGCTGGTCACCCCGATGGTCGCCGCGGTCTTCGGGGCCGACTGGATGCTGCCCGGATACGTGCAGTTCGTGCTGGCGACCATAGTGCAGTTCTGGTTCGGCGCGCGCTTCTACCGCGCAGGCTGGGGCGCCTTGAAAGCCGGCTCCGGAAACATGGACCTGCTGGTGGCGCTGGGCACCAGCGCGGCCTACGGGCTGTCGGCCTGGCAGGTCATCGCCCACGCGGGCCATGGGATGGAATTCGACCTGTACTTCGAGGCCTCGTCCGCGGTGATCACGCTGGTGCTGCTGGGCAAGTGGCTGGAATCGCGTGCGAAGCACCAGGCGACCGAGGCGATCCGTGCTCTCGCCTCGCTGCGGCCGGAACGGGCGCGCGTGCGGCGCAACGGCATCGACTCGGAGATCGCGCTCGACCAGGTGCTGGTCGGCGATCTCGTCGTCGTGCGCCCCGGCGACCGCGTCCCGGTGGACGGCGTCGTGCGCGAAGGCTCCAGCTTCGTCGACGAATCGCTGGTCACCGGTGAAAGCGTGCCGGTAGAGAAGGCGCCGGAGAGCCGTGTGACCGGCGGCTCGGTCAACGCGGACGGCCTGCTGCTCGTCGAGACGCTCGCCGTCGGGGCCGAATCGACGCTGTCGCGCATCATCCGGCTCGTCGAGGACGCGCAGGCGGCCAAGGCGCCGATCCAGCGGTTGGTGGACCGCATCAGCGCGGTCTTCGTTCCGGTAGTGGTCGTACTCGCGCTGGTCACGCTGCTCGCATGGGGCCTGGGAGGAGGCCGCTGGGAAGAAGGACTCCTGAACGCAGTTGCCGTCCTCGTGATCGCCTGCCCCTGCGCCCTCGGCCTCGCCACGCCGGCGGCCGTCATTGCCGGGACAGGCGTCGCCGCGCGCCACGGCATCCTGATCAAGGATCCCGAAGTGCTCGAGAAGGCACACGCGATCACCAGCGTGGCCTTCGACAAGACGGGGACGCTGACCGAAGGCCGCCCGGCGCTGGTCGCGCTCGAGCCGGTTCGCGGCGCAGCCGACGGGCTGTTGCGGATCGCGGCTGCGATCCAGCAAGGCAGCGATCATCCGCTTGCAAGGGCGGTCATTGCCGCGGCGACCGCCCGGGGACTGCAGGTCCCGAGGGCCGGGGACGTGAAGGCGCTGCCCGGCCGCGGTATGCAGGCCGGCGTCGGCGGCGCGACTCACTACCTTGGCAGCCTGCGCCTGATGCTCGAACTGGGCGTGCCGCTGCAGGGGACGGAGACGATTGCCCGGCGGCTCGAGTCCGAAGGCCGGACGATCGCCTGGCTCGCGCACGATGAAGCCGGCACTCGGGTGCTCGACGGGCTGCTGGCCTTCGGCGACGCGATCAGGCCCACCTCGCGCGAGGCGGTCACGAAATTGCATGCGCGTGGCGTGCGCACCGTCATGCTCACCGGCGACAACCCCAGCAGCGCCAATGCGGTGGCCGCAGAAGTCGGCATCGGGTCGGTGCGCGCCAACATCCTGCCGGACGAAAAGGCGCACGCGGTCGACGCGCTGCGTAATTCGGGCGAAGTCGTGGCCATGGTGGGGGACGGGATCAACGACGCACCCGCGCTCGCGGCCGCGGATGTCGGCATCGCGATGTCCACCGGCACCGATGTCGCGATGCACGCCGCAGGCATTACGATCATGCGCGCGGATCCCCGGCTGGTGGCCGATGCGATCGACATTGCCGGGCGGACCCGGCGCAAGATCCGGCAGAATCTGTTCTGGGCTTTCATGTTCAACACGGTGGGCATCCCGCTGGCCGCGTTCGGCCTGCTCAGCCCGATCGTGGCCGGCGCGGCGATGGCCTTCAGCAGCTCGAGCGTCGTGACGAATGCGCTGCTGCTGCGCCGCTGGCGGCCCGCCGGCGGCGCAGCGAACTGACTGGGAGAGACTCGGATGGATTCACGACCCCTCAACATCGGCGACGCCGCAGCCGCCGCGGGCGTGTCGGCCAAGATGATCCGGCACTACGAGGACATCGGGCTGATCCCGAAGGCGAAGCGCACCTATTCTGGCTACCGGACCTACACGCCCAACGAGGTCCACGTGCTGCGCTTCATCCGCCAGGCCCGCAGCCTCGGGTTCCCGATCAAGCAGATCGGGGAGTTGCTCGGCCTGTGGCACGACCGCCGCCGCCCGAGCAGCCGGGTGAAGAAACTCGCGCTGGAGCATATCCGCGAGCTCGAAGGGAAGATCGCGGAAATGCACGCAATGAAGGCCACGCTGGAGCGCCTGGCCGCGCATTGCCACGGCGACGAGCGGCCGGAGTGCCCGATCCTCGACGAACTCGCCGCCCCGGGAAAGCCCGCGCCGGCATCGAGCGTACGCCGGCCGGGCCATTGAATGCTGCCATTTTTCAACCTAAGTCCGCGTGAATACTGGCTCTCATGACAAAATACTGCCATTGGCACGAAGAGAAGAGTGAGGCCATGCACGTGCATCGCCCACGGGGTGCTTGACCTTCCTGCCATGGCAAGGTTCAGAATCGTTTCGATTGAACCAAGCTGGCGGCAGTGTGTCCGATAACCTGATGAATCGAGCGTGCTAACATCTTCGAATGGCCGTTAAGCTGAAACTGCTGATCCTCCTTGTGGCGCTCGTCGCGCTGCCGCTGCGCGGCATGGCCGCGGTGGCGATGTGGCATTGCGCACAGGACCAGCACGATGAATCCGCGCTGGCGGAGGGCCACGACCATCACGCACAGGCGGACGGACACGGCCACGAGGGTAGTGCGCACGACAGTCGTGGTGGGCACGAGGTCGATCAATCCCACGACCACGAGGCGGTGGCAACCGGGGATGCGGGAGGGTCGCAGGGCTCGCCAGCGGCTTCCTCATGCAGTGCCTGTGCCGCTTGCTGTGTCGGCGGCGCCGTCGTTCCCGCAGGGTGGACTTCCGTCTCGCCCGAGCCCCGGGGGGCAGGCGTCATTGCCTTCGCCGAGCGCGGTTTCACGGGCGTTGTCCCGGCGCAACTCGAACGGCCCCCTCTCGTCCGGTCCCGCTGACTCGTAGCGCGGCTCGCTGAGCCGCCAACCCCGTGCGTGCAGGCGCACGGATCACGAACCAACGCAGGAGCCTGGACATGAGTCCAAAACGAAATTTTCGGGCGCGATTTGCCGCCATTGCCATGGCTGCGTCCTGGGTCGCGACAGTCGTTGCGCAGACCCCGGCCGATCCCGCCGATCCCGAAGCGAAGGTGCCGGCCGCGGCGTATCGCTCGCCGTTCGAAGGCTATCGCGCCCTGGGCGACGAAGCCGTCGGCGACTGGCGTGCCGCCAACGAGGAAGTGGGCCGCATCGGCGGGTGGCGGGAGTACGCGCGCGAAGCGCAGGCGCCGGATGCCGGCAATGCGATGCCCGTAACTGCGCCGACGCGGCCCGCGACCGGGCGGGGTGCGCCGGGCGCGCACGGGGGACACACGATGCCAGGCGGCAAGCAATGAGCGCGCGGCTTGCCGCGTTGGCTTTCGCCACGATCGTCCTCGGCGGGTGCGCGAGTTTCAGCGAGGACGGCGGGTTCGGAATCGTGGAACGCACGGTCAAGGAGCGGGCCGGTAAGGAGGTCGCGTGGATCAAGACGGACGAACAGCGTGTCACCGTCGAAAAGCGCGTCGCCGAGCTTCTCGCCGGACCGCTCTCTGCCGACGACGCGGTGCAGGTCGCCTTGTTCAACAACAGGGGGCTCCAGGCCCAATTCGCGGAACTCGGCGTAGGCGAAGCCGACTTCGTGCAGGCGGGAAGACTTCCCAATCCGAGATTCTCGATGCTGCATACGTCGCGCGACGACGAGGTGCTCGGTCGCGAGTGGAAGATCGAGCGGATTCTGACTATGAATGTGTTCTCGCTGATCACGATGCCCATGGCCTCCGAGATCGAGGCGCGCAATTTCGCGCGAATTCAGCGCGGCGTCGCGCTCGAAGTCCTGCGACTGGCGTCCGAAACCCGCAAGGCCTATTTCGCCGCGCTTGCGGCGGACGAGTCGGTACGCTACGCGCGGCAAGTCAAGGACGTGGCCGATGCCGGGGCAGCGCTCGCCCGGCGTATGGCGCGCGTGGGCAACTGGAACCGCCTCGAGCAGGCGCGCGAACAGGGCTTTTATGCCGACGCGGCGCTCAACCTCGCCCGGGCCGAACAGGCGCGCACCGCCGCGCGCGAGCGGTTAGTGCGGCTGTTGGGCGTCTGGGGTGAACAGGCGGCTCTCAAGCTTCCCGAGCGCCTGCCCGACTTGCCCAAGGCAGCCGAGGATTTGCCCGACATCGAGCGCCGCGCGATGCAGGAGCGGCTGGATCTGCAGGCAGTGCGGCTCGAGACGCAGGCGTTGGCCAAGAATCTGGGCCTCACGAAAGCAACGCGCTTCGTCAACGTGCTCGAGTTCGGTCCTGCGCGCGTTCTCGAAGGCGCCCATCGCAATCAATGGAAGAAGGGCTACGAGATCGGTTTCGAGCTGCCGATCTTCGACTGGGGGACCGCACGGGTCGCAAAAGCCGAGGCGATCTACATGCAGGCGGTGGATCGCGCGGCTGAAGCCGCGGTGAACGCACGTTCGGAGGTGCGTGAAAGCTACGCGGCCTATCGATCGAGCTGGGACATCGCGCGCCACTATCGCGAAGAAGTCGTCCCCGTGAAGAGGCGCGTCGCCGATGAGAACATGCTGCGCTACAACGGCATGCTGATCGGCGTGTTCGAACTGCTCGCGGACGCCCGTGAGCAGATTTCGAGCGTCAGCAGCGCAATCGAGGCCTTGCGCGACTTCTGGTTGGCGGAGGCAGACTTGCAGATGTCGCTCATCGGGACGCCTGCGACGGGGTTCTCGCCGAAAGACGCCAAAACCCCTGCCGGATCCGGCGCGAGACACTGAACGAGGATGCCAGAGATGAATTCTAGAAGAGGTTTCCTTCGCGGTGCGGCGCTTGCCGGATCCACGCTCGCGGCCGCAGCGGTGAGTCGCGTTGCCCACGCCGCTTTGCCCGAAATCGTGAGCACCGACAAGGCGGACACGCAACCGCCGCTCGTCCCCAATACCGGCCAGCCCTACAACCCGGTGGTCACGCTCAACGGCTGGACATTGCCGTGGCGCATGAACGCCGGCGTAAAGGAATTCCACCTGGTCGCCGAGCCGGTGGTGCGCGAGATCGCGCCCGGCATGAAGGCGCACCTGTGGGGCTACAACGGGCAGTCGCCCGGCCCGACGATCGAGGTGGTCGAGGGCGACCGCGTGCGCCTGTTCGTCACCAACCGGCTGCCCGAGCATACGAGCATCCACTGGCACGGCCAGCGCCTGCCGAACGGCATGGACGGGGTCGGCGGGCTGAACCAGCCTGCGATCGGTGCCGGCAAGACCTTCGTCTACGAGTTCGTCGCGCGCAGGCCCGGCACCTTCATGTACCACCCGCATGCGGACGAGATGACCCAGATGGCGATGGGCATGATGGGATTCTGGGTCACGCATCCGAAAGGCAGACACCCGCTGATCGACCCGGTGGACCGCGACTTCTGCTTCCTGCTGAACGCCTACGACATCGACCCCGGCAGCTACACGCCGAAGATCATGACGATGCTCGACTTCAACCTGTGGACCTGGAACAGCCGCGCCTTCCCGGGGATCGACCCGCTGGTGGTACGCAAGAACGACAAGGTGCGCATCCGGATCGGCAACCTGACGATGACCAATCATCCGATCCATCTGCATGGCCACGAGTTCCTCGTCACCGGAACGGACGGCGGGCCGACCCCGAAGAGCAGCCGGCAATACGAGGTCACCGCCGACGTCGCCGTCGGCCAAATGCGCCAGGTCGAATTCCTCGCGGACGAGGAAGGCGATTGGGCCTTCCATTGCCACAAATCGCACCACACGATGAACGCCATGGGCCACGATGTCCCGACGCTGATTGGAGTCGAGCACCGCGGGGTCGCGCGCCAGATCACGCGCCTGATTCCGGACTACATGGTGATGGGCGAGCGCGGCATGGCGGACATGGCCGAGATGGAAATGCCTCTGCCCGAAAACACGCTGCCGATGATGACCGGTGCCGGCCCGTTCGGCTCGGTGGAGATGGGCGGCATGTTCAGCGTGCTCAAGGTGCGTCGCGACCAGAAGCGGGGCGACTACACGGACCCTGGCTGGTACGAGCATCCGCCGGGAACAATTGCGCACGAATGGACCGGGCCGATCGCCGATCCCGCGCGCTTCAAGTCCGAAGGCGCGCAATCGATGCCTGCGCAGGGCAAGCCGGCCGCAGCCGAGGTGCAGGTGCGCAAGCCCAGGGCCGGAGGCGGTCATGGGCATTGACCGTCGGCCAAATCCCATTGCTGCCATTTTTGATCGAAGGCCCGCGCGGATATTGACTCTCCAGACAAATTACTGCCACCAACCGAGGAAAGACAAATGAAGAAGTTTCGAAATCTATTGCCGCTCATCGTCTGCCCGATGTTCTTCTCCGCGGCTGCGCATGCGCATGGCGACAAGCACGTTGCATCCCCGAAGATCGACTATTCCAAGGCGGAGCAGATGCCGTTCGGTGTCGCATCCGACCCGAAGAAAGCCGCCAGGACAATGCACATCGAAATGGCCGACACCCTGCGGTTCACGCCGAGCGAGGTGATGGTGAAGCGCGGCGACACCGTGCGCTTCGTGGTCACCAACAAGGGAAAACTCATGCACGAAATGGTGCTCGGCACGATGGACGACCTCAAGAAGCATTCCGAATTGATGAGAAAGCATCCGGGCATGGAACATGACGAGCCGTACATGGCGCATGTCGCTCCCTCGAAGACGGGCGAGATGGGCTGGCGCTTCAGCAAGGCCGGCACGTTCTATTTTGGCTGCCTGGTGCCGGGCCATTTCGAGGCCGGGATGATCGGCAAGATCGTCGTTGAATGAACGAATTCCGAAAGGATGGATCGAATCCATTCACCTGTTTATCAACAAACGCAAAGGAGAAGTCATGAAATTCATTCCGTTCGTAACAATGCTTGTTGCAGTGATGGCTGCCCAGTCCGTGCTCGCCGACGATGCACACCACAAGCCGGCGCAGGCAACGGCCGCCGCAGGCGCCTTGGCAATGTCCGAAGGCGAAGTCCGCAAGGTCGACAAGCCGGCGAAGAAGATCACGCTGAAGCACGGCCCGCTCGTGAACCTCGACATGCCGGGCATGACGATGGTTTTCCAGGTGGCCGACCCGGCCATGCTCGACCAGGTCAAGGCCGGTGACAAGGTGAAGTTCGTGGCCGACAAGGTGGGCGGTAATTACATCGTGACGAAGATCGAGCCGGGAAATTGACCGCCGCGTCGAGCGCTCAGGTTCGCTAGGTCAGCATGCCGATCCGCATGGCGCGATTTCTCGACAGGGGGCTCGGCGCCGCCGGGCTGCTGGCGGCCCTGGCGGTGATGGCATGTCCGTCATTTGGCACCGAGCCTTTGCTGGTTCACGTGCACGGCCTGTTCTTCTCGCGGGACGGGAAATCCCTCTTCGTGCCGAGCCACACCGGTCTGGCGGTGTTCCGGGGCGGAGCTTGGTCGGAAGCGAACGGCCCGATCCATGATTTCGCCGGTTTCTCGATGTCCGAGAAGGCGATGTACGCGAGCGGCCATCCCCCGCCGGGCTCTTCGCTCCCCGATCCGCTCGGGCTGGTCAAGAGCACCGATGGCGGGGAAACCTGGCTGTCGCTCTCGCTCGGCGGCGAGGCGGACTTCCATTTAATCGCGGCCGGCTATCGTTCCGGAGCGGTGTACGTGCTGAGTTCGCGCCCGAACAAAGCGATGCCGAATCCGGGTCTGCACGTGACTCGCGACGAAGGGAGGACCTGGATACGCGCGGCCGCGCGTGGCCTGGAGGGCGAGATATTCGGAGTTTCAGCCCATCCGCAGGAAGCCGGGACGATCGCGATAGCGACCTCGGCGGGTCTCTACCTCGCTCGTGACGGCGGCGAGTCTTTCCGCCGCATCGACGGAAGGCAAGCGGCGACCGCAGTTGCTTTCGATATCGATGGCAAGCACATTCGCTACGCGCGTTCGGTGAGGCGCGAGATGGTCTCGGTCGCCCTGGACGGCAAATTCCGTGTCGTGGTCCGGCTTCCACCGATCGGACTGGACTACGCCACTCACATCGCCCAAAGTCCGGCGGACGTTCGCGTCCTGGCGATTGCAACGGACCGGCGCCATGTCTATGTTACGCGGGACGGCGGTTCGACCTGGCGGCAGATTGCCAAAGACGGGGACCTTCCATGAGTCTTGCAGCGGCGGCATCGAGTCACGGCTGAGAGCATGCACGTGGAACGCAGAGGATTTCTTGCACTCGCCGTCGGAGCGATCGCGGGCGTGACGTTAGGCACGGAAGCGCACGGCGCGCACGCCTCGCCGGCACGGTTTGCGCTGGTGCTGGGCGGCGGCGGCTGCCGCGCCCACGGGCACATCGGCGTCATCCGCGTACTGGAGCAGAACGGCTTCAAGCCCGACTTGATCGTCGGCACGAGCGCAGGCAGCCTCGTCGGCGGCCTCTACGCAGCCGGCATCGGTGCAGACCAGTTGATGCGTTACGGGCAGGAACTCGGCTCGAATGTCCTGCGCGACTGGGCAATTCCGAAGCTGGGGCTCTTCGGCGGGGACGCGATCCGCCGCTTCGTAGTCGAGCGTGTCGGCCCCATCCGGATCGAAGCCCTGCGGACGCGGTTTGCGGCCGTCGCAACCGACCTGCAGAACGGGGCGCTCCAGGTCTTCGACCATGGCGACCTGGGTCTCGCGGTGCAGGCATCGAGCAGCGTGCCCGGCATCATCGAGCCGGTGCGGAGCGCAAACCGCCTGTTCGTCGACGGCAGTCTTGCCAGCCCGGTGCCGGTGGGCGTCGCACGGCGGATGGGCGCCGCCAAAGTGGTCGCGGTGGACGTCACGTTCCCGCCGGAGGAGGCGGAACTCAACGGGGTCTACGATGCCCTGTACCAGGGGTTTTCGATCCTCACGCGCAAGCTTGCGCTCGAAGAACGCGCTACTGCCGACCTGGTGATCGCTCCACCGTTGCCGGTGCATTCCGACATGAACGCCGCGACGCTCAAGTTGCTGGTCGAAGCCGGCGAGCGGGCGGCACGCGAAGCATTGCCGCGATTGCGCGTGCTGCTCGATTCGATTCAGGGGACACCAAAATGACTGACTCCGGGCACGAGCATCACCACGGGCATACGCCGCCTGCATCGCCGGACAAGGGCGCCCCGGTAGCTGCCGCGGCTGCCCACAATGCCGCGGTCTACACCTGCCCAATGCACCCCGAAATCGTCCGCGATGCGCCGGGAAGCTGCCCGAAATGCGGGATGACATTGGTACTCGTGGCCGGAACCGGCACCGGCCAGGCCGACGACGCCGAGTTGCGCGACCTTACGCTGCGGCTGTGGGTCGGGGTGGCGTTGTCGATCCCGCTCGTAATCCTGGCGATGTCTCCTATGGTCGGACTGCATGACCTGTTCGGGCTGCAACCGCGGCCGCGCGGTTGGGTCGAGTTCGCAATCGGCACGCCGGTGGTGCTTTGGGTGGGATGGCCGATCCTGAAGAAGTTCTGGTTCTCGCTCGTGCATCGCGAGCTCAACATGTACTCGCTGATCGGGCTCGGCGTGGGCCTTGCCTACCTGTTCAGCCTCGCCGCCGTGCTGGCCCCGGCGTGGTTCCCGCAGGAATTCCGCGAGCACGACGGTGCGGTCGGCACCTACTTCGAGGCTGCGGCGGTGATCGTCACGCTCGTGATACTGGGCGACGTGCTGCAGTTGCGCGCCATGGGCCAGACCAGCCAGGCGATCCAGCAGTTGCTGAAACTTGCGCCGAACACGGCTTGGCGGTTGCGCGAGGACGGCAGCGAGGAGCAGGTTGGCCTCGAGAGCGTGGTCGTGGGCGACCGCTTGCGGGTAAAGCCGGGCGAAAAGGTGCCGGTGGACGGGATCGTGCTCGAGGGGGCGAGCCGGATCGACGAATCGATGATGACCGGCGAGCCGATCCCGGTAGCCAAGTCTGCGGACGACAAGGTCTTTGGCGCTACCGTGAACGGCAATGGCTCGTTGACGATCCGTGCCGAGCGCGTCGGCGCGGACACGCTGCTCGCGCGCATCGTGCACATGGTCGGCGAGGCGCAGCGCACGCGCGCACCGATCCAGCGCCTCGCGGATGTGATCGCGGCGTATTTCGTCCAGGTTGTCGTAGTCATCGCCGTCATTACTGCGCTCGCATGGTGGTTCGTCGGCCCCGACCCACGCTTTACCTATGCCTTCCTGAATGCGGTGGCAGTGCTGATCGTGGCCTGCCCCTGTGCGGTCGGGCTTGCAACGCCGATCTCGATGACGGTTGCCATGGGCCAGGGCGCGCGCGCGGGGATATTGTTTCGCAATGCCGAGGCAATCGAGCGCATGCGGGACATCGACACGGTCGTCGTCGACAAGACCGGGACCTTGACGCTCGGCCATCCCGCGCTGACAGATTTCGCCTTCGAGGGGATCGACGACGACGAGGCACTATCGCTGACCGCGGGCGTGGAGCAGTTGTCCGAGCATCCGATCGGACTGGCGATCGTCGACGGAGCCAAGGCGCGGGGCCTCGTACCGAAAGCCGCTGGCGCATTCGAAGCGGTCAACGGACTGGGCGTGCAGGCCGATGTCGAGGGCAAACGAGTGCTTGTCGGCAGCCGGCAGTTTCTCGAAGAGCGCAAGGTCGATACGAAGAAGTGGGAAGAGCGTGCCGACGCCTGGCGTTCGGAGGCCAAGACGGTCGTGTTCCTCGCGGTGGACGGTGTGGCCGTGGGCATCACCGCGGTCGCCGATCCCATCAAGGACGGCACGCGGGAAGCGATCGCGGCGCTCGAGGCCTCCGGCGTGCGCGTCGTGATGCTGACCGGCGATTCGAAGCGCACGGCAGATGCGGTCGCGAAGCAACTCGGCATCGACGAGGCGCTGGCCGAAGTGCTGCCCGAGGACAAGGCCGGCCACGTCAAGCGCCTGCAGGGCGAAGGCCGCAAGGTTGCGATGGCCGGCGACGGCATCAACGACGCGCCGGCGCTCGCGCAGTCCGATGTCGGGATCGCCATGGGCACCGGCACCGATGTCGCGATGGAGAGCGCCGGCGTGACGCTGGTCAAAGGCGACCTGCGTGGCATCGCGCGAGCGGCGGTGCTCTCGCGCGCCACGATGAGCAACATTCGCCAGAACCTGGTGTTCGCATTCGGCTACAACGCTCTTGGCATCCCGGTGGCGGCCGGCGTCCTTTACCCGGCATTCGGGTTGCTGATGTCGCCGGTGTTCGCCGGAGCAGCTATGGCACTGAGTTCCGTGTCGGTGGTCACGAACGCATTGCGGCTCAATCGGGTGAAGCTGGGATGAGAGGCGGGAAGCGCATGGCCGCGCACCACATAAGTGCGCATGCACCGATGTGGACCAGCAATTCGAATTCAGCGATTGACCTATGTCAAAACGCTACGTCGGCGTCGCCGTAATCTGACATCGGCGCAACGCCAGTCGGTGCGGAGCGCAATTTCAAAGGAAAACCATCATGCGTAAATTGACATTTCCGATCCTGTTGCTCGCCATTGCCGGCGCGGCGTTTGCCGCCGAACCGCAAACCATCGAGCTTAAGGACGGAGGCAAGGTCGTAATCGACAAGGACGGTGCCATGGTGCACATCGATGCGGCCGGCAAGCGCGAGAAGATGAAGGACGGCAAAGTCATGGAGGCCAAGGACGGAAGCAAGCTGATGATGAAGAACAATGCCGTCTGGAAGACCATCACCGAACATGGGACGCTGAAGCCCGGTCACTGAGCGCCGAGCCAAGCGCATCAAAATGTACGGTTCAGAAATACGCACCGGCGCGGCACTGTCGTTGACGGTTGGCGTCGGCTATGCGGCATGCACCTTGGTCTTCCTTTGCGGTTGGTTGCAAGGGTGCCTGGGTCGAATCGGGAAGCGCGGAGCCGGAAATGCCGGATGAAAAAGGCCATGAGGAAGACCGGCAGCACCCGGTTCGCAACTGGGTGTTTGCTGGCTTTCTGGTCGTCGCAGCTTTCTTTCTGCTGACCGAGCACCTGGCGCACGTTTTCGGCGCGCTGCCCTATCTGCTCCTGCTCGCCTGTCCGTTGATGCATTTCCTCGGGCACGGACATGGGCATGGTGGGCACGGCGGACACAAGGGCGAAGAGCCCACCGCGAATCCGCCGCGCTGACGTTGTCGAGGAAGCGCAGTCATGGATCACACGAACGCGGCACCGGCCTACGGTCTCTGGTCGCTGGCGATCGTCAATTCCCTCGTCTTCATCATCTTTGCGTTCAGCTTCGCGAAACCGCAAAACGCCAGCGACTGGCGCTCCTTTGGGGCGTTTTCCGCGTTCCTCGTTGCGTTGTTTACCGAGATGTACGGGTTCCCGCTCACGATCTACCTGCTTTCCGGATGGCTCGCGAGCCGTTTCCCCGGAGTGGACTTCCTTTCGCATGACGCCGGGCACCTGCTCGAGGTGATGTTCGGCTGGCGGGCCAATCCGCATTTCGGCCCGTTCCACGTTCTCGGCAATATCCTGATCGTCGCCGGCTTCTGGCTGTTGGCGTCGGCGTGGAAGATCCTCTACCACGCGCAGCGCTCCCATCGGCTGGCGACCACCGGGGCCTACGCACGCATCCGCCATCCGCAGTACGTCGGGTTCGTTCTGATCATGTCCGGGTTCCTGCTGCAATGGCCGACCCTGCTTACGCTCGCCATGTTCCCGGTTCTCGTCTTCATGTACGCCGATCTCGCGAGAACGGAGGAGGCCTACATGCTGGCGCGGTTCGGCGACGAGTACGCGCGCTATGCGGTCCGGACTCCGCGGTTTCTGCCGGCGCTGCGTGGAGGGGCGAATCGACCGGGGTAATGGATTTTGAACAGAGCCCTGCTTTGGCTTGTCCACATCGCGCACCGTCTCGAGCCGCCCGGGCATATCGGGCGTACGAAGCAGAATCCAGAGCGGCTTGCCGCGCCAACCCGCGTTCGCTCGTCGCCGGGCTGGCGAGAAACGGATAGGAGGCGGTCGCCAGACTCGAGCCCGCGGCGGCCGCGGTCGCCCGCTGCAGCAGCATGCGCCGCCTGGGATCAGGCGGCTCGTTTGCATGCTCGCCGGAACTAAAGATCGTTCTCCTTTCCGATGGCCGCCGGCGCCGGCGGCCCGCACCTGACGAAAATCGTCATGGATCGGTATCCTCTCGGTTCGCTACCACCACTGGAATATCAAATGCCGCAACCGTGTACACTCGCACCGGCTCTGACCTCCCCCTCACCGTGACTTCTCCGAGCGCGGTGAACGCGAAGCCGTTGCCCGCGAGTTGCCGCGTGCTCTCGGAAACGAGAATGTGCGTTCCGCGTTCCTTGTTGAGTGCTTCGAGCCGCGCCGCCAGGTTCACCGCGTCGCCGTGCACGGTGTAGATCAACCGGTGTTCCGCGCCCACGGGGCCAGCGATTACGGGGCCGCTGTTGATGCCCACCCGCGTGATGAATTCGACCTCATCGCCAAAGCGGCGGTGGTTGATCTCGCGCTCGATTTCGAGCGCAGCGCGCACTGCGTTTGCCGCGTGGTCCGGATCCTCAAGCGGCACGTTGTACGTGACCAGCAGCGCATCGCCCTGGAGCTGCGCAACGACTCCACCATTGCGCTCGACGATCTCCACGATCCGGGAAAAGTACTCGTTCAACACGGTCACGAGCCGTTCGGGGGGCAGCTTCTCGGCGATGCGGGTGAAGCCCTGAATATCGGTGAACAGGATGGTCGCGAGCCGCTGTATGGGTTCGAGGGCGCCACGGTTCGCGAGGATGGTGTCGGCGATCCGCTTCGACACGTAATGACCCAGGGTCTTGCGGAGGAACTTCCTTTCCCGCAGCTGCACGACCATCCGGTTGAACCGGTCGGTGAGCAGCCCCAGCTCGTCGTCGGAGACGACCGGCGCACGCGCCGTAAGATCGCCCGCGTCCACGCGTTGCACGGCGGCGAGCAACTGATCGAGCGGACGGACCAGTCCGCGCCGGATGAACACGACCGCCACGCCCGTCATCGCGAGCGCGCCGATGGTGTCGAGTAGGAACGCCTGCCGCAGATCAAGCATCTGCATCGCCTCGAGGCTGTCCGCGAAGAAGACGTCGAGAAAGACGAGCACGAACGGCACTGCCGCCGTCGCGAGATATGCCACCATCAGCTTCGTGGCCACGCTGCCGCGGCCGGCTGCCATTTCCCAGCCGCCCAGGCGGTAAAGCTCGAGCCTGAGCCAGGAGGCATAGTCGTCGACGAAAAAGTACATGAAAAGCGCCATGAGCACCGCATGAACGGACATGAGGAGCGTGTGATAGAAAAGTGCGAACCCTCCGCCTGCCGGCGCACATTCCGGGCACTGGAGAGAGCCGATAACGAAGGGCAGCGTCATGACCACCGCCGACACGACGAACGTCCAGACCGCGGAGAGCCGTGGCAGGCGCACGACACGCGCCATCGCCGTGGACTGATCCCCGCGCACCGCGAGACAGCGGCGGATCGGACCGAACAGGATCCACGCCGCGATGCCGTTTGCGGCACCGATGGCGAGCGCGATACCAGGCGCCATTGAGGGCATGTGGCTCGGATCGCTCGCGACGAGGTGCTGCAGCCATCCGAATACGATTGCTACGACGGCCAGACTTGCCATCCGCGCGTAGTAACGTAGGGCCAGACCGCGCGCCGCATGCAGACTCTCGGTTTGATTCTTTGTCATTGCTGAGCGCCGTGCGCGGCTTTCCGCAAGACCGGCGCGACGACGGTTTCGCGGGACACCCGCCCGTCTCTCAGACGGAGCGTCAGCGTGACCCGGACGCTTTCGCCGACTTTCAACGGACGGCGCAGATCCATGAGCATCACATGACGCCCGCCCGGAGCAAACTCGACCGTCTGCCCGGCGGGAATTTCGACCTGTTCAAGTCGGCGCATTCGCATGACATCGTTCATCACTGTCATCTGATGCATTTCCGCCGTCGGTGAAGCGTCCGTTTCCACTTTGACAAGCGCCGCGTCCTGCTCGCTGCGCAGCCGCATATAGGCCGCGCCGACGGTCTGTCCCGGTACTGTCGGCGACACCCACGCGCCGGACACGCGAAGCAATTCGCCGGCAGCGACTCCGGTCGAAATATTCATCGCGAACCACAAGGACAGGGCGCAGCTCGCGAATTTCATGCCTCTGAACATATGCTCCACGCCTCGCTTAAACTCCGGTCGCTCAACGAACGGCCGCCATGGATGTCGAAGTAACTTCGCATTGGACTCACGTCAGAACCCGATTGCAAATCCGGCGATCAAGCGCCCACGCACCTGCGTTTGCGCACCGTTCGGGCGCTGAGCGAACGGAATACCGAGCGACGCGTAGGCCGCCCAGGCGCTTTCCGAAGCAAAACGAACGCCGGGCGAGAGGAACATCCGGCGTCCGCCGCTGTTCGGGTCTACTACTTCCGCGATGCGCTGTCTGCCTTCCCACTCGCCGTTCAGCTCGAGCATCAGCTCCCAGGCGTCATGCGGATGGGCTTCGGCCGCGCCGCTTTCGTGGCCGTGTGTTTCGCCGCCCAAACGCCAGGCAAACGCGGCCCCGTACTGCGCTCGATCGCCCAGGCGCGTCTGCCGCGCCCCCATACCGGCGATCGAGTAAAGAACGCTGGCGTGCAAGCCCGCAGCGCCAAGGCGGGTGGTCGCAGCAGCGCCGGCGATCGCATCCCACGAACCCGAACCGGGCTGATGCTCGGATTCAAGGCGATTGCCGTCGAGGTCTTTCCGATCCGTGTTTCCGGTCGGTGCCTTGATCCCCAATAGGAGCGCCATGCCGTCGCCTTCAATGTCCTTCAGCGCCCGGAACTTCGCGAGCACTGTGAGATCCCCGAGACCAGCCGAGTCGCCGTGCGTGTGGACTTCGGTGGCGCTTTCGCCCTCACGGATGTTCGTGCGGCGCACGTACGGCAAGAGCAGGCCCAGCGTGAGATCGTCCGTGACTCCGTAGCTCAGCCCGAGCGCGGTCGTCGCGACGGCGTCCACACTGTGCGCAGCCACGTCGTTTGCCGCGAATCCTTTGAGTTGGTCATCGGTGAACTGCCGTGTTCTCGCGTACTCGATCTGCACGCCCGCGGCCACGGCGCCCTTCGGCAGCGTGGCTGAAGCGACTGTTCGAACCGGTCCCGCGGTTGCGGCACCGAAGTCGAGACCCGGGTGATCCGCTTGCGCAATGCAAGCAATGAGAGTCAGCCCGGCAAACAAGATTAAACGCGGGATTGAAAGCCCTGTTGTCATTATTTGCCCTCGCCGTTCTTCGCGATCTGCTTCCAGGTGCGCGCGCCGTCGCGGGATAAATACACGTTGCGGTTGAAGGTTGCGATGGCGTACTCGCTGCGCGCGTGCGGGTTCTGGGCGATGTAGGCGACCGTGTCTCGGCCGAGCGGCGGCAGTGCCACCTCCGCGGGCAGTCCACCCGCGATGGGCATGCGCGTGAGGCGCGCGCGGGTGTTGAAAGCGCCATACCACAGATGCTTGCCATCGAGGTCGAAGAAAACCGCCAGACCCTCGGTGCCGGCGGCGATCGCCGCGAATCGCTCGCCCGAATCACGCGAGAGGTACACGCCCTTCGACGTCGCCACGGCGACCGCCGCCGGATCGTCCGGGTGCACCGCGAGCGCGCGCGGCTCGCCGTCCAGGCCCACGGCCGCGGCACGCTTCCACGCCAAGCCGTCGTTCAACGTGTAGTGCAGGCCGGGCCGCTTCATGCGCGAGCTTGCCGCCAGGTTCCAGGCGACGATCGCGTTCGTGTTCCAGCTCGCGGCGAGAACATGGAAGTCGGTCTCGCCCTCGAGCCCGAGCTTGTCCCAGCTTCTGCCGCCGTCCGTGCTGCGGATGAGGCCGAAGGGATTGACGAGACCCGATCCCGGCGCCGGATGGCCGCTGCTATAGAGGTGTTTCGCGGTCGCCGAAAAACCCATGTAATCGTGCTGCGGCCCGGGCGCCGTGCTCCACTTGCCGTTTTCGAACACCGCGAGGCCGTGATGGCTCGGGATAATCAATCGCCTGCCATCCGCGCTGTATGAGAGGCCGTGCACGTGCATGAGGGTGACAGACTGTGCGAATGCCGATGCGCCGGCGAAAGCGAGCAGCACGATGGAAACAATGCACAACCTCACGCAACGAAGGGCAAGGAACCAGGTCGGCATCGAGTTGGCGCCGAGCCGGTGTAAGCGGCGCGCGATTCTACTCGTCACCCGGCGGTCTCCTTGAGAAGGACTCGCAGGTCCCGCGCCACCGATTCCGCGCTCATCTCTGGTCTGATGAGTAGACGCAGCCGCCCGCGCCGGTCGAGCGCGTACACCGGGCCGGAATGATCGACCGTGTAGAACCCCGACTCGCCCGGCTTCTGCGCCTGGAAATACACCTTGAACTCCTTCGCCGCGCTCGCAATCTGATGGTCGGTGCCGTAGAGGCCGAGAAACGCCGGGTGGAAACCGGGCACGTATCGCGCCAGCAGTTGCGGCGTGTCGCGCTTCGGGTCCACCGTGACGAACAGGCCCTGGACGCGGTCCGCGTCGGCGCCGAGCAGCCCCATGACCTCCCCCAGTTTCGCCATGGTCGTCGGGCACACATCGGGGCAGCTCGTGTAGCCGAAGAAAAGCAGCACCACCTTGCCGCGGAAATGGGCGAGGGTGCGCTGCTTTTGGTTGAAATCGGTGAGCTCGAAACCCTTGCCCCAGTCCACGCCGGTGATATCCACGGCTTCGAACGTGGCGCGCTGCGATTCGGCGCCGGGCCACACCCGCCAGGTGTACGCGAGCGCACCGAGGAGGAGGAGGAACGCGGCAGCGGTGACCGCATGGATTGCGAGCCGCGGCAGCTTTCGGATCGCGCTGAAGTTCATGGCGTCAGGGTCCTGCCGCCGGTCGATCATCCGCTGACACGAGAAGACGGATCTCGGTCACCGGCAGGTTGCGCATCAGCTCTTCTGTGGCACGGAGGCTGACTTCGCGCGCATCGCACCCATCGGCAATACGCAAACGCACCTGCAGTTGCCGGCGGCTGGTGGTCCCGGGAACGAAGCGCACCGACTCCACTGCCGCGACACCCCTCTGCTCGAGCAGCACGCGGCACACGGCGAGCTCGCTCACGCGGGCGCTAATAAGGCGACGTCGCATGGCTTCCCACGCCAGCTGGAAAAGTCTGGTCATGCGGCTCCCGAATCCAGTCGCGGTGCGAGCGGGATCAACGCCTGTCCGCAGGCCCGCGCCAGCGCTCGTCGGGACGCGAGCCGCCCCTCATTCCGCCGCCGCCCGTTTGTCCCATCATGTCCTCGCACATTTCGTGCATGCCGGACATGTCGCCGCCCATCGGACCTCCCTGCATACCCTCGTGGCCGCCGCCCGCAGCCGGCGCACCCGCCTGCGCGAGCGGAATGGCATTGACGATGCGGTAGCCACCGTCCTCGCCGACGAACTCGAAAGCGATCCTGCCGCCCGGCCGCAAACGGTCGAACAGCGTCGCGTCGCCGATCTTGAATTGCATCGTCATCGCGGGCCAATTGAGGGTTGCGACGGGCTCGTGCGCCACGGTGACGGCGCTCGCACTACGATCCACCTGCTGTACCACCCCGAGCGCGAAGTTCGACGCGCTCACGGGGGAAGCGCCGAAGCTGCCGGCGCCGGCAGTCAATAAAACGCCGACCAATAAGGGCATCAGGAATCTCTTCATCGCATTCTCCTTTAGGTTTTGAACTGCCACCAAGCGCACGCCTCAACTTTTCGTGCCGACGTGTCCCATCCGATACGCGTGCGCGCGCCAACATGCCCGCATGCTCTTCACCGCGGGCTTGCCCATGAAGTGAGCGTGGGCGAGCAAGCACTCTTCCATCGCCCTTGCGCGTACCGAATCCTGTTCCGCGAACGCTACATAGGACCACGTCGACAATGCGCCGAGCACCACGGCAGTGACAATCAGCCTTTTCATGATGATCTCCCTTCAATCAACGTTTGCTCCCCGTGTGCATCGTCGCGCACCACGTGATGAGGCGGTGCGCGCGGGAATGGTGAATCGCGATGCGATAACGCGGTCATGGACATGACGGACGTATGAAGCGGCTGATTTCCTCCGGCGCCGCGAAAATGATCGAGGCGCGGTCGCCCCGCATGCCGGCGCCGACGGCGACTGGCCTGCCCGGAGCGGGCCCCAGCTTGCTCGAATCCGATTTGAAGCGCAGATTGAATTCCCAAACCTTCTCTGTCTTGCCATCGGCGGTCTCCACGGTATAGGTATCGCCGCAATACGTAATCGAACGAACCTGGCCGGCTGGCGGCGCGCTTTTCAGGTCGGGATTTTCGCTGCGCATGCCCATCATTCCATGCCCCTTCGCTTGGGCTTGCGGCGCCTTGTTCTGGTTGACCGCATTCAGATAGGCGATGAGGTCCTGCCGGTCTTTGGCTACCTTGACACCGGGAAAGGTCATGCTGTTACCGGGCACAAACCGGGCGGGATCGCTTAGCCATTTGTCGAGCGTTGCGTCGTTCCAAATAATGCCTGAGCGCTTCAGCGCGTCGGAGTAGCGCATGAATCCTTCCTCCGCGCCCGCTTTTCGGCTCCACACGTGCGCCAGGCTCGGGCCCGTCAACTGCTCGCCCGGCCTGATTGAATGGCACGCCAAGCACGCCTGGAAAACTCGGGCGCCGCGCGTGGCGTCGCCCGCCGCATTTACACCCAAAGCGGTTCCGAGCACCGGGCCGGCTAGTAAAGCTGAAAGCCATTTGGCAAGAGGAAATGCCGAGAAACGCACGCGATGCAACTGTGTCATATAGGTGACCAGGTTCTCAGCCCGCTTTACTTAGGTTTAGGACTTTGCATGGTCTCGCTTGTTTCCTTTGCCTGCATACGGTCGCACGCCTCCTTCGCTTCCTGCAGGCGCTGTTTGTTGAGCCAGGGCGTCGTCTGCGCATGTGGACCGTGATCGAGCGGCGGAACGACTTTCCTTGCGGCATCGCATGCAGATACATCCACCTGAGTTCGGGTGGCAGTCCGGCCCTGCTGCATGATCTGGGACTGGTCGCGACCCGCGAATGCCGGGGCACTGACCGCGACAACGGTGACTGCGATGGCTAACGATTTGAGCAGTTTCATATCTACCTCCGTTGTGAATCGTCCTGGGAATACCGCGCGGACGTGAACGCCCCACGCAGCGGAAAAGAATGCGGCGCAGGCGGGACGTCCCGCCCGCATCCGCGATCAGGCTAAATCTGGAAGCTGCAGTGGAGGATGCGCAGCGGGGGGCCGCCTGGCGGCCGTGCTGCTGAGAAGGACGGTGAGGGACACCGGGCCGCGATAGGAACGATCGCGGCATACTGCGTCGGCCCGGCAACCGCAGCTGCCTGCGAAGGCTGGTCGGGCGCCGCGGCGCTCTGATCCTGCAAAACGCAGCGCACCCGGCATTCGGCCGCATCCATCGGCATGCCGTCACAGCCCTCTTCCGCCATGACCTGGACAGATGCCGCCAGGGAGCCGGCCATTGCAACCGTGCAGGCTTGCGCGGCCGTGGCGACGTGCGAGAAAAACAGCAGCCCGGCCGCCAATCCGGCCAGCCACCGCCGTGCTGCTCTCAAAGAACCTGCGCTCAAGCGCTGCTCCGTCTAAAAGACGCTACGCCGTTCCATCTCATGAGACAGCCTCCAGCCGCGTGAGTTCATCTGGTCCTGGCAATGCGCTTTCGCAGTATTTCGTCCCGTTTCTCAGCGTTTCCTCGGACCAACCGGACTTGATGTAGGCCGGCACAGCGCGCATTTCGGCGTTGGACAGCTTGTCCACAAAGGCGGGCATGTCGTTTTGATAGCCGCGTGGCAGGTTTGGCGGCACCATACCCTCCTCGACCACATCGAAGAGCCATCGATCCGAGTGATGCCACGTTTGCCCGCTGTCGTCATGGGGCGGCGCGGGCCAGCGGCCGTTCGGGAGCTTCTGGCGCCAGTTCGGCAGTCCTTCCAGCTTCGCGCCATGGCAGGCGGCACAATGCGTGGCGTACGTACCGGCGCCGAGCGCAATCTGCGCCTGATCCGCCTGTTCCGCGCAACCCATCATCGCGACAACGCAGCTCAACGCCAGGGCCCGCATTCGCCAAGACCTCTACTTCACCTGCGTGATCGTGTAGTCCTTGCCGGCCTGGACGAAGCTGAAGTCCACTTTTTCGCCCTCCTTCACCTTGTCGAGCATCTTCTTGTCCTTGACCTTGAAGGTCATGGTCATCGCCGGCCACTTCATGCTGTCGACCGGACCGTGCGCGATGGTGACGGTGCTTTTTTCGGCGCCTATTTTCGACACAGTGCCGGAGCCCTTGTGCGTCTTCGAATTGCCTTTCTTCTCGGGCTTCATTTCCATACCCTTCATGTCCCCCTTCATTTCCATGCCCTTCATCTCCATGCCCCCCATGCCCTGGGACTGGGCGTGGCTCGAGGGAATTACCGTCACGGACATAGCAACAACAGCTGAGAGAACGACGAAACGTTTCATTTCACTTCTCCTTTTTTCTGCTAATGGTTGAACAAAATTTCTGAAAACGCTGACATCGGATAGTCGGGGTCACGCCGTTTCACTGCCAAACCTTGCATCGGCGGGCCTGGTTGAAGGCG
The DNA here is from genome assembly GCA_964599095.1 of uncultured Bordetella sp. Classification (GTDB taxonomy): domain Bacteria; phylum Pseudomonadota; class Gammaproteobacteria; order Burkholderiales; family SG8-39; genus SZAS-79. Next base: position 26,531 of record CAZREB010000014.1, read on the forward strand.
CTACGCGCCGCCGCCGGAGCAGCAGATACACCGCCGGAATGACGAACATGGAAAGTAGCGGCGCGGTGATCATGCCGCCCACCATCGGTGCCGCGATGCGCCGCATGACCTCAGAGCCTGTCCCCGAGCCCCACATGATGGGCAGGAGGCCCGCGATGATGACGGCCACGGTCATCGCGATGGGCCGTATCCTCAAGGCGGCGCCCTCAATGATGGCCTCGGTCAAATCATTGGCGTCGCTGAGACGCCCTTCGGATTCGCGCTTGGCGACGGCCTGGTTTACATAGAGAAGCATGACGACGCCGATTTCAGCCGCCACACCCCCGAGTGCGATAAAACCCACGGCGGAAGCGATCGACATGTTGTAGCCGAGCAGGAATATCAGCCAATAGCCGCCCACGAGCGCGAACGGCAGCGTCGCCATCAGCAACAATGCCTCGTCGAAGCGGCGGAATGTGAGATAGAGCAGGACGAAGATGATCAGGAGCGTCGCCGGCACGACGATCTTCAGCTTGGCCGTGGCCCGTTCCAGAAACTCGAACTGGCCGGACCACGACATCGAGTAGCCGGCCGGAAGCTTGACTTCCTTTGCCACCGCCTCCTGCATTTCGCGCACCGCGGAACTGAGATCGCGTCCGTGGAGATCGATGTAGACCCAGCCGGACAGACGGGCGTTCTCGCTCTTCAGCATCGGCGGGCCGTCGCTGATCGTGATCGCCGCCACATCGCCGAGCCGCAGCTGCGCGCCGCGTTCGGTGAGTACCGGAAGGTCGCGGATTTTCTCGACCGAGTCGCGAAGCTCGCGCGGGTAGCGCAAGTTGATCGGAAAGCGCTGCAGCCCCTCGACGGTCTCGCCGATGTTGTCGCCGCCGATGGCCGCGGAGACGATGCTCTGCACGTCGGCGATGTTCAGTCCGTAGCGCGCCGCTTTGTCGCGATCGATCCTGACATCGACATAGCGCCCGCCGGACAGGCGTTCGGCGAACGCGGAGGTCACCCCCGGCACCTGCTTCACCACGCGCGCGACCTCGGCCGAGATGCGATCGACCTCCTGCAGGTTCATTCCCGCAACCTTCACGCCGACGGGACTCTTGATGCCGGTGGCGAGCATGTCGATACGGTTGCGTATCGGCGGCACCCAGATGTTCGACAACCCCGGCACCTTGACGGTGCGGTCCAGTTCCTCGATCAGCTTCTCCGGCGTCATGCCGGCGCGCCATTGTTCGTGCGGCTTGAACTGGATCGTGGTCTCGAACATCTCGAGCGGCGCCGGATCGGTTGCGGTTTCGGCGCGCCCGGCTTTGCCGAAAACGCTCAATACTTCGGGCACGGTCTTGATCAGCCGGTTGGTCTGCTGCAGGAGTTCGACCGCCTTGCCGGAAGAAATGCCCGGCAGCGCCGAAGGCATGTAGAGCAGGTCGCCTTCATCGAGCGGCGGCATGAATTCGCCGCCGATCCGCGTCAGAGGATAGATGGTCGCAGCCAGGATCAGCAGCGCGATCACCAGCGTGGTTTTGGGAAAAGCCAGCACCTTGTTGAGTAGCGGCTGGTAAAGCGCGATCAGCCCGCGATTGAGCGGATTCTTCCTTTCGTCGGGAATTTTTCCGCGGATCAGATAACCCATCAAAACCGGGATCAGCGTCACTGCCAGCCCGGCGGCGGCGGCCATCGCGTAGGTCTTGGTAAACGCGAGCGGCGAGAAGAGCCGTCCTTCCTGCGCTTCGAGCGTGAATACCGGGACAAATGACATCGTGATGATCAGGAGCGAGAAGAAGAGTGCCGGGCCCACCTGGGCCGCGGCGTCGCCGATTACGCGCCACTGTTCGGCGCCTTCAAGCTTCTGGCCGACGTGCGCGTGGTACCACGCCTCGATGTGCTTGTGCGCGTTCTCGATCATCACCACCGCGGCATCCACCATCGCGCCGATGGCGATCGCAATGCCGCCCAGCGACATGATATTGGCGTTCACGCCCTGGTAGTACATGACGATGAACGCCATCAGGATGCCCAGGGGCAGCGAGACAATGGCAACCAGGGCCGAGCGGAAGTGGAACAGGAACACGACGCAGACCAGCGCCACGACGATGAACTCCTCGATCAGCTTTTGCCCGAGGTTGGCAATCGCGCGCATGATGAGGCTGGAACGGTCGTAAACCGGGACGATCTCGACGCCCGGCGGCAGGCTCGGCTTGAGTTTTTCGAGTTTCGCCTTGACCGCGTCGATGGTCTCGAGCGCGTTCTTGCCGGAGCGCATCACGATCACGCCCCCGGCGACCTCTCCCTCGCCGTCCAATTCGGCGATGCCGCGCCGCATTTCCGGGCCGACCTGGATGCGTGCTACGTCGCCCAAGCGGACCGATACGCCTGCCTCGGTCGTCATCAGCGGAATTTTGCGAAAGTCGTCGAGCGATTGCAGATAACCGGAGGCGCGCACCATGTATTCGGCTTCCCCCAGTTCCAGCACCGACCCGCCCGTCTCCTGGTTAGCGCGCTGCACCGCTTCCATGACTCTCATATGCGGGATGTTGAACGCCCGCATCCGGTCGGGATTCAGCAAGATCTGGTACTGGCGCACCATCCCCCCCACGCTCGCCACCTCGGAGACGTTGGGCACTGCCTTCAATTCGTACTTCAGGAACCAGTCCTGCAGGGCGCGCAACTGCGACAGGTCCATCTTGCCGGTCCTGTCGATGAGCGCGTATTCGTACACCCAGCCCACGCCGGTCGCGTCGGGCCCCAGGGAAGTTTTCGCTTGCGGCGGCAGCCGCGATTGCACCTGGTTCAGGTATTCGAGCACGCGCGAACGCGCCCAGTAGGGGTCGGTGCCGTCCTCGAACAGGATGTAGACGAACGAATCGCCGAACATCGAATAGCCGCGCACGACCCTCGCGCCCGGCACCGACAGCATGGTGGTGGCCAACGGATAGGTGACCTGGTTCTCGACGATCTGCGGCGCCTGTCCCGGATAGTTCGTGCGGATGATGACCTGCACGTCGGACAGATCGGGGATCGCGTCGAGCGGCGTCCTGAACATCGCCCACACCCCCCAGGCGGAGACCATCAAGGTCGCCAGCAGCACGAGGAAGCGGTTGGCGATCGACCAGCGAATCAGGGTTGCGATCATGGCCGCTTCACTTCGCCTGGTGCGGGGCGATCTTCTCGATCACGTAGCCGCCGTCCTTGTCCGGCTCGCCGCGCAACTCGAATTCGACCGCGTCGCCTTTTCTCAGCTTGGCCAGCGACTCCTTGTCGGCCACGGTGAACCCCATCATCATCGCCGGCCACTTCAACGAGGAAATCGCTTCGTGGTCCAGCTCGACGCGCCCTTTGGCCGCGTCGATGCCGGTGACTTTGCCGTGGCCCTTGTGCAAGCCGTTCTTCGGCGCGCTGGCCGCCGGCGAACCGCCCGCACTCTCGAGCCGGGCGAGTGTGCTCTTAAGGCTCGCCTCCGAATCGATGAGAAACTGACCGGAGACAACCACGCTCTGTCCAACCGAAAGTCCTTTTCGAATTTCGGTCTGGCCGCCCCACTCGATGCCCGGTTCGACCTCCACGGACGTGAACTTGCCATCACCCTGCGTTACTACGACTACGCTGCGAGTGCCGGTCTGAATCACCGCTTCGGTCGGCACGAGCAACACCTCCTTGCGCGCCATCGGCGTGAAATTGACGGTGGCGAACATGCCGGGCACGAGCCGGCCGCCCGGATTGGCGAGCTCGACGCGCGCCTTGAACGTGCGCGTCGTCGGATTGACTTCCGGCAGAATCGCGCTCACCCGGCCCTTGAACACAATGTCGGGCAGAGCAGGCGCGCGGGCTTCCACGGGGTTGCCCGGCCGTACTTCGCTTGCCTGGTTTTCGCGGACTTCCGCGTTCACCCAAACGGTACCAAGTCCGTTGATCCGGAACAGCGGCGCCCCCGCCATCACCGTCATGCCTTCGCGCGCGCCGAGTTCCGCGAGCACGCCGCCGATGGGTGCGATCACGGTCAGGCGCGGATGGATTTGGCCGGCGGATTCGACCAGCCGGATCTGCTCTTCGGTCATGCCGACCAGGCGCATGCGCTGGCGGGCCCCATCCAGCAGCGCTTCCAGCCGGGTGCCTGCCATGCGCCGCACGGACAGGTATTCCTCCTGCGCCGCCACCCACTCCGGCACGTACAGTTCGGCCAGCGGCTGGTCTTTGCGCACGGGGTCGAGCGGCGCACGGACGTAGAGTTTTTCGACGAAACCGTTGCTGCGCGCTTGCACCACGGCTACATCGCGTTCGTTATACGCGACGTTTCCCACCGATTCGACGGCCGGCGCCAGCACGCCCTTTGTGACTTCCGCCGTGCGCACGCCAAGGTTCTGCTGAACGCGCGGGCTGATCGTGACCTTGCCCTCGTCGCCCTCGGCACCGGCGTAGACCGGCACCAGTTGCATATCCATGAAAGGCGATTTGCCCGGCTTGTCGAATTTCTGAGCGGGCACCATCGGATCGTGCCAGTAGAGAATTTTCTTGCCGCTGGCGGCATCAGCGTCACTTGCCGCCGGTGTCGCCATTTTCATGCCTCGGTTCATGCCGATCGAGTAAAGGCCAAAACCGCCCGCAGCGATGAGACTCGCGGCAGCGAGGCCGAGCATTAGGTTCTTATTCTTCATTTTGTTTCCTGCGTCTCGGTTGCGGTTGAGCGGACAGGGGCACTTGAATGCCCCGTCCCAACATCGACCGGGAATAGGAAGTTGAGCTGCGCCCAGAGCCGCGCAGTGTCCATCTCAAGCTGCACCGCCTGCATTCGCATGTCGGTCTCATTCCTCCGCGCGAGCAAGAGATCGGCGATTCCGCTCTTGCCGCCCTGGTAAGCAGCGAGCACCGCCTTGCTGCGCTCCGCCGCAAGCGGAAGGAGATCCTTCTCGTAGCGCGCGAGACGCTCGCGCCCGTTCCGCCACTCGACGAGCATGCCGCGGACCTCGCCGGCATGCGCTCTAAGCATTTCGTCGCGCTGCGCGCGCGCCTGCTCAGCCATGGCGAGCTTCGAGGCGATCTCGCGATCCTGGCGATTGGCCCGGTCCCAGGGTAGTGGCACCGAGACGCCCACTGACACCATGTTCGAGAATGCCGGCCCGCGCTGCTGATACGCGATTTCGAAGGTCCAGTCCGGAGTCCGGCTCGACTGCGCGATCCTGGCTTCGGCCACCGCGACCTCTTCCTGTTTGGCGAGGACCGCGATCTCGGGATGGTGTGCTAGATCCTGGTCCAAGGCTGCCTCGTTCAGGCGCACCGCCTCCATACGGGGCAGGGCCGCGAGCGGCGCGTCCGCGCCCTCCCCGATCCAGCGCGCGAGACCGGTCTTGGCCACAAGAACACGGCGCGTCAATTCACTCGCCTTGTCTTCCAGTGCCGCGAGCGTGCTGTGGGCCCCGATGACATCGGCCTGGCTGCCGCGACCGCCGCGATACACGGCTTCCGCGGCGACGATCTCCCCTTTGACCTGCTCGATCTGCTCGGCCAGGACTTTGAAAATCGTTTCCGCATAGTAGCGGTCGAACCACGCGAGCGCCGTCCCGCGCTGGATCGAGGCGGTGGCCGCGGCTTTCTCCATGATCGATTTCTCGGCCTCGCGCTCGAAGCGCTGCGTGCGCAACTCGCGCTTCTCGCCCCGGGTGAGTTCCTGCATGATGCCGATGCGGCGCATCGTCATGAAGTCGCGTGTGACGCTGAACTGGTCCGGACCGTTGATCGGCAGATTGTCGATGCCCATCTTCAACACCGGATCGGGCAGCTGCCCGGCGGCGACCGCCATTTCTCTCGACGCGGTGACGGCGGAATCCTGCGCCGATAGCTGGCGCGAGCGCTCCACTGCGCGACGTTGCGCCTCGCCAAGGGTAAGCGACTGCGCATAGACAGGCAAGGCGATGAAGATCCCGCAGGCGAGTATCATTATTCGACAGTTCATCTCATCCTCTTTCTAAAAATACTTCCGGCGATCGTCATCGCAACCTCGCACGATCGACAATCTGCGTCCACGTGCGCGCCCCGTTTTTCGACAAATACACGCTGTGCGCAGGCGTCGCGATCGCGTACTCCAGGCGCGACGCCGGGTTTTGCACGATAGAAGATGCAGCATTCCGCCCCCAGCGCGGAGTCGGTGCCGGCTCGATCGTGCCGCTTCGTAATTCAATGCGCGACAGGTAGGCCGTGCCGGCAAAACTGCCTAGCCACAATCGTTCGCCGTCCAAGTCGAAATGCAGCGCGAACGCTTGTACATCCCGCGCCAGCGACTTGAAGCTGTCGCCGAAATCCCGCGACAGAAACGTACCTTTCTGAGTGCCGATCGCGACGGTGCCGGCCGCGTATGCATGCGCGGCCAGGGTCTGGACATCGCCGCCGAGCCCGACCGCCGTTGCCGCGTGCCACGACTGGCCTTCGTCGAGAGTGTAGTGGACACCGAACTTATCCATGCGCGAATTCGGCTGAGGGTTCCATACGTACAGTGCTCCCGTAGTCCACCCTGCGGCCAGGAACAGAAAACTGGTTTCGCCTTCCAGCCCGAGCTTGTCCCAGGATCTGCCGCCGTCGCGGCTTCGAATCAATCCAAGCGGGATTGGGACGCCGGAACCGGTCGCCGGATAGCCGCTTGCGTACAGATGACGGTGCGTCGACGCGAAACCGGTGTACGCAAGCCGCCGCCCCGGCGTCTTAAACCACTTTCCGCGTTCATAGACGGCGAGCCCCTCATCGCTCGCCACCATCAATCTCTTTCCGTCGCCGTCGTAGCCAAGACCGCGAACCTGACCGAGCATTGCAGCGTTCCGCATGGACTCCACTTCCGTGACGAGTCCCGTACCCATAAGCGTGGGGCCGCCTGACGGCTGCGCGTTGCCGCGCGGCGCCAGAATCGGCATTGACGCAAGGCCGGCCAATCCGGCGAGGAAGCGGCGACGCGCCGAGGATGCACGTGTAATTTTCCTGTCCACTCCATGCTCCGCTGTCAGGCTGCGCAAAAGGGCGGGGAACCTTCGCGGCCGAGGCCGCCAAGAGTGCGTCTTCGTTTGCTTGCTGTGCTTACCATGCGTTTCATTTCATTTGCCGCCTTCATTGCACGTAGCTCACCATCGAGGAATCGCATAAGCCATGAATCTGAAAAATTTCCGGTGGTACACCTGCTGTCACCAAGGACCCGTTCATGAGAATAAGATTCGTCGAACCAGGGATTTTCGACTTGCTGTGGTCCGCTGTTCCACGATGCGTACGGGCGAATCAGAACTACAATTTCATGACAGCACGCATTTCGATCTCCAAACGGCGTTAACCGGCCGCGGCAACCTTCGCCGCGAAATTGGACAATGCAGTCGGCCGCGAAAAGCGGCCGGGAGATCAGACCTGGAAGGAGTGAAGCAGAATGCGCCGAGGAGGCGCGCCAGGCGGCAGATAATCGAGAATCGGTGGACTTCTGAAATGCGCGACCGCAGGGGCTGTCAGCAACTCAGCGACTGCCGGCGAGGGTACCGCATCGGGGGACACGGCCTTAAGCTGCAGATCGGCTGTGCAATGCGCAACACAATTTAAAGCGACGGTGTCCGCGCCAGCCTTGGCACACTCGTCGCACGTCTGATCGCCCGGCATGGCCATCGCCTGAGCCATCGCACCACGGTCCATTCCGCACGCCGCAAGCGCAACACCCGCCTGCCCGAACGCGTAAAACGCGATCAGCACAACGGCAATGCGGCGAATGAGGCGGACTGTCATATCGAGTTGAGCGCTACTATATCCGAATTGCGGATTCGCTGTTTGCTCTAGTCGGGCGTGCAGGCCGAAACCTTACGGCCCCTCCTTCTTGCCCATCCGGCTCATGTGGATGCCCGCCGCGCAAATGAGAATGCACGGAAGCAGCGGTATGAAGATGCCGGTGAGGCCCAGCGCCGCTAGCGAACGCCAACCGAAATAGAGTCCTGCCCCGACGGCAGCGGCGGCGAGCGTTACTCGCTGGGGTACCCTGCCGTCGAGCGTGAGGATCGGATTGCAACCTGCTGCTTTTTCCATCGATTTTCCTTTGATGAGAAGTTACATTTGCGCTCATAGTTTGACCTGTCGCAGCCGCAGAGAGTTCGCGACCGCCGACACGGAGCTCATCGCCATGGCGGCGCCAGAGAAGACCGGCGAGAGCCGCGTCCCGAAGAACGGGTTGGGCACACCCGCCGCAACCGGAACGCCGAGGGCGTTGCTGACGAACGTGAAGAACAGGTTCTGCTTCACGTTCGGCATCGCCGCTCGCGACAGGCGAATCGCCGTCACAATCGCGCGCAGATCGCCCTTGACGAGCGTGACGCCCGCGCTCTCGATGGCCACCAGGACATTGATGGCCGGTGGAAAGATGGGCAGTGGAAGCATGGGCGGCGTGAACTGGATGTGGCTGCCGACCCTGCTCGTCGTGGTGATCGGCGCCGTTCTGTATTCAGTGCTCTTCGGCGAGAGATGGCTCGAGGATCACGAGTATTCGCACGATCAGGAGACCCGCCATGTACGGATTCGGCACCCGGCTCAAGATACCGCTCGATGCGACCGTTGCAATAGTCACAGCAAGGAAGTACGAGTGTTGCTGCACCGTGCCTGCGCTGCATTGAATAGCTGACTTCGGCGATCGGCGCAACGCCCTTTACCAAGCCTCGGCAGGCGGCGCGCCCAATGCACAACGCGAGTGCGGGAGGACTCTTTCCGCCCCATTTTGTGGCGCGTATCCTCGCGGAGAAGATCATGCGACTGTGCCGGTAACATCGCCGCAGTGGCTGCTTCGCCCTCGCATTGGACCGGGTGGCATGCTTTCTGCATTGGTCCATTCGGGAGCGCGCGAGATCTACGATGTCGAATTATCGGCGTGCCGATTCATGGCCAAACATTGAAAGGAATTGCCTCATGCGTAAATCGATACTGCCAACCTTGTTGCTGGCGTTCTCGGGCGCGGTATTTTCAGCCGAGCCGCAGACCATCGAACTCAAAGACGGCGGCAAGGTCGTCATCGAAAAGGACGGTACCATGGCTCACGTCGATGCTGCCGGCAAGCGCGAGAAGATGAAGGACGGCAAGATCATGGAAGCCAAGGACGGCAGCAAGATCATGATGAGGAACAATGCCGTCTGGAAGACAATCACCGAACACGGGACGCTCAAGCCGGGCCATTGATTCTTTGGCCGGGTCGTCGACGAAAACCGACTCGGCTGACAGCTCTCTTACGGACCGCCGGCGCGGTTTTCACGCACCGAGGCGGTGCCCACCCGTATCCGTTATTTTTCGCCCGATTTACCTGCGGTGCCTGACAACGCAGAGTCGTCGCAAAGAATGCGCGGCTGGTCCGGAAGCCGGTTGAAAAGTCCCTAGAAAATTTACGGGTATGACCGAAATCCGGGTTTGATCTGCATCAACAACCCGCCCGGACGCATGCGTAATATGGCTGCATGAACCTCCGGTTGCACCGCCGCCTGCTCGCCAAACTCATGTTCGCCATGATGCTGTTTACGCAGGGCGTGACGGCATGGTCCGGTTGCGACTGGATCGAGGGCTCGCCGGATCGCGCGGTGCTTGCGGCGGCCGAGGTTGCACCTTGCCACGATTCGGGCTTCGGGGCTGCCTGCCTCGCGCATTGCCTTTCGGATCGTCAGACGGTGCAGAAGGTGACGGCAGGCATTCCTGCCATGCCTTCTACGCCGGTATTGAGGGTCGCGTTTACTTTCGATTCCGCTCCCGCCGTTGGCGCCCGGCAAGTTTCCGACCGGGCGTTCAGTACCGGCCCGCCCCGGCGCATCCTGCACCAGTCTTTGCAGATCTGATCCCCCGGACTGCGCGGGCGGCATTCGGCCGCGCGCTGTCGACTTGGGCGCCAATTGCGGCGTGCGATCTTTCGGGAGATTCAGATGAGCAACTACGTCGTTGTTTTCGAGCATCAGCTTAGACTCGCTCTGACCGGTTTGCTGCTGCTGTCGGCGATTCCGGCAGGCCTGCGCGCAGCGCCTGGAGCCGCGCGCGATCCGCAACTGCAGGAACTTCTCGCCGAGGCAGCGCGTAACAGCCCGGAAATCCGGGCAGCCGGCAACGAGCGGCTGGCGGCGCGGCACCGGATATCGCCCGCCGGCGCACTCGACGATCCGATGCTCGAGGCGGGCGTGATCAACGCGCCGTTGAACTCGCAGACGTTCAGGCGTGAAGACATGACCATGAAGATGCTGGGCCTGTCGCAGAGGATTCCGTATCCGGGTAAGCGCGACCTTCGGCAGGACGTGGCTGCGAAGGATGCCGAATCGATCGCGCACGCCTACCAGGAAACCGTGAATCGCGTGCTGCGCGACGTGAGGATGGCATACATCGAGCTCGCGCTCACCACCGAGACTGCGCGCCTCGTAGAGCGCAACAGGCAGGTGCTCGAGCAGTTCCTGAAGATCTCCGAATCACGCTATGGGGCCGGCCAGGGCACGCAGTCCGACGTGCTCAAGGCCCAGACCCAGCTGTCGAGAATGACGGACGAGCTGATCAAGCTCGGCCGGGAGCGGCGGACGATCGAAGCCGATCTGTCGCGCGCTCTTGGCCGTGCTCCGGGCGCCGGCGTGCCGGTGGCCAGCCCTCTGCAATTGAGCGAAGCGATTTTCGAACTGGATTCGCTGCTGGAAGCGGCGCTCAAGGATCGCCCGCAACTGCAGGGCCTAAAAAGCGTTATCGACCGCAACGCAAGAGCGCTCGACCTGGCGCGCAAAGACTACTACCCCGATTTCGACGTAAAACTTTCGTACGGCCAGAGGGACAAGACGCTGGATGGCATGCGTCGCGACGACATGGTGAGTCTGACGGTCGCGATCAACCTGCCGGTCTGGCGGGAGAACAAGCGCGACCCACGGGTGGCGGAAGCGATCGCAATGCGTGACCAGGCCGTGGACATGTACGAGGCGCAGCGCAATGAACTGGTTGCAAAGCTCCGCCAGCAGACAGCCATCGCGGAGCAGAGCCTGAAGTCGGCGCGACTCTACGAGACCGGTGTGCTTCCCCAGGCGAGGCTCGCTGTGGAATCGTCACTCGCTTCATACCGCGTCAACCGGGTCGATTTCCTGACCTTGCTGGACAGCCAGATGACGGTACTCAATTACGAGGTCAGCCGCGCGTCCGCGCTGGCGAGCTACAACAAGGCGTTCGCTGAAATCGATTTTCTCACCGGCAAGTCCGGTCTTTGATCGAACCGATGTTTCGAAGCACATAGACATAGCGTGCAGAAATCTGGAGAAGAACATGAAGTGGATCGCATCCGCAGCAACCCTGGTCGTCGTGGCAGCGGCGGCTTCGGGCGCCGGTTATTGGTGGGGAGCGAACAAGCCCTCGCCGTCCGCCGCCGTACCCGAGAAAGCTGGCGCGACCGCGGCGCAGGCGGCTATCAAGGCCGAGCGCAAGATTCTCTATTACCGCAATTCCATGGGCTTGCCAGATACCTCCCCGGTCCCGAAGAAGGATTCGATGGGGATGGATTACACCCCGGTGTACGAGGGCGAGGAGCCTTCGTCCGGCAGCAAGGTCGTGAATATCGGGGTCGAGAAAGTGCAATTGCTCGGCGTGAGGACGGAAGCCGTTTCGACGCGGGCACTGACCCGCACGGTCATGGCGGTCTCTACGGTGCAGGCGGATGAGCGTCGGCTGCATACGATTGCACCGCGGTTCGACGGCTGGATAGAACGCCTCTACGTCAATTCCACCGGCCAGGCGGTCAGGAAAGGCGACGCCCTCATGGAGGTTTACAGTCCGGACCTTGTCACGGCGCAACAGGAGTATCTGATCGCGTGGAAAGGGCTGCAGTCGGTCGCGGAAGGAGGGCCGGAGATCCGGGCCGCCATGCAGCGGCTGGCCGAGGGCGCACTGCAACGGTTGCGCAATTGGGACATATCGGAAACCGAAATCAGACTGTTGCAGCAGGAAGGCAAGGCCAGGCAATACGTCACGCTGCGTTCGACCGCGAGCGGCGTGGTGCTCGAAAAACCATCCATCCAGGGCAAGCGCTTCATGGCGGGGGAGGTGCTGTACCAGATCGCCGACCTTTCCAGCGTATGGGTGCTGGCAGACGTGTTCGAGCAGGACCTCGCAACGGTACGGCCGGGCCAGGCAGCCAAGATCAGGGTCGATGCGTATCCGGACAAGGAATTCAATGGGCGGATCACGTTCATCTACCCCACGGTGACGGCTGAAACCCGTACCGCGAAGGTCCGCATCGAGCTGGGCAACGGCCAAGGTCTCCTCAAGCCCGCGATGTACGCGCGAGTGGAAATCGCGTCCGGCCGCGGCAAAGGGGCGGTGCTCGCCGTACCGGATTCGGCAGTGCTCGACACCGGCACTCGGCAGGTGGTGCTCGTCGATCTGGGCGAGGGCCGATTCGACCCGCGCGCTGTGAAGCTCGGGACGCGCGCCGACGGTTATGCCGAAGTGCTCGAAGGCGTGAAGGCGGGCGAAACGGTTGTCGTGAGCGCAAATTTCCTGATCGATGCCGAGAGCAACCTGAAGGCGGCGTTGGGAGGTCTTGGCCACGGCGCACACGGGGCGAAACCGGGCGGGCAGGAAAGCCCCAAGCCTGCTGCGGGCGCGGCGGCAACTCCGGCGCCCCATCGCGCGGAAGGCAGCGTCGAGTCACTGGATCCCGCGCGAGGCACGATCACCCTGGCGCACGGGCCGATTGTCAGCCTCAAGTGGCCGGCCATGTCCATGGAGTTCCGTGCGAAGGATCCGGCCGCGCTGCGCGCGCTCAAACCGGGCCAGAAGATCGCATTCGAATTCGTCGAGGCCGGAAAAGGCGAATACGTGATTCTGAGTATCCTGCCCCTGGCCGGCGGCCACGGGGGCCACTGACATGCTCGAGCGCATCATTGCCTGGTCGGCCCGCAACGTCTTCCTGGTGTTGCTGGGCACGGCATTCCTGGTTGCCGCGGGCATCTACGCGGTAATGCGCACGCCGCTCGATGCTATTCCGGACCTGTCGGACGTGCAGGTGATCATCTACACCGAGTACCCGGGCCAGGCGCCGCAGGTGGTCGAGGACCAGATCACGTATCCGCTGAGCACGGCGATGCTGGCTGTGCCGAAATCGAAAGTCGTGCGTGGGCTGTCGGTGTTCGGCGCCTCGTTCATCTACGTCATCTTCGAGGATGGCACCGACATCTACTGGGCGCGCACGCGTGTGCTCGAGTATCTCAACTTTGCCTCGGGGCGAATGCCGCGCGGGATCAGCCCGACTCTCGGCCCGGATGCCACCGGGGTCGGCTGGGTGTACCAATACGCCGTCGTCGCCGCACAGCACACACTGGCAGAGCTGCGCACGATCCAGGACTGGTTCGTACGCTACCAGCTCACCAAAGCACAGGGCGTTGCGGAGGTCGCGAGCGTTGGCGGCTTCGTGAAGCAATACCAGGTGATCGTGGAGCCACGCAAGCTGCAGGCCTACGGTATTCCCCTCAACAAGGTCGCGGAGGTGATTCGCGCCAGCAACCGCGACGTGGGCGGACGCGTCATCGAACTGGCGGAGACGGAGTTCGTCGTGCGCGGCCGAGGTTACCTGCGCGGCATATCCGACATCGAGAACCTCGTCGTCAAGGCCGACAAGGGCGTCCCGGTGCTGATCCGCGACGTGGCGCGGGTCGAACTCGGCCCTGACGAACGCCGCGGCATCACTGAACTGAACGGCGAGGGCGAGGTGGTCGCCGGGATTGTCGTTGCGCGCTATGGCCAGAACGCGCTCGACGTTATCCACAACGTCAAAGCCAGGCTCGCGGAGATCTCGGGCGGCCTGCCCAAGGGTGTTTCCCTGCAAACCGTCTACGACCGTTCCGACCTGATCCACCGTGCAATCGGCAACCTGACGCGCACCCTGATCGAGGAAAGCGTCATCGTCGCGTTGGTGTGCATCGTTTTTCTGATGCATGCCCGCAGCGCGCTCGTGGCTATCCTCATGTTGCCGATCGGCGTGCTCATGGCGCTGATTGCAATGCACTTGATGGGGCTCAACTCCAACATCATGAGCCTGGGCGGCATCGCCATCGCGATCGGCGCGATGGTGGACGCGGCCATCGTCATGATCGAGAACGCGCACAAGCACCTGGAGCGGGCGCCACCGGACGCGCCCCGCCTCCAGATTGTGATCGACGCCTGCCGGGAAGTGGGTCCCGCGCTGTTTTTCAGCCTGCTCATCATCACCGTCTCATTCCTCCCGGTGTTCACGCTCGAGGCACAGGAAGGCCGGATGTTCAAGCCGCTCGCCTACACGAAGACGTTTTCGATGGCGGGGGCGGCGCTCCTTTCGATCACGTTGGTGCCGGTGCTGATGCTGCTGTTCATCCGCGGCCGGATCATGCCGGAGAAGCGCAATCCGATTAACCGGTTCCTGATCTGGATTTACCGCCCGGTCATCGTGCGGGTGATGCGCTGGAAGAAACTGACCATCATCGCCGCCGTCGTTGCGCTTGTGCTGTCGGCCTACCCGGCGATGCGTCTGGGCAGCGAATTCATGCCAGTCCTCAATGAAGGGACTCTGCTCTATATGCCGGCCTCGTTGCCGTCGATGTCGGTCACCAAGGCCGGTGAACTGCTGCAAACCCAGGACAAAATCCTCAAGACGTTTCCGGAAGTCGAATCCGTGTTCGGCAAGGCGGGCCGCGCGGGGACCGCGACCGATCCGGCGCCGCTCGAGATGTTCGAGACCGTCATCAACCTGAAACCGCAAAGCGAATGGCGGCCGGGGATGACCATGGACAAGTTGATCGCCGAGATGGACAAAGCGGTGCAGATTCCCGGTGTGTCGAACGCGTGGACGATGCCGATCAAGGCGCGCATCGACATGCTCGCGACCGGCATCCGCACGCCGATCGGTATCAAGGTGTATGGAAAGAGTCTGGCGGAAATCGAGAAGCTCGCAAGATCCATCGAGACAGTCGTGAAGACCGTATCCGGCACAACGAGCGCGTACGCCGAGCGGGTCACCGGCGGGTACTACCTCGACATCGAACCCGACCGGCTCGCCCTGGCTCGCTATGGCCTGGGCGTGGGCGAACTGCAAGAGGTGATCGGCACGGCGCTGGGGGGCGAAATGGTGACCACCACGGTCGAGGGGCTCGAGCGCTACGGCGTGATCGTGCGCTATCCGCGCGAATTGCGGCAGGATCCCAGAGGTGTCGCCACGCAGGTCCTGGTGCCGGCCATGAATGGCGCGATGATTCCGCTGGGGCAACTCGCCCGCGTCAGCCTCACACAGGCGCCGCCCGCCATTCGCACCGAAAACGCACTGCTTGCGGCGTACATCTTCGTGGACATCCGCGGGCGGGACATCGGCGGCTATGTGGCTGATGCCCAAAAGGCAGTGCGCGAGCAGGTGCAGTTTCCGCCCGGTTACTACGCCACCTGGAGCGGCCAATTCGAATATATGGAGCGGGCGAAAGAGAAGCTCGTCGTGGTCGTTCCGCTGACCCTGGTGATCATCTTCCTGCTTCTGTACCTCAATTTCAGGCGTCTGACCGAGACGCTGATCGTCATGCTCTCGGTGCCGTTCTCGCTGGTCGGCGGCGTGTGGCTGATGTGGCTGCTCGACTACAACCTCAGTGTCGCGGTGGCGGTCGGCTTCATCGCACTGGCGGGGGTCGCCGCGGAGACCGGCGTCGTGATGCTCATTTATCTCGATCATGCCTGGGAGGCCATCAAGGCAAGACGGGCGGCCGAAGGGGTGAAGCCGACGGTCGCCGATCTCTATGCCTCGGTGATGGAGGGCGCCGTGGATCGCGTGCGGCCGAAGATGATGACGGTCGTGGCAATCATGGCCGGTCTGCTGCCGATCATGTGGGGCAGCGGAACGGGCTCCGAGGTGATGCGGCGCATCGCCGCGCCGATGGTGGGCGGAATGATTTCCTCGACGCTCCTGACCCTGATCGTAATCCCGGCGATCTATGGGCTGGTCAAGGAGTTCGGCATCGAGCGCGCGCAGCCGGAGGCCCGTTCATGAGCGACGCGGCAACCATCGGCGTTATGGCGGCGTTCGCGGCTGGGATAGTCTCCTTTCTCTCGCCCTGCGTGCTGCCGCTGGTGCCCGCCTACATTTCGTATGTTGCCGGGGAAAGCGTTCACGGTAAGAGGCGTCTGCATGCGCGGGACAGGCTCGCAGCGCTCGGCATGAGCGCGTTTTTCGTGGCGGGCTTTTCGGTCGTGTTCCTGGCGTTCGGCGCCAGTGCGACCGCCCTCGGGCAATTGTTCCTTCGCTACCGCTACGAGGCCAATCTGGCCGCAGGCGCGATCGTGATTGCATTCGGTCTGTTTACGCTGGGGTTCTGGCGCTGGGTGCCGTGGTTGCAGCGCGACCTGCGGTTGCACCCCCACCTGAGCGGCGGAAGCCCGACCGCCGCCTTCGTGCTCGGCGCGGCATTCGCTTTCGGATGGACGCCGTGCATCGGGCCGGTGCTCGGCGCCATTCTTGCCGTCGGCGCCGCGGGCACGAGCGCCAGCGGTACCGGGCTGCTGGCCGCTTATGCGCTCGGGCTGGGCGTGCCGTTCCTTCTGGCCGCGCTGTTCGTCGATCGCGCAGCCCGTTGGCTCGTCAAGCTCCGGGGCACAGGTGCGGTTCTTCAGATCGGAGGGGGCCTGGTCCTGGTCGCGCTCGGTTTGGCGATGATCACGGGACAGTTGTCGGTGCTGGCGATCTGGTTGCTCGATGCGGTGCCTGCATTGGGCCGCCTTGGTTGAGGCTCTTACGAAATGAACGGGAGAAATGTCATGACTACGAGACGAAAATTCGTGATTGCGGCCGGCGGCGTGCTGGGGCTCGGCTTGCTGTCGATAGCACGCGCACAAGGCGCGCTGCCGCCGATGACCGCCTACAAAAGTCCGACCTGCGGTTGTTGCGGCGAATGGGTAAAGCATATCCGGTCGAGCGGATTTCGCGTCGAGACGCACGACGTCGCCGATATGGCGCCGATCAAGCGCAAGTTCGGCGTGCCCTACGGCCTCGCGTCCTGCCATACCGCAGTGGTGGGCGGCTACACGATCGAGGGCCACGTGCCGGCGGCCGACATCAAGCGGCTCCTGCGCGAGAGAACCAAGGCGAAAGGACTGGCGGTGCCGGGCATGGTGGTTGGCTCGCCCGGAATGGAGCAGGGCTCCCCGCAGCCGTACACGACGATCGCGTTCGGCGAGCGTGGCAACAGCGTATTCGAACGGCACTAGATGAAGGTCATATGAACGCCGGCGGGAGAATATCGATGAATACGGTGCAGCGAAGGAATCCCCGGATTGCGGCGATCCTGTTGGCCGCGATCGCCCTGGCCCTGGGTGGCTGTGCGGCGGAAGGCCCCGTCAAGCCGGCCGGCATCGAGCAGATGATCGAAACGGCGCGTACTCGCGCGAACCACCTCGACATCGCGGCGAGTTATGAACAGGAGGCCGAAAGGGACAAGGCCGCGGCCGAAAGGCATCGCGATCTGGCGCAGGCGTACGCGCGAGGCTGGGTCTGGGCCGGGCCGAAGGTGGGCGGAGTGGTGAGCGCAAGCAAGGGAAATCAAGCCTTCGTAACGCATTGCGAGAATCTCACCCGCCTCTATCTTCAGGCCGCCGAGGAGAATCTGACGCTCGCCAAGGCGCACCGCAGTCTGGCGGCCGACGCGAAAGACTGAGCCTGTATGTTCACCGACCCGGTTTGCGGCATGTTTGTCGACGAGAAGACCTCGGCGCATGTCTTTCGTGAGGCCGGGAGCGTTCATTTCTTCTGTTCCCGCGAATGCCTGAACCAGTTCGCGGCCCGGGCCGAGTCGATGCAGCGGCTCAAACGCGGGGGCGTGCAAATCGGGACCATCAGCGAGGTCAACGGCCCTGTCGTGGAAATCACCTGCGAGCGCCTGCCGCCCCTGCACCAGGCCCTCTACTCGAGCATCGATCACGACGCCTTCATGTTCGAAGCGCACCAGCACCTCGACGAAAAGCGCCTCAGGGCCATAGCGCTGAACCGGACCAGCGGGCTGCAGCGCGGGATGCCGGTATTCGATACCGGTGCCGCGCTGCGGGTGCCGGTGACGCCCCACTGCCTCGGACGGATGCTGAACATATTCGGCCAGCCCCTGGACGGCGAGGCGCCGCTCGCGGCCGCGGAAACGCGCGGCATCCTGGCCGCACCGGCCCCATTGCATGAAACCGTCAGCGCGAAGGGCATTCTGGAGACCGGCGTCAAGGTGGTGGACCTGCTCGCGCCTTTCATCCGGGGCGGCAAGACGGGCCTGTTCGGCGGCGCCGGTGTCGGCAAGACCGTGCTGATCATGGAGTTCATGCACGCAGTGGTCGCATTGCACAAAGGCGTGTCGGTGTTCGCCGGCGTCGGCGAGCGCATCCGCGAGGGCCATGAGTTGTGGCACGAGATGCAGGACGCGGGCGTCATGCCCCAGACGCTGATGGTGTTCGGCCAGATGGACGAATCGCCGGGTGTACGGTTCCGCGTCGGTATGACTGCGCTCACCTATGCCGAGTACCTGCGCGACACGCTGCACAAGGAAGTGCTGCTGCTGATGGACAACGTGTTCCGGTTCGTCCAGGCCGGCAGCGAGATTTCCGGCCTGCTCGGCCGCATGCCGGCGACCGTCGGGTACCAACCTACTCTGCTGACCGAAGTTGCGGACTTGCAGGACCGAATCGTCTCCACGACGAGTGGCGATATCACCTCGGTTCAGGCGATCTACGTACCGGCGGACGACATGACCGACCCGGCGGTCAGCGCGATCCTCGGGCATCTCGATACTACGGTGGTCCTATCGCGCGGCCAGGCGAGCAAGGGCATCTATCCGGCGATCGATCCATTGATGTCGACCAGCAAGATGATGGACCGTCATTTCCTCGGCAACCGCCACTATGCGGTGGCCGAAGGGGTGCGCTCGCATTTCGCCCGCTATCACGAGCTGGAAGACATCATCATGATGCTCGGCATGGAGGAACTCTCAGAGGCCGACAGGGTCATCGTGCTGCGCGCGCGAAAGCTGCAGCGCTACCTGACCCAGCCGTTCCATGTCGTCGCCCAGCACACCGGCATCAGCGGCGCATCGGTGCCGCTCGCCGCAACGCTGGATGACTGCGAGGCCTTCCTGCGCGGCGAGTACGACGATGTGCCGGAAGACCGCTGCTACATGCGCGGGACGATGAAGGTTGCCGGGACGTGAACACGTTTGTCCTGCACTTGCAGAGCGGCACCCAGTACGAGCGCATCGAGGATGCGACCGGCTTCGTGGGCGCGGACGCTTCCGGGAGTTTCGGCATCCTCGCGGGGCACGCCCGCATGATGACCTGCCTGTCGGGCGGCCTGGCCCGCTTCCGGAAAGCCGACGGGAACTGGCGGCATCTTGCGCACCCCGGCGCCGCGCTCTATTTCGCCGGGAACCAGCTTTACCTCAGCACACGGCGCTACCTGCACGACGCCGATTACACGCGCATCAGCGCGGCCCTGCACCGCGAACTGCTCGCCGAAGAGGCGAAATTGACAGGCGTGCGGGAAAGCCTCAAGCACCTCGAAGACGAAATGCTCAAGCGCATGTGGGCGATGCAGCGCGAAATGCGGGGCGCTCCATGAAGCAGGAGCCGCCAATCGTCGGACCACAGGAACTCGAGCGCCAGGTCGACAGGCAGAGCGACCGAATGCAGCAGGCAGAGCGCGAGCGCCCAACGCTGCTGGCGCAGTCCGCCCATATCGGCGTGCTCGGCTTGCTGTTCGTGTTGCCCGTGGTCGGCGGCGCCTATCTGGGCCGCTGGATCGACGGATTGCTTGAAGGCTACTCGATGCGCTGGACGCTGAGCCTGTTGTTCCTCGGCATCGTCGTCGGCGCCATGAACGTCTACTTCTTCGTGCGGGACTGAGCGATGGCAGCTTCCCCGGCATTCATCACCCCGGTCTTCAAGATAGGTCCGGTCGTGGTCACCAACACCGTGGTGATGACTTGGGCGATCATATGCGTGCTGGTGGCGGCCTCCTGGGGAACGACCCGCGGCCTGCGCGCAGTGCCCGGGGTGTGGCAGGTAGTCATCGAGGGTCTCGTGTCCGCGATCGAAGACGCGATCCGGGCGGTGTTGCCGGATGCGTACCGGCAGGTCATGCCGTTCGTTGCCACTCTGTGGCTGTTCATCCTTGCGGCCAACCTGGCCAGCGTGCTGCCCGGAATGCGGTCTCCCACCGGCGATCTTTCGCTTACGACGGCGCTTGCGGTACTGGTGTTCCTCTCGGTCCACTGGTACGGGATCCGCGCGAACGGGTTGAAAAGCTACCTGCGGCATTACCTCGCGCCCAATCCGATCCTGCTGCCGTTTCACATGATCAGCGAGATCTCGCGCACCGTCGCGCTCGCAGTGCGCTTGTTCGGCAATATCTTCAGCTTGCAGATGGCGGCACTGCTCGTCCTTCTCGTGGCGGGGTTCCTGGCACCCGTGCCCGTCTTGATGCTGCACATCATCGAAGCCGTGGTGCAGGCATACATCTTCGGCATGCTCGCGTTGATTTACATCGCCGGAGCGATCCAGTCGCAACAACTGAAGCAACTTCGGGAAAAGGAGTAACAAGTGAATGACATGACGCTTTTTGCAACCGCATCGACTGTCGCGGCCGCGCTCGCCGTCGCGCTGGGGGTGTTTTTTCCGGCGCTGGCCATGGGGCGCGCGATCAGCCAGGCGCTCGACGCGCTGGCACGCCAGCCCGAAGCCGAGAAGGCGATTTCGCGCACCCTGTTCATTGGCCTGGCGATGATCGAATCGCTCGCGATCTACGTATTGGTCGTGGTCTTGATCATCTTGTTCAGGAATCCGCTGCTCGAATACCTGGTCAAGCCGTGACGTCGCGCGCCGAGAGCGGCGGACTGCAGGCCCTGCGATAGGAAAAGGCCATGGAATTCGACTGGACCACTTTCGCCCTGGAGGTCGTCAACTTCCTGGTCCTGGTATGGCTGCTGCAGAGGTTTCTCTACAGGCCAGTGACCAGCGCGATTGCCAAGCGCAAGGCTGAAATCGAAAACACGCTTGCCGATGCGCGGGCGGTGGAAGCGGCCGCCTTGTCCCTCAAGCAGCAGTACGAAAACCGCACGGCCGAGTGGGAGGAGGAGAAAGCCCGACTGCATGCCAAGCTCGCATCGGAGCTTGAAGCGCAACGCATACGATCGATGGACGCACTGCGTGCCTCGCTCGAGCAGGAGCGCGAGCGCGCGAGGGCGCTCCAGAAGCGCGGTGAAATGGAGCTTCGGCACCGGATGAGGGAGGAAGCGCTCGCAGACGGAGCGCGATTCGCCTCGGACCTGCTGTCGCGGCTGGCCAGCGCGGAACTGGAAGAGGGGATTCGCGGCCTGCTGATCGAGGACTTGGCGCGGATCGGCGACGCCAGTCTGCAAGCGCTGCGCGCCGCATGCCGCGCAGAGGGGGCCAGGGCCAGCGTTACCAGCGGCCACCCGGTGGCAGAGCCGCAGCGCGCATCGCTTTCGGAGGCGCTGGAACGGATGGCCGGCATGCCGCTGGCATGCGAGTTCGGTACGGATCCCGGGCTCGTCGCGGGATTTCGGATCAGCATCGGTCCCTGGGTATTGCGCTGCAATTTGCGCGACGAATTGAAATATTTCGCAGAGCATCGCCATGACGCCCCCTGAAGACAGCGCGGACTTTGCGGCCCGCTCGCACGGCGAATATCGCTTCGGGTTGCGCATGACCGAGCAGGGTCGCGTTCTTTCGATAGGCGATGGCATTGCATGGATCAGCGGACTGCCTTCGGCCGCGATGGACGAAGTGCTCGAACTGGAAGACGGCAGCCGGGCACTCGTGTTCCATCTCGAGCAGGCATCCCTGGGCGCGATCCTGCTTCGCCAGACACCGGCACTGAGCGCGGGAACGCCGGCTTTTCGCTCCGGTGCGCGTCTCGGGATAGGCGTCGGGGATGGCCTGCTCGGTCGCGTCATCGATCCGCTCGGCGTGCCGCTGGACGGCGCCGCAGTCCCGGAACTCGAGGCGCGGCGCGATCTGGACGTGCTGTCGCCTCCGATCGTGGCGCGCGACTTCGTCAACACGCCGCTCTATACCGGGAACCGGATCATCGACACCGTGATTCCGATCGGCAAAGGGCAGCGCCAGCTCATCATCGGCGACAACGGCGTAGGCAAGAGCGCCCTTGCGCTCGACGCGGTAATCAACCAGCGCGGTACGGGCGTCAAATGCGTGTACGTGATAGTGGGGCAGAAGCGCTCGAGTGTGATCAACACCATCGAGGTCTTGCGCGAGACCGGCGCGCTTGCCCACACGACCCTGGTTGTCGCGGAGGCGACGGCTATGCCCGGGCTGAAATACCTCGCGCCTTTTGCCGGCTGCGCGGTTGCCGAACACTGGATGTGGCAGGGGAAGGATGCGCTGGTGGTCTACGACGACCTGACCACCCATGCGCGCGCGTACCGCGAACTCTCGCTCCTGCTGCGCCGTCCGCCGGGGCGCGAAGCCTATCCCGGGGACATCTTCTACCTGCACTCACGCCTGCTGGAACGGTCCACGCACCTGGGTCCGATGCACGGCGGCGGCAGCCTCACGGCGCTGCCCATCGTCGAGACGGAGCAGGGCGAGATGGCGGCTTACATTCCGACCAACCTGATCTCGATTACCGACGGCCAGGTCTATCTCGACCAGGGCTTGTTCGCCGGAGGCTTCCTGCCGGCCATCGACGTGACCAAATCGGTGTCGCGGATCGGCGGGAAGGCGCAGCATGCGCGCATCAAGCGCGAAGCCGGCCGCATGAAACTCGACTACCTCCAGTTCCTGGAGCTCGAAGTGTTCACGCGCTTCGGCTCGCAACTGGAAGCTTCGATGGAGGCCAAGATACGCCGCGGCCGCGCGCTGCGCGAACTGTTCAGGCAGGAGCGGCTGGCGCCGCAGGCAATCGAATTCCAGCTCGCATGGATGACGGCCTACAACGAGGGGATGCTCGAGAGCTTCTCGCCCGCAGCCTTGTCCGAATGCGTGCGGCGCATCGGGGAGCGCGTCTCGCGCGGCGCGCTGACGCTCGACACCGAGCGCGAGAAGTGGGTGGAGGCGCTGGCGGGATGGATCGAAGAGGGAGCGGCGGCATGAGCACGCGCGCACAGATCCAGCGGCATCTCGGCGTGCTCGACGATATCGGCGGCATCATGGGCGCAATGAAGAACATTTCTCTGATGGAGACCCACAAGATAGCGCGCTTCCTCGTCCATCAGCACCGCGTCCTGGCGAGCATCGAAGTGGCTGCCGAGGATTTCATCGCCCATCACCCGGATTACGGTTACCGGCCGCAGCCCGGGGAATCCGGCATCGTGGTTGCGATCGGGTCGCAGAGGGGATTCTGCGGGGACTTCAACGAATCGCTTGCGGGCGCCGTACGCCGGCACCGGCGCGAGTCGGCCGCGAAGCCGCCCGGCGTCCTGATTGTGGGTCGCAGGCTGGCATCGACCCTGGCCCGGGAATCCGGAATCGTCGCGGCGCTGGACGGGCCGAGCGTGTCCGAGGAAGTACAGCCGATCCTGCACCGGCTGATGAACGAGCTCGGCGCATGGCAGGCGCAAGCGGAGCGGGACGCGCCGGCCGGAGTCACGGTCTTCGCGCATCGCGAAGGCGAAGCGACGCTTGCGGCGCGCTCGATCCTGCCCGCGCCGCGCGCTGCGGCGTCGGCGCAGGGCCTCCCGTATCCGCCCGTGCTGAACCTGGATCCCGGGACCTTCTTTCGCCAGTTGGCCGGTCACTATCTCTGGGCGCAGATGCACGATGTGTTCTACGGCTCGCTGATGGCCGAGAACCGGCGCCGCCTGCAGCACCTGGAATCCGCAACCCAGCGCATCCAGGACAAGACGGCTCGGCTGCAGCAGAAATACAACCTGCTGCGGCAGGAGGAGATCACCGAGGAAATCGAGGTCATCCTGCTAAGTAACGATGCATTGCGGAGCGAACGCCGGGCGGGCCGCTGAGGAAATCTGGAAGATGCTGACGCAGGGCGTGTGTGAGTTGAGGAACCGAAGCGCTCAGGCCAGCGCGCCGTCCACATCCTGAATCCGGAGACATGTTTCTGCAGTTGAAGGTATTTCCTAACCGTAGGAGTGAAATATGAAAAAGCTCAGAATGATCCTCGTAGCAGTTTTCGCCGCTCTGGCGCTCGGCGCCTGTGTAACCGACGGGGTCTATCCCGGTGGATCCGGAGGCCATTCGCATTTCAATCGCTGAGATTCGCGACCGCGTCGCCACGCCAGCGTAAACGGCGCAGGTATGGCAGCGAACGCAAAGCGATGAAAATCTACCTCGGAGATGTTTCCAGGACCGTGGTTGTGCGCGTTATCCTGGCGTGGGCCGGGCTCAGCGTCCTGGCGGGAGCGGCGACGCTCTACTTCGAGTTGGGGCGTGTCAATCGCATGGTGTTCGGGCTGGCTGCGAACGAGACGAAGCGCCTCAGCGGACACATCGCGGCGATCGGACCGGAACATCTCGGAGCGCTTGAAAAGGTAGCTGCGGAGTTCCTGCGGGGCGATTTCGTCCTGCTGCGGCTCTACGGCGTCGACAAGAAAAGGATTCTGGAAGCCTTTGAATCACCCGAAAAGCAGGTGCGCCGGAGCCTTCCGGAGCACGTTCACGGCTTGGCGCCCGGTGAACTCGATCATCACCACATGTTCTGGACCGACGGACGGCTCTTGATGCAGTTGCTTCTCCCGGTCGAGAGTGCCGATGGCACGACGCTCGGATATCTGGAGGGCGTGTATGAAGTCAACGCCCCCGCCATCCGGGAAATAAAGGCGGGATTGGTCGAGAATCTCGGGCTGACCTTGGGTATCGTGTTGGCGACTAGCGCGGTCCTGTACTCGGTGATCGCCGTCCTCAACCGGAGTCTGATCGGCCTCTCCTTGGCGTTGCTGAAGAGCAATATCGAACTCATGGAAGTCCTGGGCGGCGCGATTGCACTGCGGGATTCGGACACCGATGTGCACAACTATCGCGTGACGGCGTATGCGATAGCGATGGGCAAAGCGATGCGGCTTGCTGAGCGCCAACTCCGGGATCTGATCGCGGGGGCGTTCCTGCATGACGCCGGCAAAATCGGCATCAGCGATACCATTCTCCTGAAGCCCGGCCCGTTGACTCCGGCGGAGATGGACGTCATGCGCCGCCATGTTTCGCTCGGCGTGGGTATAGTCGCAAGGTCGGGCTGGCTGCGCGGCGCGCGGGATATCGTGGAGTTCCATCATGAGAAATTCGACGGCAGCGGTTATTTGAAAGGACTCGCGGGCAGCGCAATTCCTCTCGGAGCGAGGGTGTTCGCAATCATCGATGTGTTCGACGCGCTCGTGTCCCGCAGGCCGTACAAGCATCCTTTGCCGTTCGATGAGGCCATGGTCGTCCTGGAACAAGGCCGCGGGACGCACTTCGATCCGGTATTGTTGGACGTGTTCAGGGGTATTGCCGCCGAAAGTTTCGCGCAGATCGGGACCAATGACGACGCGGCATTGCGCCGGGCGGTGCGGTCGCAGGTCGCCGAACAGTTTCGCCTAGCGGATGGGGTCGCCGGCGCATGATTTCCGAAAATGTGGGAATGCAATATTTAAAATCAGGATTCCGCGTGACGCTGATTTTGACCGGCGCTCTGGTGGCGCTGGCGGGTTGCGCGACCAAGCCTGCCCCAAACTCTTCTCGGCCATTCGCGATGACGTTGCCGAGGTTCGAAACTGCGCGAACGCGCGACGATCACGAAGAAATCGCGGCGTGGTACGAACGCGAGGCGGCGTCACCCGATCAGCAGGCGTCGGAGGCCTATCTGGCGCTAGCGCGGCTGCATCGCCGCTTGGCCGTAGAGGCCGTGGAGTGACCCTGCCCGACCCCGAAAGTCGCCAGAACATCGCGCAGGCGCTTTTGTCGAGAGTTGATCTGGCGAATATTCTGTCGTTGACGTGAAATTCCATCGCGAAGCCGGAGGCCGAACGACCGAGAAGGTTGAAGTCATCGCGAAGAGAATAAAAGTGCATGCGTTAAGGTCATTCCTATGATTGAGGTGACCGCAACAGCAGAAATAAGGCAGGAATAGCCATCTGCTTCGGGAATGACAAAAGCCGCGAGCATGCGAATCTGTCAACCCGAATTTGGCTGGGAACTGACCATGACGACACTACAAGGGTTCATCATCGTGATGGGTTCGAGCGGTCAACTTCTGATCGCCCGCAAAGATGCCAGGGGATACGTGGCATGGATCGCCGGCAACCTTGCGCTCATAATTGTCTATCATGAGACACAGCAGTTCGGACTGATCGTTCTACAAATTGCCAACACAGCCATTCAAGCGCTGGCACTCGTTTCGTGGCTGAGGGCGAGCAGGCAGCCAGCGCCGATCAGTGTCTAGGCTCGAGAGATCGCGTGCCTTCAGCGTGAAACACTCGGTCCGTGGTGCCATGGACTACGTATACGACATGACGGTATCCCCGCCCCAACGCGTCTCGCGAGGACGGAGTCACGACCGGCGGCCGGCGTGATGCGGCGTGGCCAATTCGGGCTGCTGACAGAGCGGCGCTTCGGCCCGTTCTTCGGCGTGCAGTTTCTGAGCGCTTTCAACGGACATCTGTTCAGGCAGGCGCTGGTCGTCGTGCTTGCCTACCAGACCGCGAGATTCACCACTCTGAGCGCGGACACCGTCCAGAACCTCGCGCAGGCGCTCTTCACCCTCCCGTTCCTGGTGTTTTCGGCTGTCGCGGGCCAGTTAGCGGACCAGCGGGACAAGTCGAAACTGATTGCTGCAGCGGTCGGCATCGAGTTCGGCTGCATGACGCTCGGTGCTGGCGGGCTCTTGCTAGAGAGTCTGCCACTTCTGCTCGCGGCGCTGCTCCTTTTCGGAGCCCAGTCCGCACTATTTGCGGCGGTAAAGTACTCGATCCTGCCGCATCATCTCGCGCGATCCGAAGTCATGGGTGGCAACGGTCTTGTCCTGACCGGGACGTCGGTTGCGATCATCGCCGGCACGATGACCGGCGGCTTGCTCGCCGCTCATCAGAAGCCCGGTGGCGCCGTAGTTGCGTACTCGGCGATGGCGATCTCAATTGCGGGTATCGCCTTGTCGCGTGCTATTCCAGCCGCACCCGCGGAGGACCCATGGTTGCGAATCAACTGGAATCCGGTTTCCGAGATCCGGCGCAATCTGCGCTTCGCTCAACGGGACCGCACGGTATTTCTCTCGATCCTCGGGATGGCGTGGTTCAGCTTTTACGCTTCGATGTTTGCGACGCAGTTGCCGAACCTTGCGCGGCACGTCCTCACGGGCAATGAGCATGTGGCTACGCTCCTTCTTGTCGCGGGTGGCGCCGGGTTCGCGATCGGGTCGCTCCTTTGCGAACAGCTCTCCGGGTACAAGGTGGAAATCGGGCTGGTGCCGTTCGGCTCTATCGGCTTGACGCTGTTCGGCGTCGACCTGTGGTGGGCGGCCGCGAACCACGTCACGCTCGGGCCGTTGGGCGCCGGGGAATTCGTCCGCGAGCCGGGGCACTGGCGGATTCTCGCCGATCTTCTGGCGATCGGTGTGTTTGGCGGCCTGTACGCTGCTCCGCTGTGCGCCCTTATCCAGGAGCGAAGCGACCCGACGCATCGCGGCCGGGTCATCGCCGTGAACAACATTTTGAACGCGGCATTCATGATCGGTGCCGCCGTGCTTGCGGTCGCTCTCCTCGGGTCCGGGCTCACGATCCCACAACTGATCCTCGTCACCGCGCTCCTCAACGCCGCAGTGGCGATCCATATTTTCGCGCGGGCTCCGGAGTTCCTGGTGCGGTTCATGGTGTGGATGCTGATTCACTCGGTTTACCGGTTGACGGCGTCCGGCCTTGACCGCATTCCGGACAAGGGACCCGCCATCATTGTTTCGAACCACGTCTCCTACGTGGATGCGCTGGTGATCTCGGCAGTCTGCCGCCGGCCGATCCGCTGGGTCATGGACCAGCGCATTTTCCGGATTTCTCTCCTGAGCTTTTTTTTCCGCACTATCAAGGCGATCCCGATTGCGCCGGCAAAAATTGATCCGCAAGAGCTCCAGCGTGCCTACGACGCGATCGCGAGGGAGCTCGCGGCAGGCCAGATCGTCGGCCTGTTCCCGGAAGGCAAGCGCACATTGAACGGCGAGATGAACGAATTCAAGGGTGGGGTCCGCAAAATTCTCGATCGAACGCCCGTGCCGGTCATTCCATTGGCGCTCTGCGGACTGTGGCAGAGCATTTTCGCGCGCAATCGAGACAAGCTGCATCACGCAACGAAGTTGTTTCCCAAGATCGGGATAGCGGTCGGCGAGCCGATCGATCCGGCGACCGTCACGCCGGAAGGTCTCCACAGGGCCGTCCGTGCGCTGCGGGGCGACTGGAAGTAGAAGGCCTCGGCCCGTGCGCGCCGATACCTGCGCGGCATCAAGCTGGACGGACCTCGCCGTCGGAATCTGCGGTGCCAGGTTTGATTTGCGTCAATAGATGCGCTTGAATCAAGCGGACAATGGCTTCATGGGCCAAGTGGAGAAGATTATTAGCGTCGATGGCAGGTGGTTGATTCTGGCCGCGGCGCTTTTGACTCTGAGCGGTTGCGCGGCCGAAGGCCCGGGCAAGCCGGCCGGCCTTGAACAGAGGATCGAGGCGGCGCGCACTCGTGCGGATCACGTCGAGATCGCTGCAATCTATGGGCAACAGGCAGAGGCGGACACAGAGGCCGGGGAACGGCATCTCAACCTCGCGCGGGCCTACGAGAGAGGCTGGGTCTGGGCCGGCCCAAAAGGCGGGTGGCGTGGTTAGTGCGAGAAAAGGCAACCAGAATCAAATCGCCCATTGCGAAAATATTGCGCGCATCTTTCAGCAAGCGGCGGCGGAGGATATTTCGCTGGCGAAGGAGCATCGTCAGATGGTTGCCGGGGCGAAAGAATGAAGTCTCAACGCAATGCGTGCTGGCTTCACCCGGCCGAAGGCCTTGCCCGCGTGATTGCCGCCGTGCTGGTCGCCACGGCCGCACTCGCGGTGCGCGCGCAGCCCGCGCTGTTCCACGACCACGGACATGGGCTTTCGTTTTCGTCCGACGGCAAGGCGCTGCTTGCGCCCAGCCACGGCGGGCTCGCGGTGTACGAGGATGGCGCTTGGCGGGAGGCGGCCGGCCCGATCCAGGGGTATTCGGGTTTCTCGGTAGCCGACCGCGCCATCTACGCCAGCGGCCATTCGCGGCCGGGAATCCCGTCGGCGCACGAACCGATAGGCCTTGTCCGCAGCACCGATGGCGGCAGGTCCTGGCAATCGATTGCGCCGGCGCTCGCGGGCGGGGCTGACTTCCCGCTGCTGGCCGCGGGCTATCGCTCCAACGCGATTTACGTGGTGAACGCGCGGCCGAATCAGGCGATGCCGACACCGGGTATCTACTTGACGCGCGACGAGGGTTTGTCCTGGCTGCGCGCTGCGGCTCGCAATCTGGAGGGTGAGATCCACGGACTTGCTGCGCACCCGCGGGAGGCGGGCACGGTGGCGGTTGCGACCGGGCGGGGGCTCTACCTTTCGCGGGACTCCGGCGCAAGCTTCGTGCTGGTCGACGGCCGAGAGCCGGCGACCGCCGTCGCGTTCGACTTTGGCGGCGAGCGCGTGCGCTATGCGCGGACAGTGTCGAATCAGGTGGTCGAGTCGTCGCTGGATGGCCGGAACCGCAAGGCGCTGCGTTTGCCGCGGCTCAGGCTCGATTACGTGACGTGCCTCGCGCAGAACCCGAAGGACGAGCGCGCGCTCGCGTTCGCGACGCGCCGTCGCGACGTCTACGTGACCAACGACGGCGGCGCCTCATGGCGGCGCATTGCGTCGGAGGAAGCGCGGCAGGCGAGTCCGCGACGCGAGGTAGGCGATCGATGATCACGACGGCGAATCCGCCGATGTCGAATCAATAAGCGTCGACCAAAGGCGTGCAGGCGGCTGTCCCGCGTCAATCTCCTCCTTCTCATACCAAAGGTTTCGCGTCAGGCGTGGAATATTGCGCGGAACGTGGTCGGTCCGCCGGGCGTGCTTTCGACCTCGACCGACCCGCCGTGGAGATCCATGATCGACTTGACGATCGCCAACCCGAGTCCGGCTCCGCCTGGGGAATCGATGCGCGACCCTCCTGCCTGATAGAAACGATCGAATACCCGCGGCAGGTGCTCGGCCGCGATGCCGGGGCCCGGATTGCTGACCTCGAGGCAAACGTCTCCACGGTCGGTGGACCTGATGACTGCAGTGACCGCTTTCCCGCGCGGTGTGTGCCACAGCGCATTCGAAAGCAGATTGCCGATCACCCGCTGGATCATGCTGTGGTCCGCCAGCACCGTTGCCTGGCCATCGCACGCGAAAACTACCCCGCGTTCGCCGGCCAGCAATTCGAAATAGGCCACGACCTTGTCGAGCGAAGCGCGCAAGTCGAAATGCTCCAACGTCAACACCGCCGAGGCATTGTCCGCCTGAGCGAGAAAAAGCATTTCACGCACGATGCGCGCCAGCCGTTCGCCGTCTTCGACGATCGATATTATCGCCTTACGATACTCGTCCGCGGCTCGTGGCCGGGTGAGGGCGACTTGCCCATGGCCGATCAGGCTGTTGATCGGTGTGCGCAGTTCGTGCGCCAGATCGGAAGAAAAATCGTACAGACGCCGGAAGGAATCGTTCAAACGGTCGAGCATCGAGTTGAAACCCCGCACCAAGCTTATGAGTTCAAGCGGCGCGTCTTCGATCGAGAAACGCGCATCGAGGCGGCTGACCGAAATGTGCTCTGCGGCGGCGGCGAGCTTCCTCACGGGGGCCAGGCCCCTGCGGATCACCCAGATTCCTCCAAGGGTCGCGAGCACCGCCCCGAGCAGGAGCGAAACCAGCATCGCACCGGAATGCGCCGTCAGCAGATCCCGGTGATCGCGCGCGTCAACCGCGATCCCGACCCAGACGGGCGTTTCGCCGGCTGGCCCGACCCACCCCTTCGCTGTCCTCACGAGGAATTCAGCCCCGCTGCGGTAGAGCGAATCCCCCTCCCGCTCCGACCCGGCCTGCTCGCCGATCCATCCAAGCAGTGTCGGGTCCGATCCGTCCATTTCGAGCGACTGGTACAGCACGACGCCCCGGGCGTCAAAAATTGCCAAATGAAGGCGATGCTGGCCCAGGAGAATGGCGTCGAGGTGTTTGCTGTGCGTGGCAATGTCTTGTTCCGAAGGCAGCTCGCTGAGCACGCGCTCTACCAACTCTATTTTCCAGCGCAGTTCGGCGCGCGCGCGCGCCTCGAGCGCGCTGCCGAGACTGTAGTGTAGGTGCAGGCCGATTCCCACGAGCACCAGAACGAACACAGCCAGCAGCATCAGCGACAATTGCGTAGCAATAGAGCGCGGCGCACCGACGTCAGAATTCTCCGGGCCGTTCATGTTCGCGCCTCGCAAACATAGCCAACGCCGCGGATCGTGTGAATCAGCATTGCGTCGAACGAGTCGTCAACTTTCGCGCGCAGCCTGCGTATTGCGACATCGACCACGTTCGTATCGCTGTCGAAGTGTAAGTCCCAGACCTGCTCGGTAATCAGAGTCCTCGACAAGGCTTCCCCCGTATGAAGCATCAACAGGTGAAGCAACGCGAATTCCTTGGCGGTAAGCTCGATCCGTTTGCCGGCGCGAGTCACGCGGCGTTTGACGGGGTCCAGACTCAGGTCGGCGACGCGAAGGGTTTCGGGTTGGACGACTTTCCCTCGGCGAAGCAGCGTGCGAATCCGGGCGAGCAATTCCGAAAACGCGAAGGGTTTCACAAGATAATCGTCGGCTCCGAGTTCAAGCCCTTTGACACGATCCTCGATCCTGTCGCGCGCGGAGAGGATCAACACCGGCGTGTCTTTGCGCGCCCGCAGCTCCCTGATGAGCTCCCAGCCGCTGCGGCCCGGAAGCATCACATCGAGCACGACCAGTGCGTAATCGCCGGTCAGCGCAAGATGCTCGCCGTCCGTCCCGTTGGTCGCCAGATCGACCACGAAACCATGTTCGGTAAGCCCCTGCTTGAGGTAGGCCGCGGTGCTCTTCTCGTCTTCGACCACCAGCAGTCTCATGCGCTCTCTCCGCCTTGCGCGAATCAGTACGCCGTGGAATGCGGACTACAGCCGAGCCTCAGACGCGCGCTGCCGTTTCAGGGGCCTCGGTAGCGCCGATCGGTCTCGAAATCCGTGGAATCGCTAATTTTGCGCACGACCCCGTCCGGTGATATCTCGACCCAGAACATGCGCGGCTCGAAATCTCCCGGGTGACGAAACCCCCACTCCTCCCCCTGATGGGCACGCAATCGTTGGATCCGCGATGGCGATCCGAGCAACTCGCGTACTTGATTCGCGGTCGTCTTACCGACTGCGATTCTCGCAAAATTGCCCGCCGTCTGGCGCTCGGCCAGCTCTCGTGTCGCCGTTGCGCACGCGACAACGCTCAGCAGCAGCGCGGCGGCGGCCAAACGTGCAGCAATTCCGTTCATCGACATCTCCTAGAAAACCCACAAGCGAAACTATAGCCGCTTTGCAGGCGAACTAGACTGGATGACAAAAATGTAATGCCGCGGTAAGCGACCGGCGATCCAAGTCGCGCGGACCGAATAGAGCATCAAATTACAAATCAGCAATGTCTCAGAAAATCGCGAGCGACGACTCCGCAATCAATCGATAACGTCTCGGCAGCGTTCCCGTAATCCTCGCTCTTCTAGCATCGCTTCTGCACGGTCGGCGCCTAACCCGGCGGCTGTATCGGCGGCCTCGTTGGCCAATTCGGATTGCAAAAGGAGATTGCGATGAAGAAAATCATATGCGGCGTAGCGGCTGTCGCGGGCGCTTTCGCGGCCCCGGCGGTCGTGCTCGCTCAGTCGAGCGTCACGATCAGCGGGTTTTTTCAAGTAAGCGTGGATAGCATGAAGATTGGCGACGCCCCGGCGCGCTTGAAGAGGACTGAAAATCGCGTGAACGACGAGTCGTCAAGCGTGGTATTCAGCGTTACGGAAGACCTCGGCGGCGGTCTGGCGGGGATCGGGAGGGTGGACTTCAAGCCGAATCTCGACACCGGTTCCCTCGCGGCTTCCGGCGAGTCGTGGGTCGGATTGAGGAGCAAGGACTGGGGCCAACTGACGGCCGGCCGTCACAGTCTCCACTACTTCCTGGCGCCGGACGATGCCTATTTCAAGGGCGCGTCGTACAGGATTCATCCGAGCTCGCTCACCGATTTTGCGGGTGGCGGAAGGATAGCTATCGCCAATGCGACTCGGACCCCAAATTCGATTAAGTGGACTTCGCCGGCCTGGGGCGGCTTTCAGACCGTGGTCGCGTACTCGACCAGCCCGCTCGCATCGGCGGGTGTGGAAGCCGACCTGGCCGCGGGCAACAGCGCGCGCAACGGCCGCGCATGGAACCTGCATCCCACCTATACGACGCCCAACTGGAAGATCGGCTACAGCTACTGGGATGGCAAGGCGGACAACCCGAGCGCTGTCTACAGCCCCGCCATCTCCGGCCTGAGCACCGCTCCGCTGGGTACTTCGACGACCTTGGCTACCGCGGCGGGCCAGCTCATCACCGCCGACCAGCGCGGCAATACGCTCTACGGCTTCTATACCTGGGATGGCTGGAAGCTCGGTCTGCTGTGGAATAAAACCGGACTCAAAGCCGCGGCAACTGGGGTGGGTCTCGTGCCGATCGGCACGAAGCTGGGCGACCGTACGGCGTGGTCGATTCCGCTTCGCTACACGACCGGCCCCCATAACTATATGGCGTCCTACACACAGGCGCTGGACGACAAGGCGACGGCCGCGCGCGACGGGGCGAATATGTGGTCTCTTACCTACGCGTACTCGCTGTCCAAACGCACCAACCTCGCGCTGTCGTTGAATCAGATCAAGAACGACGCGGGTGCCGCGTATTCCCACTACGTGGACTCAGGGGGCGGCACCAATAACTCGCTGGCGGCCGGCGAGCGTGCGCGCCTGGTCTCATTCGGAATACGTCACGACTTCTAGCAACCGTGAATCTTGCGGGGAGCCCTCCCATTCGCGGGAGAGTTGCTCGCGGTCGTACGAGGACAAGGTGGCGAAATTGCAGCAAACGGGCTCACGTTGGGGTGGGTATCGATCATCGATTGACAACAGGGAAGCAAATCATGAAACGACTGAATGTAATTGTTTTGATTGCGGCGGCAATGCTGGCGGGACCGCCTGCTTACGCACACGATCAGCGCGCGGCACGAGCTCTCGAACATGAGAGCCCGCAGTTGCTGGCGCAGGCCAAAGCGCCGGCAGCCGGAGCCGCCAATGAGGTCCATGAAATTCATGATCACATGGACATGATGCAGCGAAAGATGGACAAGTACCACGCCAGCAAGGACCAGAAGGAACGTGCAATTCTCCGGGGCGAGGTTTATGCCGATATGCGGGATCATATGAAATTGATGCGCGGGCCTGGGGGCATGGATAGTGGCCGCATGACGAGCGGCGATTCGAAGAGGCGCCAGCAGATGATGGAAATACGCATGGACCAGACGCATCAGATGATGGAGTGGATGTTTACGTTCCAGTCCGATTCTCCGGTCACGGCGCCGTGACACGCTTTAAATGTCTTCCCCGGCAACGGCGGCGCCGAGTTTCATTCGGTCGCGGTCTTACCGCCGGAACTCGCCCACATATTCGCGGGCGGGTATCCGGGAGCGACAGGCGGTTGATCCAGGTCAACTTGCCCGGCGGCGCAATCGACGAGAATGCTGACTTGAGAGTCCTAGGGGCAAGTCATGCAAGCGGTGCTAGAGCCATCCGACTGGTCGCGAAACATCGATCACGGTGAGCAATGCGATTGCCGCGTACTGGCGTCGGCCGTCGGCGCGGAGTCATCGGCGGTCGATTTCTGGTATTGCCAGACCGTTCTACAGAAGCGATGGAAGATCAAATGCAACCACGGCTGCCGTGATCCAGGCGTACGCGTGACACCGGAACTCCCGCCGCGCGATCCCGATGACGCGATTCAGGCGATTCTGATCGTTAACGCCGGGCCTCTGCCCGGTTGATGGATGTAAACGGAGATATCTGGATTTCAAAATGGAACACTTCGAAAACCGAACCTTCGACGAGATTCGCATTGGCGATCACGCCGGCCTGCGGCGTACTTTGTCCAAACCGGACATCGAGTTGTTCGCCGTGATGTCCGGGGACGTGAATCCGACCCATTTGGATGAAGAGTTCGCCAGGAGCGATATTTTTCACAAGGTGGTCGCCCATGGCATGTGGGGCGGGGCGCTGATCTCCGCCGTGCTCGGCACCCAATTGCCGGGACCGGGCACTGTTTACGTGAGGCAAGACCTGCGGTTTCTGAGGCCGGTCGCCGTAGGCGAAACGCTTGTCGTTACCATCACCGCCACCGCGAAGGATGGGGCGACGCACCGGATCACGTTCGACTGCGAGTGTGTCAATCAGGATGGTGCGCCGGTCATCGCCGGGACAGCGGAAGTCATCGCGCCAACCGAGAAAATGAGAATTTCTCGAATGGCGCTTCCCGCCGTTCGATTTCAGCGCGATTTCGTTCATCACAAACGGCTCCTCGACGCGGCCAAGGGGCTCGAGCCGATCGTTACCGCCATAGCGCATCCGTGCGACGCAGACTCCTTGCGCGGGGCAATCGAAGCGGCAAAGGCTAATCTGATCGTCCCGATGCTTGTTGGTCCGGAAGCAAAGATCCGGGCCGTAGCCGCCGCAGCGGAGATCGACATCTCGCCCTACTCGCTGATACCGGCATCGCACAGCCACGACGCCGCCGAGAAGGCAGTGGCGTTGATCCGCGCCGGCAAGGCAGAAGCCCTGATGAAAGGCAGTCTCCACACCGACGAACTGATGGCGGAGGTGGTGCAAAAGGAAAACGGGCTTCGCACCAGCCGCCGCATGAGCCATGTATTCGTCATGGATGTGCCGAGCTACCCGCGTCTGCTGCTGATCACCGACGCGGCGATCAATATCGATCCGACATTGATCGAAAAACGCGACATCGCGCAGAACGCCGTTGATCTCGCGCATGCGCTTGGCGTGCCGACGCCGAAAGTCGCGATTCTATCGGCCGTTGAAACGGTGAACCCGGAGATGCGCTCTACCTTGGACGCCGCGGCTCTGTGCAAAATGGCCGATCGCGGCCAGATCACCGGCGCAATCCTGGACGGACCGCTGGCGTTCGACAACGCCGTGTCGCAGGCCGCTGCGCGCACCAAAGGGATCTCCTCGGCGGTTGCGGGCAACGCGGACATCCTCGTGGTGCCCGATCTTGAGTCCGGCAACATGCTGGCGAAGCAGCTTCAGTATCTGGCGGAGTCCCAGGCAGCCGGGGTCGTGCTCGGCGCGCGCGTCCCGATCATCCTCACGAGTCGGGCGGACACGGCGCTGACGAGGATGACGTCCGCGGCGGTCGCCCTCCTTGCCGCGCGCGATCAGCGCGCCGTTTCTCTATGACGCGCTCGTTGATCGTCATCAATTCGGGCTCCTCGAGCGTCAAGTTCGGGGTTTACGCAATGTCCGAATCGGCGCCTCCCGTGCCTCTGGCCTCCGGCCGCGTGGAAGAGATAGATTCTAGACCTCGCTTCCTCGCTTTCGATTCGAGCGGCAATCGGATCCCGGGGTCCGTTCTGTCCATCGATTCAGGCGGACCGATCGGCCACGAGGAGGCGCTTGGAATAGTCATAAAATGGCTGGATCGCCATAACGCCGGCCTGGATCTGGCAGCGGTCGGTCATCGGGTCGTGCACGGTGCAGACCGCTTTCGCGGGCCGGTCCTGGTCGATCCCGCGGTCCTTTATCAACTGGATCAGCTGGTGCCCCTGGCGCCGTTGCATCAGCCGAACAACCTCGCCGCCATTCGCGCAATTTCCAGGCTCCGGCCCGGGTTGCCGCAGGTCGCGTGCTTCGATACTTCGTTCCACGGCACGCAACCGCCGGTCGCCCGCGCATTCGCGTTGCCGCCGGAACTTTCAGCCCATGGAATTAAGCGTTTCGGATTCCACGGGCTGTCGTTCGAATACATTGCGGGTGTATTGCCGGAGTATCTGGGGAAACGCGCCGCCGGCAGGATCGTTGCCGCGCATCTGGGCAGCGGCGCCAGCATGTGCGCCCTGCTCGATCGTCGCAGCATCGCCGCGACCACCGGCTTCAGCGCTCTCGACGGCCTGCCGATGGGGACCCGGTGCGGTGCTCTCGACCCGGGAGTGATCCTCTATCTGCTGCAGGAAAAGGGAATGGACGCCGGATCAGTCGGCGACCTCCTTTATCGCCGATCCGGTCTGCTCGGCGTGTCGGGGATCAGCCAGGACATGCGGGTATTGCTCGAAAGCCGGTCCGGTGCGGCTTCCGAGGCGGTCGAATTGTTCGTGTATCGCGCCGCCCGCGAACTGGGGTCACTGGCCGCAGCACTGGGCGGTTTGGATGGATTGGTTTTCAGCGGGGGCATCGGTGAGCATTCACCGGAAATTCGGTCCAGGATCTGCGCGCAAGCCGAATGGCTGGGCGTTGCGCTTAACGAATCCGAAAATTCTAAGGGCAGTAGAACGATTTCCGCCGCCTCGAGCGAAGTGACGGTGGTAACGATTCCTACCAATGAAGAAGCCGTAATTGCCGGCCACACCGCGCAGCTGCTCGCCGCGCATTTGTCGATCCCGCCTGTCGCGGCGTGACGGCCGAATGATTCAACAATCGAAAATACGGAGAGATCCATGCAACGTGCCCTGAAGAAGGCAGTAGCGAGAACCCGGCCTCGCTCGCCGGCTTTTCAGACGGAACCGCCGCCCTCCCGCCGGCAGGAATGCGTCGAGCCCGCCGTACAAATGCGGATAGCGGACGATGTCCTGAGCTACCAGCAGGACTTGTGGCAGCGCGGCGTTCTTTTTCTGGACATCCTGCGCGAACGCGCCAACAACATGCTCGACCATGAACAGGCCGGACTGCCGCCATTGCTCGACTTTCCCTACGAAATGGTTCTCGATGCGCGCACCTTCGACAAACCTGCGAACTACGCGCTGCTGCGGATAGTCGCGACCGGCGACCCGTGCTTCGATGCCTGCGCCGACGAATCGAAACCGCCCGTGATCGTGGTGGATCCGCGCGCGGGGCATGGTCCCGGTATTGGCGGATTTAAACGCGACTCGGAAGTGGGAATTGCGTTGCACGAGGGCCATCCCGCGTATTTCGTGATTTTTTATCCGCGCCCTTGTCCGGGGCAAACCCTCGCCGACGTGCATCACGCGCTGCGTCGCTTCGTGGCGGAGGTGGCGAGGCGTCACCCCGGAAAGCCGCCGGTGTTGTACGGCAACTGCCAGGGCGGGTGGGCGGTGGCACTGCTCGCGGCCGATTGCGTCGGCCTCGCCGGGCCGGTGGTCATGAACGGCTCACCGCTTTCCTACTGGGCGGGCGAATCCGGCGCGAATCCGATGCGCCTCGCCGGCGGACTGCTCGGCGGCACATGGCTTTCGCACCTGACCGCAGACCTGTCCGCAGGCGTGTTCGACGGCGCCTGGCTTGCGCAGAACTTCGAGAGCCTGAATCCCGCAAATGCGCTGTGGGACAAGAACTACGCGGTGCTGGCCGATCCCGAAGGCGAACGCGAGCGATTTCTGAAATTCGAGCGTTGGTGGGGCGGATTCTATTTCCTCGGCCGCGAGGAAATCGTGTCGATCGTGGAGAATCTGTTCGTCGGAAACAAGCTCGAGCAGGGTGTGATGCGCATCTGCGAATGCTGCTTCGCCGACCTGAAGCGCATCCGCAATCCCATCGTGGTTTTTGCATCTTCGGGCGACAACATCACGCCCCCGCACCAGGCGCTCAACTGGGTACCGGAGGTCTACCCGAGCACCGACGATCTCAAACGCGCCGGTCAACGGATCGTGTACCTCCTCAATCCACATGTTGGCCATCTCGGCATATTCGTCTCGGCGGCGGTGGCGCGATTCGAACACCGCGCGATCCTCGAGAATTTGGCGGAGATCGAGGCACTCGAGCCGGGGCTGTATGAGATGAAGATTCTCAACCCGACCGGCAATCCGGAGTGCCGCAAAGACCAGTACCACGTACATTTCGAGGCACGCCGCGTCGAGGACATCCGCTTCGTCTATCCCCGCGATTCGTTCGAGCGTGTCAAGGCGGTGTCCGAATGGAATGAATGGGCTTATTCGAACTTCGTCAGCCCGTGGATGCGCGCCTTCGCGACGCCGATTTCGGCCGAATTGTCGAAGTGGCTGCACCCGATGCGAACGTCCCGCTACGCTTTCTCGGAGCGGTTTTCGCCGTGGATGGCAGCAATTCCCGCGCAGGCGGCGCTGGTGCGCGAAGATCGCCGTCCGGCGGAGGCGGACAATCCGTATCTGAAGATCGAGCAGGCCGTAGGCAGGCAGATTTCCAGTTCGCTCGGCCTCTGGAGGTCCGTCGCGGACCAGTCGAATGAAAGCCTGTTCGCGCTCATATACGGATCGTCGCCGGGCGCCGGACCAGGTGCCGGAAGTGGATGATGGCCTTACCGTCGGGAGCGTATTTTCATGGTTGACATGGATCAATATTCGCGTGCTTTACTCAGGTATCCTTCTGGACAGGTAACGGATCAGTGACCGCGCTGAAGATTCCCATGCGATCGAGAGCT
This sequence comes from uncultured Bordetella sp., assembly GCA_964599095.1. Classification (GTDB taxonomy): domain Bacteria; phylum Pseudomonadota; class Gammaproteobacteria; order Burkholderiales; family SG8-39; genus SZAS-79. Next base: position 66,167 of record CAZREB010000014.1, read on the forward strand.
ACCCGCCATATCCTCTGGAAACGCCGTTGGACGCTGATTGCGTCCTGGGCGGTGTTCTGGTTGCTGTCTGCCTTGGCGCCGTTTTGCAGCGGCTGGGCCGCGGCAATTGGTGCGGCGAGCAGTCATGCTGCGCATCACGCCGTGACGGTATCGGCCGACGATGATCACGAACCGGCGCAAGACAAAGAACAATGCTGTCAAACCGACGTCGAAGCGTCCGCGCTTGAATCGAAATCGGAGCTCGCTTCTTCAATCGAGGGTGAGCTCCGACCGTGCGCGATCGTCGCACGGTCGATCGTCACGTTGGTGTCGACGTGCGATAGAAGTTACCGTGTCGAACCACCGTCGTGGCCTCCCCGACAGGTGTTCCAGGATACCCGCAGGCTCCGGATTTAACCCCTCGCTGTTTGCTTTCGGCGGGCGCCTCGTGGCGCGCCCTTCGCCGCTGCCGGTTGTGCCGGTGGTGGCTGACGACGAAACGGCATTCGATCTTCAGCGAGGGAATCATGAATTCATTCGAAAGTTTGCGACGCGTCCGCGCTATCGCGGCTCGGCTGCGGGCGTGGTTCGGGCTCGTCCCGTGAGAGTCAGCGAAATCGCCAGGCTGGTCGGCGTGAAGCCGCACGTGGTGCGCTATTACGTGCGTGCGGGTTTGCTCGAGCCGCGGCGCACTGCCGGAAACGGCTACAAGAAGTTTTTGTACGAAGACGTGACGCGACTGCGATGCATCAGGGCGGCTCGCAGCGTGGGGATGTCGATCACCGAAATCAGCGGCCTTCTGGATAAGGTGCGTAATGGTGGCAACCTGCACGCGGAGATGCGTGATCTGGTTTTGCGCAAGCACGCCGAATTGACGGCTCGCCACAAAGCGCTCGGCCAGACGCTCGAGCAGCTGTGCCGGCTGAGGGCGCTTTGCGAGGCGCGCGATCCCGTGTGCCGGGACCTGGACTCGCTGTGTGAAGTCTTGGAGCAGTCCGATCGATGCGCGCCGGAAGCTCTGAGTATTTCCGGGTTCTAGCCGCGTTAGGGCGGGCCTTGACCTGACACTTGCACACAGGTTTGAAATCAGTCCCAATCGAAATCAGGGAGGGGTCATGCGAATCGACGAGCGCATCGGTTGGAGAACGGCAGGCGCGGTGATCGCGACTGTCATTGCGTGGATCATGGCGATTCCCGGCGCACAAGCCGTGCCCAGCATGGGCCGGCAAACCGGCTACGAGTGCGCCAAATGTCACACCGTGTTTCCCGAACTGACGCCGTTCGGCCGGCAATTCAAGCTCGGCGCGTTCGCCATGAGTTCGGCAAAATGGGACGAAAAGCCTTTGGTCGAAAGAATACCGGTTTCCGGGCTCGTGCAACTCTCGAGAACCAGCACGAAGAATACCAGCGCGGGCGGCGCGACGCCGGGGACGGACTTCGTGCGCGATCGAGAGACGGTCCTCCAGGGCGCGGGGCTCTACTACGGCGGCAAGATTACCGAGAAGTCCGGTGCCCTGATCCAGTACAACTATGACGGGATCGAGGAAAGATGGGGCATGGAAATGTTCGATGCCCGCTACGCCGACGGCACCTCTCTGGCGGGAAAGGAGTTGACCTACGGCGTTACGCTCAACAACAACCCGACAGTGTCGGACATCTATAACAGCACCTCGGCGTGGGGATTTCCGCATACGGGATCCGCGGCACGGCAGATGCCCGCAGCTACGATGATCGACATGACGCTCGCCAGCCAGGTGGGCGGGATAGGAATCTACGGCCTGTGGGATGATTTGGTCTACGCCGAAGTCGCCGCCTACAGGACAGCGCGCCGCAGCGCCTTCCGGTTCATGGGGGCGGGCGTGCCGAAAGAGACGGTGCTGGATGGCACGGCACCGTACTGGCGCCTTGCGTTGCAAGGGGAATCCGGGCCAAGCAGTTTTTCCGCCGGCGCCTACGGCATGGTCGCCAAGGTTCTCACCGATCGGGACAACGCTTCACTGGGGAGCGACAGATTCCGCGATTTCGGAATCGACGGCTTTTACCAATATATCAAAGGCGACCATACCTTGTCGGCAAGTGCTACCCGAATTCGCGAGAAGCAGACCTGGGGCACTTCGTTCGCCCAGGGCCTCGTCTCCAACCCAAGCGGCACCCTCAATACTTTTCGAGCAAGCCTTCACTACTACTATATGCGCAAGTGGGGAGGGGGAGTGCAATACTTCCGTACGACCGGCAGTTCTGACACCCTGCGCTACAACACGGGCGACGCCGTGATGGGAAGCGCCAACGACAGCCCTAACAGCAAGGGCTATATTGCCGAGATCAATTACCTTCCGATACAAAACATCAAGCTCGCCCTCAGGTATACCGCCTACCAGCAGTTCAACGGAGCGTCGACCGACTATATGCCGGGCAGGAACGCATCCGACAACAACAACCTGTTTTTGCTAGGCTGGATATTGTTTTGACGATCGATCTTCGTCGATATCGGAATTCAAACGGCAGGCGTCTGGAGGGAAAGCAACCATGAATCTGCGACAGTTGAGGCACGGGCTCGGAAATGCGGCCGCGGCGGCGATCTTACTCGGCGGCTCGAATCACGCCGCGGCGCTCGATGCCGACGGGGTTCAGGCGCTGATGAGAAAAAGCGATTGCTTCAAATGCCACGCGGTAGACAAGAAGAAGGACGGCCCGATGTACCGGGAAATCGCGGCCAAGCTCAAGGCCAAGCCGGATTCCGAACAGAAGCTTTACACTCATCTCACAACCAATCCCAAAGTGGAAGTCGACGGCAAGAAGGAAGATCACGTCGCCCTCAAGACCAAGAACGACGCGGACATCAAAGACGTGATCAAGTGGATTCTGTCCCGTTGACCATTTCGCCCCGGTAAGGCCGCCCGCGAGAATCGCTACGAGGGGTCTGCGGGGTCCGGTCCTCAGGCGGCGATGTGCTGGCATTGTGTCCGGACAGCCCCGCCTTGAGTTCGAGCAGGCCGCCGCCCGCCAGATTGGGCAATCGCTCACGTTGTGGCGGAGTACTGTGGACCAGTGGAACGAGGCCGTGTTCAATCTCAGGTACGGTCATCCGCCGGGCGACGGGTCACGCGAATGGGGCGTACGGTAACAAGTGGCATCGAACATCCCTTCGATTTCTTTGAACCGCAAGGCAGGCGCGGACGGTCTTCTCGTCTGGCTCGTCCGCATCGCGTACCGGCCGGCGCTGCATCGGCTGATCTCGCGCCTCGCGCCGGTCGCGGAGCGTCGTTGGTATCCGCCACTGGTCGGCGCCATGACGTTTGCGGCGACACTTTCGATGACCGTGCCGACCGTGCCGCTGCTGTGCGCCCTCGTCGCGCTGAAGCGACGGCGCTGGCGGGCGATAACGATCTGGGCCGTGCTGGGCAGCGCCCTCGCGGGCGCTCTGTTCGTCCATATACTGGGGCATCTTGGCACGCGTTTCATACAGGCGCGGCTTCCGGAACTGGCAGCCTCGTCGCATTGGCAGCATATGGTGGAATGGATCCTGCATCACGGTTGGTGGCTGCTCACGTCGATCGCCGCGTCTCCCATCGCTCAGACTCCGGCATTGTTTCTCGCAGCGCTGGTAGGAATGCCGGCCACGTCGGTTTTTTCCGCACTGCTTGTGGGAAAGGCGGCAAAATACGGATTGATGGCCGGGTTGACGGCCCGCGCAACCGGAGCAGTCGTGGATACGCGTGAGGGCGAATCCCCGTAAGTAGCGTGCGAACCTTGCGCAAACGGCGCCGGGCGCGATGGACAGTGGCGGGCATCGAGATGCGGACTTGATTTCGATCAATCGATGCGCCCGATCAACGGCTAGAATGCCCGGTATGTCAGTTGCAGTTCAAATTGGCGCGGCGACTCGCCTAGGCGCTTGGTTGCGAATCAGCGGAGTGGCGCGCGCGGGGCTGATCGTGGGCTGGCTGGTCTTCTGGCTGAATGCGGCGCTGTTTCCGTGCTGTGACGCGATGGCGGCGATCCTGAGCGGACATGCGGAGGGCGGGATGCGGCCGTCCTCGAGCGCGTCTTCATCGCCACATCCGGAATACGAAAATTCCGAATCCTCGGATCAATGCCCAGATGCGCCATGTGGCGAGAAGCTAGGCTCGGTGCCCGTCCCGGCGGGCAAGTTCGAAGTGAACCCGCCGGATCGTTCGCCGGCAGTCCGTATTGCCGCCGATTTGGCAGTCGCCATGCCCGTCGAGCACGTGTTTCGCGCGCCGAAAATCGGGGTTTCGCGCGCGCCCCCGTCTTCGCTGCGACACTACCTGCGCACCCGCCGCCTGCGGATTTAGCCGCAGTTCCCATGGGATCTCAAAACCGCAACGCACTCGCGGTCCCAGGAGCCATCCGCTCGTTTCCTGCAACCGGCCGCTTGTTCCAGTCTCGACTGACGGCGGATCGGTTCGAATCAATGATCAACCCGTTTGCAATCCAAAGGAAAATGCCATCATGAAAACCTCGATACTGATTTCCGCAATTCTCGCCGCTACTTTGGCGGCGCCGATCGTTTCGGCGCAGGTGAAACCCGCGCCGGCGATGCCGTCGATGAATGCGGACGGCGATAAACAGATGTCCGTGATGCAGGAGAACATGAAGAAGATGCAGCAACAGATGGAGAAGATCGGCGCGGCGAAGGACCCAAAGGAACGGCAAAAGCTCATGCAGGAGCATATGCAAACCATGACCGAAAGCATGAAGGCGATGCGCGGCATGGGCGGTCCGATGATGATGGACGACCGCAAAGGCGGCGGTATGATGGGCGGCATGAAGGACGGCGACATGAAGAAGCGCCAGGAAATGACCGAAAAGCGCATGGACATGATGCAGATGATGATGGAGCAGATGATGCAGCGCGAGCAGGCGAAGGATTCGATGCCGCATATGTGAGCGGGAATCGCCGCCCTTTTGCATTGAACTCGCCTGGCTGATCTTCATGGCTGCGGTCGGCGAATGACTGCCCTTAGCGGATCCACGGGCGGCCGTCGGCTGCCTGCGGCCAGTCGCGCGACGGTCGCAAAGTGCCGAATGAGGAGATACAGATCGGTGAAATCCTGTCCCTGGATCGGGCGTGCTGCGTTTTTGGCATTGCTGTTTGGGCTGACGCATCTTCCGCCCGCCACTGGGCAGACGGACTCCGCAGAGCACGAATCCCATCATCCGGAAAAGGTCGCCGGACCCCATGCGGGGGGGGCTTCAGTCGGCGCGTCACCCGCCGATTCCGCCTCAGACCTTTCGGTCGCCGGGCCGGCCCGGGACGTCGGGGCGATGGGGGGCATGCAAAAAATGATGGAAGGAATGATGGGCGGAGGCAAGAGCGAGACTTATCCGCGCATGATGAGTCTTCCCGGCTCGACGCCCGAAACGCGCTCCGAAGTGGAGCGTTCGGCCGAGAAGAGCATTCACGAAGGGACTGTTCTGCTGCGGGAAGCCCGCGAGCGCCTGGAGAAAGCGATCGAAGCCGGCGACCACGAAGGCGCGACAGGCGCGTTGCAGCAGACGCGCGACGCGATCGCGCGTTTGGAAAGCGGCGTTTCCTCGCACAGGGCGATACGCGAAGGCATTGCGCCGAAGGACCTCGCCCTGCGGTGGTACAAGCGCAATTTGGACCTGGCCGCAGCCGATCGCGCCGCTCCTGCGCATGGAATCTTCGGGTTGTCCTGGATTCATTACCTGATGATGTCGATCCTCGTCGCGTCCGCCCTTATGACGCTCTGGATCTATCTGCATCGGGCGCGCCGCGTATCGGCCCTTCTCGAAAGACTGGCGAGCGGCCCGAAGGGAGGAGTCCCCGCGCGAGAATTTGCCGAGTCCGCGGTGGCGCCGAGCGCGACTGCGCAGGGCGTCCATCCGGACGCGGCTCCTTCCAGGTCGAATTCCTGGAGCGGCTTGCTGCAGGTGAAGCGGATTTTTCAGGAAACACCCCGGGTCAAGACATTCCGGCTCGCCGATCCCGCCGGCGGGCGGCTGCCGTTCAATTACCTGCCGGGGCAGTTCCTGACGCTCACCGTCGCGCCGAACGGGCAGGCGATCAAGCGTTCCTACACGATCGCGTCGTCCCCGACGCACCGGGATTACTGCGAAGTGACGGTGCGCCACGAAGATCGCGGAGCCGTTTCGGGTTATCTTCACGAACGCATCCGCGAGGGAGACGCGCTTCGGGTAACGGCGCCATCCGGGAAGTTCACTTTCGACGGAAAGACCGGTCGCAGCATCGTGCTGATCGCGGGAGGCGTGGGCGTCACGCCGATGATGAGCGTGGTGCGCTACCTGACCGACCGCTCCTGGCCCGGCGATGTTTACCTCGTATACGGCTGCAAGGCCGACGACGATGTCATCTACCGCGAGGAGATCGAATATCTAGCGCGGCGGTACCCGAATTTCCATGTGACTCTGATTGCAGAGCGCGCGGGGCCAACGGGATGGAGTCATCGCGTCGGACGCATCACGCCGGGATTGCTAACGGAGTCGGTGCCCGACATTGCGTCGCGTCATGTGCACCTTTGCGGACCGGCGCCGATGATGGAAGCCGTCAGGCCGATGCTCGCATCGCTTGGGGTACCGGCGTCCGAGATCGAGACCGAGGTATTCATCGGCAAGGAGCGGCCGCAGCCGCTGCCGTCGCCCGGACCCCAGGCCGGAGCCGTGCAGGACGCGGATCTGCGGACGGGGCCGTTGAGTGTCGCGAAGGCCACCTTCGAACGCTCGCGGAAGACGGCAGCGCTTCCACCAGGCAGGACCATACTCGAAGCCGCGGAAGACATTGGCGTGAACATCGAGTACTCATGCCGGGTGGGAACCTGTGGAACGTGCAAGGTGAAGCTGCTTGCCGGGACCGTGACAATGGATAGCGAGGAGGCTCTCGAACCCGCCGACAAGGCGCTGCATCTGATCCTGGCGTGCCAGGCAAAGGCCACGAGCGATGTGTCGATCGACGCATAGCGGCCGGCGGCGCCTCGCCAGGTATCCCGGGATTGCAAATGCAGCCTGATCGGTCCGCGGTCACGGGATGGATCCTGCTCCTGCTGGCATTGTGGACGGGTTTTCTTATGCATCAATCTCCTCGGTTCCCCGGCAGTCCGTGGGGCGGGGTGTTCGGAGTGTCCGCGGCGGTCCTGCTGCTGGTGCCGCTCGGATATTCCGCTCTGAAGCGTCTGGAGTGGTTGAAGGAGCGGATTGGCGCTCGGCTGTCTCTCGCAAGAGGGCTGGCCTGGCATGTGAACGCCAGCATCGGCGGGGCGTTTCTCGCCGTTTTGCATTCCGGACACCGGTTCGACAGTTGGCTGGGAATTTCTTTGATGGCGGCGATGCTGCTTGCGATACTGAGCGGCTACGCCGGCCGATATTTCCTCGGTTTTCTAACGCAAGACCTGAAGGCGCGCGAGGACGCGCTCGAAGCCCTGCAATCCGACTACGACCGGCTCGCGGCCGAGATCGCCGTACATCCCGCCCGGGAATTCGAGGGTACCGGGACTTTCGGCCTGCGCAGCCGGATTGCCGAGGCGATCGGCCGTCCGTCCGCGCCGAAAAGACAGGAGGACCCCGGACGGCGCGTGTTCGAGATTGCCGAGGCCATGGTCGACACCGAATATGCAATCGTCGCCGACGAGACCCTGAAGCGCAAATTGCGGATTTGGCTCGCAGTTCACATCGCGGTCTCGGTTTCCTTTTATGGACTGCTTGCGCTGCATGTCTGGGGCGGGATCCAGTTCGGTCTGCGGTGGTTCTCATAGCGTGGGCGGACGGCGGCTTATCGTGGTCTTGCTAGCATTTGGCGCACTCTCGTTGGCCGCTGGATCGGACTTGGCCGGGGAGGATTCGCTCATGCGCGCGGTTTGGCGAAGGGCCGTCATGCCCGGTGCGTTGTCCGGATCTCACGCTTTCCTTGCCGACGACTGCGCTGCCTGCCACGTTCCGGTAAATGGGGTCGATCCTGCGCGTTGCGTCGCATGTCATGCCGACAATGGTGCACTTCTGCAGCGGCAGCCGACGGCGTTTCATGCCGACATTCAGGCCTGCTCGGGGTGCCACGTCGAGCACCAGGGCACCGTGCGAATGCCGACGACCATGAATCACGCGCATCTGGCACGCACCGGTTTGCAGCTGGCTGCCGCCGAATCGCAGGAAGAGCGCGCGCGGTTGCTCGTCCCTGGGCGCGCCGGTGCGGGAGAATCGCTGCTGAAATGCGCTAGCTGTCACGCGACCAAAGACCGCCATCAAGGCTATTTCGGCGCCGACTGCGGCCAGTGCCATGCGACCGCGGTGTGGACGATTTCCGATTTCCGCCATCCGTCGCCGCGATCGACCGAATGCGCCCAGTGCCACAAACCGCCGCCGAGTCACGCCATGATGCATTTCTCGATGGTCTCCGCGGCGGTTGCGCGCCAACCGAAGGCCGAGGCGGGCCAGTGCTACCTCTGCCACCAAACGACTTCCTGGAACGATATCAAAGGCGTCGGCTGGTTCAAGCATCACTAGTCGAGCCGCTTAGAGGAGGGAAAACGCATGCTCGAGTATCGGAATACCAACGAAAAGCCAATTGGAACATCGCAAATGGCAAACGGGCAACAGGGCGAAAATTCACCCCTTGGCCAGTCCCGCGGGATGCGGCTTTCATTCCTTGGGGCAGCCGGAACGGTGACAGGATCGCGGTACCTGGTGCAGATCGACGACCGCAAGATACTGGTGGATTGCGGCCTTTTTCAAGGTTACAAGCCGCTGCGATTGCGCAATTGGGCGCCGTTTCCCTTTCCTCCGCCCGAGATCGATGCGGTCGTCCTGACGCACGCGCACCTCGACCACAGCGGCTACCTGCCCGCGCTGGTGCGCGATGGTTTTCGCGGGCCGATCTTTTGCAGCGGAGGAACTCGCGAACTCGCGCAGATCCTCCTCCCGGACAGCGGGCGCCTGCAGGAGGAGGAAGCGCAGTACGCGAATCGGAAGCGCTATTCGAAGCATCACCCGGCATTGCCGCTGTATTGCGAGGACGACGCGAGGAAGGCGCTCGAACGCTTCCGGGCCATTGAATTCGGCCAGCCCTTGGAATTTGCCCCGGGTGTGCACGTCGAGTTGCACCCGGCCGGGCACATGATTGGAGCGTCATGCGTCAAGATCTCGGGCAGGGCCGAGACGATTCTTTTCTCCGGCGACGTCGGCAGGCCGAACGACGCGATCCTCTCGGCCCCAACGACAGGACTCGAAGCGGACTATCTGGCGGTCGAGTCGACCTATGGAAACAGGTCGCACCCGAAGGAGGATGCGGAGGCGGTTCTTGCGGAAATCATCAATCGCACCGCGGCGCGCGGCGGGGTCGTGGTCATCCCGGCGTTCGCAGTCGGCCGCGCCCAGGCCTTGATGTATTTCTTGTGGCGGCTCAAGTCGGGCGGGAGAATTCCCGATCTTCCCGTTTTTCTGAACAGTCCGATGGCGACCGACGCGACCGCGGTCTACCATCGCCACCGTACGGAGCATCGCCTCTCCCCGGAGCAATGCAAGGGGATGTGCACCGTCGCGAAGATCGTGCGCTCGGTAGAAGAATCGCGTGCGCTGAACAGGATTAGGCAGCCGGCCGTGATCGTCTCGGCAAGCGGGATGGCCACTGGAGGCAGGGTGCTGCATCACCTGAAGGCATTCGCGCCCGACCCCAGGAACACAATTCTCTTTGCCGGCTATCAGGCCGGCGGTACCCGCGGAGCCCGCCTTGTGGCCGGCGAGCGCGAGATCCGAATCCATGGCGACGATGTGCAGGTGCGCGCGGAGGTGCTCAATATCGACAGTCTTTCCGCTCACGCCGACGCCGACGAAATAATCACTTGGCTGCGCACGTTCGGGAAGCCGCCGCGGCAAACGTTCGTCACGCACGGCGAGCCCGCCGCCGCCGACGCGCTGCGTCGGAGGATCGAGCGCGAAATGGGCTGGAAGGCCGGGATTCCCGAGCATTTGGAGAACGTTGATCTCGAATTGAAAACGCCCGGGACGGGAGCTGGGAAATGAATGGCCAACTGTCCCATCTCCTTCGCTTGAGACGTGTGGGCATCGACACGTATCAGGAATCGGTCGTCTACATGCATCGCGATTGCCATGTATGCCGGTCCGAGGGTTTCGCTGCCCAGTCGCGCGTGCTTCTGCGCAGCAACGGCGTCGAGTTGATTGCGACCCTCAACGTTGTCGAGTCGTCCATCGTTTCGCCGGGCGAGGCGGGACTTTCGGAAAGCGCGTGGCGCAAGTTCGGCGCGCGCGAAGGAACTGCTCTGGAGGTCGGACCCGTGCCGCCGATCGAATCGTTGGCGCGGGTGCGGGGCAAGCTGCACGGCGAGCGCCTCAGCGACCCGGATCTGCGGGCTATCGTCGCGGATATCGCCGCTGGACGCTACGCCGACATCCAGCTCGCGGCATTCGTATCCGCCTGCGCCGGCGGGCGTCTCGACCGCGAGGAGATCGTCGGGCTCACGAAGGCGATGATCGATTCGGGAGACAGGCTGATTTGGCCGCGCGGTGCGAAGATCGCGGATAAGCACTGCGTAGGCGGCCTTCCGGGCAACCGGACCACGTTGATCGTGGTCCCGATCCTCGCCGCTGCCGGCCTGACGATGCCCAAGACGTCATCCCGGGCGATCACGTCGCCCGCCGGGACGGCGGACACGATGGAAACGCTTGCCCCCGTCGATCTCGACCTGGCGTCGATCCGCCGCGTGGTGGAGCGGGAGGGGGGCTGCATCGTATGGGGTGGCGCGGTGGGACTGAGCCCCGCGGACGATGCCCTCATTCGAGTGGAGCGGCCGCTCGACCTGGACAGCGAAGCGCAACTCGTCGCCTCGGTCATTTCGAAGAAGGTCGCGGCCGGATCGACCCACGCAGTCATCGACATACCAGTAGGCCCGACAGCCAAGGTTCGCTCGGCCATCGCGGCGCGTGCGTTGGGAGAGACGCTCGAGTACGTGGCCGCCCGGGTTGGACTTCTGGCAAAGATCGTCGTCACCGACGGAATGCAGCCTGTCGGTCGTGGGATCGGTCCGGCACTCGAGGCGCGTGACGTGCTGCAGGTGCTGCGCGGCGAACATGCCGCGCCTGAAGATTTGCGGGAGCGCGCCCTTGCACTGGCGGGCGCCTTGTTCGAGCACCTGGAAGCCGCGCCTTTCGGCAAAGGCATCGTGCGTGCGAGGCAAGTTCTGGAAAGTGGTGCGGCATGGCGCAAGTTCGAGGCCATCTGCGAGGCGCAAGGTGGACTGCGCGAGTTGCCGCACGCGGCGCATACGCGGCCCTGGCTCGCAGTGCACGGAGGTAAGGTAGCGGCCATCGATAATCGCAGCCTCGCGCGGGCAGGAAAACTCGCCGGGGCGCCGCGGGACCCGGAAGCCGGTATCGACCTCCACGTTCGTCTCGGCACGCGAATCGCGAGAGGTGAGCCCCTGTTCACGCTACATGCCAATTCCCCGGGGGAACTCGACTACGCGCTTGCTTACGTCGAGGCGCATCGGACGCTGATTCGTGTGGAGCCGGACTCGTGACGCCGGTCGTATTCGCACTGCCCGGCAACGAGGCCATGGCCGATGCGCTTGCTGCCCGCCTGGCCGCCGAGCGGGGCGCTTGCACAGTACGGCGCTTTCCGGACGACGAATCCTATGTGCGGGTCGAAACCGCGGTTTCCCGTCGCGACGCGATCCTGGTATGCACGCTCGACAGGCCGGATGGTCGAATCGCCCAGCTCCTGCTCCTGGCATCGGCTGCGAGGGAGTCGGGCGCCATGCGGGTGGGGTTGGTTGCGCCGTATCTCGCGTACATGCGCCAGGACGCCCGGTTCTCTCCGGGGGAGTGCGTGAGCGCGAAGGTGTTTGCGCGATGGATCGGGTCGCACTTCGACTGGCTGGTCACCGTCGATCCGCATCTGCATCGCTTCGCAAACCTGGTGGAGCTATACCCGATCCCGACGCGCGCCGCCCATGCCGCACCGGCGATCGCCGCGTGGCTGTGTGAAAACGTCCCCGCGCCAGTGCTGGTCGGCCCGGACATGGAGAGCGCGCAATGGGTTGAAGAGGTAGCGCGCCTTGCCGGTGCGCCGAGCATCGTGCTCGCCAAGCGGCGCCGTGGCGACCGCGAGGTGGAGGTGTCGATCCCGGACCCGGCAATGCTCGTTGGCCGCACCCCGGTTTTGGTCGACGATATTGTCTCGACGGCGCACACGATGATCGCGGCGGTGCGCCACCTGCGCGTGGCAGGCCTCGCGCCACCGGTTTGCATTGCGGTGCATGGAATCTTTGCCGGCGATGCGCTCCATGCGCTGCAGGCCGCCGGCGCTGGCCGCGTCGTGAGTTGCGACACCATTCCTCACTCAACGAACGCCATTGCCCTCGACGAGGTTCTTTGGTCTTGCATTGCGGACCTGCTTGCCAACGGCCCGCCTCCGAACCTTGACGACAAGGCGACGGGGTGAGTGCGCGCGAGGCGATGCGCGTCGTCGTTGCCGCGATAGGGATCGGCGGCTTGCTCTGGGCACAGGACACGATGGCGGCCACGATCCCGCCGGTGCACGTGCCCGTGGACTGGATTCTCGAGTGGCTGTCGCACGTCCTGGTGGGCGCGATCGCCGCGATTGCCGGAGTGCTTGCACACCGCGCCTGGTCCCGGCGCCGGTGGCGGCCCGCGCCGGCCGCGGTGACGGTCGAGTCAATCCTGGCGGTCGACTTGGTGAATTCGACCTGGCTGGCGACGCATCATGGGGAAGAACTGGCGATGCGCGCGCGCAACGTCCTCGAGCGGCGTGCGCTTGCGGCAGGCAATTCGAATGGCGTTTCCTTCGTGGAGAACACGGGAGACGGGTGCATGATGGCGTTTCCGTCGGTGATCGCGGCCACGCGCGCGGCTGGCGAATTGCTGCTGGGGCTGCGAAGCCGCCCGCCTGAGATGGCGCCGGGCCCGGGGCTCGAAGTCCGGTCTGCGATTACCTATGGGCAGATCCTGCTCGATTCGCGCGGGTCACGCCACGGTGCGGTGATTAACGAGGCCTTTCGGCTCATGAGCGTCGCGGGAGATGCATTCGTGGATGTCGGCGGGGAAGAACGCCTGGCCGAAATCCCCGACCGCAACCGGATTTTCCTCAGCGAGGACGCGGCCAATGAAATCGGATCGACGCAATTCAAATTGCGGAAAGTCGGTGTTTGCCGCCTCAAGGGGTTCAGCGGATTCCATCGGGTGTACGAGTTGCTGTGGACTCATGAAACACGCTAAGTTCGGGTTAATGGCCGCCGAGAAGACATTGGGCCGCCTTGCCTGTCCGTATCGCGCAGGCGGCAATTCATGAAGACGCCGTTGGCGATTATATTGGTCGCCACGATGGTTGCTGCTGCCGGGACTGGAGGTTACCTTGTCGCCACGCGCGAATTGCGTTCGCCTGACGTTCCGGAGGCGCACCAAAAGAAATCAGGCGAACCGGGCGCCGCGCTTCACAAGGGGCGAGGCGTGGTCACAGGGGTAAGCGCTCCAGACGGCTATCTCGAGCTCAAGCACGAGCCGATTCCTTCGATGAAATGGGACGTGATGCAGACGGGATTTGCGGTCACGGACACGAAGCTGCTGGAAGGGCTGAAGAAAGGCGACATCGTCGAGTTCGAGATGCGCGGCCTGCCGAACAAGGACGGCGACTTCGTGATCGAGAAGGTGGCACCGCTTACCGGCGGGAATGCGCGCAGTACGCCTTGACTTCAGATTCGGGCGCTTGCCGCAACCGCGAGTCGGCGCCGATGATGCTCACGCGAAAGCAAGGTGCTTTGCGAACTGCAGCCTCTGGATGGTTCCGGATATGAGCGAAGAACACTTCGCGGAGTCTTAGTCAACCAACTTGCGCCGCGCGCGAGTGGACTATTACCGCCAGAGCCGCGGCTTTTGATGGGCAAATCGCGCGACGACCGCTGCCGATCCGCCGATCAGAAACCCGGCCACGACATCGGCAGGAAAGTGAGCGCCCGCGGCGATGCGCGACCACCCGATCCATCCGGCGTACGACAGCAAGGCGGCCCGGAATCCTCGTGCGCGGAAGGGCCAGAGTATTGCGACCACCAACATTGCATTGGCCGCATGGCCGCTCGGAAACGAGTACACGAGCTCCGGTTCTCCGACAATTCGCGCGATTTTCGGGAGAGCCACGAGCGGGCGCGGAAAATCCGCGACCACTTTCAGGAGAAAAACCGCAAGCCACGCGAGCAGGATTGCAACGAGGACGCCCGATGCTCGAGCGCGAATTGTCGACGCCGCGGTTTCGGCGCCAAGCGGAGTCCTCATGCCCTTGGACCAAACATGGATAACGGTTAGTACCAGTAGCGCACCCCAACGACTGCCAAACACATCGCCCAACCATACCAGCGAAACCAGAGAATCGGGCGTCGCCTGATTGATGGCAGCGAACCAGGCCGCATTCAGGCCGTTCCAGTCGTAGAGAAGACGCTTCAATGCCGGCGCAGCAATCTCAACCCGTTGAACACCACCAGCAGGCTCGCGCCCATGTCGGCGAAAACCGCCATCCACATCGTCGCGTGGCCGGCAAAGGTCAATACGAGGAACACAAGCTTTATGCCGAGCGCAAGCGCTATGTTCTGCCGGAGAATTGCGGCGGTTGAGCGCGAAAGGCGAACGAACGCGGGGATCTTGCGAAGATCGTCATCCATCAGCGCCACGTCCGCCGTTTCGATGGCAGTGTCCGTGCCGGCGGCGCCCATCGCGAATCCGATATCCGCGCGGGCAAGCGCGGGCGAGTCATTTATGCCGTCGCCCACCATGCCCACCTGCCCGCCGCCGGGTTGGTTCAAAAGCCCCTCGATGATCGAGAGTTTGTCTGCCGGCAGAAGGTCGCCCCTGGCCTCGTCGATTCCGACTTCGCGCGCAATCGATCGAGCCGTATGCACGTTGTCGCCGGTGAGCATCAGCGTCCGGACGCCTAGCGAATGCAGGTCGGCGATTGCCTGACGGCTCGTTTCGCGAACCGTATCGGCCACGCCGAATATCGCCAGCACTTTTTCGCCGTCCATTAGCAGGACCGCAGTTTTTCCGTCGCCTTCCAGCCGCGCGAGCCTGGTTTCGATTTCTCCGGAACAGAGCCCCTTTTCTTCGACCAGCCGGTGATTGCCCAGCCAGTACGCGGTGCCGTCGATGCTGCCCTGAACGCCGCGGCCAGGGAGCGCCGAGAAGTCGTCCACGATTCGCAATTGCATCGACGCCGCGGCTTTGGCGATGGACCGGGATACCGGGTGATCCGAGCGCGCCGCGAGACTGGCCGCGATTTGGCGGGCCGCCTCCGAATCCGCGGCGAGCGCGATGAAATCCGTCTGCGCCGGCTCGCCACGGGTGATCGTTCCGGTCTTGTCCATGGCAAGGGTCGTCAGCTTTCGCCCGCCTTCGAGGTACGCGCCCCCTTTGATCAGGATGCCCCTGCGGGCGGCCGCGGCCAGCCCGCTGACGATTGTGACCGGCGTGGAGATCACGAGCGCGCACGGGCAGGCGATCACCAGCAGCACGAGGGCTTTGTAAATCCAGTCGAGCCAGGCGCCGCCGCCGATGAGCGGCGGCACGACCGCCACCAGGATGCTAATGGCGAAAATCGCCGGCGTGTAGATCCGGGAAAACCGATCGACGAATCGCTGCGTCGGTGCCCGGCTGCCTTGCGCCGTCTCGACCGCCTGAATGATCCTGGAGAGCGTCGAATTGCCCGCGGATGCGCTCACGCGGTACTCGATCGAGCCCGATTGGTTGATCGTTCCGGCGAAAACATCGTCTCCTTCGGCCTTCTCTATCGGCAGGCTTTCGCCGGTGATCGGCGCCTGGTTCACCGTCGAACTGCCTTTGGTCACCCGGCCATCCAGCGCGATCCGCTCACCCGGTCGCGCGCGAACGATGGCACCCACCTTCACCCCCGCCGCTGGCATCTCGAGCCAGCCGCCATCCGGCCCCTGTATGGTCGCCGTCTCTGGCGCGAGTTCCATCAGCCCGCGAATGGCATTGCGAGCGCGGTCGAGCGACCCGGCTTCGATCACTTCGGCGAGAGCGAAAAGGACCATCACCATGGCCGCCTCAGGCCAGTGGCCGATGAGAATCGCGCCGGTCACCGCGATCGCCATCAGCGCATTGATGTTCAGGTCTCGATTGCGGAGCGCGATCAGCCCCTTCTTGTACGTAGGCAACCCTCCAAGAACAATTGCGATGAGCGCAAGTGAAACGACGGGCCAATCGTTGCCGCCATTGATCCAGTACACGGCCTCCGCGAGCGATGCGGCGACTCCGGCAGTCGCCATGCGCCCCCAGCGCTTGATCGACGATTGCGCGTGTCCTGCGACTGCCGGAGTGGCCGTCCTGCCGGCCGATTCTCCGTCGCCGTCGAGGCGTCGGGCCCGCATTCCGATCGCCGCCAGCGCCTCATCGACCTGTTCATGCGAGCCGAACCGGTAACCGACCACAAGCGTGCGCTGAATCAGATTGAAATCCAGAGTCTCGACGCTGGGCATTGCGGACAACTTGCTGCGAATCACGCCCTCTTCGGTCGGGCAATCCATGTTTTCGATGAAATAGAAAGCCTTGCGACCGGCAGCCTCGGGTGGAATCGCGTGCGATTTGGGATTGTTCATGGTGTGAAAGCGACCTCCGGATTCGATTCCCGCGATTGAACATCCTGTAGTGGCTACAGAGTCAAGCGCTAAAATGGTGCTCGTGAGCAAATTCTGCGCGAATACCATGAAGATCGGTGAACTGGCAATTTCTACCCGTACCCCGGTCGAAACGATCCGGTTCTACGAACGCGAGGGACTGATGCTTTCCCCGTCGCGCAGCGGCGGCAATTTCCGCATCTACTCCGGCGAGCACATTGAACGCCTCACTTTCATCCGCCGCTGCAGATCGCTGGACATGACGCTCGATGAAGTGCGGGCCTTGCTGCTGCTCAAGGATTCGCCCGCGGGGGATTGCGGTGACGTGAGCGCGGTTCTGGACGCGCACATAGGCCACGTGGATGCGCGCATCATGGAGCTCGAGGTCCTCAGCGGGCAGCTCGCGCGTCTTCGAGCGCGGTGCCTGGAGGCGCGCCGGGCGGAGGACTGCGGGATCCTGAAAGAACTATCCCGTGCGCCGAGTGCTTCGCGCGTGCAGCCGGCCGGGCATGTCGGCGGTGCTCATCGCCATTCTGCCAACCGCAAGAGCCCCGCTTCGGGCAAACGATGAATTGCGGCTATAATCGGTTCATGTTCGTCAAACGAATTCTCTTGCGCATCCTCATCGCGGTGTTCGCGCTGAACGCTTCCGGTCTGGCGTTTGGCGCCGGGCAACTGGCGTCCTGCCTGGCGCACGATATCGAACTGGCTGCGGTGCCCGCCGGCGTGGTGGACTCCGAGCACTCGCTGCCGAACTGCAAGCACGGCTGCGGAAGCCATTGCGCGCAGCACCTTGCCGGTTTGCCCGCGGGATATTCCGATTCGTCGATGCTGGCTCTGCCGCGCCAGCCGTTGCCGGAAGTCGCGGGCCTGGCCCCGACCGGCACGCCTTCCGCGCTTTTCCGTCCTCCCCGACTTCCCTCTCTCTGACCGGTTGATCCGTCGCCGCGGCGCCGCAGCGCCGCCCGTGAGAGAGGGTTCGTCATGTTTCGTGCATTGCGCGCATCCCCGATGCGCTGCGCCGGCATTTTCCGGCGATCGGGACTATTGATCTTCCTTTTCGCGTCGCAGGCCGCTGCGCAAACGCTGACGCTGGAGGCGGCTATGCGGATAGCCGCAGCGGCCAACCCGGCGCTGCGCGCAGCGGCTGCCGAAATGTACGCGGCGCAAGGTCAGGCGACCGAGAGCGGCTACGCGCTTTGGAACAATCCTTCGGTATCGCTTGACGGAACGCGCCGTGCGCTGCCGCAGGCGGGCGCACCCGAGCAGCGCGTGCGCGAGTGGGGTTTCGGTCTCGCGCAGACTTTCGAAGTTGCCGGCCAGCAGGGATTTCGGCGACAAGCCGCGAACGCCGAGTTGGAGGCGGTGCGGGCGAACGTGGCTGAATTTCGCAGCCAGCTCGCCGCGGACGTGGCCGACCGGTTCATCCGGCTGCTCGCAGTGCAGTTGCGAATCGCCGCCGAACACGAAAACCTGAGGCTCGTCGAGGAGGCGGCGGCCGCGATCGGCAAACGCGTGGCGGCGGGAGAAACGAGCAAGCTGCAAGGCAACGTGTCGAGCGTCGAAGCCGAGCGCGCGCGCAACCAGCTTGCGCAGCTCGATGAAGCGATGATCCAGGCGCGCGCCGACCTGGCCTCGCTTCTGCAGCTTCCGCCGAATGCGCATCCGGTGGCCGCGGGTTCCCTGACGAGCGCGGCGCGTTACGGGCGCGAGTCGCTGCTCGAATCGGCGCGGCGCCGCCGTGTGCTCGCCGTGCTCGCACTGCGGGAGAACGCCGCACAAAACCGGCTGGCGCTCGAGCGTGCCGCAGCCAGGCCCGACGTGACCCTTGGCGTCAATATGGGCCGCGAAGGGTTGCCCGGTTTGCGCGAAAGCACGCTGGGCGTGGCGGTATCGGTGCCGCTGCCGCTGTTTCGCAAAAACGAGTCGGGCATCGGACGGGCGCTCACAGGCCTGGAACAGGCGCGGGTCGAGCGCGAGCGCGTGACGCGGGAAGTGCGCGCCGCCGTCCTCGCCCAGTGGGACCGCGTCGAGAACCTGCGCGCCCGCGAGGCGCGCCTTGCGGCGAAGGTGCTCCCGCTGCTGGAGGACAACCTGCGCCTGTCCAAGCGGGCATTCGAGGAAGGCGAAATCGGGCTGTCCGACCTGCTGCTCGTCAACCGGCAGGTCGTGGACGCCCGCAGGGAGATGCTCGAGGCCCAGACCGACCTGCGGCTCGCGCAAGTCGCGCTCGAACGCTCCGCCGGCTGGGATTTCGAGTCTGCCGGAACTAAAAAGGATGGGACGCAATGAAAATCGAACGATGGCTCGTGCTCGCCGGCGTGACGGCTCTACTTTTCGGCTGCGGCAAGACGCCTTCGCCCGCGGCGGCGCCTGATCCGGTCCCAGCCGCCAAGGCCGACATCCGCGGGTCCGAAGAAATCCTCAAACTGTCGGCCGAAGAGGTCGGGCGCGCCGGAATCCGAATCGAGATCCTAGCCGAGACACGGATTCGGGATCAGCTTGCAGTCACGGCCACGGTGCGCGCGAACGAAGATCGCTACGCGCACGTCGCGCCGCGCGTGCCGGGCCGGCTCGTGCGCGTGTACGCGAAGCTGGGCGACACGGTCAAGGCCGGCCAGG
This sequence comes from uncultured Bordetella sp., assembly GCA_964599095.1. Lineage (GTDB taxonomy): Bacteria > Pseudomonadota > Gammaproteobacteria > Burkholderiales > SG8-39 > SZAS-79. Next base: position 85,414 of record CAZREB010000014.1, read on the forward strand.
CGCTGGCGTTGCTCGACAGCGTGGAGGTCGGCGAATCCCACGCCGCATATCTGCAGGCTCTCAGCGAAGCGAACGTGGCGCGCGCGGCGTTCGATCGCGCGGAGCGTTTGCATCGTGAGGAGGTCATCCCCGCCAAAGAGTACCAGCGCACCCGTGCCGACAACGAAAAGGCCCAGGCAGCGCTGCGCGCGGCGGCCGACCGGCTGCGGCTTCTAGGTACGCTGCCCGGCGGCGAGATCGGCGAGCCTGCGGTTTCGACCTTTCCGCTGTCGGCGCCGAACGCCGGCACGGTCGTCGAGAAGCACGCGGTCCTGGGTGAGCTTGCCAAGCCCGATGCTTCGCTCTTCACGATCGCGGACCTTTCGGTAGTGTGGGTCGAAGCGGACGTTGCCGAAAAGGATCTCGCGCGCGTTACGCTTGGGGCGGATGCGGCGATCAGCGTCGGTGCTTATCCCGGCGAATCTTTCAAGGGCCGGGTGGCATATATCGGCCAGTTGCTCGACAAGGACACCCGTACGGCACGCTCACGCATCGAGGTGGCGAACCCCGCGCGCCGGCTGTTGCCGGGCATGTTCGCCGGCGCCGTCATTTACGGCGGCGAGAGCGCGAAAGCGCTCGCGGTGCCCGAGTCGGCGCTCACGCTGATCCAGGGAATGCCGGTAGTGTTCGTCGAAGAGGCCGGAGGATTCGAAGCGCGCCCGGTGGAGATCGGCGAACGAACGGGTGGGAGGGCTATCGTCACGTCGGGCCTGAAGGCTGGCGAGCGCGTGGTGGTCGCGGGCGCCTACGCGCTCAAGGCGCGCAAGCTCAAATCGCAAATCGGCGATTCGCACTGAGGAGCGGACATGCTGAATGCCATCGTGTCCGCTTCGCTTCGATACAGGGTCTTGGTGCTGGTTGCGTTCGCAGGCATCGTCCTCCTCGGGGTGCGTGCGCTAGGGACGGTGCCGCTCGATGCCTACCCGGATGTGACGCCCAACCAGGTCACCGTCTACACCGAGTCGCCCGGCCTCGCCCCCGAGGACGTCGAGCGTTTGCTCACGACGCCGATCGAGACGTCGCTCGCGGGCCTGCCGGGCGTGGAGGTGATCCGCTCTGTGTCCCTCTTCGGCCTCTCGTACGTGGCCGTCTATTTCAAGGACGAAGTGGATATCTGGTTCGCGCGGCGCCTCGTGGGCGAGCGGCTCGTGGAGGCGAAAGCGCGCTTGCCCGAAGGCTATGGCGAGCCCGCGCTCGGGCCCAACAGCTCGGGCCTGGGCCAGGTGTTCTGGTACACGCTCGAATCGACAGATCCTAAGCTCGACGCGATGGGGCTGCGCACGCTGCACGACTGGACCGTGCGGCTCGCGCTTCGCACCGCGCCCGGTGTCGACGACGTGACGTCCTGGGGTGGTTACGAAAAGCAGTTCCAGGTGCAGATCGACCCCACTCTCCTGGTCAAGTACGCCCTTTCATTCAAGGAGGTGATCGAGGCGCTCGCCGCGAACAACCGCCAGGTTGGCGGCCAGTTCCTCGACGCGGGGGCAGAACAGTATCTGGTCCGCGGCCTCGGCCTGGTGAGCAGCACGCGGGATATCGGCAACATCGTCGTGGCCGCGCGCGAGGGGGTGCCCATCTACGTGCGCGACGTCGCCCGGGTGGTCGAAGGACCCGCGCCGCGATTCGGGGCGATCACGCGAGACGGCAAGGAAGTCACGCTGGGAATCGTGCTCGCCCGCATCGGGGAGAATGCGAAGAACGTCGCGGAAGCGGTCAAGAAGAAGCTCGAGACCGTGAAACAGGCGCTGCCGAAATCGGTGTCGATCAATCCGGTCTACGACCGCACGGAGATCGTTCAGAAGGCGCTCGACACGTCGAGCCGAACCCTCGTCGAGGGCGCGATCCTCGTCGCGGTGGTCCTGTACCTGTTTCTCGGCGAACTGCGTTCCGCAGCGGTGGTCGTCGCAGCCTTGCCGCTGGCGATGCTGATCGCCTTCATCCTGATGCAGTACTTCGGATTCTCGGCCAACCTCATGTCGCTCGCCGGCCTGGCCATCGGCATAGGCATGATGGTGGACGGGGCCGTGGTGGTCGTGGAGAACGCGTTCCGCCACCTGTCACAGCCGCACCACGGCGCGTCGCGCGCGGACGTCGTCGGGCGCGCCGCGCGCGAGGTGGCGCAGCCCGTGGTGTTCGCGATCCTGATCATCATCGTCGTGTTCCTGCCGCTCTTTTCGCTGACCGGACTCGAAGGCAAGCTCTTCAAGCCCATGGCGTACACGATCTCGTTCGCCATGGCCGGCTCGCTCGTCCTGAGCCTTACACTGGTACCTGTCCTGTCTTCGCTGATGCTCAAGGCCGGCCCCGAAGTGGAACCCTGGCTCCTGCGGACGGCCAAAAGAACCTACGCGCCGATGCTCGACTGGGGGTTGGGCCATCGCAAGACGGTGGCGGCAGCCGCACTCGCGTTGCTCGGCGTCTCGCTCGCGGTATTCCCTTTCCTCGGAAAGGAGTTCATGCCTACGCTGCAGGAAGGCGAGATCATGTTCCGCGTGACCGGGATTCCCGCCTCTTCGCTCGATGAGTCGGTCCGGCTTTCGCGCCAGTTGAACGACGTCCTGAAGAAAAAATTCCCACAGGTCAGATCGGTACTCGCCAACATCGGCCGCGCGGAGCGCGCGGAGATCGAAGGCGTCCACTACATGGAACTCCTCGTTTCGGTCGCGCCCGAGGCCGATTGGCCCCGGCGCATGGCAATGTCCGAACTTGCGCGCGAAATGCAGGAGGCGCTCGAGAGGGACGCGCCTGGCGTCGTGTTTTCGGCCACGCAGCCGATCCAGATGCGCGTGGAGGAACTGATCTCCGGCGTGCGAGCGACGCTCGCGCTCAAGGTGTACGGACCGGAGCTGGCGACACTTGATCGCCTCGCGGCGCGATTGAAGCAGTCGTTGTCGAAGGTCGAGGGCGTTTCCGACCTTTCCGTCGAAGCCAATCAGGGCAAGCCGCAGATTGTCATCCGGGTCGATCGCGATGCGGCCGCCAGGCTGGGCGTCAGCGTCGACGAAGTGCTCGAACTCGTCCAGTCCGGAATCGGCGGCAAGCCCGTGACCGCCCTGATCGACGGCACGCGCCGGTTCGACATTGCGGTGCGGTTCCAGGAGGAATTCCGCGGCAGCATCGGAGCCATTCGCAATCTTCCGGTCCGCACCCGCGCAGGTGCGCTGGTGCCGCTTTCGCGCCTGGCAAGCGTCGAAGCCGACGAGGGCTATACGTTCGTTCGGCGGGAGGCGCTGCAGCGGTACGCCGTCATCCAGATGGACGTGCGGGGCCGGGACGTGGACGGATTCGTGCGCGAGGCCGCGGCCAGGCTGAAGGCGGATGTTCCTCTGCCCGAGGGGTACTGGATCGAATGGGGCGGCGCGTTCGAGAACCAGCAGCGCGCGCTCGCCCGACTGGCGCTCATCGTGCCGGTGACGATCGGCCTGATCTTCCTGCTGCTCTACACGGCGTTCAATTCGCTCGTCTACGCCGGGCTGATCATCGCGAACGTGCCGTTCGCCATCATCGGCGGCGTGTTCGCCCTGGCCGCCGGCGGGTTCTACGTGTCGGTCCCCTCGGCGATCGGCTTCATCGCGGTGTTCGGAGTGGCGATGCTCAACGGAATCGTTTTGGTTTCGTTCATCCACGAACAGCGCGTTTCGCGCGACCTCGCGCTGCGCGAAGCCGTGCGCGAAGGGACGTTGCTGCGCCTCAGGCCGGTGCTGATGACCGCGAGCGTGGCGATCCTGGGCCTGCTCCCGATGCTGTTTGCAGGCGGCGTCGGCGCCGAAACGCAGCGGCCCCTGGCGGCGGTCGTGATCGGCGGACTGATCTCCTCGACCGCGCTTACGCTTCTCGTGCTTCCGGTGATGTACGATTGGGTGGAAGAGTGGAGGCAAAAGCGTTCCGCCCGGAACGCCGGTGATTGACGTTTTCCAGAACAGGAAATTAAATCGGCAGGAATGCCGCGCGGATATTGAATCTCATGAAATGAAAGTTTCTCTTTCTGGCAGCCATCGATGAGCGGCGAGGCGCGCGAACTCGACCTGGCGCTGATGATGGCCGACCTGTGCGGCTACACCGCGCTCACCGAAACCCATGGCGCGCTGCAGGCGTCCGAGACCGTGTTGCGATTCGTGCGCCTCGTCGAGGCCAGCCTCGAACCGGGCGTGCGGATCGTGGACTGCATCGGCGACGCGGTCTTTTGCGCCGGGAAGGACGCGCTTGCTGTCGTGCGCACCGCGTTGCGACTGGTCAACGCCGTGCAGCACGAGTCCGGTTTTCCGCGGATCAGCACCGGCATCCACTCAGGGGCCGTAGTCGAGCGCGAGGGGAGGCTGTTCGGCGCGCCGATCAACTTGACCGCCCGTCTCACTTCGCTGGCCGAGGGCGACCAGATCCTGTGTACCGAGCCGATAGTGCGCGCGCTCGCGGCGGTCGAAGGCGTCGGCTGCCGGGCGATCGGCGAGCAGCACTTCAGGAACGTCGCCCATCCGGTGCCGATCTTCGAACTGGTGCCGGTCCAAACGAGCCGGGCGGGATCCAGCGTCGATCCGGTCTGCCGGATGCAGGTGGGGGTCGAAACCGCGGCGGCGACGGTCGATCATGCAGGGGTGTCCTACTACTTCTGTTCGGAGCACTGCGCGCACGCGTTCTCGGATGCGCCGGGACTGTACGTCGGAGTGAAGGATGCCGAAGGTACCCGCCCGGGTGGACCGGCCGATCAATCGGCGGGGGATTCTTCGCAGCAGCCTCGACGGGATTGAATTGGCGGGCATGGCACTGAACCATAGCTGCAGAAGACGCAGCAGTCGCCGGGCCTGGGTTTGAGCCGGGTCGCGCATCCTCCGCAGACATGAAAGAAAAGGCAGGCGTCGGTCGGCATTTTCTCGGTGCTTTGGTAGCCGCAACTCGGGCAGGTCAGTGTCGATTCGAGGATGGTTTGATTCATTGCAGCGGCTTTGGCGCAGAAGGATAGCCGGCGTTTTCGGTCGCGCGCGTGAGCTGCTCCAGGGAGGTCTTGGTGTCATCGAATGTGACGACGGCGACCGGCGGCTCGAGCGTTACTTTCGCGTCGATCACGCCGGCGACCTTGCGCAGCGCAAGACGCACGGTAAGGGGGCAGGTCGAGCAGTTCATCCCTTTTACGTCGAGCTGGACCGTACGCTGCCCGGCCTGCGCAGGGAACGCGGCCAAAGCGAGGCTAAGAAAAAAGGCGCGGACCATAGAACGGGAAAAGCACAATGGCCTTGGCCGCGACAAGCGCGACCCAGAATGCAATGCGCTGGCGCCGCAGCACCGGCGCGGTTGCGCAGGCGGCGTCGGGGGTGCAGCGGCGCGGCGCCACGTACAGGCGCCAAAAAGCAAAGCCAAATGCGCCGAGCGCGAGGACAAGGAATACCGGATAAAGAGGCTCGAGCGCGCGCAATCCGCTCGCCCAGGCGCCCCCGAGGCCCAGCGCCACGAGGACCAGCGGCCCTACACAGCAGGCCGACGCCCCGAGCGCCGCACCCATTCCGGCGAGGATCGGCGCAAGCGCGGAACGGGGTGCGTCCGGATCGGTCGCGGACACGGCGGGGTAAGAGTCCATGTGAAGATGATACAGTCCGTACCCAGCTACGGAGTCAAGGCGATTTTCGAATGGAACCTCTGACCATCGGCGCTTTGGCCAAACAGGCCGGGGTGCACGTCGAAACCATCCGCTACTACCAGCGGCGCGGGTTGCTCGACGAGCCGGCCCGCCCGGCCGGCGGCATTCGCAGATACGGTGCGGACACTGCCGCGCGGATCGGCTTCATCAAGCGCGCGCAGGACATCGGCTTTTCGCTCGACGAGATCAAGGACCTCCTCAGGCTGGAACGGACCCCGGATTGCCGCGACGCGCGAAACATCGCCGAACGCAAGCTCTCGACCGTGCAGACGCGGATCGCGGACCTGCGTCGCGTGCGTCGCGTTCTCGCGACGCTGATCGCCGAATGCGACGCCGGGGGCGAGCGCCGCTGTCCGATCATCGATTGCCTCGCGGATACCAGCACGCAATCTCCGCCGGCGAACAAGACCAAGGTGCCGGTCAGACGCAATCGATGAGGCGGGCCAAGATCGCCGGGTCCGGCTGAATTCGGACGCCGTTCAGAGTGTTGCAGGTTCGCCGATCACGAACACCGGCGCGAATCCGCCGCCGGGCGTGCGGAAGTTGGTCGTCTGTCCCTGGTACAGCCGCGCGGCGAGCATTTGTATCCTTCCGGCGTAGGCATAGGCGCGAACGTCGACTTTCAGGTCGCTGAGGACACCGTCGACCTCGACCAGCCGCTCGCTCGGCGGCACCAGGGCCTGCGCCACGTAGTCGCCCGCCAGGATCGCCTGCCACACACGCTTGGTCAGCTTGTCGCCGCGATAGGCCGCTTTCCCGCCATATCCTGCCGCGGGCTTGAAGAAGCGCGCTCGCCGGGTCGCCCAGAGTTCGCCTGCGCGATCGGCGGTGACGCGCTCGGTCCGCGGGACACCGGCCGCAAGCACCGCGCGAATTGGCTCGGGCACGCCCAGTGAGGCAAGGGTAGCCGGATCGCTCAGCGTCACGAGATTGTGCTTGTTGGCGTACAGCGCGTGGGCGCGCGGGTGGGGCGTAAGCACGACGGCCCCCGATTCGTAGGCCGCGCGCAAGGCGGCGTGCGACGGATCCGAAAGGTAGAAATCGGTGAGGCGGTTATAGACCAGGTCCAGCGCCTTGCCCTGGTGCCACAACCGGCCGTCGCGCCACTCGAGCGCGCGGGCGTCCGCGACCACGGCCTCGATGCCGGCGTGCCCGAACAATCGTTCGAACAGCAGGAACTCCGGATAGAGATATTGCGCGGCAGGATCGTCGTCGACGATCGCGACGCGGGTGAGCGGGGCGGTGCCTCGCTGCAGGCGCCACTCCTGCATGAACATTTCCGTGAAAGTCCTGTCGAGCGCGGCGATATCGGTTGCGGTATCGACGCAGGCGTCCAGCAACTCGCGGCAGCACGCGTGCTGCGCGCGCACAAGGGCGGCGTTCAGCAGCGCACCGCCGGAATTCGTGTTGATCTCGATCAGCCGCGGGCCGTCCGCGGTCAGGTGGAAATCGAAGCCCGTAAACGCGCCGCGCGGGCCGAAATCGAGGCGTGCCGAGTCCAGCGCGTTCGCGATGGCCGCATCGCGATACGTCGGGGTCGCGACCACGCGCTCGACGGCGGCCACGATCGCCGCCATGCGTTTGAATTGCGTTGCCGAGATGAAAACCGCGAACGACGAGAACAGGTTCGGTCGCGTGCGCGCGATCTCAGTGGCCAGCCCCGCGAGGAACGGCTCGTCCTCGAGTTCGCGGCGCAGGCGTTCGGTGTCGAGGCTGCGGCAGGCGCAGCCGCGGTTGAGGCTGTCGGCGCTGAACCCGCAAGCGGAAGAGCCGGACTCGGGTGCCGCGGTCAGCGGGCCGTTCATCGGGCAATCCCCCGCTCGTACCAGACCTTGCTGCCGTTGACGAGGCGCACCACCAGCAGCATCACCGGCACCTCGATCAGCACGCCGACCACGGTGGCGAGCGCCGCGCCCGACTGGAAGCCGAACAGGCTGATTGCGGCAGCGACCGCCAGCTCGAAAAAGTTGCTCGCGCCGATCAGCGCCGACGGGCAGGCGACGTCGTGCGACTCGCCTGCGAGGCGGTTGAGCCAGTAGGCCAGCGCCGAGTTGAAGAAGACCTGGACCAGGATCGGCACCGCCAGCATTGCGATCACCATCGGCTGCTCCAGGATCGCGTTTCCCTGGAAGCCGAACAGCAGCACAAGCGTTGCAAGCAGCGCGGCCACCGACCACGGGCCGATGCGGGTCATCGCAGCGTCGAAGGCAGTCTTCCCACGCTTCAGCAGCGACTTGCGCCACCACTGCGACAGGATCACAGGGATCGCGATGTACAGCACCACCGAAGTGAGCAGCGTGTCCCACGGCACCGTAATCGACGAAAGCCCGAGGAGCAGCGCCACGATGGGCGCGAACGCGAACACCATGATCGTGTCGTTCAGCGCGACCTGCGAAAGCGTGAACAGCGGGTCGCCGTGCGTCAGCCGGCTCCAGACGAACACCATCGCGGTGCAGGGCGCGGCCGCCAGCAGGATCAGGCCTGCGATGTAGCTGTCGAGTTGGTCGGCAGGCAGGTGTTGCGCGAAGACGTGGCGGATGAAGATCCATCCCAGCAGCGCCATCGAGAACGGCTTGACCGCCCAGTTGACGAACAGCGTCACGCCGATCCCGCGCCAGTGGCGCCTGACCTGGGCGAGCGCGCCGAAGTCGACCTTCAGCAGCATCGGGATGATCATGACCCAGATCAAGAGGCCGACCGGCAGGTTGACCTGCGCGAATTCCATGCGCCCGACGGCCTGCACCGGACCCGGCAGCAACTGGCCCAGGACGATCCCGGCGACGATGCACAGGAAGACCCAGAGCGTAAGGTAGCGCTCGAAGACGTTGAGCGGCGCCGGTGCGGCAGCGGGGGCGGGTAGGACGTCGGCGGTCATCGGCGGGTCCTCAACTGCGGCCGATTTCCGCCAACGCGGCTTGCAGCGCGGGGCGATCGATGGTGTCCAGCGGCAGCGCCAGCAACTGGAGCATCCGGTAACCGATGGCCTGTCGCGTCAGCTCGAAGGCGCGGCGCTTGCCTTCGTCGCCGCCCTCGGCGTTCGAAGGATCGGCATAGCCCCAGTGGACCTTGACCGGTTGTCCCCGGCCGCCGAAGAACACTGGGCAGGGTTCCGCGGCGGCGCTGTCGCAAACCGTGATGACGATGGACAGCGGCGGGCCGCCGGCGGCGCAGAACTCGTCCCAGCTCTTGCTGCGGCAACCGCTCGTTTCGATCCCGGCGTTCCGCAACGCTTCGATCGCGAACGGGTTGACGCGTCCGCTCGGCGCGCTGCCGGCGCTGTGCGCCGCGACGTCGCGCCCCAGCCTTGCCGCCCAGTGGTTGAGCATGCCTTCGGCCAGCACGCTTCGCGCCGAGTTGTGGGTGCACAGGATCAGGACGTGGATGGTCATGGGTGGCCGGCAGCAAGCCGCCTCCCGGTCAGTTCGCAGTGCGCTCGGGGAGGGGCGCAATGTCGCAAGCGGCCCCGTTGCAGCAATGCGCGGTCAGATAAGCCAGCAAATTGTTCATCTGGCCGATGGATGCCCGGTAGATGAGGTTGCGGCCGTCGCGCTCCTGCGTAACCAGGTCCGCGTGCATCAGCTCCTTCAGGTGGAAGGAAAGCGTCGAAGCCGGCACGTCGAGCATCGCCGACAGCGCGCCCGGCGTCATGCCTTGCGGCCCGGCGCCGATCAGCGCGCGGAAGACCCGCAGGCGCATGGACTGGGCAAGCGCCGCCAAGGAGGCAACCGCATTCTTCTCTTTCATATTTCGATGATAATAGAAATATATTGAACCGTCAACAGGTCTTGGGGCCTTTCAAGCCGCGACGCGGAAGGTATCCCGGCCCGCCGCCTTCGCCTCGTACAGCGCCTTGTCAGCGCGGCGCACGAGCTCGTCGGCATCGATGTCGGCCGCGCTCGCGAAGCTCAGGCCGATGCTGACCGTGATGCGGATCTCGGCTTTCCCGACGATCACCGGCACGCGCATCGCGGCGAGGATCTTTTCGGCAACCCGGAGCGCGTCCCTGCGGCCGCCGAGGTCGTCGAGAAGGACCACGAACTCGTCGCCGCCCAGCCGGGCGACCGTGTCGGACTCGCGCACGTTCTGCTGCAACCGGTGAGCGAATTCCCGGAGCAACGTGTCTCCCGCAATGTGGCCGCGGCTGTCGTTGATCGCCTTGAACTTGTCGATGTCCAGGTACATGAGTGCGATCAGCGATCCGCTGCGCCGGCTGCGCACTGCGGCTTGCTGCAACCGGTCGAGGAACAGCGCCCGCGAGGCAACCCCGGTGAGCGAATCGTGGTTGACCGCATGCACGAGCGCGGCCGCCGTTTCATGCTTCGACTTGAGCAGTTCGTTGAATTCGCGCGCTACGTCGCCGATCTCGTCCTGTGTCCCGACGGGCAGCAGGAGCCCTTTGCCTGGCTGCCCGCGGATCCAGCGGGCGGCATTGCGCAGGTGAATCAGCGGACCGAGCAGCCGGAACACGCCCAGCCACACCAGCGGCGCGAGCACCAGGGCGAGCGAAAACGTGACGATGGCAATGCGCTTTTGCGCCGCCGCGATCGGCGCGAAAGCTTCCTCGACCGGGAGCGCGGCGACCAGCGCCCAGGGCACCGACGCGAGATGCTTGAATCCGAAGACCGCGTGCAGCCCCCGGCTGTTCACGTCTTCCTCCCAGCCGTCCTCGCCCGCCACCAGCCGGTCGAGATACCGGGTGCTTCCGGCCGCCGGCCCCTTGGTCATGATGCGTTCGGCGTCGCGCGAAAGCACGATGGTCCGGTCGTTGCCGATGAGCGCGAACATGCCGGTCTTGCCGACCTTGGCCTGACGCAACTCCCCGAGAAAATTGGGCTTCAGCAGGTTGAGCTGGCCGCCCAGCACGGCGATCACGTTTCCGCCCGCGTCGAGGACGGGCGCGGTGATCATGACGTTCGGCTGCTTGTTGGCCTTGGCAAGGTAGGGCTCCGAGATCACGCCCTTGCGGCGGTGGATCGTCTGCTGGAAGTACTCCCGGTCGGCCGCCGTAAGCCCGGCCGGAATCGGCACGAAGGGCATTCGGGCGGTGACCGCGCCGTCGGCGGCAAACCCGAACAGGTCGTCGAACATTTCGCCCAGCGTCGGCAGGTCCTCCAGCAACGCCTGCATCCGCTCGGGCTGTGCTCGTCCGCCAAGGCGTTGCGCAAGATGCTTGGCCGCTGCATTCAGCGCGCGGACCCGGAGCCGGAACTTCTCGTCGATGCCCTCGGCCTCCTGGCGCGCGATCGTGAACTGTTGCGCGCCGATGACCTCTCGAAGGTCCTCCTTGACCAGGTACATGCTTACGGCCGACAGCACAGCGATCGTGTTGGCGAAGATGAGGGTGGCGAAGAGCGTCGATTTTGTCTTTATGTTCACTAACTGATGCCCTGTGCGGAGGCGCGGCTGCCGGGTTGTCTGACTTCAACGCGCCAAGAATTTCGGCGTTTCGTCAGGGACTTGCGTCTACCCGATCTTGGACCTGCCCAGCCGCGCGATCGGGATCCGTACGAAAATCGAATTGTGGAACATTCAAGTTACCGGATCGAACTCTGGCGCGGTTCTCCTGCCAATGAATATAAGCGTTCCAGTATATCACTAGCGCCGCGACCACCATAGGGCGAGCGGGCCCAGCAGGATGCCGGCGCCCATCACCATGAAGGCGGCGAGCCAGCCGGACGCGCTGGATGCGCCGCCGGCCGCGTCGATCGCGGCGCCGACCGCCCAGCCGCCGGCGGCCGAAAGCCCGAAACCGACGGTCGAATGCAGCGCGAGCGTCGCGCCGCGATAGCGCTGCTCGGCTGCGGCGGACATTCCGGACGTCAACGCACCGGAGTCGGCCGGCAGCGTGAATGCATAGCAAAGAAGTAATCCCAGCGACAGCCACGGCGACAGCCCTGCGGTAAGGCCGAGCGCCGCCGCGACTAGTCCGGAGGCGAGCATCACGATCGTGATTGCGCGATGCCGGCCGTATTTCAGCGCCGCCTCGTTGCCCAGGATGCTGGCCGGCAGCGAAAGGACGGTGAAGACCACGCTGACCGTGATCGCATCGAACGGCGCCGAACCGCCGGCGCGCGCTGCGACGAATCCCCAGAACGCAACGATCCATGTGCGCATGCCGTAGAGCTCGAAGCAGTGCGCGCCGTAGCCGAGGATGTAGCCGAGCGCCGTCCGATTGCGCAGCACCGGGCGGAAATCGAGCAGCGCGCCCTGGCGGGGAGGCGGCGGAACCGGACGCAAGGACAGCGCGGCTGCCGCCATTGCGGCCGGCCCGATGCCGGTGACCAGGAAAGCCGCACGCCAGCCCCAGTGTTCGGCGACGACCTGCGAGACGAGGAAGGACAAGCCGACCCCGACCGAAAAACTCGCGGTGTAGAGCGTGACGCTGCGCGAGGTGTCGCCCGGATCGAGCCGGTCGGTCAGCGCCTTGAGTCCCGGCATGTAAGCCCCGGCGAACCCGATCCCGGCGAGTCCCCAGATGATGATTGCGGATACCAGCCCTTGCGCCACCCAGCCGAACAACAGGGTCGCGATCCCGCTGACCAGCGAACCCCAGAACAGGATCCATCTCGCGTCCACGCGGTCGGTCAAGGTGGTCAGCACCGGGACCGCAAACATGTATCCGGCCGCATAACTGGCCGCCATCAGCCCGCCTTCCGAATAACTCAGTCCCCATTCCGGGATCAGCCAGCCGGGCATCACGGCAGGCAGGACCACGTGCGGCAGGAGCGAGCCGAGTTGCGCGGCGCTCATCGTGGCGACCAGGGCGCGGCCCTTCATTGGCAATTCTCGATCTTCACTTGGGATCGGCCGGTCGGGATCGCGTCGGGGTCGGGACTCCGACTATACCGGCGCCTTGCAGGCCGGCCGCCGCCGGTTCGCACGCCGCCCCGATCCGAGCGCAATTTGTTGATCTTGCGCGGGGTTTTGGTTTGACCCGGACCCGCCAGGCACGGTAAAATCGCACGCTTTGCCTGTACGGATTCCGGATTTCAAAATGCGGCGCGAGAAAGCACCCGAAGGAACGCCGCGCGGTCGGCTGGTCGCGGGGAACTGGAAAATGCACGGCAGCCGTGCGACCAACCCGGCGCTGCTGGATGCGTTGCATGGCGCGGCCGGCCAGCTTGGCAGCGTCGAGTGCGCCGTCTGCGTCCCGTTTCCTTTCCTCGCCGATGCGTCTGCCCGGTTGACCGGCTCGAAGGTGGTCCTCGGCGCGCAGAACGTGAGCGAGTTCGCCTCGGGCGCCTACACCGGTGAAGTGTCCGCGGCGATGCTTGCCGAATTCGGCTGCGGATTCGTGCTGGTCGGGCATTCTGAACGGCGCGCGATGTTCGGCGAAACCGACGCACAGGTCGCAAAGAAGTTCGTCGCCGCCCGGAAAGCGGGGCTGACGCCGATCGTGTGCGTAGGCGAAACACTGGGCGAGCGCGAAGCGTCGCGCACCGAAGAGGTGGTGGCGAGGCAGCTCGGTGCGGTCGTGGAGCTTGCGGGCGTTGCCGCTCTGGCGAAGGCCGTGCTTGCGTATGAGCCGGTCTGGGCGATTGGCACCGGCCGCACCGCGACGCCCGAGCAGGCGCAGGCGGTGCATGCGTTTCTGCGTGCGAGAGTCGCGTCGAAGGACCGGGATGTTGCGGCGGGCCTGCGCATTCTGTACGGCGGCAGCGTGAAGCCCGGCAATGCGGGCGAAATATTTGCGAAAGACGATGTTGACGGGGGGCTGATCGGCGGCGCCTCGCTTGTGGCGGAAGATTTTCTCGCGATCTGCAAAGCTGCAGCAGCGAAGAGGTAGCGAATGGAAACCTGGACGAAATTCATCATCGTGGTTCATGTACTTGTGGCGCTCGCCGTGATCGGGCTGGTGCTGCTCCAGCACGGCAAGGGCGCCGACATGGGATCGGGCTTCGGCGGCGGATCGTCAGGCAGCCTGTTCGGCGCTTCGGGCTCGGCGAATTTCCTGTCGCGTGCGACAGCCATCCTCGCGACGGTGTTCTTCCTCACGAGCCTGGGCCTGGGCTACCTCGCCACACACAAACCCAAGGCCGGCAGCGGGGTCATGGATGCGGTGAAGACCGAACCGGCTGCGCCGGCCGCGGACAAGAAGGGCGCGGACGCTCCGAAGGCACCCGCCGCCAAGGACGCGCCCAAGGAGCCCGGCAAGGACGCCACCGGCAGCAAGGGAAAGGAAGTGCCGAACTAAGTGCAAGCGCGGCGAAACTTTCGCAAAACCTGATGCCACGTTTCGGTGGCCGCGAGTTTTTGGGGGATAATTGCCGCACCGCCCACGTGGTGAAATTGGTAGACACGCCAGCTTGAGGGGCTGGTGGCCTAAACAGCCGTAGCAGTTCGAGTCTGCTCGTGGGCACCATAAGCAAGCGGAGCCGGTAACAGTCCCGGCTCCGCGGTTCGAACAAACCGAATTCGGGAACGAGAAAAAAACAACTCCGGGCCTGGCCTGCCGGACCAAAAGCGAATGCTCGCTGAGTACTTTCCGATCCTCCTGTTCATCTTCGTCGCCATCGGCGTCGGCGTAGTGCCCATGGTGCTGGGCAAGCTGGTCGGCCCCTCGCGACCGGACCCGGAGAAGCTGTCGCCCTACGAGTGCGGCTTCGAGGCGTTCGAGGACGCGCGCATGAAGTTCGACGTGCGCTACTACCTCGTCGCAATCCTGTTCATCCTGTTCGACCTGGAAATCGCGTTCCTCTTCCCGTGGGCCGTGGTGCTGAACGAGATCGGCCTGTTCGGGTTCGTCTCGATGATGGTGTTCCTCGCCATCCTCGTCGTCGGCTTCGTCTACGAGTGGATGAAAGGAGCCCTGGAATGGGAATAGAAGGCGTCCTCAACGAGGGATTCGTCACCACGACGGCCGACAAGGTGATCAACTGGACGCGCACCGGCTCGCTCTGGCCGATGACCTTCGGCCTCGCCTGCTGCGCGGTGGAAATGATGCATGCGGGCGCCGCACGCTACGACCTCGACCGCTTCGGGATCGTTTTCCGCCCGAGCCCCCGGCAATCCGACCTGATGATCGTCGCCGGGACGCTGTGCAACAAGATGGCGCCGGCGCTGCGCAAAGTGTACGACCAGATGGCCGAGCCGCGCTGGGTGCTCTCGATGGGCTCGTGCGCCAACGGCGGCGGCTATTACCACTATTCGTATTCGGTGGTTCGCGGCTGCGACCGCATCGTCCCGGTGGACGTTTACGTCCCCGGATGCCCGCCGACCGCGGAAGCCCTGCTGTACGGGCTGGTGCAATTGCAGAACAAGATAAAACGCACCAATACAATTGCGCGCTGAAATGACGCCCAAGCTGCAGCGCCTGCACGACGCGCTCCAATCGACCCTCGGCACACGGATCGCGTCGCTGAAGGAAGCGCTCGGCGAACTGACGCTCGAAGTGAAGGCGGCGGACTACCGCGCGGTCGCGCAGCAACTGCGCGATTCGGGCGACCTTGCCTTCGAGGAACTCATCGACCTGTGCGGCGTCGACTACTCGACCTATGGCGACCGTCCGCCCGAGGACGGTGCCGGCACGCGCTTTGCGGTTGTGAGCCACCTGCTGTCCGTCAGCCACAACTGGCGGCTGCGCCTGCGGGTGTTCTGCCCGGATGCGGATTTCCCGATGGTCGACTCGCTGATCGAGGTCTGGCCTTCGTGCAACTGGTACGAGCGCGAGGCGTTCGACCTCTTCGGCATCGTCTTTGACGGCCATCCCGACCTGCGGCGCATCCTCACCGACTACGGCTTCATCGGGCACCCGTTCCGCAAGGATTTCCCGATCTCGGGCTATGTCGAGATGCGTTACGACCCCGATCAGAAGCGCGTGATCTACCAGCCGGTGACGATCGAGCCGCGCGAGGTCACCCCGCGCATCGTGCGCGAAGAGCACTACGCGGAAGGCAAGTAGCGCGCATGGCCGAGATCCGCAATTACACGCTCAACTTCGGGCCCCAGCACCCGGCGGCGCACGGCGTGCTGCGCCTGGTGCTCGAACTCGACGGCGAGGTGATCCAGCGCGCCGACCCGCACATCGGCCTCTTGCACCGCGCGACCGAAAAGCTGGCCGAGCACAAGACGTTCCTGCAGTCGGTGCCGTACATGGACCGGCTCGACTACGTGTCGATGATGTCGAACGAGCACGCGTACGTCATGGCGATCGAGAAGCTCGCCGGCATCGAGGTGCCGGTGCGCGCCCAGTACATCCGCGTGATGTTCGACGAGATCACGCGGATCCTGAACCACCTGCTCTGGCTCGGCGCGCACGGCCTGGACATCGGCGCGATGACGGTGTTCCTCTACTGCTTCCGCGAGCGCGAAGACCTGATGGACGCCTACGAAGCGGTGTCGGGCGCGCGTATGCACGCGGCTTACTACCGGCCGGGCGGTGTCTATCGCGACCTGCCCGACTCGATGCCGCAGTACACCGCAATGAAGGTGCACAACGAGCGCGAAATCCGCAAGATGAACGAGAATCGCAGCGGGACGCTGCTCGACTTCATCGACGACTTCACGAAGCGCTTTCCGGCGTGCGTCGACGACTACGAGACGCTGCTCACCGAGAACCGCATCTGGAAGCAGCGCACGGTCGGCGTCGGCGTGGTTTCTCCCGAGCGCGCCAAGGCCCTGGGGTTCACCGGAGCGATGCTTCGCGGCTCGGGCGTCGAGTGGGACCTGCGCAAGAAGCAGCCCTACGAGGTCTACGACAAGCTCGACTTCGACATTCCCGTCGGCGTCAACGGCGATTGCTACGACCGCTACCTCGTCCGGATGGAGGAGTTCCGGCAGTCGAACCGGATCATCAAGCAGTGCGTCGATTGGCTGCGCGCAAACCCGGGGCCGGTGATCGTGGACAACCACAAGGTCGCGCCGCCCCCGCGCGCCGGCATGAAGCAGAACATGGAAGAACTGATCCACCACTTCAAGCTGTTCACCGAAGGCATGCACGTGCCGGCCGGCGAGGCGTACGCGGCGGTCGAGCACCCGAAGGGCGAGTTCGGCATCTACCTGGTATCGGACGGGGCGAACAAGCCGTATCGCCTCAAGATCCGCGCGCCCGGTTATGCGCACCTTGCGGCGCTCGACGAGATGGCCCGCGGCCACATGATCGCCGATGCGGTCGCCATCATCGGGACGCAGGACATCGTGTTCGGGGAGATCGATCGTTGAAAAATCGGGGACAGACCACGTTTTTCCTGATGGGTCTTCATTCACAATTCGGCTGCGTCGAAAAGCGTGGTCTGTCCCCGATTTCGGTGCGCTGATGCTTTCGCCTGAATCGCTCGGGAAGATCGACCGCGAGGTCGCCAAGTATCCCGCCGACCAGAAGCAGTCGGCGGTAATGGCCGCGCTCGTCATCGCGCAGGACGAAAAGGGCTGGCTGGCGACCGAGACGATGGATTTCGTGGCCCGGTACCTCGGCATGCCGCCGGTCGCCGTTTACGAGGTGGCGACGTTTTACAACATGTACAACCTCGCACCGACCGGCAAGTTCAAGCTCACGATCTGCACTTGCCTGCCGTGCGGCCTGCAGGGCTCGCTCGCGGCCGCCGACCACCTCAAGCAGCGCCTCGGGATCGACTTCAACGAGACCACGGCCGACGGCAGGTTCACGCTCAAGGAAGGCGAGTGCATGGGCGCCTGCGCGATGGCGCCGGTGGTGCTCGTCAACAACAAGCGCATGTGCGATTACATGTCCAACGACAAGCTCGACAAGCTGGTCGAGGATCTGAGGAAGGCATGACATGCTGAACTACGGTCCGGATTCGATCCTGATGGCCGGCATCGACGGCGCGAACTGGCGCCTCGCCGACTACGAGAAGCGCGACGGCTATGCGGCGCTCAAGAAGATCATCTCTGCGAAGATGAAGCCCGAAGACGTGATCGCCGAGGTCAAGAAATCCGGCCTGCGCGGCCGCGGCGGGGCGGGATTCCCGACCGGCCTCAAGTGGAGCTTCATGCCGCGCTCGTTTCCAGGCGCCAAGTACCTGGTCTGCAATTCGGACGAGGGCGAGCCCGGCACCTGCAAGGACCGCGACCTGCTGCGTTACAACCCGCACTCGGTGATCGAGGGCATGATCATCGGCGCCTATTCGATGGGGGCGACGGCTGGCTACAACTACATCCACGGCGAAGTCTGGGAAGTCTACGAGCAGTTCGAGGCGGCGCTCGAGGAAGCCCGCGCCGCGGGATACCTGGGCAGGAACATCCTCGGCTCGGAATTCAGCTTCGAGCTGTACGCGCACCCGGGCTACGGCGCCTACATCTGCGGCGAAGAGACCGCGTTGCTCGAATCGCTCGAGGGAAAAAAGGGCCAGCCGCGCTTCAAGCCGCCTTTCCCGGCGAGCTTCGGCCTGTACGGCAAGCCCACGACGATCAACAACACCGAGACGTTCGCCGCGGTCCCCTGGATCATGCGCAACGGCGGCGATGCGTTCCTCGCACTGGGCCGGCCGAACAACGGCGGCACCAAGCTCTTCTCGGTAACCGGACACGTGAACCGGCCGGGCAACTACGAGGTCAGGCTGGGCACGCCGTTCGCAAAGCTCCTCGAAATGGCCGGCGGCGTGCGCAACGGCCACAAGCTGAAGGCGGTGATCCCGGGCGGCTCGTCGATGCCCGTGCTCCCTGCCGACGTGATGATGGCCACCGACATGGACTACGACTCGATCGCGAAGGCCGGCTCGATGCTCGGCTCGGGCGCGGTCATCGTCATGGACGAGACCACCTGCATGGTGCGGGCGCTCGAGCGACTTTCGTATTTCTACTACGAGGAGTCGTGCGGGCAGTGCACGCCCTGCCGCGAAGGCACCGGGTGGCTCTATCGCGTGGTAAATCGCATCGAGAACGGCGCCGGGCGCCCCGAGGACCTCGCCCTGCTCGACAATGTCTCGGACAACATCGCCGGACGCACGATCTGCGCGCTTGGCGATGCGGCGGCACTGCCGGTCAAGAGCTTCCTGAAGCATTTCCGCAGCGAGTTCGAGTACCACATCGAGAACAGGCGCTGCCTCGTGGGCGGTCCGCAGTCCGAGCCGAAATGGGGAAGATCCGGCGCCCATCGGCCGGTGCAGGCTCCCGACATAGCCAAGGCGGCATAGGACACCATGCTCAAGGTCGAAGTCGACGGCAGGCAAGTGGAAGTCCAGCACGGCGCCACCGTGATGGATGCGGCCAATGCGCTCGGCATCTACGTGCCGCATTTCTGCTACCACAAGAAGCTCTCGATCGCCGCCAACTGCCGCATGTGCCTCGTGGAGGTGGAGAAGGCGCCCAAACCGCTGCCGGCCTGCGCCACGCCTTGCACCGACGGCATGAAGGTCAAGACCCACTCGCCGGGCGCGCAGAAGGCGCAGAACGGCGTGATGGAGTTCCTGCTGATCAACCACCCGCTCGACTGCCCGATCTGCGACCAGGGGGGCGAGTGCCAGCTGCAGGACCTCGCGGTCGGCTACGGCAAGGGAAGCTCGCGCTACCAGGAAGAAAAGCGCGTCGTCCTGCACAAGGACATCGGACCGCTGGTGGCGGCCGAGGAAATGAGCCGCTGCATCCAGTGCACGCGCTGCGTGCGTTTCGGCCAGGAGATCGCGGGCGTCATGGAACTCGGCATGATCGGCCGCGGCGAGCATTCGGAAATCGTCGCCTTCGTCGGCAAGACGGTCGATTCGGAGTTGTCGGGCAACATGATCGACCTGTGCCCGGTCGGCGCATTGACTTCCAAGCCCTTCCGCTATTCGGCGCGCACCTGGGAACTGGCACGCCGCAAGAGCGTGTCCCCGCACGACGGCCTGGGTTCCAACCTCGTCGTGCAGGTCAAGCAGAACAAGGTCATGCGCGTGCTGCCGCTCGAGAACGAGGACGTGAACGAGTGCTGGCTGTCGGACAAGGACCGCTTCTCGTACGAAGGGCTGAATTCGCCCGAGCGGCTGACGCAGCCGATGGTCAAGCGCGACGGCCTCTGGGAGAAGACCGACTGGCAGACCGCGCTCGAACAGGTGGCCGCCGGGCTCAAGGCCGCCGGCAGCGACGTCGGCCTGCTGGCCTCGCCCCATTCGACGCTCGAGGAACTCCATCTCGCGCAGAAGCTGGTGCGCGGCCTGGGCAGCGAGAAGATCGACTTCCGCCTGCGGCAATCGGATTTCTCGGCCGACGGCAGGCTCGAAGGCGCCCCGTGGCTCGGCATGCAGGTGAAGGAACTCGGCAGCCTCGACCGCGTGCTGGTGGTCGGCTCGTTCCTGACCAAGGACCACCCGCTGATCGCCAGCCGGCTGCGCCAGGCGGCCAAGCGCGGCCTCAGGATCAGCGTCCTGCATTCGACGGACGACGACCTGCTGATGAAGGTCGCCAACAAGCAGGTGGTTTCCCCGGCGGACCTGCCCGGTGCCTTGGCCAAAGTCATGGACGGCCCGATCGGCGAGAGCCTCAAATCGGGCAAGAATGTCGCCATCCTGCTGGGCAACATGGCGCAGCAGCATCCCCAGGCGGCGCAGTTGCACGCAATTGCCCAATCGATCGCGGCGACCATCGGGGCAAAGGTCGGATTCCTGGGCGAGGCCGCCAACAGTGTCGGGGGCTATGTCGCCAGGGCCAACGGGTCGGTGAATGCCGCCGCGATCATCGCCGCGCCACCCAAGGCCTTCGTCGTGCTGAATGCCGAGGTCGAACTCGACTGCGCGGACGGGCGCGCGGCGCGCGCCGCCATGGACAAGGCGGGATTCGTCGTGGTCCTGACGCCCTTCCTGCACGGCGCGATCAATTATGCCGATGTCATCCTGCCGGTCTCGCCGTTTACCGAGACACCCGGGACCTTCATCAGCACCGAAGGCCGCGTGCAGACGTTCAATGCGACGGTCAGGCCGCTGGGCGAATCGCGCCCGGGCTGGAAAGTGCTGCGCGTGCTGGGCGGACTGCTGGGCCTCGACGGGTTCGGGCACGAAACGGCCGAGGAGGTGCGCGTCGAGTGCATCAAGGGCCGCGACGTCGCAACGCTCCTTTCGAACAGGACGGGCGTGGCCGTGCAGGCCGCGGCGCCGGCCGCCGCCGGGCTGCAGCGCGTCGCCGACGTGCCGATCTACTTCGCCGATTCGCTGGTGCGGCGCTCGGAGCCGCTGCAGAAAGCGGCCGATTCCAGGCCGCCGCGCGCGCGCATGAATGCCGGGACCCTGGCGGGCGCCGGGCTGGCCGATGGTGACCGGGTGCGCATCCGCATGGGCAGCGGGGCGGCCGAGTTGACGGTGGCTGCCGACGAGCGCGTCGCGGACGGGTGCGTGCGGATCGCCGCCGCGCATCCGAGCACAGCCGGGCTCGGCGCGATGTTCGGCGCCGTCAGCCTCGAGAAGATCCCGGTGAAGGCGGCCGCCTGATGCTCGACGCGCTCCTCTCGTACTCCGAGGCGCGCCTCGGCCCGCTGTGGGGCCCGGCCGTCTACGAGCTCGTGACGTCGCTTTTCTTCATCGTCTGCATCGTGGTGCCGCTGATGCTTTCGATCGCGTACCTGACGCTTTGGGAAAGGAAGCTGATCGGCTGGATGCAGATCCGCATCGGCCCGAACCGCGTCGGGCCGTTCGGGCTGCTGCAGCCGATCGCCGACGGGGTCAAGCTGCTGTTCAAGGAGATCATCTCCCCCACGCAGGCGAGCACTCAGCTTTTCTTCCTTGCGCCGATCATGTCGCTGATGCCTGCGCTGGCGGCCTGGGCGGTGGTGCCGTTCGCGCCCGAGCTGGTGCTGGCCGACATCAACGCCGGCCTGCTCTACGTGATGGCGCTGTCGTCGCTCGGCGTCTACGGCGTGATCATCGCCGGCTGGGCCTCGAATTCGAAGTACGCGTTCCTCGGCGCGATGCGCTCGGCCGCGCAGATGGTGTCGTACGAGATCGCGATGGGCTTCGCGCTCGTCGTCGTCCTGATGGTCTCGGGCAGCCTGAACCTGTCGGATATCGTCAACGGGCAGGGCAAGGGCCTGTTCGCGTCGAAAGGCCTCAACTTCCTCTCGTGGAACTGGCTGCCTCTGATGCCGATCCTGGTCGTGTACTTCGTCGCCGGCGTGGCCGAAACCAACCGCGCGCCGTTCGACGTGGTGGAGGGCGAGTCCGAGATCGTGGCCGGCCACATGGTCGAGTACTCGGGCATGGCCTTTGCGATGTTCTTCCTCGCCGAATACGCCAACATGTGGCTGATCTCCGCGCTCACGGTGGTCATGTTCTTCGGCGGCTGGAACTCGCCGATCGACAGCACCGTGTTCCACTGGATCCCGCCGATCGGCTGGCTGGCGATCAAGATGTTCTTCGTCGTGTCCCTGTTCCTCTGGTTCAGGGCCACCTTCCCGCGATACCGCTACGACCAGATCATGCGCCTGGGCTGGAAGATCTTCATCCCGGTGACGCTCGTCTGGCTGGTCGTGATCGGCGCGTGGATGCAGACCCCCTGGTCGCTATGGAAATGAACCGCGAAAAGAGGACGGACCATGCAACGCATGCTTGAGTTCTTCCGCTCGTTCCTGCTGCTTGAGCTCCTGCGCGGCATGATGCTGACCGGGCGGCACCTCTTCGCCCGCAAGATCACCGTGCAGTTCCCCGAGGAAAAGACGCCGATCAGCCCGCGCTTCCGGGGCCTGCATGCGCTGCGCCGCTATCCCAACGGCGAGGAACGCTGCATCGCCTGCAAGCTGTGCGAGGCGGTCTGCCCGGCGATGGCGATCCACATCGAGTCTGAGCAACGCGCCGACGGCACCCGCCGCACGACCCGATACGACATCGACCTCACCAAGTGCATCTTTTGCGGTTTCTGCGAGGAGGCCTGCCCGGTGGATGCGATCGTCGAGACCCGCATCCTCGAATACCACGGCGAAAAGCGCGGCGACCTCTACTACACCAAGCCGATGCTGCTCGCGGTCGGCGCGAGGTACGAACACCAGATCGCGAAGGACCGCGAGGCCGACTCGGGCTATCGTTAGACCATGATTTTCGAAACCGCCATTTTCTATTTTTTCGCTGCGATCCTGCTCGTCGCCTCGATAGCGGTGGTCACTGCGCGCAACCCGGTCCACGCGGCGCTTTTCCTGGTGCTCGCCTTCTTCACCGCCTCGGCGATCTGGATGCTGCTGCGCGCCGAATTCCTCGCCATTACCCTGGTCCTCGTCTATGTCGGCGCAGTGATGGTCCTGTTCCTGTTCGTGGTGATGATGCTCGACATCAACCTCGACCGCCTGCGCGAGGGCTTCTGGAGCTACCTGCCGCTCGGGGCCACGGTCGGCATCCTGATGGTGGCCGAGATGGTGCTGGTGCTCGGCGGACGCTATTTCGACTTCCTGCTGCCCAAGCCCCGGGACTACAGCCTGTCGTACAACAACACCAAGGAACTCGGCCGATTGCTCTACACCGAGTACATGTACGCTTTCGAGATCGCCGCAGTCGTCTTGCTGGTCGCGATCGTCGCGGCGATTGCGCTGACGCTGCGCCGCCGCAAGGACACTAAAGGCCAGGACCCCGCGGCCCAAGTGCGCGTCAAGCGGGCCGACCGGGTCCGGATCGTCTCGATGCCCGCGGAGAACGACAAGTGACGCTGACCCTGTCGCATTTCCTCGTCCTCGGGGCGCTGCTCTTCGCGATCAGCGTGGTCGGGATCTTCCTCAATCGCAAGAACGTGATCATCCTGCTGATGGCCATCGAGCTGATGCTGCTCGCGGTCAACCTCAATTTCGTCGCGTTCTCGCATTACCTCGGGGATCCGGCGGGGCAGGTGTTCGTCTTCTTCATCCTGACGGTGGCGGCAGCCGAATCGGCCATCGGCCTGGCGATCCTGGTGGTGCTGTTCCGCAACCTGAACACCATCAACGTCGACGACCTCGACTCGCTCAAGGGCTGATCCGGGGATGAAGACGATTTACCTCATCGTTCCGTTCGCCCCGCTGGCCGGCGCGATCATCGCCGGGCTCTGGGGCCGCGCGATCGGCCGTGCCGGCGCGCATTCGGTGACGATCCTGTCGGTGCTCGTGTCGTTCCTCTGCTCGGTGGTGATCTTCCAGGACGTCATGGCCGGCAACACCTTCAACGGCACCGTCTATACATGGATCACCAGCGGGGAGACCAGGCTCGAGATCGGCTTCCTGATCGACCGGTTGACCGCGATCATGATGATTGTGGTGACGTTCGTGTCGCTGATGGTGCACGTCTACACGATCGGCTACATGGCCGAGGACCCGGGCTACCAGAGATTCTTTTCCTACATCTCGCTGTTCACCTTCTCGATGCTGATGCTGGTGATGGCGAACAACTTCCTGCAGCTGTTCTTCGGCTGGGAGGCCGTCGGCCTGGTGTCGTACCTGCTGATCGGCTTCTGGTACACGCGCCCGACCGCCATCTACGCCAACATGAAGGCGTTCCTCGTGAACCGGGTCGGCGACTTCGGATTCATTCTCGGCATCGGTTTGGTGCTCGCCCATTTCGGCACGCTCGACTACAACGCGGTGTTCTCGCAGGCGCCGGGCGTGGCCGGCAAGACGATCGAGGTGTTTTCCGGCTCGCCGTGGCTATTGATGAGCGTGATCTGCATCTGCCTTTTTGTGGGGGCGATGGGCAAGAGCGCGCAGTTCCCGCTGCACGTCTGGCTGCCCGACTCGATGGAAGGCCCGACGCCGATCTCGGCGCTGATCCACGCGGCCACGATGGTCACGGCCGGGATCTTCATGGTGGCGCGCATGTCGCCGCTGTTCGAGTTGTCGCAGACGGCGCTTTCGGTGGTGCTGGTGATCGGCGCGATCACCGGCCTCCTGATGGCGATGGTCGCGATCACACAGTTCGACATCAAACGGGTGGTGGCGTATTCGACACTCTCCCAGCTTGGCTACATGACGATGGCGCTCGGCGCCTCGGCCTACTCGGTGGCGATCTTCCACCTGATGACCCACGCGTTCTTCAAAGCGGTGCTTTTTCTCGGTGCCGGCTCGGTGATCATCGCGATGCATCACGAGCAGGACATGCGCAGGATGGGGGGCCTGAAGAAGTACATGCCGATCACCTACTGGACAGTGTTGATCGGCGCGCTCGCGAATGCGGGATTTCCGCCTTTCGCCGGGTTTTTCTCGAAGGACACGATCATCGAAGCGCTGCACGCTTCGCACACCCCGGGCGCTACGTTGGCGTATGTGGCGGCCGTGCTGGGCGTGTTCTTCGGCGGACTCTACTCGATGCGGCTGGTGTTCATGACGTTCCATGGCAAAGAACGCATGGATGCGCATACCAAAGCGCATCTGCACGAGACACCGTGGGTGGTCACGCTGCCGCTGGTACTGCTCGCGATCCCGTCGGTGGCCGCCGGATGGACGATTGGCACAGTGGTCTACGGCGACTATTTCGGCCCCTCCATCCAGGTCCTCGAACAGCACGGCGCGATGGCGGAACTCAAAGAGGAATTCCACGGCGTCTGGTCGATGATGCTGCACGGCCTCACTGCGCTGCCGTTCTGGCTCGCGGTCGCCGGCGCGGCCACTGCCTGGTATCTCTATATCGCTCGACCGGACTTGCCGAAAGCGGTGGCCGGAAAATTCGGGCTGCTGTACGCGATCGTCGAACGCAAGTACGGTTTCGACGAACTCTATGCGTGGCTGCTGGCCGGCGGCGCACGGATCTTGGGGAACGGCCTGTGGAAATTCGGTGACCAGCGAGTGATCGACGGGCTGGCCGTCAACGGCTCGGCTCGCATCGTCGGCTGGTTCTCCGGGATCGTTCGCCTGTTCCAGACCGGTCTGGTTTATCAGTACGCATTCACGATGATCATTGGCGTGTTCGTGCTGCTCACGCTCTGGTTCGCCCGGCCGTAGACGGCAGACAATGACAATGCAAACCTCGTCCCACCTGCTCAGCCTGGCCATCTGGGTGCCGATCGCGGCGGGCGTGCTGGTGCTCGCAACCGGGAATGACCGGAACGCGGCAATGGCCCGGACGCTCGCGTTCGTCGGCGCGCTGTTCGGTTTTCTGGTCACGATCCCGCTCTACGCCGGGTTCAACGTCCAGTCGGCCGGCATGCAATTCGTCGAACTCAGCCCGTGGATCGCCCAGTTCAACGTCAACTACCACCTCGGAGTGGACGGGATATCGGTGCTGTTCATCTTGTTGAACAGCTTCATCACCGTGCTGGTGGTGATCGCCGGCTGGACGGTCATCGAGAACCGCGTGGCGCAGTACTTCGCCTCGTTCCTGATGCTGTCGGGGATCATGAACGGGGTGTTCGCGGCGCTCGACGGCGTGTTGTTCTATGTGTTCTTCGAGGCCACGCTGATCCCGATGTTCATCATCATCGGCGTCTGGGGCGGCCCGAACCGGGTGTACGCGGCGCTCAAGTTCTTCCTCTACACGCTGCTCGGCTCGCTCTTGATGCTGGTCGCCGTGCTGTACCTGTACAGCAAGTCCGGCGGCAGCTTCTCGATCCTCGACTGGCACAAGCTGCCGCTCGCGCTGCCGGCGCAGAAGCTGCTCTTTTTCGCCTTCCTTTTGGCCTTTGCGGTCAAGGTGCCGATGTGGCCGGTGCACACCTGGCTGCCGGATGCGCACGTCGAGGCGCCCACCGGCGGCTCGGTGGTGCTGGCGGCCATCATGCTGAAGCTCGGTGCGTACGGCTTCATCCGGTTCTCTCTGCCGATCCTGCCCGATGCGAGCCGCGATCTTGCCTGGTTCATGATCGCGCTGTCGCTGATCGCGGTGGTCTATATCGGGCTGGTGGCGCTGGTGCAGGCCGACATGAAGAAGCTGATTGCCTATTCGTCGATCTCGCACATGGGGTTCGTCACCCTGGGCTTCTTCATCTTCAACCCGTACGGCGTCGAAGGCGCGCTGGTGCAGATGATCTCGCACGGATTCATCTCCGCGGCGATGTTCCTGTGCGTAGGAGTGATGTACGACCGGATGCACAGCCGGCAGATTGCCGACTACGGCGGGGTGGTGAACACGATGCCGAAGTTCGCTTCGTTCTTCATGCTGTTCGCGATGGCCAACTGCGGCCTGCCGGCTACCAGCGGGTTCGTCGGCGAGTTCATGGTGATCATGGGCGCGATGAAGGCCAGCTTCTGGATCGCGTTCGCCGCGGCCACCACGCTGGTCTTCGGCGCGGCATATACGCTGTGGATGTACAAGCGGGTCGTTTTCGGCGCGGTTGCCAACGATCACGTCGCGGCCCTGAAGGACCTCAATGGCCGCGAGTTCTTCGTCCTCTCCGCGCTTGCGGTTGCAGTCCTGTTCATGGGCATCTACCCGCTGCCTTTCACCGAAGTGATGCACGCTTCGGTGAATGACCTCCTGCGCCACGTGGCGCTTCCCAAGCTATGACGCCGGTCCCGATTCCCAGCGCCTTCGTGATGCCGGATTTCCTGCCGGCATTGCCGGAAATCTTCCTGCTCGCCATGGCGTGCGTGGTCATGCTCGCGGACCTGTTCGTCAAGGACGAGCGGCGGACCCCGACCTACCTGCTCTCGCAGCTCGCGCTCGCGGGCAGTGCGGCGCTCACGTTGATGGTGATGATCGGCACGCAGGGCGCGTTGATGTACACGTTCAGCGGCCTGTTTGTCGCCGACCTGATGTCGCATCTGCTCAAACTCGCGGCCTACATCGCAACCTCGGCTGCGCTTGTCTATTCGCGCCAGTACATGCTCGACCGGGGCCTGTTCAAGGGTGAGTTTTTCGCGTTGCTGCTTTTCTCGCTGCTCGGCGGCATGGTGCTGATGTCGGCCAACAGTTTCCTCACCGTTTACATGGGCCTGGAACTGCTGTCGCTGTGCCTTTACGCAATGGTGGCGCTGAACCGCGACTCCGCGGCCTCCACAGAGGCGGCGATGAAGTATTTCGTGCTCGGCGCGCTCGCCTCGGGGCTCTTGTTGTACGGCATGTCGATGATCTATGGCGCCACCGGGACGCTCACCATCACCGACGTCGCCAAGTCGATCGGCAGCGGGGCGCCGGACAAGACGATCCTCGTCTTCGGCTTGGTGTTCACGGTCTGCGGGCTGGCGTTCAAGCTGGGTGTCGCGCCTTTCCACATGTGGATTCCCGACGTCTACCACGGGGCGCCCACCGCGGTGACGCTCGTGATCGGCACTGCCCCCAAACTGGCGGCGTTCGCAATGGCGATGCGCCTGCTGGTCAACGGCATGCTCGATCTCGCCGCCGACTGGCAGCAGATGCTGGCCCTCATGGCGGTGCTGTCGATGGCGATCGGGAACATCACCGCGATTGCGCAGACAAATCTCAAGCGCATGCTCGCGTACTCGACGATCTCGCATATGGGCTTCCTGTTGGTCGGGATGCTGTCGGGCGTCGTCGGCGGGAACTGGCGCAACGCGCCGGACGCTTACAGCGCGGCGATGTTCTACGTAGTGGTCTACGTTCTGATGAGTCTAGGCGCGTTCGGCATGCTGCTTTTCCTGTCGCGCGCCGGGTTCGAGTGCGAGCGGCTCGACGACCTCAAGGGCCTCAACCGGCGCAGTCCGTGGTACGCGTTCATCATGCTTGTGCTGATGTTCTCGCTGGCCGGCCTGCCGCCGACCGCGGGATTCTTCGCGAAATATGCGGTGCTTTCGGCGGCGGTGGCGGCGCACCAGGTGTGGCTCGCGGTCGTGGCGGTGCTGTTCTCGCTGATCGGCGCCTACTTCTACCTGCGAATCGTAAAGCTCATGTATTTCGACGAACCCGACGAATCCGTGCCCGGCGTGGTCGAAGGCCCGGGCGAGATGCGCCTGCTGCTCTCGGTAAACGGCCTCGCGCTGCTGGCGCTGGGCATCCTGCCGCAGCCGCTCTTCGCGCTCTGCATGCTCGCCATCAAGTCGCTCTGACGGGCGATTCGTCGCGGCGGGGGTGCGGATGGCCAAGCAGGATCTGATCGAGCATTTCGTCAGCGGCGAGTCGGTCTTCGCCGGCAGGCTGCTCGACGTCCGCAGGGATACGGTGCGCATGCCCGACGGCACACAGGCGACCCGGGAGTACATCCGCCATCCGGGCGCGGTCGCGATCCTCCCGTTTACCGGCACCGGCAGCGTCGTCCTCGAGCGGCAGTTCCGCTACCCGCTGGGGCGCGAATTCCTCGAGATTCCGGCGGGCAAGATCGAGCCCGGCGAGGCCCAGCTGGAAACCGCCAGGCGCGAGCTCCTCGAGGAGACCGGCTATCTTGCTTCGGAGTGGCAGCGGCTCACGACCCTCCACAACGCGATCGGCTATTCGGACGAGGCGATCGAGCTCTACGCCGCGCGTGGACTGGAAAAGGGCAGGCAGGACCTCGACGAAGAGGAGTTCATCGAGGTCGTCGAGTTGCCGCTGGCCGAGGCGATTGCAATGGTCCGCGACGGCCGGATCACCGACGTGAAGACAATGGTCGCGCTGCTCTGGATGGCCTGAAAAAGGGGCCAGGCTCAAACCTGACAACGGCGCGCCGTTGTCAGGTTTGAGCCTGGCCCCTTTTAAGCCGCCTGCTCGAGGGTGGGGGCCGAGTCGGACAGCGTCACGCGGCGCATGTCGCGGGGGTAGAGCCTGTCGTCGTAAGGCCGGCCGCGATGCATGGTGCAGCGGTTGTCCCACACCACCAGGTCGTTCACCGTCCAGCGGTGCCGGTAGACGAATTCGCGCTGCGTGGCGTGCTCGATGAGATCGCGGATGAGCGCCATCGCCTCGGGCACCGGCCAGCCTTCGATCCTGCCGATGTGCGCCGAAAGGAACAGGCACAGGCGGCCTGACCCTGCGTGCCGGCGCACCAGCCGCTGCCGAACCGGCGCGAACTGCCGGCGCTCCTCTTCGTTGAACCCGCTGAACCCGAGCAGCGCCCGGCTGTAGAGCAGCGAATGCTCGCAGACCAGGTCCCGCACCTTGTCCTGCGTCTTCCCGGGGAGCGCATCCCAGGCTGCGCGCATGTCGGCGAACTCGGTCTCGCCGCCCTCCGGCGGGATCAGCCGTGCGTGCAGCATCGAATACTTGGCCGGCGTGGCCTTGAAGCTGCTGTCGCTGTGCCAGAGCCGGTTGCCGAGGTTGAACATTCGCCGCCGGTCGTCGGTGCCGAGAATCCTGCCGTTCTCGTCGAGGTTGGAGATGTCGTTCATCAACGGGTCGGCGAGGCGCTGCTTGCCCACGTCGACGGTCGCGCGCGTCTGCTCGATCGGGCCGAAATTCCGGCCGAACGCCATCTGCTGTTCGTCGTCGATCTGCTGCCCCGGGAAGACGAGCACCGCGTGCCTGTCCATTGCGGCCTCGATCTGCGCAGCTTCGTCGCGGTCCAAAGGCCGGCTCAGGTCGACCCCCTCCGCGCGCGCGCCGATGAGCGGGTGCAGGGAGGTGATGCGGAGCGCCATGTCGCCTTGCGCCGGGACTATTGCATGCCGACCCGGCCGGCGCGGATCACCTCGCCCCAGCGCTTGCGATCGGTTTCGAGCCTGGTTGCGAACGCCGCCGGTCCTTCGTAGTACGGCGTAAAGCCGGCGTCTTGCAGCCGCTTTTGGAACATCGCGTCCTGCATCGCCTTGCGGATCGATTCGTCCCAGCGCGTGATTGCCTCGGCGGGCATCGCCTTCGGTCCGCAGATTCCGAACCAACCGGTGATCTCGAACCCCGGGACGGTATCGGCGATCCGCGGAAGGTCCGGGAACAGCGGGAATTTCGACGGGTCGCCCTGCGCGAGCAGGCGCAACTGGCCGGCCTGCACCTGGCGGCCGACGTCGCCCAGGTTGGTGATCATGAAGTCGATCCGACCTGCGATCACGTCTACCGCGGCCGGCGCAGAGCCCTTGTAAGCGATGTGCTGCATCCTGAGGTTGGCCAGCCGCATCAGCAATTCGCCGGAAAGATGCTGCGCGGAGCCCGGCCCGGGACTTGCAAATGTGATCTGCCCTGGTCGCGCGCGGGCGGCCGAGACGATGTCGGCCATGTTCTGGTAAGGGCTGGGTGCCGCAACCACAAGGCCGTATGAGGACAACGCCATGTTTGAAATCGGCACCAGCTCGACGCCCGGGTCGACCGGCACCGTCGCGCCGGTCAACTGCGGCGTAATCGACATGGAACTCATCGGGCACTGGAAGACCGAGTACCCGTCGGCCGGCGCCCGAACGACGACTTCGGCGGCAAGGATGCCGTTCAGGCCCGGCCGGTTCTCGACCAGGATCCGCTGCCCGAGCGCCGGCGAAGCGGCGTCGGCGATCAAACGAGCGATCAGGTCGCTGGCCCCGCCCGCGGCGTAGCCGACGAGGATGCGCGGCGGTTTTTCGGGAAAGGCCGCCGTCGCGGCGCCGGCGGCGAGTGCCAGCGCTGCGGCGGTGAGGGACAGGGCAAGCTTGCGCATGGCTTCGTTCCTCCTCAAGGCGACCGGCAGAAGGCCGGGGTGCGGCCGCACGGCAAGTCAGGCGCGGCTTCGGCCGGCGGCTCCCTGCGCCGTAAATCCAAAAGATTCAAATCACTGGATTCAATGCCGGCGCGCCTTCCGGGCCGATCGCCATGCGTATTTTGACAATCGGCGCGGCGGCGCGGTCCGGCGGCCTCAACCCGCCCGTATGACCCCGCAGGCGATCCGGGCGCCTGCATTGCCGGTGGGCTGCGTCCTGAAGTCGTCCGGGTCCGCATGCACTATCAGGCCGCGCCCGACGATGCTGGCGGGACCGGGGCTGACGGTGATCACATCGACCATCGCGTCCACCTTGGCGCGGCCTGACTTGTCGGCCTTGAGCGATGGCAGGTCGCCCGCATGTCGCTGGGCGCTGGCATGGCCGGCATGTGGCATCCCGAACGGGTTGAAGTGGCCCTTGGTGCTCATGCCGTCCCCCGAACTGCAGTCGCCGACCTCGTGGATGTGCAACCCGTGCTCCGAACCGGGCTTGAGGCCCTGGACGTAGATCACCACGTGGACCTTGCCGTCGACTTCCTCGAACGTAGCTTCGCCGAAGGTCTTGCTTCCCTTGGTCGGCTTCAACTGCGCGTTCGCCCGCTCGGGTTCGGTCGGCACGCTCTGGCAGGCGGCCAGGAGCGAAAGCGCGCTGGCGATGGCAATGCCGGTCTTGAGTCTAAGTGTCATTTTTCTGATCCCTCCTCGTTGTGCGAATGTACCCGTATCCGCTTCGGCGCGGAAGATGGGCGCACAGACCGTCCATCCGATGCTGCAACGCGCCGCCCGAACGCGCTTGACGCTCCATTGGCGTTGGGATACGGTCGCTCGCGTTCGACGCAATATCGCGCAGGCCAATGCAGCCGGCGCGAAAACGAGGCAATCACCTTCCAAGGAGGAGGCAAATGAATCGATTCCAGACCCGCACTGGCATGGTCGCCACTGCGGCCGCCGTTGCGGTCGGCGCGCTGGTCGCAACCCTTGCGGTGCCGGGCAAGGTGGCCCATGCGCAGCCGGCGCCCAAGCCGGTCGTGCTCCGTTTCGCCGCCGACTTCTCGCCGCCGCCGCACCCTGCAGGAATGGCGATGGCCTACTTCCAGGAACGCCTTCCGAAGGTGATCCCCGGCAGCGAGGCCCGCATCTACTACGCCGGCGCGCTCTACACGATCCCGGAAGCGTTCGAGGCGATGCGCCAGGGCAACCTGGAAATGGCCTGGATGCAGATCGGCAAGGCGGCGCCGGTCGACCCGTGGATGATGACCATGGGCGGCCCGGGCGTGATGACCACGGTCGGGGCGGTCGATTCGCTGGAAAAGACCAAGACTTACCAGATGCTCGTGGAGCGGCTGGCGAAGAACCAGGCGATCAAGGTGTTCGGCGCCGCGCAGATGAGTTTCGGCATGGGGGTCGGCGGCAAGAAGCGCTACCTGTCGCCGGCCGACTATGCGGGCCGCAAGGTGCGCAGCATGGGCCCCGTGGAGAATTCGGCCCTTTCCGCGTGGAAGGCGAATCCCGTGGTCATGTCGTTCGGCGAAGTGCCGACGGCCCTCGAATCGGGCGTCATCGACGGCCTGATGACCAGCATCGGCGGCTGGCTCGCGGTGCGCGAGCAGGCACCGTTCTATACCACAGGCGGCGCGGGCGTTTTTACCGGGGACTATTACTTCGTGGCTGCGAGCCGGCGCTGGTGGGACCGGCTGCCGCCGCCGACGCAGAAGCTCCTTGAAGGCCTGATCGCCGACACCATCAGGATCCAGAAGGAATACAACTGGTGCGTCGACAAGCTGACCTATGACAAGTACGGGACCAAGGACCCCTCCAAGCCCGGTGTCTACTGGCTCAGCCCGCAGGAAGCCACGGCGATGACTTCAGCGGTGGGCGATGCGACCGGGCAGTACGTGAAGAGCAAAGTCCCTGCCGACGCGCGTCCGTGGGTCGAGACGTTCGCGAAAGAGGGCAGGGAACTCTCCAAGGCGAATCCCCCGGGGTCGTCCTGGATCGAGAAGATCGACTGCTCCAAGCACGCCGCAAAGATCCACATCAAGTAGCGCGGCCGGCACTTGGAGAAAGCGTATTCGATCTGGCGCGCGTTCCAGGACCGGGTCCTGGCGCGCGCGGCGGCGCTGGTGCTGCTCGGCTGCACGCTGCTCGCGGTGCTCGAAGTGATCCGGCGCTATGTTTTCGGGGTTTCGTTCGAGTGGCAGCAGGACGCCGTCACGCTGTTCATCCTCGGATCGGTGTTCGTGTACTTCGGCATCGCGCAGCGCCGCGAGGCGCACCTCAACGTGAACCTCCTGTTCGCCGTCCTCGAGACTTTCGGGCCCAAGGGCCGCCGGGCGGTGGAGTACGTCAAGGTTTTCGCGACCATCGTCTCGTTCGTGTTCATGGTGGCGGTGGTGTACTGGGGAATCCCGGACGTGCATGACAGCATGGAATACGCCAGCCGCAGCGAAAGCCTGGCGTTCCCGATGTGGCCGTTCGTGGCGGCGTTGCTGGTCGGCTTTTCCTTCATGGCGGTCTCGCTGTTCTTCCAGGTCTATCGCGGCGTGCAGCATCTGCGCGGGATCAGGGTGCTCGACGAACCGGCGGACGAGACCGCGCTGCACTGAACCGCCGCAGCGCGCAAGAAAACCGGAGGCAAACGAATGGCGATTGTAGGGATCGTGGTCCTGCTGTTGCTCGTGCTGAGCGTGCCGATCGGCATCGCACTCAGCGCCTCGGCCGCCGCCTACATCATGACCGACCCGCTGCTCGGGCCCGAGGTCGTGTTTCGCGCCTTCTTCAATTTCATCAACCGCTACACGTTGATGGCGATCCCGCTGTTCATCTACACCGGGTACCTGATGGAGAAGACCGGCCTGATCGCGCAGCTGTTCCGGTTCGCCGATACCCTCGTCGGCTGGCTGCCGGGCGGGTTCGGGATCGCAACCGTGCTGGCCTGCGTGTTGTTCGCCGCCATATCGGGTTCGAGCGTCGCGATGGCTGCGGCAATGAGCGTGATCGCAGTGCCGGAGATGCTCAAGCGCGGCTACCCGCCCTACGTGGCGGCCGGATTGGTGGCCACCAGCGGCGGGATCGCGATCCTGATACCGCCGAGCATCCCGCTGATCCTCTACGGCGTGGTGACCGAGACCTCGGTGGTGCGCCTGTTCTTCGCGGGCGTGATCCCGGGGCTGCTGCTCGCGCTCGCGAACATCGCCACGATCGTCGTGCTCGCCTACTACCTCAAGCTGCCGCGCGGCAGGTTCGACGCGGGCCGGATCCTGCCCGCCACGCTTGGCGCATTGCCCGGCTTCGGCATGCCGGTCGTCATCCTTGGCGGACTGTACGGAGGACTGTTCACGCCCACCGAGGCCGCTGCTGCGGCTTGCGGCTACGCCCTGCTTTACGGCTTGATCACGAGGCGCGGCGAGTTCGTCAGGGAACTGCTGCCCACGACCATGCGCGCGCTGAGCCTGACTGCGGTCGTGCTCTTCCTGGTCGGGAGCGTGGGCGTCTTCCAGTTCCTGGCGGCGAACCTTTACTGGCCGCAGACCATCAGCAAGATCATGACCGGCTGGGGCCTGACCCCGATGGGATTCATCCTGGCCTTCATCGCGGTCGAAATGATCCTCGGCTGCTTCGTCGACGGGGTGGCGATGATCCTGCTGACCGTGCCGGTGCTGTTCCCGGTGGCGATGGCCCTCAAGATCGACCCGGTCCACCTCGCCATCATCCTGACGCTGACGGTGGAGATGAGCCTGGTGACGCCGCCCGTGGGCCTCAACCTGTTCGCGGTCAGCGGCGTGTCGAAGATCCCGGTGTCGGAAGTCGTGAGGGGGTCGGTGCCGTTCTTCCTCACCGATGCCCTCGTGCTGGTCGCCGTCGTGGTCTTCCCCGGCCTCGCGACCTGGCTGCCGGATCAGCTGGTGGTGAACGTCTTCAAATAGCCTGTACCGGTTCAGGCCGCCGGCCGGGAGGCCACGAGGATCTTGCCGTCGGCCTCCACCGTGACCGCGCCTGCCTGGTTCGTGCACACGCAGGCCATCACGACGATGCCGCCCTTGTGCCTGGGCTTGTCGAGCAGCTCGGTGACGGTCCATTGCGTGGCCAGGCTGTCGCCCGGCCTGACCGGCGCCTTGAACCGGCACGCGTGCTCGATGTAGGCGATTGCGGTGCCGGCAAAGTACATCCCGACCGGCGAGGAGACGAGCGCGCTGGTGAAGGGCCCATGCAGGATCCGCGTGCCGAACATCGACTGTTTCGCAAATTCCTCGTCGACGTGGAGAGGGTTGAAGTCGCCGAAAAGGCCCGCGCCGAGGACCAGGTGAGACTCGGTGACCGTAAGGCGGGTCCCGAAGGTATCTCCGACCGAAACTTCGTCGTACCACTTGCCGTGAAAGACCATGTTTCCCTCCAGTGCGCGGGATTGTAGACTGGCGCCAACCCAAAGGAGTGAACGCATGAGGATAGCCGACCAGCGCGCGCAAGCCGTGCGCCAGACCATCGAAGCCGTGCGCGCCATCGAGGCGCAGTACGGACCCACGCGCGAGGCCCTCGAACGCATCAAGCCGGTACTGATCGGCCTTGCGACCCGCACCGATTTGTTCCCGCCCGAGTCGTTCGGCAATCTGCCGGGACGGCCTGGCACGATCTTCCACCTCGCCGAGGACCTGGACGGGCGGTTTGCGCTCTACGGGTCCGCCGGGGCGCCCGGCAAGGCGCAGCCGCCGCACAACCACACCACCTGGGCCTGCATCGCCGGGGTGTACGGCGACGAGCACAACGTGTTCTACGAGCGCGTGGACGACGGCAAGGTGGAAGGCGAGGGGCGCCTTGCGAAAACCAGCGAGATGACGGTCGTGAAAGGCAACGCCTGTGCGCTCATGCCCGACGATTTCCATACGATCGAGGTGGTCAACGGCAAGGAGTCGCTCCACCTGCACCTCTACGGCAAGACCCTCGAAGACCTGCCGGGACGCGTGTTCTTCGGCGCCAGCACCGGCGGGCCGTACAAACGCTTCATGTCCAGGCCCGAGGTGTTCGCGCCGCGCATTTCACCCGCCGAACTCAAGGGCCTGATCGCCGACGGCGGCGAGCTGGCGATCCTCGATCCGCGCGAGGAGGGCGTGTACTCGAAGAGCCATCTGTTCCTTGCGGCGTCCTGCCCGCTTTCGAGGCTCGAGCTGATGATCGGCAGGCTCGTGCCGCGCGCGG
Source organism: uncultured Bordetella sp. (assembly GCA_964599095.1). Classification (GTDB taxonomy): domain Bacteria; phylum Pseudomonadota; class Gammaproteobacteria; order Burkholderiales; family SG8-39; genus SZAS-79. The sequence goes on from CAZREB010000014.1 coordinate 121,607, forward strand.
GCACGCGCATCGTCCTGGCCGACGATGACGAGACGCTCGCCCAGCGCGCCGCATCGGTCCTGCGCAGCTTCGGCTATCGCGACATCCACGTGATGGCCGGCGGGCTCGCCGCGTGGAGCGCAGCCGGTTACGAGCTTTATTCCGGCGTCTTCGTGCCGAGCAAGGCCTTCGGCGAATATATCGAGCACCGCGACGGCACACCGCGCATTACCGCCGGCGAGCTGAAGTCCAAGCTCGATGCCGGCGAAGACCTGGTGGTCGTCGATTCCCGGCCGATGGGCGAATTCCAGGTCATGAACATCCCCGGCGCGCTCGATTGCCCCGGCGCGGAGCTGGTCTACCGGGTGCCCGAGCTGGTGAAGAACCCCGACACGCTCGTCGTCGTCAATTGCGCCGGGCGCACCCGCTCCATCATCGGTGCGCAGTCGCTGATCAATGCGAAGCTGCCCAACAAGGTCGTCGCGCTCAAGAACGGCACCATGGGCTGGCACCTGGCCGGGTTCGCGCTCGAGAGGGGCAACCACAGGCACGCGCCTGCGCCGGGACCCGCAGCGCTGGCGAAGGCCCGGGCGCTGTCGGCCGGGGTGGCCAGGCGGTTCGGGATCCGGCGGCTGGACCGCGCCGGCCTCGCCCGCCTCGCCGCGCAGCAGGACCGGACCCTGTACGTATTCGACGTGCGTTCACCGGAGGAATATTCGGAGGGCCACCTGCACGGTGCCGTGAATGCGCCGGGCGGCCAGCTGGTGCAGGCCACCGACAGCTACATGGCCACGCGCAATGCGCGTGTTGCGTTGGTCGACGCAGAAGGCGTGCGCGCGGTAATGACCGCATCATGGCTGCTGCAGATGGGCTGGCCCGAAGTCTACGTCGTGGAAGACGCGGCCGAGATCGAGCCGATCAGCGCGCAGGAACTGCAGGCGCTCGGCGCGACGGCCCAGGTGATCGATTTCGGCACCAGCATCGAGTATCGCGAAGGGCACATACCGGGCGCCGCCTTTGCGATTCGCTCGAGGCTGGCCGAGCGGCAGGACAGGTTCGCGCAGTCCGGGATCATCGTGTGCACCTCGCCCGACGGCGAGCTCGCGCGTTTCGCGGCAGCCGATCTGCGGCTCATGGCAAAGGTCCCGGTCCGGGCCCTCGCCGGCGGGACCGCGGCCTGGCGCGCGGCAGGCCTGCCGCTGGAAACCGGCCAGACCACGATGTGGGAACCGAACGAGGATGTGTACTACAAACCCTACGACGGCAAGACCCAGGTGGAGCAGGCGATGCGCGACTACCTGGATTGGGAGGTGGCGCTGATGGAGAAGATCGGGCGCGACAGCGACGTGCGCTTCGTGGAGTTTCCGCCGGCGTAGCGCGAACGGCCGGGTGGTGGAACACGTCGTGAAGCGGCAAGCGCAACCTGCGGGACGCCGAAGGAGACCCGAATGGACATGAACGATGCATTGATGCGGCAGCGGCCGGACCGGATGACCCAGGAGGAATGGCGCCTTCGGCTCGAGCTGGCGGCCTGCTACCGCATCGTGGACTACATGGGCTGGACCGAGCTCATCTACAACCACATCACGATGCGCGTCCCGGGGCCCGAGAGGCACTACCTGATCAACCCCTTCGGCCTCAACTACAACGAGGTCACCGCGTCGAACCTCATCAAGGTGGGGCTCGACGGCAGGGCCATCGACCCGTCTCCGCACCCGGTGAACGCCGCCGGCTTCATCATCCACGGCGCGATCCACGGCGCGCGCGAAGACGCGCACTGCATCATCCACACCCACACGACGGCCGGCATCGCGGTGGCGCTGAAGGAGGGCGGACTCAGGCACGACGATTTCTATGGCGCAATGCTCTTCGGGCGCGTCGCCTACCACGACTTCGAGGGCATCAGCGTGCGCCCCGAAGAACAGCCGCGCCTGGTCAGGAGTCTGGGCGACAAGGACGTGCTGATCCTGCGAAATCACGGTCTCCTCGTGTGCGAGCGCGACATCCCGTCGGCGTTCCGCCTGATGTGGCACCTGCAGCGCGCTTGCGAGGTCCAGTGCGCCGGCGACGCGATTCCCGGCCCGAACCGGATCCTGTCCGACGAGGTGCGCAGGCAGAGCGCACACGACGCGGCCAATTTCGAGCCGAAAGGCAAGCTCGAACGCATGGTGATGGCCAGCGTATTGCGCAAGGCGGGCCTCACCCTCGACATGCTGGTCTAGCTTTCCTTTCCAACGACCCAGGAGTGACAATGGCTTTTCTTCAGCCGGGCATCTTCGTTCGCCACGATCCGCAGGGCGCAGGCGCGCCCCTCGTGGTCGACGTTTCGCGCAGCGGCCGCGAGTACCCGAAGGAGTTCCGCTCGCCGCTGCCCTTTACGGTGCTGCACGACAACGTGTCGATGTATGTCGAGGACCTGTGGGCGGCCGCGCCTTCTGTCGGCGCGACCATGCTGTATTGCTGCTTCCCGAACACCTTCATGGACGTCAACCGCAAGGAGGACGACCTCGACCCGGCGGTCATCGACGGCGAGTGGCCGGCGAAGCTCAACCCCAGCCCGGTGGCGATCCGCGGGCTCGGCCTCATCAAGACCAAGTCGCGCTACGGGGAGCCGATGCAGGAAAAGAAGCTGACCGTGGCCGAGATCCAGGAGCGCTTCGACCTCTACTACCATCCCTACCACCGCGAGCTGAAGCGCATCGTCGACGAGACCTACGCGAAGCACGGTTTGCTGTGGCAGCTGTCGTGCCACTGCATGTCGGCGATCGGCGCGCCCACGCACGCGGATGCCGGGCAGCCGCGCGCCGATTTCTGCCTCGGGAACATCGGCTACACGACCTCGTCGAAGGAGTTCATCGAGTACGTCGCGGCCGAAATCAAGAAACTCGGCTACAGCGTGACGATCAACACCCCGTACGAAGGCAACGAGCTCAACCGGCGGCACGGCGCGCCGTCCAGGGGGATCGAGAGCATCATGGTCGAGATCAACAAGAAGCTGTTCATGGACACGAAGACGTTCCGCAAGACCGACGGATTCGGACCGCTCAAGGCAAACCTCGACAAGCTGCTGAAGACGCTCGCCGCAGAGGCGCTCAAACGCTCGCGCGCTTGAAGTCAGGCAGGCGCCGGGCGGTCGCGCAGTTCGCACTCGCCCTGTCGGCAACGGTCGCGGCCGGGGCCCAGGCGGACGATTTCTCGGCGTGCGTCGGCAGGCTCCGCGGAGAAGCAATCAGCCGGGGCATCAGCGGACCGACGTTCGACGTTGCGATGACGGGGGTCGAGCCGGACCCGACCGTGCTCGAGGCGATGGACTCGCAGCCGGAGTTCAAGACCCCGATCTGGGACTATCTCGCGGTGCTGGTCGACGACGAGCGCATCGCCGACGGCCGCGAGCAGCTGCAGCGCTGGTCTGCGGTCCTCGACCAGGTGGAAAGCCGGTATGGCGTCGACCGGCACGTCGTTGTCGCGGTGTGGGGCGTGGAATCGAATTTCGGGCGGCAGGCAGGCGGCCGCCCGCTGGTGCGCTCGCTTGCCACCGGGGCGTGCTCGGGACGCCGGCAGAAGTTCTTCCGCAACGAATTCATGGCCACGCTGGGGATCCTGCAAAGCGGCGATATGCCCCTCGAAGCGCTGCGGGGATCCTGGGCAGGTGCGTTCGGGCAGACCCAGTTCATGCCGACGACCTACCAGCGGCTCGCGGTCGATTTCGACGGAGACGGCCGGCGCGATATCGTCGGCTCGGTGCCGGATGCGCTCGGTTCGACGGCGAATTTCCTCGCCAAGGCCGGATGGGCGCCGGGGGAGCCCTGGGGTTACGAGGTCTCGGTGCCCGCCGGCTATGCGGGACCCTCGGGGCGCCGCAACCGGCAGGCGCTGTCGCAATGGAGTGCGCGCGGCGTGAGGACGGTCGACGGCCAGCCGTTGATCGGCACCGGCGCCGCGGCCCTCCTGCTGCCGGCCGGGGCGGGCGGCCCGGCGTTCCTCGTCTTCGGCAACTTCAACGCGATCTATTCGTACAACGCGGCCGAATCTTATGCGCTGGCCATCGCTCACTTGTCCGATCGATTGCGGGGCGGCGCTGCGTTCAGGACCGCCTGGCCGACGGACGATGGCGGGCTGTCGCGCGCGCAGAGGAGGCAAATGCAGGCGCTCCTCAATCAACGCGGATTCGACGTCGGCGAACCGGACGGTGCGATCGGTCCGCGCACGCGGGCGGCGATCCGAGCATTCCAGTCTTCGGCCGGATTGCCGGAGGACGGACGGCCCGGGATGCGGGTATTGCAGGCGCTGGAGGCGGGCGCTGCCAGGTGAAAGTCCGTTTGGCAGCAGGCCACCGGCACCCGGCGACACGCTGGCGACGCGGATCGGGAAGCCCGGCGACCCGGTGTCCTCGCCGGCCTGACAGCGACGGTCAGGCAAGTCGACGTCGTGCCGCGCGGCGGGTATTCAGTCGGCGCAGACCTTGGCGTGGATTGCGGCGATATTCGAGTTCGGGGGGATCTCATCTACCTTTATCAGCGCCGTCTGGTTCAGCGGACGGACGGCATCGCTAAGCCAAGGCGACGGAAAGGCAATCATCGGCCCGCTGTCGCTGCTCAACTGGATGACAGTGCCGCCGAGGTGAGGTTCCGAGTGGGACGAGGATGCCAGGCGCCTGTATTGGCGGGTGCCGCAGAGGATCTCCCACAGGAATCTCTGCGACCTGGCGCCGGTGCCGTCCGGCTTCCTGAAGTCCTGCAGTTCCCACACCACGCGGGCACTTCCGTCCTTTCGAATCGAAGCCGGATCGAGGTAGTGCACCGCCATCACGGTTTCGGCGTACTTTTCCCAGCCGCCGATCGCCGCCGTCGCGGCAAGCGCGAGCAGGATGCCCGATGCCAGCCGGGTTCCGTGCGCGAATTTCATGTTGCCTGCTCTCTGCGTCCGCTGGCGCCCCCGACACGAATCGAACGTGTGACCTACCCCTTAGGAGGGGGTCGCTCTATCCACTGAGCTACGGGGGCGAAGGGGCAGCATTTTAGCCGAACGCGCTATGATTCCGCAGTCCATCCTGCGGAGGTCGCAATGAGGTCCGTCGTGACGGTGCTTTTCCTGGGTGCGGTGGCCGCAACGGCCGGCTGCGGCATCGAATCGGCAAGCACCGCGGCCACCGCCGCCGCGATCAAGCAAAAGGAGATCGAGGCCGGGCAGAAGGCGAAAGCCGACGCCGAAAAGCAGGTCGGCCAGGCCCTCGAGCGGATGCAGGAGAACGCGCAAAAGCCGGCCGAAGCCGGGAAGTAGCAATACTGCCAAAATTTCCAAGGAGTCCGCGCCGTTATTGGGTCTCCGGGCGAAATACTGCCACTGACGCGGCCCGGCCGGTCGCTTCGCATGGCGGCCCGGCGAAACGCCCGCGCCGCGGCCGATGCGCTCGGCTATCATGGCGCCCGCCATGCAACACGCCTTCCTCAAGAGCGCATTCGCCGCCGCATTGCTGTCCTTTTGCGTGACGCAGGCTGTTGCGCAGGACGACAACTTCACGCCATTCGTCATCAGCGCGGACGAGGTCGTGCATCGCATGCTGCGCATGGCGGACGTGGGGCCGGGCGACTTCCTGATCGACCTGGGCTCGGGCGACGGGCGCATCCCGATTGCGGCGGCAAAGCGATACGGCGCCCGCGGGCTGGGCGTCGATCTCGACCCGCCCCTCGTCGAGCTTGCGCGCAAGAACGCGGCGGCCGAGGGGGTCGCCGACAAGGTGCGCTTCGAGGTGAAGGACCTGTTCGAGACCGACCTGTCAAAGGCGACGGTGGTGGCCTTCTACCTGCTGCCCGACGTCGCGATGCAGCTGCGACCCAAGCTGCTGAAGGAGTTGAAGCCCGGCACCCGCATCGTTGCGCACGACTACAACCTCGGCGACTGGCCGGCGGACGAATGGACCTCGATCCGCGTGCCCGACAAGCCGGTGGCGCCGGTCGGCGTCAGCCAGGTCTTCCTGTGGGTGGTGCCGGGCGACGCGCACGGCCATTGGACGAGCGAAATCGGGGGCGAGCGCATCGCATTCGACATCGAGCAGCGCTTCCAGGTGATCAAGGTGCGCGTCAGCGGACAGGCTCCGCGGGCCGGCGACGAGGGCAGGCCGCTCGAGATCCGCGCGGCGCGGCTGCTCGGCGAGGACATCCACCTCGTCGTCGCCGGCCGTCTTGCGGGGCGCGACGGGATCCATCGCCTGTTCGGGAGGATCCGGGGCGCCCGCATCGAGGGCGAGATCCTGACCGGTACCCGGTCGCCCGAGCGCACCGCGTGGAGCGCGACGCGGCAGTGACGCGCGAAATGTGTAGATGCGGCCGATGAGGCGCCGCGCGCTGGCGGGATTGGCGCTTTGCTTCCTCGGCCTGGCGACCGCCCGCGCGCAGAGCTGGGCGTGGGACGATGGCACCGTGCCCTTCGTCGTGTCGCCTGAAGAAGTGGTCGACCGCATGCTGCGGATCGCGGATGTCGGCGCCGGGGATTTCGTGATCGACCTCGGCTCGGGCGACGGGCGGATCGTGATCGGCGCGGCCAGGCGCGGTGCGCAGGCGCTGGGCATCGACATCGACCCGACACTGGTGGCCAAAGGGCGCGAGAACGCGGCCCTGGCCGGCGTGTCCGGTCGCGCTACGTTCGCCGCGCAGGATTTCTTCGAGACCGATCTCGCGAAGGCGACGGTCGTCACGATGTACCTGCTGCCCGAAGTCAATCTCAAGTTGAGGCCGAAGCTGCTTGCGCTCAAGCCCGGCACGCGCATCGTGTCGCACGACTGGAACATGCGCGAATGGGAGCCCGACGAGACGATCGAACTGCGCACCCCGGAAAAGCCGGTGGGCCTGGGCGGAAAGTCGCGCATCCACCTGTGGATCGTGCCCGCGGATGCGCGCGGCCGCTGGGTGGCCGATATCCCGCAGCACGGCGGGCGGTGGGAATTCGACATCGCGCAGCAGTTCCAGGCGATCGACCTGCACGCCACCTCCGACGGCGGGGCGCACGACCTGACCGTGCGGGGCACCCGGCTGCGCGGGGGCGAGGTCAAGATGGCGATCACCGGGCTGGTGGGCGCCAAGGCCTGGAACCACCTGTTCAAGGGCACGATCAACGGCGACCGGATGGCGGGCGAGGTGCTCGTCTCGGACGGCGCACAACAACGGACGATCCCATGGACGGCCACAAGAAGGCGGTAGGCGCACAACCCAGGCAGCTGCTGTCGGTCTTCGACGGCGTCTTCCTGATGGTCGGCATGGTGATCGGCGTCGGCATCTTCAAGGCGCCTTCGGTGGTCGCCGGCAACGTTTCGTCGGGGGCCGAATTCCTGTTCGCGTGGCTCGCGGGCGGGCTGATCTCGCTCGCCGGTGCGCTCGTCTATGCGGAACTTGCATCGCGCCACGCCGACATCGGCGGCGAATACGCATTCCTTTCACGCGGGCTCGGACCCGGTACCGCTTTCATGTTCGCGTGGTCGCGCATTACCGTCATCCAGACCGGCGCGATCGCGGCGGTCGCTTTCGTATTCGGCGACTATGCGACCGAGATCCTGCCGCTGGGCAGGCACAGTTCGGCGATCTATGCCGCCCTCGGCGTGGTCGGCCTCACGGCGCTGAACCTCGCCGGTACGCTGCAAAGCAAGAACCTGCAGAAGGTGATGGAGACGCTGCTGGTCATCGGGCTTCTCGCGGTTGCGATCGGCGGGATCGTCGTGGGCGCTCCGGCGCACGGGGCTGCGCCGCCGGCGGCGTCAACGGGCGGCTCGTACGGGCTCGCGATGATCTTCGTGCTGCTCACCTACGGCGGCTGGAACGAAGCGGCTTATCTCGGCGGGGAAGTCCGCGAACCGAAGAAGAACATGACGCGGATCCTCGTGTGGGGCATCGTTGCAGTGACCGCGCTCTACATGCTGGTGAACGTCGGCTACCTTGCGGCGCTGGGGATGGCGGGGCTGAAGGACTCCAAGGCGGTGGCCGCCGACGTGATGCGCATGATCGCGGGCGAAAAGGGCGCGATCCTCCTTGCGGTGGTCGTCTGCGTCTCGGCCTTCACGACGATGAACGCGGCGATCTTCACCGGCGCGCGGACGAGCTACGCATTCGGGCTGGATTTCGCCGCGTTCGCCCACCTCGGCCGCTGGCGGGAGGCGGGCAGCACGCCCGCGACCGCCTTGCTGTGGCAGGGCGCGGTCACGCTGTCGCTGGTGCTGGCGAGCGCGTTCACGCCCGACGGCTTCTCGGCGATGGTCGCCTACACGTCGCCGGTGTTCTGGACCTTCTTCCTGTTGACCGGCCTCACGCTGTTCGTCTTCCGGCTGAAGGATTCCGACGGCAGGGGCCCGGCGTTCCGCGTGCCGTGGTACCCGGCAGTGCCGGCCGCTTTCTGCCTGATGTGTGCGTACATGCTGTACTCGAGCGTCGACTTCATCCGCGGCCCCTACGGCCCGAGTTTCGGCGTGGCGGTCCTCGGGGGCATCGCGGTCATGGCGGCCGGCCTGCCGCTGTACCTGCTGACGCGCAAGCGGTAGGCTCTCGACGCCGAATCCCCCCGCGTGCAGGCACACCGATGACCCTCACTGAACTGCGCTACATCGTCGCCGTCGCGCGCGAGCGGCATTTCGGCCGCGCGGCCGAATCGTGCTTCGTCTCGCAACCCACGCTTTCGGTGGCGATCAAGAAACTCGAAGAAGAACTCGGCACGCCGCTGTTCGAGCGCGGGCCCGGCGAAGTCACCGTCACCCCGACCGGCGCGCTGGTCGTCGAGCAGGCGCAGCGCGTGCTCGAGGAGGCGTCGCGCATCCGCGAGATCGC
>CAZREB010000015.1:0-129016 GCA_964599095.1 uncultured Bordetella sp.
AGCCGGGACGCGAGATCGTTGGCGCGCGCGATTCGCTCGCCATAGCCCGGATGCATGGCCAGGAAGGTATTCACGCCGGTCCCCGAGTCGTTTGCGCGCAGCAGGCGCATGACCCGCGCGGTGCCGCAGGCGCTGAACCCGGCGGCGGTCGCCCACTCGATGCCTTTCAGGTCCGCTTCGCGTTCCTCGTAGCGCGTGAACGACGCATTGACCGCGAGGATGCCGGCGAGCGCCGCCGAATTCCCGATCGCCAGTTCGTCGCGGGCCTTCCTGGCCGGATTGTGTCCAAAGTGAAGGTGCGCGGCTTCGTGCCCTATCGTGGTCGCGAGCGCGTCGCGGTCGTCGCCGATCGCTTCGAGCAGCGGGAGCGAGAATACGATCAGCCGCTGGCCCTTGGCCTCGACCGCGTAGGCGATCAGTTCCGTGTAGTCGGCCAGCGCGATCCGCGCGGAGACCCCGCTTTGCTGCTGGATCTTCGCGGCGACCTCGAAGAGGTTGCGCGCGTGCGCCGCGCGGACGCGCACGCGGCTGCCGTCCTCGCGGGGAAACCAGCCGCCGAACAGGCGCGCTTCGGTCCACCAAGGCGCGTCCGGCGACCATGCCCCATCGGCCACCTCCGCAGGCGCAGTTGCGCAGCCCGCGAAGAGGAGCAGCGCGAGGGCGGCGAGAACCGGCTTCGCCATCAGCCGCCCTGCGCGATCTGCCGGGCAGCGATATACCCGAACGTCATCGCCGGCCCTATCGTGATTCCGGCCCCCGGATACTTGCCGCCCATGACGCTCGCCTGGTCGTTGCCGACCGCGTAGAGGCCCGGGACAGGGTTTTCGTTCACGTCGAGCACTCGCGCCTGCGGGTCCGTGGCGATGCCGACGAACGTGCCGAGGTCGCCCGGCACCAGGCGCACCGCGTAGAAAGGCCCGTCGACGATAGGCGCGATGTTCGGGTTCGGCTTGTGCAGCGGATCGCCGCCGAAGCGGTGGTACGCGTTCGTGCCCTTGCCGAAATCAGGGTCCTCGCCGCGCGCGGCGAACTCGTTGTAGCGCGCGAGCGTGTGCTCGAATCCGGCCGCGTCAATTCCGAGCGACGCGGCCAATGCCGAAGGCGTGGCGCCGCGCACGATGTACCCCGAGCGCAGGAAGGCGCCGATCGGCATCGGCGCCGGCGGCACCACGCCCAGGCCATAGCGCCGCAACGCGCGGTGATCGCACACCAGCCAGGCCTCCACGACGCTGTCGCCCTCGCAGGCCGCAAACAGCCGCTGCACGAAATCGTGGTAGGACTCGGCCTCGTTGGCGAAGCGCCGGCCGCGCCGGTCCACCGCAATGTAGCCGGGCTTGCAGCGGTCGATGAAGTGCGGGTACGGCACGATGGAGCCGTCGGCCTGAGGCACCAGCGACACCGGCGTCCACGCGGCCGGCTGGTCCTGCTCGACCTGCATGACGCCGCCCACTTCGCGCGCCGCGCGGGCGCCGTCGCCGGTATTGCCGGGCGGCGCAAGCGGCGAATGGTTCTTGCCGGCGGCGACATGGCGGTAATGGCGGGACCGCAGTTCAGCGCTGCCCGGGAAGCCGCCGCTGGCGAGCACCACGCCGCGCCGGGCGACGACTTCGATCTCCTTGCCCTGATGCCGCACCATGGCGCCGGTCACGCGCTCGCCGGACTTCGTCAGGCGCAGCAAAGGGCTCTCGAGCCAGAGCGCGACCTTCTTCTCGAAGGCGCTTTTCGCCATGCGGGCGATCAGCGCGTTGCCGTTTGCGATGCGGGTGCCGCGCGGGTACGACAGGCGGTCCCAGGCATAGCGCAGAAGGAGCTTCGCGACATGCCAGGCCGAGCCGGCCGAGCGGCTGAAGTTGAGCAGGTGGGGGATGTCGTCGCGGCTGACCGACATGCCGCCGAACAGCATCATCGTGCGGATCGGCGCGCGCAGCTTCACGAACCAGTCGCCGAGCTCACGGCCGTCGTAAGGCAGCGGCAAAAGCGAGCGTCCGCCCTGGGAGGCGCCCGGCAACTCGGGGTGGTAGTCGGACCACGCCGGCATCAGCAGGTAGCGCACGTGCGTCTCGCGCTCGAAAAACGCCAGCATCTGCGCGGCATTCGCGATGAACGCCTCGGCCTTGGGCCGGTCGAGGAAGGCGCCGACCTCGGATTCGAGGTAGCGCATCGTTTCGGCCGCGGAGTCGGCGATGCCGGCCGCGACGCTCGCCTCGTTCATCGGGATCCACACGACGCCCGCGGAATACGCGGTGGTGCCGCCGAAGAGGGGTTCCTTCTCCACCATAAGCACGTCGAGGCCCGCGTGCGCCGCCGTGATCGCGGCCGAGAACCCGCCTGCCCCGCTGCCCGCGACCAGCACGTCGCATTCGTGGCGTTCCATCAGCGCCTCCGGGTCATTCGGGCTTCGCGCGGATTTCGTCGAGCACCGGCCGCAGGTACGCCAAAAAGGCGTCCGGGTTTTCGCTCATCGGGAAATGGCCCAGGCCCTTCATGATCGTCACCTTCGCGCCTTTGATGTGCGCCGCGGCGGCCTCGGTGTCCCTGGGCGAAGCGGAGTAGTCGTACTCGCCGGTCAGCATGTAAAGCGGGCACAGGCCGGTGTCGATCGCACCGATGCGCTCCCGGATATCGCCTTCGACCTGGTAGAAGAAGAGGTCCCCGGTGAACACGCCCGGGCCGCCCTGCATGTAGTGCCACACCGTCTCCCAACGATGCTCGTCCGGGCTGAGCGGCGACATCAGCCCGCAGGCGATCGCGCCGCAGGCCTGCCCGCCGTGCACTTCCTCGTGGTTCAGCCAGGCCGATTCGTAATAGCGCTCGACAAACGCGGCGGACTGCAGGCCGATCAGTGCGCGCAACTCGGCGGCGTGTTCGAGGGCGAGGTTGAGCACGATGCGCCCGCCGATCGAGCAGCCCATGACCACGGGTCGATCCAGGTCGAGTGCTTTCGCGACCGCCATGATCTGGCGGGTATAGGCGCCGGTCGTGAGCTTGTAGTCTTCTGCCTCCCAGCCCGCGGGCGGCGAAGACTTGCCGTGCCAGGGCATGTCGAACGCGACGACGCGGTAGTGCCTGGTGATCTCCGGGTCGTTGAGCACGGCGCGAAACTGGCGGCTGTCCGACCCCGCGGTATGCAGGCAAATCAGCGGGATGCCCTGGCCGGCTTCCTCGAAGTACAGGCGATGCGGCTTGCCCTCGATCTCGAGGTGCGCGTACCGGCCGGTGATCGATTCCAGTCGCGCGCTCATGCCGCGAGCCTCCTCGGTGCGGCGAGCACCAGCTTGAGGTACAGCAGGTAGGCCATCAGCACGCGGTGGTCGCCTTCGAACGCGACATCGCCCCGGCGCAGGAGCGCGAACAAGTCGTGCCAGCCCGGCGAGGGCACCTTGCGCCAGAACTTCTCCCAGCATTCGGCTTTTGCGCGGATCGCAAAGCGCCAGGGGCGCATGACAAAGGGCCCTTTGCTCACAGGCTCGATGCGCCCCGCGCGCACCGTCAGCAGGTATTGCTGCGTGCCGACCTCGACCATGAAGGTTTCGTTCATGTGCCGGCCCCATCGCACGATGGCGGGGTCGTTGTTTACCAGGTCCGGGATGCGTTCGATCATGGCGGGCTCCAGTCGCGTTCCGGTCGAAGGCCGGGAAAATCAATCCGATGCTTTCTGCGCACCGTCCCCGAATCCGACAAACACCGCTGCCTCGGCGACCGGCTTGCGCTCGGAGACCACGGAATTCGCGGGGAAGCTGTAGTCCGGCCAGCCGAGCGCGATGCTTTTCATGATGACCTGGTCTTCGGCGATGCCGGCGTGTTCGCGCACCACCGGCGACTGCATGATGCCCTGGCTGTTGATCACGGCCCCAAGCCCGCGCGACCAGGCAGCATTGACCAGCGCGGTTGCCACGGCGCCGCAATCGAACGGCGCATCGTCGCTGCCGTGCAACACGCGGTCATAAGTCACGATCACGCAGACCGGCGCATCGAACTGGCGGAAGCCGCGCATCACCCAGTCCTGCCGCCCTTCCTTGTCGTCGCGCTCGATGCCCATGGCCGAGAACAATTGCTTGGCTACGCCGATCTGCCTTTCGCGGTGCTTGCCCGTAAACGCGTGGCCCGTGCGGAACTCGCGCGACTGCGGCACGCCTGCCTGCATCCGTTCGGTATTGCCGGCCCGGATCCGGTCCAGCGGCTCGCCGGTGATCACGTAGAAATTCCAGGGCTGGGTATTCATCGACGACGGCGAACGCATCGCCAGGCCGATGATCTCCTCGATGAGCGCTTTGGGAACCGGGTCGGGTTTATAGCCGCGGATGCTGCGGCGGCCGAGGACGACTTCATCAAACTGCATCGGGGCTCCTGAGTGGCAGGTTACTTTCCGTTTCCGAGCAGCCCGATCACTTCGTCCGCAGTCATGACATCGGCGTACTTGTGCGCGATATCGAAGAGGTTTACCGCATGCGAAGTGGGCGAGCGGTCGTAAATGGCATCCTCGACCACCACGGTCTTGTAGTTGTATGCGTTCGCATCCACTGCGCTGCCGCGCACGCAGCCGCTGGTGGTGCAGCCTGTGATCACGACCGTGTCGACGCCCATCTGCACCAGGTGTGCGACCAGCGGGGTGCCGAAGAAGGCGCTCGCCTGGTTCTTCGGCAGCTTGAGGTCGGAGGGCAGGGGCTCGATCTCCTTGACGAAATCGTAGCCGCGCGCGGGCACGCTCATCAGCCCCGTCATCTTCGCGGTGAAGGCCCCTTCGTGGTGCTGGTTCTTCGGCGCGACGTACGGGTAGATCACCGGCAGTCCGCGCTTGCGGAATTCCGCAATCAGCCGCGCGATGGCGGGGATCGCCTTCCAGCCGGCCTCGCCGCAACTGGTGCCGAACTCCTGCATCGATTCGAGGATAGGCTTGGGCGACTCGCCCATGCTGCGGTACTGCACGTCGATGACGAGCAACGCGGCGCGCTTGCCGATGCCGCTGCGGCCGCCGAGGCCCGCTTTGCGATACACCTCGATTTCGGATTCGGGGACGATGCCGTCCCAGGGGCGTTTGGCCAAACGTACTCTCCTCGTTCGTTTGCATTCGTTGGGAATCGAATCATAGCGCGCCGGCAATATCCGGCTCCTGCCGATGGGAGACCAAACGTGGGCGCCAGGAATTTTCGCCGGACCTCTGGCGACGCAGCGAGTCGCCTCAGCGTGGAGCGGGCGGCTGCGATGAAGAGGGCACCGGCGGCAACGGCCTCTCGCTTTCTTGCAAGACCGGATACCGCGTGTCGGTCCCGGCGGCCCTGGCAACGCTATAAGTGACTTCTATCGGCTCGGTCGGGCAACATCCGGCGTCGTTGCTACCCCATCGCATGCCCCGTACCACGATCCGCCCGGGGCGGATCGTCGCCGTTTCCCAATTCAGTGTCCGCGCCCAGCGCTTGCCAATTTGAGCGCTCGCCACCATACGGTAGGGACGTTCTTTGGCCACTGGTGTGCTGCGTCCTTCGCCTTGGGCAAACACTGCGATGTATTCCTCGTGGCCGTTCGTCGATCCGACGCCGGACAAAACGAAGAATGCGACGGCATCCCTGCTGTCCGCCTCGAAGAGCGGTCCGAAAAGCACGCGCCGGGATTGCGCATCGAAGGCCGCGAGGCCGTCGGTATAGAGCGCGACCAGCTTGCCGATCTCGGCATGGATGGCAGCCGCCGAGCCTTTCGACTGCGCGAGAGCAGGAGATGCGCTGACGATGAAGAGGGCGAGGATTAATCTTTTCATCTTGTGGTTTCAGCAAACCGTCAGGATATCGGGTGACGGACGTATTGCTTGCAGCGTTGGCTTCGGTCCGCCGAAATAACCCGTCTTTCAAATGTGTTCTGCGAATAGAATAGGCTCGAACCGAGCCGGTTTGCAAAAATAAGAAAATGCCCATGGACATCAGCAGCGAAATCGCCGCGAGTTTTTTGGCGACGATCTTTGCGTCCATCCCGTTCGGCCTGTTCCAGCGGTTTGTCGGCGGCGGCGCACGCGCCACTGAGCGTAAGCTCGGATATGTCGCGCAGACGTGCCCGAAATGCAAGGGTGCACGCAGCTTCGGCCTCGTGCGCACGGGGATCGCCAGCGCCTTCCTGTTCAAGCCCATGGGCCCGGGCGCAGTCGTGGGCTATACCGGGACCTGCACGCAGTGCTCGGATGCGATCGACCTGCAGGCAACGGACTATCCGGCGATCGAACAAGACCCGGAGCTTCCGCTCAAGGAGCTGATCGGCAGGACCCATCCGAATTTGGGCAAGAACGGCGAGGCTTCCAAGGCCGCCTTCGAGCGCTTTTGCCACATCCGCGAACCGCTGATCCGCGCGAGCCAGGCCCTGTCCTACGAAGGGGGGTACGGATCCCGGTTTGCCGAGGCGTTCGCGTTTGCGATTGCGTTCCAGCTCGCCTACTGGACCGCGAAAGTCGTTCCGGAACGCATGGTCGGGTTCGTTGCGTTGGTGGTTTTGGTGATGGCCTTCGTCCCGATGTTGTGGCTGTGCCAGAAGATGATGGATCGTTACGGCAGCCGCTTCCGGCTCGGGACGGAAGGATCTTTCATTGCAACGGCGGCAATTTTTGCGGCGCCCGCCGTGTTTTTCGCCACCGGGTCGCCCGAGGTGTCCGTCGGCCTGGTCGCGCTGGCGATGGCGCTGATCCTGATCCTGGTCCTGATCGAGCCGCGCCAGTTTTTCGAAAAGGAAGTGAAACCGAAGCTCGTCTCGGCGCTGGTGCCGATGAAGCCCTCGCTGGAGGAGCTGGAGCGATGCCTTCGTCTGCTGAGGCAGAGCGGGGAGCCGTGCAGGTTCGTCGAAGCGCAGGGCCTGTTGAAGGAAATCGCCACGGCTGCAATCCACACGACCGGCGCGAAGGAGGCTGCACCGGCGCCAGTTCCTGCCGATCCGCAAGGCAAGTGCCCGAACTGCGGCCACCGCATCCCGCTCGACTCAATCGAGTGCCCGGTCCCGAAATGCGGCGCTATTTTCGGCGAGGGCAGCGCGTGGAAGGTCAGGCCGGCTTGAATATGGATTCAAATTCAGTCCTCGTGCTCCATATGGTTTTTTTTCTCCCCATATTTCTTCCGCTTTTCCTAGGGCTGCGAACAGGTTGGCGGGAAACGGAGCGCTCGCTGGGTTTCGTTGCCGAGAATTGCCCGAAATGCGAGACCGCACAGCCGTTCAAACTGCTGCGGATCGGCGTCGCGAATTCGGTCCTTTCCCTGCCGGTAACCCAGGGTATCTTTGTGGGCCATTGGGGGACTTGCAGGCAGTGCAACGGCGGGATCCAACTGGATGCGAATGACTACGCCGCCGTCGAGGCGGACGGAAAGGCGCCGCTCGCCAACTTGATCGCGAAAACCAATCCGCGGTTGGGGCCCGACGGTCAGGCCGCAGGCGCAGCCGCCGACAGGCTTCACAGCGTTCGCGAATTCCTGAGCGCGGCCAGCGTCCTTGACACGCGCGAAAACGAAACCAAAGGGAACAATTTTGCAGAGATCATCGCGTTCCTCGCGGCATCCGAGTTGGCGATCTGGGTCGCGCACCTGCTTCCTGAGACTTTCCACTGGGTTGCATTAATGGTCCTAACGGTGATTCTGTTCGCTGCGGGATATGCGGCATTCCTTTGGTCGTGCCAGAAAGCGGTGGACCGCTTTGGTGGAGGCGGGTTGCAATTCGGGCTCGCGGCATATTTCCTGATGGTGGTGTTCATGGTGACTGCGGTCTGGGGGCTTTTTTTCTGGTGGGACGGATCGTATGCGGCTGCCGGCGGTTGGCTTGCATTGGGCCTGGCGTTGACCTGCGTGCTCGCCGCATCACAGGCCCGAATGCGATTCAACGACGAAATGAAGCCTTCGCTGGTCGCCGGGCTTGCGCCGATCGAGCCGACTTTGCAGGAGTTGGAGGGTTGCCTTAAGGCCCTGAGGGAACACGGACAGCGTTGCCGATTCATGGATGCGCGAAACCTGCTGGAAGAAATCGCCGCGGCTAAAGTCTACGCGACCGGGACGAAGGCGGCTGCATCTGTGCCGGCTCCTTCGGGTCCGCAAGGCAAGTGCCCGAACTGCGGCCACCGCATCCCGCTTGACTCAATTGAATGCCCAGTTCCGAAATGCGGCGCCCTGTTCGGCGAAGGCAGCGCATGGAAGATCAAGCCGGAATGAGTGACCGGCGCAAAGGAGAAGCGATGCGCTTCGCAGTCGTGTTTTCTGCAGTTCTGCTTGGCTCGTGCGCGTCCTGGTCGGGGCTGTATGGTGACGCGGAGGAGGCTATCGGCCGCAAGGATTACGCAGCGGCACTTCGGCTGCTGCGGCCGCTCGCGGCGCAGGGTGACGCGAAAGCGCAATATATGGTGTCCGAGTTGCATGCCGGCGGACTGGGCGTGCCGGCCAGTCCGGCCGAGGCGCTGAAGTGGTTGAAGATGTCGGCGGAAAACGGGTTCCTGAAAGCGCAGACCGATCTCGGCGATATCTACCTGATGGGCTTTGGCGTTCCCAGAGACCCGGCGGAAGCCCTGAAGTGGTACCGAATGGCCGCAACACAAGGCGATGCCGAGGCGCAGGTACAGGTCGGCGACCTTTATCGGGCTAAGGAAACCAAAGGCGTGCCGAACGATTACGCCGAGGCGATGCGGTGGTACCAGTTGGCGGCGAGGCAGGGGCACCCCGGTTCGCAAAAGAAGATCGGCGACTTGTATGCCGAGGGCGACGGCGTGCCGAAGCACCTCGCCGAGGCGATGAGGTGGTACCGATTGGCCGCGGAAGGCGGGAACCGGCACGCACAAGAAGAGGTAGGAACGATGTATGCCGAAGGAACCTTTGTGCAGCGGGACAACGTCCGGGCGTACATGTGGTACAGCCTTGCGTCCGCCGGTGAGGAGGACCGCTACTACCGCGAAAAGTGGACCGGAATGCGAGATGCCGCCGCAAAGGAACTGACGCCCGTGCAAATTGCAGAGGCGCAGAAAATGGCGGGCGAGTGCAAGGCGCGCGAATTCAAGCGCTGCGATTGATCGCGCGAAGCGCAAAAAGCAAGGAAAGTGAGGCGTTCACGATGAGGCCATTGCTGCGTCTGCGGTTGATGATGGTGACCGCCCTGCTAGGGCTTTGGTCGGCCCCAGCCTCTCCTGCCGCGGATCCGCCGCGACTCGTCGCCCAGACCGGGCATTCGGCGGGCGTAAGGGCAATTGCATTTTCCCCCGACGGCAAGGCCCTGGCATCGGCAGGCGGGGACGAAACAATCAAGATTTGGGACGTAGCGAGCGGGCGGGAATTGCGTGCGCTTAGCGGGCAGTTCGAATCCGTACGCGCTGTTGCTTTTTCTCCCGACGGCAAAGCGATAGCATCGGCGTCCGGCACCGATATCCAGTTATGGGATGTCGCGAACGGTCGTGAGCTTCGCGCGCTGGCGGGTGAAACGCGTGGGGGGCAGTCGGTTGCGTTCTCGCCGGACGGCAAGACATTGGCGGCGGGAAGTATCGACCACGCCATCCGGCTGTGGGACGTCGCCAGCGGACGCGAACTGGGCATGCTGACCGGACATTCGGACGGCGTCGTTTCGATCGCCCACTCTCCCGACGGCAAGTTTCTTGCGTCGGGCAGCGAGGACAAGACCGTCAAGCTATGGGACGTTGCAAGCCGGCAGGTGTTGCACACCTTTGGCGGGTATTCGGGTAACGAGTATTCAGTCGCGATTTCCCAAGACGGCAAGACATTGATCTCGAGCGTTCAGGACAACGCCGTCAAGCGGTGGGAAGTGCCCGGCGGGCGCGAATTGCGTACGCTCGCCGGAGCGATGAGTGGGGCGACGAGCGGATTCGCCTTTTCGCCCGACGCGAAGACTGCTGCGTCGGAAGGAAAGGACGCCACCGTCATTCTGTGGGACGTGGCCAGCGGGAGGAACATTGGCACGCTTCGCGGCGCAGCCCGCCCCCTCGCCTTCTCGCCAGACGGGAAAACGGCCGCGTCAGAAGGCGAGGACTACGCCATCAAACTCTGGGATGTCGCCACCGGACGGGAACTGCGTGCGCTTGGCAGCGCCCCTGTTCAAGTCGTGTCGGTCGCCTTTTCCCCGGATGGAAAGGTTGTGGCATCGGGAAGAAACGACAATACGATCAAGCTGTGGGACATGACCGGCAGGCAGGTGCTGCGCACGCTCAGCGGGCATTCGGAGCGCGTGGCGTCGATTGCGTTCACGTCCGACGGCACGACCCTGGTTTCCGGGAGCGGCGACGAAACCGGCAGGCTGTGGGACGTCGCCAGCGGCCGGGAACTTCGCGTGCTCAGAGGGCACAAGGGGGGCGTACGCTCGGTCGCGATCTCGCCTGACGGCAAGACGGTGGTTTCGGGATCCTGGGACAGGACAGTCAAGCTCTGGGACGCAGCCACCGGTCAGGATCTGCGTGTGCTTAGCGGGCGCACGGCCCAGGTGGCGTCGGTCGCGATTTCACCGGACGGCAAGACGGTGGTTACCGGAAACGGCGACAACACCGTCATGCTTTCGGACGTCGCCAGCGGTCGGGAACTGCATTCGTTTGGAGGTCGCTCGGAGGGCGGCGGACGAGTGAATGGGCTATGGAACGGAGTGACCGGGATATGGTCGGTCGCCTTTGCACCTGACGGCAGGACGGTGGTGTCCGGAAGCCTGGACAAGACCATCAAGCTGTGGGATGCCGCGAGCGGGCGGGAAGTCGCCACGCTCGGCGAGCGTTCGGGCCATGTCCTGTCGGTGGCCTTTTCGCCCGATGGCAAGACGGTCGTGTCGGGAGGGTATGGAAATGCGGTCGAACTTTGGGACGTAGCCGGCGCGCGCTTGATTCGCAAGCTGATCGGACACCGGGCCAACGTGTATTCGGTCGCTTTCTCCCCTGACGGCCAGTGGGTGGTATCGGGAAGCATCGACCAAACCGTCAGGCTCTGGCGTGTGGAGGACGGCGCATTGCTGGCTACCCTCCACGCTTTTGCCGACGGCCGCTGGGTGGTGACGGACCCCGAAGGGCGCTTCGATACGTCCGACCCAAAGGACATGCCGTATCTGCACTGGGTGATGCCAGACGCCCCGATGACGCCGCTTCCGCTCGGGAAGTTCGCAGATGCGTACTACGAGCCGCGCCTCCTGCCGCGCATTCTGGGCGGCGAGAAATTCAAGCCGGTGTCTGGAACAGTCGAGAGGAATTGAATCCGGCAGGGCGAATGCCGTTTGCGCGGATAGACCCGCCGTAGGGGATCACCCTCCATCAAGTGACAGCGCGCCTATAATCGCCGGCCCCGGCAAGTGAAACCAAGGACCCCGAGCATGGCGAAGGCAAACGGCAAAGCCGCCCGCAACGCGGCCGAGCAGCCGCCCGAAGGCGGCGATATCCTGCGCAGCGGCCTGGCGCTGCTGGTGTATTTCGGCCTGTGCGAGGAAAAGGCCGCGGGCACCAACGGCACCCAGGACGCGGCGATCATCATCCGCAACCGGATCCTCGACCTCTCGCTGCCGCCCGGCAGCCGGATCGACGACCGGCTGCTGATGGAGCGCTTCAACATGGGCCGCACGCCGGCGCGCGAGGCCTTCAATCGCCTCGCCTCCGAGGGCCTGATCGTCATGCAGCGCAACCGGGGCGCGTTCGTGCGGCCGATGGACATCGTGCACATCCGCCAGTTCTTCGACGCCTACATCGCCTCCGAGCGCATCGTCGGCTACTACTGCCGCCTCGACGACCCGACGCTCGAACGCGACCTGATGGCGATCCAGCGCGAATACCTGCGCGCGTATGCCAAGAAGCAGTTCAAGAAGATGACGCACCTGAACGGCCACCTGCATGGCCGGATCGCGGTGGCCACGCACAACGAATACGTCGCCGAGAATGCGCTGCGGCTCTACAACCATGCGCGCAGGCTGTCGTATTTCGTCAGCCTGCTCGAGCAGGACTTCATCCCGTGCCTGCACGAGACGCAGGCGATGATCCGCGCCGACCACGAGGACATCATCCAGACGGTGCGCCGGAAGGTGAGCGGCAAGCTGGTCGACATCCTTTCGCGCCACGCGGCGATGTTCCACAGCCGGATCATGCGCGTGATCTCGAAGACCGGCGGCGAGAGCGCGCCGCTGCCGGTGCTGCTGCCACGCGGCCGCGCGGCCGCGAAAAGGGCGTCGGCTTAGAGCACTTCGCCGTCGCCGTGCACCGCGTCCAGGTACCGGTTGACGCGGTGGTGGATGATCGCCTCGAGCTCGTGCATCGGGCCGCGCACGAAATACCTCGAGCCGAGCCCTTTCTGCATGGCGCGCACCAGGTCGTTGTCCTCGCCGGCGAACTTGCGCACGAATTTCGCGAGGATTGCCACTTTGTCCGCGAACGCCGGGCTGCCAATGAACTGCTTCGGGATACAGGTCCACCCGGTGACGCGGGTGCGGTTCACCCCTATCGGGTAGGCGACGAAAGGCTGCACCAGGTCGGCGCGCGCGAACAGGTAGAAGTTCGGCCGCAGGAAGGCCGAGAAGGCGAAGAACTTGCCTTTCGGGTGGTCGGCCAGCCAGGGCGCCGGGCCGAACAGCAACTCCGCGTCCGGGGCCATCGTGCCGCTCACGTACTCCTTGTACCAGCCGTACTTGGTATAGACGATCTCGGCCAGCGCCTTTTCCGGGCTGTAGGTCTTGCCGCCGAAGCTGCCGCGGTGGATCACCTCGACGTGGTAGACGTCGCCGAGGTTCTCGGGCACCAGCTTCCAGTTGCAGTCGAGCTCGTAGGTGTAGGTGTCGACCAGGACGGTGTCTTCGGGGTGCACGTAAGCCACCGACTTGCGGTAGTCGTCAGCGTCGAGGTAGTCGGCCAGCGGCGGCGCATTGTCGTCGAAGTTGATGAAGACGAAGCCGCCCCAGGTATCGATCCTGATCGGCGGGAGCTGGCCGCCATGGGGCTGCTGGACCTTGATGCCGCGGGGCCGGGACGCGGAGACCAGCGCGCCGTCGAGGTCATACACCCACGCGTGGTAGGGGCATGAGAACTCCTTTGCATTGCCTTCGCCGATGGCGACCGCAACCCCCCTGTGGCGGCAGACGTTGGCGAACGCCTTCAGCTCGCCGGCCTTGTTGCGGGTGATGACGACCGGCTCGCCGACGATCTCCAGCGCCCGGTAGTCGCCGGGGTTCGGCCATTCCTCGACCCGGCCGACCACCAGCCAGTCCTTGAAGAAAAGCTTCTGCTTTTCAAGCTCGAGGATCTCGGGCGAGGTGTAGTAGTGCGCGGGCAGGTGGCTCGCCTCGGACCGCGGGGCGCGGGTCGGGCGCAGTTCCTCCTCCGTGCCGGCAACCTCATGCAAAGGTGGAATCGAGTGGCTGGCGCCCATGATCTTGTCCCCGTTTCGTATATTATCTGTCGACGATTCATTATATGCTCAGCGCCTCGAGCGTCAATCGAGGTTCCGCAGGCCCGCCAGATCAGCCACCATTCATTGCCCGAGGGAAAACCCATGAAGCGAATCCAGAACGTACTCGCGCTGCTGTCCGCAGCCCTCCTCTTCGCCGTCTCCGGCCCGTCGGCGGCCCAGGCGATCAAGATCGGCGCCGTCCTGTCGATCACCGGCGGCGCGTCGTTCATCGGCGAGGACCAGCGCAGCACGCTGGAGCTGATGACGGAGCAGCTGAACGCGCGCGGCGGCATCAACGGCCGCAAGGTCGAGACGATCGTCTACGACGACGCCTCCGACCCGACCAAGGCGGTGGCGGCGCTGCGCCGGCTGCACGAGCAGGACAACGTGGCGGCCGTCATCGGCGGCGGCATCAGCGGCAACGTGCTCGCGATGATCCCGTTCACCGAGAAGGCGCGCGTGCCGCAGCTCGCGCCCGCCGCCAGCGGCAAGATCTCGCAGCCGCCCAAGGAGTGGGTGTTCCAGTACTGCAACACCGACGTGCAGTCGATCGCGCTCGCGCTGCAGTTCCTCAAGGGCCGCAACATCAGCAAGATCGCGATGCTGGCCGACTCGACCGGTTATGGCGTGAGCGGCAAGGAGGAACTCGAGCGCCAGGCCGCGCCCGGCAAGGGTTTCGACGTCGTCGCCTGGGAGACCTTCGGGCCGGCCGACTCCGACATGACCGCGCAGCTCGCGCGCATCAAGGCGGCCGGCGCCCGCGCCGTGATCGTCTGGAACGCCACGCCGGCCAGCGCGATCGTCGTCAAGAATGCCCGCCAGATCGGCCTCGATGCGGTCCAGATCCACTCCACCGCGTTCCAGAGCACCCGCATGATCCAGCTCTCGGGCGAGGCGATCGAAGGCGTGTACGTCACCGGCTACAAGCTGGCGGTGATCGACCAGATCCCGAACAGCGACCCGCAGAAAAAGCTGATCCTCGACTACCGCGATTCGTTCCAGAAGAAGTTCGGCAAGGCGCCCAGCCCGTTCGGCGCGCTCGTCTACGACGCCTTCTCGTCGGTCACCGCGATCATGGCCAAGGTCGGCGACGACAAGGCGAAGATCCGTGCCGGGCTCGAGAACCTCAAGGGACACCTCGGCGCAGCCGGGATCTACACCACCTCGCCCACCGATCACAACGGCTTCCTGGTCGACAGCATGCGCATGCTCGTGGTCGAGAAGGGCGCGTTCAAGCTCGCGCCGCGCTGAGCAGGTAGCAACGCCTTGTCGAACTACGTAGGCCGCGCGGTCGGGCGCAAGGAGGACGCGCGCCTGCTTCGCGGCGAAGGCCGCTTCGTCGGCGACCTTTCGCAGCCCGGGATGCTCGAGGCGGCCGTCCTGCGCAGCCCTGTCGCGCACGGCCGCATTGTGCGCATCGACGTCGCCCGGGCGCGCGAAATGCCCGGCGTGGCCGCGGTCTATACGGCCGCCGACATCGGCGAAGTCGACAGCATCCCGACCACCATCATCCCGAAGCCCGAGCTGGTCCGCTTCTTCCAGAAGCCGCTCGCGCAGCAGAAGGTGCGTTACGTCGGCGAGCCGCTGGCGATCGTGATCGCAGCGAATCGCTACGTCGCCGAGGATGCGCTCGAACTGATCGACGTCGAAATCGACGCGCTCGAGGCCTTCATCGACGCGCGCAAGGCGCTGCAGCCGGGCAACCCGATCCTGCACGAGCCGGCGCAGGACAACGTCTGCGACAGCTTCGGCGCGAAGCGCGGCGACGCCGGGAAGGCGCTTGCCTCCGCGCCGCATCGAATCAAGGCCTCGTTCGGCACCAACCGCCATACCGGCGTGCCGATGGAGACGCGCGGGCTGCTGGCGATGATGGACAAGTCCAGCGGCCTGCTGACCGTCTGGGGCCCGACCAAGATGATCCACCGCACGCGGCAGGTGCTCGCTGGCCTGCTCCGGATGCCCGAAGACAAGATCCGCTACGTCGAGCCGGACGTCGGCGGCGGATTCGGCTTCCGCGGCGAGTTCTTCCCTGAGGATTTCCTGGTTCCGTGGGCGGCGATGCAGTTGGGCCGTCCGGTGCGCTGGATCGAGGATCGCCAGGAGCATTTCATGGCGACCAACCACTCGCGCCAGCAGTGGCACGACGTCGAGATCGGCTTCGACGACGAAGGCCGGTTCCTCGCCCTGCGCGACCGGGTGATGATGGACATGGGCGCCTACATCCGCCCGAACGGGCTGGTTGCGCCGACGCACACCGTGTCGAGCATGCCGGGTCCCTACCATTTCCCTTCCTTCGACATCGAGTTGAGCTGCGTGATGACGAACAAGACCTCGCACGGCTCCTACCGCGGCCCGGGCATGTACGAGGCCTGTTACGTGCGCGAGCGGGCGGTCGACATGGTCGCGGCAAGGCTCGGCCGCGACCCGGCGGAGATCCGCCGCATCAACATGATCGGCCCCGAGGAGATGCCGTTCCATGTGGGCACGCACGAATACGGCCACGAGGTGGTCTATGACGGCGGCGACTACCGCGCTGCATTGAACGCCGCGCTGGAAGAGATCGGCTACGAAAGCGCGCGCGCGAGGCAGGCGGAAGAACGCAAGAAGGGGCGGTACCTCGGCATAGGCTTCGCCTCGTTCGTCGAGCCCTCGGGCCTCGGGGCCTGGGAGTGGGCGCGCGTCGCGGTGGAAGACAGCGGCAAGGTGACGGTCTATACCGGCACTGCGTCGATCGGCCAGGGCGTCGATACCACGCTCGCGCAAGTGTGCGCGGATGCCCTCGGCGCCGCCTACGACGACGTGACGGTCCGCCGCGGCGATACTTCGGTGATCCCCACCGGCGTCGGCGCCTGGGGCAGCCGCGCCGCGGTGCTCGGCGGCAGCGCGGTGCACGTGGCTTCGCAGGAATTGCGCGACAAGATCCTCACGCTTGCCTCGTGGCGCATGGAAGTGCCCAAGGACAAGCTGGTGCTCGACGAGGGCCGCATCACGGTGGAAGGACAGCCGGAGGTGTCGATGACGCTCGCGCAGGTCGCGCGCACGGTGGCCGCCGGCCCGCCGCTGCCGCCCGGCTTTGAAGGCGGGCTCGACGTCAGCCACACCTTCAAGCAGCCGGAAACGACGTTTGCGTTCGGCAGCGCCGCCGCGCTGGTCGAGGTCGACATCGCCACCGGCGCGACCATCGTGCACAAATACGTGATCGCATCCGATGTCGGCCGCCGGATCAACCCGCAGGTGGTCGAAGGCCAGCTCGTCGGCGCGATGGCGCAGGGCGTCGGCGGCGCGCTGATGGAAGAGCTGGTGTTCGACGAGCAAGGCCAGCTGCTCACGACGACGTTCATGGACTACCTCTTGCCGACCGCGAGCGAGCTGCCGCGCGAGGTCGTTGTGCGCACGCTCGACGAGTATCCCTCGCAGCTCAACCCGCTCGGCGCCAAGGGCGCAGGCGAAGGCGGTATCGTGCCGGCCGCGGCCGTGATCTCGAACGCGGTGGCAGACGCGCTTTCACCTTTCGGGATCGAGATCACGACCCTGCCGCTGACGCACAACCGGATCCGCGCGATGTTGCGCGACAAAGGCGTGGTCGCCCGATGAAGCCGGCCGCCTTCGACTATTTTGCGCCGGTGTCGCTCGACGAGGCGATCGCGCTGCTCGGACGGCACAAGGCCGGCGCGAAACTCCTCGCCGGCGGGCAGAGCTTTGCGCCGATGGCCAATTTCCGCGTGCTGCGCCCGGAGGTGGTCATCGACCTCAACCGGATCGCGGCGCTCGGCTACATCCGGGAAGCCGGCGGCGCCGTTGCGATCGGCGCGATGACGCGCCATCGGGCGGTGGAACGCTCCGAGCTGATCGAGAAGCGCTGCCCGCTGATCGCAAGCGCGGTGCCGAACATCGGCCACGCGGTGATCCGCAACCGCGGCACGGTCGGCGGCAGCCTTTCGCATGCCGATCCGGCAGCCGAGTGGCCGGTGGTGGCGATGGCGCTCGGCGCGACGATGGTTGCGCGCAGCGCGCGCGGAGAGAGGTTGATTCCCGCGGCGGAGTTCTTCATTGCGCTGCTCACTACGGCGCTCGAGGCCGACGAGATCCTGACCGAGATCCGCTTCCCAGTGGTGCCGGCGCGCTCCGGCGCCGCGTTCCTCGAAGTCAGCCGCCGGCATGGGGACTTTGCGCTGGTGTCGGTCGGGGCCCAGGTTACGTTGTCTGCAAGTGGCGTCGTCGAAGAGGCGAAGCTCGCGCTGGGCGGCGTCGGCGCAGGCCCGTTCAATGCGAATGCACTGGCGATGAGCCTTGCGGGCACCAAGGCGCTGGACAACGACATCGATTCGCTCGCCAAGGGTGTTTCGGGAGCCCTCGAGCCGACGGACGACCTGCATGCGTCCTCGGCTTACAGGAAGGAAGTGGCCGCGGTGCTGGTCGGGCGCGCGGTGCGCGCTGCGCTTGCCCGCGCGAAGGAAGGCGCATGAGCGAGAAGACGATCCGGCTGAAGGTGAACGGCAAGGCTTACGAGGCGAGCGCCGAACCGCGCCGCAGCCTGGCCGACTTCCTGCGCGATACGCTCGGCTTGAAGGGCACGCACATCGGATGCGAGCAGGGGGTCTGCGGTGCCTGCACGATCCACCTGGACGGCGTGGCGGTGCGTTCGTGCCTGCTCTATGCGGTACAGGCCGACGGCAGCGAGATCCGCACCGTCGAAGGCCTCGCCGACGGCGACAAGCTCGACGTGCTGCAGCAGGCTTTCCACGAGGCCCACGCGTTGCAATGCGGGTTCTGCACGCCGGGCTTCCTGATGAGCCTCAGCGCGTTCCTGCAGGAGAACCCGGATCCCTCGGACGAGGCGATCCGCGAGGCGTTGAGCGGCAACCTGTGCCGCTGCACAGGCTACGTGGCGATCCACGAAGCCGTAAAATCCGCGGCGAGGACCCTCAGGAAAGCCCACGGCGAAAAAGGCTGAGCCTTGACCAAGTTCGACCTGCTGCTGCAGTTCGTTTTTTCAGGGCTCATGGTGGGCAGCATCTATGCGCTGATCGCGCTGGGCTTCACGATCGTCTACACCGCCACCGAGGCGATCAATTTCGCGCAAGGCGAATTCGTGATGCTCGGCGGCATGACCTGCGTCGCGCTTTTCGGCGCGGGGCTGCCGCTCGGAATCGCGTTTGCCGGCGCGGTGTTCATCGTGACCCTGATCGGCCTCGCGCTGGAGCGCCTTACGCTCGCGCCCCTGAAGAACGTCACGCTCACCAACATGATCATCATCACGATCGGCGGCTCGATCTTCCTCAAGGGCTCGGCGATGCTGATGTGGGGCAAGGACGCCGCAGGGCTGCCATCGTTCTCGGGCGACAAGCCGATCCGCGTGCTCGGGGCGAGCTTCCTGCCGCAGGCGCTGTGGATCATCGGCACCGCGATGGTCGTGGTGATCCTCGTGCGCACCTTCTTCGCGCGCTCCAGGACCGGTCAGGCGATGCGCGCGGTGGCCGCGAACCGGTTCGCCGCCACGCTGGTCGGGATCAACGTCAAGGCGATGACGGCTTATTCGTTCGCGCTGGCCGCGGCGGTCGGCGCGGTGGCCGGCATCATCATCACGCCGGTGGCGCTCACGCAGTTCGACCGCGGCACGATGCTGGGACTCAAGGGATTCAGCGCCGCGGTGCTCGGCGGCATGGGCAGCAGTCCGGGCGCGGTCGTCGGCGGGCTGGTGCTCGGGGTGCTCGAGTCGCTGGGCGGCGGGTTCATCTCTTCGGCGTACAAGGACGCGATCGCGTTCATCCTGCTGATCGTCGTGCTGCTGGTGCGGCCGCAGGGCCTGCTCGGCGCGCCGGCGCGGCGCCGCGCCTGACATGGCCGGCCCAAAGTCTCCGGTGAAGTCATCGGCCGACCGGCTGCCGCACCGCAGGGCGCTCGCGGTCTTCATGTGTTTCGTGGCGCTGCTGCCGCCGGTGCTGCCGACCAAGTACTACGTCAGCGTGCTCGTCATCGCAGGCATTTTCGCGATGCTCGCGCTCGGGCTGAACCTCGTGATGGGTTACACCGGGCAGGTCTCGCTCGGCCACGCCGGGTTCTACGGGCTGGGCGCCTACGCTTCGGGCGTGCTGACCACCAAGTACGGGTTCAATCCCTGGCTCGCGATGCTCGCGGCCGTGTTCATCTGTGCCATTGCCAGCGGATTGATCGGCGCCGCCGCGCTCAGGCTGCAGGGCTACTACCTCAGCATGGCGACGCTGGGATTCGGGATCATCCTCTACATCCTGTTCGTCGAGCTGGCGTGGCTCACCGGCGGGCCGTCGGGCCTGACCGGCATCCCGGAGTTCAGGATCGGCACGTTCAAGATCGCGAGCGACGTCCCGTACTACTACCTGGTGTGGACGATCGTGGGCTTCATGCTGCTGTTCGCGTTCCACCTCGTCGATTCGCGCGTCGGCCGCTCGCTGCGCGCGATCCAGGGCGACGAGACCGCTGCCGCGCTCGTGGGCGTGAACACCTGGGCCACCAAGGTCCAGGTGTTCGTGGTCGGCGCCTGCATGGCCTCGGTGGCCGGGAGCCTGTACGCGCATTACGTGACCGTGCTGACCCCCGAGACCTTCGGCTTCATGCTGTCGATCGAGATCGTGGTGATGGTGATCGTCGGCGGCTCGGGCAGCATCTGGGGCTGCCTGCTCGGCGCGATCCTGCTCACGTTGCTGCCGGAATACCTGCGCGTAATGAAGGACTACGACGTCCTGATCTACGGCGCGATCGTGATCCTCGTCGTGATGTTCCTGCCGCGCGGCATCGGCGGTGGGATCGAGCACAGGCTGCGGCGGCGGATGCTCGCCCGGCGCGCCGGCTGACGATGGCCGGGATCCTCTTCGAGGTACGCGAACTGCGCAAGGCTTTCGGCGGCCTGCGCGCAGTGGACGGGGTGAGCTTCGGTGTTCCGAGCGGCTGCATCAAGGCGATCATCGGTCCCAACGGTGCCGGCAAGACGACGCTGATCAACCTGTTCTCGGGCCTCGAGCGTCCCGACTCCGGCGAGGTCCGGTTCGCCGGCCAGCGCATCGACCGGCGCCAGCCCTACGAGATCGTGCGACTCGGCATCGCGAGAACTTTCCAGAACCTCAAGCTGTTCGCCGACATGTCGGTGCTCGAAAACGTCATGGCGGGCCGCCACAGCCGCACGCATGCGGGCCTGCTGGCCGCGGTGCTGAGGAGCGGCCGCTCGCGGGCGGAGGAAGCCGGCATCGAAGCCGAAGCCACCCGGCTGCTCGGCGAGGTCGGGCTGGCGGCGCACGCGCACGAGCGTGCCGGCGACCTGCCTTTCGGCAAGCAGCGGCTGCTCGAGATCGCGCGAGCGCTGGCCACCGAGCCGAAGCTGCTGCTGCTCGACGAGCCGGCGGCAGGCCTGAACTCCGCGGAGGCGGCCGAACTCGGCGGCCTGATCCGCCGGATCCGCGACGGAGGCATCACCGTCCTGCTGGTCGAGCACCACATGGAGCTCATCATGGACATCTCGGACGAGATCTTCGTCCTCAATTTCGGGCAGTCGCTGGCCGAGGGCACGCCGGCCGAAATCAAGAACGATCCGGCCGTGATCGCGGCCTACCTGGGCGATGAATCCAGCCTTGCTGAAGATCTCCGGGCTTAAGAGCCGCTACGGGGGCATCCTCGCGCTCAAGGGCGTGGACCTCGAGGTCCGGCGCGGCGAGCTGGTGAGCGTCATCGGCGCGAACGGGGCCGGCAAGACGACGCTGCTGAAGTCCATCCTCGGCATGGTGGATCGCGAGGCTGCGAGCATGACGCTCGACGGCGAGGACATCTCGCGCCTCGCCCCGCTCGACGTGGTCCGCAAGGGCATCGCGCTGGTGCCGGAAGGCCGGCAGGTGTTCGGCCCGATGAGCGTCGAGGAGAACCTCCACATGGGCGCCTACCTCGTGCGGGATGCGGAACGCTCGCGCGGGCAATTGGAGACTGTGTACCGGCTCTTCCCGGTGCTCAAGGAACGCTCCGCGCAACTGGCCGAGACGCTGTCCGGCGGCGAGCAGCAGATGCTTGCGGTCGGGCGCGCGCTGATGGGCAACCCGCGGCTGCTGCTGGTGGACGAGCTGTCGCTCGGCCTCGCGCCCATCGTGGTCCACGAGCTTTATCGAAAGCTGATGGAACTGCACCGCGACGGCATGACGATCGTGATCGTCGAGCAGAACGCGCGCCTTGCCCTGCATGCATCCGACCGCGTTTACGTGCTGAGTACCGGCGAGGTCGTGCTCGAAGGCAAGGCCTCCGAACTGATGGAGAACGAAACTGTGCGCAAGGCCTACCTGGGCTGACGCGCCGCGACAAGACAAGGAGCAATCACGATGGACGCCGAACTGCTGCAACTTTTCAAGACCGAACTCACCTTGTGCCAAGTCCGCGAGGGCGAAGTGCTCACGGTGCTCTCCGCCGGCAACGAGAAGCCGGAGTACGCGCAGGCCTTCATGGTCGCAGCGCAGCAGCTCGGCGCGCAGGCCTTCCACGTGAACGTGCCGCGCGTCCAGCCGATCGTCTCGGGCGTGCAGGGCCGGCACCCGCTCGCCGGCAACCAGCCTGCGATCGACGTGCTGAAGCGCTCCAGCATCGTGATCGACCTGATGGGGCTCCTGTTTTCCAAGGAGCAGGCCGAGATCCAGGCGGCCGGCGCCCGCGTGTTGCGCGTGATGGAAACCGTCGACGTGCTGAAGCAGATGTTCCCGACCGAGGACCTGCGCCGCCGGGTGGAGTACGAAAAGAACCTGCTCGAATCGACCAGGGAACTGCGGATCAGCTCCGAAGGCGGCACCGACATTACCTACCGCCTGTCGCAGTACCCGGTGATGTCCGAGTACGGCTACACCTTCGAGCCGGGCCGCTGGGACCATTTCCCGTCGGGCTTCTCGTTCACGCAGGGCAACGACGGCGAGATCGAGGGGACCGTGGTGCTGATGCCCGGCGACATCTTCGCCGCGTTCAAGCGCTACGTGCAGTCGCCGGTGAAGCTCACTGTGCGCAAGGGCTACGTGACCGCCATCGAGGGCGACGGGCTGGACGCGGCGCTGATGCGCAACTACATCGAGAGCTTCAACGACCCGCGCGGCTATGCGGTCTCGCATATCGGCTGGGGATTGAACGAGCGCGCCAACTGGCACCAGTTCGCCGCCAGCCGCAACCTTGCGAACGAGCACGTGATGAACGCGCTGTCGTTCTACGGCAACGTGCTGTTTTCTACCGGGCCGAACACCGAACTGGGCGGCACGAACGACACGCCCTGCCACATGGACCTGCCGATGCGCGGCTGCAGCCTGTGGGCCGACGGCGTGCAGATCCTCGACAAGGGGCAGGTGGTGCACCCGGAGATGCGGGCCCCGGGGCGGTGAGGTGGATGTACCGGTACCGGTACACCAACTGGCCGCTCAGCCGCGCCGGCGCTTGCTGTCCTGAATGGAAAGTTCGTAATTCAGGCCTTCAGACACCCAGGTAGCGGTGCCACAACCCGTGGTCCGCATCGAGCTCGGCCGAGCTGCCCTGCCATGCCACGCGGCCGCGCTCGATGATCGTGTGGCGGTCCGCGAGCCGGATCAGCCGCTCGACGTACTTGTCGATCACGAGAATGGTCTGGCCGGTGCGGCGCAGCTCGGCGAGGCACTCCCAGATCTCCTCGCGGATCAGAGGCGCGAGGCCTTCGGTGGCCTCGTCGAGGATCATCAGATAGGGATTGGTGACCAGGGCTCGGCCGATCGCGAGCATCTGCTGCTCGCCGCCGGAGAGCTGGTTGCCCATGTTGCCGGCGCGCTCGGCCAGGCGCGGGAAGAGGGCGAACACCTTCGCCACCGTCCACGGGTCGCGACTGCCGTTGCGATTGCCGGCAAAGGCCAGCAGGTTCTCCTTCACCGTGAGGTTCGGGAAGATCTGGCGGCCTTCGGGAACGAGGGCGACGCCGGCGCGGCCGATCGCATCCGGCTCGGAGCGTTCGATCCGATTGCCGCGCAACTCGATGGTGCCGCCCCTGGCCGGCGTGAGGCCCATGATCGAACGTACCGTGGTCGTCTTCCCCATGCCGTTGCGGCCGAGCAGCGTGGCGACCTCGCCGGCGCGGATTTCGATGTCGATACCGAACAGCACCTGGCTGTGGCCATAGGCGGTTTCGAGGCCGGCGATCCGCAGCAGGGGTTCGCTCATGCGGCGACCTCATCGCCCAGGTAGGCGCGCTTCACCTCCGGGTTCACCCGGATCTCGTCCGGCGTGCCGGTGGCGATGATCGCCCCGTTGACCAGCACCGAGATCCGGTCGGCGAGGCGGAACACCGCGTCCATGTCGTGCTCGACCAGAAGCACCGAGACCTTCTCGCGCAGCCGGTGGATCAGGTCGATCATGCGCAGCGACTCGTCCGGCCCCATGCCGGCCATTGGCTCGTCGAGCAGCAGCAGCTTCGGGCCGGTCGCGAGCGCGAGGCCGACTTCGAGGCTGCGCTGCTCGGCATGCGCGAGGCTGCCGGCGATCGCGTCGGCGCGTTCGCCGAGGCCGACCTGCGCGGCAATGGAGCGGGCTTCCTCGTCCAGCGCCGTCTCGAGTGCCACCGGGCGCCAGAACCCGAAGCTCGACCCGCTTCGCGCCTGCACCGCAAGCGCAAGGTTCTCGGCAACGCTGAAGCGCTTGAAGATGCTGGTGATCTGGTAACTGCGTGCGAGCCCCGCGGCGACGCGCGCGTGCTGTGGCTCGGCCGCAATATCGGCGCCGGCGAACCGGATGCGCCCGGCATCCGGCGCGAGGCTCCCGGAGAGCTGCGCGATCAGCGTGGTCTTGCCGGCGCCGTTCGGGCCGATCAGCGCGTGTACCTCTTTCGGCAACACCGTGAGCGAGACCCGGTCGGTCGCGATCACTCCGCCGAAGGATTTCTGCAAGCCGTCGATTTCGAGCAGCGGGCCGGTCATTTCCGGTTCCTCGGGGCGAAGAGGCCGGCGATCCCCTGCGGCGCGTAAAGCACCACCACCAACAGCACGACGCCTACCGCGAGCAGCGAGTGCTGCTGGTAGTTCGGATACATCGCTGCGAGCCATTCGATCTTGTGGTTGGCGAGCAGCTCTTCCAGCCCGAGCAGGCCGATCGCGCCGATGATCCCGCCATAGAGGTGCCCGACGCCGCCGAGGATCACCATGATCATCAGCTTGCCGGACTCGGTCCAGTGCAGGATGCCGGGGTTCACGTAGCTGTTCTGGTTGGCGAGCAGCGCACCCGCCAGTCCGCCGAGCGCGCCGGCAATCGTGAACGCGGCCAGCTTGAAGCGGAACACCGGGTAGCCGACGGCCTCCATGCGCGACTCGTTCTCGCGGATCGCCTGGATCACCCGCCCGAAGCGCGCGTCGACCAGCCGCGAAATCAGGAACATCGCACCGGCCAGGATCGCGAGGACGATGTAGTAGAAGGTGATGTCATCCTTGAGATCGAGGCCGAAGCCTGCGGTGGCGCGCTGCGTGAGCGTGAGGCCTTCGTCGCCGCCATAGGCCTTCATCGAGATGGTCAGGTAGTAGATCATCTGCGCGAAGGCGAGCGTGATCATGATGAAGTACACGCCGCGCGTCCTCAGCGACACCGCGCCGATCGCGAGCGCGAGCAGTCCCGACACCGCAACCGCCAGCGGCCAGCCCAGCCACGCGCTCGGCAGGCCTTCGACGATCATCACGGAGGCGGTGTAGGCGCCGGCGCCGACGAATGCGGCATGGCCGAACGAGATCATTCCGCCATAGCCGAGCACCAGGTTGAGGCTGGTGGCGGCAAGCGCATAGATCAGGATCCGGCTCGCCATGGTGACGTAGTAGACCTGGTCGATCGAGCGCATCGCGAGCGGAAACGCGATCGCGAGGGCCAGCACGACGAAAGGCAGCGCGCGGCGCATCGTCCTATCCCCTCGCCGGGAAGAGGCCCTGCGGCCGCCAGAACAGCACGCCGGCCATCAGCACGTAGATCAGGATCGACGCGATCGCCGGGCCGGCCGCGCTGGCGAACGCCGGCGTGAGGATTTCGCGCAGGATGGCCGGGATGAACGCGCGGCCCATGGTGTCGACCATGCCGACCAGGATCGAGCCGATAAGCGCGCCGCGGATCGACCCGATGCCGCCGATCACGATCACCACGAACGCGAGGATCAGGATGTTCTCGCCCATGCCGACCTGGACCGCGAAGATCGGGCCGAGCATCGCGCCCGCAATTGCGCACAGCGCCGCGCCGAAGCCGAACACCAGCGTGAACAGCCGCTTGATGTTCACGCCCATTGCGAGCGCCATCTCCCGGTTCGACGCGCCGGCGCGCACCAGCATGCCGATGCGCGTGCGGGTCACGACGAAATAGAGGAGCACCGCCACCGCAAGGCCGACGCCGATGATCAGCAGCCGATAGGCCGAGTAGGGCATGCCCGGAACCAGTTGCACCGGGCCGGAGAGGGCTTCCGGCGCCGAGAGCGGCATGTCCGAGCCCCAGATCATGCGCACCACCTCGTTGATGATCAGGATCAGCGCGAAGGTGGCGAGCACCTGCGAAAGGTGGTCGCGCGCATAGAGCGTCCGCAGGACGGTGATCTCCAGCAGCATGCCGACGACCGCCGCCGCCGGGATCGTCAGCAGCACGCCGAGCGTGAACGACCCGGTGGCCTGTACCAGCGTGGCGGCGAGGAAGGCGCCGACCATGTAGAGCGAGCCGTGCGCGAGGTTGATCATGTCCATGATGCCGAACACCAGCGTGAGGCCGGCGGCGAGCAGGAACAGCATCAGGCCGAACTGCAGGCCGTTCAGCGACTGCTCGAGGATCAGCGTGGCGGACATGGGAAGGTGGAAATGAAAAGGGCGGGGCCGAGGCCCCGCCCTTGGTTGGGCCGGCTCGAGGGCCTACTTCATCGGGCAGTCCTGGACGTAGGCGTCGCCGCGATCCTTGAACACGGTCGACAGCGTCTTGTTGACCAGGCGCCCCTGCGCATCCTTGCCTACCACTCGAAGGTAGTAGTTCTGGATCGGGTAGTGGTTGGTATTCAATTTGAATGCGCCGTGGGTCGATTCGAACTTCGCGCCCTTGAGCGCCTTGCGAAGCCCTTCCTTGTCCTCGACCTTGCCCTTCACCCCTTTGATTGCGGCGTCGATCATCAGGTAGGTGTCGTAGCCCTGCGCGGCGAACACCGAGGGCAGGCGCTTGTAAGCCTTCTCGAACTCGGCGACGAACTTCTTGTTGGTCGGGTTGTCGAGGTCGAGCGCCCAGTGCGAAGTGTCGAACAGGCCGAGCATCGCCTCGCCGACCGGGCGGATCACGTCCTGGTCCGAGCCGAAGCCGGGGGTGATCAGCTGGATGTCCTTCGACAGGCCGGCACCGACGAACTGCTTGATGAAGTTGATGCCCATGCCGCCGGGCAGGAAGATATACAGCGCATCGGGCTTGGCCGCGCGCACCTGCGCGAGTTCGGCCGAGTAGTCGAGCTGGCCGAGCTTGGTGTAGACCTCGTCGGCGATCTTGCCCTTGTAGAAGCGCTTGAAGCCGGCCAGCGAATCCTTGCCGGCCTGGTAGTTCGGCGCGATCAGGTAAGTACTCTTGTAGCCCTTGTCGGTAGCGTGCTTGCCGGCGGCCTCGTGGAAAGCGTCGTTCGGCCAGGAGGCGGCGAAGAACCACGGGTTGCACTGTTTGCCGGCCAGCGGCGAGGGCGCGGCGTTCGGGCTTACGTACGGGATCTTCGCGTTGAATGCTTCGGGCACCGCAGCGAGCATGATGTTCGAGAAGACGATCCCGCTGAGGATGTCGACCTTGTCGAGGCGGACGTATTTTTCGGCCAGCTGCTTGCCGACTTCGGGCTTGAACTGGTCGTCGCCGATGATCAGGTCGACCGGCAGCCCGCCGGCCTTTCCGCCGTTCAGCTTGAGGCCGAGATTGAAGGCATCCCGGATGTCGACGCCGATCGCGGCGCTCGGGCCCGAGAGCGTCGAGATGAATCCGATCTTGACCTTGTCCGCGGCCGAGGCGGTCCCGGCGACGAGCAGCGACGCTGCGATTGCGGTGATCGATCCTGCGACTGCGGCGGCAAGTGGCTTGCGCATGGTTGTTCCCCTCCTAAAACCCCATTCTACTTCACGTCCGCGGGAGGATAGAATGGGCTCAAATGCCACAGACAAGTGCATCGCGCACCGCAGGCGCGCAGGGGGAGGGTGATCGCGTGGACGCGGCCTGGGTCAAGGCGCGCGCCAAGGCGCTCGGCGCCGACCTTGTCGGCATTGCGAGCGCGAAGACGCTGAATGCGTTCCCACCGGATCCGCGCTGGCCGCAGACTCCCGAGCGCATCTCGCCCTTTTGCAAGAGCGTCATCGTCGTCGTGCAACGCATCCCGGCCGGCGCATTCCGATGCAAGACCAACACGCCGGTGCAGTACCTCGACATGCTGATCCTGCGCAAGATGGACAAGGTCGCATTCCGCCTCGCGGAGGAACTCGAGCGGCGCGGCCACCCGAGTTTCGTGACCGCAGCGCAGGAGACCGAGTGGACCTACAAGCGCGCGAGTTACGGGCGCCTGTCGACCCGCCATCTCGGCGTCGAGGCGGGCCTGGGCACGCTGGGGCTCGAGGTCAACATCCTGACGCCGGAATTCGGACCGCGGGTCTACCTCACCGGCATCCTGACCGAGCTGGAGCTCGAGGCCGACGAGCCGATCAGGGAGCAGGTCTGCATCGGCGAATCCTGCAGCCGGTGCCTGCATTCGTGCCCGGCCGATGCGGTGCTGCAATGGGGCATCGACAAGAGGAAATGCGCCACCGAGGCGCAGGAATTCGGCTTTGCCTCGATGCTCGGCATCTTCGACCGGCTGTTCGCAAAGCCCGAAACCGCGCGCGAGACTTTCCGCTCCCGCGATTTCTTCGGGTTCTGGCAAGGGCTGCTGCGAGTGGTCGGGTCGTTCGGCGATTGCCCGCGTTGTCTCGCGGTGTGTCCGGTCGGCAACGACTATCACGCGCACCTCGCGGACATGCAAAAGGTGATTCCCGAGAAGACCCCCGAGAAAGTCGCGCTCGCGAAACAGTACAAGGCGAAGCGCGCCGCCCACGAGACCGGCGCGCCGGAAGCCGAACTGCCGGGCCTGTCGGCATGGAACGAGCGTTGGGTCGGGCCAGAGGGGTATCAGGGCATGGTCGCAAAGCAAATGCAGCAGTTC
This sequence comes from uncultured Bordetella sp., assembly GCA_964599095.1. Lineage (GTDB taxonomy): Bacteria > Pseudomonadota > Gammaproteobacteria > Burkholderiales > SG8-39 > SZAS-79. The sequence continues at coordinate 28,516 of CAZREB010000015.1, forward strand.
AAGAAAGAGCAGGAAGAGCGCAGGCAGCAGCAGGATCGGATCGACACGCAGAAAGCAGAGACAAAGGCCTGAGAACGCATGCCGTCAATGTTCAAGAAGCCGCTGACCGCGGCCGAAATCAAAGCGAAGGCGCTCGAGCTGGGCGCCGACCTGGTCGGCATTGCCGATGGCGCGGAGCTGAATGCGAACCCGCCGGATCCCGCAAACCCCAAGCGTCCCTCGGACATCACGGACCTCGATGCGGACCGCGTGATCGTGCTCGCCAAGCGCCTCAACCACGGCGTGTCGCGCATCCTGCCGTGGGGCGACAGGCACAAGTACTACAACGACGAGCTCACGCTGACGATGCTCGAGGAGACTTCGCTCGAACTGGTGCTCTGGCTGGAGGATTGCGGCTACCCGGCGGTCATCGTGCCGCCGACGCATGTCGATCCGTGGCGCTACCAGGGTGATCCGGCCGAGCACCAGACCCCATTGCTTTCGCTGCCGCACGCCGCGGTCGAGGCGGGCCTGGGCACGCTGGGGCTCAACCTGCAGGTCCTCACACCCGAGTTCGGGCCGCGGGTGCTGCTCACTGCGGTGCTGGTCTCGGTGGACGTCGAATGCGACAAGAGGAAAACCGAGGCCTTGTGCCGCGGGCCCGCCTGCGGCCGCTGCCTGCAGGCCTGCCCGGGCGACACGGTCAAGCACTGGGATCGCGACTGGGAAACCTGCGACACCTACCGTTCGCCGTATGGGTTCAAGAAGCTGACCGGCCAGATCGAGGCGATCATGCACGCCGCCACCGCCAAGGAAAAGGGCGAGTTGCTGCGCTCGGAGACCTCGTTCAATTTGTGGCAGAGCATCCTGCGCGGCTCAGGCGCGATCACCGGCTGCAGGCGCTGCGCGGACGTGTGCCCGGTCGGCGCCGACTACGAAGCGCTGCTGAAAGACGCGCTTGATGCGATTCCCGAAAGTTCGCCGGAAAAGCAGGCGAAGCTCGACGCAATGCAGGGCGACGAGAAGGCGGCGACGCCTTCGGCCGCCTACGAAGCCTCGCGGCGCTGGATCGGCGATCGCGTGTACCTGTACAGGAAGCCCTGACCATGCCGCTGCCTCTGCCGAAATCCCGCAGCGAGATCGCTGCCCTCCAGTCCAGGCGCAAGGTGGTCGCGCTCGAACAGGCGAAGCGCGCGCCGTTCTTCCGCGGCAAGCTCGACCATGTGAACCCGGCCAAGCTCGACGACCCGGACGAGTGGCGCAAGATCCCGATCCTCGACAAGGACATGCTGCGCAGCCTGAGCGACGCCGAGTTCTACGCGAATTTCTGCGTGAAGCCGGCCGACGGGATAGCGGAGTACTGGCGCTCGGGCGGCTCGACCGGCAAGCCGCTCTTCTATCCGCGCAGCCATACCGACATCCGCTACGGGCTGCTGTCGTTCCGGCGCACGCTGGAGATCTCGGGTTGCGCGCGTGGCGAATCGGCGCACGTTTCGTTCCCGATGGGCATCCACCCGGTCGGGCAGATCTTCGCGCGCTGCGCGGCGGATGCAGGCATCGCGGTCAACTGGGCCGGCGCCGGCAACAGCACGCCCTCGGCCATCCAGCTGGAATTGATCCGCAGCCTGAAGCCCACGGTGTGGATGGGCATGTCGAGTTACGGTTTGCACCTGGCGAACCTCGCCGATGCGCACGGCATCGACTTGTCCGAAAGCAGCGTGAAGACCATCCTCTGCTCGGCCGAGCCGTTGTCGGAGGCCAAGCGCGCCAAGATCGGCCGCAGCTGGGGCGCGCGGGTGTTCGACAACTTCGGCATGACCGAGGCAGGCATGATGGGCGGCGAGGACGGCCGGCCGGGCGGCTTCCGGATCTGGACCGACTTGCACCTGATCGAAGTGCTCGACCCGGTGACTTTCGAACCGGTCAAGGAAGGCGAGACCGCCACGCTGGTGACCACGCCGCTGTGGACGAACAACGTCACGCCCTTCCTGCGCTGGAACTCGGGTGACCTGGTGGTCTATTCGGAGGCCGATGACGGCACCGGCCCATTCTCGGTCTTCCCGAAGATCCGGCACACGCACCGCACGACCGGCTTCTTCAAGGTCAGCGGCGTCAACGTGAATCACCCGGAGTTCGAGGATTTCGTGTTCCAGAACGCCGAGATCAACGATTTCAAGTGCGAACTGGTGACTGCGGGCGCCAAGGATGTGATGCGGGTGTCGATCGAAGTGCGCCGCGGCGCAAACGCCCAGGCGGTCGCGCACACGCTTGCTCGGGGCGTCAAGAATACTTTCGAGGTCCATCCGGAGGTGGTGATCCTCGAAACCGGCACGCTGGCGCGCGAATTCGAGTCGAGCGTGAAGGCGCCGCGCTTCGCGGACAACCGGCAGTAGAGGCGGCTGCGCCGCTTCAACCGTATCCTGCCCGCCGGCGGCCCCTATGGGCGTGGCGCCTGCGCCCTATCGCGCGCCGCCGCCTCGTAAAGCGGCATCACCTTGGGAAGGTTGGCCTCGATGTCGCGGATACGGCTCGCATGCGCCGGGTGGGTGGAGAGGAACTGGGGCGGCTGCGAGCCGCCGAGCTTCGCCATCTTGCGCCAGACGTCGGCCGCCGCGCGCGGGTCGTAGCCGGCGCGCGCGGCGAGCTCCATGCCGACGAGGTCGGCGTCGGTTTCGTGCTTGCGCGAGAAAGGCAGCGTCACCGCAAGGTCGGTGGCCTGGGCGAGCATCGACGTCGAGACCTGTCCGAGGTTGAGGAGCGCCGCGGCCACGCTGACGCCGACATTCTTCAGCACCTGCTCGGACATGCGCGCGCGCCCGTGCTCGAGCAGCGCATGCGCTACCTCGTGGCCCATGATGACCGCGACCTCGTCGTCGGTGAGCCGCAGTGCGCTGATGATCCCCGTGTAGAACGCGATCTTGCCCCCGGGCATGCAGAAGGCGTTCACCTGCTTCGAGCTGACGAGGTTGACCTCCCAGCGCCAGCGCCTGGCATCCTCGTTGAAGCGCGCGGCCGGGGGGATCAGCGTCCTGGCGATCTGGCGCAGGCGCTCGAGCTGGACCTTGTCGACGTTCAACGCGTTCTTTTGCGCAGCCGCCCGCATCATCTGCCCGTACTGCTGGGCCGACGAATTCTCGACCGTGGATTTCGGCAGCAGGAGCAGCTTGCTCTTCTTGACGTCGACACCGTCGGCCGGCGCGGGTTCCGACGCGAACGCCGGTGCGGCGGCCGACAGGGAGAGCAGCAGGGCGAGAACGCCCCGGGCAAGGTGAAGGCGGGTCTTCATGCGGTGTTCACAATGAATCGAAATGCCGCGCCATGCGCAGGCGCATCGCCGCGTCGGGCAATGCGCCCCGGCCGGCGGCAAGGTTGTCCAGCATGTGTCCGGGCTTGCCGGTGCCGGGGATCGCGCAGGTCACTGCAGGATGCGAGACGATCCATTTGAGGAAAAACTGCGCCCAGGTCGTCGCGCCGAACTCGGCGGCCCATTCGGGCATGGGTTTGCCGCGCACGCGGCGGAACATCGCGCCTTCGGCGAACGGTCGGTTGACGATGACCGCCGCCTTCCTGTCGGCGGCCAGCGGCAGCAATCGGCTCTCCGACTCCCGTTCGGCGAGCGAGTAGTTGATCTGCAGGAAGTCGTATCGGCCGCTCCGCAAGGCCCGCTCGACTTCGCCGTAGGCCGATGCGGTGTAGTGGGTGATCCCGATGTAACGCACGCGCTGTCTTGCCTTCCATTCTTCCAGTGTCTTCGTGTGCACGCCGACGTCGACCAGGTTGTGCACCTGCATCAGGTCCATCCGCGCAACGCGCAGGCGCTTGAACGAGAGTTCCATCTGCCGGATGCCCGCATCCCTGCCCTCGGTCCAGACCTTGGTGGCGACGAAAAGTTTCCCGCCGAGGCCGGCTTCCGCGGCGAGGTCGCCGGTCACCGTCTCGCTGCTGCCGTACATCGGCGAGCTGTCGATCAGCCGGCCGCCGGCGCCGGCGAACAGGCCGAGGACCTCCCTCAGCGCACCGCGCGCAACCTTGTCGGCGCCCACGTCGAATGTCTGCCAGGTGCCCACGCCGATGACCGGCAGGGGCTCGCCGCTGGCGGGAATCGCACGTTCGATGAGGCCGCCCGGCGCGGCAGCGGCGGCCGGTTTCAAAGCGGTGAGGGCGGCAACGCCGGCGGCGGTGAAAAGTGCCCTGCGGCGCAATCGATCCATGCGCGCATTCTAGACCTCGCGATCGCGAAGGCTCGCATGCTTCTTCCCGAGGTAGAGGCTGACGGCGGCCCAGCCGAGCGCTACCGGCACCATCGCAAACGAGATCGCGGAAATCGAAAGCCCGAGCGAGCGCAATGCCCCGAAGATCCAGCCGGCCGAGGTGTCGCCGCCACGATAGATCACGGTGTCGATGAAGTTCTTGGCCTTGTACTTCTCCTCGCGCGCGACAACCGTGAAGAGCGTCTCGCGGACCGGTTTGGAGATCGCGAATTCCCCGACGCGCCGCGTTACCCCGAAGACCACCAGCACGGCGAGGACCGGTGCCGCACCCAGCACCAGGAAGCCGGCCACCGACAGCAGCGGCATCAACGCCAGCATCCAGCCGACCCCCAGCGCCGCCACGAGCCGCGGGAACAGCAGGACCTGCGTCAGCAGCGTAAGCGTGTTGACGGCGAGGTCCACCGAGGCGAAGAGCCGGGTGCGGTCGGCCGCGTTCGGGATTTCGCGGCCCACGATCTCGACCTGCTGGAAATACAAAGTGGTCGAGAGCATCGCGTAGCACAATAGCCAGGCGCAGACGCCCAGCAGGTAGCGCGACTTGATGACCGCGAGGATGCCGGCGAGGATCGAACCGCCAAGGGGTTCCTCGGCGGTGTGTTCTCCGCCGGCCGCCGGACGGGGATGCGCGCGCGACCAGCGGCCGAGGCCGACGACGCAGGCGATCGCAACGGCGAGAAAGCCGGCCGACACGAGGAGCAGGTTCGGGGTGCCCAGCCGGGTTGCGGCGAGCGTGGTCAGCGCCGGCCCGGCGATCGCCCCGAGGCTGCCGCCGGCCGCGATCGCGCCGTACAGCCTTTCTGCCTGTGCGCTGGTCCACAGGTCGGCCATGAAGCTCCAGAACACCGAGACCACGAACAGGTTGTAGACGCTTACCCAGACGAAGAACACCGGGGCGATCGTCGCAGTCGGCACACCGCCCTGCATCGCCGCATAAAAGCCCCCGAGGTTGAGCGCAAAGAAGCCGTAGACCGCAGGCAGCAGGCTGGCGCGCGGCAGTCGCGCGCAGAGCCAGCCGAACAGCGGCACCAGGGCCAGCATGACCGCAAACATCGCGGTGAACAGCGGCGGCAGCCCGGCGCTGCCGATGGCCACGGCCATCGTGTCGCGCACCGGCCGCAGGATGTAGTAGCCGGCCAGCAGGCAGAAGAAATAGGCAAACGACCCGGCCAGCGCCGGCCATTCGTAACGCTCTGCAGGGATCGGGCGCAGCACAGGCCTGGCAAACCTTGCGGGCAAATCGCGATGGTATATTAGCCGCGCAGCCGCGCCGCGACTGCAGAAAGGGGAGAAGGCCATGAGCACCGCCGGGTGGATCTTTCTTGTCGTCATCGTGGCCGCTGCTGTCTGGGCCATGTCGATCTACAACGGCCTGGTTGCGCTCAGGAACCGTTTCAAGAATGCGTTTGCGCAGATCGACGTGCAGCTCAAGCGCCGGTACGACCTGATCCCCAACCTCGTCGAAGTGGCCAAGGGCTACATGGCGCACGAGCGCGGCACGCTGGAGGCGGTGATCGCGGCCCGCAACGGCGCAGCGTCGGCGGCGCAGAAGGCCGCCGCCGACCCGTCCGACGCGCAGGCGATCCAGGGCCTCGCGACGGCGGAGGCGGGCCTTTCGGGCGCGCTCGGCAAGCTGTTCGCGCTGGCCGAAGCCTATCCGGACCTCAAGGCCAACCAGAACATGCTGGCGGTGCAGGAGGAGCTGACGAGCACCGAAAACAAGATCGCCTTCGCGCGGCAGGCCTACAACGACTCGGTCATGACCTACAACACCAAGCGCGAGAGCTTTCCCGACACCATCTTCGCGGGCCTGTTCGGGTTCAAGGAAGCCGAGCTGCTGCAGGCCACCGAAAGCGCAGAGGAAAGGCAGGCCGTAAAGGTCAAGTTCTAGCCGGCCCGCGCCCTTCGCTGCGCGGCGCGCGTTCGCGATGGATTTCTTCGAGCACCAGGACGCGGCGCGCCGGAACACGCGCGTAATGGTCGGGCTGTACCTGCTCGCGGTCGCCGGCGTGGTTGCGGCGGTGGACTTCGTGCTGGCGGTCGCCTATGCCTACGCCGCCGGCGGCGACTCCTTCAGGCCGGGATTGATCTTCTCGGTCCCCCGGGTGATCCTGGTCGCGGGTGCGGCCGTGACGGTCGTCGTGATCGCGGGCGCAAGCCTGACCCAGATCTTCCAATTGCGCAGCGGCGGCGATGCGGTGGCCGAAATGGTCGGCGCCCGGCTGGTCGACCAGGGCACCAAGGATCCGCTCGAGAAGCGCTTCCTGAACGTGGTCGAAGAGATGGCGATTGCTTCCGGCGTGCGCGTGCCGAAGGCCTATGTCATGGACGAGGAGTCCGGGATCAACGCCTTCGCCGCAGGCTATGACGTGAGCAATGCGATCGTTGCGGTGACCCGCGGCACCCTCGAGACCCTGACCCGCGACGAATTGCAGGGTGTCGTCGGGCACGAGTTCAGCCACATCCTCAACGGCGACATGTGGCTCAACATCAAGATGATCGGCGTGCTTTCCGGGATCGTGTTCATCAGTTCGATCGGCAGCTTCCTGATGCGCAGCAACAGCAACCGGACGAGCAGCCGGGACGACGACAAGGGAAACCTGCAGGTCTTCCTGTTCGGACTCGCTCTGTTCCTGGTCGGGTACATCGGGACGTTCTTCGCGCGGCTCATCAAGGCCGCGGTCTCGCGCCAGAGGGAGTTCCTCGCCGACGCCTCGTCGGTGCAATTTACGCGCAACCCGGACGGCATCGCCGGGGCGCTCGACCAGATCAAGGCGTCGGGGCGCGGCGCGCTGATCGCCAACCGCTATGCGGAGGACATGAGCCACATGTATTTCGGCCAGGGCATCTCGGTGTGGATGTCGGGCCTGTTCGACACCCATCCGCCGCTGGAGGAGCGGATCGCGAGGGTGCGGCCCGGGTTCCAGCGGTCCCGCTACCGGCAGGCACGCGAGAGCGCCCCGCCGGTGGACGCAAGCGCGGCCGGCACCGGGTTCGGCAGGGTCGCGGGATTCGCAGGCGCCGCGTCCGGGTTTGCCGCAGGCGGCATGCACGGGCAGGCGACCGCCGCCGCGCCGGATGGGCAGCGCGCCAGCGACATAGGCAACGCCTGGGGACGCTCGGCCAGCGAGAGCGCGCAGATGGTCGGCTCGCTGGACGCCGGCAAGGTCGACTTCGCCGCGCGTATGCTCGCCAGGCTTTCGCCCGACTTCCGGTCGGCGATGAAGGAAGTCGAAGGCGCAAGCGCGGTCCTCGTGGCGACCCTCCTGGCCCCGAAAGCGGACGTGATGGCCGGACAGGTCGACGCCCTGCGCGCCGCGCAGCTGCATGCGATCGCGGAGCGTGCGAGCGACCTGATGCCGCAGGTCAACGCTCTGGGACGAGGATTCGACCTGCTGCTGATCGACCTGTGCCTGCCCGCGATCAAGGCCGCGGGCGAAGAGGACAAGCGCCGGGTGGTCGCTGCGCTCGAGGCGGTGATCCATGCCGACCGGCGGGTGTCGCTGCATGAGTTCGCGGTTCTTACGCTGGTCAGGACACAACTGGCGCCGCGCCCCAAGCCGGGATCGACGAAGACCAGGCCGCTGACCGCGATGGCCGATGAAGTCGTGCTCGTCCTTTCGCTGGTGGCCTACGCGGGCCGCAAACCCGGCAACGACCCAGCGCTGGACCGCGAGGTGGCCGAGGCGTTCGCGGCCGGCGCGAAAGCGGCCGGGCTGCCGGACGCACGGTTGCTGCCGAAGGAAAACTTCTCGCTCGCCGCGGCGGGTCTCGCGATGAACGAGCTGATGTCGGTTGCGCCGCTTTCCAAGGCGGTGCTGGTCAGGGCGCTGTTCGCGGTGGTTTCGGCCGACGGCACGATCCGGCTGATGGAGGCCGAATTGATGCGCCTGATCGGCGCGGTGCTCGAGTGCCCCCTGCCCCCGCTGTTCGACGAGGTCGACCCGGCGACGATCGCGGCCTGAAGCGCTGCGCCTGCGAAGGCCGGAGGGCTGCGGCCATCGGCTAGAATGCGCACCTCGATGAGCGCAGCGCAGCCGATCCTTCCCAGCAGCATCCCGACTGAATCGCAGGTTGTGGCGCTTTCCGCGGCCCTTGCCGGTGCGATTGCCGGCGAAGTGCGGTTTGACGCGGGCAGCCGCGCGGCCTACGGCGCCGACGCTTCCAACTACCGCCAGATCCCGATCGGCGTCGTGCTGCCCAAGACCGACCGCGATGTCGAAGCCACAGTGCGGATCTGCCGTGAGTTCGGCGTTCCGTTGCTGGCCCGCGGCGGCGGGACTTCGCAGTGCGGCCAGTGCGTCAATGTGGCGGTCGTGATCGACTTCTCGAAGTACATGGGCAATGTCGTATCGGTCGACGCGGCCGGGCGGACGGCGCTGGTGCAGCCCGGCACGGTCTGCGATGCGCTCAAGGCGGCCGCCGAGGCGCACGGGCTCACGTTCGGCCCGGACCCGGCCACGCACAGCCGCTGCACGCTGGGCGGGATGATAGGCAACAACTCCTGCGGCGCGCACTCGGTCATGGCCGGCAAGACGGTCGAGAACATCGAGTCCCTCGAGGTGCTGACCTATGACGGCGCGCGATTCTGGGCAGGGCCGACGCCGGAGGCCGAACTCGAAGCGATCATCGCCAGGGGCGGGCGGCAGGGCGAGATCTACGCAAGGCTCAGGGCCCTGCGCGACCGGTATGCCGACCTGATCCGCGCGAAGTTCCCGAAGATCAAGCGCCGCGTGTCCGGGTACAACCTCGACCAGCTCCTGCCGGAGAACGGGTTCAATGTCGCGCGCGCCCTGGTCGGCAGCGAAGGCACTTGCGCGGTGACGCTGCAGGCGGTGACCCGGCTGGTGACGAATCCGCGCGCACGCGTCCTGCTGATCCTCGGTTTCCCGGATATCTATGCGGCCGGCGACATCGTGCCGGTGGTGCTCGCGGCCGGGCCGATCGCTTGCGAAGGGCTCGACTACAAGATCATCGGCGGCCTGCGCGAGCGCCGGCTCAAACTCGGCGACATCGGGCTGCTACCCGAAGGGACCGCATGGCTGATGATCGAGTTTGGTGCCGATACCCCTGAGGCGGCGGCGGCGCAGGCGAGCGCGCTCATGCAGGCGGTCGCGACCCGGGATCCGAAGCCGAGCGCGTGGCTGGTCGAGGACAAGCCGACCATCCAGCGCATGTGGACGATCCGCGAGACCGGCGCTTCGGCCACGGCGCTCGCGCTGGGCTCGACCGAAGCCGATCGCGGACCCGACCCGGTCGTCGGCTGGGAGGACGCCGCGGTCGACCCGCTGCGCCTGGGCGACTACCTGCGCGAGTTCCAGGCGCTGGTCGACGCTTGCGGGTACCGGACTTCGCTTTACGGCCACTTCGGCGACGGCTGCATCCACGCGCGCATTACGTTCGACCTTCGCAGCACGCAGGGCATCGCGAAGTGGCGAGAATTCCTCACGAAGGCCGCGGCACTGGTCGTGAAGTATGGCGGCTCGCTTTCGGGCGAGCATGGCGACGGCCAGGCCAAGGCCGAATTCCTGCCTGCGATGTACGGCGAGGAACTGATGGCCGCGTTCCGCGAGTTCAAGTCGATCTGGGACCCGCAGGACCGCATGAACCCGGGCAAGCTGGTCAGCGCACAGGGCCGCGTATTCGCCGCCGACGAGAACCTGCGCCAGGGGCCGACCTACAAGCCGATCACCTTGATGACGCGCTTTGCATTCAGGAGCGACGTCGGCGACGGGTTCACCCGCGCGACCGAACATTGCGTCGGCATGGGCAAGTGCCGCGCGGCTTCCGGCGGCACGATGTGCCCCAGCTATCGCGCGACGGGCGAGGAGCGGTACTCGACGCGCGGCCGGTCGCGCCTGCTGTTCGAGATGCTGCAGGGCGAGGTGATCAAGGACGGCTGGCAGAGCGAAGAGGTCAGGGAGGCGCTCGACTGGTGCCTGGCCTGCAAGGGCTGCAAGAGCGATTGCCCGACGCATACCGACATGGCCACCTACAAGTCGGAGTTCCTGTCGCACTACTACGAGCGGCATTCACGGCCGCGGCAGGCGTGGTCGATGGGGCGCATCGGCGAATGGGCGCCGCTGGCGGCGAAGTTTCCCCGTGTGTCGAACTTCTTTTCCCAGTCGGCGGTGTTCGGGCCGCTTGCCAAGGGCGTATCGGGGATTGCGCAGGATCGTTCGCTGCCGACCTTCGCGCACAGGACCTTTCGCGACCAGTTCAACGAGATGCACCTGCGCCGCCGCAGCACAGCCCAGGCGCGATCGGTGCGCCGGGGCGAGCCGGTGATCCTTTGGGCGGACACTTTCAGCAACCATTTCCGTCCGGAGACCGCACTCGCTGCCGTGAAGGTGCTTGAAGTCGCGGGCTGTCGCGTAAGCCTGCCGCCGGAGCGGCTTTGCTGCGGCCGGCCCTATTACGACTTCGGGATGCTGGACCAGGCCAGGTCGGCACTCGACCGAATCCTGCAGGCGCTCGGTGCATCGATCTACAGCGGGGCACCGGTCATCGGCCTGGAGCCGAGTTGCGTGGCCGTCTTCCGGGATGAGCTGCTGAACCTTTTCCCGGACGACGAGCGGGCGCAGAGGCTTGCGAAGCAGACCCATACGCTTGCCGAGTACCTCGAGCGGATAGAGTGGCAGCCCCCGGTGGCGGCCGGGGCGGCAAAGGCGCGGGCGCTGGTGCACGGGCATTGCCACCAGAAGTCGGTGCTCGGCATGCAGGCCGAACTGAAGCTGCTGGCCGCAGCCGGTTACGAGGTCGAGGCGCCCGATTCCGGTTGCTGCGGCATGGCCGGTTCGTTCGGCTTCAGGCCGGAGCACTATGAGGCCTCCCGCAGGATCGGCGAGAGCGTGTTGATGCCTGCAGTGCGCGCCGCATCGGATGCAACCACGATCGTCGCCAACGGGTTCTCGTGCCGCGAGCAGATCGAGCAGATGAGCGGGCGCAGGACGCTCCACCTCGCCGAAGTGCTGGCGTCGACGCTCGATGCGCGTTGAGTCGGGCATGCGAAGGATCTTCCTCGGCCTGGTCCTGCTGGCCGCCTCCAGTGCGTGGGCGCAGGGGACGCCCCCGACGCTCGAGGAGAGGCTCTTCGAAGCGATCGATGCAGGCAAGGAGCTCGTCGCCGAAGGCGTGTTGCAGCGTGGCCGGGTCAACCTGGACGCGCGCAACTCGAATGGCGAGACGCCCCTGCATCGCGCGGTGGAAAAGGGAATGAAGGAGATCGTGCGCCAGATCCTGGTTGCGCGGCCGAACCTGCGCGCCCGGACGAAAAGCGGCGAGACCGCGCTGCACATGGCGGCGCTGCATGCCGATCCGGCGATGACCGCGATGCTGCTGGATGCCGGCGCCGACCCGAAGGCGCGCAACGACGACGGCGAATCCGCGCTGCATTGGGCCGCCCTCTCGGGGCATGCCCAAGTCTGCAGGCTGTTACTGGAACGCGGCGCCGACCCGAACCTTGCGGACCTCAGGGGCAACCGGCCGCTGCATGCCGCAGCCGATTCCGGGAATATCGAAACGGCGAGGGTGGTGCTTGCCGAAACCGCCGACCCGAAGGCGAGGAACCGCGATGGGTTGACCGCCGAGGACGTGGCGAAAGACCGCGATCGGTTCGACGTTGCGGCGCTGATTTCGAAAGCCGTGGCCCGCCCGGCGACGCAGTCGGGCACGACCAATTTCCGCACCATCGACGTCGACGAGCAGCCGAAGGAGAGGTTCTAGAGCAGCCCCCGTTCGGCGAACGAAAGCGTCGCCCGTCCGGCGACGATGAAATGGTCGAGGACCTTGACGTCGACCATCGCCAGCGATTCCTTGAGCTGGCGCGTGAGCAGTTCGTCGGCCTGGCTCGGCTCGGCGACCCCCGACGGATGGTTGTGCGCGAAGATCACCGCCGCGGCATTTGCCTTGAGTGCCGCCTTGACGATTTCGCGGGGATAGACGCTTGTCTGGGTGAGCGTGCCGCGGAATAATTCCTCCGCCGCGAGCACGCGATGCTGCGCGTCGAGGAAGAGCGCGACGAATACTTCGTGTTCCCGGGCGCCGAGCGCGAGGCGCAGGTAGTCCCTCACCGCCTGGGGGGAGGTCAGTGCGCTGCGCGAGCGCAGCTGCTCGCCCAGCGCCCTGCGGGAGAGCTCCAGTACGGCGGCGAGCTGCGCGAATTTCGCTGCGCCCAGGCCCTTGACCCTGCGCAGCGCCGCCTGGTCCGCGGACAGCAGGCCCGCAAGCCCGCCGAAGCCCGCAAGCATTTCGCGCGCAAGTTCGACCGCGTTCTTGCCGGCAATGCCGGTGCGCAGGAGGAGCGCGATCAACTCGGCGTCGGAAAGCACGCCGGCACCGAGGGCGATCAGGCGCTCGCGCGGCCTTTGCGCCGCCGGCCAGTGTGAAATCGCCATGCCGAATGCTTTCCCGTAGAATGCCCGTCCCGTGTAAACGCGCGCGGCACGGAGTCGGATGACAGCGCGCACGACAGTTCGGATGACGGCGGGCATGACGGCAACCACGGCGACGAATCGCGCATCGAAATCGGGCAGGCGCATCCTGCTCGGGCTGACCGGCGGGATCGCGGCCTACAAGTCGGCCCAGCTGGTGCGCCTTCTGGTCAAGGGCGGCTACGACGTGCGCGTCGCGATGACCGAGAGCGCTTGCCGGTTCATCACGCCGGTGACGATGCAGGCCCTGTCCGGGCAGACCGCCTGGACCGACCTCTGGGACCCGCGCATCGCGGACAACATGGGGCATATCGAGCTGTCGCGCGACCGCGAGCTGATCGTGATCGCGCCGGCTTCTGCGGACTTCATGGCCAAGGTCGTACACGGCCTCGCCGACGACCTCCTTTCCACGCTTTGCCTTGCGCGCGACTGTGCCTTGATGATGGCGCCCGCGATGAATCGCCAGATGTGGGACAACGCAGCGACGCAACGCAATGCTGCGCAGCTGCGCGAGGACGGCGTACTGCTTGCAGGCCCGGCGCCGGGTGACCAGGCTTGCGGCGAAACCGGAATGGGACGGATGCTTGAACCCGAGGAGATCTTCGAGGAGATCGAGGCGTTCTTCCAGCCAAAGGGGCTGGCGGGACGGCGGGTGCTGGTGACTGCCGGGCCGACCGCGGAGCCGATCGACCCGGTCCGCTCGATCACCAATTCGAGTTCCGGGAAGATGGGCTATGCCGTGGCGCGCGCCGCGCGTGAAGCCGGTGCAGAGGTGACGCTGGTCAGTGGCCCCACTGCGCTTGCCACGCCGGCCGGCGTCGCGCGCATCGACGTGAAGAGCGCGCAGCAGATGTTCGATGCGGTAAAGAAGGCGGTGGCGCGCGCAGACATTTTCGTTTCGGTCGCCGCGGTCTCCGACTACAGGGTCGCCAACGCGGCCCCGCAGAAGATCAAGAAGGCGAACGGCAAGGGAATGACGCTCGAATTGACCGAGAACCCGGACATCCTCGCCTATGTGGCCGGGCTGCCGAGCCCGCCGTTCTGCGTAGGCTTCGCCGCCGAGACGGAAAAACTTGCAGTCCACGCGAAGGAGAAGCGCGCACGCAAGAAGATCCCGCTGCTGGCGGGCAACCTTGCCCAGCAGGCGCTCGGCGCCGACGAAAACGAGATTGTCCTGTACGACGATTCGGGCGAACACCCGCTGGGCCGCGGCTCGAAGCTGGAGCAGGCGCGCAAGCTTGTCGTCCATGTGGCGTCGATGCTGGCACGGGGGAAGCGCAAGGCGTGAGGCAGCTCGACGTCAAGATCCTCGACGAGCGCCTGCGCGGGAACCTCCCGGCCTACGGGACGCCGGGCGCCGCCGGCCTGGACCTGCGCGCCTGCCTCGACGAGCCGCTGGTTCTGCAGCCCGGCGACAGCCAGCTCGTGCCGGCGGGCATCGCGATCCATATAGGCGATGCCGGATACGCGGCAATCATCCTTCCGCGATCCGGCCTTGGCGCCAGGCACGGCATCGTGCTCGGCAACCTGACCGGCCTGATCGATTCCGATTACCAGGGCCAGGTCTTCATTTCGCTCTGGAATCGCGGCAAGGCGGCGTTTACGGTCGCGCCGATGGAGCGCATCGCGCAATTGGTCGTCGTGCCCGTCGCGCAAGTGGAGTGGAACGTGGTCGACGACTTCACCGCCAGCGCGCGTGGCGCCGGCGGTTTCGGGAGCACCGGGAAGGCCTAGCTAGCCGAGCGCGTCGGCCCAGATGTTGCGGGCCCAGGCGTCCGCGTACCCTTTTTCAAGTTCGCTCCGCTGCGCCGATACGCCGCCGGCACCCGCGACCGGAAGAATCGTCTTCTTGTCCGCGTCGTAGCGATGCACCGAGGCCACGTGCATCGCCTCCTTATCGCTGACGTAGCTGTAGCATGTATTCGCGATCACAGGCTGCGGGTTGATTGGCTGGCCGGTGAGCTGCGCCACGATTGCGGCGGCGGCGAGCTTGCCGTGATTGTTGGCCATGCTCCCTGATTTCGGCATCGCCGATGCCGACAGCGTTGCGTCGCCGAGCACGTGGATGCCGGGAACCGCCTTCGACTCCATCGTGAGCCAGTCGACGTCGCACCAGCGGTTGTTGGTGGTGATCAGCCTGGCCTGCGCCGCGATGTTTCCCGCGCGCTGCGGAGGGATCACGTTCAGCACGTCGCCCTTGAATGTGTCGAAGTCGGTCTTGACGCTGCTGGCTTTGGCCTCGACCTCCTTGACCTCGTGGTTGGGCTTGTACTCGATCAGACCCTTGTACATATCGTTCCAGGCCGCGAGGAAAAGGCCTTTCTTGGAGACGATATCCTCATTGCCGTCGAGGACCAGGATCTTCGACCGTGGCTTGGCCCGCTTGAGATACGACGCGATCTGCGAAATCCGCTCGTAAGGTCCGGGCGGGCAGCGGTACGGTGCCTTGGGGATGGAAAGAAGCACCACGCCACCGTCCTTCATTGCCTCCAGCTGCCTGCGCAGCGCCACCGTCTCGGGGCCGGCCTTCCATGCGTGCAGCACTGTCTTCTGCGCCTCGGCGTTGTAACCGGCGATCTGGTCGTGCATGAAATCGATGCCGGGCGAGACCACGAGACGGTCGTAGCCGAGGTCGGCGATCTTGGTCAGGGAGATCTTCTTCTTCCCCGGATCGACGGCCTTGACTTCGTCGTGCAGGACCACGATGCCCTGGTCGCGCAGCTTGCCGTAACCGAAGGTCAGGTCCTCGATCCGGCGCGACCCGCCGAGTACGAGATTCGACAACGGACAGGACACGAACTGGGTGTTGCGCTCGATCAGGTAGACCTCGATGGCTCCGCCACCCCACGCGCGCAAGTAGCGCGCCGCGGTCGCACCGCCGAATCCGCCGCCGATTACGATCACGCGCGCGACCGGCTTTGTGACTTCCGGTGCGCTTGCGCAGCTGGACAAGGCCGCGCCGGCTGCGCCGGCCCCGACGACTTTGAGGAAATCGCGCCTATTGAATGGAATGTTCATGCGCGGCCCCCTATTTGGCTTTCTGCGCGGAAAAGAATGCCGCTAGTGCATCGATCTGCGGCTCGGTATAGCCCTTCGAGATCTGATGCATGATCGTTGCGGGACGCTTCCCGTCGCGAAAGTCGCGAAGCTGTTTGGCGATGTAACTGCTCGGCTGCCCCGCAAGATTTGGCAGCCCGCCCGCGTTTACGCCATTGGTTCCGTGGCACATGGCGCAGGCGGCCGCGAGGTTGCGACCGTAGTTTGGATCAGGTTGCTGCGCGGAAGCCGGAACGTGCAGCGTCGCAAGCGAAATTGCAAACGCGATTCGTTTCATGTTGGTGTTCCTCCCAAGAACCGCGCAAGTGTCCGATGCGGTCATTCTCACTGTCAAGGCGCATTGCCGCATCGATGTGCGTGGCCTTTGCTTCGCGCCGGCGCCCAAAAAAAACCGCGGCAGGCCGCGGTTTTCCGGGGGTGTGATTCGCCGTCAGACGACGACTGCAGGCTCCTCTTCGAAGCGCAGGATCACCTTGTCTGCCTCGTCGATATCGATCGTGACCTTGCCGCCGTTGGCCAGCCTGCCGAACAGCAGCTCGTCGGCCAGCGCGCTGCGGATGGTGTCCTGTATCAGGCGGGACATCGGCCGGGCGCCCATCAGCGGGTCGAAACCTTTCCTGCCGAGGTGCTCCTTGAGCTTGGTGGTGAAGGTCGCCTCCACCTTCTTCTCGTGGAGCTGCTCCTCGAGCTGGATCAGGAACTTGTCGACCACCCGCATGATGATGTCGTGGTCCAGCGCGCGGAACGAGATCGTCGCGTCCAGCCGGTTGCGGAACTCCGGCGTGAACAGGCGCTTGATCGCCTCCATCTCGTCGCCGGACTCCTTGTTGGCCGTAAAACCCATCGTGTTCTTCGAGAGCATCTCGGCGCCGGCGTTCGTCGTCATGACGATCACGACGTTGCGGAAGTCGGCCTTGCGGCCGTTGTTGTCGGTCAGTGTGCCGTGGTCCATCACCTGCAGCAGGATATTGAACACGTCCGGATGCGCTTTCTCGATCTCGTCCAGCAGCAGGACCGAATATGGCTTCTTGGTGATCTGCTCGGTCAGCAGGCCGCCCTGCTCGAACCCGACATAGCCGGGCGGTGCGCCGATCAGGCGGGAAACCGCGTGCCTTTCCATGTATTCGGACATGTCGAAGCGGATCAGCTCGATGCCCATGCAGTACGCGAGCTGGCGGGCGACTTCGGTCTTGCCCACGCCGGTGGGACCGCTGAACAGGAAGCTGCCGATCGGCTTCTGCGGGTTGCCGAGGCCGGAGCGCGCCATCTTGATCGCATTGGCGAGCGCGTCGATCGCCTTGTCCTGGCCGAACACTACGGCCTTGAGGTCGCGGTCGAGCTTGGCCAGCGCGCTGCGGTCGTCCACCGAGACGCTGCGCGGCGGGATCCGCGCGATCTTGGCGATGATGTCCTCTATCTCGGCCTTGCCGATGATCTTCTTCTGCTTGGACTTGGGCTGGATCCGCTGGGCCGCGCCCGCTTCGTCGATCACGTCGATCGCCTTGTCCGGCAGGTGGCGGTCGTTGATGTGCCGCGCGGACAGCTCGGCCGCGGTGCTGAGCGCGTTGGACGTGTACTTGACGCCATGGTGCGCCTCGAAGCGGGTCTTCAGGCCCTTGAGGATCTCGACGGTTTCCTCGACCGAGGGCTCGTTCACGTCGATCTTCTGGAAGCGGCGCGACAGCGCGTGGTCCTTCTCGAACACGCCGCGGTACTCCGTGTAGGTGGTTGCCCCGATGCACTTGAGCTGCCCGTTCGACAGCACCGGCTTCAGCAGGTTGGACGCATCGAGCGTGCCGCCCGAGGCCGCGCCGGCGCCGATTACGGTATGGATCTCGTCGATGAACAGGATTGCATTCGGGTTGTCGACCAGCTGCTTGAGCACCGCCTTGAGGCGCTGCTCGAAATCGCCGCGGTACTTGGTGCCGGCAAGCAGCGCCCCCATGTCGAGCGAGTAGACGGTGGCCTTTTCGAGCAGCTCGGGCACGTTGTTCTCGACGATCCGGCGCGCAAGGCCTTCGGCAATCGCGGTCTTGCCCACGCCGGCTTCGCCGACCAGCAGCGGGTTGTTCTTGCGCCTGCGGCACAGGGTCTGGATGACGCGCTCCAGCTCCTTGTCGCGGCCGATCAGCGGGTCGATCTTGCCGGCCAGAGCCTGCGCGTTAAGGTTCTGGGTGTAGTTGTCGAGCGGGCTGTTGGCGGCTTCGGCCTGCCCTTCCTGCTCGTTTTCCTGCTCGTTCTTGCCGGCCGCCGGCTGCGGGGTCTTGGTGATCCCGTGGGAGATGTAATTGACCACGTCGAGCCGGGTGATGCCCTGCTGCTGGAGGAAATACACGGCGTGCGAGTCTTTCTCGCCGAAGATCGCCACCAGCACGTTGGCGCCGGTCACCTCCTTCTTGCCGGAGGACTGCACGTGCAGGATCGCGCGCTGGATCACGCGCTGGAAACCTAGCGTCGGCTGGGTGTCGACCTCGCGCTCGGTGCCGATGCGCGGCGTCTGCTCCGCGATGTGCTGGGACAGCTGCTTGCGCAACTCGTCCAGGTTGGCACCGCAGGCGCGCAACACCTCGGCGGCCGTCGGGTTGTCCAGGAGCGCGAGCAACAGGTGTTCGACGGTGATGAACTCGTGGCGCTTTTGTCGCGCCTCGACGAACGCCATGTGCAGGCTGACTTCGAGTTCCTGGGCAATCATCTACGTTTCCTCCATCACGCACTGCAGCGGATGCTGGTGTTTACGGGCATACCCCGCAACCTGCTGGACTTTCGTCGCAGCGATGTCCTTAGGATACACGCCGCAGACGCCGATGCCCTGCCGATGCACGGCAAGCATGACCTGGGTGGCCCGCTCGCGCGTCATGTCGAAGAACTTCTGCAGCACGAGCACCACGAATTCCATCGGTGTGTAGTCATCGTTGAGAAGCATAACCTTGAACATCGGCGGCGGCTTGATCTTCGCCTTCGCCGGCTTGAGTAACGTGTCGTCCCTGAACTGCGCCATGGTGCCGTCTGCTCGAATTCCGCGCCCTCGGAGCCGCCAAGGTCGGACAACCCGATTCCGCCACGGTTCCCCCGAGCAAGAAATTGGTTGAACATCTACCGGTTCATCCTAATCAATGTACCCTGGCAGTGCAATGCAATATCTGCGCCAATCACGTTGCCCGGCAGCGGTTTTATCGCGGCATCCGGGCCCGGTTCGCGCGTCCCGGCGGCCTCCGCCCGACACGCCCGGCGGGCTCTTGACGCCGCCGGGGCGGGCGAGGTAAAAGGCGCGAGTGTTTGGACTCGGTCTGTAACCCCATCGAGTGGGCGGCGGCGGCTGTGAAGTTCAGGCATGCCCGGGACTCCAGTCCGGACAATCACAACCAACGCAAAGGAAGCATGGACAATGGCAACAGGTACGGTGAAGTGGTTCAACGACGCGAAAGGCTACGGCTTCATCACGCCCGATGACGGCAGCGAAGACCTCTTCGCGCATTTCTCGGCCATCAACATGGCCGGGTTCAAGACCCTGAAGGAAGGCCAGAAGGTCTCGTTCGACGTGGTCCAGGGACCCAAGGGCAAGCAGGCGTCGAACATCCAGAAAGGCTGAAGCGCAAGGCCCCCAATGCAAAAAGCCGCCCTCGGGCGGCTTTTTTTATTGGGGGCCGCGCTACCGCGGCAGGATCGGAGCAGGGGAAACCGAGGTTTCCCCCGCACCCCCATCCTTGAGGGCGCAACTCCGACAGCTGTCCTTACTTCGAGCCCCAGGGCTTGATGGCTTCCTTGAGCTTGGCGTAGCCGTCGAGGTATTTCGGGCGCTTGCCGCCGTAGACCTTGTCGAAGATTGCAAGCTGGTCGTCGAGCCACTTGGCCAGTTCCTTGTTGCCGGGGTTGGCGGCCTTGTACGCCTCGTTGATCAGCACGAAGTGGATCCGCGGGTCGTACGGCTGTTTCGTCCCGCCCTCGGTCTCGTCGCCGGCCAACAGGCGCAGCAGCATTGCGTCGGCCGAGCCGAGCGTCTGTTCGTAGATCGGCTCACCGACCACGCGGTACATCACGCTGGTCATGTCCTTGCCGTTCTTCATCGTGAACCCCATGTCCGCCCACACCTTGTTCATGTCGGTGCCGGGCTTGACCTTGTCCAGCACCATCTGGCCCCAGGCGCGCAGCACATCGGGCGCGTCGGCCATCAGGTCGGTCAGGCGGTCGCCGTCCAGGTCGGTGGCATACACGATGGCGCCCTTCTGCTGGATCATGTCGTGCAGCAGCAGGCCGAAGTTCGTGTCCGAGATGTGCTCGTAGATCTCGCCGCCCCAGTTTTCCATTCCCGCCTTGAAGTCCTTGGGCAGCAGCGCGACGATCGCGTCGACCTTCTCTTTCTGCTCCTCGTAGGCGTCGACCGAGTACTTGCGCCTGAGCTGGAACTTCGTACCCTGCAGCATCCAGCGGACGATCCCCGCATTGACCGTGTCTTCCTGCGCCTGCGTGGGCTTGGTGGCGACCCGGCCGATCTGCCCGGTCTCGTGCACCATCTTCAGGAACAGACGGACTGCGTAGGCCATGCGCACCCCGGGGGTGTTCATCTCCGAATGGATGATGCCGGTGGCCGGGTCGACGGCGAACTTCTTCTTGTCCTGCGAGTAGGGCAGGCCGGGCATGAAGCGGATGCTGGTGATCGTGCCGTAGGGCCGCACGTTGCAGTAGACCCCGGCCGCGGTGCGCAGCGGCGCATTGGCCGACTTGCCGGCCACGACCACCTTCTTGCCGCCTTCGTTGACCATGAAGTCGCCGGCCGTGGACCACTTGAGCGAGGTGTAGTCGAGCTTGCCGAACCAGTCGAGCGACACCAGCTTCGTGTCGTGACGGAACTGGGCCATCATCGGCACGCCGAGGAACGGCAGGCCGAGCACGTCGAGTGCCATCAGCGTGCCGTTCAGGGCGAACATGTCGGTGAAGGCGTGCGCTACCGGCTTGACGCCGCCGGCGCTGTTGCCGCCCTCCCAGATGATCGCGTCCGTGTGGCCGCGGGGCTGGATTTTCGAGCGTTTGTAGATGCCGTCGAGCATCTTGAACAGGTCGCCGTTCTGCTCTTCCCGGGCGATCTTCAGCAAGTCGAGTTTGTCGGTCATGGGGAGGGAACCTTGAGGTTGGGGTGCGGGATGCGACGCCGGAGTGCGATTGCCGCGGCACCGGCCGGGCGCGGGGTCAGCTACCTAAAAGATATATTATATAAGAGTTCGGGGTCAGGCCGCAGCCCGCCGGTCAGACCGGCAGAAGCTTGAGCACGAAGGCACGTTCCACAAGCCAAAGCAATGCCACCGCCACGATCAGCACCGAACCGCCGGCGAAAATGATACGCCGGTAGACGGTTGTGCGGCGCAACGCGTAAGCCACTGGCAGGAAAGCGGAAACGATCATCAACTGGCCCGCTTCGACGCCGAGGTTGAAGCCGACGAGTGCGACTGCCAGCGTGTCCTGTGGCAGGCCGAGGTCGGCGAGCACGCTTGCGAAGCCGAAGCCGTGGATCAACCCGAACCCGAAGGCCACTGCCCAGCGGCGGCCGCCAACCACCGGCCACAGGTTGTTCAGCGCCGCGAGCACGACCGACAGGGCGATGGTCGACTCGACCAGGCGCGACGGCAGGGCAATGACCGAAAGGGCCGCGAGGCTGAGGGTGATCGAGTGCGCCAGCGTGAACGCGGTGACTATCCTCAGGACATCCCAGAAGACCGGCGCAAATCGCCCCGCCGGCCCCCACTCCCGGCCTTTGAGGATGAAGACGGCCGGGAGCAGCAGCGACACCAGGAACAGGATGTGATCGAGGCCGATGAGGATATGCCAGACGCCTTCGCGCCCGTAGTCCAGGAATTGGCCCAGCCGCGATG
This sequence comes from uncultured Bordetella sp., assembly GCA_964599095.1. Classification (GTDB taxonomy): domain Bacteria; phylum Pseudomonadota; class Gammaproteobacteria; order Burkholderiales; family SG8-39; genus SZAS-79. Next base: position 50,116 of record CAZREB010000015.1, read on the forward strand.
CGTCGGCCAGTTCGAACTTCTGCTTCGGCCGATCCGGGCCGAGGATTGCCGTGGTCGACTGGCGCCCATGCGCGATTCGCAGCAATCCGCGATGCGAGGGATCGATGTCGAAGAACAGGCCGTACTCCACACCGATTTCGCGAGGGGCAATGTGATTTGCGCAATCGATGGAGAATTTCATGACTTCGTAGGCGCCGTCGCTGTGGTCGTCTACCAGATGGGCGGACGGTGCAAGCACGCACCGGACGCCGTCGGCCGAAACCGAGAGGCGCGCGAGTGCGTATGCGGCGATGTCGGCATGTCTTGCGCGCAATTCGCCCCAGGTGATCTCGCCATTGCCGTCGGCGTCCAGCCCGAGTGCGTAGTCAAGGTCGCGCAGGGCGATGTCCCACTGTCCCTGCAACCCTGCGCTTCCCGAGGTGATCACAAGGTAGCTGTCGCTCGGCTTGTGCGCATCGGCGAAACCAGCTGCGAGCGCAAGCAGCAGGGCCGGGACGATGGATCGCAGCGAACTCACTACGGAAGCGCCATGATGGCATCTGCGGTGCGGCGCATGCCTGCGTCCTCGAATCCGGACTGGTCGAGCCAGTCGAGTGCCGGTTGCGCTGCCTTCCGGTCGCGCGCGGCGAGCGCGGCTTCAAGCAGGATCGCCGCGTCGCGAGGTTCCCGTTGGACCTTCCAGTTCGCCGCCGCAAGCCTGAGCGCGCCGGAAGGGTCGTTCCTGAGGCGCAGCCTGAAGCGGGCCTCTTCCTGCAGGTGGAGTTGCTCGCCGCGCAAGCTGGCTTCGGAGAACCGGTCCTCGAGGGCCTGGATGCGTTTGGCCGCCGAAGGCAGCTTGAGGGCGCTTTCTGCCAGCGCGAGGCGCAGCAGCAGCGTATCGGAGCGTGCCCAGCCTTTCAGCATCTCGGCGACTTCGGCGGGCCGCTTTTCGTCGAGCAGGAAATCGCCGAAGGCGGCGAGCAGGAAGTTGTCGGTCATTCCCAGCGAAAGGGCCTCCCTGAAATGTCCCAGCGCCGCGTCCGGCCGCCCCAGCCTGCGTGCCATCTCAGCCAGCCGGGTCAGGTTCCATAACTTCGAACCCGCCGGCGCCTCGGGATGCTCCTTGAGGACCCGTGCCAACCTTTCGTAGGCCGGCCGGGTCTTGCCGGTGGTCGCATCGACGTAGGCGTGGCACCCTGTGGAAAACAGCGCGCTCGAATGGGGTTCCAGGGCCGCGCATTCCGCACGGGCTTCGGCATACCGGGCCTGGACCATGAATATTGCCGCGCGCCACGCATGGGCCTCGACGTTGGATGGCTCCGCCGCGGCAACCGCCTCGAGGTCGGCGAGCGCGCCGGCGAAGTCGTGCCGGTACTGCCGGAGTTGGCCCCGGATCAGCCTCAGGTCCGCCGGGATCGAAACACCAGCGGTCCACGGCCGCAGCGCTGCTTCGGCATAGCCTATGTACCGGGGATCGCCCTCAGCCATCGCAAGGTCGAAATACCGGCTGGCCAGCCTGCCGGCCAACCAGGAATCGCCGGGCCGGGCCGCCAGTTCGGCGCGAAGGCCCCGCAGTTCGCGCGCCACTGGGTCAGCCGGTGCGATCGGCAGGCGCTCCAATACCTGATCGTGGCGGTGCGGGATATAGGGAGCGGCCAAGACCGGGAGCGCAGCCGAGAATAGCCCGGCCAAGGTCAGCCTCAACAGGTGCCGAAACATGAATCCGGACAGATAAAACAACAGGTTATCACTATTGTGAAAGGTAATCCCCTTGGACTAGAATGGCCGCGTGGGAACACCCACAAGGGAGGCAATACGGGACGAAGGCCGGTTCACCGGCACACCCGGGCCGACCAGCCGGTTACTCGGTCTGGGAAGCGCACGGAACTCGTTGCGCCCCACCCGTAGGTATCTAAACCATAACGAGGAGAACCAGAATGACCAAGATCCTGTCCGCAGCAATCGCCGCCCTGTTCGCGGCCGTCACCTTCAACGCAGTGGCGGCCTCGCACGCTGGCGCGCAGAAGGGCGACATGAAGATGGAAAAGAAGGGCGACATGAAGAAGGGGGACGCGAAGAAGGGCGACATGAAGAAGGGAGACAAGAAGAAGTAATTCGCCGGCCTTTCGCAGTGGGGGCATGGCCGGTGCCATGCCCCTTTTGTGTTTCAGGTAGTTGAAATTAATGAAGATATTGCCGGATTCCGGCGGGGGGCGGAGCCTGACACGGCCTGTCAACCGCCGCGGCGAACGCGCGTTATCTGGAGTCGGCTGGCTCGCCGGCCGAATCAGTCCAACAACCCTGCTGAAGGAAATCAAAAATGCAAAAGCTGCTGTCGATCGTCATCGCCGCCCTGTTCGCGGCTGTTAGCGTCTCCGCTTTCGCCGCCTCGCACGCCGGCGCGCAAGGCAAGGACGACAAGAAGATGGAAAAGAAAGGCGACATGAAGAAAGACGCCAAGATGGAAAAGAAGATGGACAAGAAGGAAGACAAGAAGAAGTAATCGTTCTTCACTTCCATCGGAAGGCAGGGTAAGGTTCCCTGCCTTTTTTCATTTGGGGACGCGGATTGCGAATTCGACAGGTTGCCATGATCGCCGGCCTCGCGTTTGCGTCGCTGTCCGGTTGGGCGCAGCAGCTGCCGCGCACCGAGCTCACCGCGGGCCTGTACCTGATCCACGCCGAGGTCGCCGACAGTTTCGTCACGCGCATGCAGGGCCTAATGCACCGGCCGTCGATGGGACCGAACGAAGGGATGCTCTTCATCTTCGAGGAGGCCGGGATCCACTGCATGTGGATGAAAAACACCCTGATCCCGCTCTCCGTTGCCTACATCGCCGATGACGGCTCGATCGTCAATGTCGAGGACATGAAGCCGCAGACCGAGGATTCCCATTGCGCGAAGAAGCCGGTCCGCTATGCGCTTGAAATGAACGTCGGCTGGTTTTCCTCCAAGGGGCTGCGCCCCGGCACGAAGGTGCGCGGGCTGGAGAGGCACAAGCCGCGGTAGCGCACGGCGTCGTCAGTGCCGGTGGCGACAAAGACCGGACCCGCGGGAACCACTGCGCCTGACGAGAACTCAGAGGCCGCCATTCTGCTGCGCGACCATGCAATAGAGCATTGGGATCGAGAGCATCGTGTTGAAGCGGGAGGCGAGCATCGCCAGGCGGGCGGCGGCGGCCTTTTCGGCTGCTTCGACCTGCACGAGGCCAAGCGCCTTCTTCTGGTTCGGCCAGATGATGACCCAAACGTTGAGGCCCATGATCAGCCCGAGCCACATGCCGATCGCGATCGCCGTGTGGGGACGCGCGAAAGTCCCCAGCGCACCGAGATAGCCGTTCATGCCGGCAAGGATAAGGCCGGTCACCATCGTCGCGAGAGCCGCCCAGCGGAACCAGAACAACGCCGTCGGTGCGATCACCTTGCTCACGGCCGGCTTCTGCTCATCGGGGATCTTGGGCATAGACGGGATCTGCACGAAGTTGAAATACCAGAGCAGCCCGACCCACATGACCGCCGAGAGCACGTGCAACCAGCGGAACAGGAAGGCCATCCACGCATGCTGCATGCTTACGGCTACACCGCCGGCCATCGCTCCTACGAGGCCGATGATGACGACCAGAAGGACCACGCCCGCCGCGACTGTGCGTCCCAAGGATTGGAATATGGCACCCATGGTTGACTCCTTTTCTTCGTTGTGGAGAGGCGGAAGTCCCGAGCGATTTTTCAGTCTAGCACGAGCTCTTTTGGCGAATTGGCCCGGTCCCGGCGCGGCTATTCCGGCGCGCCGGAGGGCATGCGGGCAGCCGCGCCTTCCAGCGCCTGCCTTTCACTGGGAAAGATGTTCTCCGCGCCGATCTTCCCGGCAAGCCCGGTGCGTTCGAGCACGCGGCTCACGTGCGGCTTGACCGAACTGAACACCACCGCCACCCCTTTCTTGCGCATTTCGTCAACCAGCGATTCCAGCATTTCGACCCCCGAGGCGTCCAGGTCGTTGATGGCCCCGAACGACAGGACGACGGACCGCAACCCGGCGTGGTCCTGCGCCAGGCGCAGCACCGCCTTCTCGAAATAGGAGACGTTCACGAACACGAGCGAAGCATCGAAGCGGACGATTCCCACCGAGTTGCGCAACCCGGGCGGAACCCGCTCCAGGGCAACCGAGTCTTCGCCCGGCGCGATGACGGTCATGTTAGGGCGCATCCGGCCTTGGATGAACAGCGCCAGTGAAACGAGGATGCCCGTGATGATTCCGTCCTGGATTTGCGGCGCGAAGGCGAGCGTCGCGAAGAAAGTGAGGGCAGCCGCGAGCGCGTCGTTCCTGCCGACCAGCCATGCCGTCCGCAGGCTGTGGAAGTTGATCAGGTTCGACAGCGCCATCATGATGATCGCGGCCAGGACGGGCTGCGGCAGGTACTTGAGCAGCGGGGTAAGGAAGAGAATGGTCAGGAGCACGCAGAAAGCGCACACGATCGACGAGAGCCCGGTACGTGCATGGGCTGCCAGGTTGAGAGCCGAGCGGGAGAATGAACCGCTCACGGGCATGGTTTGGGAGACGGCGGCGGCAATCTTCGCCAGTCCCTGGCCGATCAGTTCCTGGTTTTCGTCCCACTTCCTGCCGGTCTTGATCGCGGCGATCTTCGCGCTCGACATCGCCTCCATGAAACTGATCACCGCGATGACAAACGAGGCAGGCAGCAGCCGGATCCAGGTATCCCAGTCGAACGCAGGCAGCGCAAAGGCTGGCAAGCCGCGCGGGATGTCGCCTACGATCCGGCCGCCCGCTTCGGCATATCCGGAAAGGTAACTCGCGACCGTCAGGGCCGCGGCCGTGAGCAGGACGCCCGGCCAGGCCTTTGCGTACCGCTTGAATGCGACCAGGAGCGCGAGCGCCGCAACGCCGAACAGCAACGAAGGCCCATGCGCATGGCTGGCATTCGTGAGCACGTGCCAGGCATCGGAGACTATGTGGCCGGTTGCCGGCGGCGCAGCCCCGAACAATGGCGGGATCTGTGAAAGCGTGATCAGGATCGCCGCGGCATTCACGAATCCCATCAGCACCGGATGGGAGAGCAGGTTCATCAGCACGCCGAGGCGAAACAGGCCGAACGCGAGCTGGAATAGCCCGGACAGAAGCGCCACCACGACCGCATAAACCACGTATTGCGGCGACCCGCTGGAGGCGAGATCGGCAATGCTTGCGGCCGTCAGCAGCGAGGTCAGGGCGACAGGGCCGGTCGACAGTTGCGCGGAGGAGCCGAACAGCGCGCCAACTACCGTCGGCACCAATGCTGCATACAGCCCGTAGAACGGGGGAAGGCCGGCCAGTTGCGCATACGCGAGCGACTGGGGAATCGCCACGAGAGCGACCGTGACGCCGGCAAGAACGTCGACGCGCAGGGTTCCGCGGTCCATTTGCGGCAACCACGAGAGAAACGGCAGCAACCGTCGCACCAGGGAGGAGGGCACCACTTTCCGATATCGGGCGGAAATGTCCGCGCGTTTTCGAGTATCTTAGCAGCCCGTCAACGCCGCGCCGGCCAGCGTGCGTGAACATGCCCAAACTCGCTGCCAACCTTTCGCTCCTGTTCAACGAATTTCACTTTCTCGATCGCTTCGAGGCTGCCGCGAGCGCGGGATTCCGCCGGGTCGAATACCAGTTCCCGTATGAATTCGATAAGGAGGCAATTGCCGAGCGCGTGCGCAGTGCGGGCGTTGAAGTCGTGCTGCACAATATTCCTTCGGGGGATGCGGCAAGGGGAGACCGTGGCATTGCCTGCGTGCCGGAGCGCACGGAGGAGTTTCGCGCCGGCGTCGCCCGCGCGATCGAGTACGCGCTGGCGGTGGGCTGCCCTCGCCTGAACTGCCTGGCCGGCATTCCGTCGCCCGGCACCGCCAGCGACCGTGCGCATGGGATATTCGTCGAAAACGTCGCATTTGCCGCCGGCGAACTGGGCAAGGCGGGACTGGCGCTGATGATCGAACCGATCAATACGCGCACCGTGCCGGGATTCTTCCTGAACAGTTCTGCGCAGGCCGTGCGAGTGCTGGACGAGGCCGGGGCCACGAATGCGTTCGTGCAATACGACCTTTTCCACATGCAGATCATGGAGGGGGACCTGGCGAAGACGATCGAGCGCCTGCTGCCCCGCATCGGGCACATGCAGATCGCCGACGTGCCGGATCGGCACGAGCCCGGTACCGGCGAGATCAATTTCCCGTGGCTGCTTGGCCACATCGACCGGCTCGGTTACAAGGGTGCCGTCGGGTGTGAGTACAATCCGGCCGCCGACACCCTCAGCGGCCTCGCATGGGCCGCCCCCTACCTGAAAGCCTGAATGGGCGCTGAAGAGCACATTCCTGCGTCACCTGCGGTCCGCATCGATCCGGCGCGCCAGCGTGAAGTGGTCGCCGCGTTGCGGGCGTTCATGCCTGCCCATGCGGTCCTCTACCGCGAGGAGGAGACGACGCCCTACGAGTGCGACGGCCTGTCCGCTTACCGGCAGGTGCCGATGGTGGTCGCACTCCCGGAGAACGAGGAACAAGTCGCGCGCGTGCTGAAGACCTGCCATGCAATGAGGGTGCCGGTCGTGCCGCGTGGCGCCGGGACGGGACTGTCGGGCGGTGCCCTGCCTTCGGCCGAGGGAGTGCTGCTCGGCATGGCGAAGTTCAACCGGGTTCTTGCGGTCGACCCGCTGGCGCGCATCGCGCGGGTGCAGCCCGGCGTGCGCAACGCGGCGATATCGGAGGCTGCCGCAGTCCACAAGCTGTATTACGCGCCGGACCCGTCCAGCCAGATCGCCTGCACGATCGGGGGCAACATCGCCGAGAATTCCGGCGGCCTGCACTGCCTGAAATACGGCCTGACCGTGCACAACGTGCTGCGGGTGCGCGGATTTACGGTCGAGGGCGAAGCGGTCGAGTTCGGCTCGGAGGCACTCGACTCGCCGGGCTTCGACCTGCTCGCGCTCGCGATCGGGTCGGAGGGCATGCTCGCGGTCACGGTCGAAGCGACGGTCAAGCTGGTGCCCAAGCCCGAAGTCGCAAGGGTCATCATGGCCTCGTTTTCCGAAGTCGAGACCGCCGGCAACGCGGTGGCCGACATGATCGCGGCCGGCATCATCCCGGCCGGCCTGGAGATGATGGACCGCCCCGCAACCCATGCGGTCGAAGAGTTCGTTCATGCCGGCTACGACCTCGACGCCGCGGCGATCCTGTTGTGCGAATCGGATGGGACCCCGGCCGAAGTCGAGGAGGAAATCGGCCGCATGAAAGCCGTTCTGGCACGCTCGGGTGCCACGCAACTCAAGGTCTCGGAAAGCGAGGCCGAGCGCATGAAATTCTGGGCCGGCCGCAAGGCGGCGTTCCCGGCCGTCGGCCGGATCTCGCCGGACTACTACTGCATGGATGGGACGATCCCGAAGAAGCGCCTCGGTGAAATGCTCGGGTTCATCGCCGAGATGGAGCGCAAGTATTCGCTGCGCTGCCCCAACGTTTTCCATGCCGGGGACGGCAACCTGCACCCGCTGATCCTTTTCGATGCGAACGATCCCGGCCAGCTGCGGCGCACCGAGGAGTTCGCGGCCGAAGTGCTCGAGAAGTGCGTCGAAGTCGGCGGGACGATCACAGGCGAGCACGGCGTGGGGATCGAGAAGATCAACCAGATGTGCGTCCAGTTCGGTCGCGCGGAGATCTCTTTGTTCCTGGCGTTGAAGCAGGCGTTCGACGAGCAAGGATTGCTCAATCCGGGCAAGAACATCCCGACGCTGCATCGCTGCGCCGAGTACGGCCGGATGCACGTGAATTCGGGAAATCCGCCTTTCGCCGACCTGCCGAGATTCTGAGATGGACGCCGTTCTCGCGCGGTATGCCGACAGGATTCGCTCGGCCGCCGGTTCCGGGGGGCGGCTGCGGCTGCGAGGCGGTGGCACGAAGGATTTCTATGGCGGCCCGCTGGAGGGCGAAGCGCTCGACCTGGGCGACTACGCGGGAATCGCAAGCTACGAGCCGAGCGAACTCGTAGTCACCGCCCGCTGCGGCACGAAGCTGGCAGACCTCGAGGCGGAGTTGGCTTCCCGCAACCAGATGCTTCCTTTCGAGCCGCCGCACTTCGGGCCGGGCGGGACTCTGGGAGGCTGTGTCGCCGCCGGCCTGGCCGGGCCGCGCCGCGCCGCGAACGGGCTGTATTACGGCGCAGTGCGAGACTACGTGCTGGGTTGCACCCTGATGGACGGCCGCGCCGAAGTCATGCGGTTCGGGGGACAGGTCATGAAGAACGTGGCGGGTTACGACGTGTCGCGCCTTGTGGCCGGCTCGATGGGAACGCTCGGGATCGTTCTCGAGGTCTCCCTCAAGGTGCTCCCGGTCCCGGTTTCGCGCGCCACGTTGCGATTCGGCCTGAACGATGTCGATGCGGTCCGCGCAATGAACGAGTGGGGCGCACGGCCCCTTCCGGTAACCGCGAGTGCATGGTGCGACGGTGTGCTTGCCGTGCGGCTGGAAGGGGCTGCTGCTGCGGTCGAATCGGCTTGCACATGCCTTGGCGGCACGCGGGTCGATGATGTTGAGGCCGGGCGGTACTGGGACGGATTGCGGAACCATACGGATCCCTTTTTCGCCCGGCCCGGGCCTCTGTGGAGGCTTTCGGTTCCGTCGACGTCGGGGCCGATATCGCTTCCGGCCGCAGGCGCGTCGAGTCAGCTGATCGAGTGGGGGGGCGCGCTTCGCTGGTGGCGGACCGGCGCGAGCCATGCCGATGTCAGGCAGGCCGCGAGTGCCGCCGGCGGCCATGCGACTCTTTTCAGGGGCGGCGACGCACGTGAAGCGGCGTTTGCCCAACTCGATCCGGTGATCGCGCGCCTGCATCGCAAAGTGAAGGCCGTATTCGATCCTGCCGGTGTGTTCAACCGCGGCCGCCTCTACCCCGAATGGTGAACGCCGGACGCGGCCCGGCCCGCCACAGGTAACTTCGATGCAGACCAACCTCGCCGACTTCATCCGCGATACGGCCGACGGCCGTGAAGCGGACGCGATTTTGCGCAAGTGCGTGCACTGCGGGTTCTGCACCGCCACCTGCCCGACCTACCAGTTGCTGGGCGACGAGCAGGACAGCCCGCGCGGCCGCATATACCTGATCAAGCAGGTGCTCGAAGGCGCGGAAGTCACCGCAAAGACCCAGCTCCATCTCGATCGCTGCCTGACCTGCCGGTCCTGCGAGACGACCTGCCCTTCGGGCGTCGAATACGCGCGGCTGGCGGACATCGGGCGCCGGATTGTCGAGGAGCGCGTCGGACGCAACCCGTGGCAATCGATCCGGCGATGGCTGTTGTCGGCCGTGTTGCCGACGACTTGGCTGTTCGGTGCGTTGCTGGCGCTCGGTCGCGCCATCCGGGGGGGGCTGCCGTCGGCGCTCGCGGCCAAGATTCCGGCCGCATCTGCGGCGGCCGGCCGGTGGCCGGCGGCGCGGCACGCGCGCCGGATGATTGTGCTCGCAGGCTGCGTGCAGCCCGCACTCGCGCCGAGGATCAATGCCTCCGCCGCCCGCGTGCTCGACAAGGTCGGGATTTCGCTCGCCGAGGCGCCGGGCGCCGGGTGCTGCGGAGCGGTGCGCTTCCACCTGAACAGGCAGGAGGCCGGCAAGGACGACATGCGCGCGCTGATCGACGCGTGGTGGCCGATGGTCGAATCGGGCGCGGAGGCGGTTGTGATGACCGCAAGCGGTTGCGGGATGACGGTCAGGGAGTTCGGCCACCTGCTCAAGGACGATCCGGCCTACGCGGCCAAGGCTGCGCGCATTTCGGGCATGACCCGCGACCTCTCGGAGGTCCTCGACGACGAGCGTGCCTCGCTCGCAAAGGCGCTCGCCGGCCGCGTCGGCGAAAAGGCAAAGGCCGCGTTCCATTCGCCGTGCAGCCTCCAGCATGGCCAGCAGTTGCGCGGCCGTATCGAACCGCTGCTCGAATCCGCGGGCTACGACCTCACCTCGGTGCCGGAGGCGCACCTGTGCTGCGGCTCGGCGGGGACGTATTCAATCCTGCAGCCCGAGCTTTCGATGCGCCTGCGCGCGAACAAGCTCGCCGCGCTGCACACGGACACGCCGTCGGTGATAGCCACTGCCAACATCGGCTGCCTGACGCACCTGCAGTCCGGGACGGATACTTCGGTCGTGCACTGGATCGAGCTTGTAGATCGCCGGCTGGCCGCATAGCAGCGAAGCCAGCCCGGGATACGCCCGCCGGTCGGCCCGCACGCACCGTTGATCAGTGCGCAGTCGCCGGACTGCAAGAGATTGTGTGTCGCGTGAGGGAATCGACTCGTGCGCCGACTGGGGCTGGCGTACCGTCCGCGCATCGAGTACGCCTGCAGGAATGAAGAGACTTGGACGAAGCCACTGCCCCCGCTGCGCGTGAACCCACCGGGAACGCCTTGCGTTATGAAGCGGAGCGCGTCGGCGAGCTTTTCGGCATGGCGCGTTCGGCATACGTCATCTCGCCGCTGAATGGCGTAATCCTGGTGCTGATCCTGTGGGGGCCGATTGCGGCGGAAGTGCTTGCCGGCTGGCTGGTCAGCCTGATCGTGGTTTCCGCGGGCCGCACGGCGTTGCACCTGGCTTACCTGAAATCCCCGAGGCGCCAGACGGCGCCCTTCGAATGGGAACGGCGTTTCGCGGTCGGGACGTTTGCCGCCGGGGCCCTGTGGGCGCTCACGCCGGGCCTGTTCTTCGAGCATGGCGAGCCGCTTCATCGGGTGGCCGTGATGTTCGTCACCGGCGGCATGGTCATCGGTGCCGCCGGCATCTATGCGCCGAGCCGCAAGGCGTTCCATGCGTTCGTGGTCTTGCCGGTCATCGTGTCGGCAGGCGTCCTGCTTGCCCAGGGAATCGACGAGTACCGCTGGATGTCGGGCATGGTGGTCGTGTTCAGCGGCGCCATGGTGATGGTCTTCAATCAGCTCAATCGATCGGTGTGCCGTACGCTGCAGACCCGGCTGGAGAACGAAGCATTGATCGGCAAGCTCGGCGAGAGCGAGACGCGTCTGCGCGACGCGATCGACAGTTCGCCCGACGGCATGGCTGTCTACGATGAGGACGACCGGGTGGTGGCCTGCAATGCCCCGTATGCTGCGCTCTATGCGCCGGGCAAGCGACCCGACGAACTCGTGGGGACGCCGTTCCGTGCGTTTGCGGAATCCGCCTTCGATGTTGCCGAACACATCCTGCCCGCCGACGTTGCGGATCGGCAGGGCTGGATCGAGCGGCGAATCCGCCGGCACCTCGACGCCGATGGCAAGCTGCGCCAGTACCGCACGCGCGACGGACGCTGGATGCAGGGCAAGTCGGTACGCACGCCGCTGGGCGGGATCGTCGGCGTGTTCACCGACATTTCGGAAACCAAGCGAGCCGAAGCCGCATACCAATCCGTGCTTGCCGAAGAGAGCCTGGTGCTCGACATCCTCCCGGTCGGCGTGGCTTTCGTCGAACAGCGCACGATCGTGCGCTGCAACCGGCGGCTCGAAGTGATGCTTGGCTATGCACCGGGCGGGCTGGCAGGGAAGCCGACCCGTATCCTGTATGGGTCGGACAACTCGTGGAAGGCCGTTGGCATCGACACCTACGCCCGCCTGGCGGCAGGGGGCATCATCGAGAACGAGACGCGCATGGTGAGAAGCGACGGGAGCATCGTCTGGTGCCTCAGCCTGGGCCGCGCGCTCGACCCGGCAAATCCCGAAGCCTCTTCCATCTTCGCGTTTTACGATGCGCAGGACAGGCGCGCAGCGGAGCAGGCATTGCGCGAGAGCGAGGCGATGTACCGCAATCTCGTCGAGACCTCCAACGACTTGATCTGGTCGATCGACCGCGAAGGCCGCTGGACCTACCTCAATGGCGCAGCGGTCCGCCGGATCTGGGGCGCCGAAGCCGCGGACATGCTCGGCCGGCCCTTCTCCGACTCGCTTGCCGCGGAGGTGCGCGATCGCGACCGCGCCGTCTTCCGGCAGATCCTGCGGGGCGAGCCCGCGTACAACTATGAAACCCGGTACCTCCGCAGGGACGGGTCGCCCGTGGACCTTTCGTTCAACGCAATACCGCTGCGAAATCCGGCCGGGGAGATCATCGGGGCCACAGGTACGGCCCGCGACATTACCGAAGTCAAGCAGGCCGCCGCGGCGCTATACGAAAGCGTTGCGAGGCTGCGCCTTGCAGTCGACGCCGCCGACCTCTACTACTGGGAGTGGGGGGTGGCCGACAACACGTTTTCCTGGGGACGCGACCCCAGCGCGCTGCTGGGCTTGCCGATCACAGGCGTGCACACCAATCCGGATTTCCGCACGCTGATCCACCCGGACGACAGGGAGCGCTACGAGCAGGCCTGCGCGCAGACGCTCGAAACCGGCGAAGCGCACTCGTGCGAATTCCGCATCGTCGGCCGCGAAGGCCAGATCCGGTGGCTGGCCGCCCGCGGCCGGGCGGTTTTCGGGGAGAACGGCGCGGCGGCACGCGTGATCGGCGTCTCGCAGGACGTAAGCGAGAGGAAGCGCCAGGAAGAGGAGGTGCGATACCTCGCCTACCACGACACGCTCACCGGCCTCCCCAACCGGCGCCTGCTCGACGACCGGCTGCGCCAGGCGGTTTTCGCCGCGCAGCGCCGCGACGCCCAGCTCGCAGTGATGGTCGTCGACCTCGACCGCTTCAAGGATGTCAACGACACCCTCGGCCACAAGGCCGGCGACGCGGTGCTGCGCGAAGCTGCCAACCGCCTGGTCGGTTGCGTGCGCAAAGCCGACACTCTTGCGCGCCAGGGCGGCGACGAGTTCGTCATCGTGATCCCCGACCTGGCGCTCGAGACCGATTGCTCGATCGTGGCCGAGAAGATCCTGCGTACGCTGGTGCCGGAATTCCGGGTCGACGGCCGTTCGTTCACGATCGGCGCGAGCATCGGCATCAGCCTGTTCCCGGCAGACGCCGGCGATGCAGAATCCCTGCTTCGAAACGCCGACGTCGCAATGTACCGGGCCAAGGAGCTCGGCAGGAACAACTACCGGTTCTACGGCCGCTGAATCTCCGGCGCGGCCGACGACTCATCCGGGCGGGTCCGCCGCGGCTGCGGTACAGTCCGTGCTCATGTCGGTCTTCAACGATCGCCTGCCGGACCGCCCGGGCAGCCGAGACTACTCGCAGTTCCTCGCCCTGGCGCGATTCCTCGCGCCTTACCGGCTGCGCATTGGTTGCGCGATCCTCGCATTGCTCGTCGCCGCGGCCTGCGTCCTCGCCCTGGGGCAGGGCCTTCGCTACGTGATCGACGCGGGGTTCGCCGCGGCCAGCCCGCAGGTCCTCGACCGGGCGCTGGTTGCCGCGCTGGCGTTCGCCGCACTGCTTTCGGCGGCGACCTACCTGCGGTTCTACCTGATGCTGTCCACCGGCGAACGCGTGATTGCCGACATCCGGCGCGCGGTGTTCGACCATATCCTGCGCTTTGCGCCGGGCTATTTCGAGACCGTGCGCACCGGCGAAGTGATTTCCCGGCTGACCAACGATACGACGCTGCTGCAGGCCGTGGTGGGTTACGGGTTCTCGCTTGCACTGCGCAACACGCTACTGCTGGCGGGCGCCATCGGCATGCTGCTGGTCACCAATTTCAGGCTCACGCTGGTCGTCGTCGCGCTCGCGCCGCTGATCGTCCTGCCGGTCGTCTTCATCGGCCGCCGCGTCCGGCGCGCTTCGCGCGCGAGCCAGGATCGCGTTGCCGACGTAAGCGCCTTCGTCGATGAGGCGCTGCACGAAGTCCGCACGGTCCAGGCTTATGTGCACGAGGACGCGACGCGACGCGATTTCGCCGGCCATGTCGAGGCGGCCTACGCCACGTCGGTGCGGCGCATAGAGCAGGCGGCGCTGCTCGTCGGCCTGGTCATGATGATCGTGTTCGGCGGGGTCGGCGTGATCCTGTGGAAAGGTGGGCACGACGTGCTCGCCGGCGCCCTGAGCGCGGGTGACCTTTCGGCATTCATCTTCTACAGCGCGATCGCGGCCAGCGCGATCGCTGCGATCTCCGAAGTGATGTCGGACCTGCAGCGCGCCGCCGGCGCGACAGAGCGCCTGGTCGAGCTGCTTTCCACCGAGCCCGCGATCGGACCGCCTGCGATTGCCGCGTCCCTTCCGGCCGGCGGTGCAGGCGGCATCGCTTTCGAGTCGGTGGAATTCAGATACCCGTCGCGGCCGCAAGCCGCAGCGCTTGACAGGTTCAGCTTGAACGTCGCGCCCGGCGAGCGGGTGGCGCTCGTCGGGCCTTCGGGTGCGGGCAAATCGACGGTCCTCTCGCTGCTCCTGCGTTTCTACGATCCGCAGGCGGGGGTGATCCGCGTCGACGGGGTCGATATCCGCACGCTGGACCCGCGCGCGCTGCGCAGCGCGATTGCGGTGGTCCCGCAGGAGCCGGTCATCTTTGCCGCCACGGTTTTCGACAACCTTCGCTACGGCCGCCCCGATGCGACCCGAGCCGAGGCCGAACGTGCCTGCGAACAGGCCTTCGCGCTCGAATTCATCGATCGCCTGCCGCAGAGACTCGATACGCCGCTCGGCGAGCGCGGGGTGACATTGTCCGGCGGGCAGCGGCAGCGCCTGTCGATTGCGCGCGCGCTGCTGGCCGACCGGCCCATCCTGCTGCTCGACGAGGCGACCAGTTCGCTCGACGCCGCAAGCGAACGTATGGTGCAGCAGGCGCTGGAGGCGCTGGAACGTGGGCGGACGACGCTGGTGATCGCGCACCGCTTCTCCACCGTCCAGCATGCCGACCGGATCGTCGTGCTGGAACGAGGCGCGATCGCGGCGCAGGGTACGCACGCCGACTTGATGCGACAGGGCGGCCTGTACGCAAGCCTTGCCGCGCTCCAGTTCATCGGGCCCGGAGAGCGAATCCCTGCGATGGCCGGATGAAGCGCGCCGCGCTGTTCCTGCTGCTCGCCCTGTCGCTCACCGTCGGCGCCGAACCGCTCAAGGTCGGGTCCAAGCGGTTCACGGAGTCCTACATCCTCGGTGAGATTCTCGCCAGGCAGGCAGGCGAAGCAGTCCACCGCCCCGGGCTGGGCAATACCGGCATCGTATTTGCCGCGCTGAAAGCAGGATCGATCGACGTGTACCCGGAATACACCGGGACCATCGCGCGGGAGATCCTCAAGCTGGACGGGGAATTCGACGTGGCGCGCCTCGACAGGGAACTGGCGCCGCAAGGAGTCGGCGTCGCGCTCACGCTTGGCTTCAACAACGGCTACGCGCTCGCAATGCGCGAGGATCGCGCGCAAGCGCTGGGAATTCGAACGCTCTCCGAATTGGCGACGCACGCCGGATTGAAACTCGGGTTGTCCCAGGAATTCATCGGGCGGGGCGACGGCTGGCCCGGCCTCAAGTCTGCGTACCGGTTGCCGTTCACGCCGTCCGGCCTGGACCACGGCCTGGTCTATGAAGCGATCGCTGCCGGCAAGATCGACGTGACGGACATCTATACGACCGACGCCAAGATCGACCGCTACAAGCTGCGCGTGCTCGAGGACGACAGGAAGTACTTCCCGCGCTACGACGCCGTCGTGCTGTACCGGCGCGACGTGCCCCGGCGATTCCCCGACGCCTGGCGGGCATTGGAGAGGCTGGAAGGGCGCATCGACGAGCGCAGCATGATCCGCATGAACGCGGCCGCCGAACTCGAGGGCCGCAGCTTTGCCGAGGCGGCCGCGTTGCTGGACCCGCCGGCGACCGCGCGGGGCCCGGGCAGGCGCGCTTTCCTCGGCACCCTCCTCGGCACGGATTTCTGGAGGCTTACCGGGGAGCACCTTCTGCTCGTATTCGTTTCCCTTGCGGCGAGCATTGCCGTCGGCGTACCGATGGGTGTGGCCGCGGCCAAATTTCCGCGCGCCGGGCACCTCATCCTGGCGACCGTCGGGGTCATACAGACCATCCCTTCGCTTGCGCTGTTTGCATTCCTCATCGCGGCCGTAGGCACGATCGGCCTGTTGCCGGCATTGATTGCGCTCTTTCTCTACGCATTGCTGCCCATCGTCAGGAACACGCATTCGGGCATCACGGGCGTCGGAACCGGCATGCGCCACGCGGCCATGGCGTTGGGTCTCGCACCCGGCGACCGGTTGCGCCTGATCGAGATCCCGCTGGCGCTGCCTTCGATCCTTGCAGGCATCAAGACTTCAGCCGTCATCAACGTGGGCACCGCCACGATCGCCGCGTTCATCGGCGCGGGCGGATATGGCGAACGGATTGCCGCCGGCCTTGCGCTCAACGACAGCGTGACGCTCCTGGCCGGCGCGGTCCCGGCGGCGATCCTCGCGCTGCTCGTGCAGGGCGCGTTCGAGCTCGGGGAGCGAAGGTTCGGCTGGATGGCGAGGGCACGCCGCTGAGGCCCGATGGCAGGAAGCCTTACAATTGCGCACCAGATGGTAAAAATGCAGCCTCAAGGAAGGTAATCCATGCCTCAGACAATCGGG
Organism: uncultured Bordetella sp.; assembly: GCA_964599095.1. Classification (GTDB taxonomy): domain Bacteria; phylum Pseudomonadota; class Gammaproteobacteria; order Burkholderiales; family SG8-39; genus SZAS-79. The sequence continues at coordinate 66,576 of CAZREB010000015.1, forward strand.
GTCCCGAAAGAGACCTGGGCGGGCGAGAAGCGGGTGGCCACGGTACCCGAAGTCGTGGAGAAGCTGGTGAAGCTCGGCTTCAAGGTGGCGGTGGAATCCGGTGCCGGTGACGCCGCCAATTTCAGCGACGACGCATACAGTGCCGCCGGCGCGCAGGTCGTGGCAGGCGCAGCTGCGCTCTGGGCGCAATCGGACATCGTGTTCAAGGTCGGCGTACCGGACGTCGCCGAAGTCGGCTTGATGCACGAGGGTCAGACCCTGGTCACCTTCATCTGGCCGGCGCAGAACCCCGAATTGCTGCAGCAGCTGGCCGCGCGCAAGGTCACTGTGCTGGCCATCGACGCACTGCCCCGCACGCTCTCTCGCGCCCAGAAGATGGATGCGCTGACCTCTCAGGCGGGCGTCGCCGGCTACCGCGCCGTCATCGAGGCCGCAAACGCGTTCGGCCGCTTTTTCAATGGCCAGATCACGGCCGCCGGCAAGGTGCCGCCGGCCAAGGTGTTCATCGCAGGCGCCGGCGTCGCCGGCCTGGCTGCGATCGGCACTGCCGCCGGGCTGGGTGCGATCGTGCGTGCCAACGACACGCGCGCCGAAGTGGCCGACCAGGTCGTATCGCTTGGCGGGGAATTCGTGAAGGTCGATTACGAGGAGGAAGGCTCCGGCGGCGGCGGTTACGCCAAGGTGATGAGCGAAGGCTTCCAGCAGGCCCAGCGCGAGATGTACGCCAGGCAAGCCAGGGAAGTCGACGTCATCATCACTACCGCGCTGATTCCGGGCAAACCCGCACCGCGGCTGATCACCGCCGAGATGGTGGCGTCGATGAAACCGGGCAGCGTGATCGTCGACATGGCGGCCGAGCGCGGCGGCAACTGCGAACTGACGGAACCGGGCAAGGCGGTGGTCAAGCACGGCGTAACCATCGTCGGCTATACCGATCTGGCGAGCCGGCTGGCGAAGCAGTCCTCGACACTGTACGCGACCAACTTGTTCCGGCTCGCCGAAGAACTGTGCAAGACCAAGGACGGGGTCATAAACGTCAACATGGAGGACGAGGCGATCCGCGGCCTGACGGTGGTCAAGGATGGAACGATCACCTGGCCGCCGCCCGCGCCGAAGCCCCCTGCCGCGCCGGCCGCCGCCGCGGCCAAGCCTGCAGTCGCGCCCGCAAAGGCGCACGGCCATGGCGGGGGCGGTGAGCCTGCGTCGGCCAGGAGCACCGCAACACTGTTTGCGGTCGGCGTTGTGGTCTTCTGCCTGGTCGGTGTCAATTCTCCGCCGGCGTTCCTCGCGCACCTCACGGTGTTCGCGCTGGCGTGCTTCGTCGGCTACATGGTGGTGTGGAACGTCACTCCGGCCCTGCATACGCCGTTGATGAGCGTGACCAATGCGATCAGCAGCATCATTGCGATCGGTGCGCTGGTGCAGATCGCGCCGCCGGGCCAGGTCATCAGCACCGGAAGCTGGATCCTCTGGCTTGCTGTCGTGGCCATAGTGCTGACCGCCATCAACATGTTCGGCGGATTCGCAGTGACCCAGCGCATGCTGGCCATGTTCCGGAAATAGGGAGGCGTCCATGTCCGAAGGAATGGCAACCGTCTCCTACATCGGCGCTACGATCCTCTTCATCCTGAGCCTCGGCGGGCTGTCGAATCCAGAGACTTCGCGGCGCGGCAACCTGTACGGCATGATAGGCATGGCCCTCGCGGTCGTGGCGACCGTGTTCGGGCCGCGCGTTTCGCCCGCGGGCATCGGCTGGATCCTGGGCGCGATGGCGGTCGGCGGCAGCATCGGCCTGTACGCTGCGCGCACGGTGCAGATGACGCAGATGCCCGAACTGGTCGCGCTGATGCACAGCCTCGTCGGGCTGGCGGCAATGCTGGTCGGGTTCGCCAGCTACGTCGACCCTGCCGCATCGGCCGGCTTCACCGGCGTCGAGAAGACCATCCATGAGGCCGAGATCTACATCGGCATCCTGATCGGTGCGGTGACCTTCTCCGGTTCGGTGATCGCGTTCGGCAAGCTCTCGGGCAAGATCGGCGGCAAGCCGCTGCTGCTGCCCGCGCGCCACTGGCTGAACCTCGCCGGCCTGCTCGTCGTGATCTGGGTGGGCAGGATGTTCCTGAACGCCCATTCGATCCCGCAGGGCATGACGCCGCTGATCGTCATGACGGTCATCGCGCTGCTGTTCGGGATCCACATGGTGATGGCGATCGGCGGCGCGGACATGCCGGTGGTGGTCTCGATGCTGAACAGCTACTCCGGCTGGGCGGCGGCGGCCACCGGGTTCATGCTGTCGAACGACCTGCTGATCGTCACGGGCGCACTGGTCGGGTCTTCGGGCGCGATCCTTTCGTACATCATGTGCAAGGCGATGAATCGCCACTTCATCAGCGTGATCGCGGGCGGATTCGGAACCGGTGGCGGGGCTCCGGCGGCGGCAGCCGGGGCGCAGCCGGCGGGAGAGGTGTCTCCGATCAGCGGCGTCGAAACCGCGGAACTGCTGCGCGAGGCCAAGAGCGTGATCATCGTGCCCGGCTATGGGATGGCGGTGGCGCAGGCGCAGCACACGGTTTACGAAATCACCAAACACCTTCGGGAAAAGGGCGTGAACGTGCGTTTCGGCATTCATCCGGTGGCCGGACGGATGCCCGGGCACATGAACGTGCTGCTGGCCGAGGCGAAGGTCCCGTACGACATCGTTCTCGAAATGGACGAGATCAACGAGGACTTCCCGGAGACCGACGTGGCGATGGTGATCGGCGCCAACGACATCGTGAACCCCGCCGCACAGGACGACCCGTCGAGCCCGATCGCCGGCATGCCGGTGCTCGAGGTGTGGAAGGCGCGCACCTCGATCGTCATGAAGCGCAGCATGGCCTCGGGTTATGCCGGCGTGGACAACCCGCTCTTCTACAAGGACAACAACCGCATGCTGTTCGGCGACGCCAAGAAGATGCTGGACGAGGTGCTTGCGGCGTTGAGGGTTTGACGGCCACGAGCGACCGCGCTACTGACAAATTTTTTCGTGACCCCGCGCCAATATTGGGTTGCCAGCCAACTTACTGACATTGCGGCAACCCGGCCGGACAGAGGAACTGCATGACTTCACCGATCAAAGTGGCGTTGCGCCTTGTCGAGCGCGAGCGGGGGATGTTCGCCGGCGCGCTCGTCGTCGGCGCCACGGCGGCCTCGCTGGGCGTACCGGCGGATTTCATCCTTTTTGCGCTTACGCTCGCCGGCGTCGCGCTGTTCCATCACCACACGCTCGGCGTCGCCCTTGCGGGCCTGGGCGTCATCGTGCTCTACAAATTGGGTTTTACGGGATTCAAGACAGGCCCCGGTTTAGGCGGTCTGGGCCTTCACCTGATGCACGAGTGGGTCGTGCTGAGCAACCTTCTGATGCTGCTCCTTGGGTTCGCGTTGCTCTCGAACCATTTCGAGCGAAGCCAGATTCCGGCGATTCTCCCCCGCTTTCTCCCGGATGACTGGAAAGGGGGGTTTGTCTTGCTGCTGATGATCTTCGTGCTGTCGTCGTTCCTCGACAACATCGCGGCGGCGATTATCGGCGGGACGATCGCCGGGACGGTATTCCGGGGCAAAGTCCACATCGGATACCTGGCGGCGATCGTCGCGGCCTCGAATGCCGGCGGGTCCGGCAGCGTCGTGGGCGACACAACCACCACAATGATGTGGATCGACGGGGTGAGTCCGCTCGATGTACTCGAGGCGTTTGTTGCGGCCGGCGTCGCAATGTTCGTATTCGGGATTCCTGCCGCCATGCTCCAGCACAAGCACTCGCCGATTACCAAGGACGCGCCGGCGGGCATTGCGGTGGACTGGCCGCGAGTTGCGATTGTCGCGGCGATCCTGCTGGCGGCCATCGGTGTCAACGTGGCTGTCAACGTGAGCTTTCGCCAGTATTCCGACGCGTTTCCCTTCATTGGTGTCGGCGTCTGGGCGGCGATCCTGGTCGCCGCGATCTGGCGGCAGCCCGACTGGTCGCTGCTGCCGGGCGCGTTCAAGGGGAGCGTTTTCCTTCTCTCGCTCATCTTGTGCGCATCCATGATGCCGGTGGAACAACTGCCGGCGGCGTCTTGGCAAACCGCGTTCGGACTGGGATTCGTATCGGCCGTTTTCGACAATATTCCGCTGACGGCCCTGGCCCTCAAACAGGGGGGCTACGACTGGGGTTTCCTCGCCTATGCGGTCGGGTTCGGTGGTTCGATGATCTGGTTTGGATCCAGCGCAGGCGTTGCGCTTTCCAACATGTACCCGGAAGCGAAGTCGGTAGGGCTCTGGCTCCGGCACGGCTGGTTTGTCGCGGTAGCCTATGTGATCGGATACCTCGTGCTGCTGGCCGTGCTGGGCTGGCATCCCAATGAGAGGCACAAGCCGCTGCCGTCCGCTCCGGTGGCCGGGATTGCGGCAGGGCAGACCGGGGGTTAGAATCCCCGGGCTTTTTCCCCGCGAATCAAGGGCGTCAACAGCCCCGCGCCAATAATCAGACAGGAGACGAACCACCATGTCCAAGCAGACCAAACCGGCGGACGCATCGACAAGCGCGCGCCGCAAATTCCTGACCGGCGCAGCCGCGGCCACTGCTGGCGCAGCCACGCTCGGATTCCCGATGATCGCCAAGGGCCAGACAGGCCCGATCAGCATGCGCTGGCAGTCGACCTGGCCGGCGAAGGATATCTTTCACGAGTACGCGCTCGACTTTGCCAAGAAGGTCAACGACATGACCGGCGGCGACCTCAAGATCGAGGTGCTCCCTGCAGGTGCGGTGGTACCGGCGTTCGGGCTGCTGGACGCCGTGTCCAAGGGCACGCTCGACGGCGGCCACGGCGTGCTCGTCTATCACTATGGCAAGCAGAACGCCCTCGCGCTATGGGGTTCGGGGCCGGCCTTCGGCATGGACGCGAACATGCTCCTGTCGTGGCACAAGTACGGCGGCGGCAAGGAGTTGCTCGAGAAGCTCTACAAATCGATCGGCGCCAATGTGGTTTCATTTCCTTACGGACCGATGCCTACCCAGCCGCTGGGCTGGTTCAAGAAGCCGATCACCAAGCCCGAGGACTTCAAGGGCCTCAAGTTCCGTACGGTCGGCATCTCGATCGACGTGTTCACGGGCCTCGGCGCTGCAGTTAACGCACTGCCCGGCGGCGAGATCGTCCCGGCGATGGACCGCGGCCTGCTGGATGCGGCCGAGTTCAACAATGCAAGTTCCGACAAGCTGCTGGGCTTCGCCGACGTGTCCAAGGTGTGCATGCTGCAGAGCTTTCACCAGAACGCAGAGCAGCTCGAGATCATGTTCAACAAGACCAAGTACGATGCGCTGCCTGCGAAGATGCGCGCGATCATCGAGAACGCCACGGAGGCTGCTTCGGCCGACATGTCGTGGAAGGCAGTCGATCGCTACTCTAAGGACTACATCACCCTGCAGACGACCGACAAGGTCAAGTTCTACAAGACCCCCGACGCGCTTCTCCAACGCCAGCTCACCGCGTATGACCAGGCGGCGGCGAAGAAGGAGGGCGGCAACGAACTCTTCAAGGAAATCGTCGGGTCGCAGAAGAAATTTGCCGAGCGCGCGGTCAAGTGGGAGATGGACACCGTCGTGAATCGCCGCATGGCCTACAACCACTACTTCGGGCAGAAGGCGCCCGCGAAGAAGGGCTGATCAAGCCTCCAACCAAGGGCACCACCCGGGCAGCCGGGTGGTGCTTGTTTTTTATGCGCCTGGAATTCTTTCGGCTTGCTTGCAAATGAGCGTCAAGGGTTACCTGAGGTTCGCTGACAACGTCAGCACCTGGTCGGGCAAGGCCTTCGCGTGGCTGATCTGCGTGCTCATGCTCGTCGTGTCGGTCGAGGTCTTCAAGCGCTACATCCTAAACGCGCCGACTGCGTGGATTTTCGATCTCGACAGCATGCTGTACGGCACGCTGTTCATGATGTGCGGCGCCTACACGCTGGCGCAGGATGGCCATGTGCGCGGCGACTTCCTGTACAGCAACATGAGGCCGCGAACGCAGGCCTCGCTCGACCTTGCCCTGTACTTCCTGTTCTTCCTCCCGGGGATCGTTGCCCTGGTCTACGCGGGATACGGCTATGCGTTCGAATCGTGGACCATCAACGAACACTCAAATGTGACTGCCGACGGCCCGCCCGTATACCAGTTCAAGGCGGTCATCCCGATCGCGGGGGCGCTGGTGCTGATGCAGGGCATTGCCGAGATCGTGCGCTGCGTGATCTGCATCCGCACCGGCGAGTGGCCCGAGCGGCTCAAGGACGTTGAGGAGATCGACGTCGTCGGCGAGCAGCTCGCGCAGAGCGCCTACGTCGACGAGGAATCGCGCCGCATCGCCGAGCAGGCGCAGGCCATCAACGACAATGCGCACCAGCGCACCGGTGCCTGAATGAGCCATCCCGGACTCGGCTTGCTGATGCTTGGCCTCATCGTGGCCGCGATCATGATGGGTTTCCCGACGGCGTTCACGATGATGGGCCTGGGCATGGTCTTCGGCTTCATCGCCTTCATGGACCCGCAGCACCACTGGATGGCGAACCAAGTGTTCGACCTCTTCGTGCAGCGCACCTACGGCGCGATGAACAACGAGACGCTGCTTTCGATCCCGCTTTTCGTGTTCATGGGTTACATCATCGAGCGCGCGGCGCTGGTGGACAAGATGTTCTTCAGCGTGCAGCTCGCGTTCCGGCGCGTGCCGGCCTCGCTTGCAGTGACCACGCTCCTGGTCTGCGCATTCTGGGGGATCGCTTCGGGCATCGTCGGTGCCGTGGTCGTCCTCATGGGCGTGATTGCGATGCGGCCGATGCTGAACGCCGGCTACGACGTACGCCTTGCTTCCGGCGTGATCACGGCCGGCGGCACGCTGGGCATCCTGATCCCGCCTTCGGTGATGCTGATCGTCTACGCTGCCGTTGCAGGGCAGTCGATCGTCAAGCTCTATGCCGCAGCGATGCTGCCGGGATTCTTCCTGACCTTCCTCTACCTCGTCTATATCATCGGCTGGGCGCTCATCAACCCCAAGATCGCACCCAAGCTGCCGCCCGACAAGTACACGGTCCCGGTGCCGGACTGGGTACAGCGGCTCGAGCGCGGCCGCTCGAAACGGGTCATCGGCGGGCTGGCCGCGGCAGTGCTCAAGCCTTCGATCCTCAAAGGCGCAACGAACGCCGATGGCAAGGTAGTGACTTACGGCCAGGTCTTCCTGAACTTCCTCGCCGCCTTGGTGCCAATTGCCCTGACGGCCGGCCTCTTTGCCGCCGGCTGGTGGTATGTGATCGTCTACAACGCTGCACCGGCGGTGACGCCGGCCGCTGTCTCCGCGCCCCAGGTGACAGGTCCCGCGAGCGGGCTAGCGGAACCTCCGGGTGCCGTTCAGGAGTCGTCCACGGCAGGCGGCCTGGCAGAGCCGCCGTCGGCCGACGAGCCCATCAGGGAACTCGGCAGCGCGGAAAAGGACCTCCCGGAAGAGAAGGAGAAGGAAGGGGGGGCGCCGCAGCAGATGGGGTCGGTGCTCGCGGAGCCGGGCGCTGCGGATGACTCTCTGGGCAAGGTGCCGGAGAATTTCTACACTTGGTTCTGGTCGCTCGGCGCCCTGTCTGTGCTGATCCTCGCCTTCTATTACTGGCGAATGGACGGCGAACAGCTCGAGATCCTCAAGTTGCTGGAAGAGTCGGTCGTCCCGCTCGGGCTGCTTACGTTCGTCGTGCTGGCGGTGATCCTGTTCGGCATCACCACGGCTTCGGAATCGGCGGGGATCGGCGCGCTGGGTGCGCTTTATCTCGCGAGCTATGCCAAGTACCGGACCCGCGCGCTCTGGGCCAGCCTTGCCGGCGGGATCATCGGTGTCGGGCTGGGAACCATGCAGGGCAACCTGGTGACGCTGATCGTCTCCGGCTCGCTTGGTGCGTTGTTCGCGGGAACCGCGGTGCCCTGGGGGTGGGATTTCGCCACCGAGAGGAAGCTCGTGCAGAACATCAAGGAGTCGACCTTCCTCACCGCGAAGACGACTGCGATGGTGTGCTGGCTCTTCGTGGGCTCGGCGCTGTTTTCGGCGGTCTTCGCGCTGCACGGCGGCCAGCAGTTGATCGAGAAGTGGGTGCTGAGCCTCGACATGACGCCGTTGCAGTTCCTGATCCTTTCACAGGCGATCATCTTCATCCTCGGCTGGCCGTTGGAGTGGACCGAGATCATCGTGATCTTCGTGCCGATCTTCATCCCGCTGCTGGCCCACTTCAAGGTGGACCCGGTGCTGTTCGGCACGATGGTTGCGGTGAACCTGCAGGCCGCCTTCCTCTCGCCGCCGGTGGCAATGTCGGCGTTCTACCTCAAGGGCGTGGCTCCAAAGCACGTCACGCTCAACCAGATCTTCGCCGGCATGATGCCTTACATGCTGATCGTGATCCTGTGCCTTGCGATCATGTACGTGTGGCCGGGCATGACGCTCTGGCTGCCGAACTTCCTGTACGGCAACTAGCGGCGGCGATTCGAGAGGGCTCGCCCCTCACGCCACCGCGAGACTGTGCGTCCGCACCGCGACGATCGCTTTTGCCTGGTTGAAGTCGTCCGTATAGCCCGCGCCGAACAGGCAGCAGGCGAGCAGGTTCGTGATCGGTGGGGGCAGCGGCTCCCTGCCCGACAGGGCTTCCCGGATCCAGCGCGCGGTGCTCTTCGCGTCAGCGTGCCCGGGCAGGCGGGCGCCGCGCAGGCCGTTGGCGATCACCGGCAGCGGCCCGGCCTCGAACAGGGTCACGTGCGTGCCTTCGCTGAAGTACTCGATGGCCGGCCTTTGGCGCGGGTCCGCGTAGGCTTCGCCTTCGGCGCCATGGAAGAGAAGCGCGCTGTCGCCGTGCTCGATGAGCACGCGGCCGATGCACGCCGACTGTGCGTCGCCGGCTGTCGGCAGGAGCTTCAGTCCGAGCCCGTCGAAAGGGTCGAGCAGGCACGCGACTGCATGCGCGCAATTCTCGAACCCCAGGCGGTTTCGAAGCGCGATCAGTTGCATCAACGCCGGCGCGACCAAGGCCGTCGGCACATAGGCGATGCGCCCTTCGGCGAGTTCCGCCTGCGCGTCCTTCAGCGACCCGCAGGGCAGCACCCCGAGTTCGCGGAAGATCGAGATGCTGGCAATGCGTCCATGTCCCTCGAGCGGACCATGGACGACGACCGGCACGCCGAAGTGGCTGGCGAGGAGCGCCAGCAGCGGCATCAGGTTCGGCTGCTCGAGAGTCCCGTTGTAGCTCGGGATCACGATCGGGCGGAGCGCCGACCTTGCGGGTGATGGCGGCGCTAGCCGATTGATGCGTCCGCGAACTGCGCGATAGAAGCCGGACAGTTGCCCGGGATCCGCAGGCTTCAGGGCGAGCGCGGTGAGAAGCGCACCGAGTTCCAATTCCGGCACGGCACCGTCGAGCAGCGCCGCAAACAGGTCGAAAGCTTCGGCCTCCGTCATCGGGTCGGCACAGTGTCCAGCAATGCGCTTGAGCAGGGGCGAAATCATCAAGTGCTGTCGGTTTCGTAAGACGCAAACTGTTTGCCTGCAAAAGCTCAGCAACGGCCGTGCCAACCCGCTTACAGAGTGAGGGAGCCATCGGGCATTTCAGGACTTCGGGAATGGCGGTGCACCCGCGACGGGCGGCGCACCATCGCAGCGCGCTATGCTGCGGTGCGGTAAGGGTCGGCTAGGATCTCTATGCCGCGCGCCGGACGGGCGCAGAAAGCGAGTAGCTGAGCCGGCGCAACCGGTTGAAGTCGGCGGTTTCCAGCAATTCGCGCAAGTGGCTGAAGTTACCTTCGATCGCCGAGGTGTAAAGGTTGGGACCGTCGAAGTGGGCCGCGGCGTAGTCGTCGACACCGTCGAGCTTCTCGCGGATGCGGGTGCGCGCGACGTACTCGTAGAAGCCGGGCGTCTTGATGATGAGGTCCTGCGGGGACGAGTAACGAACGATCTCGCGCCCGTCGGGCATCGTCTCGCGCGCGACGCGGCCGTAGACGAACTCCTGGTACAGGAAGTCCCGGCATTTCTCCAGGTACAGCCGATCAGACATCTGGCCGATGAGGTCTGCCGTGCCGACCATGCAGCCGATCAGCCTGTCCTTGGGCTCGCGCACATCGATGTCCTCGATGTTCATTTCGTACCCGGTGAAGTGGACGATGCGCGAGCCGGTCACCGCCTCGGCCTCGAAGCCGATTTTCGGAAGGTAGCTGAAGAGGAAATCCGAACTGCGCGAGACGTGGATCTTGGTGAAGATCGCGCCGTTCTCGACATCACCTTCGGAAGCGCGCTTGAGGTAGCCCACGTCGTGCAGCAGGGCGACGATGACCCCGAGTGCGGCGCGGCGCGGGCCGAGCCTGTCCTGCGGAGCGCAGATGCGGTCGTGCCCGTCGATGAGTCTTGCCATCGCGAGCGTCATGTCCAAAGTGTGGCGGATGTCGTGATAGAGCGTGTCGCACGCCAAGTAGCCGGGGTACCGGCCCTCGAACAGTGCGTGCACGTCGTCGAATGCGCGCGCCACGTGCGTGAAGTCATGGCCGGGGTAGCGCTGCGCGAAGAGGGCGAGTACCGCGTCGCGCACATGCGGGGCATTCTCGACGTTGATCCGATTGGTAACGTCGTTCTGGTTCAGCCTGTGCTGCATGTGTGGGCGGGCGGCCTGAAGGCCGTCTCGGCGAAAGGTGCCGAAAATTATGTGCCCGGCCCCGGGCGCGCGCAAGCGGAAACTTATCGGATTGTCCCGTTTCCCGGGTAAAGAACGGTAAAAAGGAGCCGGCCGGTAAGCCGGGTTCTGTCGAAACCGGGCCGGTGAGGGCCCGATCCCGTGGCAGCCATTCCTCTGGGCCGTGAATTACTTCACGGCTCAAGCCACCTACCCGCAAGCTTGGCCGAGCCGGCCTCAGGCGCTTGCCTATTTGGTGTTGCTCCGGATGGAGGTTGCCGCGTTTCACCCCGCCCTGGCTTGCGCCTTGGCGGACTCGTCTCTGTGGCCCTGTTCGTCGCCTCACGGCGCCCGGCCGTTAGCCGGCATCCCGCTCTGCGGAGCCCGGACTTTCCTCCAGTCCGCGGGGTTGCCCCCGCGGGCCAGCGGCTGCCTGGCCGACTCCCGGGCGGATTCTACCCTGTTGCCCGGCTTTCCAACCCGAACGCTTCTGCAAGCCTTTCGTACGACTCCAGCCGCGATGCGTAGTCGCCGGTGATCGTCAACACCATGAGCTCGTCGGCGGTGTAGCGTTCGGCCAGCCGAATCAGGTCGTCACGGCATTTCTGCGGACCGCCAATGACCGCGCGCGGCCGCTGGCTGTCGACATACGCCTGCTCCTGCGGCGTGAAGCGGTGCTTTTCGGCTTCGGCCAGCGTGGGCACCGGTGAGTCGATCCCCTGCGCCATGTGCAGGCGCCGCAGGTCGATCGCGCGCGCAAGCCGTTCGGCTTCGTCATCGGTCTTCGCGCAGATCACGAAAACGCAGGTGATCGTGTGCGGCCCCTTTTCGCGGAGGGAAGGTCGGAACCGCTCACGGTAGGCGCGCATCACTGCATCGCCGCCATGCGCATTGATGAAATGCGCAAACGCAAACCGCAGGCCGAGCTGCGCGGAAAGCAGTCCACTATAGTCCGACGACCCAAGCAGCCACACTTCGGGAGCCGTCGACACCTCGGGCATTGCACGTACCTTCTTGTACGGATGATCGTCGGGCAGCGTGCCGTCGAGATGGCCGACCAGTTCCCATACCTGTTCCGGAAAGCGATCCGCATCCGGGAACCTGCCGCCGCCGACGGCCTGCGCGGTGCGCCCGTCGCCCCCGGGCGCGCGACCGATCCCGAGGTCCACGCGCCCGGGGTACAGCGCTTCGAGCATCCGAAAGATCTCCGCGACCTTGAACGCGCTGTAGTAGGGCAGCAGCACGCCACCGGTGCCGATGCGAATCGTGGACGTCTCGGCCCCGAGGCGCGCCAGCAGGACTTCGGGGCACGGATCCGCGAGCGCGCCGATCGCATGGTGTTCCGCCAGCCAGTAACGCGAATAGCCGAGCCGCTCGGCCGCGCGGGCGAGCTTGAGCGTCTCCCCGATGGCTTCGCCCGGCGAGTGGCCGCTGATGATCGGGGACTGGTCGAGTACCGACAGCCGCATGGCCTCATCCTCCCTGCTTTGGTTGTGCAAAAGCCCACGGCTGGATCAGCGCGAGCATCCCGCTCCAGCACAGGGCGAATGTCCCGAGTACGTAAAAGCTCGGCACCAGCCCGATCGTGTCCGACAGGTAACCCATGGCGATCGGCGTTGTCAGGTGCGACAGGCCCCACCCGAGCCCGCCGAGTGCGAGCGCCGAGCCGCGCTCCGCGCTGCTTGCGTACTCGCTCATCGTGATCTGGAAGTAGAGCGTCATTACACCGGAACTCATGCCGACAACGAAGAACAGGAAGCCGATTGCCGCCGGATGGTTGATCACCGGGACGAGCCCGATCGAGATCGACGTGAGCGCGCCGGCGAGGACGGGCGAGCGATTCGGGCCCGTTTTGACAAAGCGCGCGGCGACAAGGCCGGCCGCGATCGAGCCCACTGCGCGCAGGGCAATCAGGACGCCCGAAGTCTCGGACCCGTAGCCGAAATCCTGAAGCAGCAGCGGATAGAACGACATTGCGAGCGAGAAGGGAACCGCAGACACATACGCGCAGAGCACCGCGTAGCGGATCACGCGCTTCCTCAAGAGCGGCACGTAGCTCGCGAATACGCCGCGTCCCGGCTCGGTCGGCTTCCGAGGAGCTTCTTTCGTCGGCCAGCCGAACGCAAACGAGACAATGCCCATGGCCGCAAGGACGATGAACGAAGGCGCGAACCCGCCGATGGCAAGGATGAAGCCGGCCGAAGCGGTACCGGCGATCTGCCCGATGTTGGTGATCGCGTTGAGGCGTCCGAGTTGCTTGCCGCGCCCCCCCGGCAGCTCGCTCGCCAGCGCCCACGTGGCCGGCCAGAACGCGGCGCGCGACAGGATCATCAGCAACTGGGCGGCAAACAGCAGCCAGAAGCTGCGCGCAAAAAGGAAGACGACGGCGCCGGCCGCCAGAAGCACGCAGGTCGACAGCATGATCTTGCGGCCGCCGATGCGGTCGGTATACGCGCCGCCGATCAGGTTGAACGCCACCTGCGCGAACACCGGGAGCGAAAACAGCGCCCCGATCTCCATGCCCGAAAGCCCAAGCTTGTACGCATAGAGCGGCACGACGACCGAGGTCATTCCCAGGCCGTAGTTCCAGGTGAGCGAAGCGAGAAAGATCGGAAGGGCGGGCACGGGAGGCGGCCATTGTACGGCGTGGCGTAAGGATTTTGACCCTGCGCGCGACCAAGCGTACAACTCTGCGAAATACCCAACGGAACGGAGCAAGCCATGTACTTCAACCGCATCGTCGCTGCGGCAGCCGCTGCGGCCCTCGTTTCGGTTCCGGCGGCGGCGGGCCAGTGCAGCGCCCGAAGCGGGGCGCGCACCGCTGTGCTGGTGGAGCTGTATACGTCGGAGGGCTGCGACAGTTGCCCGCCAGCGGACAAGTGGCTGTCGTCGCTGCAATCGCAGGGCTACACCCCGGACAAGGTGGTGCCGCTTGCGCTCCATGTGGATTACTGGGACTACATTGGCTGGAAGGATCCCTATGCCAAGCGGGAGTTTGCGACGCGGCAGAGGCGGATGGCCGAGTTGAAGCGGGCGAAGATCATCTACACGCCGCAGGTGGTGCTCCAGGGGCAGGACTTCCGGCGTTGGGGCACGAGCGAATTCGCCGCCGAGGTCCAGAAGATGAACGTCCAGCCGCCGCGCGCAAATATCGGCCTCACGCTGGACGCGATGGGCCGCACGAGCCTCGACGTGACACTGAGCGCCGAAATCCTGTCGGCCGCCGAACGCAAGGACGCCGCGGTCTACCTTGCCGCGTTCGAGAACAAGCTCACCAGCCAGGTGTCGGCCGGAGAGAACAGGGGCAAGACGCTGCCGCACGACTACGTGGTGCGGGAATGGGTCGGGCCTATCGAATTCGGCGGTGACCTGAAGGTGTCCGTGAAGAGGACGCTTCCTCTGCTGCCAAACGCAAACCCCGGGCACTCGGGTGTGGCGGCTTTCGTGCAGAACCGATCTACGGGCGATGTGCTGCAGGCGCTGATGCTGCCGGCCTGCGCCGGTTAGGATTCGGTGATGCGCCGTCAGGCACCCGGGCTGGCTTCCTCCTCCGTCCTCGACCAGCCCCGGCGCCAAGCCGCGTAGTCTTCCGGCAGGTCGAGGTCGAGTGCAAGCGCAGCGCTGCGGTGGATGTGCACCCGGTACCCGGCGCCTGCAGCGAGTTCGGCGTGCCGGCGCAGGCTGAGTTCCCCGAACGACAACAGCGGTTCGTGGGGCGGCGCAATGCCGAGCAGGTTGGTGCCGCTCGCGTGGCGGTCGGGCACGATCAGGCAGCCGGGGTCTGGCGGAATCGCTTCTGCGGCCGAGCGCAATTCCGCGACGCTCAAAAGGGCAAGGTCCGCGGGCACTACAAGCACCGCATCGGAACCATCCGACCGGGCGCGCCCGATGCCCAGAGCGATGGCGGCGTTCAAATCATCCGCGCCTGCACTCTCGCGAACGACCTGGACGCCGGCCTGCGCGGCGTACCGGGCCACGTCGGGTGCTGAGGTAACAACGATCGTCATCGCCGCGCCAAAGGCGGCCGCGCATGCGTCGACAGTCTGCCGCGCGAGGAACTGGCAGAGCGCGCGACGCTCCCTTGCGTCCAGCACGGGCGCAAGCCGCGTCTTGCCGAACGCCGGATTCTTGACGGGTACCACTGCGTGCATGCGGCGATACGAACTCACGGCCGATCCCCGCGGACGAGCGCGGCGCACTCCCGGGCCAGCCGTGCGCGGTCCGCGGCGTCGCGCATCACCGTATCTCTGACCGCGGCGCGCAGGCCAAGCGCTTCGATCGCCGGCGCGAGCGCCTCGTCGGCGCGGTCGATGACGAGGGTGCTTATAAGGCCTTCATACCAGCGCGCTATTCCCAGCGCGGAGACTTCGGCATCGAGCTCCTTCATGATCTTCGCGGCCGGGCCCTTGATCGCTTCGCCGCCGACGATGGGCGAAACGGCGACGACCGTGCGGGCGGCGCGCATCGCGTCCCGCACGCCGGGCAGAGCCAGGATGGGCGACACGCTGAGGTAGGGATTTGACGGGCAGATCACGATGCCTTCGAGGTCCGGTGAGGCGAGCGCACCGGCCAGGCCCGCGGAGGGCGCCGCGCGCTCCGCGCCATCGTACCGGACCTCGCGCAATGCCGGGCGGCATTGCTCACGCACGAAATACTCCTGGAAATCGAGCCAGCCCGCGTCGGTGCGCACCCGCGTTGGCACCGCGTCGTCCGACATCGGAAGAAGGGCCGTGCGCAGCCCGAGCCTTTCGCATAGCGTCCGCGTCACCGACGACAGCGATTCGCCCGCCGCAAGGCGCCGGGTGCGTTCCACGTGGGTTGCGAGGTCCCGGTCGCCCAGCCGGAACCAGGTTGGCCCGCCAAGCCTGCCCAGCGCATCCATGAAAGACCAGGTTTCGCCGGCCTGGCCCCAGCCGGTCGCCGGATTGGCGATCCCGGCGAGCGTGTACATCACGGTGTCGAGGTCGGGAGAAACGTGCAGACCCAGGTGCTCGAAGTCGTCGCCGGTATTGACGGCAATCGCCAACTCCTCGGGGCCGAGCGTGCGTGCAAGTCCATCGGCGAGCTTTGCGCCCCCTACGCCCCCGGCGAGCGCCAGGATCATCGGAAGAGGTCCTTGCCTCGAGTTCGCTGCAATTCGCGGGCATTGCCCGTCCGACGCGGCCAGGCGACGCCGCGGATCAGCACCACGGGCCGGCCTTCGGCGGCCTGCCCCATCACAGCGGACGCGGCGGCGGCCAGTTCGTCGCCCATTCCGACTTCGGTGATCAGCAGCGGGCGGCCCTGGAGGTCCGCCTCGCCGCGCCGGTCGAGCAGGCCCGGCAGGCCTGCTATGCCGATGGCCACACCGACGGTTCCCATCCGCCAGGCGCGCCCCAGGCTGTCGTTGATGATCACTCCCACGTCAACGCCAAACCGGGTGGCAAGCGATTTGCGCAACCGTTCCGCGCTGTCGTCCGGGTCGGCGGGCAACAGCAGGACGCGTTCACGCCCGGATTCGTCTACGTCGACGTTCGAGCGGTCCACGCCGGCATTGGCGAGGACCAGGCCACGATTGTCCTCGACGATGATCACACCCGGCGCCGCGCGCAGCACCTCGCGCGACTCCCTGAGCACGATTTCCACGAGGCGCGGATCCTTGTCGCACTTCGGCGCGAGTTCGAGCGCACGTATCGACGGGATGACGTCCTCGATGACGACGTAGCGGTTTTCCGACTTGGATACGATTTTCTGGGCCACCGCGATCACGTCGCCGTCGCGGAGCGGGACGCCGGTCACGGCGAGGGACATCGCCACCAGAGCGCCAAGATCGTCGCCGGCTTGCACCCTGCCGACGCCCTCCAGGCCGATCAGCTCGAGCCGGCTAGGCGTGCCCAATCGGTCCTCTCCGGGTGCTCAGGCGATGCCGGTGATCGCGAGGCCCGCGTCCGGGATCTTGTAAGTGCGGTTGATCCAGATCAGCAGCGAAGTCATCGCCTCGGCCGCAGCCGAGTTCGCCAGCGGCCCGGCATCGATCCCGCGCAGCCCGGCGTCCGAAGCAAGCGCGATCACCGCTTGGCGGGCTTCCTTCGAATCGGAACACACCAGCACGTCGCACGCGATCGCGTAGGCGGGGTCGCTCAGCTTGTGCGCCGAGACGTTCTGGAACGCAGAGACTACGCGCACGCCCGCGCCGAGTTCCCGCTGGACCCGGACCACGCATGAGCCTTCCGGTGGCAACTGCACCAGCGACACCTTGGGTGGCATGAGGGGCACCGTGACGTCGATCAGGATCTTGCCCTGCAAAGCCGGCGCGATGCGGCGCGCGGTTTCCAGCTGCGCCGCAAAGGGCACTGCGAGGACCGCCACTTGGGCCGATTGGGCCGCCGCGAGGCTCTCGTCGCCGGAAACCTGGGTGGCTGGCAGCGCTGCCGCGATCGCCTTGGCAGCCTCGGCGGCGCGGGCTGCGTCGCGCGATCCGATGATGACCCGGTGGCCCGCAGCCGCCCAACGCAACGCGAGCCCGCGCCCCTCGGCGCCGGTGCCGCCGATGACGGCAATGGTTTGCGGGTTGGCGGTGGTCATGTTCAGGCTTCCAGTGTTGCGTCGGCGCGCAGCGATCGCGCCGGCGGGGTGAGGACGATAGGCGACAGGATCGGCGCGCCGAAACTGAGCCGGCGCCGGTCTGCGTCGACCGGGCCGTAAAGCGTGCTACGCTGCTCCGGAACGCGACCCGCACCTTCGATCAGCGCGTGCATCGCTTCCGGCGGGAACTCCTCGCCGTGCTCGTTGCCGGCGGCGCGCGAGATGCTTTCGTTCATCAGCGTGCCGCCAAGGTCATTGGCGCCGGCCGCAAGGCAGGCGGCCGCGCCCACCGGCCCGAGCTTGACCCATGAAACCTGGATGTTAGGGATCAGCGGGTGCAACGCCAGGCGCGACACGGCATGCATCAGCAGGGTCTCGCGCCAGGTCGGTCCGCGCCGCGCGCCTTCGCGCAGGTACATCGGCGCTTCCATGTGCACGAACGGCAGCGGGACGAACTCGGTGAATCCTCGGCTGCGGGCCTGCAGGTCGCGAATCGCGAGCACGTGTCGCGCCCAGGACCGGGGCGTTTCAACGTGACCGAACATGATCGTGGCCGTGGTCGGGATGCCCGCGCGATGAGCCGCTTCGATTACGTGAAGCCATTCGGCGGTGTCGAGCTTGTCCGGGCAGATCTTGGCGCGCACCTCGTCGTCGAGGATTTCGGCTGCAGTTCCCGGCAGCGAGCCCAGCCCGGCGTCGCGCAAGCGCGCAAGGAATCGCTCGACGCTCACGCCCAGCGTCCGGGCGCCATGCGTAACCTCGAGCGGCGAGAACGCGTGCACATGCATTCCGGGCACGGCATCTTTTGCGGTGCGCAGCAGCGCGAGGTAAGTCTCGCCGGTGTAGGCCGGGTGGATTCCGCCCTGCATGCAGACCTCTGTGGCGCCCCTCTGCCAGGCTTCCGTAACGCGCCGCGCGACTTCCTCCATTGCGAGGTCGTAAGGCTTGCCGCGCAGGGTTTCGGCAGTCTTGCCCTTCGAGAATGCGCAGAACCGGCAGCGCAGCGAGCAGATGTTCGTGTAGTTGATATTGCGGTTGACCACATAGCGCACCGTATCGCCACTGACACGGGCACGCAGCGCGTCTGCGGCAGCTGTTATGGCTTCGGCCTCATCCTCGCGGGCGGCGAAGAACCGGACGAGGTCGGTCTCGCCAAGCCGCTCGCCGGCGGCGGCCCGGTCGAGCAGGACATCGATCGACGCCGTGGCCGGCGCGCGGCCGCTTCGCGGGGCTTGCGGCGGGGGAGCCAAGTTCGCCACGCCGGGGCTCCAACTGTCGACGCGCGCGTAGCCTTCCGAGTCGATCGCATCGAGCACCGGTCGCACCAGCGAAGCGTCGAGCCATTGAGCCGCCGCGCCGGCGTGAGCGTAGGCAGGATAGATGGCGAGGCGCTCTACCGGGATCAGGCCCGCTTCGCGGGTCGCGCGCTCAAGGAGCGCGATCTGCGGCCATTTGCGCTCGGGATTGACGTAGTCGTCGGTCACCGGCGAGATGCCGCCCCAATCGTTGATGCCGGCGGCAAGCAGCTCGGGGAAGCGCTCCTCGCTCAGGTTCGGCGGAATCTGGATGTTGGCGCCGGCGCCCAGCACCACGCGCGCGGCCGCCGCGGTCCAGAGCAGGTCCTCGAACCCGGGCTCGCCATGACCGTGCATCCGCGTGTCGTCCTTGGCGCGGAAGTTCTGCACGATCACTTCCTGGAGATGGCCGTGGCGTGACTGCAGGTCCCGCAAGGCGAGCAGTGCTTCGATCCTTTCCAGGCGGGTCTCGCCTATGCCGATCAGGATGCCGCTCGTATAGGGCACACGGACGCGGCCCGCCGCTTCGATAGCTGCCAGACGTATCGAGGGCACCTTGTCGGGGCATCCGTGGTGCGGGCCACCCGGTGCGCACAGCCGCTCCGCGGTGCTCTCCAGCATCATGCCCTGGGAGACGCTGACCTCGCGCAGCGCGCGGATCTCGGCTTCGTCGAGGACGCCGGGGTTCGTATGCGGCAGCAGACCGGTCTCCTCGCGCACCAGCCTGCACATGGCGGCGAGGTACTCGAAGGTGGATCCGTAACCGAGCGAACGCAGGGCGGCACGGGCCGATTCATGCACCGCCTCGGGCCTGTCGCCGAGCGTGAACAGGGCCTCGCGGCAACCGGTATCGCGCCCGAGTCGCGCGATCTCGAGCACTTCTTCCGGGCGCAGGAAGGCGTGGTCCACCTGCTTCGGGCCGCGTACGAAAGTGCAGTAGCCACATACGTTTCGACACAGCCTCGTGAGCGGGATGAACACCTTGCGCGAATAGCTGACGACCCGGCCATGGCCCTGTTCGCGCAACCGGCACGCTTCATGCATGAGCGCCGCGAGAGGCCGCGACTCGAGCGCTGCCAGCAGGGACTCGGCTTCGCTTCGCAGGGGAGAGGTCATCGGATGAATCCAGGAAGGATGTTGCGAGCCAAGCCTAACCGGGACTTCCCCGGAATCCAAGCGCAAAATCGAATCGCAACTCGGCGAATCGTGCCCGAGCGTATCGGGCCTCGGCGGATCCCGCTTCAGCGCACCGGCCCCTGTCCGCAGCGCGGCGAGATGCGTCCGCCGTCGGCGATCGCCATCGCAACGACGATCTCGTCGGGCCTCGGTGCATCCGGGACGAAAACGGTAAGCGTGTCGAAATGGTCGAACGACCACACATCGTCCTTGTGGCCAAGAGGGATATCGAGCTGCGTGCCGGCCGCGCCGACTTTGACGTTCGAAGGGATCACGGCTTTTCCGCCCCCGATGGCCGCCCGCATCGGTTTGCCGAGCATCGGGTGGATGCATGCGCCGCCGTGCTCCATTTCCCCGTTGACGCCGACGATTGCGCCTTTGCCATACGAAACCGCGGGTGCGCCCAGCAGATGCGCGAGTTCCTCCATCAGGCGCTCGCCGAGTTCCCCGCCGGCGCGAAACAGTTCGGCCAGGTCGTCGACCCTGCGCCCGGCGAAAGGGTTCGCGATGACCGCGAGCGCCGCTGCGCGCGCGACCGGCCGCGGCGCAGTGGTGCGCATCTCGGAGAAAACGGTTTCGCGGGTCACGATGATCTTGCGGATTTCGGGCATGGCCACCTCGTCCGGTTGGTTGGGAAGGAGAGCGGGTTCACGCTTGACAACCCGCAATCATCATAAGAGTATTCTTTGACGTGGACTACCGTTTCACAATCTTGAACAGCAGGTTTTGAACGGGACATCCGACCGGCGCCCGGCCCGGGCGATGCCAGGTTTGCGCCTGGCGCAAAAGCGAGGACCTGATGACCAGCGGCAAGAAGATCAACTTCGGACTCGGCCTGCGGGCCCGGGATCCTGCAATCCTGCAGCCGTACGCCCGCAATGCGCAGGCGAGCGGTTTCGACCACGTGTGGGTTTACGATTCGCCGCGGTTTGCCGAACCGTACGTGGCCATGTCCTATTGCGCGATGGCCGCGCCCGGCCTGAGCGTCGGGACGGCGGTGACCAACCCGGTGACGCGCGACCCGGCCGTGATCGCCAACGGCTTTGCCACGCTCGCGGCGCTGACCGACGGTCACGTCAAGATGGGCATCGGCCTGGGCGACAGCGCGGTCAAGTTCCTCGGCCAGAAGCCGGCACGGTTTGCCGACTTCACCGAAAAGATCCGCATCATCCGCAGGCTCCTCGATGGGCAGGAGATCGAATACAACGGCAAGCAGCTCAAGCTGCCGGTGCCGCCCAGGAAGCGGATGCCGGTGCTCATGGCCGCCGAGGGGCCGAAGACCTTCGACTTCGCCGGGGCCGAGTGCGACGGCGCGATCATCAGCCCGGGCGGATCGCCGCATTTCCTGCGCTATGCGATCGAAAAGATCCGCGCCGGGGCGGTGCGCGTGGGCCGCGACCCGAAAGAGCTCCATATCTGCGCGTGGACCCACTGCGTGGTCGCCGAAACCCGCAAGCAGGCGGTGGAGGAACTCCTGCCGCAGGTGAGCCGCACGCTCTTCAAGGGCGCGGTGCGCGTGCCGCACGAGGTCCTCGGCTTCAAGGAGCCCCTCATCTCGGAGGAGATGAAGAAGCGTGTCCTGGATGCGGTAGGCCACCAGAACATGGAGTACAAGCTCGCCGACGAGCTCTTTGCGGTGCTCGGGGACAAGCTCATGCAGGAGCTCACCGTGGTCGGCACGCCGCCGGAGATCGAATCCAAGGTGAAGGAGATTGTCGCGGTCGACGGCGTGAGCCAGCTGATCATCAACATCCACGCCAAGGACCCGAAGCTTTCGTTCGAAACCTTTCGCGACCGGATCATCCCCGCCTTCGGCCACGGATGAGCTGCGCCCCCGAGCACTACGCCGAGGTCGCCGAAGACGGGGACGCACCGTTGTTCCGCGACGCGATCGAGCGCATGCTCGGGCGCATCGATGCCACAGCCGCCGCGGTGGGCGTGCAATTCCCGCTGTCGGCCGATCCCGAGAGCGGCAAATGGATGACCGCGCCCGACGGGCGCTGGACCGGCGGCTTCTGGGTGGGACAACTCTGGCTCGCGCTGCTGGCCTCCGGCGACGCAAGGTACCGGAGGCTCGCCGAGGCCGCGCTTGCGCGCCTCGAGGTTCGCCTCGGAAGCGACAACGTGCTGAACGGGCTGGTTTTCTACTACGGCGCAGCGCTCGGCGCCCAGCTTGACGGCAATGCCCTCGGGGCATCGATGGGTCGGCGCGGGGCGGCCGCGCTTGCATCGCGATTCATGCCGGGGCCCGGGTTCATACCGCTGGGCCACGACAGCGGATCGCTCACCGGCGATGCGAACGGCGAAACCAACATCGACGGCGTGCCCGGCATGGGGCTGCTCTGGTGGGCGGCACGCGAGGGCGGCGAGCCGAAGTTGGCGGAGGTTGCGGCGCGACACGTGAAGCGCCACATCGAGTTGTGCCAGCGTCCCGACGGCTCCCTGTATCAGGCCGCACTCGTCGATCCGGTCAGCGGAATTGCCCTGCGCCTCTACAGTCCGCGGGGTTACGCCGCTGAAACCAGCACGTGGGCGCGTGCGCAGTCCTGGGGCCTCCTGGGCTTCGTCCAGGCGTTTGCGTGGACCCGGGACTCGTTCTACCTGGATGCCGCCATGCGGGCCGCGGATTGGTGGCTCGCCAGGGTGCCGGCCGACGGCGTCGCGTTCTGGGATTTCGACGACCCGGCGATCCCCGTCACCGAGCGGGATACGTCTGCCACCGCGATGACTGCGTGCGCGCTGTTGAAGCTCGCCCGCCTTGTGCCTGCGGCAGCGCAACGCGAAAAATATCTGCAGGCCGGCGCACGAACCGTTCGCATCCTTGTCAACCGATATCTCGCGCCTACGCATCCCGGGGATTCACGGCCGCGAGGCATGCTCACCGAAGGATGCTGGCAGCGCAACCAAGGCATGTCGACCCGGCACGAACTCGTGTGGGGCGACTACTACCTGCTCGAAGCCCTCATGCTGCTGACGGGGCGCCTCGCGCGGATACCATAAAAAGGAGGATTACATGAAACGGCTTGCGATCTTCGCTTCATTGTTCATGCTGATTGCGTGCACGGCGGCAAGCGCACAGGACTATCCCACCAAGCCCGTCACCATCTACGTGCCATTCGCGGCCGGCGGGGGCACCGACCTGTCGCTGCGCATGCTCGAGGAGGCGGTGTCCAAGAACCTCGGCCAGAAGGTCGTCATCGTCAACAAGACCGGCACCGCGACGATCTACCAGGTGGTCACCGGTCCGGCCGACGGTTACACCCTCGTGGTCGGCTCGACCGGCAACCTTGCGGCGGTCCCGCACAATCCGGGCGCGCCCTATACGCGCGAGGACTACATCCCGGTGGTCCAATTCACCAGCGTGCCGGCGCTGCTGGTGGTCCCGGCCGGCAGCCCGTTCCACAGCATGGCCGACATCGTGGCCGCAGCGAAGAAAGCCGCGCCCGGCGCCCTCAAGGTCGGCATCAGCCCCACCGGCTCGATCAGCCATCTCGCCGCGATCCAGCTCGAGAAGGCGTTCAACATCAAGTTCGGCTACATCCCGCACAAGAGCAATGGCGACGTCGTGACCGCGGTGCTCGGCGGGCACGTCGACATCGGCAGCGTCGACATCGCCGCGGCCGGGCCCAAGATGATGTCCAACTCGGTGCGCGGGATCGCCCTGTACCGCGACAGCCGCTTGCCGACGTTCCCGGACCTTCGCACGCTCAAGGAACAGGGCGCCGACATCAGCTTCGGGTTCTACAACGTGATCCTCGCACCCAAGGGCACCCCCGACCGGATCGTCGGCGTGATCCACGAGGCGTTCAAGAAGGCGCTCGAGGACCCGACGGTGATCGAGCGCTCGAAGAGCCTGAACCTGCCGATCGCCTATCTCGGCCCGCAGGACGCGAGGCGCGCAATCAACCAGAGTTACGAGACGTTCGGCAAGCTGCTCGACGAACTCGGGCTGAAGAAGAAGTGAGGCAAGGCGAAGGCGCCGCTTGAAAGCCGACATTGTCAGCGGGCTGCTGTTCGGCGTCCTCGGGGTGGTGGCTGCTTTGCATGCGCGCAGTTTCGGCCTGGGCACGCTCGCCGAGCCCGGCGCCGGCTTCTTCCCGTTCTGGGGCGGGATCCTCATCGCGGCGTGCTCCTCGGCCATCATCCTGGGCGCCATCGTGAGGCTGCGCGCCGGCTGGCGGGTGGACGTGCCGGCGCCGCTCGCGGTGCCGAATTGGCCGAAAGCGGTTCTGTGCGTGATCGCGCTCCTTGCCTATGCGGCGATGCTTCCGTGGCTCGGATTCGCGCTCAGCACCTTCCTCACGATGCTTGCGCTGAGCCGCTTCGACCCGCGCACAACCTGGCGCGGAACAGTGGCGATCGCGGGGTTGGGGGCGGCCGGATTCTGGCTGTTGTTCGTTCGGCTGCTCGGCGTGAGCTTCCCGCCCACCCCTTGGGGACTCTGAGCAATGGGTGAGACGCTCAACCTCCTCGCGCATGGGTTCGCGGTGGCGTTCCAGCCGGGCAACCTGATGCTGTGCCTGATCGGGGCCGCGGTGGGCACGCTCGTCGGGGTGCTCCCGGGGCTGGGCCCGGTGGCCACAATGGCGCTGCTGCTCCCGCTGACCTACTCGATGGGTCCGACCGGCGCGCTCATCATGTTCGCCGGCATCTACTATGGCGCGATGTACGGGGGATCGACGACCTCGATCCTGCTCAACATTCCCGGCGAGGCCGCGTCGGTCATCACGTGCCTCGACGGGCACGAGATGGCGCGCAAGGGGCGGGCCGGCCCGGCCCTTGGAATGGCCGCCTTCGGATCGTTCATCGCCGGCACGGCGAGCGTTGCGGCGCTCACGCTGATCGCCGCCCCGCTCGCGCAGTTCGCGCTGCGCTTCAGCTATCCCGAATATGTCGCCCTGATGCTGCTCGGCCTCCTGCTGGTCGTGTTCCTGGCTTCCGGATCCCTGCTGAAGGCGTTCGTGATGGTCGGGCTCGGGCTGCTGCTTTCCACCGTGGGACAGGACGTCGTGTCCGGCGCATTCCGCTTCACCTTCGGCGCCCCGACCCTGATGGACGGATTGGACATCGGCCCGATGATCATGGGCCTGTTCGGCGTGTCCGAGGTGCTGTCGAACATCGCGTCGCCGAGCGAGCGCGTGCTGGTCCAGACCAGGGTGAGGGACCTGTTGCCTTCGCGCGATGACTGGCGGCGCAGCGGCGGGCCGATCGGCCGCGGCACGGTCATCGGCTTCCTGCTGGGCGCGCTGCCCGGGGGTGGCGCGATCGTGTCCTCGTTCGCGTCCTATGCGATCGAAAAGCGGCTGTCCAGGACGCCGGAAATCTTCGGCAAGGGCGCGATCGAGGGGGTAGCCGGCCCCGAGTCGGCGAACAATGCGGCTTCGGTCGGGTCTTTCGTTCCGCTGCTCACTTTCGGCATCCCTTCGAACATCGTGATGGCGGTCGTCATGGGCGCTCTCATGGTGCACGGCGTGACGCCGGGCCCGCTGCTGATCAAGGAGCGGCCGGACCTCTTCTGGGGCGTGATCGCGAGCATGTACCTCGGCAACATCGTCCTGCTTGTGCTCAACCTGCCGATGATTGCGCTCTGGGTGCAGGTGCTCAAGATCCCGTACCGCGTGCTGTTCCCGGTGATCCTGATCTTTTGCGCGGTGGGTTCCTACAGCATGAACAACAGCCTGTTCGACGTGTACATGATGACCGTGTTCGGCGTCATCGGTTACCTGATGAAGCGTTACGGGTTCGAGCCGGCCGTGCTGGTGCTCGCCTTCGTGATCGGCCCGATCATGGAGCAGTCGCTGCGCCAGTCGCTCCTGCTTGGCGACGGCAGCTTTGCGATCTTCGTCACCCGGCCGATCCCGGTCGTGCTGCTGGCCGCCGGCGCGCTCCTGATCCTGAGTTCGGCCATCCCCGCCATCGGACGGCGCCGCCGCGCAATGGTCGCGGCCGCCGACGTCGATTGATCGCCACCGTCGCAGCAGGCGGCTACGCGCACCTGGCCGCGATTGCGGCCGGCAACGGCTCGGATGGTCTCGAGATTCGCTACGAGGCGATCGAGCCGGGCCATGTGTTTCCCCGCATGCTGCGCGACCAGGCGTGGGATGCGGCGGAAATGTCGCTTGCGACTGCGTATATCCTCGCCGACAAGGGGGACCGGCGCTTCATCGTCCTGCCGGTCTTCCCTTCGCGCGCTTTCCGGCACTCGGCGCTTTATGTGCCGGCGGGCAGTCCGCTGAAGTCAGCGGCAGACCTGAGCGGCGCGCGGATGGGCGTATTGCGTTATGCAATGACTACCGCTGTCTGGGTGCGTGCCATGCTCGCCGGGCAGTACGGCGTGCCGGCCGAGTCGCTGCAGTGGTTTGCCGGTGAGGACTCGCCGCATCCGGATTCGGTCTCGCCTCGCATCGTCGGCAGCGCCGCCGGGCTCGAGGAGATGGCCGTGGCGGGCGAGATCGACTGCCTGCTGTCCGGCCGGACCCCTGCGGGCTTCGGGGACGGGCGCTTGCGCCGGCTGTTCCCGGACTTCGGTGCCGAGGAACAGGCCTACTACGAACGCACCCGCATCTTTCCGATCATGCACACCATCGTCGTCACCCGTGCGTTCGCCGAGCGCTCACCCGATGCGCTCCGATTGCTGAGGGCCCGGTTCGAGGCGGCGAAGAACGCGGCCGAAGAGGGCCTGCTCAATTTCGATG
Organism: uncultured Bordetella sp.; assembly: GCA_964599095.1. Taxonomy (GTDB): domain Bacteria; phylum Pseudomonadota; class Gammaproteobacteria; order Burkholderiales; family SG8-39; genus SZAS-79. The sequence goes on from CAZREB010000015.1 coordinate 92,986, forward strand.
TGTCGACCTATCCGCTGCCCTGGCTGGCCGCCTACGTGGAGGATGCGCGCCGCCGGATGGGAACGCACCTCTGGCCCTACGGCATCGAGCCCAATCGCCCGACGCTCGAAGCGTTCGGCGCGGCACTCGCGGCCGAAGGACTGACGCGGCGCGCATGGGCGCCGGAGGAAATCTTCCGCGATGCCTGAGCTCGACCCACCGCGCAGTTATGACGTGCTCGTCATCGGCGCGGGCGGTGCGGGTCTGCGCGCAGCGTTGACCGCCGCCGACTCCGGCGCGCGCGTTGCGGTCGTCTCGAAATCATTGCTCGGAAAGTCCCAGACCGTGATGGGGGCGGCGCTTGCCGCGGTGCTTGGCGAGGGCGATGCGTCCTATGCCGGGCCGGATTCATGGCAGGAGCACTACGCCGACACGGTACGAGGCGCGCGCCATGTGAACCAATGGCGGATGGCTCAGGTTCTCGCGCAGGAAGCGCCGCTGCGTGTTCGTGAACTGGAATCCTGGGGCATGCTTTTTGATCGCGCAGGCGACGGCGACGTCCGCCTTGCCGAGGGAAGCGGCCACCGCCATGCGCGTCTTTCGCGGCTTGGGCACCGGACCGGCCTCGAGCTGCTGCGCGTCATGCAGGTCCGGCTGGCCGAGCGCGGCGTGGACTTGTATCCCGAATGCTCGATCGTCGAATTGCTTACGGATTCGGGACGGGTCACGGGCGCCTTCGGCTACCGGCGCGAGAGCGGGGTTCCATTGACGTTTGCGGCGCCGGCGGTTCTGCTCGCCACGGGCGGCATCGGCAAGGCCTATGCGTTCACCTCGAATTTCTACGATTCGACCGGCGACGGTCATGCGCTCGCTCATCGCGCTGGGGCTGAACTGATCGACATGGAGTTCGTGCAGTTCCACCCGACCGGGATGGTGGCGCCCGAAAGCGCGCGCGGATTGCTGGTCGCCGAGAGTATCCGCAATTTCGGCGGCGTCCTGTTGAACGCTTCTGGCGAGCGCTTCATGTTCCGGTATGTGCCCGACAGCTATCGGGCCGAAATCGCGGAGACAGCGCAGGAGGCCGACCGCTGGTACGCGAATCCGCGCGACGCCCGCCGGCCGCCCGAACTGCTGCCCCGGGATGAAGTGTCGCGTGCCATGGAGAGCGAGATCCGCTCCGGGCGGGGCACGCCGAACGGCGGGGTGATCCTCGATATTGCGTCACGCCGGCCGGCCGAATACATACGCAGAGCGCTGCCGCACATGTACCGGCAGTTCCTCGACCTCGCCGACGTGGATATCGGCACGCAGGCGATGGAGGTCGCGCCGACCTGCCATTACATGATGGGCGGCGTCCGGGTCGACCCGGACTCCTGCGCCGCGACGGTGGAGGGGCTTTTTGCCGCGGGTGAAACGGCCGGTGGCCTGCACGGAGCCAATCGGCTGAACGGCAACGGCATTTCCGAGCTCATCGTATTCGGCCATCGGGCAGGCGAGGCGGCGGCTCGCCATGCCCGCCAAGCGCGGAAGTCGAGCCCGGACCCCGAGCAGGTTGCACGGGCGGATCGGGTTGCGCGGGCCCCGTTAGGGCGCGAGTCCGGGGAGAATCCCCACCAGCTGCAGAGGGAGCTCCAGCAGCTGATGCAGGGCGCGGCAGCTTTGGTGAGGACCGAGGCCGGCCTCGCCCAGGCCCTGCGCGGTATCGAGGCGCTGGCCGGCCGTGCCGAACGAATCGCAGCCCCGGGCGGGAGCGCCGCCAATCCTGCCTGGCAATGCGCGCTGGACATGCGTTCGCTGCTGACGGTGGCGGAGGCGGTCGTTCGCTCCGCCCTCGAGAGGCGCGAGACGCGCGGCGCGCACGTGCGCGAAGACCATCCTGCGGCGAATCCTGCGCTCTCCCGCGCAAACGTCGTGATTCCGGGAGGCCCCGGGGCCTTGGCGCCGACTCTGGTGCCGCGCGCCGAGCCCCCGGAGGACCTGCGCCACCTGGCCTTCGAGGCGGCTGAGGCATGAACCAGCCCAACGCCGGAACTGACCTCCTCGGGGAATGGCTCGACTGGGCCGTGAAGGCACGCTTCGAGGATCTGCCTGCCGAGGTCGTGGGGGCCGCAAAGACCTACCTCACCAACACCGCGGCGGCCATGCTGGCCGGATCCGGCGCGCCGGGCGCACCGGAAATCGTTAAACAGGTCTGCGAGTGGGGAGGCCGGGCCGAGAGCACCGTCGCCGTGCACGGGCTCAAGGTCCCGGCGCCGATGGCTGCGCTTGCCAACGGGGTGATGGCCCATGCGATGGATTACGACGACACGCAGGTCGGCACCGGCCTGCATGCAAACGTCGTCGTGGTACCGGCCTTGCTCGCCGCCGCCGAAATTTCGCCTGCCGCCGGCGGGCGCGACTTCCTGGTGGCGCATGTCCTCGGGCTCGAGTTGGCCTGCCGCATGACGCTGGCGGCCACCAATCGCGGCGGCCATCCCTGGCTGACCACGACGCTTTTCGGGATCTTCGGCGCGACGCTTTCGGCAGGGAAGATCCAGGGGCTCGACGCGGCCCGGCTTCGTCATGCGCTCGGAATCGCCTACAGCCTTTCGGCCGGCAATCGCCAGGGCCTGCTTGACGGCACCTTGATCCAGCGCGTGCAACCCGGGCTGTGTGCGCAAGCGGCCGTATCCGCAGTGGCATTTGCGCGCCAGGGCGTCACCGGTGCGCACGACATCCTCGCCGGCCGCTACGGGCTGTACCCGTCCCACTACGGCGCCGACTACAACCCCGATGCGCTTTCGAGCGGATTGGGCCGCGAATTCCGCATGCTCGACATCGCATTGAAGCCCTTTCCGTGCTGCAGCTACAGCCAGGAGCCGTTGGACGCGATGCTCGACCTGGTGCGCGAAGAACGCTTTGCGCCAGACCGCGTCGAATCGATCACGGTGTGGGTTGCCACCAAGCACGCTGCCGGGCTCGTCGATCACCCCTACGCGCCACGCAGCTGCCCGCAGGTGGATGCGCAGTTCAGCATGCAGTACGTAATCGCGTCGGCCGCCTGCCGAAATGCGTTCGGCATCGCTGAATTGCAGGACTCGGCACTGCGCGACCCGCGTGTGCTGGCCTTCTCCGCAAAGGTCCGCGTCGACGTCGACCCGCGGCGCGAGGGGCAGGTGTCGGTCCGCCTGGCCGATGGCAGCGTTCTCGAAAAGCGCGTCGAGCTGGCGCGCGGCCATCCGAAGCGTCCATTTTCCGAGGCCGGATTGCGTGCGAAGCTCGAGGAATGCGCGCGGCATGCGGTCGTGCCACGGACACCTGGAAAGGTCGCCGCGCTGGTGCGCGGGATCGCCGAACTCGAGCGGAATGCGCGAGGCGCAGACCTTGCCGCGCTTCTCGCCTAGCCGGTGGCCGGGTCCGGGCCGACGTCGATGAAGACCGAACCGTCCTTCACCGTGACCGGAAAGCAAGCGACCTTGCTCGCCGGCTGCCTCGGGTTCAGCCCGGTGCGCACGTCCCATGTCCAGCCGTGCCAGGGGCAGTGAACGATATGGCCTTCCACGTCACCCTCGGCCAGCGGCCCGCCGCGGTGGGGGCACACGTTGTCGATCGCGTAGCAGCGGCCCTCGACCCGGAAGATCGCGATCGTCTTCTCGCCTACATTTACAGCCAGCCCGGATTCGTCGGACAACTCGCTTTCCGCCGCCACCCGGACGCGCCGGCTTGCCTCATCGCTCATGGTTCCCGTTTCCTTCCAGTCCGTCGCCGACTCGTCCTTGACAGGGCGGGGGGCTGCGATAAAGTTACACGCAACCCGAAATTCTGAATAGTGTTCAATATTGTGGAACATCCGAAACCCACCTCTAACATCCCTCCCCGGAGGCCCCAATGATCATCGACTGCGACACCCACTTCATGCCACGCGACGCGTTCGATCGCGTCCCCGGCGCCCTGGATGCGCTTCGACCGCACCTCAAGTTCGATGACAGGGGCGAGTATGTCGGCCTCGATTTTCCCGGCTCTCCGCCGAAAGTCCCCGGCTCGACGCCGCTGTCGGCACCGGGCACCGGCGCGAACTACCTGGGGATGTCCGACATGGAGGCACGCGTGAAGGACTATGCCGAACTGGGGATTGAGCGCACCTGCGTCCTCGCCCAGTTCTCGGGATGGTGGTCCTACCTGATCGAGCCGGCGCTGGCCACGGCCATGGCGCATTCCTGGAACCTGTCGGTGCTCGACTTGCAGAAAAAATACCCGCGGCACGTCTCCGGCATCGCCTTGATCGCATTGCAGGATCCCGATGCGGCCATCAAGGAGATGGCCTGGGCGAAGGACAACGGCTTTACCGGGGTGGCTATCGACAAGGTGTACCCGGTGAAGACGCATTGTTACAGCGAGGGGCTGGGCAGCCAGCGCCAGTTGTGGCCGTTCTTTCGCGCGGCGGCCAACCTCGACATGCCGATCTACCTGCATGCCGTGCAGCACGGGCACCGCCTGAGCAACAACGTGTGGTTCCAGAAGGACGGCCTGGATTTCTTCGTGCCGAACGAAGGCCAGATGAGCCTCGTGTCGCTGTTCACCAGCGGCCTTCTCGACGAGTACCCCAGCCTCAAGTTCGTCTATACGGAAGCGGGCACCGGGTTCATCAAGCCGCTGGTCGAGCGCCTGGACGCGAGCTTCGGCACCGCGATCGTCGACTACGACAACGAAGATGCCACGCCCTTCTTCCGCGGCCGCGGCCCGAAACACGGTGACCAGAACCTGCAACGCGCCAAGGCGCTCGAGCCTCTCGAGATCTACCTCGAGAAGAACAAGCAGCCCGCGAGCCACTACTTCAAGAACAACTTCTTCTTCACGATCGAGACCGAAGAGCCGGAACTCCCCGACGCCATCGACTTCATCGGCGCCGACCGGTTCCTGTTCGCCACCGACTACCCGCACGACGACCCGGGCGGCGCGATGAAATTCCGCGACGTGAAGCTGCTCGAGAAGAACGCGCGGATCAAGGAAGCCGACAAGGAGCGCCTGCGCTCCGGGAACGCGCGCGATTTCCTGCACCTCGGCTGAGCCCGGCGCGTGCTGCGTTCGCTCAAGAAGGTTTTCCTGCTGATCGACGCCTTCACGGCCGAGACGCCGGAGTGGACGCTTGCCGACCTCGCGCGCCACGTGGACATGCCAAAGCCGACGGTCCACCACATCATGACGACGTTGCTGGAGGGCGGCTGGATCGACCGGCATCCCGAGTCGAAGAAATTCCGCCTCGGCGTACGCCTCTGGGAGAAGGGGTCGCTCGCGATCAGGCAGATGGGATTGCGCGATATCGCGCGGCCGCACGTCGAAGCGCTGGTGCGCGAATGCGGCGAAACCGTGCGCCTCGGGATCCTGGACACGGTCGATCCCGCATGGGTGATCTATGTCGACAGGGTGGAAGGCCGCCAGACCGTGCGCGCCGACAACGCGGCCACCGTTCGCGCGCCGTCGTATTGCGTCGCCACCGGCAAGGCGATGCTCGCCTTCCAGCCGGAGATCGTGAATCATGTCTTTGCGCGCCCGCTGCGCGGCTATACGGAAAACACGTTGACCAGGCCCGCGGACCTCGACCGCGACCTCGCGCTGACCCGCAAGCGCGGGTATTCGCTGAACCGCAGCGAATTCCACGGCGAAGTCGTCGGGGTCGCCGCTCCGATCCACAACCACGAGGGCCGCGTGGTGGCGGCAGTGGGCATCTCGGCGCCGGCTTACCGGCTGGGCGCCGAGGTCATCAAACGCATCGCGCCGGTCGTGGTCGCCACGGCAGGCGAGATTTCCAGGAGCGCCGGCTTCGTCACCCAAGGAGGTACGTATGAGGCATATCCACAAGGCACTGCTCGCAGCGTTGGCATTCTGCGGGGCTCTCCTGCCGCCCCAGGGCGCGCAGGCGCAAAGCTATCCGACCCGTCCGATCGAAGTGCTCGTGGGGTACGGCCCCGGGGGCGGCAGTGACCTTTCGATCCGGCTGACCGAGGGCGCGGCGTCGCGCATCCTCGGGCAGAAGATCGTGATCACGAACCGCCCCGGCGCAGCCGGCACGGTGATGATGAACCAGTTCGTCCGCGCCGCGCCCGACGGGTACACCCTGGCAATCGGCAGCACGGCGACGCTGACGGTGCAGCCGCATGTGGCTTCGTCGACGGTGCTCTTCAAGCCGGACGACTACGTGCCGATCGTGCAGATCTCCAATATCCCGAACCTGCTGATCGTGTCGCCCGACTCGCAGTTCAAGTCGAGTGCGGAATTCATCGACTTCGCGAAGAAGAATCCGGCGGGCCGGCTCAAGATCGGGATCACCTCGCCGGGGACCACGATCCACCTGCCGTTCGTGCAGATGGAAAAGCTCTACGGCATCAAGTTCACCTTCATCCCGCACAAGAGCAGCGACCCGATCGTCACGGCGATCATGGGTGCGCAGATCGACGCGGGCGGCGCGGACCTGGCGGCGGCCGGTCCCAAGATCCAGGCAGGCGCCGTGCGCGCGCTCGGCCTGTTCGCTGCCAAGCGGCTGCCGAGCCTGCCGAACGTGCCGACGCTCAAGGAACAGGGCATGGATATCGAGGCGGGCTTCTACAACATGCTGCTTGCGCCCAAAGGGACGCCCGACACGATCATCTCCACTGTCCACCAGGCCTTCCGCAAGGCGCTCGAGGATCCGGACGTCATCGAGAAGACGGCCAAGGCCAACATGCCGCTCGAATATCTCGGCCCGAAGGAAAGCCGCGAAAGGCTCACCAGGAACTACGAGGTCTTCGGGACGCTCCTCAACGACCTCGGGATGAAGAAGTAGCAGGCGCGGGCAGGGGTGCCAGTGGACGGCAGGGTCATCCGGCTGGAGCCGTATCCGGCGGGGCGCACCGACGCGTGGTGGGCCGGTCCGTTGGTTACTGCACTGGCGCTGGTTGCGTTTATCGCCTACGCGCTGTGGGCCGCGCTGCAGAACGGCCACTATTATGCAGCGCCATACCTCTCCCCGTTCTATTCGCCGTGCATCGCGGCGAGTTGTACTCACGTCAGCGTGCCGCTGCTGGGCAATTGGTGGACGCTCTCGCCCGCGTTTCTTGTTCTTTGGGTGCCCGGAGGCATGCGCGCCACCTGTTATTACTACCGCAAAGCGTACTATCGCGCGCTCTTTCGTTCGCCGGTGGCCTGCGCGGTGCCGGACGTCTCGGCGAACTACCGGGGCGAGTCCCGCTTCCCGCTGGTGCTGCAGAACCTGCACCGCTACTTCTTCTACCTCACGCTTCCGGTCCTCGCCTTCCTCTGGTGGGACGCGCTGCGCGCCTTCCGTTTTGCCGATGGCTGGGGCCTGGGCCTGGGCACGATCGTGCTCTGCGTGAATGCGGCGCTGCTGTCCTTGTACATCCTGTCGTGCAACTCTTGCCGCCATGCCTGCGGCGGCCACCTCGACTCCCTGCACGGCGCGCCGGTCCGGTCGCGTGCATGGAAGTTCGTCAGCCGCCTGAACGAAAGGCATCGTGAATTCGGCTGGGTCAGTCTCGCATCCGTCGTGCTTGCGGATTTCTATGTGCGCGCACTTTCGATGGGCCTGCTTCACGATCCGAGGCTGTTCTGATTCCCGTCGAACTCGCGACGCACGACTGTGACGTGCTCGTCGTCGGGGCCGGCGGCGCGGGCTTGCGCGCCGCGATCGAATCCGCGACGCAAGGCGCACGCACGGTGCTGCTGTGCAAGTCGCTGCTCGGCAAGGCACATACGGTCATGGCCGAAAGCGGGATCGCAGCGGCGCTCGGCAACGTGCACGCCGAGGACGGCTGGCAGGCCCACTTCCGCGACACCCTGCGCGGCGGCTCTTTGCTCAACGACTGGCGGATGGCCGGCATCCTTGCCGGGGAGGCGCCGGCGCGCGTGCTCGAACTGGAATCATGGGGCGCGGTGTTCGACCGTACGCCGGCCGGACTCATTCGCCAGCAGGATGCCGGCGGCCACCGGTACGCGCGCCTCGCGCACGCCGGGGACCGCACCGGGGTCGAGATCATGCGCACGCTACAGCAGCAAGCGATCCGTCTCGGGGTCGAGGTGCACATGGAGTGCAGCGCCCAGGAGTTGATCGCGGACGAGGGACGCATCATCGGCGCGCTGGCGCTGCGGCGTGACACCGGCCGACTGGCGCACTTTCGATGCAGGGCCGTAGTGCTGGCCACCGGCGGTGGCGGGCGCGCGTGGAAGGTTTCGTCGAATTCTCAGGAACACACCGGCGATGGCGTGAGCCTCGCCCTGCGGGCCGGCGCCGACCTCGTCGATATGGAATTCACGCAGTTCCACCCGACCTGCCTGGTGAGGCAAGGCAGTGCGCAAGGGATGCTGGTCAGCGAAGCGGTCCGGGGCGCCGGCGGCGTGCTGCGCAACGCCGAAGGCCGGCGATTCATGTTCGATTATGTCCCCGGCCTGATGCGCGCCGAAACGGCGGACACCGAGCGCGAGGCCGACGAATGGCATTCGACGCGGCGCGACCGCCGCCGGCCGCCTGAATTGCTGCCCTCGGACGTGGTCGCGCGTGCGATCGATGCCGAGGTTCGCGCCGGCCGGGGCTTTTCGAACGGCGGCGTTCACCTCGATATTGCGACGCGCCGCCCACGGCAGGAGATTCGCAGCCTGCTGCCTTCGACCTGCAGGCGCTTCGAACAGCTGGCGGGGATCGATCTCACCCGCCAGCCGGTGGAAGTGGCGCCGGCCTGCCACTACTCGATCGGCGGCGTGCAAGTGAACGCCGAGACTGCCGCAACGTCCGTGAAGGGCCTGTATGCCGCTGGTGAAGTCGCGGCCGGCGCGCACGGTGCGAGCCGGCTGGGCGGCAATTCGCTTGCGGACCTGCTGGTATTCGGCCGGCGCGCTGGGCTGAACGCGGCGCTGCACGCATTGCAGGCCGGTGCTGTTCGCGTGCCCGCGAAGGGCGAATCGGGGGCTGTCGCCGCAATCGCGCGGCGAATCGAAGCGCCGTTGGTTCGCGCCGGCGGCGAGGACCCCTATTCGCTTTTGCGAGAGTTGCAGGAATGCATGCATGCACACGCCGGCCTGCGCCGGACGGGACCCGGGCTCGGGGAAGCTCTCGACCGGATCGAGCAACTGCGTCGCCGGGCGGAAAAGCTCTCCGCACGCGGGCCGCGCCTGTTCAACCCGGGCTGGCACCTGTGCCTCGACCTTGGGTCGATGCTCGACTTTGCGCAGGCGACGGCGCTTGCGGCCCTTGCGCGCAAAGAGACTCGCGGATGCCACGCACGCGACGATTTCCCGGGGACTAGCGATTCGCTCGGCGCCGCCCGGATCGTGGTTCGACGATCGGGCAACGGCCTGCGCGTTGCGCAGGAAGCGCTGCCCGAAATGCCCGAAGAGTTCAGGATACTGTTGGTACCCGATGAGTTGAAGCAGCTACTCGAGGAGCAATTTGCTTGGATGCGAACGAAGTCCACCTCCGGGTCTGGCGCGGCGACGCCGGCGGCGGGGAATTCAAAAGCTACCGGCTGAACGCCGCCGAGGGCATGGTCGTGCTGGACGCCGTGCGCGAAGTGCAGGCAACCCAGGCCGGCGACCTCGCAGTGCGCTGGAACTGCAAGGCGGGCAAGTGCGGCTCGTGCAGCGCCGAGGTCAACGGCATCCCGCGGCTGATGTGCATGACGCGCCTGAACAGCCTGCCGCCCGGACAGCCGGTCACGGTAGGCCCGATGCGCTCGTTCCCGATCATCCGGGACCTTGTGACCGACGTGTCCTTCAACTACTCGAAGGCGGCCGGCATCCCGCCTTTCCAGCCGGTGCCGCCGGGCCCGGATGGCAAGCGCCGGATGTACCAGGAAGACGTCGAGCGCATCCAGGAGTTCCACCGCTGCATCGAATGCTTCCTTTGCCAGAATACCTGCCATGTCGTGCGCGACCACGCCGACCTCAGGCCGGCGTATTCCGGACCGCGCTCGTTCGTGCGGATCGCGGCGCTCGAGATGCATCCGCTGGACACCGGCGACCGCGTGCCGCTCCTCAAGGACCAGGCCGGAATCGGCCTGTGCAACGTGACCAAGTGCTGCACCGAGGTGTGCCCGGAGCAGATCCGGATCACCGACAACGCGATCATCCCGCTCAAGGAACGGGTGGCCGACCGCTACTACGATCCCGTCGCCACGTTCTTCCGGCGATTCTTACCTTCCCGGAGGATTCCATGAAACTTCGACTGGCTTCTGCGTTACTTGCCTCGATCTTTGCTGCGGGCGTCGCATTCGGACAGGATTTTCCCTCCAAGCCGATCACGTTCCTGGTTCCCCAGGCGCCCGGCGGCGGCACCGACCTTTCAGTGCGGATGGTGGAGGCGGCCGCTTCGCGCAATTTGAGGCAGAGGGTGGTCGTCGTCAACAAGCCCGGTACCAGTACGCTGCTGCAACTTACGACTTCGGCCCCCGACGGCTACACGATCGCGGTCGCATCGACCGGGAACACCGCCGCACTTCCGCACAATCCGGGCGTGCCTTATGACCGCTACGACTACGTGCCGGTGATTCAGCTCACCAATGTTCCCTCGGTCATGATCTCACCCGCGAATTCACCGCTGCGCACGGTGGCAGATATCGTCGCCGCCGCGCGCACGGGCGGTCCCGGCAGCCTCAAGGTCGGCACGACGGCGCTGGGTACTTCGAGCCAGTTTGCCGCGGTGCTGATCGAGCGGGCCTACGGCATCAAATTCACCTATGTCCCGCACAAGAGCAACGGCGAGGTCACCACTGCCATCCTGGGCGGGCACCTGGACCTTGGCAGCGTCGACATATCGGCGGCCGGCCCGCGGATCGCGGCGCAGGCGGTGCGTGGCATCGGCGTCTACTCGGACCAGCGACTCGCCGACGCGCCCGACCTGCCGACCATGGTCGAGCAGGGTGTCAAGGGCAGCATGGGTTTCTATAACATCGTAATCGTGCCCAAGGGCACGCCCGAGCGCGTGATTTCGATCCTTCATGACGCCTTCCGGAAAGCGCTCCAGGATCCCGAGGTCGTCGAAAAGGCGCGCGCAGCGAACATCCCCATCGCCTATCTCGGGCCCGCGGCCAGCCGCGAATACATGGACCGTTCCTACGAGCTCATGGGTGGCCTGATCCGCGAACTCGGGTTGAAGAAGTAGGGACGGCAGCCATGTGCCCACGCTTTCTCTCTCTCGCGGTCGCCGGTCTCCTGGGCGCGTTTCCGCTGACCGGTGCCGCGGCGGATGCGGATTATCCCGCCCGGCCGGTCAAGGTGATCATGCCCTTCGCACCGGGTGGGCCGGCGGACGTGCTGGCGCGCGTGCTTGCGCAGAAGCTCTCCGAATCTTTCGGCGGCAAGCCGTTCGTCGTCGAGAATCGTCCCGGTGCGGCCGGCAACATCGGCATGGCACAGTCGGCCCGTGCCGCAGCCGACGGTTACACGCTCCTCCTGGCGAGCAGCGCATACGTCATCAATCCCTCGCTGTATCCGAATGCGGGATTCGACCCGGTCAAGGACTTCGCGCCGGTCACTCTGGCAGTGACTTCGCCGAACATCCTCGTGTCCCATCCGTCGTTCGCCGCGAAAGACATCCGGGAGTTTCTCTCAGTCGTGCGTTCGACGCCGGGCAAGGTGGACTACGCGTCCCCGGGCGTGGGTACGGGCCCTCACCTGAGCGCCGAACTGTTCCGGCTCGGTGCGCAATTGCAGATGACACATGTGTCCTACAACGGCGGCGGCCCGGCGATCCAGGCCGTGCTCGGCGCCCAGGTGCCGGTCTGCATGTCCGCGCTGCCAGCAGCGGTACAGCACGTCAAGGCGGGGAGGTTGCGGCCCCTGGCGGTCACGAGTAGTGTGCGCGCACCTTCGCTCCCGGATGTGCCGACGATCGCCGAATCCGCGATTCCCGGTTTCGAGGGCGACACGTTGCAGTTCGTGGTCGCCCCGGCGGGCACGCCGCCAGCGATCGTGAATGCCCTGAATCGCGCAATCGTCCGCGCACTCGAATCGCAGGAGCTGCGCGAGAAGCTGGGAGCCTCGGGGTTCCTGATCGTCGCGAGCACGCCGGCCGACACCGCCCGCAAGATCGCGTTCGAGCGGGAGAAGTGGGCCCGAGTGATCCGGGACGCCAATATCAAGCCGGAATAAACGCCGTGAACTACGAAACCATCGTCATCGAACGCGAAGGCGCGATCACCACGCTGCGCCTCAATCGCCCGGATTGCATGAATGCCATCGACCTCTTGATGCGCAAGGAACTCGCCGATGCGCTCGACGAACTCGCCGCGGACGATGCAGTGAGGGTCGTCATCGTGACCGGCGCCGGAGAGAACTTCTGTGCGGGCGGCGACATCCGGATGATGCGCGCAAAGCGCCTGACCGCGGCGGAGGGGCGCACGCGCGTCGGCGGCCTGAACCGCCTGATCACGCGCCTGGCCGACCTGCCCAAGCCGACCATCGCCATGGTGGACGGCGCAGCGGTGGGTGCCGGCACGACGCTCGCCCTGTGCTGCGACCTGGTGATCTGCTCGGAGCGCGCGCGGTTCGGGCAGCCGTTCTGGAAGATCGGCCTCGTGCCGGACGGCGGCGGCACGTGGCTGCTTCCGCGCATCATCGGCATGGCGCGCGCCAAGCACCTCATCTATACGGCGGATATCATCGGTGCCGCCGAGGCAGAGCGGATCGGCCTCATCACCCAGGTCGTGCCAGTTACGGACCTGGCGAGGACGGTACGCACGCTCGCCGAAAGGATCGCGGGTGCGCCGCCGGCGGTACTGCGCATGGCCAAGCACATGATGAACCGAAGCGTGACGACAGACCTTGCCGCGGCGCTCGATCTCGAAGCGCTTTCGCAGGGCATTGCCATCTCCAGCGAGGATCACCAGGAAGGCATTGCGGCTTTCCTGGAAAAGCGCCCACCTAGGTTCACTGGACGCTGATGCAGGAGCGCCCGCCGCTGCACCCGGACGCCGTCCCGACGACCGTCGGCTCGCTCCTCGCTCGCGCTGCGGCGCGCCACGGCGCGCGCGAAGCGCTGGTGGATCCCCGCCGCAGGCTGACCTATTCGGATTATCTGCGCGAGGTCGACCGGATCGCCTGGGGTCTCGCGCGCATGGGCGTCGGGCGGGGCGAGCACGTGGCGCTCTGGCTGGCGAACCGGGTCGAGTGGGTCCTGATCGAACTCGCGGTGATGAAGCTCGGCGCCGTTCTCGTGCCGTTGAATACACGTTACTCCAGGTCCGAGGCCGACTACGTGCTGCGCCAGTCCGACAGCGCGACGCTGGTCATGGACACCGAACCGCCGGGCCTGGACCTCGCGAGCTATCCGCGGCTCGAAAGGATCGTCTGCCTCGGCGAGGCCCGCGCGGGGCGGATCGCCTATCGCGACCTCGTTGCGCGGGAACCGGATGAGCAGGCGCTGGCCGCGCTGTCTGCGGCGGTCGGGGTCGACGATGTCGCGATCATCATCTACACCTCGGGGACCACGGCCTACCCGAAGGGCGTGATGCTCGCGCACGGGCAGATCACGCGGAACATCTACGAAGTGCGGGTGGTGCCCGAGGAGCTCACGGCGGCCGACCGCGTACTCTTCGTGCTGCCGATGTGCCACATCATGGGTGCGCTGAACAGCGTGGTCGGCATGCTCCATGTCGGCGGTTGCCTCGTGTTGCGGCAGGGGTTCACGCCCGCGAGCATGCTCGAAGCAGTGCAGGCGGAGCGCCCGACCTGGTTCTACGGTGTCACCGCGATGTTCGTGGACCTGCTCGGCAGCGGCCTCGTCGGCAGCTACGATACTTCTTCGCTGCGGCGGTTCACCCTGTTCCCGGGGCCGTTCCAGACGGGATTCCTGGCGGAACTCATCGCCGCGTTCAAGGCCGAAGGGCTCAACACCCGTTACGGCCTGACCGAGACGACCAACGGGCTCACGATGGTCGCGTCGTGGCGCGATGGTGTCGAGCGCGTAACGAGTTCGATCGGCAAGGTCGTGTGCACCACCGAATTCCAGATTGCCGACCCGGATACCCATGTGCCGGTCGAGACCGGCAAGGACGGCGAGATCCGCGTCCGGGGCTTCAACGTCATGAAGGGCTATTACAACAAGCCCGAGGAAACGCAAAAGGTCATCGATGCCGATGGCTGGTTCTACACCGGCGACCTGGCGTCGGCCAACGAAGAGGGCTACATCTACTTCAAGGGTCGCATCAAGGACACGCTCAAGACGCTGGGCAACAATGTGTCGTGCCTCGAAGTGGAGAGCGTGCTCACAGGGCACCCGGCGGTGCTGATGGCGGTGCTCGTGGGGGTGCCGGATCCGCGCGCCTCGGAGGTCGGTGTTGCCTACGTCCAGTTGCGCCCGGGCGTCGCCTGCTCGGAGGATGAACTGATCGGCCATTGCCGCAAGTCCCTCGCGGGCTACAAGGTGCCGCGGCATGTGCGCGCGATCGCCGAGTTCCCGCTGAGTTCCAGCGGCAAGGTGCAGAAGCTCGTACTGAGGGAGCGTTTCCTTGCCGAAAGCTCGCGCGAACAGGAGGCTGCCGGATGAAGACGTACGAAACCCTGCTTGTCGAGGCTTCCGGAGCGGTAACGACGCTGACGCTGAATCGGCCCGATGCGCGCAATGCGCTCGACATGGTCATGCGGCGCGAGTTGATGGCGGCGCTCGACGAAATCGAGGCGCAGGCACCCACGCGCGTGCTGATCCTCACGGGGGCCGGCGGGAATTTCTGCGCCGGCGGCGACATGAAGAGCCTGCGCGGCGCCACGCCGAGCGCCGCCGAGCACAGCGATCGCGTCAGGGTGCTGAACCGCCTCGTGATGCGGCTGGCAGGCTTTCCGCGTCCGACGATTGCAATGGTGGACGGATACGCCGTGGGCTCCGGCTGCAATCTGGCGCTGTGCTGCGACCTCGTCGTGGCCGCCGACCGGGCGCGCTTCGGGCAAGTCTTCGGCAAAGTGGGGCTGGTGCCCGACGGCGGCGGCTCGTGGTTGCTGCCGCGCATCATCGGCCTGGCGCGCGCCAAGGAACTGGTCTACACGGGCCGGATCGTGGAAGCGGCCGAAGCTCTCGAGATGGGCCTCGTAAACCGCGTGGTTCCGGCCGAAGCGCTAGTCGACGCCACCGGCGAACTCGCCCGGCAAATCGCTGAGGGACCGCCAAACGCGCAGGCACTCGCCAAACAGTTGTTGCACGGCGCGCTCGGGGCTGACCTCTCCGCTGCACTGGAGAACGAAGCCTGTGCGCAAGGCATCGCGGTCACCGGCGAAGAGCACCGCGAAGGCCTCGCGGCCCTCTTCGAAAAGCGGAGGCCGCGCTTTTAATGTACCGGTACCGATACAAAATCGCCTCAAGATTCAATAACGGCGCGGACTTTGGAAAATATTTATTCGAAATAGGGCTGCCGTCCTGTTTCGATGCGCTGTAGCCGGATGTGCGCGGATCAGCCCGTCTTCAGCGCCTCGCGGATCGCGGCCAGCGTTTCTGCATCGAGTTCGCCCGCCTGCAGGTCGGGCGGCTTCGGCCAGGTCGCGTCCAGCCAGCTTCGGCCCCCGAACTGCCGTTCACTCGAGTAGCGGGGAAACACGTGGAAGTGAACATGCTGGTCGACCATCATCAGCATCAGGTAGTTGATCTTGTCCTGGCCGAACACCCTGCGCGAAACCGCCTCGATGTCCGAAACGACCTGCGAAAGCCCGGCGTTTTCGCCGGCATCGACCTGCGACCATGCGGTTGCCGGGCGGTTGAGGGAAATGACCGATGCGCCGAGGGTGCCTTGGGCCGGGCGCACCGACCAGGTCCAGTGCCGGTAGCTCCGCACCTCGAGCTCGGCCAGCCTGAACTTGGCGGCGAAGGCTTCGAATTCCGGGGTCGTGCCGGTCGTGGTCACAGGGCGCCTTCGGAATCGAGTCTTTCGACGGCCCGGTCGTCGTAACCGAGTTCGGCGAGGATCGGGCGCGTGTGCTGCCCCACGGCGGGCAAAGCGCGGATGTCGGGCTCGAGGCCGGCAATGTTGAGCGGCGGGATCATCGCGTCGAGCGGGCCCGCCGGCGACTCGACTTCGCGCCATCGGTTGCGCGCTTCGAGCTGGGGGTGGTCCCAGAATTCCTGCATCGTATTCAGGCGCGCATTCGCGATGCCGGCGGCCTCGAGCCGCGCGACGATGCCTTCGGCGGTCATTGCGGCGAAGACTTTCTCGATCAGCGCCTTCAATTCGGGCCGGTGCTCGTTGCGCGCGCTGCTGGTCGCGAAGCGCGGGTCTTCCGGCAGGTCGGGCCGGCCGAGCACCTGCTCGCAGAATCGCGCGAACTCACGCTCGTTTTGCACGCCGAGGAAGACGGTCTTGCCGTCGCCGGCCACGAACGGGCCGTAGGGTGCGATGGTGGCGTGCGCCGCTCCGGTGCGCGGCGGGGGCTTGCCGCCGTACGCGGTGAAATAGGCCGGAAAGCCGAGCCACTCGCCGAGGGATTCGAACATCGAGATGTCGAGCGTTGCGCCTTCGCCGGTGTCCTTGCGGCGATAGAGGGCTGCGAGGATCCCCGAGAACGCGTACATGCCGGCCGCTATGTCGGCGATCGGGATGCCCGCTTTCGACGGCGCATCCTGCGTGCCGGTCACCGAAAGCATCCCGGTTTCGCATTGCACGAGCAGGTCGTAGGCGCGCTTGGCGCTGTAGGGCCCGTTCTCGCCGTAACCGGAGATTCCGCACCAGACGAGCCCGGGGTGCCTGGCGCGCAGCTCCTGTGCGCCCAGCCCGAGGCGGGCCGCGGCGCCGGGCGCGAGGTTCTGCACGAATACGTCCGCCTTGGCGACCAGCTTGGCGAGGATCGCCTTCGCCTCCGGGTGCTTTGCGTCCAGCGCAATGCTTTCTTTCGAGCGGTTGACCCACACGAAGTGCGACGACAATCCCTTGACCGTGGTGTCGTAGCCGCGCGAGGCATCACCCACCGCGGGGCGCTCGATCTTGATCACGCGGGCGCCGAGCTCGGCGAGCTGGCGAGTGGCGAACGGTGCGGCGATCACCTGCTCGAGCGCGACGACTGTAATCCCCGCGAGGGGGCGGGTCTGCATCGGGTGCTTATTCAAAGCGGACCGTCATGCCGGCCAATTCACCGCCTTCGAACTCGGTCGACCAGGTCTCGCCGGGCGCCACGGGGGCGGCGTCCGTCATCGTACCGGTGCTGACGATCTCGCCGGCCGAAAGGGGCGGGAAGTCCGGCAGCGTTGCGAGCAGCTCCACGAGGTGCGCAAGGGCGAGCAGCGGGCTGTCGAGGACATTGGAGCCGACGCCCTGGTCGACGAGTGCCTTGCCCTTCTTCAGATTGACCCTGATCGCGGGCAACTTGCCCGCGAGGTCAGGGAGCCCGCCCACCGGCAGCTTGCGACCGACGACGAGGGCACCGTGCAGGCCGTTGGCCGCCGTGCTGTCGCCGACCTTCATTTGCCAGTTCGGGAAAGTGCACTGGACGATTTCCATCGAGTGCGCGACCCATTCGATCGCGGAGAGGATTTCGGCCGGGTCTTTCGAGCGCGGCGGCGACCGCTTGAGGCCGAAGCACACCTCCGGCTCGATGCGCGGCTGCGCAAGTCCCGCAAGGCCGATCGTGGCCCGGTTCTCGGGCGCCAGCGTGACGGTCCGGTCGTAGACGAACCCGAAGATCGGCTGGAACACGCCGTAACGCGGCCAGATCCCGCGGTTGGTGAATCCGATCTTGCGGCCGAGCGGGCGCCAGCCGGCGGCCATGCGTGCGCGGTGCAATGCAAGCGCGCTGCGGTAGCCGGCTTCGGCGCTTTCTGCGTGTGTGGTCTCCATGGGCGCCATTTTAACGGGGGTTGCGTGGCCGGGCGCCGCCAAGGTTGCGCAAGGGGCGATCGCGAGGGACACTACGACCCGCCATGGAACACTATCTGGTCTGGTTGGTCGCAGGCTTCGGCCTGGTGATCGTCGAGCTGCTGAGCGGCACGTTCTACCTGCTGATGCTCGGGGTGGCTTCGTTCGGCGGGGCGGCGGTGGCCTATGCCGGGCAGCCTTTCGCTGTCCAGGCCATCGTGTCCGTGCTGCTCGCGGCGGGCGGGTGTTATGGGGTCCACGTTTACCGCGCAAGGAATTCGAAGGAACAGATGGCGCCGGTGGACGCGGGGCAGCCGGCGAATTTCGAGCACTGGGTCGACGAAGGCGGCGGCCTCGCGCGGGTCCGTTACCGCGGGGCGTCCTGGGACGCCCATGTAGACGGGACAGGCGCGCTGCCGCAGGGCGCTTTGTTGTACGTTTTGAAGCTCGAGGGGCACCGGCTTGAAGTCAGCAGGCAACGCCCGGCGTGAACCGCGCATTGCGCAAGCGCGGGAGCATCCGGCCAAAGGGGGAAGCATGTTTGCAAAACTGATAGGCGCAGTGATCGTGGCGGTCATCGCGGCAGCCTTCGAGCCGACCAAGGGCTATGCGATCCCGATCTTCCTGATCGCGGTGATCGTCGTGTTCGTCATCGAGGCGGTGCGCATCGTGCCGCAGCAGCAGGCATGGGTGGTCGAGCGGCTGGGTAAGTTCAGCGAGATCCTGCAGCCCGGCCTGAACCTGATCATTCCTTTCTTCGAGCGTGTCGCCTACGTGCACAGCCTGAAGGAGGTACCGCTCGACGTGCCCGAGCAGGTCTGCATCACGCGCGACAACACCCAGCTTGGCGTGGACGGAATCCTGTACTACCAGGTCGTGGATCCGCGCCTCGCATCCTATGGGTCGTCCAACTACATCACGGCGATCGTGCAGCTCGCCCAGACGACGTTGCGGTCCGAGATCGGCAAGATGGAACTCGACAAGACGTTCGAGTCGCGGGACGTCATCAACCGCCAGATCGTGGATGCGCTCGACGAGGCCGGGCGCAACTGGGGCATCAAGGTGCTGCGCTACGAGATCAAGAGCCTCACGCCGCCGGAGGCGATCCTGCGTTCGATGCAGCAGCAGATCACGGCCGAGCGCGAAAAGCGCGCGCTGATCGCGAAGTCCGAGGGCGAGCGCCAGCAGGAAATCAATATTGCCGACGGCGAGAAACAGGCTGCGGTGCTCAAGTCCGAGGGCGAAAAGCAGGCGGCGATCAACCGCGCCCAGGGCGAAGCGACCGCGTTGCGGCTGATCGCGGAGGCGAATGCCGCGGCAGTGCATGCGGTGGGAGAGGCCATTTCGGGCCAGGGTGGCATGGATGCGGCCAACCTCAAGGTCGCGCAGGAATACGTCGCCGCGTTCGCCAATCTCGCCAAGTCGAGCAATACGCTCGTCATCCCGGCCAGCGCGGGCGACATTGCCGCGATGGTGACAACCGCCATGACGGTGCTGGACAAGACCCGGCAGGCACAGGCAAAAGGTTAGGAGACCGTAATGGCCGTATCAGGCATGAACCACTTCACCATCCTGACCGACAACCTCGATGCGACGCTCGCTTTCTACAAGGAGCATCTCGACTTTTCCCCCGGGCCGCGGCCGCCGTTCAAGTTCCCGGGCGCGTGGCTGTATGCCGCGGGCGGCAGCGACGCGATCCTGCACGTGATCGCCGGGCGCGAGAAGAAGGAACTCGTCAAAGGCGTGCTCGACCACATGGCGTTCACGGCCCAGGATCTCGCCGGCAGCGTCGCGAAATTGAAGGCGCGCGGCATCCCGTACGAATTGCGCAAGCTGCCCGACTACGGCACTTGGCAGCTCTTCTTCGTCGACCCGAATGGCGCGAAAGTGGAGCTGGATTTCGACCCGGCCGAAGCCGCGCCGGCGGAGTGAAGCCCGCCAACGACGCAGCATGAAGTGGCAACTCACCGCGGGCCGCGCCCGCATCATGGCGCCGCCCGCGCTCGTCTGGCAGTGGGTATTCGAGCCGCGCGGCTGGCCTGCGTGGAACCCCAAAATCGAGGATGTCGTGCCGATGTCGGTCGAGCGGCCCGGACTTGGCTGGAGATTCCGGATCGCATTCCGGCTGCGCAAGTCGCGCCAGCTTGCAGACGCCGAACTCGTCGAGGCCGTTCCGCAAGAGCGCCTCGTCTGCCGCGTGACCGGCGGGGACCTGAATCCGGGCGGCTGGATGCTCGAGACTTATGAACTGCAGGCCGACGAGGACACCACGGTGCTGACCCACACCGTGGACCTGGCGAATTCGAAAATGCCCTGGTTCTCGCGGCTGGCGGTGGTCTTCCTCACCAACCTCTTCAACTCCGGCGGTGACCTCGGCCATGTGCGCAACCTGAAAGCGCTGATCGAGGACGGGGTCCCTCCGCCCGACATCAAGACCTGAAGCAGCCGCCTGCGCCGCAGCCGCCTTCTTCAGTCGACTTTGGCGCCCGAGTCCCTGACGATCTTCGCCAGCTTGGGGATGTCTTCCTTGATCAGGGCCTGTAGTTCGTCGGGCGGCATGCCGCCAGGGTCGAGGCCGAGTTCGTTCAGCCGCTTCGCCACATCCGGCGACTTGAGCGCCTTCGCGACCTCGGCGTAGACCCTTGCATGGATTTCCTTTGGAAGTCCTGCCGGCGCGAACATCGCCTGCCACGAACTGATGTTGTAGCCCGGCAGCCCGGACTCCGCGAGCGTCGGCACATCGGGCGCGACGAACGATCGCCTGGTCGTGGTGATTGCGAGCGCCTTGAGCTTGCCCGACTTCACCGGCGGGAAGGCGGTGGTCATGTTCTCGAAGCTCAGCGAGATCGTTCCGGCCAGCAGGTCGGGAATCATCGGGCCGCTGCCCTTGTAGGGGATGTGCTGCATCTGCACGCCGGTCATCGCCTTGAAGAGTTCGCCGGACATGTGCTGCGAAGTGCCGTTGCCGGCGGAGCCGAACGAGTACTTGTTCGGGTTTGCCTTGAGCAGCGCAATCAGTTCCGCCACGCTGCTGACGTTGAGGCTGGGGTGCACGATCAGCATGTTGGGCAGCGTCGCCAGCATCGTGATCGGTGTGAAATCCTTGAGCGGGTCGTAGGGCAACTTGGAGTAGAGCGAGACGTTGATCGCATGCGAGCTGATCGTGCCGCCGCCGAACGTGTAGCCGTCGGGCGCGCTCTTGGCGAGCAGTTCGACCCCCAACGCGCCGGCCGCGCCCGGCCGGTTTTCGACCACCACCGGCTGGCCGAGGGCTTCGGCCAGCTTGGCGCCGATCATCCGACCGAGGATGTCCGTGGTTCCGCCGGCCGCAAACGGGACAATGTACTTGATGGGCTTGCTAGGCCAGTTCTGGGCCTGGGCGGTCGCCGCGAAGGCGAGGGCCGGCATAAGGGCGGCAAGCAGCGTTCGGGCAAATCTCATTGTTGTTGTTTCCTTGTCCTTGGTTGGAAGCGGCGAACGGATTCTAGCTTTCAGACCTCTTGCGTCATCACGATATTGCATCAATGAATGATAGCCATTATCTTTGAGGCCGCATATTGATGTAGCCAGCCACCTCCCCCAGGCAGCCAGCCGAACGTCGGTTTGCGCTTCAGGCCAACAACGACCGATCACGGGGGAAATCCATGTCCGGCTTCAGGCAAAGTGCCTTGGCGGTACTAGTCATATCGATCCAGTTGCCGCCGTGCGTGGGGTACGCACAAGTGCGTCCGGACCAGGCCCTGCCGGAAGTCAAAGTCAGTGGCCAGGCAGAATTCGCCGACGGCCCGGTCCGCGGATACAACGCCCATCGCTCAGCAACCGCGACCAGGACGGACACTCCGCTCAAGGAAGTGCCCGCCTCCGTGACCGTGATCCCGTCGCAACTCATGCAGGACACCGCGATGCAGGGCCTCGGCGATGCGTTTCGCTACGTGCCCGGCGTTCTCCTGCACCAAGGCGAGGGCAACCGCGACCAGATCGTCATCCGGGGCAACAGTACTACTGCGGATTTTTACGTGAACGGGGTACGGGATGATGCGCAGGTCTTCCGTGACCTCTATAACCTCGAGCGCGTCGAGTTCCTGAAGGGTCCCGCCGGCATGATCTTCGGCCGCGGCGGCGCGGGCGGGGTGGTCAACCTAGTCACCAAGAAGCCGGTGTTCGACCGAATCCTCGACGCCACCGTCACCTTGGGCAGCTACAACCAGGTGCGGAGCACGATCGATGCCGGCAACAAATGGGGCGACTCGGCCGCATTTCGCCTTAACGCGATGATCGAAGGCGCGGATTCCTTCCGCACCGGCGCCGACCTCAAGCGCTATGCGCTCAATCCGACGGTCACCGTGGCGCCCAGCGGCAGGACGTCGCTGACTTTCTCCTACGAGCGGATACACGACGACCGGACGGCCGATCGCGGCTTTCCTTCGCAGAATGGGCGGCCGTTCGACGCCGAGCCGTCGCGGTTCTTCGGCAACGCCGGCCAAAGTAATTCGGTGCAGACGACAGACCGGTTCGCGTTCGTGTTCGACCACGCGTTGGGCAATGGCTGGCAGCTCAAGAACACGCTGCAGCTGGCGTACTACGACAAGTTCTACCAGAACGTCTATCCGGGCGGTGCGGTAAACGCCGCGGGCAACATGACGCTGTCGGCCTATAACAACCAGAACTGGCGCTCCAACGCCTTCAACCAGACCGACCTCACAAAGAAGTTCAACTTCGCCGGCCTGGAGCACACGGTGCTCGTCGGCGCCGAGGTAGGGCACCAGAACAGCACCAACATTCGCAATACCGGTTTCTTCGGTGCGGCGACGAGCATCACCGTGGCGGCATCGAATCCGTTTGCCGCGGCCACGCGATTCGCGCAGAACACCACCGACGCAAACAACAATGTGAAGGCCGACATCGCCGCGTTCTATGTCCAGGACCAGATCGCCCTGTCCAAGGAGTGGAAGGCGATCGCGGGAATCCGTTACGACCGGTTCAACGTGAACTTCGACGACCGGCGCACGCTCGTGACCCCCTTCGATCTTGCGCGAACCGATGCGGGGTTCAGCCCCCGTGCCGGCCTGATCTGGACGCCGACTGCGGCCTCGTCGTACTACGTGAGCTACAGCTACTCGATGTTGCCCTCGGGCGAGCAACTGAGCCTTGCGACCACCACCTCGGACCTTGCGCCCGAAAAGGCCATGAACTACGAGATCGGGGCGAAGTGGGACGTGCGGCCGCGGCTCGCGCTGACCGCCGCGCTGTTCCGGACGGATCGCACGGACGTGCGCGTCGCCGACCCGGTGAATGCCGGGTTCTTCGTGAAGAGCGGCAGGCAGAGCGTGGAGGGCCTGGAGGTCGGACTCATGGGGCAGGTCACGCGCAACTGGGAGGTGTTCGCCGCGTACACGAACCAGGATGGGCGGGTGAAAAGCCCGATCAGCAGCGGCACCACCGCTTCGGTCGCGACGATCACGCCTGCCGGCAACAAGATCGGGCTCGTTCCCGACCAGCTCCTTTCGGTCTGGAACAAGGTCGGCCTGGGAGCGGGGTGGGCCGCAGGCCTCGGCGTGACCTATCAGGGAAGCTCGTATACCTCGTTCAACAACACGGTCAAGCTGCCCGCATTCACCCGGGTGGACGGTGCCGTCTACTACAGCTTCGATCGAAGCACCCGCCTTGCGCTCAATGTGGAGAACATCGCCGACAGGAAGTACTTCCCGACTGTAGATGGCGACAACAACATCAGTCCCGGGGCGCCGCGCACCTGGCGGCTGACGCTGGCAAAGTCGTTCTGACCCAAACCGGGCGCGCCGACCGCACACACCGCGCACCAGGCGTGCGGGCGCGCGAAGAGCGCGAACATTGGGTTGCCTTTATGAACGCGAATCGTTATCATTACTAACAAGCTCCTGAGGCTCAGGCCTCGAGGATGCGCAGAGAGCCAGCGACCTTTCGGCAGCCAGCAGTTCTGCAAAGCGTTGTTTTCGCAGACCTGTTCGAGGGGAATGTCATGCCGAAGTTCAAACGCAGCCCGCTGGCGGCCGCAGTGATGATGTTGTTTTCCGCGCCGTTGGCGCACGCACAATCTGCAGGGTCCGATCATGCTCTCCCGGAGGTCAGCGTGACGGGTGGGGCCGATCCGGGCTTCAAGACTGAGTCTACGAGCACCGGAACACGCACCGAAACCCCGCTGCGCGACATACCGCAGTTCATCAATGTCGTTCCGCAGTCCGTCATCCAGTCCCAGGGCATGAGCACCATGGCCGAGGCGCTGCGCACCGTTCCCGGCATCACCATGAGCGCGCCGGAGGGGGGCACGCAGGCCCAGCAGAACTTCTGGATCCGGGGATTCCCCGCCGGCGGTGACATCTTCATGGACAGCGTGAGGGATCTCGGCCAGTACAACCGCGATCTCTTCAACGTCGAGTCGGTGGAAGTCCTGAAGGGGCCCTCGTCCCTGATGTTCGGCCGCGGGTCGGCCGGCGGCGTAATCAATGAAGTATCCAAGACGCCTTTCCTGGGCAGCCGCAAGGAGGCGAGCGCGACCGTCGGCACCTACAGCCAGAAGCGCAGCACCGCGGACCTCAACGTCCGGACCGGCGAACGCAGTGCGTTCAGGATAAATGCGCTGGTCGAAGACTCCGACAGCTACCGCGACACAGTCGAGACGAAGAAGGTCGGCCTGGCACCGAGCATGCGCTGGGGCATAGGCGGCGCGACCGACGTAACGCTGTCGTACTACTACCTGCGCGAGCGCGGCGTGACCGATTACGGCCAGCCGACGCTCGGGGCGGCCGGGAGCTTCAAGATTTCACCGGTTTCGCCGAACAAGTACTACGGCTTCGCGAATTACGACTACACCAACCTCGACACCAGCATCGCCACGCTCAAGGTCGACCACGAGATCAACGATGCGCTCTCGTTCCGGAACACGCTGCGCTGGGCGAATTACAAGCGCGAGATGGAAGCTTCGATTTCGCAAAGCGTCACCGGACTCACCGGGGGCGCCGCCACGCCGGCGACGCTCGCAGTGCGCAGCCACAACAAGTCGCGCGACAATGACGACGACCTGCTGATCAACCAGGCCGAGCTGACGTGGAAGCTTTCCACCGGCGCGGTGAGGCACACGGTGCTCGGCGGACTCGAGCTCGCGCGCGAGAAGCTGCATCGCTGGAACTACAACTTCTGCGCGCCTGGCGGCTACAACGCGAAGACCAACACGTGCGCGACCGCGGCAGTGTTCCCTTCGACGCCGCTCCTGAACCCGGATCCGTACACGATCCTGTCCTACCAGAAGTACCCGAACACCACCACCGACACCAATGCCGACACGGTTGCCTACTACCTGCAGGACCAGGTCGAAATCAACCGGCACTGGAAGGCGCTGGGCGGTTTGCGTTGGGAGCGATACTCGGCGAGCGTGAATTCGATCGTGACCACGACCGGCGCGCCGAGCGCCGCTCCGCTGGTGCGCACTGACAGGATGTTGAGCGGCCGCGCCGGGCTGATCTGGCAGCCGAGCGAGCGCCAGTCGTACTACGTCGGCATCGGCAACTCGTACAACCCGTCGGGCGAACTTGGCACCTACGGTGGAAGCAGCACGACGCTTTCCGCAGCCACTGCCTCGACCAATCCCGAAAAGAACGTGAACAAGGAAATCGGCGCGCAGTGGGATTTCGCCAACGGCATCCGCGTGCGGACCGCGCTCTTCAGGAACGAAAAGACCGATGGCCGCGTGACCGACCCGTTCAGCGGCAACATCGCCGTGCTGACCGGCAAGCAGCGCGTCGACGGCGTCGAGTTCGAGGTCACCGGAAACATCACTCGAGCCTGGAACGTGTCGTATGCGGCCGCCTACATGGACGGCAAGGTGTCCAGCGGCGGCACGCGGCTTGCCGACGGCACGACCACGCTCAGCGGCAAGGAGATGATGATCCCGCGGTTCTCCAGCAACCTCTGGTCGACCTACCGGCTGGGCGGCGGTTGGGAGGTCGGCGGCGGCTATTCCCAGGCCACCACGCGCTGGATGAATACCGCCAACACCGGCCAGGTGCCCGGCTATACGATCTTCAACGCGATGATCGGGTATGTGCAGCGCCAGTACGACGTGCGCCTCAACCTCTATAACCTCGCGGACAAGACCTACTACATCGCGGGTTACGAGAACAACCCGGCTTTCGTGCTGCCCGGCGCACCGCGCACCGCCAGCGTGACGGTGCGCTACCGGTTCGATTGATCGAGGCGCCGGTCATGCCAGCCATCCTTGACCATTCCATTAAGGCAGCCAGCCCATGCTCCTGCGGATCCCCGGCGTCCTGACGCCCGATGAAGTCGCCCGCTGCCGCGCTCGGATGGGCGCGGCGCGCTGGATCGACGGCAACGCCACCTCCGGCTACCAGTCGGCGAAGGCGAAGTTCAACGAGCAGCTGCCCGAGGATTCGGTCGAGGCGAAGGAACTCGGCGAAATCGTGCTCGCCGGTCTCGGTCGCAGCCAGCTTTTCATGTCGGCCGCGCTACCCAAGCACGTGTTCCCGCCGCTATTCAACCGCTATGGTGAAGGCATGACGTTCGGCAACCACGTGGACAGCGCGATCCGCGGGCACTCGCGCACCGGCTATCGCATCCGCACAGACCTTTCGGCGACGCTGTTTCTCGCCGATCCCGACGAGTACGACGGCGGTGAGCTGCTGATCGAGGACACCTATGGCCCGCAGCAGGTCAAGCTGCCCGCGGGCGACATGGTGCTGTATCCGGCCACCAGCCTGCACCGCGTTGCCCCGATCACGCGCGGCCGGCGCGTGGGCTCGTTCTTCTGGATCCAGAGCATGGTGCGGTCCGACGAACAGCGCGCGCTGCTCTTCGACCTCGACATGGCAGTGATCCGCCTGACCCGCGACCATCCCGACGATCCGGCGCTCATATCGCTCACCGGCACTTATCACAACCTTCTGAGAATGTGGGCGGAGCTTTGAACCGCCGGCGGGCGCGGCCGTGAGCGTATGCGCGCAGCAAGGCTATGTCACCGACGTTGAATACACCGGCGATTTCTACGCCCATCTCTCGCCGGCGTGGATGGCGTACATCGCGGCGGTCAACGGATTTGCGGCGCCGCGCCTGGACGGCGACTTCACCTGGTGCGAGCTCGGTTGCGGCAAGGGCGTCACCGCGGTGCTGCTTGCCGCCACCCACCCGCGCGGGGACTTTCACGCCTGCGACTTCAATGCGAGGCACATCGAGTACGGCGAGGCGCTGCGCGTCGCCTCGGGCGTACGCAATCTACGGCTCTACCCGAGCCACTTCTCGCGCATGCTGGAGGAGGACCTGCCGCATTTCGACTTCGTTGCGCTGCATGGTGTCTACAGCTGGGTGCCGGAGCCGGTGCGGGAGGAGATCCATGCCTTCCTGCGCGCGAAGCTCAAGCCTGGCGGCCTGGCCATGGTCAGCTACAACGCGATGCCCGGCTGGGCGCATTTGCTGCCGGTGCGGCGCCTCATGCGCGATTGTGCCGAGACGGTGCCCGGCGATTCGCTCGCCAAGGCGCGGGCCGCGTTCGCCTACGCGAGCGCGATGGCGGAGGCGGGCGCCGGATTCTTCGCGACCCTTCCCGCGGCGGCCGCGCACCTCGGGACGGTCGCCGGGCACGACATCCGCTACGTCGCGCACGAGTACATGACCCCGCACGGCAAGCCGTTCTATTTCATCGATGTCGAGAAAGCCATGCTCGGCTGCGGACTCGCCTACGCCGGCTGCATGAACCCGCCCGACAACTACGCCGAGCTGATGATGCCGGCGAAATTCCTGCCCCTTGCACCCTCGCGGGGGCGCAGCACGCTGCAGTCGCACCGCGATTTTGTAATGAACACCGGCTTTCGTCAGGATTTGTACGCCAGCCAGCCGGCAGTGGCGCAGATGCCGCAGGACATCGGGCTCGACGGCTTCGCCGGCCTGGCTTTCGCCCTGCAGGCGCTGCCCGAGCAATTGCCGTTGACGGCCGCGGGCGAACTCGCCTTCGACCTGGGGCCGTCAGAGCGCGCGGTCCGCGCGGTGCACTCGATACTCGAGCGCGGACCGGCGGGCCCGCGAGCGATCCGCGCCGCGCTGGGCGCGATCTCGGAAACGGAGTGCTCCTTCCTGATCCAGCAGCTCGTGGTTGCGCGGCACATCGTACCGTGTGCCGCGTCCCGCGCGTCCACCGGCTGGAGCCCCGCGGCCTCCGCGATGGTCGAGGCAGGCCTGCGCGACCAGTTGCAGCAGGTGCCGCTCGCCTGCCCTGCTACAGGGTCCGCGACCTACGTCGAAGTGCTGCATGCGGCCTCTATCGAGGCGGCCGCGCGGCAGGGCGATGCATACCAGGCAGGCCAGGGCGTGCTTGCCCATGTGCGGCGCCTGGCGCATCCGGTTAACCTCCATGACGAGTCGGGCGCCTCGCGCACCGCGAGCGACGAGGAGATCGTCCGGTACGTCGCATCGACGTGGCGGAGGCTGCGTGACCCGGGCAGCCCCGAAGCACGGCTGCTGCGCCTGCTGGGCGTGTTCGCCTAGCGTCGCCGCCGGGGCGATGGCAGTATTTCACCCGAATCGCTAGTCTGGACGCGGGGGTTAAATCGAAATTGGCAGTATTACCGCGCGCCCTTGGCAATCGACTCCCTGTTGGATCGAGCGCACCGGAGGTAGTCAGCCGGGTAGGCGTTCATTGCGCACGGGCACCGGTCCGGTCCGGGCGCTTGTGCCCGTGCACCATTGCCGCGACGAGGTTTTCGCGATGCCGCCAGGAGGCGAGCGCGACCCCAGCCAGGTGCAGGGCAATCAGGCCGATCAGGACGTCGGTGAGTTGCGCATGGAGGTCCCCGACCCACGCGACGCCCCAATAGGCATCGGTGGTGTACAGCCAGCCGCTGAACCCGGCCAGCGCGACGACCGACAGCAACGCGACCACCATCCAGCCGCCGAGCGGGTTGTGCACCGTGTAGCGAGGCTCGCGCGCTTGCAGGACAAGTTTCGCGTAGGCCAGGGTGGCGGTCGGAGAGATGACGAAGGCGGAAAACCGCGCGTTGCGCGGACCGACAAGGCCCCATAGCACGCGGAACGCGACAACGGCCAGGGCGCCATAGCCGAAGCACTCATGCAATTCGTGCCCGCCGGTCCGGGTCAGCCACGCGCCGAGCACGCAGGCCACCAGCGCCCAGTGCCCGGCGCGCACCAACCGGTCCCAGACCAGCACCGGTGCGGCGCGCAACGCGGCGTCGTCCGAAGCCATCCCGCCTAGCGCGGCTTGGTCGGCACCGGCTCGAGCGTTTTCGGGTGGAAATACGCCTCGACCCGCTCGCCCTTCTCGTTCATCGCGTACACCTCGTAGCAGCCGCCATCGATCTTGATGCGCCGCACCTTCCAGCCTTTGCCTGAAAGCATCTTTTCGAGCTTCTCCTGCGGCTGCCAGGTTTCCATCGGTCCCGAATCGCAGGTTGCGAGGCCGGTGGCGAACGCGCCTGTGGACACCGTCGCGACGGCGAGGCTTGCGGAAACGATCAGGATCGATGCAGGGATGTGTTTCATTTGGTCACCTAGGGGGCAATGCGAAAGCCTTTCATACCTTGGGCCTCACCACGAGGCGTCCGCGGATCGAAGGCGCAAGGATCCCGAGCGCCACGAGCAAGGCGGCAAGGGACTGTGCAGCGAGAGTTTCGAGCGTGGGATGGATGCCGAGGAGGGGGAGCGAGAACCAGTGGATGCGGCTTGCGCTTACGAAACCGGCTTCCTGCAGCGCCGCCACGCCCTGGCCCGCGAATACGATCGCAAGCAACGCGAGCAGGAACGACATCGAACGGAAGAAGGGCCCGAGGGGCAGCCGCAGGCTGTAACGGAAGATCCCCCAGCCGATGGCGGCGAGCAGTGCTGCTGCGGCGGATATGCCGGCCCAGACCGCATGGCGCCCGGCGTCGCCGGCCTGCAGCGAGAGCGCTTCGTAGAACAGCACGACTTCGAAGATCTCGCGGTACACCGCAAGGAACGAGATGCCGGCAAGCGCCCAGAGCGTCTTCTTCTCGAGCGCTTCGCCTACGCTTTCGCGCAGGAACGCGTTCCATGCCTGCGCCTGCGTCTTGCCGTGCAGCCAGTAGCCGACGTAGAGCAGCATTGCCGATGCGAACAGCGCGGTGAAGCCTTCGGTCAGTTCGCGGTGCGCACCGGAAATCGACACTGCGTAAGCCGCGATCGCCCAGGTGGCCAATCCGGACGCGAACGCGATCAGCCAGCCCGCGTGCACGTAGCGAAGCGCCTCGGGCCGGCCGGTCTTTTTCACGAACGCGATGATCGCGGCGAGAAGGAGAATCGCCTCGAGACCTTCGCGCAACAGGATCAGGAGGGAGCTTGCGAATGCGGCCCCCGGCGAGAGCGTGCCCGGTTCCAGCTTGCCCTCGGCTGCTTCAAGCAGCTTGTCGATCCGCGCGACCTGGGCTTCCAGCGCGTCGGCCGGCACGCCTGCGCCTATGCTGCCCCGCAGTGCGAGCATTTCCTTCTCGATCTCGAGGCGCAGCGGCTTGTCGACGTTGTCCAGGCCGGTCTCGACGAGTTCGAATCCTTCGAGATAGGCCACGACCGCCGCCTCGCGCGCCGCCGCCCTCTCGCCGCGCTTGTAGGCGGCCAGCGCCTGCGCCAGCGTGTGTCGCGCGTAGGCGATCGGCGCGGGCTTTCCGGCAGTAAGCGCTTCTGGATGGGCACGCAGGTATTCGAGCACAAGGGCCGCATCGGCACCGCGGCGCTTGCGCAGTTCGCTGGCCGAAAGCGAGGTGATGTCGGCGAGCCCGGTGAAGATGCCGCGCAGCGGCCCGGACTGCCACAACTTCTCGCCTTCCTTCACGCGATCGGCAGCACGCCCCGCGTTTGCGGCGAAGAACGCGAGCGCCCAGCGCTCGTCTTCGCTCAGCTGCCCGAATGCAGCCATCGAGGTCCCGGTGACGCCCAGCGTGATCGTGTTGTACAGGCCGTAGACGCTGCGGTTGGCCATGCGCGCATCGTCGAGGAAGTTCGCCGGCGCCGGGTCGAGCCCCTTCGCCGCCGGGCCGTCGCCCCGGCCTTCGGCGCCGTGGCAGGTCGCGCAATGCGCCGCGTAGAGGGCTTTGCCCGTCGCCGGGTCGGGCAGCCTGCGCGGCGCAAGCGCAAGTCCGTAGGCTGCGGCGAGCGCGAGTCGAAGCTTCGTGGCGGTCTCGGCCACGGCCTCCGGGTCGGCCTTGTCGTTGACGAGCTTAGCAAGCCTGTCGGCGTCGGCGGCCAACGCCGCGCGGGCCGGGTGATCGGGGAGCTTCCTGATGCGCTCCACGGCCTGCCCGACGAATTCCTGCATCTCCTTGAATTCGTCTGCGCTCCTGACCTTGCCATTTTCAACCGCGCCCGGATAGTCGGCGCCCACGTAGTCGAGCAAATGGAGCGTGGTTTGCGCCGAGTCCTGGGCGGCGGCTGGTGCGGCAGCGAATGCGCAGAACGCCGCGGCGAGAAAAAGTGCGCGGAGCATCGGTTTGATCATCGCGGACTTCAGTGGTCCTCGGGATTGGAGACGAACCCGATGCGCGTGAGGCCGGCTTTCGACGCGTCGGCGAGCACGATGGCGACCCTGCCGTAGGCCGCCGCCGCGTCGGCCCGGATGTGCAATTCGGGCTGCGGCGCGATCTTCGATGCGCGTTGCATGCGTTCCCGCCATTCCCGGCGCTCGAGCGTCTGGCCGTTCCAGTACACGCGGCCTTGCGCATCGACCGCGAGCTGGATGTTGTCCGGTTTGGTGAGGTTGGGCGCGCTCGAGGCCTTGGGGAGGTCGATCTTCACCGAATGGGTGAGGAGCGGCGCGGTGATGATGAAGATCACGAGCAGCACGAGCATCACGTCGATGAGCGGGATCATGTTGATCTCCGCCATCGGCGCGCTGCCGGCGGTGCGGTTGAAGTCGCCGAAGGCCATCTCAGGCGCCCCTGTGGGCCGGGGCGCCTGTGCCAGCGGGATTCTGGGCCGCCTCCGTGCCTGGCTCGGCAAGATGGGCGCCCGTCGTGAGAACTGCGTAAAGATCGTGGGCGAAGGCGTCGAGAGATGCCAGCACGAGGCGGTTGGCACGAACGATGGCGTTGTAGGCGAGCACTGCGGGAATCGCGACCGCGAGTCCGAGCGCCGTCATGATCAGCGCTTCACCGACGGGCCCGGCCACTTTGTCGAGCGTGCCCTGGCCGGAAAGGCCGATCGCAACGAGTGCGTGATACACGCCCCAGACCGTGCCGAACAATCCGAGGAACGGCGCGGTCGAGCCCACCGAAGCAAGCACGGTGAGGCCGGATTCGAGGCGCGCGGTGTCCTCATCGATCACGCGCCGCATTGCTCGCGTGAGGAATTCCGTCGGCGAGCCGGCGGCGTCGAGCTTGTTCGCGCCGTGGCGCTGATGGTGCCGGGTCGCGGTGATCGCATGCCAGGCAAGATGCGAGAACGGTTCTTCGGGAGGGTGCTCGCCGAGGTTCTTTTCCACCGCCGCGACGGAGGACGCGTTCCAGAACGCTTCGAGGAACCGTGCGCTCTTGCGCCGTTCGAGCACCAGCGTGACCGCCTTGGTGACGATCAGGTACCAGGTGGCGATCGACATGAAGAGCAAGATCGCGAGGATGGTCTTGCCTGTCGCGTCCGTCTGGGCGAGAAAGCCCGCGAAACCTACAGTTTGGGTGGAATCCATGGGTTCAGTCTTCGAGTCGGAAGGAAATGGGGATCAGCACCCAGGCGGGCACGGCCTCGGTGCCGCGCTTGGCAGGCACGAATTTCCAGCGGCGCACCGTGTCGCGCGCCGATTCGTCCAGGCGCACAAATCCGCTGGAGGTGCGCACCTGCACGTCGTCGGCGGTGCCGCTTGCACTCACGAGGACGCGCAGGATCACGCGGCCCTGCTCGCCGTTGCGCCGCGCGCGCAGCGGATAGGCCGGAGCGGGATTGTCGAGATAGTCGGCGTTGAAGATCGGCTGTGAGACCGGCAGCGGCGCCGCCGGCGCCGGGGGCGCGGGCGGGGCAAGCGCCGGTGCCGGTACGGGCAGGACGGGCGGTGGCGGTGCAACCACGGGCGACGGGGCCTCGGCGGGCGCGGTCACGATTTGCGGCAGCTCGACCCGCTGCTCGATGCGCTTTGCCACGGGTTTGGGCTTCGGCGGCTGGGAGGGAGGATCGGGCTTCTTTTCGACCTTCGGCGGCGTGATGAACTCGACCATGATCGGGGCCGCCGCGAACAGGGCGTTGCGCGCCGGCGTGTAGTTGAGAAGGCCCGCGACGATCGCGAAGTGCATTGCCACGACGACGATCGCGCCGATGCGGTGCGGGGTGGCGGGCGAACGCAATGGGGTCATGCGCGGATGGAATACGGCGGCCATGAACGTTCTTTCTTCGCCGATCGCTCAGGCGGTGAGGATCAGTTTGCCGTTCTGGGTCAGGCGCAACCTGTATTCGCGGCCGTTGTGCTCGATTATCAGTTCGCGAGCGGCGCCGATGAGCGAAACGCTGTCGACACGCTGCGGGGCACAGCGGGAATTGGGTTCGTCGCCCTCCGTCTTTGCCGGCAGATTCTCTTTGGACATCGTCAAATGGTAATGATTCGCATTCGTTATGTCAAGGAAAAAGAACCTAAAGCTATCATGGTCATTTCGTCCAATTTGGTGTTTATACCGAAGCGATTGCTAACTATGAATTCTGGTTGCGAATTATTCTCATGGCTGTACAATTGTTATTGGTAACGAGTCGTATTCATAACTTATTTTCTGCAAGTGCCGTAAACTCGCGAAAGCCATGTACATCTGCATCTGCAACGGCATCACCGATCGTGAAATTCGCGCTTGCGCGGAAACTGGCGCTTGCTCGGTCCGCGAGTTGGAGTCCTCGCTGGGCGTCGGGGTCAGCTGCGGACGCTGCCGTGAGGCGGCAGGCGAGATCCTCGCCGAATTCATTGCCCCGGCGGAGGGGCGGTTCGCGGACGCATCACCCGCCTAGCCCGCCGGGTGCACGCTAGCGCCCGGTCGGTGGCTGGAATGCCGCGCAGGGATCTTCCCGCGCCGCACGCGGCGTGAACCACGCAATGTCGTACTCCGCACCTTTCAGGTAGCCGGACGGATCCGGTCGGTCTGGATCGACCTCGACGAATGCAACCACGAGGAGCGAAGCGCGCGCTGTCTGGCTCAGATATGCGGGCGCGCCGTGGCTGCGACGGGCGTGCCCGGCGCCGGCGATCAGCACTGCGCCGGCGTCGCCGCCCCTTTCAAGGGCTGCGGCCATTTGCGCGTCACGTGCTCTCTGCGCTTCGACCATGCCCGCGAGCGTGCCGGGCGGAGGCCGAAACCCGCAGTGGCCCGCAACGATTTCCTCTTCGAGGCGCGCCCGCAGGTCGGCCGGGACAGGGGGCAGGCCATCGAATACGCGCCCAGACTTCGCCAGGGCCCGAATGTCTTCGCGTGACACATTCGCGGCCAGGATCCTCAGTCCGCTGTCCGCGGCAAGGGCGACCAGGGGGCGGTAATCGGGCCAGCTCCAGCCTTTGCGGTCCAGTCGGCCTGCGTCTGCAATTGCCTCCGGGTCGCGCGTCCCACCCGAGTGTGCTGCATCGAGGGCTGCCTGGTGCTCGCGGTCGAATTGCTCCATCGCAAGCGCAGGCCTGCGCCCGGCGCGGATCATGGCGGCAAGGACTTCAGCCTGGAGGTGGTGATGCCGTGGGTTGTCGTGGATCTCTCCGAGGATTACGTAGCGCGCGGAAACTGCGCGCCCGACGGCATCGCTTCGATTGATGAATCTTCGCGCATTCACGTCATAAACACGGCCGGCAAGCAGGGATTCGGTGTCACGCGGTTGGGACGGCGCTGTCGCGCATCCTGCGCACAATGCCGCGAGCAGGACTCCGGCGGCCGATAGCGCCGCGCGGATTGCGAGCCCTGCTTTCAGAGGCTCTGCTCCCCAATCCGTGCAAGCCGCGAGTTGCCTCACCGCAGGCTCATCCGGGCTGCTAGACTTTGCGCATCCATCGTTCGACGCAAGGGGCGCGGCCATGA
Source organism: uncultured Bordetella sp. (assembly GCA_964599095.1). Taxonomy (GTDB): domain Bacteria; phylum Pseudomonadota; class Gammaproteobacteria; order Burkholderiales; family SG8-39; genus SZAS-79. The sequence continues at coordinate 127,790 of CAZREB010000015.1, forward strand.
AAGGCGACAAAGGTGTCCTCCAGCACCTCAACAAGGTCCTGTTCAACGAGCTGACTGCCATCAACCAGTATTTCCTGCATGCGCGCATGTTCGGCAACTGGGGCCTCAAGAAGCTCGAAGACTACGAGAAAAGCGAGTCGATCGACGAAATGAAGCATGCCGACCGCCTGGTCGAACGGATCCTCTTTCTCGAGGGCCTTCCAAACCTGCAGGATCTGGGCAAGCTGATGATCGGCGAAGACGTTCCCGAGGCGCTTGCGTGCGACCTGAAGTTGGAGAAGCTCGCTCATCCGGACCTCAAGACGGCAATTGCACATTGCGAATCAGTGGGCGACTACGTATCGCGCGAGCTGTTCGAGAGCATCCTCGAGTCCGAAGAGGAGCACATCGACTGGCTGGAAACGCAGATCGGCCTGATCAAGAGCGTCGGGCTGCCGAACTATCTGCAGTCACAAATGGGCGCTGCCGGCTAGGCTTTCGTCGGTCCGTGCCGTTCACCGGGCGAAAAGCGCTGGGTAAGCGGAACGCGTCTCTATACGGGGGCGGAAATCGAGGAATTGCCTGGATTTTTTGCGCAGCCTTAATCCGAGCAGGTACAGGGCAGCAATAGGGCCCGAAATGGCACGGCACCGACCACTGCCGCCATGCTTCAGAGTCAAACGTCTGGCAGCCATTCGTCGGATCTGCAAGAGATAGAACGCTTCCGGCCGAAAGAGCGGGGTTTCGCGGGGCCTGAACAGCGACCCGAGCCTGCACCAACCGGTTGAGCGGGAACGCTCGCGCGGGTTCGTCATTCCTGGCTGCCGGCGCGACAAATTCCGACTGCGTTCAGCCGATCCCGAAATGGGAAGCAATTGCAAAGACTGCAGGTCCCCGGCCAGGGCCCCTCCAGCAGGCCGAAAAGGCAATCCATGCGGGGCCGACCGGCACACCCCGAAAGTAGGTGTCAATTCCTTTTCAAACATGAGCATTTTGCACACTACATCACGCGATTTTTCATGCATATCGTGATATATATCACCTGTTATTTATAGGTAATTTGCCGGCATTGCATCTTCGTGATGTCGGACACCGTTTTGCTGGGGGATTTCTTGAATAAAATCCGTGATTTAGCGGGTCGTGCGACCAGTTCCTATCGAACCCGGGGTGCTGGCTATCCCACCCTTGCGGTTTCCGTCCTGACGATATCGGTCCAGGCGGCCTTTGCCCCGGTGTACGGGCAGGCTT
>CAZREB010000016.1:0-93737 GCA_964599095.1 uncultured Bordetella sp.
CCACCACGACCTACGCAATCCTCTAAAAGGGGCCAGGCTCAAACCTGACAATTCGGAAAAAAGGGGCCAGGCTCAAACCTGACAATTCGCGGCGCGTCAGGTTTGAGCCTGGCCCCTTCTACGAGAAGTCAGGTTTGAGCCTGGCCCCTTTTCTTTCCGAGCCTGGCCCCTTTAGAGGAGCTTGCGCAATTCGGTCTTCAGGATCTTGCCGTAGTTGTTCTTCGGCAGGGCATCGACGAAGCGGTAGTCCTTCGGACGCTTGAAGCGCGCGATGTTCGCGAGGCACAGGGTGTCGAGGGCCTGCGGCGTGACGCCTGCGCCGGCCCGCGCGACCACGAAGGCCACGACTTCCTCGCCCCATTCCGGATGCGGCCGGCCGACGACCGAGCACTCGGCCACACCTGCGTGCCGGAGCAGCACTTCCTCGATCTCGCGCGGGTAGATGTTCGAGCCGCCGGAGATGATCATGTCCTTCGACCGGTCGCGGATCGTCAGGAACCCTTCGGCGTCCAGGCTGCCGAGGTCGCCGGTGTGGAGCCAGCCGCCGCGCAGCGTCTTCGCGGTGGCTTCCGGGTTCAGCCAGTAGCCGGCCATCACGCAGTCGCTGCGCGTGACGATTTCGCCGACTTCGCCCGTCGGCAGGTCGCGGTCGTCGTCGTCCACCACGCGCACCTCCACGCCGGTGCGCGCAAACCCGCAGGACGCGAGGCGCTCGAGGTAGCGCGGATGGCCCGTCTCGGCATGCTGCGACTGCGGCAGGCCGGTGATCGTCATCGGGCTCTCGCCCTGGCCGAAGAGCTGGTAGAGCCGCGGGCCGAACAGGTCGATCGCCCGCACCGCATCGGCCACGTACATCGGCGCGCCGCCGTAGGAAATCGTCTTCAGGTTCGGCACTTGCCGCGCGGCCGGGCTCGCCAGCAATCGCACGATCATCGTCGGCGCCGCGAAGAATGACGCATTCGGGTGCGCGTCGACCAGGTCGAACACTTCGTCGGCCTCGAACCCGCCGCTCTCCGGGATCACGTTGGTCGCGCCCGCGGCGAAGTGGGGCAGCGCGTAAAGCCCCGAACCATGCGACAGCGGGGCCGCATGCAGGATCGAATCGCCCGGGAACAGCCGGTCGATGTCGGCGTAGTAGGTGTGGGTTGCGAACAGCAGGTTGCGGTGCGTGAGCATCGCGCCCTTGGGCACGCCGGTCGTCCCGCTGGTGTAAAAGAGCCAGGCCGTGTCGTCCGGGCGCACGTCGGCCGGCGCACTTCCGGCATCGGCGTGCAGCGCGGCGTACCGCATGCCGCGCACGTCGATGGATTCGACGCCTTCGATGTCGCCCGCCGAAAAGCAGGCCTTCGCGCCAGAGTTCTCCAGGATCCACGCGAGTTCGCGCGGATGCAGCTTGGCATTGACCGGCACCGCGACAAGGCCGGCATGCCAGATCGCGAACAGCACCTCGAAATACTCGACGCAGTTCTGCATGTAGAGCGCCACGCGCTCGCCGGGCTTCAGGCCGAGCTTGCCGTGCAGGCCGGCGGCGAGGCGGGTGACGCGGGAGGCGAGCTGCCCATAGGTGTACGCGGTGCGGGTCCCGTGCGCCACTGCCGGCGCATCGGGAAGGCGGCGCGCATTCGAAAGCAGGATCTGAGCGATGTTCATAGGCTGAAGAAGCGGCGTGCGTTCTCGGTTGTGATGCGGGCGACTTCTTCCGGCGGGCGGCCGAGGGCGCCGGCCACGGTGGCCGCGACATAGGGAAGGTAAGCCGGCTCGTTGCGGCGCGATTTCGGCTGCGGCCGGATCGTTCGCGGCGTGAGGTAGGGCGCATCCGTCTCGAGCATCAGCCGGTCGGCCGGGATCTCGCGCACCAGCGAAAGCAGGTGGGTCCCGCGCCGCTCGTCGCAGATCCAGCCGGTGATGCCGATGTACAGGCCGAGTTCGAGATAGGCATGCAGCTCGTCGCGCTCTCCCGTAAAGCAATGCGCGACCGCAGGCGGCAGCCCTTTCGGGTGGCTGCGTCCGTGGCTGCGGAGGATGTCGGCGAACCTCGGATGCGCGTCGCGCGAATGCAGGAACAGCGGCTTGCCGAGGTCGCAGGCGAGCTCCACCTGCGCGACGAACCACTTTTCCTGCGAGGGATGCGGCGAATAGTTGCGGTTGAAGTCGAGGCCGCACTCGCCCACTGCGCGGACCTTGGGGTGCGCAAGCAGCGTGCGCAGGGCCGGGACGGTGTTCGCGTCGCAGTGCGCGGCGTCGTGGGGATGGACCCCGGCGGTGCAGTAGAGGTTCGGGTGCCGGCCGGCAAGGGCCTGCGCGGCCATGCTGCCGGCGATGCTGGTGCCGGTCACGACGATCGTGCCGACGCCGGCCTGTCCGGCGCGAGCCAGCACTTCCGGCAGGTCGTCGCGGAACGATTCGTGGGTGAGGTTGGCCCCAATGTCAATCATCATCAAAGTCGTGCGGAAAGCCGGTGATGGCCGAGTATAACCAGCGCGTTTAGGCGCTATCATGCCGCCCTTGGCCGGGCAGGCAAAACCGGGATCGGGCACAAGGTGGCAAGCAGCAACGGGGGATCGGGCATACCGGGATACGCGCCGAACGGGCTGATCGCCTGTCATGCGTGCGATGGAGTGCATCGCATCGTCCCGGTTCCCGAAGGCGGCAAGGCGCTGTGCACGCGCTGCGGCTCGCTGCTCTACCGGAACCTTCCGCGCAGCCTCGACCATTCGGCCGCGCTGTACCTCGCGGCCTTCGTGCTTTTCCTCTTGGCCAACACTTTCCCTTTCGTGTCGCTCAAGTACGGCGATCGCGTCGAGCAGAGCCTGCTGGTGTCCGGCGCGTTCGCGCTGCAGAAGGCCGGCATGGGCGAACTCGGCGTGCTCATCCTCCTGACGAGCGTAGTGTTCCCACTGCTCACGATCGGCGGGATGCTCTACCTGCTGCTCCCGCTGCGCTTGGGCCTGCGGCCGCGCTGGATGACGCAGGTGTGGCGCATGGTCCGCGCGCTCAACCCTTGGAGCCTGATCGGCGTGTTCATGCTGGGGCTGCTGGTGTCCGTGGTGAAGCTGCAGGACCTCGCAACGATCATCCCGGGCGTGGCGTTCTTCGCCTTCGTCGGGCTGCTGGTCATTTCCACTGCGGCCACCGCGAGCTTTGACCCGGCCGCACTCTGGCCGCGGCAGGGGCCGGTGCCCCCGGCCGCCGCCAAGGGCAGCGCTGCAAGCCTGGGCTATGCCACCTGCCATACCTGCGACCTGCTGGTCGCACGCCCGCAGCCCGGCCAGCGCTGGGCGTGCCCGCGCTGCGGCAGCGCAATGCACGGCATGCGCCTGCCCGACAGCATCTCGCGCACCTGGGCGCTGCTCGGCTCGGCGGCCCTGCTGCTGGTTCCCGCCAACCTCTACCCGGTCATGACCGTGATCCGTTTCGGGCAGGGCGAGCCGAACACGATCCTCTCCGGCGTCGTGCACCTCGCGGAAGACGGCGCCTGGCCGCTGGCCGCGCTGGTGTTCTTCGCAAGCTTCGTCGTGCCGATCAGCAAGATCGGCGCGCTCGGGCTGCTGCTGGTCACGGTTCAGCGCAATTCCGCCTGGCGGGTGCGTGACCGGACGCTGCTTTACCGGGTGACCGAGGCGGTCGGCGCCTGGTCGATGATCGACATTTTCCTGGTCGGCATCCTCGTGGCGCTGGTGCGCATGGACGCGCTCGCCACGGTCCGGCCCGGCATCGGCGCGACTTTCTTCGGGGCCGCAGTCGTGCTGACGATGCTGGCCGCGCACGCGTTCGATCCGCGGCTGGTGTGGGACAAAGCTGGGAGCGCAGCGTGAGCGAAGCCCCGGCGCACTACAGCGTGCCTCCGGATCCGAAAGCGCCCCCGGACCCGAGCCTCGACCCGGCGGTGCGCGAGCGCAGCGGGCCGTCGATCGTCTGGCTGATCCCGATCCTGACCGCGATCATCGGCGCCTGGCTGATCATCCACACGCTCACCGACCGCGGGCCGCTGGTGACGATCACGTTCCGCACGGCCGAAGGCATCGAGGTCGACAAGACGCGCGTCAAGTACAAGAGCCTCGACATCGGGCTGGTCGAGAGCGTGCGATTCAGCTCGGACTTCTCGCGCGTCGAAGTCCGTGCGCGGCTGAGCAAGGACGCCGAGCATTTCCTGCGCCGCGACACGCGGTTCTGGGTGGTGCGGCCGACGCTGAGCGCACGCGGGATTTCCGGGCTCGGGACGCTGCTGTCGGGTTCCTACATCGAGATCGAGCCCGGGCAGGGCGCGCCGCAGACACTTTTCGTCGGCCTCGAATCCCCGCCGGTGGTACGCGCCGACGAGGCCGGCAAGCAGATCACCCTGATGTCCAGGCGCCTGGGCTCGATCGACCGGGGCTCGATCGTGCATTACCAGGGCATCGTCGCCGGCGAGGTCCTCGGCTACGAGATGGCGAACGACTACCACAGCGTGCTGATCCACGCCTTCGTGAAGCCGCCCTTCGATCGCCTGGTACGGAGCAACACCCGGTTCTGGAGCGCGAGCGGCATCGACCTCTCGGTCGGGCCGGACGGGATGCGCGTGAAAACCGAATCGCTGCAGGCGCTGCTGTTCGGCGGCATCGCCTTCGAAACGCCGGACCCGGCCGATGCCGGCTCGGAGGACATCACCGGGCTGGTGTTCACGCTGTACGACGACCGCAAGTCGATCCAGGACCAGGCCTACTCGAGCAAGGTGCGGTTCGTGATGTTCTTCGAAGACTCGGTGAGGGGCCTCGCAATCGGCGCGCCGGTCGAGTTCAAGGGCATCAAGGTCGGGTCGGTCATTGACCTGCGCCTGGAATACGACGACAAGAAAGGGACGTTCCGGATCCCGGTGGTCGTCGAGCTGGAACCCGAGCGGATCGTCGCGAGCGGCGAGCGCATGAAGAAGGCACCGCACCAGGTGATCCAGGCGCTGGTCAGGAAAGGCCTGCGCGCGCGCCTGCAGACCGGCAACCTGCTGACCGGCCAGCTCTTCGTCGACCTCGACATGCAGCCCAGGACGCCGATCCGCCTGGTGTCCGCGGGCCGCACCGAGGCCGAACTGCCGACGGTGCAGGGCAAGTTCGAGCAGGCGACCGAATCGGTGACCAGCATCCTCGACAAGCTCGACCGGATCGACTTCGCCGGCATCGGCAACGAGCTCAAGGGCGCGCTCAAGGGCGCCAACGCGATCGCGAACGCACCCAACCTGGAGGCCTCGCTGAACGACCTGGCCGCGTCGCTGGCCAGCATGCGCAGCATCCTGCGCAAGGTCGACGCGCGCGCCGAGCCGATCACCGAAAACCTGGAACAGGCGCTCGCCGCCGCGCGCTCGACGCTCGACAAGGCGAAATCGACGATGGCGATCGCCGACGGTGTGCTCGCCTCCGACTCGCCGCTGCAGGGCAACGTGATCAAGCTGACGCAGGAGCTTGCGGCCACCGCCAGGTCGGTGCGCAGCCTCGTCGAAATGCTGGAGCGCGACCCGCAATCGCTGATCTTCGGCAATAGCAACAAGGCCGGCGGGGTGCAGAAATGAGGATCGCCCGCGCCGTATCGTTCGCCTGGGCCGTGCTGCTGCCGCTGCTTGGGCCGGCCTGCACCGTAGCCTTTGCGCAGACCGGGCGCGAGCTGATCGAGGCCTCGCTGCACCGCTATGCGCTGCCGCCCTCGGTGTACGAGGAACAGACGATGATCCTGAGCGACGGCCTCGGCCGGCACACGGTACGCACGCTGCGCTTTTATGCAAAGCGCGATGCGAGCGGCACCCGGCGCCTGCTGGTGATCCGCACCCCGGAAGAGCTGCGCGGCATGGCGGTGCTGGTCACGCTCGATGCGAACGGCGGCCGGCGCAGCGGGCCGCCGCAGTCGAGCCCGCTGTTCGGCTCGAACATGACGAATGCGGACTACGAGGACGAGCGCCCGGCCGATTTCAGCTATGAAAAGGAGGAATCCCAGGACCTGGACCGTGTCACGCACCACGTTCTGAAGGCCGTGCCGGCAAACGAGGCGGTGGCCCGCGCCACTGGCTATGGCGCGCGGCGCCTCTACCTGCGCAGGGACAACCTGTTTGTCAGCCGCGTGGACTACCTCGACCGCCGGGGCCAGCTCGCGCGACGCCTGACGTTTCGCGACGTCCAGGCGGACGACACCGGCGCGTGGCGCGCGGGGATGATCCTGATGGAAGAGCTGCGCGAGGACCGGCGCACCCTCATCAAGGTCGACCGGCGGGTGAATTCGGCCGACTACGTGCCGGAGGCGGTGTTCAAGGCCGACGGCGGCGCGATACGGGACGAAACGCGCCCCCTGCTGCGGGCTGCAACGCGATGAACGACGAACCTCTCCACGCCCGTCCGGTCGAGCCGCCGAGCGTCCTGCAGCGGTTCTTCCGCATCGGGGCGCGGCGGCCTTTGCCCAGCCTCGCTTTCCTCGTCGGCATCAGCCTGCTGGCCGCGATGGGCCTGCCGCGCCTGTCGCTGGACACCGGTTTCGAGCGGCTGGTGCCCAGGGACGATGCCGATCGGCAAGCGTATTTGCGCGTATCGCGCGAGTTCGGATCGGACCACCGCAGCTTCGTCTATGTGCGGGACCCCCAGCTCTGGACGCCGCCGAAGCTGCAGGCGCTCGAGCGGCTGCACGACGACTTGCGCCAGCTCCCGTTCGTCGAGCGCGTCGACGACCTGTTCACGCTGCGCACCGTCAAGAGCGTGGACGGCCAGCTGTCGGCGCAGCCTCTGCTCGAAAGCGCCCCGACCGGCGCGCAGCGGGCCGAGCGCGCGCGCCGCGAGGCGCTCGAGGACCCGATCGCGGTGCGCAATATCGTCAGCGCCGACGGCAACGCCATCTCGATCGGCATCTCGATCAAGGAGCGCACCGGCGGCCTGACCGAGCGGGAAGTGCACGAGACGCTCGAGAAGGTGCTCGCCCCGGCACGAAGCCGGTTCGCGTCGCTCGCCCAGGTCGGCCCGCCGCGGATCGATGCCGAAATCCGCGAGAGCCTGCTGCACGACCTGCGCGTGCTGGTGCCCGCCTCGGCGCTGCTGCTCGCGCTGACGGTCTTCGGCTTCTACCGCAGCCTGTTCGCCGCGGTGACCCCGCTGCTGGTGGCGTCGATCAGCCTGCTGTGGACCTTCGGGATGATGGGCTGGGCGCGGATCCCGGTGAGCATCCTGTCGGCGATGCTCCCGTCGCTGATCGTGGTCATCGGCGCCACCGAGATCATGCGCATGATCTCCGGCTACTACTCGGGCCTGCAGGACGCGAGGACCAAGGGAAAGCTCCCCGACCGCGCGGCGGCCACGCAGTTCATGCTGCGCAGCCTCGGCGCGCCGGCGGTGCTGACCGTGCTCACCACGGCGCTGGGCTTTGCCAGCAACGCATTCGCGGGCATCGCGATCATCCGCGACTTCGGCCTGGCGACGGCGTTCGCAATCCTCGCCAACGGGCTGGTGACGGTGCTCCTCGTCCCGATGATGTACGCCGCGTTCGGCCCGCGCGAAGGGCGGCTGCCTGCATTCGCCTCGTCGGCCGGGCTGTCGCAGATGGCCGGGCGCGCATTCCGAGTGATGCGGCACCGCTTCTCGGTTGCGGCGCTGGCGCTGGCGGCGGTTCTCTGCGTGCTTTTCGTCCAGCAGGCGTCGAGCCTGCACGTGACCAACGAGCCGCTGACGTTTTTCCGGCCCGAGCGGCCGCTGGTCCGCGAGGCCGAGCGCATGCAGAAGGACCTCGCCGGCATCAAGATCTTCTACATCGCGCTGCAGTCGAACACCGAGGGCGCCTTCCGCGACCCGGCCAACCTGCAGCGCCTGGCCGACATCCAGGCGTTCATCGCCAAGCAGGCGATCTTCGACCGGAGCCTCTCGCTTGCCGACGTGGTCTCGCAGGCCGCGCAGCAGGCCGGCGGCGGGCGGCCGGAAGCCTATCGGGTCCCGCCGACCCGCAAGCTGGTCGCCGAGTACCTGCTGCTGCACCCGCCGGCCGACATCGAGCCTTACGTCAGCCACGACTTCCGGCGCGCCAACATCGTCGTGCGGCACAACGTGCGCGACTCCTCGACGCTGAACCACCACATCAAGGAGCTGCGCGAGGTCGTCGGGCACTACGCGGGACCCGACATGGCCACCGCGGTGGTCGGCGAGAACCTGATGATCAACGCCGCGGCCGAGCGGCTGCTCGAAGGCCAGGCGGCGGCGCTGCTGGGGCTGCTGGCCGTCGTGTTCCTGGTCATGTCGCTGATGTTCACGTCGGCCAAGGGCGGGTTCATCGCGCTGGTGCCCAGCGTCGTGCCGATCCTGATGATCCTCGGCGTGATGCGGATCCTCGAGATCCCGCTGAACGCCGGCACCGTGATGGTCGCGGTGATCGCCATCGGCATCGCGATCGACGGCACCATCCACCTGTTCTCGCGCTACAGCGAACTGTGCCGCAGCACGTCGAACTACGACGAGGCGGTGATCGAGACGGTCAAGGACGAGGCGGCCCCGGTGATCGCCGTCAGCCTCGCGCTGGCGCTCGGCTTCGGGGTCCTGCTGCTGTCGGATTTCACGCTGATCGCGCAGTTCGGCGCGCTGGCCGCGGCGACCATGCTGTTCTCGATCTTCGCCAACCTGCTGATCACGCCGCTGGTGATGTCCCGCATCCGCCTTGTCGGCCTGTACGAGATCCTCGCCATGTCGCGGCAGCGGGCCGCGCTCGAAGGCAGCGCGCTGTTCGCCGGCATGTCGGGCTACCAGATCCGCAAGACCATCCTGATCAGCGAACTGCGCGACTACCGCGACGGCGACCGCCTGATCGAGCAGGGCACGATGGGCAGCAGCATGTTCCTCGTCGTCAGCGGCCGGCTCGAGGTGGTGCGGCGCACGCCGGCAGGCGAGCGGCTGGTCGCGACGCTCGGCCCCGGCGACGTGTTCGGCGAAATCGGGTTCGTGCGCGCGACGCATCGGACCGCGGACGTGGTGGCGCGCGGGCCGATCTCGGTGCTGCGCTTCGACCACGAGCGGCTGGAGAAGGACCTGGTGTTCTTCCCGCACATCATGGCCAAGCTCAACTTCAACATCTGCGGCATCCTCGGCCAGCGGCTGGCCGAGCTGGTCGAGGCCCGCCAGGCGTCCGGGGCGGCCGGCACCGCGACCCCGCCTGACAAGGTCTGACCCGGGTTTTCCATATCCGGCAACACAATTGGCCTGAGGGGCGCACCGGGATTGGATCCGCAGGAACAAAAGCCGGGCTTTTCGGCGCAGGCCCCGGGCCCGCCGCCGACCCGGCCGGTGCCGTGGTCGCTGCAACTTCGGGTCGGGATGCTCGGCACCGCCGGCGTGCTGCTGCCGATGCTGCTGGTCTGGTATCCGCGGCCGCTTTTCGAGGCCGCAGGCACCGCGCGCCTGCCATGCTTCGTCGCGGTCGTGACGTTCCTGCTGGGACCGCTGGTCGCGTTCGTGGCGGCACGCCGCGGCCGGCCGCACTCGCGCGCGCAGACCCGCAAGATCGCGATTGCCCAGGCTGTCGCGATCGCCGGATGCGCCCTCGCGCTCTACGTCCAGCGGCCGGTGTACCTGGTATTCACGGTCGACCGGTTCGACCTGGTGCTCGCCCGGGACCTTTCGCCGCTGGACCTGGCCAAGGCCGGCGGGGAGTTCGCCCGGCGTCCGCTTGGCGCGCCCGAATACGTCGCCGCGGTCCCGCCGGCCGACCCGCGGGAGGCGCAACGCATCCTCGACATCGCGCTCGACGGGGGCAAGGACCTGCAGGCCTACCCGCAGCACTACGTCCGGTACGAGAGCCGGGCCCGGGACGCGCTCAAGCACGCAAAACCGCTGGGGACGCTCGGTGGGCGCGAGGCCGGGCCGCTGAAACGCTACCTGGAGGCGAGCGGCCGCGCGCCGTCGTCGCTGCGCTTCCTGCCGCTGCGCGCAAGGAAGCGCGACGGCATCGTGCTGCTCGACGCGGACTCCGGCCTGCCGCTGCAGGTGCTGCTCGTAGAACCCTGGTAGGGGTCAGTCGGCGCGGTTTTCGGTCGCGGCCTTGAGGTTCGCCAGGCCGGTGGCGAACTGCCCGCCGACCATCTTGTCCATGTTGACCAGCAGGTGGAGGATCTTCGCGAAGTAGGGCACCGGGCCGTCCATGGTCCACGTGACCTCGGTCGAATCGCCTTTGGGAACGAGCGTGAACTCGGCCGTATTGTGGCCTTCGAACGGCTTGATGAAGTCGAGCTTGATCAGGATCCGGCCCGGCGGGGTGCTTTCAAGGATTTCCATGCGGCCGCTCCCGACCTTGGCGTTGCCCGCCCACGCATACACCGCGCCCGGGCCTTTCGGCGCGCCGCTGTAGGTCCGCTTCATGTCCGGGTCGAGCTTTTCCCACGGCGACCAGCCGGCCCAGGCGTGGAAATCGTCGATCAACGCAAAGATCCGCTCCGCAGGCGCCCGGATGCCGGCGGAGCGCCGCACCCGGAACGTATCCGGGCGGGCGGCTGCGAATGCGAGCACAGCCACGACGATTGCCGCAAGGGCGGCCAGCACGATGAGCACGACGTTGGGCACAGGCGCCTCCGCGATCGATTGAAAACGCCATTCTGCCGCACCTGCGGTGCCGGGCATCCGCGCGCTCCCAAAAGTTGGGAAGGACAACAATCCGCCGGTTCCCCTAAGCGCTTGAAATGGCTGGCTCCCGGCGCCGGCATCGAAACAGGGGCCTGCCTGTCCCCGGCGAAGGCTACTCTTGCAGGCTTGGCGGCAGATCCGGAAATCCGATCCGGGCAGGGGCCGCAGGACAACCATCCCCGGGGGGTGCCATGGATCGAACACGAAACGCATTGTTCCGCTTTTGCAGCGCGCTCGCCGCGATTGCGCTGTGCGCATCGACCGCCGCCTTCGGCCAGGCATGGCCCGCCAAGCCGATCCGGATCGTCAACGTGTTCTCGTCGGGCGGGCCCGGCGACATCCTCGGGCGGTCGCTCGCGGCCAAGATGGCCGACTCGCTCGGCACCTCGGTCATCGTCGAAAGCAAGCCCGGCGCAGGCGGGGCGATCGCCACCACGTTCGTCGCGAAGTCGGCGCCGGACGGCTACACAATCCTCCTTTCGCACCTCGGGTCGCACGCCATCGTCCCGGCGTTGCGCAAGGACGTCGGCTACGACCCGGTCAAGGACTTCGAGGCGATCTCGCAGGTTTCGCTCGGCCCGACGCTGCTCGTGATCCGGAACGACATCCCGGTGCACAGCGTCAGGGAGCTGATCGAGTACGGCAAGGCGAACCCGGGCAAGCTGACCTATGGCTCGGTGGGCATCGGCAGCACGACCCACCTGGCCGGCGAGATGCTTTCGATGATGGGCGGCATCAGCATGGTTCACGTGCCGTACAAAGGCGGGCCGGAGATCCTGAACGACCTGCTCGGCGGGCGGCTGTCGATGGCCTTCATCGGAATTTCCGGCGTGTTGAGCTTCGCGGAGCAGGGACGGGTGCGGCCTTTGGGCGTCAGCACGATCAAGCGCTCGGTGAACACGCCGAACATTCCCGCCGTCAGCGAGACGCTGCCCGGCTACGACCTGAATTCCTGGTACGGGCTGGCCGCGCCGGCCGGCACCCCGCGCGCGGTCGTGATGCGCCTGAACCAGGCGGTGAACGATGCGCTCAAGCAGCCGGACGTGATCGAAGTCATGAAGAAGGGCGGCATCGACCCGAACGGCACCACGCCGGAAGAGTCGGCTGCGTTCGTCAAGGCCGAAGTCGAGAAGTGGGCGAAGGTCGTCAGGGACCTCAAGCTCGCGAAAAACTAGTCGCAGAGGAGAAGATCCATGGCTGGCCAGGCAGTAAACCCCGCAAGCATCCCGGGCCTGTTCCGCAGGCAGTTCGAACTTTGCAAGGTCAAGGCGGGCGAGACCGTCATCCTGCTGACCGATTTCAACACCCGCTGCGATTACGTGCAGGCGTGCTTTGCGGCCGCAAGCGACCTCGGGGCGCATGCTTACGAGATCGGCGTCAACCGCTCGCCGGACTGGGCGCGCATCGGCGTAGATGTCGTCGGCGAAGCCAAGGGGATGAAAGAAGCGCTCGCGCGGGGCGACATGATCGTCGCCTTCCACCCGCCGAACTTCTCCAACTGGCAGAAGGAAGTCCGCGCACACGGCGGCAGAATCCTGTCGATCGCGGACTCGCCGGACGTGCTTGCGAGATTGATCTCGCCTCCGGACCTGAAGCCGGCGGTGCTGCATGCCGCAGAGCGCTGGGGCAATGCGCGCGAGGTCCGGCTGCTGAGCGACGCCGGGACCGACTTGCGCTGGCTGCGCGGCGAGTTCAAGGTCAAGTCGCAGTACGGGTATTCCGACGAGCCGGGGCGCTTCGACGCCTGGGGCGCCGGCCACATCACCAACTTCCCGGACGAAGGCTCTGCCAACGGGACCGTGGTCCTCCAGCCCGGCGATCTGTGGATCCTTCCCTACATCCGCGCGGTCGAAAGCCCGGTGACGCTGCAGGTCAAGGACGGGTTCATCCGCAGCGTCGAGGGCGGGCTGGACGCGAAGGCCTTCCGCTACTGGCTCGACCGCAACAAGCGCTCGGCAGACGACCTCGACCCGTATGCGGTTTCCCACCTCGGTTTCGGGCTGCATCCGAACGCGCACTGGGACCAGATCATGCACCACGGCAACAAGTACGAGGAACTGCATATCACCGCGCGCTCGTTCGCCGGGAACTTCCTCTTCTCGACCGGCCCGAACACCGACATGGGCGGCAAGCGCGACACCAAGGGCCATATCGACATGCCGATGTGCGATTGCACCGTGCTGCTCGACGGCCAGGCGGTGATGGAAAAAGGCCGGTTCGTCGATCCCAAGATGGTCGTCCGGCCGGCGTGACGGGGGCGGTGCGCTGAAGCGATTCGACATAGTCGTCGTCGGCGCCGGCCTCGCGGGCCACTGCGCGGCGCTGGCCGCGAGCGCGTCCGGGGCGACGGTGGCTTTGCTCGAGAAGACACCGGCGCCGGGCGGCAGCACGCTCACCAGCGGCGGTTCGTTTGCGTTTGCCGGCACCGAGGCGCAGCGCTCGCTCGGCATCGACGACTCCCCGCAGCGGCTGGCGCAGGACCTCGTGAAAGTCGGCGCGGGCAAGGCCGACCCGAAGCTGGTCGAGCTCTACACGGACCTGCAACTGTCGACCTACGACTGGCTGAAAGAGCTCGGCGTGGTTTTCCACAAGGTCTCGCTCAGCTCGAACACCTCGGTCCCGCGGACGCATCCGACGATTCCGCGACAGGTCGTCGACGCCCTCCATGCACGCGTAACCGGCGATCCCCGCATCGAATATTTCGCCGATACCGCGGCCGAGCACCTGACGGCAGGCCACGGCGGCAAGCAGGTGGATGGCGTAGGCGTACGCACGAATCGAGGCCCGGAAACCATCGGCGCCGGCGCAGTCATCCTCGCAAGCGGAGGCTTTGCCCGCAATCGCGCAATGGTCGTTCGCCATGCCCCTTTCCTCGCCAACGCGCATGCGTGGGGCGGGGCAGGCAACACCGGCGACGGCCTGGAGATGGCGTCCGCGTTCGGTGCGGCCGTGGCCGACATGGACCACGTGACCGGCACCTTCGGGGTCGCCATCAATCAATACCCGGACCTCGAGCCGCAGCCCGGCGACGAATTCCTGCTCCGGATGGCGATGTACCGCGGCGCGATCGCAGTCAATCTCGAGGCCATGCGGTTTGCCGACGAGTCGCTCTCCTACAAGACGCTCGGGACGCTCTGCGCGAAGCAGACGCAGGGCGTGGCGTTCCAGGTCTTCGACCAGCCGATCATGGACCAGTCCGCGCCTGCGCCGAACCTGAACGACTTCAAGGACGCGTTTACCAAAGGCGTGATCCGCACCGCGGCGACGCTCCCCGATCTTGCGCGCAGCGTCGGCCTGGACCCGGAAAAGCTGGCGGTCACGGTGGAGCGCTATAACGCCTTCGTAGCGCAGGGACACGACGCAGACTTCGGCCGCGCGCACCTCGGCGGCGGCTATGGCACGCCGGTGCAAATCCGGACGCCGCCTTTCTACATCCTTCCTTGCTGTACGGCGCTGCTCGCCACGTACTGCGGCCTGCGGGTGGACGATCAAATGCGTGTCCTGAAGGAAAGCGGCGCCCCGATCGCCGGCCTCTATGCGGCGGGCGAGACGACCGGCGGCTTTCACGGCGCCGGATACATGAGCGGGTCGGCGCTCGGGAAGGCGGCCATTTTCGGGCGGGTCGCCGGCCGCCGCGCTGCGGCCTATTGCAGGCAGCGCCCGGAACTCGCCGGCGAGGCCGAGACCCGGGTCCAGGCGATCCAATAGCGCGCCAGCATGAGCGCGTAGCAGTTTTAAAGTGCAGCGTGAAAAGCGCAGCGAAAGTGCAGAGGAGTCAGATGCTGTCCGCAGAGAACAACCGGTTGCTCACCGAAGTCGGCCCCGGCGCCCCGATGGGAGACCTGCTGCGCCGTTACTGGCATCCGATCGCCGGGGTTTCGGAGTTCGACGAGAAGCCGATCAAGCCGATCCGGCTGTTCGGCGAGGACCTCGTGCTGTTCAGGGCGCTGAACGGCGAGTTCGGGCTGGTCGGCAGCCGGTGCGCGCACCGCGGCTCGAACCTCGCGTTCGGGTTCGTCGAGGCGGACGGCATCCGCTGCGGGTATCACGGCTGGCGCTACAACCTGGAAGGGGAATGCACCAGCCGGCCGTTCGAGGAGACGGTCGCGCCGGCCGCTACGCGCCTCAAGATGCCGAAGGTCGCAGGCTATCCGGTGCGGGCCAAGGCCGGCATGGTCTGGGCTTACATGGGGCCGCAGCCTGCGCCGCAGTTGCCGGACTGGGAAACCTTCAGCTGGCCGAACTGCTTCGTGCAGGTGATCATTGCCGAGATCCCGTGCAACTGGCTCCAGTGCCAGGAGAACACGGTCGACCCGGTGCATTTCGAGTGGATGCACAACAACGGCCCCAAGCGACGCGCCGGCGACTACGGGCCGCTCACGCCGAAAACACTCGACTTGCAGGTCGAGGATTACGAATACGGGCTGCTGTCGCGGCGGTATCGCGAAGGCACCGACAAGTCGACGCCGCTCTGGAGCGTGGGCCGCGCGATCCTCTGGCCGAACGGATGGTATTTCGGCCACCACTTCGAATGGAAGGTGCCGATCGACGATACGAACACGCTGTTCATCACCTGGAGCGCGCTGCACGTGCCCACCGAATGCGAGCCTTATGTGCAGGAGCGCATCCCGGCCTGGCGCGCGCCGATCAAGGACGAGAACGGCGATTGGATCATCAGCCACGTCGGCAACCAGGACATCGTCGCGTGGATCAGCCAGGGCCCGATCGCGGACCGCACGCAGGAACTGCTGGGCGCGAGCGACCGCGGCGTCGTCATGCTGCGCAGGCGCCTGCTGGAAGACCTGGAGGCGCTCGCCCGGGGGCAGGACCCGCGGGGCCTGATCCGGGACCCGGCCCGGAACGTCCGCATCGAGCTGCCGTGCATCGCGCGCGAGGACTTGATGAACGGCCTGCCGCGGGCGAAGATGATGGAGCACCCGGTGATGGGCCCGTACCTGCGCGAGTTCTACTCGATGGCGGGCCAGCCGGACGCAATCAGGGCGGAATTCGAGCGCGCGATGAGCGTGAAGCAGTCGTCGCTCGAGCTGCACAAGTTCATTCCGCAATAACCGGATCCCTCGTCGCAAGGAGCAGTCCATGGCAGAAGTCGGAAAAGAAGCGCCTGAATTCAAGCTCAAGGCCCATGACGGCAGCGAGATCTCGCTCTCCCAGTATCGCGGCTCGAAGTGGGTGGTCATCTCGGCCTACCCGTTCGCCTTTACCGGCGGATGAAGCAACCAGACCTCGAACTTCAACCGTGCGTTGAAGCAATATGACGAAAAAGGCGCCCAGGTGCTCGGGCTGTCGTGCGACACGATCCCGGCGCTGAAAGTCTGGGCGCAGAGCCTGGGGGGCATCGCCCACCCGCTGCTGTCGGACTTCAACCCGCACGGCAAGGCGTGCCAGGCGCTCGGGATCTACAACGCCGAGGGCGGCTTCCCGATGCGCTCGGTGATCATCGTCGATCCCAAGGGCATCGTTCGCGCCTCCCACGTCTACCCGGCAGGCGTGCTGCCGGTGCCTGACGAAGTCCTGCGCGAGCTGGTCGGCCTGCAGGGCAGTTGAGTTGCAGGACGGGCCCGGCCGATCGGCCGGGCCTGTCGAATTTCCCGGATCCCGGTCCCGGGGTCCGATCCAACCCGCATTTCCACACCCGAAGAAGGCACCATGCCATGCTGAAGTTCTATTACAACACCGCGCCCAATCCGATGAAGGTCGCGCTCCTGCTCGAGGAACTGGGCCTGCCCTACGACCCGATCCCGGTCGATACGCGCAAGGGCGAGCAGTTCGCGGCGGACTACCTCAAGGTCAACCCGAACGCCAAGGTGCCGGCGATCGTCGACGGGGACGTGCGCGTATTCGACAGCAACGCGATCCTCCTTTTCCTCGCGGACCGCGAAAAGCGGTTCGTCCCGCTCGATCCGAAGAGCGCGGCGCGCGGCGACGCGATGTCGTGGCTGATGTTCATCGCGAGCGGCATCGGCCCGTTCTCCGGGCAGTCGGTTCACTTCCGCCATGCGGCGCCGGAACCGAAGGAGTACGCACTCAACCGCTACGACTTCGAAGCGCACCGGCACTGGAAGCTGATCGAGGACCGCCTCGCGAAGTCGCGCTACATGGTCGGTGACGAGTATTCGATCGTCGACATGGCGTTCTGGGGCTGGGCGCGGCTGCTGCCGTACGTGCTCGGCACCGGCGATGCCACGTGGGCGACGTATCCGCAGGTCAAGCGCCTGCTGGACGAAATCAACGCCAGGCCGGCGGTGGCGCGGACCGAAGCGCTGAAGGCACGCCACGCGTTCAAGACCGAGAACGACGACGAAGCGAAGCGCTACATGTTCCCCCAGAACGAGCGCCTGAAGAAGAAATAGCGGCCGGAACGGCAGGCCCTTCGCCGCCAGCGGCGGCGGAGGTTCGCTATCCGGTACGCCGGATTTATGGGTCGTATTGACAGCGAATCCCGGATCACTGATAACTGTCCGGTCGCCATGGCGCCCGCGCGCCGCGGCTCGTGACAATCCAATTGCGGTGGAGGACGACCATGTTGCTGCGTTGCCTGCGCTTTTCCCTGATCGGACTCTCGGCCGCATGCGCGATCGTTGCGGGGGCCGCGGCCCATGCGCAGGACTTCCCAAGCCGGACGGTCAAGATCGTTGCGCCGTATCCGCCGGGCGGCGCCACCGACCTCACCGCACGATTGTTCGCCGAAGGGTTCCGCCGCGCATGGGACCAGCCGGTGGTGGTCGAGAATCGCCCGGGGGCCTCGGGAATCGTCGGGGCCGAAGTCGTCTCCAAGTCGCCGGCCGACGGCTACACGATCCTGCTCGGCTCGTCGTCCCTGCATTCGGTCCTGCCGATCCTCGACGAGCGCATGGGCCAGATCCAGAAGGCGCTGACGCCGATCGGGCTGATCGGCTTCAGCCCGTCGTATGTCGTCGTGCCTGCCTCGCTGCCGCCGAATACGATCGCCGAGCTGATCGCCTACCTCAAGGCGAACCCCGGCAAGCCGTACGGCTCGGCCGGCTCGGGCACTTCGCAGCATATCTTCGCCGAGCAGTTCAAGCTGAGCACCGGCGTAGAAACATTCCATGTGCCCTACAAAGGCAGCGGCCCGATGGTGACCGACCTTCTTGCCGGCCGGGTGATCCTCGCGGTGGAGCAGGGCCCGGCCACGATGGCGCATGTCAAGTCGGGCCGCCTCAAGGCGCTGGCGGTCGCCTCGCTCAAGCGGTCGAGCGCGCTGCCCGACGTGCCGACGCTGAACGAGACCGTGCTGCCGGGATTCGAGACGACCACGTGGCTCTGCATGTACGCGCCGGCCGGCAGCCCCCGCCAGGCGATCGCCAAGATCAGCGCCGAGATGGCGAAGATCATCGCCAACCCGGAGTTCCGCGAGAAGCTGGTGGCCGCGGGCATCGAGCCCGAGAGCAGCACGCCCGAAGCGCTCGCCGCCCGCGAGCAGGCCGACACCGAGAAATACGCGAGGCTCATCAAGGCGGCGAACATCCGCCTGCAGTAGGGCTTGGCGTTTCGATGCCCGCATGAACGCACAGGACCACGAGGATCTCGTCAGGGTAGGGCCGGGCACCCTGATGGGGCAGTTCATCCGCCAGTACTGGATCCCGGCTGCGCTGTCGAGCGAACTCACGGCCGACGGCGCACCGACCCGGCTGAAACTGCTCGGCGAAAAGCTCCTCGCCTTCCGCGACAGCAGCGGGCGGGTCGGCATCCTCGACCACCGCTGCCCGCACCGGTGCGCTTCGCTCGTGCTCGGCCGCAACGAGGAAAACGGGTTGCGCTGCATCTATCACGGCTGGAAATTCGACGTGAACGGCAACTGCGTCGAAATGCCGAACGTGCCGCCGGGCCAGGATTTCAAGCACAAGGTCCGGGCAAAAGCGTACAAGGTCATCGAGCGCAACGGCCTGGTCTGGGTCTACATGGGCGATCGCGGCGAGCCGCCCCCGTTTCCGATGATAGAGCCCGCCCTCGTCCCCGAAGGCGAACTGGTCGTCAGCTTCGCACAACGCAACTGCAACTGGATGCAGGCCCTGGAAGGCGACATCGACACCTCGCACGTCGGGTTCCTGCACTTCGGCTGCCTCGACCCGGACAACATCCCCGAAGGCCACCCGCTCGAGCACCTCACCGAGCGCGCGCCGGAATACATCGTCGGTGATGCGCCCTGGGGCACGACCTACGGCTCGCATCGGCGGGCGCAAGGCGGCAGGCAGACGTATTGGCGTTGTGCCAACTTCATGTTCCCGTTCTGGACGCAGACGCCGCAGGGCCAATTCCCGACCAACATCAATGCGCGCGGGTGGGTGCCGCTGGACGACGAGCACATGATGTTCGTGTACCTGCGCTGGAGCAAACGGCCGGGCTACCAGGCGCCGCTGAAGGACGGAAAGCCGCTGGCGGGCAACAAGCCCGAGCCCGACTACCTGCCCAATTCGACCGGCTGGCTGGGCCGCTGGCGGCTGCAGGGAAACGAATCGAACGACTGGCTGATCGACCGCGAGGCGCAAAGCAGCGGCCGGATCTTCTCGGGAATCGACAACGTCCACCAGCAGGACCAGGCGATCACCGAAAGCATGGGGCCGATCACCGATCATTCGCTGGAACACCTCGGGCCGGGCGACCGGATGGTGATCCGCACCCGGATGCGCCTGCTGCAGGCCGCGCGAGAATTCCGGGACAGCGGCAAGGTGCCGCCGGGGGTGGATTCACCCGAAGTGTTCCTGGGCGCGCGGGCCGGCTATTTCCTCGCCGACCCCGCGGTCCCGTGGACGCAGGCGTACGACGAGCAGGTGCGCGGCGCGGTGCGCCCGGCGGCGGGGCGCTGAACTCTCCCCCGGCGCCCGATCGCGGAGCCGGCCCGGCCGGTCAACCCATGACGAACTTCGGCAGCCACATGGCGACCTCCGGCACCGCCATGAGGAGCGCAACCAGCACGATCATCGCGCCCACGAACGGCAGGGCGCCGCGTATCACCTCGTTGATCGAGCCGCGCCCGCGCATGCCCTGGACGACGTAGAGGTTGAGGCCGACCGGCGGCGTGATCAGCGCGGCCTCGATCAACACGGTGAGCACGATCCCCCACCAGACCGGGTCCCAGCCGAGCTTGAAAACGATAGGCGCGATGAATGGCGTGGTCAGGATCATCATGGAGATGGTCTCCATGAAGCATCCCAGGATCAGGTAGAAGACCACGATCAGGATCATGGTCCCGATCTTGCCCAGGCCGAGGGCTTCGATCAGCTTGCCCAACCCGTCGGTGAGGCCGATCGAGGCCAGCACGAAGTTGAGGAACTGCGCGGCCATGATGATCAGCATGATCATGGCCGTGGTGCGCATCGTGCCCTCGGCCACGCCGCGCAACATCGCGAACGACACCCGGCGCTCGACGGCCGCGAGGATCAGCGCGGCGATCACGCCGAGCGACGCCGCCTCGGTCGGCGTGGCGATGCCGGCATAGATGGAGCCGACGACCACCAGGAAGATGCCGAACGGCGGCAGCAACGCGGGCAGGGCCTGCATGCGCCGCCGCCAGCTGGTCTCGATCGGCGTGCCGCCCTTCGCACGATCGGCCAGGCAGGCTATCCACACGATGATCATGAACATGGCGGCAAGCAGGAAGCCCGGGAAAAACCCGGCCAGGTACAGGCGCGGCACCGAGGTATTGGTGAGCAGCCCGTAGAGGATGAAGTTGATCGACGGCGGGATCAGGATCCCGAGCGTCCCGCCGGCGGCGATCGTGCCGAGGAAGAGGGATTCGTCGTAGCCGTGCTTCCTGATCTCCGGGATCGCCACCGTGCCGATCGTGGCGGCGGTCGCCACGCTCGAGCCCGAGGTCGCCGCGAACATCGCGCAAGTCCCGATGTTGGCATGCATCAGGCCGCCGGGCAGCCAGGACAGCCATTGCGCGATGCCGTTGTAGACCCTCTCCGCGATCCCCGAGCGCAGCAGGATCTCGCCCAGCATCACGAACAACGGGATTGCGATCAGGATGTACTCGCTGGAGGCGCTCCAGATGATCTCGCCCATCGCGCGATGCAGCGGCATCGAGGCGAAGAACTGGTTGAGCGCCAGCCCGAGCACGCCCATCACGGCGGCCACCGGCACGCTCAGCGCGAGCAGGGCGACCAGCAGCAGCAGTGCGGTGGCGAGCATCCGCTAGTGCCTCGGCGCGGTCCGGTCGGTGACGATACCGAGCCCTTCGAGTTCGGATTCGATCTCCTCGTCCTGCGTGACTGCGCCGGCGATCCCGGTGGCCGCCGCGAAATCGCCGCGAGCCAGCGCGATCCCGGTGCGCAGGACCGACAGCACCAGCGCGAGCGCAAACAGCGCGATGCCGCCGAACCACGGCACCTGCGCCCACGCGAGCGGGATGCGCAGCGGCGTGTTGGAGCGGATCTCGTCCGAGATGCTGGTATAGGCCACGTTCCAGGAACGCTCGAGCAGCGCGCTGACGAAAACGAGGAGGGCGAGCAGCGCGAGAAAGTCGAGCACCGCCCGGGTGCGGGGGCCGAACTTCCCGTACAGCGCGTCGATCCTCACGTGCCCGCGCATGACGAGCACATGCGTCATCGACCAGGTGGTGCCGACCGCGAACAGGTAGGCGGAGATCTCGTCGGATCCCGAGAAAACGAAGCTCCAGCCGAACAGCGCGCCCAGCCCCTTGCGCAGCACCACCTCGGCGGTGACGACGCCTGCGGCGACGAAGAGCATGGCGCCGCCCAGCACGATCGCGACCCGGGCGACGGCGGCGACCGCCGCCCACGCCCGGTCGAGGACTTTCGTCGCGCTCACCAGCCCGGCGCCGGAGGACGGTCCCGGGCGGTCAGTGGGCCTTGGCGGTCAGGTTGTACTTCTTGCCGACCAGCTCGCTCCATTTTGCCGCGCAGGCATCACCGCAGCGCTTGGCCCAGCGCGCGAGCACGACGTCGTTGAGCGCCTTTTCACGGATCTTCAAGTCGTCTGCGGAGGGCTTGACCAGCTTCAGCTTGCCCACCGGTCCCACGGAGCACGCGCCCGTGCCGGTGCTGCAGGCCACGCCCTCGTCGGTCTCGGCCTCGATCGCCTGCCAGGACTTGTTCTCCAGCGCCTGCATCTGCTTCTGGACGAAAGCCTGCGTGTCCTTCGAGAGCTTGTTCCACACGCCTGCGTTGATCACCCAGATGCCGATCGTGTACCCGACCGGCAGGCGGAACAGCGTATTCGTGACCTCGGTCCATTTCGCCTTGTAGCCCGGCATGGTCCCGGTGATGCCGCAGTCGACCACGCCCTTTTCCAGCGCCGGGACCACCTCGCCGAACGGAATCGTCACGCCCGCGGCGCCGACTGCGGCGGCGAAGTCGCCTTGCGAGGTGCCCTGCACGCGGATCTTCTTGCCCTTGAGGTCGCCGATGCCCTTGATGTCGCCCTTGCAGTAAAAAACCTGTTCGGGGAACGGGAAGGTCCCGAGGATCATCGCGCCGTGCCGCTCGCGCATGACCTTCTGCATCTCGGGCATCCAGGACGTCACGATGTCGCGCCCCATCTTGAAGTCCCGGGCTACGCCGGCGATGTCGGAGGCCTCGATGACCGCGCCGCCGTCCTCCACGTAGATCGGCAAGGCGGCGGCGACGTCGTACACCCCCTGCTTGAGCAGGCGCAGCAGCTCGGTGCCCTTGAGGTTGACCTCGGTGATCGACTTGATGTTGCCCTTGAGGTTGCCGCCGGACGCGGCGGGCAGTTCCGTGGTCCAGAAGGGCTGCTCGAGCTTCTGCCAGTTGGTGAGGAAGTTCCACGTGCCGACTACGTTGAAGTCCTTCTTGTCCAGCTTCTGTGCCTGCGCGGCGCCGCTCACGGCAACGCTACCTGCAATGACGGCCGCGACGATTTTCGAACGCATAAGTCCCCCTTTATATGACCTGCACGGATGAAGGCACTCCCTTGCGAAGATAGTAGCAGATGCGTTTCCCGTCATGGCAAAGTGCCGGCGGGTGCACCCGCGGGGCCGCGGATCCTATATCTTGTGGGCCCCGGTCGGACACGGAAATGGATCACTACGACTTCATTGTCATCGGCGCGGGCGTCATCGGGACCTCGGCCGCCTATCACCTGGCCGCGCTCGGCGCCCGGCGCGTGCTGGTGCTGGATCGCGCGAGGGTGGGGTCGGGGACCACCTCGCAGTCCAGCGGCATCTTGCGCACCCACTATTCGGTGATCCAGAACGTCGAGCTGGCGCAGCTCTCCTGGAAGGCCTTCACCGACTTTGTGGCCTACCTGGGCGACGAAGAGGCTTCGGCCGGATTGGTGCGCTGCGGATACCTGATCGCGTCCCCCGAGGGCCCGAAACTCGACCCGCTGCGCTCGGCGCTTGCCGCCCAGCAGGCCCGGGGGATCGAAGTGCGCCGGCTGCAGGCCGACGAGGCGGCCGCCCTGCTGCCGATCGCGCGCTTCGACGATGCCGCGCTGATCGGCTTCGAGCCCGAGGCCGGGTTTGCCGATGCCTACCTGGTCGCCACGGGCTTTGCGCGTGCCGCGCGCCGCCTCGGCGTGAAGATAATGGAGGAGGTCGAGGTGCACCGGCTGCTGCTCGAGCGCGGGCGGGTAGCCGGGGTGGAGACTTCGCTGGGCCGCTTCGCGACGGGCAGCGTGGTGAGCGCCCAGAACATCTGGGCGACCGACATCGAACGCTGGACCGGCATCGCGACGCCGGTGGTTCCTGAGCGCCACAGCGTGCTCGCGCTCGAAGGGCCCGCCGCCTATACGTTCGCTATGCCGGTCTACAAGGACCTCGGGTCCGAAGGCATGCTGTATTGCCGCAGCTACGGCGGCCGCCAGATGCTCGTAAGCGAAGGCCTTCCGGGCGAGGCGCTGCCGGCCCCCGACAACGAGCAAGGCGCCATCGGCATGGACTACATGGTGCAGGTCGGCAGCCAGGTCGCCCACCGCTTTCCGGGTTTCGAGACCGCCGGCGTCGCTTCGAGTTGGACCGGCGTCTACGATGTCACCCCCGACTGGAACCCGGTGCTGGGCCGCCTGCCCGACGTGCCGGGCCTGGTCGTCGGGTATGGGTTTTCGGGGCACGGCTTCAAGCTCTCGCCCGCCGTCGGGCGGGTGCTCGCCCAAGCGGCGCTCGGCCTGCCCACGGATGTGAGCCTGGCCCCTTACTCGCTGGAGCGTTTCCGCAACGGAAACCTGCTGACCGGGCGATACGGCGTCGGCGCGGTGTCCTGAGCTGCGCATGCCCTTCGCCCCCTCTCGCTGGCAATTCTGGGTCGACCGGGGCGGCACGTTCACGGATATCGTCGCAAGGAGGCCCGACGGGACCCTGGTGACGCACAAGCTCCTGTCGGAGGACGCCGGCCGATACCGCGACGCGGCCATCGCCGGGATGCGGCGGTTGCTTGGGCTCGCAGAGAGCGCCAGCATCCCCGGCGACCTGGTCGAAGCGGTCAAGATGGGCACCACCGTCGCCACGAATGCGTTGCTCGAACGCAAGGGCGAGAAGACCGTGCTTTTGATCACCAAGGGCTTTCGCGACGCGCTGCGCATCGGGTACCAGAATCGCCCGAAGCTGTTCGACCGAAACATCGTCCTGCCCGAGCCGCTCTATGCGAAAGTCGTCGAGGTCGCCGAGCGGATGGCGAGCGACGGATCGGTGGTCGAGCCGCTCGACCTTGAAGGCGCGCGGCGCAGCCTGCAGGCGGCCTTCGACGAAGG
Source organism: uncultured Bordetella sp. (assembly GCA_964599095.1). Classification (GTDB taxonomy): domain Bacteria; phylum Pseudomonadota; class Gammaproteobacteria; order Burkholderiales; family SG8-39; genus SZAS-79. The sequence goes on from CAZREB010000016.1 coordinate 24,312, forward strand.
TTACCGGTCCGTCGCGATCGTGCTGGTGCATGGCTACAAGTTTCCGCAGCACGAATTGGCGATCGAGCGCGCCGCCGCCGGGATCGGCTTCGGCCAGATCTCGGTGTCGCACAAGGTCAGCGCGCTGATCAAGCTGATCCCGCGCGGCGACACCACGGTGGTGGACGCCTACCTGTCGCCTATCCTGCGTCGCTATGTCGAGCAGGTTGCGGGCGAAATGTCCGGGGTGCGCCTGCTGTTCATGCAGTCGAACGGCGGCCTGACCGAGGCGCGCCGCTTCCAGGGCAAGGACGCGATCCTGTCCGGGCCGGCGGGCGGGATCGTGGGCATGGCGCGTACGGCGGGCCGGGCGGGGTTCGACAAGGTCATCGGCTTCGACATGGGCGGAACGTCCACCGACGTCTCGCACTACAGCGGCGAGTTCGAACGCGAATTCGAGACCCAAGTCGCCGGGGTGCGGATGCGCGCGCCGATGATGAGCATCCACACCATTGCGGCCGGCGGGGGATCGATCCTGCGTTTCGACGGGCGGCGCTTTCGCGTCGGTCCCGAATCGGCGGGTGCCAGCCCCGGCCCGGCCTGCTACCGCCGCGGCGGGCCGCTGACGGTCACCGACTGCAACGTCATGCTGGGGAAGATCCAGCCGGCGCATTTTCCCAGAGTGTTCGGGCCCGGCGCCGACCAACCGCTCGATGCCGACGTGGTGCGCGGCAAGTTCGACGCGCTTGCAAATGAAATCCGGCAAGCGACCGGGAAGCGATCGACCGCCGAGGAGGTCGCAGAAGGATTCATCGAAATCGCCGTCGGGAGCATGGCCAATGCGATCAAGCAGATTTCGGTCGCCCGCGGCCACGACGTCACCGGGTACGTGCTGAATACATTCGGCGGGGCCGGCGGGCAGCACGCCTGCCTGGTCGCCGACCAGCTCGGCATGACGCGGATCTTCATCCACCCGCTGGCCGGCGTGCTGTCGGCTTACGGGATCGGCCTGGCCGACTTCACCGCCATGCGCGAGCAGACAGTCGAGGTCGCCTTGGACGACGACGCGCTGCCCGAGTTGGAACGCACGCTCGCCGGGCTGGAAGCCGACGGGCGCGCAGAGCTTGCCGGGCAGCAGGTCCCCGCCGACCGGATCGGCGTCGTGCGGCACGTCCACCTGCGCTATGAGGGGACGGATACGTTCCTGCCGGTGCGGTTCGGGCCGCTCGAAGAAATGCTGCAGGCTTTCGAGGCCGCCTACAAAAAACGCTTCTCCTTCCTGATGCCGGGACGCCGGATCATCGCCGGAAGCGTCGCCGTCGAAGTCGTCGGGACACCGGTCCACGCCGGGGAAGACGACGCGGCACTGCCTCCGCGCGCAGGCGGATTGCGGCCGGCCGCGACCGGGAACATGTTCACCGCAGGGCGCTGGCACCAGACGCCCGTCTACCTGCGCGAGGACCTGCGCCCGGGCGACAAGTTGAATGGCCCCGCCATCGTCGCCGAGCGCAATTCGACCACCGTGATCGAGCCGGGGTGGCAGGCGGAGATCACGCGCGCGAATCACATGTTGATGACCCGGGTGGAAGCCCGCCCGGAGAGGCACGCCATCGGCACCAGCGTCGATCCGGTAAAGCTCGAGGTATTCAACAACCTGTTCATGTCGATTGCCGAGCAAATGGGCCTGCGCCTGCAGCAGACGGCCTACTCGGTCAACATCAAGGAGCGCCTCGACTTCTCGTGCGCGCTCTTCGACCGCGAAGGCGACCTGATCGCCAACGCCCCGCATATCCCGGTGCACCTGGGCTCGATGGGAGACAGTATCAAGACCGTGATCAGGGAGAACGCGGGCCGCATGCGGGCCGGCGACGTCTACGTGATCAACGATCCCTACCACGGCGGCACCCATCTGCCGGACATCACCGTAATCACGCCGGTGTTCGACCGGGAAGGGCGCGAGATCATCTTCTACGCCGGCTCTCGCGGCCACCACGCGGACATCGGCGGCATCACCCCGGGATCGATGCCGCCGAACTCCACCTCGCTGCTGGAGGAGGGCACGCTGTTCGACAACTGGAAGCTGGTGGACGCCGGCCACCTGCGCGAACGGGAGACGCTGGACAAGCTTGCCGCCGGCGCCCACCCGGCGCGCAACCCGCAACTGAACATGGCCGACCTGAGGGCCCAGGTCGCGGCCAACGAGAAGGGCGCGCAGGAGCTGCGAAGAATCGTCGAGGCGCACGGCCTCGAAACGGTCCACGCCTACGCCAGGCACGTCCAGGACAACGGCGAAGAGGCGGTGCGGCGCGTCATCACCGCACTGAACGACGGTACGTTCAGCCTCGAGACCGACAACGGGGCGGTCATCCGCCTGAGCATCGTCGTCGACCGCGCCGAACGCTCGGCCACGATCGATTTCACCGGCACCTCGGCGCAGATGGGCAACAACTTCAATGCGCCCTCGGCCATCTGCACGGCCGCGGTGCTGTACGTGTTCCGCACGCTCGTCGGCGACGAAATCCCTTTGAACGCCGGATGCCTCAGGCCGCTGAAGATCGTCATCCCGGAAGGCTCGCTGCTCAACCCGCGCTTTCCCGCCGCCGTCGTCGCGGGCAACGTCGAGACTTCGCAGTGCATCACCAATTCGCTTTACGGCGCCCTCGGCATCCTTGCGGCGTCGCAATGCACGATGAACACCCTGTCGTTCGGCAACGCGAGGTACCAGTACCTGGAGACGATCGCAGGCGGTTGCGGCGCGGGCCCCGACTTCGACGGCGCGGACCTGGTCCATTCGAACATGACGAATTCGCGCATCACCGACCCGGAGGTGCTGGAGTCACGCTACCCGGTCCTGCTGGAGGCCTATGCGATCCGTCCGGGCAGCGGCGGCCGCGGGGCGCATCGCGGCGGCGACGGCGGCATGCGCCGCATCCGTTTCCTGGAGCCGATGACGGTCTCGATCCTTTCCAACAACCGCCGGATCGCACCTTTCGGCATGGCGGGCGGCGAGCCGGGCAAGACCGGAGCGAACCGGGTCCAAAGAGGCGACGGGCGCGTCGAAGCGCTCGGCGGTTGCGCGACGATCGAGGTCGCGGCGGGCGACGTCATCGTGATCGAGACCCCCGGCGGGGGCGGGTTCGGGCCGCCGCGGTAACCTTCGTCACGGCACCGGGCGTTGGCAGTATTTTGGCCGGAGAGCCAATATCGGCGCGGGGGTCAGGCAAAAGATGGCAGCAATAGGGCGCCTACTTCAGGAATACGTTCGGCTTGAGAAAAAACCCGAGGATCAGGCACCCGTCGGGCGAAAAGGCTTAGCGGCGGGCATGGCAGCCTCCGGGTCGGGTTGGTGTCGCGGGGCCATTGTGCCGCATCTGCCGGCTATCCGAGCTCCAGCTCCCGGTAACCCTGCGCCGCCACCGCGTCGCAGCGCTCCCGGTAGGCCGGCGCGCTGCCGCTGTAGCGCGCGAGGAAGCGCGTGTTTCGGCCCTCGATGTTGGTGTTGATGCCGGTCATCCACGAGTCGATTTCGTTGGACAACAGCCCTTCGGCCTTGGAGCGCACGTAGTCGGTCCAGGACGCCATGCCGGCGGCCGTGGCCTCGATCCGCGTGAGTCCGTGTTCGCGCGCGTGGCGCAGCAGGCCGGTGACCCAGTCGACGTTGTATTCGATGCTGCGCGGGATGTTGCCGAGCGTCGTATGCGGGCCCATGAGCATCATCATGTTGGGGAAATCCTCGACCAGCATGCCGAGGAAGGTCCGCGGGCCGCCGGCCCATTTGTCCTTGAGGCGCAGTCCGTTCACCCCGCGCAGGTCGATCCGGTCGAACGCGCCGGTGATTGCATCGAACCCGGTGGCGTAGATGATGATGTCGAATTCATGGTCCGCGCCGCGGGTCCGGATGCCTGTTTCGGTCACGCGCTCGATGGGCGTCTCGTTGAGGTCCACCAGTTTCACGTTCGGCTGGTTGTAGACCTCGTAGTAGTGCGTTTCCATCGGCACGCGGCGCGTGCCGAACCCGTGATTCCTGGGGATCAGCTTTTCGGCGACCGCCGGGTCCTTCACACGCTGGCGGATCTTGCGCGCCACGAAATCGCTGATCGCCGCGTTCGCTTCCCGGTTGGTGAGGATGTCCTTGAAATTGCCCTGCCAGATGCCGAACCCGGGCGAGGCATACAGCTGCTCGAAGAAGGCTTCGCGCTCTTCGGGCGTGACTTCGAACGTGCCTCGCGGGTCGGGCGTATGCACGAAGCAGGCGAATGTTTCCCGGCACCGCTTGAAGATCTCGGGGTAGCGCGCCTTGATGGCGGCCATCTCGGCCGGGTCGATCTTGCGGTTGTGCAGGGGCGTGCACCAGTTCGGCGTGCGCTGGAACACCGTCAGCGTTCCGGCCGTCTTTGCGACTTCCGAAATCGTCTGCACGCCGGTGGCGCCGGTGCCGATGACCGCGACGCGCTTGCCTGCGAAGCTGACCGGCTGGTGCGGCCAGCGGGCGGTATGGAACGACTGGCCCTTGAAAGCGTCCACGCCTTCGATCCGCGGCATCACCGGCGCCGACAGGACGCCGATGGCGGTAATGAGGAACCGGGTGCCGAAACGCTCGGCGCTTTCGAGCGTCACGTCCCAGCTGCGCGAGTCTTCGCGCAAGTGCGCGGCGCTGACGCGGCTGCGGAACCGGATGTCGCGCCGCAGGTCGAATTTGTCGGCCACGTGGTTTAGATAACGCAGCGTTTCGGGCTGGGGCGAAAAATGCTCGGTCCAGTCCCATTCAGCGAGCAGTTCCTTCGAAAACGAGTAGCCGTAGGAATAGCTTTCCGAATCGAAGCGCGCCCCGGGGTAGCGATTCCAGTACCAGGTGCCGCCGACGCCGGTCCCTGCCTCGAGCACGAGCACGCGCAAGCCGAGTTCGCGCAGCCGGTAAAGCTGGTACAGGCCCGAGATGCCGGCGCCGATGATGATCGCGTCGTACGTCTCGGCCGGGGTGTGGGTATCGCGCAAAGAGGCCATCTGCCGGTTTCCGGTCCAGTGCAGTCCGGGATGTTCGCACACTCGGACCGGCCGCCGGTACCGGCACGGGCGGCGACCCGTGAGCGCGCAACGCGTGTACAAGCCCGGTCGCCCTACGTAGGATCCATTCTTTCCCGTCCGATGGAACACCGATGAAGATCACCACTGTACGCACCGGCCATGTCCGATTGCCCGCCGACGAACCGCTTGCCGGCGGGCCGCCTTTGCTCGGGCCGGTGCGCGATTTCATTACGCTGACGCTGGGCACCGACCAGGGCATCGAAGGCATCGGCTATACCTTTTTCGGCGGCAACCTTTCGTCGAGTCTGCGCACGACACTCGAGACGCTCGCCACGCGTGCAATCGGCCAGGATCCCCTGTCGATCGAGGCGGTCATGGCAAAAATCAACCGGACGGTGCTGGCCGGTCCGGGGGGCATGGTGACCCTCGCGTTGTCGGCGATCGACATCGCGCTTTGGGACATCAAGGGCAAGGCGCTCGGTGTGCCGGTGGCCACTCTTGCGGGCGGGGCGCGCACGAGCGTACCGGTGTACGCGTCCGGTGCGCTCTCGCGCGATGCGTCGCTCGACCAATTGCTCAATGCGGCGGCAACATTGCGCGAGCGCGGCTGGAAGCAGATGAAGACGCAACTCGCCCTGCCCGGCGAGACCACGGTGGCGAAGGAGGTCGATCGGATCCGCAAGTTGCGCGAACTCCTCGGCGACGACATCGACCTGATGTGCGACATCAACCAGCGTTGGGACGTGCGCCAGGCGATCTCCATCGGCAAGCGCATCGAGGAGTTCGGGCTGTACTGGCTGGAGGACGTCGTCGCCTGCGACGACTATGCCGGGCATGCGCGGGTCACCGACGCGCTCGATACGCCCACCGCCGCCGGCGAGTACGTGTTCGGCATCGTGCCGTTCCGGCACATGTTCGAAGCGCGTTCGGTCGACATTGCCATGCTCGATGTCATGCGCACCGGCGGCATCAGCGGCTGGCTCAAGATCGCCGCGATGGCCGAGGCATTCAACCTGCCGGTCGTGAGCCACCTCTACCCGGAGATCTCGGCGCACCTGGTCGCCGGCGTTCCGAACGGCCTCACGGTGGAGTACATGCCGTGGACCAACCGGCTTTTCAAGGAAATGCCGAAGATCGCCGACGGAAAGATCGAGGTGCCGGCGCGGCCGGGACTGGGGCTGGTATTCGACGAGAAGGCTTGCGCGCAGTTCGCGGCTTGAACCCGGGAGGTCTTCAGACCGCCGAGGGCCGCCGCCGGGCCGTCGTCAATACCCCGCGGCGCGATCGACGACTTCCTTGAGCGGCTTGCCGTCGAGGAAGAGCGCCAGGTTCTCGGCGAACAGGCGCGCGACGATCCGGTCGCGCTGCGGGTGCGGGCCGCCGATGTGCGGCAGCACGATGATCCCATCGGTGGCCCAGAACGGATGGTCGGCGGGCAGCGGCTCCTGGCGATAGACGTCGAGCACGGCGCCGGCGATCTTCTTCGCCTTGACCGCCGCGACCAGGTCGTCGTCCTTGATCAGGTGGCCGCGGCCGAAATTCAGCAGCCACGCGGTCGGTTTCATCATTGCCAGGCGCTCGGCATTGATGAAGTTGTCGGTCTCCTTCGTCGCAGGCAGGAGCAGCAGCACGAAGTCCGATTGCGCCAGCACCTCGGGCGCACGCTCAGGTGGGAGAACCTGCGCAACATCGGCCATGGCTTCGGGCCGGCGCTTGGTGCCGATGACTCGCAGGCCGAGCACAGCGGCGATCCGGGCGACTTCCTGGCCGATGACGCCCAGGCCGAGGATGCCGAGCGTCTTGCCGGTCAGCGGCTGCGGGGTGACATGGACCCACTTGCGCTGCTTCTGGGTTTCGACCGCCGCGGCGTACGGCTTGGCGACATAGAACAGCGCGCCGATGATGTTTTCCGGCATCGATTCGCGGTGGGTGCCCCGGGCGCAGGTGAGCACGAGGTGTGCCGGCAGGTCGGGCAGGCCGATCCAGCCCTCGACGCCGGCGGTCATCGCCTGCGCCCAGCGCAGCTTCGGCATCGCGGGCAGGACGCCGGGCGGCGGCCCGTAGGCGATCATCGCCTCGGTCCGGGCCAGCTGCTCGGCCGAAGGCTTCTCCTTGCGGGGCAGGGTGTCGACCGCGACGCGGTCGGAAAGGCCGGCGGCCTTGATCGCATCTACATAGGCGGCGGTGGAGTCGGTCCAAAGCAAGACATGGGTACGGCTGGTCACAATGCGGCTCCTGGGTGAGAATGGATCGATCATGCCATATCGCCGGACGGCCGATCGGATCCGGGCAGATGGCAGCATTTCGGCCGCAAAGCCGCGCCCGTAAATGCCCTTGGCGAAAAAATGGCAGCAATGGGGGCGCCGGCGGCCCGGCTTCGACACGGCCGGACCGGTCGGCGAATTGAGATACCCTCGGCATACGCAGGCGCTGTCGGCCTGCCCTCCGACGGGCCTGACCGGTCATCGCAGGGGAAGACCATGCACCGCCTCATCTTGAAACTTGCGATCCCCGTCATCTCCATCCTGGCCGGCGCGACAGTCGGTATCGGAATCTATGGCTACATGCGGTTCAATGAGCCTTCGAAGCCGAGCCACCAGCTTTCCCTGGAGAAGATCGAGCGCATGGGGAAGCTGGAGCTCGTTAGGATCACGATCAAGGACGTCCTGCAGCAGACGAAGGAAAGGCCGTTCGGCCTCCCCGACGCAAAGGCGCTGCTGATCGTGGTGGGGCAGGCGTCTATCGGGATAGACCTGCGAAAGATGAATAAGGACGACTTCTCGGCCACCGATGCGCAAATAAGCGTGCGGCTGCCGAAGCCGGAGACGATGATGGCGAAGGTCGACCACAAGGCGTCGAAGGTCTATGACCTGCAATGGGGGTTTACCGATGCCACTGCGCTGCAGGAGGAGGCGTGGAAGTCCGCGGAAGACGCAGTCAGGCAGATCGCGGCGGACGGCCGGTACTACGAACTGTGCAAGGAAAACGCGTTGATCCTCCTGGCACCGATATTCCAGGAACTCGCAGGACAGAAGAAAGTCGTCATCACGTTCAGGAGTTGAATTCGGAGGCCGGTCGATCGGCCCCTGCCGGGCAAGCGCAAACGCGGACACGCAGAGATGACCGAAAACTCGATCACCGCCGACATCACCTACACCGTCGACGACGGCAAGAAGCTCATCAACGGCACCTTCGGGCCGGGAACGGCCGAGCGCCAGAACACCGGCACCTACGAGCGCCGCGCGTTCCCGATCGCCAACGGGCGCGTGGCCGGCGGCCTCGGGCTCGAGACTTCCGGCTTCGTGCTCGTCGGCCATCCGACGAAGGTCACTGATTTTTTCGACCCGGTCCAGCTGGAGACGGTCTACTACCCCGAGGTCGTCGAACTGGTAAAGCGCGAATCGGGCGCCTCCCGGGTCGTCGTGTTCGATCACACGCTGCGTTCCGGCGACGAGACCGAGCGCGAAGCCAGGCGGCTGCGCGAGCTGGTTCTCTCCGCGCACAACGACTACACCGAGTGGTCCGGCCCGCAGCGCGTGCGCGACGTGTTGCCGGAAGAAGCCGGGAGCCTGCTTACCCGGCGGTTCGCCATCATCCAGGTCTGGCGGGCGATCAATCGCCCGATCGAGTCGAATCCCCTCGCGATGGCCGATGCGCGCAGCGTCGCGCCGTCGGACCTGCTGGTCGCCGAGCGCCACCATCCGGGACGCATCGGCCAGACGTACCGGCTGAAGTACAACCCGGCGCATTCGTGGTTCTACTTTCCGCGCATGCGGCGCGACGAAGCGATCGTGTTCAAGGTCTTCGATTCGGCGAAGGACGGGCGGGCGCGGTTTACGCCGCATACGTCGTTCGTGGATCCCACGACGCCCCCGGACGCGCCGCCGCGGCAGAGCATCGAGGTAAGGACGCTGGCGTTTTTCTGAAAGGGCCGGATCGCGCCCGGCGGCCGTCCGGGGGACTACTTCGCCGCGATCATTGCCTTCAAGCCGCGCAGGGCGAGCGAGTAGCTGTAGATGCCGAAGCCGGTGACGACGGCCTTGCAGACTTTGCCGGCATCCGAGATGCGTCCGCGCGCGGCCGGATTCGACAGATGCACCTCGACCACCGGGAAACCGACCTGCGTCATCGCGGCGTAGAGCGCCGGGTGGTCGGTCGTATAACCCGCGGGGTTGATCAACGCGCCGTCCAGCTTGCGCTCGAAGGCGTCGTAAAAGCGGTTGATCACCTCGCCTTCGACGTTGGAATGGAATATTTCAACGTCCATTTCCAGCTCGTGCGCGTAGCGGCGGATGTGTTCGTCGTACTGCGCGAGCGTAAGCGGCCCGAACAGGTCGACTTGTGCTTTGCCGCGCATGTTCATGCCTGCACCGTGCACCACCAGGATTTTCGGCATTGTCCTTTTCCCGCAGTAATGGTGTGTGGCTGCAGGATACGCGGATTGGACCGGATACAAAATTCCCGCGCGAGTCCGCGGGCGCCGCCGTTCGCGTTGAAGCGCCGTCAGCCAATTACGTTACGATCAACGTTTCCCAACAGGGCACTCGAAATTGATATTGCCCACCGACCTCGCCTCTTTCCTCGAGCTATTGCGCCAGCATGGCGCCGCCGCCTATGGCCTCGTCTTCGCGTTCGCTTTTTCGCACAGCCTGCTGCTTACGCTTTTCGCTGGTTACGCGTCCAGCGCGGGCGTCCTCGACCTCGGCGTGCTGATTGCGATCGTGTGGGCAGGCATTTTTGCAGGTGATGCCGTCCGCTTCTGGATCGGGCGGCGGTTCGGCAACCGTTGGCTTTCGCCTTTTCCCCGGCTGCACCGCACCAGCCAGATCGTAGTCCGCTTGGTGGATCGCTAGTATGTCTGGCTGATCCTGTTCCATCGCTATCCGCACGGCATACGCGGCGTCGCCGGGTTCGCCTACGGCATGTCGCGATTGCCCTGACCCACGTTCCTCGCGTTCAATTTTGTCGCCGCCGGCCTCTGGTCGAATGTCGCTCTTTCGGCCGGCCATGCGCATGGCCACGTGTCGGAGAAGCTGGTGAAGGATGCCTTCTCGGCCCTGGTCATGGTCATGCTGATGGTGTTCCTCGTGCTGTCGTGAATCCTGAGCCGGAGACTCGAGCGGATCGTCGAGCGCAACTGAGCCGGGGAGCCTCGGCCGGCGGCTGGAATCCGCCCAAGTTGCGGCAGTTCTGCCGGGATCTGCTTTGGAAATTCCGGACTGATCCAAGAAGTTGCTGGTCCAAAGATTCCTGGGGAGGTCAGGCCTGCGCCGTCAGTATCGGGAAATCTCGATTCGCCTCGTCGCGGGCGTTTCCGTCGGCCTCACTGTGGAGTAAATGCCTTGGACCAATCGACTGTTCAAGGAAATGCCAAAGATTGCAGATGGGAAGATTGAGGTTCCGGCGCGGGCGGGACTTGGGCTGGAGTTCGACAAAAGAGTGTGCGCGCCGGATGAAGCTTAGCGCGCCAATATGGCTCTTAAGCTGATGAGTCAATGGCAGAAATATGCCTGAGAAGCCGCCACTGGAAGGGTCTTTAGGTTAAGAGTGGCAGCATTCGAATCTCTAATCCTGATTTCCAGACAGGCCGATTTTGCCTGCCTGACCAACGCGCCAAGGATCCTAGGAGAGAGCCGACGGACCTCTCTACTCTAAGATGGCACAGCGTAATGAGGGGCGAATCAGAAGGGGCAAAGTCAGGGTATTTATACAGTGGCTCACCTAGTGAGCCACCACTTTGACTATGGTACGTGTGAAACCCAAGACTTTAGAATCGGCCGCGAGATCAAGGTGTTGGGCCGTTTAGCGTTAGGTTTTTTCTGTGTGGCGGAGTGTCTGAGTCGCCTCTACGACTCGAGAGGCGCTGATAATCAGGCGGAGGAATGGCAGTGGCGAGCCCAGTCAATACATGATCGCAAGCGCGGCCAATTTCTTTAACGGAGCGCGTTCACAGCTTTTTCGACCGCTCGCAGGGAAACGCCGCGCCATGGCGCTCGCGTGCCTTGAAATGCTCCACGAGCGTTTATATGGACCCGGCGCGGACTACCTTACCTCGATTGGCTATATCCGGCTGCGCCAGCACTTTGCTTCAACGATTCAGGCTCAAAGCGTTCGTGAACTTCCGACGGGCGACGGTCCTGACGATACCGGGGACGAACTCTCTCCTGAACGACTGGCGGCTTTGCTCATTCGTCAGTTAAAGGATGATGGTTGGATCGAGACGTACTACGACAGCGCGCAGATCGCGGACGTCTACCGATTCACTCGAACCGGAAAGATCCTGATTGAAGCCATCCTGCGTATTTCCCAACCGGGGATGAGGACACGCCATCAGAACCTTCGCGCATGTCGTGCGGCACTTGAAGTCTTTCTTCGAGACCTTGATGTCGAGGAACTTGTGGACGCCTTCGAACGCGCAAAGCAAGTGATAGAGGATTTGAACGACAACATCGGCGTATTGTATGAGCAGGTGCGAGAAGTGGTCAGCCGCGCGGCGCAGTCCAGCGCCTGGAGTGAATTCGACGCTTTCATGCGCATTTTTGAGCGCGAGATTCGTCCTCAACTTACGATCGAGCACGTGAGCCGTCACCGCGGCGAGGTGCGGCGCCTCTGTGCTGAGATCCACATGATCGAGCCCGAACGCATGGTTCGAGTCGAGGAAGCCCTAAACCTCATTGATCCTACGCTCGTTGAGCGCCGCGGCGGCACGTTAACAAGCCATACCTGGCTGGTCGAGCAGATCGAAGAACTGGTCGACAACGCGTGCAACGCCAAGCAACCCGAATTGCAAAGGGCCTTGACTGAGTACACACGCCGCATTACGGGATTGCTTCGCGAAGTGATGTCCGTGCGGCTCCTTGAACCTGATGCGACTGTCGACGCCATTCTCGCTACGCTCAAGGCCCGTCCCGAAGAGGAAATTGAAGCCGCACTCGAAGTAGTCGGCTGGATGATGTCAGTTTCGAATGTGCGCATGCTCGATCCGGGAATGATCACGCCGAAGACTGGCGCGCCGCCGACACGCATATCCACCAGGCTTCGCAAGTTCGTGCCCGACGCGGAGTCGCGACGTCGCACAGCGGTAGAGCGCGCACTTGCCGGCGCCTTTTCAATCAATGAACTAGATGCTCTGGCAAGACTGGAAGAAGCCTGCGTGATAGGGCCGGTGCGGCTGTCGGCGCTCGACCCCAAGGATGCGCGCGAGGTCCTCTATGCCCTGCACGCCGCAGACTACGCTCGTTCACCGGCAGGACAGAAGCGATTTCACGTCAGAAAGCTTAAGACCAGCGTACAAAACCGCTACTTCAGCGGCCCGGACTACCTCATCAGCCGCAAAGAGGCATAGACAATGGATTTCGATTTCTCACTGCCCGAGGACTTCGCCGAGAAGATGAAGCGCGCTAACGTGGATCGAGCGCGCTTTTCGCGGATCTCAAGCGAGCTCTTGGGTAGAGGAACGATCTATCGGGAAACCAGCGACACGCAGAAAGCCCTCTATGACGATGCCGTTAGGGTAGCGCCGATGCTCGAAGCCTACTGGGGCGTGACGGGTTTTCGAATCGTCGTCGACCGGGAGTATGGCTATATTCAGATGTTTCCCCCCGGCGCCCGCATTCCTGGAGTCGCAACGGATCAGGAGTTCGAAGCCGTCAAAGCAGTACGCAGAGTCGTGCGCCCTGACATGGCGGCAATCATTCTTGTCCTACGCCATATGTACGACGACCACGTCATGCGAGGCGATGTCGCCGAGAACAACGAGGTTCCGGTTCGCATCGAGGATATCGACGAGAAAATGACTGTGCTACTCAAGCGGAAGCTTCCAGACTCCGCGGTGGACCGAGAGCGCCTGCTGGCAGCCTTGAGATTTCGGGTTTTGATCCGCTTCGGCGAAGGTGCGCACTTGCCCGGAACCGATGCGCGAATTGCAATTCTTCCTCCAATTATGTCCCTGATGAGCCGAGAGTTCTGCCAGAACATCATCAAGACCCTTGGCGACCTCACTGCGCCGGTTTCGCAGGACTCGCGATTCGCCCTCGAGGTCAAAGAGGACGCGCGATGAGATGGCATCGGCTGGGCCTCATCAATTGGGGCGTCATTGAAAGTGGGGTGTATCAATTCGGCGACATGACCATGCTCCATGGCCGTTCCGGCATTGGGAAGACCACAATTGTCGATGCGGTGCAGCTGGTACACACCGCGAACATTCATGGGATCGCGAGCTATAACAGCGCTCAGGAGGGAGCTACCGAGAAAAAGAGGAACGCGCGCCGGACGCCGGCTGAATATGCGCTCGGCGCCGACGACGGATCGTTCGCACGACCAGATGGATCGGTTTCCTTTGTCATACTGAGTTTCGAGCCCTCCAAGGACGATCGCAAGAAGATCGCGCCGCTTACAGCTATCGTGGCGCTGGAAGCGGCGCTTGAGTCGGCATCCGAGAGGCGACGCTCAGCCGTGTTGCGCGATATGCAGTTCGCAATCGTAGAGGGCACTGTCGTCCCGCCCGAGGCGTTCCAGGTCGATGAGCAAGACGTAATCCCGCTTTCGCGTCTTCAGAATCACCTTCGTGATCTCTATCCCGGCAAAGTCCATTTCTATAAATCACAAGGCGCGCCGAAGGAGTTCTTGACGCGACTTCAGGCTCTCCTTTCCGGGATGGATGTCATTTCGGTATCGGAAGCCACGGACTCGGCAAGGGCTTGGGTCAAGACGATTGGGTATCGAAAATTGTCGGATGCTAATGATCTGATCCGAAATGAGGTTCTTGAAGAACTCCCGCTCACCAAAGAGATCCAGCTGGTGTGCGACGCACTGGCCACACTTTCGGAAGTGACCGAAGAAGGACGGCGCCTAGCTGAAACGAAGAAGAAAGTCGAAACGATCGTCAAGGAAGGCGCATCGGCGCGCAAGAACATTATCGATTTTGCTGCCAATCAGTACGCGGATCCACTGCGCAGAATCGCGCTCATTGTCAAAGAGGAAAGTGAAGAGCGCAAGAAGCTCAATCAGTACCTTGAAACCGAGCGCACACTCGTCTTGGACCGAGAGAAGGCCAAGAAGGATCGGGAAGCCCGGCAAGGAGAGTCCGATCAGCTTGGACAGGCAAGACTTGCGATTCCGGGCGCAACACATGTCGATGCGTTGGAAAAGGACATTGAGCGCGAGAGGCGCGAGTACGCGGAAGATCGCCGCAAGGTGCAACGTGCGATCGAAACGCTTGTCGCTCTCTACACCACTGCTAGCGAGATTCAGGCCTATCGTTCCCCAGATCTCGCTCTCCGAATGGGCTGCGATGCTGTGGGAAAAGCTATGCGGTCTTTGCGTGATCGCCTTGCAGCGCAGCCCTTAGATCAATTTAGGGCAATGGCATTCGCCGTTGCGCCCGATGTCGAGGACCTTGCAACATTTTGCGAAGAAGTAGACTCCCTCGAAAAGGCTGACTCCACCCTCCGGGAGGCACTTGAGGGCGCAGAAGGCTTTCAGGCAATCGCGCAACGCACGATCGGTGCCTCGAAGGATACAAAGCAAAAGCTTGAGTTGAGCATTGCGGATCTTCGCCGCCGTCGAGCCGACATTCTGAAGGGCGGTGCGGACTACGATCCAATCGTCCGGCAGATGGTGGACATGCTTAACCGCGAGCATCCGGCCGCAAAACCCAAGGTGCTGTGTGACCTCATCGAGCCTCTACCGGGGACGCAGTGGATGCCTGCGATCGAGGGATTCATCGGCGCGGCGCGTTTCAACATTGTGGTTGCCGAAGGCGAGGAGAGTAAGGCAACGAGAAAGCTGCTTGAGCACAGGGCGCGTTCGAATGTCCGGGTTGTTCAGAATGCGAGGGTTATTAAGGAATCAGCGAGCGCCAGAGTCGATCGGCGATCGATCGTCCATGAACTTGTCTTCAAACACCCGACCGCCGAATCATTTATGCGACTGAACTATGGTAATGCGTTGAAGTTCGATTCGGACAAAGAACTCGAGTACGGAGTTCGCGGGGTGACGGTAGAGGGGCTCGCTACTCAAGGGTACACGCTCTATCCATGCAGGCTCCCCCCCGAGTTGTTAGTGTTTGGCGAAGCCGCGCGTCGCGACTCACTTCAGAATCTAAAATCCCAGCAAGAGCGCCTGCAGTCCGAAGCCGATGCCATCGATCGCGACCGACTCTGGATCCAGGCCATCACGCAGAAGCTAAGGCTCGTGGAGCGATTCGATGGCGCGAGCGCTGCCATGCGCGCCATGGTTCAATCGCTTCGTAACGAAGCTTCCCTGCGGGAGCGGTTTGAATCGCTCGATTTGACAGAATTGCGGGACATCGATGAGCGCGTTACCGCCAAACGATCCGAGATCAAAGCACTCGATGAGCAGCTGAGCAAGATATCGGACGATCTTATCGACGTCGGCTCGCACTTGAAAGCAAGCCAGGATCGTCTGAACGAGCTTGTGACGAAGAGTGACCGCGAAGCGCAGAGAAAGATTGCAGCGGAAGAGGTCTTGTACCTGGTGCGCGACGCAGATCCTGCGATCGAACCATCGGAAATCTACAACCGTGCCGAGGAGCTGGCGGATCGCACGACCGATCCCGAACAGACTCAAGGTCGGGTGTCGGGGGCCGTAGGAAACTACATTCAAGCGAGGGCCCGATTCGCGGCAGCGCTCCTTGACTACAACGCCTCAGTCCTCGCTCGCCCATCGGAAATTATCCGATACGACGAAGCCTCACTGGATGCTAAAGACGCGAAGAGCGTCGCGCAGTCCTATAGTGCGGTCGTCGTGAGCCTCAATGTAGCGGAGGCCATCTTGAGGCGCTATGACCATATCGAGATCGAAAACAATCAGCAAAAGCTCGAGCAGGCTCGAAAGTCCTTCAACAGCACACTTGTCACTTCGCTTTGCTCTACGGTGAAGGACCGCATCGACCGAGGCCTGGACCAGATCAATCGCATCAACGACCGGCTTGCACAGGTGAAATTTGGGGGCGACTGGTTCGAGATCAAGCCCGAGAATGCCAAAAACTTCTGGCACTACTACGAGTTCTTCAATGCGGTTTCGAAGGTGGCCGATGTGCTCGATCGGGAAGATCTTTTCACCACCTCCCGGGTGGAGCAAAAGCACAAGGACACCCTTTACGAGTTCGTGAGGCTTCTTCAGGCCAAGAACGCCGAGCAAGCCCAAAAAGAACTCGTCCTAATCTCGGATTACCGGAACTACCGCGACTACGACATGTTGCGTCACACACGCAATGGTCAGAGCATGCGAATCTCGGATTGGGGGCAGCGCGGTTCTGGAGGGCAACTTGAAACCGCCGGATACGTACTGCGGTTCACCGTACTCACAAATAAGCTAAAACACTTCGATCGGCGCCCCGCTCACATGCGATCAGTTATCCTGGATGAGGCATTCCAGGCGATGGATGAAGAGCGCACGCGCGCGATGATTCGCTTTGTTCGCGATGACCTTAATTTGCAACTTGTGCTGGCGATGCCGCTACCGAAGGTGCCGCAGTTCCTGGACGAATTTGATACCGAATTCGGTTTCTCGCAAATCAGCGCACCCGGAAACGGCGAGCTGAACTATGCGAGCGCAATCGACGTTCGCGATCTGACCGAGGAAATCGGTCCCTTGTGGGAGGAGCACCGCAAGACGACAGTTGAGAAGACATTGAAGTCGCTCGCCGATGTCTGAGCCTTGGATGAATAACAGCGCGATTCAAGCTCTAATGGGGCGAATCCTCGATCGCCTCGATAGTCTTGGACTGGAAGATCGCAGCCGTAGGTTTACGTTTCGCCTGTCGGACAAGACCTTTCCGGAACTCTACCTCCAGGCAAGTCCGGATGATTCCGAATACCTGTGGTCGCTACTTGAACGCATGAGCTCGACTAAGATCGTCGAGATCGAGTTGGACAAGCGCCGAACTGCTTCGACGATCGCGAGGGAGCGTTCTCCCGTCCTAGTAATGACACCCGAAGCGGAGGTACGCTTTCGCGAGATCCTCGGACGCAAGCCTTTAATCGATCCGTGGTCGATCGCATGGGCGCGGGGCTGCGAAGCCGCGCAATGGCTACCAGTAATGCTGCGAACTGCATTCAGAAGTCGGGAGCACCGCCTGGGTGAACGCGCCCCGACTGAGATCCTTTCACGCTGGGAGCGATTGACGAAAGAAAGATTCGACGGCCTGGGCCTTCGCGAAGTGGCGGCGCGGCTTTTCTGGGGGATTTCAAAGGCGCTCGATGAGCGCTACGAAATTGTCAACGCATTGCGCGACGCACATGGGCTGCCATGGATTCCCGAGCGGCCGCTCCTATTGCCCACATTTCTCGCCCCGACGTGGCGCGAGAAGGGGGTGCTCTTCGTGGAGAATCTGTCGTCATACGTTGCATGCCTCGCTGGGCGCGTCCCCGCTTCTCACGGATTGGCAATTGTCTATGGTTCGGGCTACAAGAGCGCCGCCCGGCGGCTTCGAAAGCCCGAAATGACACTGATGGCATTCGACCCACGTGGTGATCGGACCGCTGAGCCTGCCTATCTCACTTGGTTCGGCGCGGAATCGGATGACGTACCAACTTTCTTTTGGGGAGATCTGGACTACGCTGGATTGTCCATTTTGCGAGAATTGAGGCGCACTTTTCCTGGAATGAGAGCGTGGACTCCTGGGTACGAGCGGATGGTGAACGCACTTGAGAATGGCAATGGCCACACTCCGTCGGAGTCCGACAAGCGAGGTCAGGAAGATCTTGGACCAGTGGGCTGCCCCTACGCCGATGATGTCTTACTTGAGGTCTTGCGCCGAACTGCCCAGTTCTTTGATCAAGAAGGGGCATAGCAAAGTGCACAGCAGGTCTCAATGGAAAAGGGCCTAGTCTCGCGACTAAGCCCTTGCAATTCTTGGCTCCCCGTCATGGGCATGCTGCGAACCGTCCAGCTCGAGGCACGGCTGCCCGACCGCTTCGTGAGGAGGGCCGCCTGATGTGGGTCTTCCTCTCCGACGCGTTCCTGTCGATAGTGGCGCATCGCACGAAGCCGGGGGTGCTACTGGTCCGAGCCCGGGTGCGCGGCGATCTGGAGCGCGCTTTCCCCAACTGCCGGCCGAAATTGACTCCGGCGGCCGACTATCGGTACAGGGCGGAGATTTCGACCGACCGAGTGAAGGCGGCGATCACCAACCGTGTCGAAATGATCACCTACGACAACTTCAAGAACTCGGTGGCCGACACCGACCGTCACGAGGCCTACATGCGGGTGTGGGCAGTGATGCACTGTTACCAATCTTCCCTCGCTGCAACGAAACGGAGCGCGCGACGCCGAACTAAGACCGGCCAAAACAGCCGGGCCTATCCCTCCGGCGCCGCAAAATTGCGACCGGAGAAGTAAGTGTCGTTCAGATCTACAAAACGGTCTGTGCCCGTGCGAAGTCTCGGAGCGAGCCCGCTCGATAACGCCGCGACGTAAACCCGCTTACCCGCTCGCATGACGGCGTCGATGAGCGGAAGATAGTCGACGTCACCAGTTACGAAATAGACGGAATCCACCGCGTTCCTCGACACGTAGTCCATGACGTCGACACAGATGTTGATGTCGACCGACTTAGTTTTCGTGGATCGCTTCGTCTTCTGAAAGACCTTAGGGATCAGTCGGACGGTATTAAACACGCCCTGCGCATATTTCTTAACCTCGTGCGCATCGAGCGACGCGATGTCTGACGAAAGGGCGTGTAGTTCATCGTTGGCGCGTACCGCCGTCATGTAGTACTGGACGCGCATCAGCTGCTCGTCGGCAAACAAATCTCTAATGGTGCCGGGCGACCATGCGAGCTCGCCGGGGCGATGGTCAACCCTATACTGATACTGATAATCGTGGGGCTTCGACACGGTGCGGGGGATCCAACCCTCTGTAAGCATTGTCTCGAACCTCAGTGTGAGGTTCTCTCCGTCGACGAATGCCATAAGCCTAGACATGGCGCCTATTCTAGCGGGCCTCGGCGCGGACAGATTCCCCCCCTAGTTTCGTCGGCAGGGTGTTGCTTACCCTGCCGACCATGCCGAAAACCGACCTGACCAAGCCGCTCGGCAAGGTCACCTTCCAGTGCCTGTGCCTGGCCATCCGAACCCCGGAGGATAAGCCGGGCCCTGGGTGGACCTTCGAGGCCACCCCCGAACGCACCGAGGACGATCCCGAACAGGAGCACCATCCGTTCCGCTATTTCGCGGTTTGTCGCGTGTGCCGGAAGGAGGCCCAGCAGGCGCCGTGGGAAAGAGCGTTGCTCAAGGCCTGGGCCAGCGCCACGGGCCCCAAGACGCCCGAGGGGAAGGCAGCCGCAGCCGAGAACCTCAAGGGCCACCCAACGCCGGCCGAGGCCCGGCTGACGCGCTTCAACGCGATGAAGCACGGGCTGAACGCCCGGGTGGCCACGTATTTCCCGGCCAAGCCCGACGGGTACTCGTTTTGCAAGGGGTGCGAGGTCGAGCGGGAGTGGTGCCGCCGGCAGACGGCGTGCGTGAAACAGAGCGAGTACTTCATGCTTCACCAGGCGGCGTTCGAGCAGGGCGACCCGAAGCGGCTCAACGGGATCTACTCGGACCTGCACGCCGCGGTGTTCGCCGTGCTGCGCCAGATCCTGCAGACGATCATCGGCGACGGCGTCGAGCTGATCACGCCGAAGTATTCGACGACGAAAGACGGCAACGCGATCATCGTCGACTTCGAGGATCCCACCACCAAAGAGCGGAAGGTGATCTACGAGGTCCAGGCACACCCGCTCTTCAAGCCGCTCGGCGAACTGATTTCGAGGTGCAACCTGTCGCTGTCGGACATGGGCATGACGGTTCGCGAGGTGACGCGCGAAGACGAAGATGATCTCGGCTTTGTGAAGCCCGTCGGCGGCGCCGGCCATGCGTCGGTCGAGGACTTCTCGAAGCGCCAGTCGGAGAACATCGCGGCCCTGCGCGATCACCTGCAGCGGGCCCAGCTCAACCGTTCTCGCGACCCGGTGCTGATCGAGCACCAGGCGCAGAACGGCGGGGACGAGCAATGAGGATCTCCGCCACCGAACGCGTGCGGATCGGCAATCGCGCCGAGGAAGCGCTCGCGAAGTACTCCAAGCCGGATCCGGCGACCGGCCTTCGGCCGCACGCGCTCTGGCATAAGCACGTGCACAACGTCGACCTCGACCCGATGCAGGTCCTGCGCATGATCGAGATGGACGAACACCGGAACACGGTCGATTACTCGTGCCGGCGCACGCGCAAGACATCGACGAAGGAGCTCTTCAACCTCGAGCGCCTGGCCACCAACGGCTTTCTCGAGCTCGGCATCGTCGCGCCGCGCGAGCGCCAGGCGCAAAACAACATGAAGTACATGGTCGACTCGATCCGGCGATCGCCGATGCTCACCGGCTACCTGCAGTACCGCGCCGGCCGGCGGCAGCTCTCGGACACGAAGTTCGAGTTCATGAATTCGTCGAAGGCGCAGACGTACGGGATCATGGGGGAGATCGACGGCGATTCGCTGGCGATCGCGAGCCTGGAGGAAGTCGACGACATGCCCCAGGACCGGCTGCTCTCCAAGTTCCTGCCGATGTTGGGCGCGGCCGAGCGGCTCGGCTCGGACGTGAAGATCGACCCGGAGATCCGGATCTCCGGTGTCTTCAAGGGTGCCGGCGTGCTCAAGAGCCTCCTGGCCACCGGCGAGTACCACACGCTGCCGCCGGTCGACGTCTACATGGGCTGCGAGCTGGGCATCATCAGCCAAAGCTGGGTCGACACCATGCGTGCTCAGCAGACCGAGGGGGAATGGCTGCGCCAGTTCCTGTGCCTCGATATCGCGTCGCAAAACTTCATCTGGGAGCGCTGGATCCGCAAAGCGAAGGGCGTGGGGCTGGAGGCGCACCTGCCGATCTCCGAGCCGTTGCCAGGCCTGCGCTACCGGCGGCGCGGATTGATCAGCTTCGGCTACGACCACACCGGCCACGGCGAAAAGCCGGAAGCCTCGAAGTCCTGCCTCGTGGTGTGCGAGCAGATCGGCAGCTTCGTCACTTTCCCGTTCATCCGCTACTGGCCGGCCGGCACGGACGAGAAGGTGATCGAGCGGGACCTGATCGGATACTGGGACTACTTCCGGCCCGACTACGCCATGGGCGACGCCTACGGGATCGGCATGCTCACCAGCCTGAACGACCAGCTCTTCCGGAGAGGCCTCACCGAGATCGACCGGCAGACGATCGGCGAGGGGCAGAGCACCGCGTCGACCTGGTCCGAGTGGGCCTTTGCGCCGATCCGCTTCGAGGGGATGGTCAAGCACAGCATGGCCACCACGCTGCGCGCCGCCTTTTACAACTCCCAGGCGGCGATCCCCTATTTCGACGACGAGGACCTGCACGCCGAGGCCTTCATCACGTTCGTGCGCCAGCTGGGGAACATCAAGACCGAGCCGACGAAATCTTCCTACTCGAGCTACGTCATGGCCGACCAGAAGATCGGCGACGACGGCTTCGACGCCGCATGCGCCGGCGTGTGGGCCCTGGTGACCCGCGGCGAAGGCGACGTGCCCACCGTGATCACGAGTCGCACGCAGACGCGATCGCAGCTGCTCGGTGAGCCCGCGCGGTTGCCGGCGACGGTGGAGCCGGGCTGATGGCGCTGCCGGAACGCTCCAGCCCCGAGCGCGCACGGGAACTGCGCGCACGACTCATGGCGATGCCAGGGGGCGACAAGTTCTTCCGCGAGCTGTACGCCGAAGGCCTCGTCGACGGATGGACAAGGCTCCTGGCGGTCGGCGAGCCGCTCGACCTCACCGGACATATCGAAGTGCCTGGCCCGCATCAAACCGGGTACGAGTGCTGCAGATGAAAAAGGAAAAGCCATGCTGATGCTGAAGAGCACCTTCCCCTGGATCGGGCGCAAGGATGTGCCGGCGCCGGCGGCGCCGGCGGTGGAAGACCCCGTCGCGCAGGTGCCGAACGAGCCGCCGGCGGTTTCGAGCGAGCGCGGCGCGCGCACCACCCCGGAAAACCAGCTCAAGTACCTCTACCGCACGATGTGGGTGGATCCGGACGTCCGGCAGGCGATCCTCGATGTGCGCGAAATGGACAGGCTCGACGGCCGGGTGAAGCGGATTCATTCGCGGGTCGCGCGAGACATCACGAAGGGAGGCCTCGTGCTGCAGCAGGCCCAGGAGAGCAAGGTGATCTCCTCGATGTGGAAGGAGTACGGCCGGCGCCTGCAGCTCAACCGGCCGGAAAAGCTGAAGAGCGACGCGCGAGGTTTGGTCATGGAAGGCAACCTGCCGCTGCAATGGGTACTCGACGGATCGTTCAACGTGGCGGCGTGTGTCCGCATGGCCTCCGAGACGATCCTGCCCGACGTCGACGGCAGCGGGCGCTTCAAGGACGTCTACCGCGCATACGTCCAGTACGACATCCCGACCGGGCGCGAGCTCGCGGCCTTCCCGCTCTGGCAGCTGCACCTGGCTCGGTTCGACCCGGACAACTTCGACGACATGGGGGCCATGGGGCGCCCGTTCCTCGACGCGAGCCGCACGACCTGGCGCAAGCTCGCCATGACGGAAGAGGATCTCGTGATCCGCCGGCGGGTGCGCGCGCCGCTTCGCCTGCATCACGTGCTCAAAGGCGCGTCGAAAGAGGAGCTCGAAGCGTACGAGGCGAAAGTACTGCAGAAGGGGCACGAAATCACGACCGACACCTTCGCGAACCGGGAGGGCGCCGTGCAGCCGGTGCAGGGCGACGCGAACCTGGACCACATGAAGGACATCGTCTACCTGCTCGACACGTTCTTCGCCGGCAGCCCGCTGCCCAAGGGCCTCGCCGGCTACACCGGAGATCTCGCGCGGGACATCCTCGACGACCTGAAGCGCGACTACTACGACGAAATCGACGACATGCAGGACACGGTCTCGTTCGCCTATGAATTCGGCTTCCGTCTGCACCTCCTGCTCAAGGGCATCAACCCGGACAACGAAGACTTCTGCATCGACTTCGCCGAGCGCCGCACCGAGACGCCGAACCAGACCGCCGACCGCGCACTGAAGATGAAGGCGATCGGCTTCCCGACCGGGATGGTGTTCGAGGAGATGGGCTTCAACGCTGCGCGCGTGCAGGAACGCATCAAGTGGGAACTGGAGAACTACGACCCGTATCCGACGCCCGACCAGATCTCGGACCGGCCTCGGATCGCGAACGTGAGCATCACGCCGAACAACGCGCCCAAGGGCGACAGCGCGACCTCGATCACCAACAAGTAGCCGATGCTGATCCAGCTCGCGGCGAACGAACGCACGGCGCTGCAGGCGCAGATCAAGCGCGCTACGCTGGCCGCGCACCGGGCGGTCGAGAAACTCGACCTGCAAACCCTAGGGGACCTTCAGGGCATCTATCAGCAGGCCGCGGGCGATCTCGCGACGCGGATCGCCGCGCATGCCGGCGCCGACGGCAACCTGACGCTGCAAGAGCTGCAGAGCGCGCTCGCCCAGGTGAACGCGATCCTCAAGGACCTCAGCGCAAAACGCGACGCCCTGCTGCAGGGCGGCCTGCAGGCGGCGGCCGACCTGGGGGTCACGCCGTACCTGGCCGGCAATGAGGAGATGGTCGCGGTGCTATCCGCTGCGGAAGGAATGCGCGTCTCCCAGGAGGCCCTGCAGTTCGTGCGCAATTTCGTCGCGGCCGACGGACTCCAGCTCTCCGATCGCGTCTGGCGCCTGGACAGGCACGCGCGAGATCTCGTGGTGAACAGCATCGAGCAGGCGGTGATCCAGGGACACGGCGCCAGCCAGGCCGCGTTCGAGTTCCTTTCCCGCGGCGCAAGCGTGCCGGCCGACGTCGCGGCAAAGATGGGCGCGGCAAACGTGGCAGCCCTGTCGAAAGGCGTCGCCAACGCGCTGATGAAGGACAAGGGCAGCCCTCTGGACAACGCGATGCGGCTGTTTCGTACCGAGATCAACCGCGCGCACGGCGAAGCCTTTATGAAGGGCGGCGAAGCGACGCCGGGATTTGCCGGCTGGCGGTACCTGCTCTCGCCGGCGCACCCCGAGCCCGACATTTGCGACCTGCTCTCGACGCAGAACCTCTACGGCCTGGGCAAAGGCGTGTACCCGACGCGCGACAAGACGCCGTGGCCGGCCCATCCGAACACGCTCAGCTTCATCGAGATGGTGTTCGCCGACGAAATCACCGAGGCCGACAAAGCGGGCAAGAACACGTCGCTCGAGGCGCTGCAGCTGCTCAGCGCCCAGCGGCAGCGCGGCGTACTCGGCGCGGGGAAGTTCGACCTCTACAAGGAAGGAAAGCTCAGCCAGGGAATGATCCGCACGCCGCTCTCGTCGGTGAAGGCGCGAGTGACAGCGCTGGAGAACTCCAAGGCGAAGGCGGCGGCCGACGCCGCGGCCAAGGCCGAAGCCGAAGCGAAAGTCGCCGCGGCCGCTAAAGCCGCGGCGAAGGCGGCGCTCGAAAAGGCGGCCGAGGATGCCAAGCAAAAGGCGGCGAAGGCCCAGCTCGAGGCGATCGCCGGGGCGACCAAGGGTTTTGCGTTCCAGGCTCTGCAGAAGCTCAAGCAAGCCGGCGCGATCGCCGAGGACATGGCGCCGGCCGCGGCGCTGGACAAGGTAAACGAGCTGGCGGCTTCATTGAAGCTGAAGAAGCAGACGAACGACGCTCTCTCGAAATACAAGGCGGCCGCGCTCGCCGGCAAACCCCCGCCGCCTGCCGGCGCCGCGATCGTCGACGCGATGCCGGCGGCCGAGAAGGAAGCGTTCCTGGCGAAGATCGAGGAGGCCAAGATCGCCGCGGCGAAGAAGGCGGCCGCCGAAGCCGAGGCAGCGGCAAAGGCAGCGGCGGCGGAGGCGAAGGCGGCAGCGGAAAAAGCCGCGGCGGAGGCCGCCGCAGCCGCCGAGAAGGCCGCCGCGGATGCGGCCAAGGCAGGCCAGCTGCGATTTGCCGACCTCGAGCAGATCGGCCCCCAGGGCGGCAGCAATGCGGGAGGGCTGTACCGCCAGAAGGCAACCGGAGAGCAGTGGTACGTCAAGACGCCGGCAAGCGAAGACATGGCGCGGAACGAGATCCTGGCCAACCGCCTCTACAAGGCGGCCGGGATCGACGTCCCCGAAGTTGTGGCGATCGACGTGAGGGGGCAGCCCGGCGTCGCCTCCAAGATCATCCCTGGCCTGGCAAATGACCGAAAGGCGCTCGCGTCCGGCCGGGTGGCCGGGGTCTACGACGGGTTTGCGATCGACGCGTGGCTCGCGAACTGGGATGCCGTCGGCCTGAACTTCGACAACATGCTGATCAAGGACGGCCGCGCCTGGCGGATCGACGCCGGCGGCGCGCTGCGGTATCGGGCCCAAGGCGGCCTCAAGGGCGCGCAGTGGGGCCCCGAGGTGACCGAGCTCGACACGCTGCGCAACGCCTCGACCAACAAGCAGACCGCCAGTGTCTTCTCGAAAATGACGCAGGCGCAGCTGCAGGCCTCGGCGCAGAAGCTGAAGGCGATGTCCGACGCCGAGATCAAGAACATCGTGCGCGACTTTGGGCCGCTCGATCAGCGCGAGAACGCGGCGCTCGTCGATACGCTGATCGCGCGGAAGAACGACATCATCAAGCGCGTGCTGCCGAACGACGTGGTGGTGCCGCTTCCGCGCGACGCCGGCACGCGCGTCACGCTGCAGGAGTTCGAGCAGATCCGCTCGAGCCGACTGAACGGCTACGCGATGGTGACCGACAAAGACCAGATCGAGGACCAGCAGGTGCTCGTGTGGTTCGAGAAGGGCAAGGACGGCGCGGGCAAGACGCTGGGCAGCTTCAAGCTCACAGAGCCGGCGGCCAAGAAGTTTTCGAGCCTGCTGAAGATCCCGGATGCCGGGCCGATGTTCTACGACAGCGGCCTGCACGACAAGATCCTGGAGACGGTCAAAGGCATCGCCAGCCAGGCGACAAAGGGCGAGGAGATCCGTGAGAAGGACCGCGAACGTGCGGCTGCGGCGATCGCGCTCTTTGCCAAGGCATCGAAGGGCGTGAAGGACGCCGCGGAACGCGAAGCCTTCGTCGCTCACTTCAAGCCATGGGTCGATGCAATCAAAGACTCGATCTCGAAGCCCGGGCCCAAGGCCAGCTGGAAGCCGCCGACCGAAAAGCTCGTGCCATTCGAGCCGCCCAAGAAGGTTCCTGCACCCGATGCGCCTTTCAAGTTCGAGAAGAAGACGTCGGCATTCGAGAGGAAGCGCGTCGAGCGTGGCGTGGCGGTGGCCACCGGCGAGGCGAACTACAGCGCCGGTTACTTCTACGAGGCGAACATCTCGGGCACCCGGCTGCGGTACTGGCCGGGCGCCAGCGACGTCCCGTATGCACTGCGCAACACCGTCGAGGTGGCGGTGAGCGGCGACGGCGTCGACGACACGCGCAAGCTCTTCTCGGCGATCCGTGCGATCGGCATCGACAGCGAGCGCGCGAGCGCACTCGACCGAGAGGCGCTGTACCTGCGCCAGATCGCCTACCACCGGCGCACCGGGTATGACGCGGTGATCGCCGCGGCCGACGCCGCCGGCGACCAGGCCGCGAAGGTCGACGCAATGAAGGCGGCGCTCTCTTCGGCGATCGGCCGGGACATCACGAAAGCGCCGCTCTATAACCCGGAGGGCACATACCAGGCATTCGGCCAGGGCCGGCGGTTCACCTTCCGCCCCGACCTCGAGGGCAAGGACTGGGACAAGTTTCAACGCGACTACGTGCTGCACCACCATATTACCCAGGGCAACCTCGTCGATTCGATCGAGAAGGTCCTGAACACCGGCGGCCAGTTCGCGCCGACCACCGACAAGCTGCGCCGCGGGATCCCGGTGGGCGGCATGTCGCCGGACGCCGACCTCGAATCTGGCGGCGGCAGCTACTTCTTCACCCGCCTCAAATCGAGGACGACGGCGCAAAAGAACGCCGGCGTCGTGTGGAAATCCAGGCTGGTCGGCCGGCTCGACGCGATCAGCTACGACGGCGACAGGTACGGCCGGACGACGGGCACCAACGTGATCGACCACAGGAAGAGCGGGGTCGAGGAATGGCGCATGGCCGCCAGGAGTTCGAGCAACGAGACGATCTTCAAGAACAGCCTGTCGCTCTTCGACGACCTCGAGCATATAATCGTCGCCCCCGGAGAGTACGACCGGCTGCTCGCGGTCTTCAAGAAGCACGGCTACACGAGCTGGCCGGACGGCCGGGCAATCACAGACGTGGTCAAGAAAATTGGATCTATTTGAGGCACACGCGAAGGGCCTGCCGATCGTCCTGGAAACGGGCGAGGGTGGCGATCGCCTGGCCGCGGAGATCTTCAAGACCGGCCGCGGCATCGTGTTCGCCGACGTCGGCTGGCCGGGCGCGACGTGGCACCCGTTCCACGCGATCGAGGGCGAGCTGGGGGAAGGCAAGTACGACTGGAAGGTCGGCGCCGTCGAGATCCGGATCGCCTTCCAAGGCGAGGAACTCTTCGATTCCTGGAAGGAATGGCAGGCCTGGCGCAGCTCCGGCGCCGGCGCCGCGTTCGGGCGCGATCGGGCTTGGGCCGAAATCCAGCGTTCCGGGATTCTGGAACCGGCTGCCGCTTAGCGACGGATCGCGCCGGTCACGGCGGCGCGATCCACCGAAGTGTCCTTAGTTCGAGGTGAAATACTTTGTCACGCGTTCGACAAGGGCAAAGACGCCGCAGGCCTTCGCGAAGCCGATCCAGTAGGCCGTGTGCAGCTTGGCCAGCTGCAGCCTCGAATATCCCGCGTCGCGCGATTTCCGTACTTCCATCCGATAGTCGGTGATCAGGGGCTCGAAAACCGAGTCATATTTTTCCTTGAAGCATGCCTTGGCGAACCAGTCCATAAACTGACCGGGGGGCACCTCGCGACGACGCATGGCCACCTTGCGCTCCATACGACGCAGCAATTGCTCCTTTGCCAGCTGCTCAATCTCGGCCTTGGTCATTTTCTCTTTCCCTGCGCTGGTCACGATCTCGAGGTCGACGACGTCGGGGAAGTTTTTCAAGACGTACCTGTACTGGTCGTTTAGTTTGGCCACGTCCTCGGCGATCTTGTCCCGAATAAAGCTGTGGCTTCGGCGGTTTGCGATCGGGTGGAAAATGTGGTCGAGGTCGTGAGACGTCTCCCATCCGATCCGCGCACGCATTTGGAATATCTCCGCGGGTGTAACCCCAAGGATTTTGGCCGCTTCCTTGTCGGCCTCGAGATCGGGGCGGGCCCCGTGCTTTTCGTGACTCATTTTTGTTGCACCTCTTGGGAGTGGCACTGCGTTATGCGAAAGCTCCTCGCAGGCCACCCATCGAGGCGATCGGCTCCCAGGTCTGAAAGACCTTTCTGCCGGTGGCCGTGATGCGGTAGAGCTTGCGGGGAACAGCGACGGTACTGCTGTCTTCCTTCTTTCCTACGACAAAACCCTTGCTATCAAGTCGGTCGAGAAGCACGTAGACGGAGCCGCGCTTCAGCTTCCCGTCCGAACGCTCGACGAGCTCGAGGCCGTACATCGGCTTCGCCCCGTTATCGACCAGCATCTTCAGGATCGAGAACTCCGCTCCCGTGATGTGGGTGCTGCGGTCATATTCCATTTCGACTAGCTCCTTGTGTGAGGTTGGCTCTGTGGCTACCTGGCTCGTTATCTTGACTGTCTCCTCCGCTCCGAGCCTGCTGATATAATACGGCTTGTAAGATATGCTGTCAAGAGGTCGGTTTCGGACATTTCCCCTCCCTAGTTTCGTCCGTAGCCAATCCGGATCATCCGGCTCGTAGGGCGCGTGCCGCGCTCGTTATCGAGGGGATGGCCATGAGACTCAGCGTTTTCAAGACTTCAACGTCCGCCTGGGTCGCCCTGGCGCTCGGCGCCGCGGCCAAGGCCGCTTCCCTCTGCGTGACGCTGGCCACGGACCTCCTGGGCGCCAACACCAAGGCGAACTCCCTGCCGGTGACGATGGCCACCGACCAGCCGGCGATCAAGGTCAACAAGGACGGCAACTACGAGACCGTAGCCGCGGGACAGACAGCCCAGGCCTTGGGCGCGACCGGCGCCGCCGGCGACTACCTCGACAAGGTGATCATCGTGCCGGCCACCACGAGCCCGGGCGCCGTGCAGATCAAGGACGGCGCAGGCTCTGCGATCACCATCTTCCCCGGCGGCGCCTCTTCGGTTGCCGACCTCAAGCCGATCGTGGTCTCGGTCGAGGCGGTGAGCGGCGCGGGCGCCTGGCAGATCACGACCGGCTCCAACGTGTCCGCGGTCGGCGTCGGCAAATTCACCTGATGAATAAAAAGAGGCTGCTGGCGGTCGCGGTGGCCGGGGCGCTGTGCGCTCCGGCTCACGGCGTCGCCGGCAGCCGTCAACTCAAGCTCGAAGCTGGGCACGAGCCCGGGACAGTGCGATTCCTGTCCGACCTCCATGTGACCCTGGGGGATGGGAAGAAGACCAGCTGGGTGACCGTCACCCGAACCGGAACGTTCACCGATCCCCGCTACGGCGAGTTCGAGATTTCGCGGCAGATGCTGCTGGCGATGGTCGAGAACTTCGACAAGCGCGTGCTCGGCCAGGACGTGTTCATCGACGTCGCGCACCGGCCATCGGACGGCGCGGCGGGCAAGGTCCTCAAGCTCACCGTGGAAGGCGACCGGCTTCGCGCCCAGGTCGAGTGGACCCCGTTCGGCATCGAATCGGTGCGGGACAAGGGGTACGCCTACCTCTCCGCGGAGTACCACGAGAACTGGCAGGACAACGAAGGGGGCTCGAAGAAGGGCCCGGTATTGCTCGGCGCGGCGCTCACCGTGCGTCCGGTGATCAAGCGCCTCGAGCCCGTGCAGCTTTCCGAGGACGACGGCGCACCGCCGCGGCTCCTCCATCCCGAACTCCAAAACAAACTCCTCCAGGAGCACGCAACCATGTGGAAAGAACTTCTCGAAGCCCTCCGCGCCAAGCTCGGCGCCATGAAGCTGTCCGAGGCCTTCATCGCCCAGCTGATCACCCTGGCCGAGGCCACCGTCGGCAAAGTCACCGACAAGGCGCAGGCCACGATCCTGCTCGCGGCGTTCGAGGAATCCGGCAAGAAGCTGGCCGAGCAGCTCGCCGCCGGCGCCACCGGCACGATCACGCTCAAGCTCGACGTGCCCGACGGCTTCAAGGCCGGCCTGACCGAGGACCAGGTCAAGAAGCTCATGGAGGACGCCGCCAAGGCGAACGCCGACGCCGCGAAGAAGCTCGCCGAGAAGCGCGACGCGCTGGTGAAGCTCCTCACCGAGACGATTGGCGCCGCGACCGGACTGGAGGACGCGCTGAAGAAGGAGCTCACCGCGGCCGTGGTCGATCTGGTCACGCCGGACATGACCGAGGAGCAGGTGAAGAAGCTCGCGAACGCGCAGATCGGCATGGGCAACCGCCTGGCAGTGAACCAGCGCCTGGCCGGCATGGGCTACCCGATCGCCGGCACGACGCACATCACGGTCGACGACTCCAACAGCGTGAAGGCGCTGCAGGAGACCTTCGACAAGCGCCTCCTGGTCAAGGTCCGCGATGCCGACCGGTTCGACCGCACCGGCGGCAAGCTGCAGGACCAGAACAAGGCGCTCGCAGAGGACGTGCTCGCCCAGTACGACGTGCTGAACGCGCGCCGCCTGCGCGAGGAGCACAAGCGCCTGGCGGCCGGCGACGGCCTGATCTCCGACGTCTCGGTCCCGGCGATCTTCGAGCGCACGGTGATGCGCGAGGCCCTCTACAACCTGATCGGCCTGCAATTCGTCGACACGGGCACCTACCCGTTCTCGGCATCGGCGATCATCCCCTACTCGTACCGCGACACGACCGCGGCCGGGCGCTCGGGAACCCGCAAGTACGAGGGTGGCGCGATCGCGCGCGCCGGCGTGAAACAGGCCTCGGAGACGGCATACCCGCTCCCGCAGAAGCTCGCCTTCGAAGTCTCGGACGAACTGCGCTACCTGACCAGCAACGGCCAGCTCGAGTGGGACGCGGTGATCGAGAACGTGCGGAACGCCTCGCGCGTGATCGGTGAGGACACCGAGAAGCTGATCTTCGACGAGCAGCTGAACGCCTCGGACCAGTACGCGGTCACGGCGGTCACGAACGAGGCGGTGGCCACGGCCGACGGCACGAATACGATCTTCGTGCTCGACCACTTCCCGGTGGTACGCCCGAAGCTGGTGTACGACCTGCAGGGCAATCAGGTCGGCTCGACGCTGTACGCGGTCACGGTGAAGAGCAACAGCGTGACACGCACCGAGTACGATGGCACGGGCACGCAAAGCGCCGGCCTCTACTGGTCGATGGACTACAACCTGGGCGAGGTGCACTTCGTCGACGAGACGGGCGCGCCGTCGGCGCCGACCAACGGGCACGCGGTGGTCGTGTCGTACAGCTACACGACCAATGTGTATGCCTTCGACACCGACGAGAGCACCGACGAGACGGACGTGCACTGGGACCGCTTCCTCTATCGCTACGGCCTGCGCAAAGCGGTAATCGAGGACGACCGCTACTACATGGCCAATTTCGGGCTGATGAGCGGCACGGTGCGCACGCAGATCGAGCAGGCCAAGCAGTTCGCGGCGAACTTCCGCCGGCCGGGCACGGACCTGCTGGCCGACGGCAACCTGGGCGCGGTCAAGGGCGTGCCGAACTTCAAGACCACGGCGCCGGGCCTGAATATGGGCGACGCGCGGGTCCTCATCGGGCAGCGCCAGGTGACGCGCTACCGGATGATGAAGCCCTGGACGATGGGCCAGCTCCAGGATCAGAAGAACTCGGACGGCCGCTTCACGGGCAAGAAGGAAGCCTACGGCGACCAGTTCGTCGTGCTGCACACGCCGACCCAGCTCAAGGCCGCGCTCACCAGCATCGTGCTCTACAGCTCTTCGGCGCGCGTCGATCGGGCCGCGTAGAGAGGTACCCAATAACCCGCGCCGAGAGGCAGTAGATCACCCGCCCCGGGCCCCGCGTAGTAACAGCGGACCAGCCCGGGGCGGCGCACTGAACGCACAGGAGAAGCGCCGATGAAGGTTCCGGTCCACAACGCCTCGAAGTCCCCGATGTACATCGCCGGCCGGATGGTCGCGCCCGGCGAGACGCGGCACTTCGAGGAGAACGAGGTTCCGCACAAGTACCGGCCGCAGGCGGCCGCCGAAGTGGTGGACGCGCCGGCCGGCGACGCGATCGACCAGCTGCTCGCCAAGCCGCTCGCCGAGATCCTCGAAGCGGTGAAGACGATGTCGAAGGAAGAGGTCAATGCCCTGGGCGAGCGCGAGCATGCGAAAGGCGACGCCGCGGACAAGGAGCTGATCGGGCGACTCTCCGAGGTGATGCTCGCGAAGATCCAGACCGAGCAGGAAGCGGAAGACCTGGCGCGCGAGCAGGCGGCCGCGGAGGCGCGCGCCAAAGCCGACGCCGAAGCCGCCCGCCTGGCCGAAGAGGAAGCGAAGCGCCTGGCCGGCGACGCCGCAGCAAAGCACGCGGCGCTTGCCGAGCTGCAGGGCAAGCCGGTGAAGGAGATCGTGCCGGCGCTTGCGGCCCTCAGCGCCGAGGACCTCACCACGCTCGAGGCGCTGGAAAAGGCGCAGGGCGAGTACGCCAGGAAGGGCGTGCTCGAGGCGATCAGCGCCGAGATCCTGAAGCGCGCCGGGGGCCCGGAGTAGCGCGACGCCATGGCCGGCACCATGTCCGAGGCGGATCTCGTCGCCGACCTGAAGGCCTCGCTCCAGGACTCCGCCAGCGTTTTCACGGCCGCCGCCGACGCCGATTTCAAGCGCCACCTCAAGACGGCCGCCAAGGCCTTCGGAAAGAAGCGCAGCCGCACGCTGGTCAGCTCGCTGACCCTGACGGCCGATCAGCCAGCCTACGCGGCGCCGGAGGGGTTCCTGGCCTTCAAGTCGCACCTGTGGGGGATCTCGCCGGTGGCCAAGTGCCAGCCCTGGGAAAAGAACTGGCCGGGCCGGCTGCCGGACGTGCGTTACGCCGAAACCGAAGACGGCGCGAGCCTCTACCTGGACCCGGCGCCGACGGCCTTCCAGATCAGCGCCCTGGGGGCGGAGTTCCGCTACTACTACTTCGCCGGGCACGTGATCGGAAGCGAAGCCTCGGGCACCTCGATCCTCGACGGCGAGCGCGACGTGCTGCTCCTGCGGGCCCAGGCCGAGGCGATGCGCGAGATGGCCATGCGCAACATCATGAAGCCGGTGCAGATGCGCGAGGGCATCGCCAGCCAGGCGAGGAACGGCACGCCGGCGGCGCTCTACAAGGCGATGCTGGACGAGTTCAACGCTTACGAGGCGGCCTGATGGAGATCCGGGTCACCGTCGACCAGGCCAAGGTCCAGGAGGCGCTGACCAAGGCGCCGGGCGTCGTCGAGCGCAACGTCGACGCGCAGCTCGGCGTGCTCGCGGCGAAGGTCGCGCGGGACGCCAGGCGCAACGCGAGCCAGCTCGACGCCACCGGTGCGCTGCGTGACTCGATCAAGGCGACGCGCCTTTCCATGCTTCGCTGGCAGGTCGCGACCGGCACCAACTATGCCCGCGCAGTCGAAGAAGGCACAGGGCTGGCTGTGGGCCACAAGGCCTACATGCCAGACCCGAAGAAGCTCGAGCCCTACGTGAAGTTCCGCGGGAACGTGCGCTGGGCAAGGCGCGGCAGCCAAAAGCGCACCGACCAGCTGCGGGAGATCCGCGATCGCGCATGGGCGCTGGCGCGGTGGATCAGGGCGCACGGCACCAAGCCGCACCCTTACATGGCGCCGGCAGTCGAGAAGAACCGCTCCGGCGCGGCCGAGCAAATCGCCCTGGGCGTGGCTGCGGGGCTCAAGGAAGCGTTCGGCGCATGAGCGAGCTCGGCACCCGCATGGCGGCGCTCGCGGCGGCGCTCGCGGCCCGGCAGCCGGCGCGCGTGGTGACGCGCGACTACATGGACCGCGCCCAGCGGCCGCAGGCCGACCTCCTCAAGGGCGTCTACACCTTCCTCTCGATGGGCGAGCATGGATTCACCAACGCGCCCGGATACAACGCGCAGGACGGTCGCCAGCGGGTGATCGTGATCGCCGACATCCAGGTCGCCGAGGACGCGGCCGGTTCTGACCTCGAGGAGGCCGAGTTCACGATGGTCGACGAGATGAAAGGGCTGTGCCGCAACCTGCCGGCGAACCTTTGCGTCTTCAACCTCGAATCGTGGCAGCAAAGCGGCCAGCTCGAGAAGCCCTACGGGTGGGTCAGCTTCAGCCTGGAGTACGTGCCATGACGCTGATCGAGGGCTGGAAAGAGAGGTGGCACAAGCTCTGGAGCATCCGCCTGGCGCTGGCCTCGGCGTTCTTCGGGGTCCTCGAGATCGTGCTGCCGCAGCTCCAGGACGTCGTCCCTAAGTGGCTTTTCGCGATGCTCTCGATCGCGTGCGCGCTGTGGGGCGCGTGGGCGCGGCTCGTCCGTCAGCCGGCCGTGATCCCGGAGCCGCAGAAATGACGGCGCCGAACACCAGCAAGAAGGCAGTCGCCGCCTGGTGCGTGATCGCCGTCACGTGCGTGTCCGGCTTCGAGGGCCTGCGGCAGGCGGCCTATAACGACCCGGTCGGGATCCCGACGATCTGCTTCGGCGAAACCCAGGGCGTGAAGATCGGGCAGACGCGTTCGGCAGAGGAGTGCAAGGACATGCTGGCCGCGTCGCTCGAGAAAGCGAACGCGTCGGTCAACGTGTGCACGAAAGTGCCCCTGCCGGACACGCGGCGCGCGGCACTCGTTTCATTTACCTACAACGTCGGCGGCAGCGCGTACTGCACTTCGACGCTCGTGAAGAAGCTGAACGCCGGCGACACCGTGGGCGCCTGCAACGAACTGCTGCGCTGGACGAAGGCCAAAGGCATCGAGCTTCCCGGCCTGGTCAAGCGACGCCGACAGGAACGCGTGATGTGCATGGAGGGCCTCACGTGAGAGAGCTCATGATCGCGCTCGTGATCCTGCTGGCCGTGAGCGCCGCAGGCAACGCCTACCAGTACCACGAGCACGGCAAGGACGTCGCGGCCGCGGCCGTGGCCACCAGCGCCTATCAGGGCGCGAAAGACGCCGGGAAGACCTGCACCGACAGCGTCGACAAGCTGGCGGCGGACGGTAAGGTCCGCCAGCGCACGCTGATCGATGCGCTCGCACGGATCGCCCCCGCCGTGAAGGCCGACCAGGAGGCGGCGCTCAAGGCGTTGCAGGCGAAGCCGGACGATCCGAAAGACCTGTGCGCTTCGCTCGGCCGATACCTGGCCGCGGAGATCCTCAAGGACCGGGGGGGCCGGTGATTCGCGCCTGGCTCTCGGTGCTCATCATCTTCGGCGCCGCGATCGCGGCCGGGTGCGCGTCGACGCCGGCGCAGACCAACACGACCAAGGAGGCGGTCGCCGAGCCGCCGTGCCGGATCGACGTGCCGGAGGCTCCTGTCTTCCCCGCCGACACGCTGACCGGACGCGAGGACCTTTTCACGCTCGGCAAGACGCTTTGGGCCGACCGCCTGGCCCGCCGGGCGCATCAGCTGAAACTCGAAACTGCACTCAGGGGGTGCACAAAGTGAACGAGCAGCGCGACAACCAGCACCGCGATGACAACCGGCGCAAATGGCACGTCGAGAAGTCGATCAACGTCGGCCACGTACTTACGACGCTGAGCCTCGCGCTCGCGGCGGTGATCTACGCGACGACGATGGACAAGCGCGTGACGGTGCTCGAGAGCCAGCAATCGAGCCAGGCCTCCACGCAGCGCGACACCGACACCAAGCAGGACCAGATGATCGCCGCGGTGCGCGAGGACCTGAAAGAGATCAGCCGCAAGCTCGATCGCCTGATCGAGCGAACCTACAGCCGCAAGGAGTGACCATGCTCGAAACAGAACCAACGGCGCCGGTGGCCGGATCAGTCAAGGCGGCCTACCACGACGGGCCGCCGGAGATCATCTACTACAACCGCACGTGGATCCGCGGCGTGCCGCAGACGATCCCGCTCGACGACTGGGCGGCGATGCAAAAGCGCGCCGACTTCGACGAGTTCGATTTCAGGGTGCCTTCCGATCAACCCGCCGCCGCGGCCGACGCCGCAAGCATCGAGGAGTAAGCCATGACCTACAAGAACGCAGTCGTCCAGGCCCTGCTGCAATTCGAGTCCACCTACCGCACGCCGCCCTCGCCGGCGGCGAAGGTGATCCCGATCACCATGCTGGATCTCGACCGAAACGCGAACCGCCAGGTCAACAAGACGATCAGCAGCCGCGCCCTTGGCAACAAGACCGACGCCGGCGACCCGATCGTCGACGGCGGCAAGTTCGGCTCGATCTTCGACCTGCGCTCGATCGGCAACTGGCTGAAGGCCAAGTACGGCGCGGCCACCGTGGGCAAGGCGGTGACCAACACGCCGACCAACGTCACCGGCGTGACGATCCAGTACGCCGGCTCGGACAACACCGCCGGCGCCGGGACGCTGGCCTTCCTGATCTCCGGCACGACGCTCTCCTGGAAGACCCAGGCGGGCACGACCGGCACACCGGTTGACGTCTCGGCCGGCGGCAATTTCACGCTGGAGAGCGGCGGCGGCGGCAAGTCGCTCGTGGTGACCGTCGACCCGGCTTCCCTGCCGGCGGGGAACCAGACCGACACCGACATCGCCGTGTCGTCGACCCTGAAAGCGCACGCCTTCCCGGTCAACCTGTCGGATCGCCCGAGCATGGTGATCGAAGAGGCGCACTCGGATGCGTCGAAGTACTACCGCACGATCGGGGTGAAGCTGAAGAAGCTCTCGTTCCCCGACTTCACCGGCAACGAGCAGGACGTCTCCGGCGAGCTGATCGGCGCGAAGCAAACCGAGGAGACCGCCGTTTTCGACGGCTCGCCGACGAGTTACACGGCGGTGCGCGCCTGCTCGGGCAAAGGGGTGATCACCAACGGCGCCGGCAGCGCGCTGGGCATCGTCACCGGAGGCACGCTCGAGATCGCCGACGAGATGAACGGCATCCTCGGCGCCGACGCGCTGGAGGGGTTTGCGCTGATCGACCAGGGCGACCTGATGATCAGCGGCAAGGTCCGCACCGTGTGGGATCCGACGGCCACTGCGGCGTACGGCCTCGCGCGTGCCGGCACGAGTTCGCGGCTGCGCCTGGTCTCCGGCGGCGTCTCGGGTTCCGACGTCTTCCAGCTGATCCACGACATCCCGTACGTGGAATTCAAGGAAAGAAAGCCGGCTGTCGAAGGCAAGTCCGGAATTTTCGCCGACCTCGACTGGGTGGCGCACAACGGGGCCAGCTCGCCGATCATCGTGCTGGTGAACGACGTGGCGAGCTACTGATGGAGGGGCCGAAGATCCGGCTGTCCCTCGAGCCGCTCGAGCTATCGCGCTGGGAGATGCACGAAGCCACCGGCGCCCAGTTCCTGATCGCGCCGCTCGACGCGGCGCGCGACCAGGATCTCACGCGGCAGTGCCACCGCGAGGACGGGACGCTCGACTCGGTCGCCTTCGCGCGCCTGGTGGCCGTCGACTGCGTCAAGGACTGGAAAGGTGTCGGCGACAAGGGCGTCGCGGTGCCGTTCAACCAGGACAACCTCACGCGGTTCATGAAGTACCACGCGATCACGATCGGGCCGTGGATCATCCGGCGCTCGCGCAGCATGGATCACTTCCTCATCGAGGAGAAAACCGCCGCAAAAAACGCCTGACCGCCCGGGCTCGCTGGGGGTTCGAGATCGGGTGGAAGTACATCGCGGAGATCAGGAAGAGCGGCCGCAAGGTCGATCCCGCGGACCTGCCTCCGGCGCTCGAGTGGGAACAACCTCTTTGGGACTTGTATGAACAGCGGTTTTCGGGGCAGTGGCGGATGGGTTTCGGCGGACCGGTGGGCCTGGACTACACGCCGTTCATCAGCGTCACCCAGGCGCGGGGGTGGGATCTCGATCTCGCGATCGAGCTGCTCTCGGCGATCGAAGACGTCTGCCTCGAGCACGCCTACCGTGAAAAGAACTGATGGCTGACACTGGCAAAGACCCGAACGTCCGGGTCAATATCGACGGCGATATCACGGGCCTGAAACGCGCGGCCAGCGACGCGAAGCCGGTCGCCAAGGAGATCGCCAACGACCTCGACGCGGCGGGCAAGGCCGCGAACGACGCGACCAGCCACTTCAGCCTCTCCGAGCTGGCGGTTTCGCGCCTCGGCCTTGCCTTCGGCGGCGCCGGCACCGCGATCGCCGGCTATCTCGCCGGCCAGTCGGCGCTGGTGGTGAAGCACATCGAGCTCGCGGCGGCGACTGCCGACCTCACGCAGAAGTACGGCATGACCGCCGAGGAGCTGAGTTCGCTGAGCGTCGGCATGGTGACCGGGAGCACGAACGCCGAGCAGCTCGGGCAGGGGATGAAGTTCCTCTCCACGCAGATGCTGCAGGCCAACTCCGGCAACAAGGAAGCGCAGCGCACGTTCAACTCGCTCGGGCTCGAGTGGGCCGACGGCACCGGCAAGCTGAAGCCCTTGAACCAGATGCTCGAGGAAATCGCGAGCCGGTTCGAGGGCATGGAGGACGGCGCCGGCAAGAACGCCCTGGCCGCCAAGCTCCTCGGCCGCAGCGTCGGCGAGCAGCTGATCCCTTACCTGAACCAGGGCGGCGATGCGCTGAAAAGCCTGCGCCAGGAGGCCGAGTCGCTGGGCCTGGTGATCAGCACGAAGACCGCCAAGGACGCGAACGACCTCTCGAACAACTGGAAGATCCTGAAGATGGGCGCGGGCGAGCTCGCCCGGGAGATCACTGGACCGCTCGTTTCGGCGCTGGCCGACATCACGGGGGCGATGCGCGACGCCAGGAAGGAAGGCGACGGCTGGATCTCCACGCTCCTGCGCGGCGCGCGCGAGGCCGTGATCACGCTGGCCACGGTGAAGCCCGAGGCCGAGCTCGCGCAACTGAAAGTGCTCGAGGCGCAGCAGATCGCGCACATCAACAAGATCGAGCAAGGCATGGCCG
This sequence comes from uncultured Bordetella sp., assembly GCA_964599095.1. Taxonomy (GTDB): domain Bacteria; phylum Pseudomonadota; class Gammaproteobacteria; order Burkholderiales; family SG8-39; genus SZAS-79. Next base: position 63,305 of record CAZREB010000016.1, read on the forward strand.
GCAATGCCCAGGCGAGCGACGACAAAACGAAGACGCCCTACCAGCGGCTGCGGGCACAGCAAGAGGCCGCCCGGGCGGCCGCGGCCCGCGACACCGCGCTGGCGGACCTGCAGGCGAACTACAAGCGCCAGGGCGAGATCGAGGACTACCTCTACGCCACCGACACCAGCAAGCCCAAGGGCGCGGCGCCGAACCTCGACGAGAAGCCGGGGAAGGAAGGGCGCGCCGCGGCGGACAACGAAGCCGAGAACACGATCAAGCGCCTGGCCGAGCAGTACGCGGTGCTGAACGGCGAAAAGTCCGAGACGGAAAAGCTCGACCGGCTGCTCCTCGAGACGAAGAAGGCGTGGACGCCGGAGCTGGCGGCCGAGGCCTACCTGATCGCCGGCGAGATCGACGAGAAGAAGCAGCTCAACAAGGAGGCCGACGTCGCGCTGAAAAACCTGGCGCGCCAGGAGGCGGCCGAGCGTGCCGCCGAAAAGGCAGGCGAAGCGCACTACGACGCACTCAAGAAAGAGGCCCAGGCCGTCGAGGAGTCGGTCGACCCCTTCCAGAAACTGTCGCGCGAGACCGAGCGGCTGCGCGTGCTGGTCGACGAGGGCGTGATTTCCTGGGACACCTACTACTCGGCGGTCTCGAAGGCGCAGGAGAAAGCCGGCGTCCAGATCAAGATCGCCGCCGACCATTCCGACGAAATCACCAGCGCGGTCAAGAACGCCGTCGAATCGAACAGCCGCTCCCTTTCGCGATCCCTGGCGGAGATGGCGGTCTCGGGAGAGTACTCGTTCAAGCGCCTGGGGGATGCCGCGCGCAACTTCATCCAGGAGCTGCTCGCGATCCAGATCCAGAAGCGCACGCTCGATCCGCTGCTCAAGCTCGGCACGAGCTATATCGACTCGTTCTTTACCGGAGGCGGAAGCCAGTTCGGGCCCGCACAGAACCCGGCCGACGACTGGATGCTGACCGGGCTCTCGCTGCCCGGGCGCGCCACCGGCGGCCCGGTGTTCGCCGGCCGCGGGTACATGGTGGGCGAGAACGGGCCCGAGCCCTTCTTCCCGAGCGAAAACGGCTTCATCCTGCCCAACGGCATGCTCGGCGCCGGCGGCGCCTCGCCGAACGTGCGCGTCGAGATCGTGAACCAGGGCAGCCAGAAGATGCGGGTCACCAAGGCGGCGCCGTCGATCGACGTGAACGGCGCGGTCGTGCGCGTGTGGCTCGACGACCTGCGCAACAACGGGCCGATCGCGCAGGCGCTCGACCGCAAGATGCAAGGGGCCTTCTGATGCCCACGCCGACCTGGCCGAGCGCGGCGAAGATGAAGTTCGACGGATTCGCGGTCAAGCGCGAGCCGACGGTGATGCGCACGCAAACCGAGGGCCTTGCGAAGCAGACCCGGGTGAAGAGCCGCGCGCTGGTGACGCGCGCGATCGTGGCGTACTTCGCGAGCGCTTCGGACTACCAGGCGTTCCTGACGTGGTTCAACACCGACCTCTCGGCCGGCGCCTCGTGGTTCGACTGGACGGATCCGGCCGACGGCGTGACGAAGACGGCGCGCATCGTCGGCGGCGACCTTGCCTCGGAGACTCCCAGGCGCAAGCTCTTCGACCGCTGGGAGATCTCGATGATGATCGAGACCTGGGGCACCTGATGCCGCGCAGCTATTCCTCGGCGCTCAAACGAAAGCACAACGCGACCGCCGGCGACGAAGTCGCGCGGATCCTGCTCGAGATCTCGAACCCGGCGCTCAGCGTGCCGATCCGCGTGGTGAACGACACGCTCGACCTCGTCTCGAACGGCGAGACCTTCGTCGCTTTCGCCTTCGAGGTCACGCTGCCGAACGACGCGCGCGGGCAACTGCCCAAGGCGCAGCTCCAGCTCGACAACGCCGGCGAGGACCTCACCGAGTGGATCGACCTCTCCCGAGGGGGCAAGGATTCGTCGGTGCGCTTCATGCAGGTGCTGCGGAGCAACCCGGACAACATCGAGTGGGAGATCACGCTCGACCTCACGAACGTGCAAGTGACCTGGACCACGGTGGGCGGGGAGCTGGGCTTCGAGAACCTGCTGAACCGCCCGGCCGTGGCGCTGACCTACAACCCGGCCACCGCGCCGGGCCTCTTCTGAGCCCCGCCATGCACTGGACCGATCGCTACGTGGGCAGGCCGTACGTCAAGGACCAGCTCGACTGCGGCGGGTGGGTCGAGAAGATCCTGCGCGAGCAGTTCAAGCGCGAGATCGAGCTGCCGCGCGAGCGCGCCCAGGGCCTGCGGCCACGATCGAAGCAGATCCAGCTCGAGCGGGACAACTACCTCGAGCGCACCGGCACGCCGGCTGAGGGCGACTGCGTGCTGATGATCGGCCGCGGCGACCTGTGGCACATGGGGCTGATGGTCTGGATCCAGCGCGAGCCCTACGTCCTGCACGCGATGGAGGGCTTCGGCCAGGTGGTGCTGCACCGGGTGCGGCAGCTCGCCGCATTGGGACTGACCGTGGAAGGGTATTACCGGTGGCGGTGACCCAGGCCACGCTCGTTTATTCCCCGCACCCCCTGCTGCCGGCCGCGGGCCGCAGGATCGAGCACGAGCCCTTCCTCGAGGGCGAGACGATCGAGGCGTACCTCGGGCGGATCGGGATCAGGATCCGCGGCCCGGCGGTGGTCAGCATCAACGGCGCGCGGCTGCCGCGCAAGCTGTGGCGCCGGGCCCGGCCCAAGCCCGGGACGACGATCACGATCCGCGCCGGCGTCGCGGGCGGGGGCGGCGGCAGCAAGGACCCGACGCGCACGGTGATCTCGCTGGGCCTTCTGGCTGCCGGACAGGCTTGGGGCTTGGGGCTAGGCACGAGCGTAGTCGAGGCCGTTGGCGGGACCGTCGGCGCCGCTGCGGGGGCGGTGTCGACGGGCGTCGCCACCGCGATCGGCTCCACGCTGATCAGCGTCGGCGGCAGCATCGCCGCGAGCGCTCTTTTGGACGAGACGCCCCCCGCACCGGAGATGCCCCAGCTCGACCTCCCCGTCTTCACGCTTCCACCCCCCGAAGTCGCGCCGCTGCCGGTGGGCGGCAACATGGTGCTGTCAGGGCTCCTGCCTCCACCGCAGCCGACTCTGGCGGTGTCGCAGCTGCGCGGGATCGACCAGCCCAGCCCGACCTACGCGCTCACCGGCGGCTCGAACCGCGCGCGGCCGTTCGAGGCGCTGCCCCTGGTCATGGGCCGGCATCGGGTGTACCCGGATCTCGGGGCGAAGGAGTACACCGAGTTCGAGGGCGACGACCAGATCCTCTACGAGTGCTTCAATTTCGGCCTGGGAGATCTCGAGCTCACGAACTTCCGGATCGGCGACACGCCGATCGACTCGTTCGACGACGTCGAGGTGCAGGTGGCCGGCGCGGACGGCCGGCTCTCGCTCTTCCCGAACGCCGTGGACACGGCCGAGGGCGCGTCGCTCGACCCAGGCCTGTACGTCGACCGGACTTCGGGAACGAACGCGACAGCGCTGGCGGTGGACATTACCGGGTCGCTTTACCGTGCGACGTCGGAGGGCCTGGCCGCGGCCGAGGTGGTGATCACGATGGCGTACCGGGCTGTGGGCGCGACCGACTGGACACCGCTTGGGCCGGGCACGGTGACGCTCTCCTCGGACTCGACCAAGCCGCTGCGCCTCACGTATCGCAGCACGGTCGACTCGGGCCAGTACGAGGTGAGGGTGCGGCGCGAGACCGAGGCCTTCGACGACGACTCGTACACCGCGACGATCGTGTGGTCGCAACTGAAGAGCTACCAGCCGGACACGACCGACTACACGGGCCAGAACCGGGTGGCGGTGCGGATCCGCGCCTCGGGCCAGCTCAACGGGCGCATCCAGCAGTTTTCCGCAAGCGTGTCGGCGAAGACGCTCGTGTGGGAGGAGGGCGAGTGGTACCTGAAGGACACCGAGAACCCGGCCTGGTGGATCCTGTACCTCCTGCGCGGCAAGCGCGACGCCAACGGCCGGCTGATCTACGGCGCCGGCCTGGCCGACACGCGGATCGACCTCGATAGCTTGAAGGCCTTCGCCGAATGGTGCTCGGCGAAAGACTGGAGCTTCAACGGGATCATCGACCGGAGCATGACGATCCAGAGCGCGCTGGACGGGATCGCGCGCTGCGGCATGGGCTCGATGACGGTCGCCGGCGTCGGCAAGCACGGCGTGGTGTGGGACGCGCCGGACCAGCCGGTGTCGGCGGTGTACGGCATGGGCAACATCGTCGCCGGCACCTATCGCGTGGACTACTCGACCGAGAAGGTGGCCGAGGAGATCGTGGTGCAGTTCATCAACCCGGACCTCGACTGGCAGCAGGACGAGGTGCGCGCCACGGTGCCGGAGGTGGACAGCCCGCTTTCGTCTTCCACGGTGGGGCTGTGGGGCTGCACGAACAAGTCGATGGCCGGGCGGATCTGCAACCTGATGGCGGCCGACCAGTACTATCACAACTCGCGCGTGACCTGGCAGGTGGACATGGAAGGCAACGTGAACGTGCGCGGCGACACGGTGCTGCTCGCGCACGACATGATGCGAAACCGCTGGGGATTCTCGGGCCGCCTCATCGAAGGCAGCGACGCGAGCACGCTGGTGCTCGACCGGAAAGTCGAGTTCACGCCCGACGAGACGCACTACGTGCTGGTGAAGAAGCCCGACGGCAGCTATGAGATCCGGACGGTGACGTACGTCGAGGGCGAATCGGACACGATCGAGCTCGGCTCGCCGCTTTCATTCGACCCCGGCGCCGACGCCTACGGCCTGCCGGTATACGACTACGTCTGGATGTTCGACCTGCGGCCGACGCCGGGCCGGCGCGTGAAGATCACGGAGATCAAGGCCGCGAGCCTGTATCGCCTGACGATGTCCGGCGTCGACGACGACCCGGACTACTACCTGCGCGAGACCGAGCCGTACACGCACGTGGTGCGCACGCCCGCGGGGCTGGATGCGCCGGCGCTCTCGAACCTGGTGGCCACGGAGGAGCTCGTGCGCGCCGGCCAAGGCTACATGGTGCGGGTGACCTTCACCTGGGACGCGACCGGGCGCTACGACCACGCGAACCTGCGCCTCGGGGTCAATGGCGGGCCGAAGCACGCCTACCCGAACGTGCAGGGGCGACGATTCACGATCGACGTGGCGGACCGCTCGGTGCTCGAGATGGAGATCTCCGCGCCTTCGGCGATCGGCGTGATCGGCGCGCAGGGCCGCCTGACGCTCACGCACACGGTGGCCGGCGCGGCCGCCGCGCCGCCGTCGACCGTGCCGTGGATCACGATCGACGGCGGCGTGCTGACCTGGGGCGCCGTCGAGGATCCGGACGTGATCGGGTACCTGCTGCGCTTCCAGTACGGCGCGCGGCCGTCTTTCGGCGATGCGCTGTCGCTCGACGGCGGGTTCTTCACCGAGCGCACAAAGCGGCTGGCGCACCGGTTCTCGCAGACGGTGACGATCATGGTGTGCGCGATCGACGCCGCGGGGCTGATCTCGCCGGCGCCGGCCTACATCATCACGGACCTGGGCACGCCGGCGATCGCCAACATCGTCGAGCAGATCGACCTGAAGGCCCTGGGCTGGCCGGGCACGATCATCGGCGGCAGCGTCGACATGGACGGCAACCTGGCGGCCGACGATGCCTCGGGCCTCATGTGGGGTCCGAACCCGGCCGGGAACATGTGGTCGCTCGACTCGGCGCCGATGTGGCACGCGACGGTCTACAGGGAGATGCACTACCTGCCGCAGATCTCGCCGACCGAAGGCGGCCCGGGCTCGGTACTCACGCTGCAGAGCACGATCGAGGGCAAGAGCGACATCGAGTACCGCCGGAACGGCCCGGCGCCGATGTGGATCGACGACGCCGAGCCGATGTGGTCGGGCGACGCCTCGCTGATGTGGAACCTGGCCGAGGGCGAGCTGCCGGTGGATTTCCCGATGTGGTCCGGTGACGCCGACCCGATGTGGTCCGGCGACGACGCGCGCCGGATGTGGTCGGTTGAGTACGGCGGCTACCAGACCTGGCCCGGCGCGATCGACGTGCGCAACGAGCCGTACGACTTTTACTTCCAGACCGCGCAGGGGCCGACGCAGGGCAAGCTCAGCGCCTGCACCTTCACGGTGGACATGCCCGACGTGCAGGAAGAATTCAAAGGCATCACGGTGGCGGCGACGACCGGCACGCGGCTGCCGATCACCAAGACCTACCGCGCGATCAAGTCCGTGCCGGTGACGCTCGAGAACGACGGCGGCACCGCGGTGGGCGTGACGATCGAGGATTACGACCCGACGCTCGGGCCGCTCATCAAGGCGCGCGATGCTTCGCGCGCGGCGGTGGCGGCCAAGGTGAGCGGGACCATTCAGGGCTACTAGGAGAGAGCGATGCCGACACCACTGCCAGACTCAGCCGACTACACCGACAGCGGCGCCACCGAAGGCGAATGCAAAACCTTCATCACCAACCTGCGCGCCTTCATCGCGGGGCTCTTCGGCACCGACGGCACGGCTGCGACGGCCCGCTCGACCCTGGGCCTAGGATCGATGGCCACGCAGGACGCCGATGCCGTCGCGATCACCGGCGGCTCGATCACCGGTGTGGTGATCAACCCGCGAGGTCACATCGCAGGGCTCACGCTGAGCAACAACGGGACCGCCACGAAGCTCGACGTGGCGGCGGGCACCTGCAGGGACTCCACCAACGCGGCAGACATCACGCTCGCCTCGGCGATCACCGCCGGCCTCATTCAGACCAGCGGATCGTGGGCGGCAGGCAGCGTGCAGAACAAGCTCGACACCGGGGCGCGCGCGAACAGCACCTGGTACCACGTGTTCGTGATCAAGAAGGATTCGGACGGCAGCGGAGACTTCCTTTTTTCTCTGTCCGCCTCCGCACCGACGATGCCGGGCGGATACACCTACAAGCGGCGGATCGGTTCCGTTTTGACCGACGGCTCTGGAAACATCACGGCGTTCACGCAGGACGGCGATCTATTCTTGTGGACGAGTCCGGCGGCGGATTTTACGAACTATGTCTCTGGGTCGACTACGTCGGCTCTCAGGACGCTGACGGTCCCAACAGGCATCAAGGTAAGGGCGCGATTTCGGGCCGCGCAGACGAATACCGGCGCGGCGGGGGGGATGGTGCTGTTTACTTCGCCTTCTGAATCCGACGTCGCAGTCGGATCGGATCACGCATCTTTGTACAACTCGGTGATCAATCACTACGCAATGGGCTCGTTCGAGCTACTGACCAACACGTCGGCACAAGTTCGGTCGAGAGATAGCGCGACGGATAACAAGTGGCACATCTCGACGACCGCATGGATCGACCACCGTGGAAGGTTCGACTAGCCTCGCCGCGATTGTCCAGGACGAAGGACGGTGCGATGCGAATTTCTCGCACCGCGCCTATCTCGCATCGACCGACTGGTACGTGACGCGGCCGGTCGAGACGGGGACGGCGATCCCGGACGAGAGCAAGGCGGCGCGGGAGGCGATCGCGGGGATTTAGAACCGATCAGGCGACCTCTTCAGGACCACGTCGTGGTCGCCTGCCGGCGTGCGGCTCTGGAATCGGTCGATGCTATAGGTCCTTTGCACCGCGCGCACCGCGCTGCCGGAGTTCCTCGACACTGAATTCCAGATACTCGTTCGAGGTCATCGCCAACAATCCTTTGTCGATGGTACCGGAGTACTTCTCGGCCTTCAGGCGGCCGTCTGGTCTTCGCCATTCCCAGATGAGGTTCTCGTACGTGACTCCTGCCCGGGTTTGAATCGACTCACTTCGGACGACAAAGGCGCCGAACTTTTCACGCAGCGCCTCCGCAATAGCCTCTGCTGATCCGGAGGCAAAGCTGATGCTCAATCGCGCGAGCCGTCCGTCGAGGAAAAAAAAATGGATCGACTCGATCGGCGCGCCGGCGATGGTGTCTTTGTAGCTGTCCCTGTAGGAGCCGGCGACCCCGATGCAGCGCTTTATTCGAGGATGCGTCTGCAAAGATGGCGGGCAGATTATTCCTTTCGTGGCGGGCATGTCCTCGAACTTCATCCCGATGGCAAATTGCTTGAACTCGAGAGCAGGCGCCACCTGCCCGAAAGCAAGCCGCTGAGCATTTGAGCCCAGCAAAAGAAAGCCAAGCAATAGAACGCCGACGCCGTTGAATTTAGTTCCCATGCGCCCCCCGGGGGTCCTTGGAATAGGTGTTGTTTAAGCGCCGCTGCACCCCGCGCCGGAGGCCCAGTCGGCCCAGCGCTTTGCCGTCCGGTCGCGCGGGTCGTAGATCTTCTGAACGCCGACCTTGACGCGACTCGATGTCGCGTCGATCTCATTCACCGTGATCACCCCATGCACCATTCCGTTGCTGGTATTGAAAGGCCATCCCGCCTTGAAGTAAACGACGATCCTCGCCTCGCGGATGTCGGTGTAGATCTCACCTTCCAGAGCTTGGTCGAGGCACGCCGGGAACGCGGTGCGCAGGTTCCTGTACGCGGCCTGATACCCGACCTTGAGATCCGCCGTCGTCCAATTGAAATCGTCGTCGGGGATCTGGCCGACCGGCGTGGCGCAGCCGGCGAGCAGGGCGATCGCGACGTACGCTGCGCCCCAGTTCATCAGCACCGCGCGCATTCTCGCTCACTCCTGTTCGCAGCTATTTGAAAAGCGATAGTAGCGCCAGCTGCTTCTCCGGGTTCATCCGCCTGAAGACGGCCAGCATCGCTCGGTCGATATCGTTGAGCGTGTCGGTCGCTGCGTCACGTAGCAAATAGGTGTCGGTTTTGGCAATGTCCTGAAGATCGAGCGAACGCACCAGTCGGGCGATCACCTCGGCGTTCAGGCTGCGTCCGTGCCTGTCCGCCTCGGCCTGTAGTCTTTTCTTGACTTCCGCAGGGAAGCGAACACCGAAAGGGGCCACGTCCCCAGACACTTTGAGGTTCTCAACACGGTCGCTGGCGGCCCGGCGCACGGTGGGTGTCTCGGTAGGTTCGTCCATAGGCACTGGTTACACAGTGTAACCATGCGGGGCTTGACAGCGTAGCCTTCGTCACGTAATCATTATGACTACATGACGTAACTAAAGGCTGCCATGCGTATCAACGCCACGACAAAAGATCCCGCAAAAACCGTCCGTTTTCCCGGCGAACTCCTGCAGAAGATCAAGGAGGGCGCCGCAGCAAGCGGCCGTAGCGAAAATTCCGAGATCGTGTTCCGGGTGGCACTCGGCCTCGGGCTGGTTCAGTCCGAAGGGCCGTCGAGCACCAACGCAAAGCGGTAGCCATGACCGCACGCTACCCCCACGGCGCTGTCGCCGATAGGTTAAAGGCGGCGCTCGCGTCCCCCTTGGCCCCGTTCCCCGCCGACATCTACGAGGCCGCGCAGCGCGTCTGCCAGGACTACCGCGACGGCAAGGCGGAGGGGATCCCGGCGGTAGCGGCAAAGATGGGGATCCCGGCCGGCACGCTCTACAACAAGCTGAACCCGCACGAGTCCTCGCACCACAAGCTGACGGTGCAGGACCTGATCCAGATCACGCTGATCACCGGCGACCTGCGCCCGCTCGAGTCGCTGGCGGGCACGCTCAACTGCGTGGTGTACCCGGTGCCGGACCTGAAGCACGTCTCGGACGCCGCGCTGATCGAGCTGCTGGCCAAGGTGCAGGAGGAGTGCGGGCGCTTTCACCAGGAGCTCAGGAAGGCGCTCGAAGACAACAAGGTGGACCTCACCGAGTTCGCGAAGCTGAAGGTGCGCTCGCTGCACTGGATCGGCGCGATCGCGGAGGCCACCGCCCGGCTCAAAGGGCTGGTGCGTGGCTAGGCCGCTGCCGATCGCGCGGGTGGCCGACGACGCGCCGGCGGGCCAGGTGCCAGGCAATTTCGCGCGCACGTTCGCGCTGATCTTCAGGGCGGAGATCGCCCAACGCTTCCTCCAGGAGGACACGCCATGCGCCGCAGCCGTCAAAGGTGCGGCTCACGGCAGCCCGGACTCGGGCTGCGCGTGATGCCGGAGGAGAAGCACTTGCGCGAGGCCTTCGCGGGGATGGGCCTGAAGCGCCCCTTCGAGGAGGCGATCAAGTCACCGGCGATCGCGATCTGCCTGCGCAACGTCGCGTATTCGCGGCTGAACCGTTCGACCGGACGCACGTGAAAGACATCGACTGGCGCGGCGGGGTCGCCTTCGCCGCTTTCCTCCTCGGACTCCAGGCGCTCATGGATCCGGGGCTTGCAACCAACGGGCGCACTTGGGAGGGTCACGATGCAAGACGTGATGCACAGGTACTTGACGGAGGCCGAGCAGCAGAAACTGCTGTCGGCGGTGAAGGGACGGACGTCGCGGCTTGCCCGCCGCGACCATGCCTGGATGCGGCTCCTGCGGGACACGGGGCTGCGGATCGGGGAGTTCGCGCGGATCTCGGTGGGCAGCGCGCGGTTCGCCCTTGAGGCGGGCTGGATCTTCATTCCGAAGCAACACAGGAAGGGCGGCAAGCGCGACCACCAGGTGCCGGTGACGCGGCCGGTGCGCGAGTCGATCGAGACGCTGCTCGCTATCCGCGCCGAGTTCGGCGCGGAGGACGACGCGAAGGGCCCGCTGGTGATCTCGAGGAACCACCGCGGCCTGTCGGTGCGGTCGTACCAGGTGCGGATCGCGCACTGGTGCCGCGCCGCCGGCATCGAGCATGCGTCGCCGCACTGGATGCGGCACACCCGCGCGATGAACCTGATCCGGCGCTCGGGCGCGGAGAACCCGCTTGGCGTGGTGCAGGGGATGCTCGGGCACGTGGACCTGTCTTCGACGGGGATCTACACGCGGGTGACGAAGGAGGACCTGATCGCCGCGGCCGAGCGGGTGGACCGCGGCGGCCGGACGCCGGCGCGGCAGGTGGCGATGCGGTTTGCCGCGGCGGTGGGATCGTGAGCGGCGCCGAGCTCCTGAGGGCGGTAATTCCGCCCCGGCCTCAACCCCAGGGCACGGTCACGGTGACGCTGCCGATCGCCGACGCCGACAAGCTGCAGGCGTTCATGCAGTCGGACCACTGGGAGAAGGCGCAGGCCGCGCGCAAGGCGGACCTGGCCAGGTGCGTCGATTCGCTCGAAGCCTGCGTGAAGTTCGTGCACGAGCATCACGCCAACTCGACGAAGTTCATCGCGAGCGTGCTGTGCTCGCTCTACAACGGCGAGCGCGTGAAGGTGGACCTGTCGGGCATCAGCCTGCTCGACATGGAGTGGGCCGAACACGTGCAGAACGTGATCCGGCTGCACTTCGACGGCATGCGCGAGCCGCACACCTATTTCGTCGACGGCGGGACGATCTTCGAGGGGATCATCAAGCGGTACGGGCTGGAGAAGCGGCGGCGGAGGAAGTCGCCGTGGTGAAGCGCATGAATCACCGCGCCGAGCTGGCCAAGGCTCTTACCCGGGTGACGCACCGGCGCTCGACGTTCGAGGTGTTCTCGGACTTCGTCGAGCTCTCGGCGCTGGCGATCTCCAACGCGGTCGACCTGGCGCAGCAGGCCCGGCGCGAGGCGCGGTACCTGGAGATCGTGAAGCGGTGGGAGCCCGAGGAGTTCGCCGCGTTCCCGCAGCTGCTTGGGCGGCTTGCGCTCGCGCTCGAGGAGGAGCCGGCCGACGTACTCGGCGCCGTCTTCATGGACCTGGAGCTCGGCAACAAATGGGCGGGCCAGTTCTTCACGCCGCAGTGCCTGTCGGATGCAATGGCAGCGCTGGCGTTCGGCGAGGACCTCGAGGCGAAGGTCCGGGAGAAGGGCTACGTGACGCTGTGCGAGCCCGCGGTGGGCGGCGGGGCCCTGGTGATCGCGGCGTGCAAGGCGATGAAGGAGGCGGGCCTGAACTACCAGCGCGAGCTGCACGTGACGGCGGTCGACGTCGACGAGCGTGCGGTGCACATGGCGTACCTGCAGCTCTCGCTTCTGCACGTGCCGGCGGTGGTGGTGCACGGGAACACGCTGACGCTTCAGGAGCGCGCGCACTGGTACACGCCGGCGCACGTGCTCGGGCTCTGGTCGGGGAAACTGCAGCGCCAGGGTGCAGATTTGCAGCGCACGGGTGCAGATTCGCCGGCGCCGGCGGGCGACGTTGTGGCGCCGGCGTTTGCGATCGCGGAGGCGGCGTGAGGAGCTTCATCATCCAGGTCCCCGACAGCGACGGCGCGCGCGTCGACGCGTATGCCCGGGCACGCGGCATCACGTCGGAAGCGGCAGCGGCCGACCTGCTGCAGATTTCGATCAACGAGAACGCCGACATCGTCGCGAGGATCCGCGACGTCGAGCAGTCGCTCGCGCGCCGGCGCGCGAAAGCGGGGAACGCTTGAGCGGGCCGCGCGTGGTGCAGCTGCCGCTCGGGCTCTATCGGGAGCGACCCGGCGATCGCACTTACCTGGACCTGGTCGAGGAGAACAAGCAGCTCGAGGCCGAGGTCCGCACGCTGCGCGAATTGCTTGCCGCCAGGTCGCGCGCGAACTGGTGGCTGCAGGTTCCGATCGGCGTGTTCGGGGCGCTGGCCGTGCTGTTGACGATGGACCCGTCGACTGCGCGCGCCGGCGCCTGGATGGGGCTGGCTGTGCAGCCTCTCTTCATGTTCGCCGCCGCTCGCGATCGGCAGTGGGGAATGTTCTTTCTCGCGTTTTTTTATTGCGGCGTGTGGGCCTCCGGCCTTGCCCGCTTTCACTAGGGAGATCCGATGCTCGAGAGATCTGAATCGCCGCCGGCGCCGGAATGGATCGAGGCGCAGTGCGCGGACTTCGAGGGTGTATTGCAGGCCTTCATCGGCGACATGCGCATCGCGTTCCGCCAGAAGGCGACGGAGGGCCGCTCGCGGTGGGACAAGCCTGAGTCGGCCAAGGAACTGCACGACGCCGCGATCGCGCACCTGATCGCGATCCCGCTGGCGCAGAACCACGAGGCGCACTGCGCGAACTTCATGGCGTTCCTGTGGGCGCTGCGGCTGAAGCGCGAAGGCAAGCCGATCGCCGCGGGCGCCTGGGCGCCGAAGGGCGAGCTGTTTTCTTCGCTGTGGGTGAGCCTGGACGAGATCTGCCGGGTGCACCAGGGGCTGATCGAGCAGCTCTTCACGGGCGAGGAACGCGAACGACTGCTCGGGGATCTCGCGCAGCGGCGTTGGTACATCGACCAGTGGAGGGCGCCTCATGGCTGAACCGAAATGCCAGAAGGGCGACGTCGTGATGGTGAAGACGTCGGCGTCGATGAAGAAGCTGCACAACCATTTCGGCACGACGCTGCTGTTCATCGGCGACAGGAAGCTTCCGTGCTGCCAGCAGGTGCACCGCAACCTGTGGGCCGTCGAGCTGGCCTCGCCGATCGATACGCAGTTCGGCCCGATGCGGCACTTCGGCCTGCAGGACGAGGACTTGCTGCCGATCCGGCCGGGTAAGGATCCGGAGGGCGTGGACACGCACGAGCCGGTCGACGGGCTGACGGCGTGAACTGGCCCATGAGAAATCCGGACGTCGGTGCGCTCGCGGCCGCAGGGCGTGTGCGCACGATTCACGACGGCAAGAATCCGCCGGCAAGAGGCTCGGGCGAGGGGCCGCGGCAGTTCTCGCCGGCCGACAAGGCGCTGATCCGCAAGGTGCACGGGTTCATGCCGGCCGGGCAGCTGCTCGGCGTGCTGAACGAGCGCCTGCAGGCGGACGATCCGGACGCCGAGCGTTTCACGATCGCGCAGCTGCACGAGGAGATCGGTGAGGTAACGCCGGCCGGCGACAGCCAGGACTGGGCCTCGCTGCGCAAGCTGGTGGCCAAAGCGCGGCGCGACGGCCTGCTCGACAAGGTGACCCGCCAGCTGATCGACGACTTCGCGGTGGTGTTCTCGCTCTCGGCCGGCCAGGTCGTGCGGCTGCAGGACGTGCTGCTGCGTTCCAAGGAAGGGGACGAATCTTGAGCCGCGGGGTGATCCAGCGGACCGAGATGATCGGCGCGGTGCTCGACTTCGGCAGCGTGGCGATCGACCTTTCGGACTATTCGACGACTGGCCTGCGCGTGGGCGTGGTGGGCACGAGCGGCATGGGAAAGACGAACGCCGGGCTCCTGATCGGCGAGCAACTCGCCGAGCAAGGGTGGGTGAGCGTGCTGATCGACCCGGAGGGCGAGATCGAGTCGATGTACGGCAAGGCGGTGTCCGGCGTCGACCAGCTCGAGAAGCGGCTCACGAAGCGCGACGACAAGTTCATCGTGGTCGCCGCGGAGAACGCCACCGAGTTCATTCCTTACGGGCAGAAGATTCTCGAGGTCGTCGACGCGCACCGCAAGCCGGTCTTCCTGCTGATCGACGAGGGGCAGGTGTTCAGCGCGCCGCGCCGGAGGAAGGGCGACATCGGCGAGGCCGCGGACATCGTGAACCAGTTCTCCGAGCGCGGCAGGAAGCGGGCGCTCGACGTGTTCATTACGGCGACGCGCTTTGCCGGAACGCTGCACCGGTCGGTGTTCGGGGGGATGAACCTCTCCCTGATCGGGCGCCAGGAGGACCCGACGACGTGGGCGTCATTGGCGCCCAAGTTCAAGGCATCCAGGATCGGGTATTCGGACCTCGCGGCGCTCGAGCCCGGGGAGTTCATGTGCTTCAGCTTTACCGGCGTCGAACGCGTGCGCATGCCGATGGCCACCGAGCTCGCGAGAGTGGCGAAGAAGGCCAAGCCGGTGAAGCCGAAGCTGCCGGGCACGTACAGCCAGTGGGATCGCGCCATGCGCGACCTGCCCACTGCCAGGCTCAGGGCGTTGTCCGAGCCCGTGGTGGGCCTCCTGGGTGCCGTGGCGGGCCTTTCGGCGCAGCAGATGGTCTCGGGCAACCGGGCGCTGGCCGACGAGCTGGAGGGGCGTTGAAGACCTTCGAGCAACTGGCGGAATGGTGCACGGGCGCATCGAGGCAGCTCGGGGATCCGAGTAAGCCGGTCTGCCAACTCTTCCTGCGGTACCGAGAGAACCTGGCCAACACCGAGCCGGGAGATCTCCTGGACTGCGGCGTGATCGACGGCGAGCTGGTGCTCATGCTCGGGCCGGCGTTCATGCCGTACCCACTGCCGATCGAGATGGGCGAGGGCGACTACGACGCCGACGGGATCCGGAGCTACGGGATCGAGCTGGTCACGCGCGGCGTGTGGTCGGTGACGCCGTCTTTCTTCGTGCCCGGGGTGATCCATGCGTTCATCTCGGTCTACGACGTGCCGGACCTGCCGCCGTGGGAGCGCAGGATCCTGCTGCCGCCGGGGGTGCGGGCATGAAGGACTGGAAGGCCTTCGTGCTCAGGTACGGCAAGAACTCGCCGCTGCACGAGCTTGCGGCCGTCGTCGGCCAAAGCAAGGAGGCGGTATCGCGCGTCCGCCAGGCGCAGGGCGGAGGGCGAAAGCGAAACGGCCGCCGGTTCGCCGAGCTCTTCGCCCTTTGGCACGGCCGTGAGCCGAAGGATTGCGAATGGCCGCCGCTGCAGCGTGCCGGCGGCGGCTACGAGTGGCAGGGGCCCGAGCTCGCCTTGCTGGCGACGCTGGTGGGGCGCTTCGACAAGAAGCAGATCTCGGCGCTGCTCACGAAGCGACTGCGCAAGCTGACCCGCGATCGCGATGCCGTTCGAGATCTGATCGCCGTCCAAGGGAAGATCTCGCAGATCGGCATGACGACGTCCGACGTGGTCGGTGGCATCACGGCGAGCGATGCCGGCAGGGAGGTGGGTTCGTACTTCAGCGTCCTGCATTCGATCACGCAAGGAAAGCTGGCGGCGCGAAAGGTCGGCCGGATCTTCGTGATCCCGCATGCCGCCTGGGAGGAATGGAAGTCGCGCAGAGTGTTCCCGCCGAAAGGCTATGTGCCGCTTTCGTCGATCCGCGAGCCCCTAGGGATCCTGAGCGACTCGAAGCTGCCGGAGTTCGCGAAGCTCGGTTACATCGAGACCGCGATCATGTGCAACCCGGTCGGCAATGTGAACAGCGGGCGTCGCGGCACTTGGTTCATCGCCCGAAAGGTTGCGCTCAAGCTCATTCGCGATCGGCGCGCCGGCCGGCCGATGCCGTGGCATGGGAAGGCCTACCCCGACAATTTGAAGATCACCTTTCGCCTCTGGCGTAAACGCCGGCACCCGGCGAGCTGCGCGACGTGCGCGCATCTTTGGGGGCGCAAGGGCCCGCCGGCGACGCTCGAGGAATTCTCGCAACGTTATCCGCCGATCGCGCGCGGCGGCAAGCGCCATCTGACGCGGATCTACTCGGAAGGCCTGACGGTCGACGAGGTCGCGGCGCACACGGGCGCGTTGCGCTCTCGTGTGATTCGAGCCCTGCAGACCGGCGCGCTTCAGTGCCATCGCAAAGGCCGCTTCGTGTATGTCACGAAGTCCCAGGCGACGAGATGGCGCGCCAGGCATTGCCCGAGCGGCGACGGCCGCCGTTCCTGGATCTCGATCGAGACCGCGGTGCGGGACTATCACTTCAAGGAATCCGAGTTGAGAGGATTCATTCGCGAAAAGCGACTCGTCTCGAAGATCGGGACTCACGGGGCGGCGCGAGGAAAGCGGTACGTCGCACGCGACGGCTGCGCCGAATTGCGGCGCGAGCGTGGGTTTACCGAGGCACGCGCTGCGCGTCTCGCGGGCGTTTCGATCGCGAAATTCAGGACGTTGTTACGCGGCGTGAACTGGCGCGGACAGGACGGCATCCCGCTCACCACGGTGCATGCGGTGATCAAGCGCCTGAAATCGCAGCCGGGCTGCACGATCGAGGCAGCGGCGCGCAAGCTCGGCAGGACCGTCGCTTGGGTGACGGCGCGTATCAACGCCGGCGCCGCGCGGGTGACGCGCGCCAGGTGGGACCGCCGGCGCCGGTACCTCACCGACGCGATGGTCGAGCGGTTGCTCACATGGAAATCGCGGCGGCCGGTGCACCTGGGCGAATCGTGGCTCGGTGTTGCGCAGTCGGCCGCCGAGGCCGGCGTGAGCATCGCCACCCTGCAGATGTGGGCGGACAAAGGCGATCTCGAGCGCCGTCGAACGGCAAAGGGACAGAAGTTTTCGCGCGCGTCGGTTCGGCGTCGGGCACGGCAGTACTGGAAGACGACACGATTGAAGCGGGCCATCCGGCCCACGTGGCTACAACAGGAAAAGAAATGAAGATCAATGAAATGGTGCAGAGGATCCTCGAGGAGGCGGGCCGGCAGATCGGTGGCGACGTCGGAAGCGCGGTCGCCGCATTGAACGCCGACGCTCTACTGCAGAAGGTGCGGCCGGACAGGAATCTGCCGCCGTCCGCCGCCGGCGAGACGATGATGAAGGTGTCGATGGCGATGCCGGAGATAGCCGATCGGATCGAGCAGATCATCGCCGAGGTCGCCGGCGGCCGCGTTCCCTTCGCGCTTTGGGTATTCACCGAGGGGCGCATGTCATATATCTCGAGCGTCGAGCGCGAGCAGGTGGCCGAGATGATGAAAGGTGTGCTCTCGAACTGGAGCGCCGGCGCCCCCGACATCCCCGCGCACAAGGTGAACTAATGGTGTCCGTCTGCATCGGATGCGGCTGCGACGACCTGCGCGCCTGCCACGACGTCGTCGCCGGCGGGCCCTGCAGGTGGGTCCGCCTCGATCGGGACAAGCGCGTGGGTGTGTGCAGCGCGTGCCCGGAGGTGGTCGAGGCGTGGGACCGCGGCGATCGCGACGTGCGCGTGCCGATCGAGGCGCGGGTGGCTCGCCATGAGTAGCCATAGCCGCCCGGTCGATCGGATGCCGGCGCCGGCCAAGTCGAAGAAGCGCCGCAAAGTGCGCCGCAACAAGCGCGGGGACCTGGTGCGGGTGGCGTTCAACCCGGCGCACTGCTGGCCTTTCCCGACGGGGACCCGGCCATGACGCGCTTCCCCCTTTCCTGGCCGGAGGGCTGGCGCCGGACGCCGGCGGAGCGGCGCACCCGGGCGAAGTTCAGCAAGGGCGTGAGGCAGTACTCCTCCACCCCCGGAGGCAGCTCATATGTCCGGCAGCAGGATTTGACGGTCGCGGACGCGGTTTCCCGGGTCCTGGGCGCGCTCAGGCTGTTCGGGGTGCCCGAGGGTGAGGCGATCATCAGCACGAACGTGCAGGTGCGCCTGGACGGCCTTCCCAAGTCGGGGCAGGCCATGCCCAAGGATCCCGGCGCGGCGGTGTACTGGCGGCGCCCTGACGACGCCGCGCCGAAGGTGATGGCGATCGACCAGTACGACCGGGTGGAGCACAACCTGGCGGCGATCGCGGCCACGCTGGAGGCGATGCGCGCGATCGAGCGGCACGGCGGGGCCCGGATCCTCGACCGGGCGTTCGCGGGGTTCACGGCGCTGCCGGCGCCGGGGCAGACGCAAGGCTGCAGCTGGCGGGAGGTCCTGGGACTCGGCGCCGACGAAAGGTATTCCGAGGCGCTGATCACGGAGCGCTACCGGGCGCTGGCCAGCAAGTACCACCCGGACAAGCCGGGCGGCGACGTCGCCAAGTTCCAGGAGCTCGGCGCCGCCAGGCTGCAGGCGCTCGAGGCGCTGAAGGCGGGCGGATGAGGGGACACCACGGCCAGCAGCCGAAGGCGGACCGGCAGCATCGCTGGAATAACGACCGCATGGTGGCGAGCAACGGCTACGTGAAGATCCGCGTCGGCCGCGGCCATCCGCTCGCGGATCCGAACGGGTACGCCTACGAACACACGGTGGTGTGGGTGTCCGCCGGCAATCCGAAGCCTGGCCGCGGCGAGATCCTGAAGCACAAGAACGACGTCAAGGTCGACAGCAGGATCGAGAACCTCGAGCTGATTACGCGCGCGGAACTGAACCGGCGCAAGAACGCGCATTTGCTCAAGGATCCGAGGGGCCGGCTGCTCACGACCGCGGCGAGCAAGGCGATCCGCGCCGGCGGAACTGTGCGGTACCACTTCCTGGACAAGACATGAGAGCGCTCACGATCCACCAACCCTGGGCCTGGCTGATCGTCCGGCCGGACATCACGAAGCCGCACGAGCGCAGCGCGATGTACGCGGTGGGCAAGATGAAGGATATCGAGAATCGCAGCTGGCACTCGAACGTGCGCGGCAGGATCTTGGTGCACGCCGGCGTGTCGTATTCGCCGCGCACGCATGACTATCTATGCCGCTGGATCCGGGAGCACTTCGACATCCACCTGCCGGCGTTCCATTGCCTGCCTCGGGGAGGCGTGGTCGGCGAGGTCGAAATTACGGACTGCGTGCGCGAGTCGACGAGCCGCTGGAAGGATCCAGACAGCTTCGGCTTGGTGCTACGCAACTCGGCGCCGCGCGAGTTCGTTCCCTTCAAGGGCAAGCAGCGCTGGTTCGACGTGCCCGACGAGCTGCTCGCATGACCGGGTCCGTGATCCCGTTTCCGTCGGACCACATCGTGCGCGAGTCGAAAACGCCGGCGGGCGAGAAGCCGCGGTACTACCGATGCGAATGCGGCGGCCGCCTATGGTTCCTCGAGACGAGCGGCGCGGTGAAGTGCGGTCGGTGCAATCAGAAGGTCGCACTTGTGGTCCGGCCGTTTACGGAGACTGCGTGACGCTCGACACGCACGCCTGCGCGGCCGCGCCCTGCAGGGAGGCCTGCCCGCCGGCGCATCTGATGTGCGTGCGGCACTGGCGGATGGTACCGATGGCGCTGCGGCGCGAGATCTGGACTGCGCTGCGCGCGGTGAGGCGTGTGCCGGCAACAAGGGCAGAGGACTACCTGCAGGCGGTCCGCGCGCTGCGGGCCACCCAGGACGCGGCGATCGCCGCGGTGCGCGCGAAGGAGGTCGCCAAACAGGATCGAATCGACAAGGTACAGAACACGCTCGGCATATAGCCGCTTACGCCCAACGCAGGATCAGAGGGCTAAATCCCTGCCGCCGAGGCCCGGGCCGCTTTCACTCCCTGAAGCGGTGCCGGGCCGAAGCCCCTTATTTCATTGGCAATCATGGCGACGATCGACGAACTAAAACAAAGGGTCGACCTGCACGACCTGGCCGACTGGCTCGGCCTGAAGCGCGGCACCGGCGGCGCAAAGGCGAATTACTTCCGACCCGGCGCGGACGAACAGAACCCGTCGCTTTCGATCTACAAGGACAAGTCGAGCCGGTGGGCCTTCAAGGACCATGCGGCGGACGTGCACGGCAGCTGCATCGACCTGGTGCAGCACGTGCGCGGGTGCGACGTCGGTGAGGCGATCAAGACGCTGCACGAGTTCCTTGGCTTGCCGCTGGAGCGGCCGGGGCAGAAGGATCCTCCTCGAGAGCGCACGCGCGCGGAGTACATCGCGGACAAGTGCCACGAGCAGCTTGACCGTGCAATGACGTACCTGCAGAGCCGCGGGATCCCGACGGCGGTGATTCGCAATGCGATTGACCGGCGCTCGGTGGGCTTCAATGACTGGCACAGCACGAAGGTTTCGCCGGGCGAGGCTGGCCACGGCGGGCCCGCGGTCGCGTTCATCGTCCGCTCGATGAACCCGAACCACGTGGTGGCGGTCGACATGCGCTACCTCGACCCCAAGCTGAACGGCGGGGTGAAGACCCAGGCGCAGGGCGAGAAGGCGGGCTATGGGTGGTTCAGCGACCTGAAGCGCCTGCAGGCGGCCGAGACGGTTTACGTGGTGGAGTCGCCGATCAATGCGCTGACGGTGGAGGCGGCCGACATGCCATACACGGCGGCGTTCGCGACGCGCGGCGTGTCGGCGGTCGACGGGATCGATTGGCGGGTGTTTGCCGGCAAGCAGATGATCCTGTGCTTCGACAATGACGAGCCGAACGAGAAAGGCCGCCGCGCCGGACCGGAGGCGGCGTGGAAGCTGCACGAGATCCTCACGGGCCTGGATATCTCGGCGCTGATGGTCGACCAGACGGCGTGGAAATACAACGATGTGAACGACATTCTCAAGGCGAAGGGCGTCGAGGAGCTGAAGGCGGCGCTGAAGATAATCGAGGATTGCCTGATCCCTGGCCAGCCGCAGGCGAGGAAACTGCCCGACGATGCGAAGCCGCGGCGATCACGCGTGTACCTGCCGTCGCACGACTACTACGAGTACGGGCGCTACAAGGTGAAGCCGGACTTCATGCAGTACGTGGTGACGAAGCGCAATCCGGAGACGGGGCAGGAGACGGACGAGGAGAAGAACCTGGCGGGCTTTCGGGTCGCCGGCATCTCGCGGGTGTCGATCGCCAGCGCGCGCTCCACGATGAGCGGGGATCCGGACGATCAGCCGAAGGTGATGTTCGCAGTCAGCGTGCAGTCGCCGCGCCATGGCGCCACGCTCTCGCGGCGCGTGCTCGACGACGAGAAGCTGCACAACCTCGACGTGTGGAACAAGTTCGGTCCGGTGTTCACGCAGGGGCCGTTTCGCCGAATGGTGAACATCCTCGAGCGCACGGCCGATATCGGCGCGAGGAAGGCGATCAACTTCGTCGGCCTGGCCTGGCGCGATGGCAGGCTGATCGTGAACGAAGGGGCGGACTGCTATTTCACGCAGCCGATGCAGCAGTGCCCGTACTACAACCTCACGTTCCCGTCGGGATCGGTCGCGGACGCGCGTAGGGTCGTCGAGGCCTACCAGGCGACGTACAAGAAGAACGCGGCGGCGCTGATGCTGGTGTGGGCCCTGGGCGGCCACCTGAAGGCGCTGCTGGGTTTCTGGCCGCACCTGATGGTCCAGGCGATGAAGGGCAGCGGGAAGTCGACGCTGACCAAGCACCTCGAGCGCACGCTGGCCATGACGATGTTCTCGGGGCAGAGCCTGACCACCGAGTTCCGGCTGCTCACGTCGATATCGCACACGTCGCACCCGATCGGGTGGGAGGAGCTCTCGGCGCGCGGCCAGCAGGTGATCGACAAGGCCGTGAGCATGCTGCAGGAGGCATACCAGTTCACGACCACCGGCCGCGGCCCGGAAATGACGCAGTACCTGATCTGCGCGCCGGTGCTGCTCTCGGGCGAGGACGTCCCGGTGCGATCGCTGATCGGCAAGCTCGTGGCCACCGAGCTCACCGGCCGCAAGGGGGTGATGCTGCCGCACAACCTGCCGAGGTTCCCGGTGCGCCAGTGGCTGCAGTTCCTGGCCGGGTTCACGCGCGATCGCGTGCACGAATTGTTCGAGGCGGAGAAAAAGCGCTGCATGGCCCATTGCAGGGCCTCTGGCGAGGACGACGGCGCGGTGCGCATGGTTCACAACTACGCGGCGCTGATCGTGGGCTGGCGGCTGCTGTGCGAGTTCACGGAGCTCGTTCCGTCCGAAGGCCAATTTGTGCCGGACGCGCTCGCGCAGATGAACAAGCACATCTCGGACACCAGCGGCGATCGCCAGCCTTGGGTGTGGATCATGGAGACGCTGCTGTCGGAGATCGCGCAGAACAACTTCCGCCACCCGTTCGCCTGGAGCGCCGTGAAGACGCCTGGCGGCGGGCTCGAGGATTGCCTGATGGTGCGGCCGAACCACGTGATGGATCATCTCTCGACCACGCTGGCGCTGCGCGAGAAATGGAACGGCCTGCCCATCAAGACCGGACGCGCACTGCGCGAGCAGCTGATCCACGCCGAGGTGATGCTCGGCGACGACCACGAGCGCACGCTCGGCGCGGATCCGGGCGGCAACACGGGCAAGCGGGTGTCGCACCTGGCCGCCCTGTCGATCGAGCGCATGGAGAAGTACGGGCTGTACGCCGTGCGCCCGCACATCGATCCGCCCGGGACCGTCTAGCCTATGTTTCGCCCCCCGCACCCCCCAACGAGTGAGAACCCGCCGGGCCTGACCCCGGCTGAGAAGGGGGAGGCCCGCCGCCCCTCCTCCCCGCTGGGAGAGGGTAGGCAGGTAGCCTCGAACCGGTGGATCATAAGCGCGTCTTATCCTAAGCCTTTGATGGCGGAGCAGAAGTCCCTCACGAACGCTCGCCAAGATTCCACGCGTTTACCCGATATTTCCACCTGTTCGCCCGTTTTATCCACGGATGCATTTTCGGCAAAAGCCGGCCGCGCCTTTATTTATCTCTCTCTATTAAAAGAGAAAAAGAAGAAGAATAGGGCCGTAGAGGCGAAAACCGCGATCCACGGGTTTGCCCGGGTGGTGAAATTTTCATCCACGGGTTTTCAGGTCGGAAACACGCATTCCCGTGGATTGTCGTGGATGCCTTTCCCTTTCAGGTTCAGGCGCTTATCGATCGCAGCGAGGGCGATCCACGGATCCACGCTCATTTACGCCTGGGGGGGTATGTGCCGGACGTGAATTACGACGAGCTGGTCGACCAGTTCCTCTCCTGGAAGCGACATAACAAAGGGCGGAGCGTCAGGACCTCAACGGCCTACCGCCTGGCGCTCAGG
This sequence comes from uncultured Bordetella sp., assembly GCA_964599095.1. GTDB lineage: Bacteria > Pseudomonadota > Gammaproteobacteria > Burkholderiales > SG8-39 > SZAS-79. Next base: position 86,621 of record CAZREB010000016.1, read on the forward strand.
CGCCTGGCAGAGTTCGCCGCGGCCGATCGCGCCGACCGCGATCCGCTCACGCTCACGCGCGACGAGCTCGAGATCTTCAGCGGGAAGTGGCTCTACGACCGCGGCGTCGGTCCCCGTGGCCGCCGGCCGTACGTCGCCGCGGTGCGCGAGTTCTTCAAGTGGCTGTATCAGCAACGAGGCCTCGAGCGAAACCCCGCCGCATCGCTCGAATACGCCAACGTCGGGCGCGTTCTTCCGAAGGTGATCACGCTCGGCAACGCCGAGAAGCTGATGTGGGCGCCGGACTTCAGCACATTCGTCGGTGTGCGCGATGGCGCGATCCTGGGCTTGCTGGCCGGCTGCGGCCTTCGCGTGAGCGGCCTGGTGGGGATGAACGACGTCGACGTGATCCAGGAGGTGATCGACAAGGAGCGCAGGCTCCTGGTACGCGTGACGGAGAAGGGTAGTCGCCAGCGCCTGGTGCCTGTTCCTCGGGAGGCCGACATGCTTCTGCGCGTCTATATGGACCACCCGCAGCTCAACGAAATCGATCGGGCTCTTCCGGACGGCAGCAAGGTCCTCTTCGTGAGCGTGAGCAACAGGACGTGCTCGCCGCACGAGTACCGCGGAGCTCGCCGGCGTCTCGGCCGACGTGCCGTGTACGAGCTCATCAAGCGCTACGGACAGCGGGAAGGGATCCCGCTCGAGCAGCTGCACCCGCATGCAATGCGCCACCTCTTCGGCACCGAGCTCGCCGAGGAGGGCATCGACCTGCAACGCCGTCAGCAATTGCTTGGGCATTTGGATCCCAAAAGCACCGAGATCTATACGCACACCGCGATGCGCGGCCTCTCCAGGGACCTCGATCGCGGAAATCCGCTCGGCAAAATGAACACGCCGGTCACCGACCTGCTCAAGCGCCTGGGGAAGAGCGCGTGACCACATCCAGCCGCCAGATCCTGGCGCATCGGGCTTTCGCTGCAGGCGGACACAACGCATGGTGTGTGCAGCTATCGAAGAGGAGGCCTGAACACCCGCTACATAGGGCGGAGACTGGGCGCGGCGGGGGGAACTCGCCTGGGCCCGCAACTCCCCTCGAGAACGGGCTAACTCACCCAGGCCTCGAGCTGCGTGGTCTGCCAGAAAGCGAAGCTCACCACATGAGCCTGAGAGGGGCGAACCGTGCCTGATGATGGCCAAAAGCGCAGTTCGCGAGGGATCGCAGGCACCCAGGCGGCCCAGCTCGCGGCCGATCGGCAGGGGGTGGGGGCTCGGCAGGCGAGCTCGCCCCCCCGGGCCAGGGGGGGTGGGTACCAAGGCAGTCGCAATGTCTCGAAAATCGACGGAACCCCGTTCGACGACCAGGATCCGCGTTTGGCCGAACTGCGCTCGATGGGGCTGGCCGCGGTGCACATGCGCGCGGCCGAGCTGCTCGGGTTCGACCTCTTCGACAAGCTGTGGCGAATCTACGACTCCGAACCATCATGCCGGACCGACAGCGGCGATCTCCGAATCCGGATGAGGCCGTACAGCTCCTGGCTGCGCTTTCAGCGCAATCGGTTCATGGAGGCCTTGGCCGACGAAGGCCTGAGTGCGGTCGAGATCCAGGCGCGCATTGAGCTCGAGCTCCGTGAAAAGCTGAGCGAGCGTCACATATCCCGCATCGTGAACAAACGCTAGGCTCGATCGACATGGATCCGACACCCACCGCCGTGATCTACGCTCGCGTGAGCAGCGTGAAGCAGGCCGACGAAGGCCTGCCGATCGCAAGCCAGGTCGAGCAATGCGAGCGCAAGGCCGCGCAGCTGGGTGCACAGGTGGTCCGCGTCTTCAAGGACGAGGGGATCTCGGGGCGGACGGATTCTCGGCCGGCCTTCCAAGAGGCGTGTGAGTACTGCGGGCTCTTCGGCGTGAAGTACTTCGTCGCCTGGGACACGTCGCGCTTCGCCAGGAACAAGCTCGACGCGGCCCAATACAAGAAGCTGCTGCGCCAGGACGGGACCAGTGTGGTTTACGCGTCGAGCGATATCGACAGCGAGACGGACGAAGGCTGGCTGCTCGAGAGCATGCTCGAGATGATGGACGAGCAATACAGCCGGAAGATCAGCAAGGACACGAAGCGATCGCTGATCAAGAACGCCCGTGACGGATTCTTCAACGGCGGGGTGCTCCCGTTCGGGTACGGGCTTCAGACCGACGGCCGTCGCAAACGGATGGTGGTCGACGAGATCGAGGCCTCGCTGGTGCGCTCGATCTTTGCAGACTACCTGCAGGGGATGGGTGTGGTGACGATCATGCGATCGCTCAACGCGCGCGGGCTGACGCGTCGCGGGCAGCGGTGGACAAGGAATACGGTGAACAACCTGCTCAAGAACCACGTCTACACCGGGCACATCACTTTCAACCGAATGAACCGAGCCGAGCGCATCGTGCGCCCGGTAACGGATTGGATCCGCGTGAAGAGCCACGCCGCGCTGATCACCGAGGAGGACTTCATGAACGTACAAAGCATGTTGACCGCGCGCGCGCCGACCGAAAGCCGGGCTGGCGCTACGAGCAATTTCCTTTTTACCGGGCTGCTTCGATGCGGTGCTTGCGACAAAGGCCTGCAGATCGTCACCGGCACGGGACGAAAGAAGGTCTACAGCTACTACAACTGCGCTGGCGCGGTGAGCGGAAGCTCGAGCTGCAAGAGCCGACGGATTCCCGCGGGCGAGATCGACGCGTTCCTGGTCGGGTTCATCCTCGAGAGGATCCTAACGCCGGCGCGGCTCACAGAGATCGCGAGCCAGATCTACGAGCTGAAGGGCGACTGGATCAAGACGCGCGAGGCCGATCGTCGGTTGCTCGTCGGACAGATTCGCGACGCCGAAGCCCGACGCAGCCGGCTTTACGATGTGCTCGAGAAGCACGGCGTCGACGCGCCGAACCTCGGCGACTTGAGCCCCAGGCTGCGCGAACTCAACGTCCAGATCCGCAACCTCGAGACGTCGCTCGAGGCCTTGGAGCGGCAGCCGGCGCCGGCGGCGAGCTTCGACCAGGTCCAGCTGGATGTCGTCGCCGAGTTCGTTCGCGAGATGGTGGCCGGGTGCCGGGATCCGAGGAAGACCCGGGAGTTCCTGGGTTCGTTCATCGAAAAGGTCGTGGTGACCGATGATCAGGCGCTGATCAGGTATCACCCGACGAAGCTCGTGAACGCATCCGGGTGGGATGCGGTTCAGAGCGCTGGAAATTGGCTCCCCGACCTGGGATCGAACCAGGGACCTGCGGATTAACAGTCCGACGCTCTACCGCTGAGCTATCGGGGAATTGGAGCCCGGTATTCTACAAAATCGGGGCTTCCCGGGCAATCCCAAGGCTCACCCCTTGAGCACCTTCGCGATCGAGTCGGCCGAGTAGTCGATGTTCCCCATGTTCAGCGCCGCACAGCAGATCCGGCCGCTTTCGAGCGCATAGACCCCGAATTCCTCCCGCATGCGCACGACCTGAGCCTGCGTCAGGCCGGAGTACGAGAACATGCCTTTCTGCCTGAGGATGAAGCTGAAATCGGCTCCCGGCACGCGCGCATGGATCTTCTCCACCAGCAGGTCGCGCATCGTCCGGATGCGGTCGCGCATCTGCGCGAGTTCCTTCTCCCACAGCGAACGCAACCCGGCATCGCCGAGGATCTTTGCGATCACATGGCCGCCGTGCGAGGGCGGGTTGGAATAGTTCGTGCGCACCAGCCGCTTGACCTGGCTGAGCACGCGGGCGGCCTCTTCCTTGCTCTGCGTGACGACGCTCATCGCGCCGGCCCGCTCGCCGTAGAGCGAAAAGGACTTCGAGAACGAATTGGACACCAGCACCGGCAGGCCGGCCTCGGCAAAACGCCGCACGGCCGCGCCGTCGGCGTCGATGCCTTCGCCGAAGCCCTGGTAGGCGATGTCCATGAAGGGCACCAGGGCGCGTGAGGCGACGATCTCCATGACGGGCGTCCACTGGTCGGGCGTGAGGTCCACGCCGGTGGGGTTGTGGCAGCAGGCGTGCAGCACCACGATCGACCCCTGCGGGACTTTGCGCAGGCCCGCGAGCAGGGCGTCGAAATCGACGCCGTGCGTCCGGGGGTCGTAGTACGGGTAGGTGTCGACCTTGAAACCGGCCTGCTCGAACAACGCGCGGTGGTTTTCCCAGCTCGGGTCGCTGATGAAGACGCCGGCCTCCGGGGCCACCAGCTTGAGCAGGTCCGCGCCCACCTTGAGGCCGCCGGTGCCGCCCAGCGCCTGGACGGTGACGATGCGCCCGTCCTTCATTGCAGACGAGTCCGCGCCGAATACGAGCGACTGCACCGCGCGGTCGTACGCGGGCAGGCCGTCGATCGGCAGGTAGCTGTGCGGGGCCGCCTGTGCGAGCAGCTGCGCCTCGGCCTGCCTGACGCACTCGAGGAGCGGCACCTTGCCCGACTCGTCCGTGTAGACGCCGATGCCCAGGTTGACCTTCTTGGGATTCTTGTCGGCGTTGTACGCCTCGGTGAGTCCAAGGATGGGGTCGCGGGGCGCCATTTCGGCGCGGGCAAGCGGGGAGGCGGCGGTCATGATCGTGGAGTGGATGGCGAAGGCGCCATTTTAGCGCGGAGCGGCGCGAATCTGGCGTGCGGCTGCACGCGCGTGGGACAATGCGGGTTTTGCCTGAGCGAGGCCATGGCCAGTGTTCCCGTAATGCCTGCTGTGCCGGTCGTCACCGCCGAGGTCCTGCCTGCGGAGCCCCGGTTCGTCACGTACCCGGGCAGCCCGTTCCGGCTGAACCAGCCGTACCCGCCGGCCGGCGACCAGCCGGTCGCCATCGAGAAGCTGGTCGAAGGGGTCAACGACGGCCTGGCTTTCCAGACGCTGCTCGGCGTCACCGGCTCGGGCAAGACCTTCACGATGGCGAACGTGATCGCCCAGCTCGGGCGGCCGGCGATGGTGCTCGCACCGAACAAGACGCTCGCCGCGCAACTGTATTCCGAGATGCGCGAGTTCTTCCCGGAGAACGCGGTCGAGTACTTCGTCTCGTACTACGACTACTACCAGCCGGAAGCCTACGTGCCTTCGAGGGACCTCTTCATAGAAAAGGACTCCTCGATCAACGAGCACATCGAGCAGATGCGCCTTTCGGCCACCAAGTCGCTGATGGAAAGGCGCGACGTGGTGATCGTGGCCACCGTCTCGGCGATCTACGGCATCGGCGACCCGTCCGAGTACCACAACATGATCCTGCACCTGCGGACCGGGGAGAAATATTCGCAGCGCGACGTCATCCAGCGCCTGGCAACCATGCAGTACGACCGCAACGAGATGGACTTCCGCCGCGGCACCTTCCGGGTGCGCGGCGACGTGATCGACGTGTTCCCGGCCGAGCATGCCGAGCACGCGGTGCGGATCTCGCTTTTCGACGACGAGGTCGAGTCGCTCACGCTCTTCGACCCGCTGACGGGCCACACGCTGCACGGGCTTTCGCGCTTCACGGTGTACCCGTCGAGCCATTACGTGACGCCGCGCGAGACGACGCTGCGGGCGGTGGGCGCAATCAAGATCGAGCTGTCCGAGCGCATCAAGTTCTTCCTGGACGCGACGCGCCTCGTCGAGGCGCAGAGGATAGAGCAGCGCACCCGGTTCGACCTCGAGATGCTGAACGAGCTTGGTTTTTGCAAGGGCATCGAGAACTACTCCCGCCACCTGTCGGGCCGCAAGGCCGGGGAGCCGCCGCCGACGCTGATCGACTACCTGCCGCACGATGCGCTGATGTTCATCGACGAGAGCCACGTGACCATCGGGCAGCTCGGCGGGATGTACAAGGGCGACCGTTCGCGCAAGGAGAACCTCGTCGAGTACGGCTTTCGGCTGCCCTCGGCGCTCGACAACCGGCCGCTGCGGTTCGACGAGTTCGAGAAGATCGTGCGCCAGACGGTGTTCGTGTCGGCCACGCCGGCCAACTACGAGCGGGAGCATTCCGGCCAGGTGGTAGAGCAGGTGGTGAGGCCCACCGGCCTGGTCGACCCGCAGGTCGAAGTCCGTCCGGCGACCAACCAGGTCGACGACGTGCTCTCCGAATTGAACCTGCGCGTCAAGGCGAACGAGCGCGTGCTGATCACGACGCTCACCAAGCGCATGGCCGAGGACCTCACCGAATACCTCGCCGACCACGGCGTGAAGGTCCGGTACCTGCATTCGGAAGTCGATACGGTCGAGCGGGTCGAGATCATCAGGGATTTGAGGCTGGGCGAATTCGACGTGCTGGTCGGCATCAACCTGCTGCGGGAAGGCCTCGACCTGCCCGAGGTGTCGCTGGTCGCGATCCTCGACGCCGACAAGGAGGGCTTCCTGCGCTCGGAGCGCTCGCTGATCCAGACCATCGGCCGCGCTGCGCGCCACCTGAACGGCAAGGCCATCCTGTATGCCGACGTCGTTACCGATTCGATGAAGGCCGCGATGGGCGAGACCGAGCGCAGGCGCACCAGGCAGATCGCCCACAACCTCGCGCACGGCATCGAGCCCAGGGGGATCTCGAAGCGGATCCGTGACCTGATCGACGGCGTGTACGACGCCGACGAGGCGCAGGCCACGCTGCGCGCCGCGAAGGACGAGGCCCGTTACGAGCGCATGAGCGAGAAGGAACTGGCGCGCGAAATCAAGCGGCTGGAAAAGGAGATGGTCCAGCATGCGCGCAACCTCGAATTCGAGAAGGCTGCGGAGGCCCGCGACCGGCTCCACGAGCTGAGGAAGCGGGTGTTCGGGGTGGAACTGGCGTCGGATTGAGCGCGTCCGCGGGGTGCGTGCCCGCGGACCGCGGTCCGGCCGGGCCGCATCACGCCGGCCGGCTGCGGAACAAGCAGGCTGGAGGGGGCGCGAAGCCCCCTCGTCGCGCCTAGCCTTTCGTTTCGACCTGCATCAACGGCTCTTCGACGCGCTTGGGCCTTTCGCGGCGCGGACGCCCGAGCTGCACCTTCTCTTCTTCGAGCGTGTAGGACTTCGCCCGCGAAGGATCGGTTTCGATCATCACGAGGCCCGAGCTGGAAAGCAGCGTCTTGGGATCCGGCAGCGGCGCAGCCGGTGCGGGAGCAGGGGTGTGCGTCACGACCTGGGCAACCGGCTCGGACACGGGCGCGGCAACCGGCTCGGGC
>CAZREB010000016.1:93837-112886 GCA_964599095.1 uncultured Bordetella sp.
ACCGGCTCGGGCACGGGTGCGGCGACCGGCGCGGCTTGCTGCACGACTGCCGGTTCGGGCTCACGGACCGGCGCCGGCTCGGCCGCCGGAGGCTCGGCGACAAAAGCCTGGGCCTTCGGCGTTTCGCGCGCCTCGAGGAGCAACTCGGCCTGCTGGACCGCAACCGCCGGCTGGGCCTGCTGCGGCGCGGACACCTCGACCGTCGAAGTCGACTGCGATTCGGTCATCGCAGTGACGACCGGCTGCTCGGTGGCCGCGACGACGGACTGGGCCGGAGCGGCCGGCATCGTATCCAGGCGTTGCTCGCCGGCCGGCGCGCCTTCGCGCGGCCCGCGATCCCGCCCGCCGCGACGATGGCGACGCCCACGGCGTTCGCCTTCCTCGCCCTCCTGCATCGGCGGACGCGGCTCGCGCGGCGGCTGGTCGGCACGCGGTTCACGCGCCTCGCGCGGTTCCCTCGGCTCCCGTGGCGGGCGACCCTGCTGCTGGTCGCGGCGTTGCTGGTCCATGTCGCGGCGCGCGCCCTGCCGGTCGCCGTTATGGCGCTCTTCACGCTGTCCCTCCGCGCGGGGCTCACGCTGGCCTTCGGGACGCGGCTCGCGCTGGCCCTCGGGGCGCGGTTCCCGCGGCGGGCGATCGCCGCGCGGCCCACGGTCTCCGCGACGCGGTTCCTGGCCCGGACGGTCTTCGCGACCCTGGCGCGGACGCCCGTCGCGGCCTCGATCGCCTCGCTCGCCGCGATCGCGACCGCCGCGCTCACCGCGCTCGCCACGTTCGCTGCGCTGGTGCTCGCGGCGCGGCGGATTCGGCTTGGCTGGCGCCGGCTGGGCCGCGGCGGGCGCTGCCGTGAGCGCCGGCTGCTGTTCCTCGCGTTTGTTGAACCATCCGAATATGCGCCCGATGATCCCCGGGCGACTTGCGTCGGACTGCGGGGGCTGCAACGCGGCTGGAGCGGGGGCAGGCGCGGCGGTTTCGGTCCGGCGTCCACCCTCGCGATGCTCGCCGCGCGGGGGCCGCGCGGGGCGCTCTTCGACCGGCCGCTCGGGCACGATCGGCGCGGGCTGGTCCGGGACGATCGTCTTGACGACGGCTTCCTGGCGCGGCTTTGCCGCAGCTTCGGCGATCGCCGCGGCTTCGGTCTGCTCGTCCGGCTCCTTCACCATCTCGAAGCTGGCCGGGACGTGGTCCATCTCGTTCAGTTCGTCGTGGCGCAGCCTGGCGACCGAGTAGTGCGGCGTCTCCAGGTGGATGTTCGGGATCAGCAGGATGTTGACCTTGAGGCGGGTCTCCAGTTTCTGGATCTCGCTGCGCTTCTCGTTCAGCAGGAACGTGGCGACGTCCACCGGGACCTGGATGTGGACCGCGCCGGTGTTCTCCTTCATCGCCTCTTCCTGCAAGATGCGCAGGACGTGCAGGGCGGTGGATTCGATGCCGCGGATATGCCCGGTGCCGCTGCAGCGCGGGCAGGTGATGTGGCTCGACTCGCCCAGCGAGGGTTGCAGCCGCTGGCGCGAAAGCTCGAGCAGGCCGAAGCGCGAGATCTTGCCGGTCTGCACGCGGGCGCGGTCGTGGTGCAGCGCCTCGCGCAGCCGGTTCTCGACTTCACGCTGGTTCTTCTGCGACTCCATGTCGATGAAGTCGATGACTATCAGGCCGCCGAGGTCGCGCAGGCGCAGCTGGCGGGCGACTTCGTCCGCCGCCTCGAGGTTGGTGCGCAGCGCGGTTTCCTCGATGTCGTGGCCCTTGGTGGCGCGCGCGGAGTTGACGTCGATCGAAACCAGCGCCTCGGTGTGGTCGATGACGACCGCGCCGCCCGAGGGCAGGCTCACCTGCCGCGAGAAGGCCGACTCGATCTGGTGCTCGATCTGGAAGCGCGAGAACAGGGGCACGTCGTCGCGGTAAAGCTTGACCTTGTGCACGTTGCCGGGCATGACGGTCTGCATGAAGGCCTGCGCCTGTTCGTAGATCTCCTCGGTGTCGATCAGGATCTCGCCGATGTCGGGCTGGAAGTAGTCGCGGATCGCGCGGATGACCAGGCTGGACTCGAGATAGATCAGGAAGGGCTTGGGCTTGTAGCGCCCGTCTTCGCCGGGGGTGCGGTCATTGGCCGCCTGCTCGATGGCGCCCCACAACTGCATCAGGTAGCCCATGTCCCACTTGAGCTCCTCGATGGTGCGCCCGATGCCCGCGGTGCGGGCGATGACGCTCATGCCCTGCGGGACTTCGAGCTGGTCGATCAGCGCGCGCAGTTCGTCGCGGTCCTCGCCCTCGACCCGGCGCGAGACGCCGCCGCCGCGCGGGTTGTTCGGCATCAGGACGAGGTAGCGTCCGGCCAGGCTGATGAAGGTGGTGAGGGCCGCGCCCTTGTTGCCGCGCTCGTCCTTTTCGACCTGGACGATGAGTTCCTGGCCTTCCTTGAGGGCGTCCTGGATGCGCGCCCTGCCGACGTCGGCGTCCTGCTTGAAGTAGCTGCGGGCGACTTCCTTGAAGGGCAGGAAGCCGTGCCTCTCCTCGCCGTAATCGACGAAGGCGGCCTCGAGGCTGGGCTCGATGCGGGTGATGACGCCCTTGTAGATGTTGCTCTTGCGTTGTTCCCTTGCTGCGGACTCTATGTCCAGGTCGATGAGTTTTTGGCCATCGACGATCGCGACGCGCAGTTCCTCTTGCTGCGTCGCATTGAATAGCATGCGCTTCACTTGTTGTTCTCCTGCGCGGCAGGAGAGTCCGTGAACCGACGGTCAGCGTTTCGTTAGCTCTATAAGCCTTGATTGCCTATTTCGAGGATTCGACAGGATCGTCGTGGTGAACGAAATACCGGCGGCAAGCCGGGATCGTGGCGCTCCGCTCCTTCGCGGGGCGCGGTGAGGTTCGTTGGGGTCAGACTCTCTGTGTGCGCTTTCAAGTACTATCGCTACTTCCGGTGAGCGAATTTGACCAGTTGCTCCGGGCCCGGCAACGGCCGGGCAGGAGGCGGGTAAATGGTCCCGGACTCGGCGCACTCGCCGGCCGACTGCTTCGGACCGTGCCTCGCAACTCAAAGCAAGCGGCCAATTATATGCAAAATGAACGAGTTAAGTAAAGCTCGGGCGACGCTGCTTGAAGTCGGCGACGAAAGCACCGGCCAGCGGATCGACAATTTCCTGATCCGGCGGCTGAAAGGGGTCCCCAAGAGCCACGTCTACCGGATCCTGCGCAGCGGCGAGGTCCGGGTCAACAGCGGGCGGATCAAGCAGGACTACAAGCTCAAGACCGGCGACAAGGTCAGGGTCCCGCCGGTCCGGGTGGCGGCACCCGAGGTCCGTCCAGGGACGCGGCCGGCGCCCCGGTTGCTCGAACTGCCGGTGGTTTTCGAGGACGACGCCCTGATCGTCATCGACAAGCCCTCGGGCATTGCGGTCCACGGCGGCAGCGGGATCAGCTTTGGAGTGATCGAATCGCTGCGGGCCGGGCGGCCCAAGGCCAGGTTCCTCGAACTGGCGCATCGCCTGGACCGGGACACCTCCGGGCTCCTCGTCATCGGGAAGAAACGCAGCGCGCTGGTGGAACTGCACCGCATGCTGCGGGACGGGGAGGTACGCAAGGACTATGTTGCGATCGTCAAGGGGCGATGGCGGGGCGGTGCGCGCAAGGTCGACGTGCCGCTGCACAAGTTCGTGACCGCGGCCGGCGAGCGCCGGGTCAGCGCCCGCGAAGACGGCGCCCGTGCCGTCACCCAGTTCAAGCCGCTTGCCCTCGGGGAATCGGCGAGCGCAGTCGAGGCGCGCCTGCTGACCGGGCGAACCCACCAGATCCGGGTCCACGCGGCCCACGCCGGCCATCCGATCCTGGGCGACGACAAGTACGGGGACTTCGACCTGAACCGGGCGCTCGCAAGGCGGGGCGTGAAACGGCTTTTCCTGCATGCGCGGAAGCTATCATTCGCGCATCCGCTCAACGGCGAGCCGCTGCATTTCGAGTCGCCGTTGCCACCGGACATGCAACGCTTCCTGGACAAGAGCCTCGATGACGAAACCTGATCCCCGCTATCGCCTGATCGTCTTCGACTGGGACGGAACGCTCATGGATTCCGCCGGCGGGATCGTCGCCTGCATCCAGGAGGCGGCTCGCGAAATGGGCCTCAGCGTCCCGTCCCGGGAGCGCGCGAGCCACGTCATCGGGCTCGGCCTGCACGATTCGCTGCAGTACGCGGTCCCCGGCCTGCCGGCGAGCGGGTACCGGCAGTTTGCCGAGCTCTACCGCAAGCATTTCCAGATGCGCTCGGAGGCAATGTCCCTGTTCGACGGGGTTCCCGAACTGCTCGCGCAACTGCGGAACGCCGGGCATGTGCTGGCCGTCGCGACGGGCAAGAGCCGCAAGGGGCTGGATCGGGCGCTGGACGAAAGCAACTTGCGCGACTTCTTTGCCGCGTCGCGTTGCGCCGACGAAACGGACCCGAAGCCGCATCCTGCGATGCTCCTCGAGCTGATGGAGGAGTTGTCTCACCAGCCGCGTGATCTGCTGATGATCGGCGACACGTCCCACGACCTCGACATGGCGACCAACGCCGGCGTGGATGCAGTGGCTGTCACGTATGGTGCGCACCCCGAAGACGCGTTGCGGGCTCGCGCGCCCAAGGGCGTGGTCGCAAGCGTGCCCGAGCTGCGCGAATGGCTGGCGGCGAACGCATAATCTGCGCCTCGGCCGACCTGGTCGATGCCGGGCGCGGCGTGCGCTTCGAAGTCGGCTACGGCGGCGAGACCGCGGCAGCCTTCGCCATCCGGCAGGCGGGAGAGGTGCACGCTTACCTGAACCGGTGCGCGCACATCCCGATGGAACTCGACTGGCAGCCGGGCGCGTTCTTCGATGCCGACGGGCGCGATTTGATATGCTCGACGCACGGTGCGACGTACTCGGCGTCGACCGGAAAATGCGTCGGCGGCCCCTGTGCCGGGGGCGCGCTGGTCAAGCTTCCCGTCGTGGAGCGCGACGGACAAATCGTTCTGAAGGACTTATTCGATGGCTGAAGGCGGCGGTAAATGGGAGCGCGAAGTGCTCGAGCGGCTCGCGCTCGCCGGGATCAGGGAACAGCGCTCCGCGCGTCGATGGGGCATCTTCTTCAAGCTGCTGACGTTTGCCTATCTCACGGCGATCCTGGTACTCGCGGTCGACTGGGGCAAGGCCGATGGCGTGACGGAGGGCAAGCACACCGCGCTCGTCGAAGTAAGCGGGATCATCGGCCCGGGAACCGACAACAGCGCCGAAAAAATCAACAGCGCGCTGCAGGCCGCTTTCAAGGACACGAACACGCAGGGCGTGGTGGTGCGCGTCAACAGTCCCGGCGGCAGCCCGGTCCAGTCGCAGAACGTCTACGACGAGATGCGCCGTCTGCGCAAGAAATACCCGGCGATCCCGCTTTACGTAGTGGTGGAGGACCTGTGCGCGTCGGGCGGGTACTTCATCGCGGCCGGCGCCGACCGGATCTATGTCGGCAAGTCCAGCCTGGTCGGGTCGATCGGCGTGCGGATGGACAGCTGGGGCGTCACCGGCCTGATGGACAAGCTCGGCATCGAGCGGCGGCTCCTTACCGCAGGCGAGAACAAGGGATTCCTCGACCCCTTCCTGCCGGTGGACGAGAAGCAGAAGGCCCACGCGCTCGGCATGCTCAACGAGATCCACCAGCAGTTCATCAACGTGGTTCGCGAGGGCAGGGGCAAGCGCCTCAGGGAGACTCCCGACATCTTCAGCGGGTTGATCTGGACCGGGGAGAAGAGCGTCGAACTCGGCCTGGCCGACGGCTTCGGCAGCCTGGACTACGTCGCGCGCGAAGTGATCAAGGCCGAGGACATCGTCGACTATTCGCAGAAGGAAAACCTGGCGGAGAAACTTGCCCGGCGCCTCGGGGCCGGGGCGGCCAGTTCGCTCGCGGAATTCGCGATCCGCTATTCGCCGTCGCAGATCCGCTGAATCCGCTCAGAGCGGGCTGGCGCCGAACTCCTTCAGCAGCGTGGTGAGCGCGATCAGCGGCAGCCCTACCAGCGAGGTCGGGTCGTCGGTCTCCATGCGCGCGATCAGGACGATGCCCAGGCCCTCGGACTTCGCACTACCCGCGCAGTCATAGGGTTGCTCGCGGCGCAGGTAAGTCTCGATCTCCCGGGAGCCGAGAGTCCTGAAATGGACGGAGCAGGGCACGACCCGGCATTCGGCCCGCCCGGTGTTCGAATCCAGGACGCATACGCCGGTGTCGAACCGGGCCGCCCGGCCCGAAAGCCAGGTCAACTGCGCCACCGCGTTTTCGTGCGTTCCCGGCTTGTCCAGTCGGCGGCCGTCGCACGAGGCGACCTGGTCCGAGCCGATGATCAGTGCGCCCGGGTACGCCTTTGCGACGGCTTGCGCCTTTGCCCTCGCCAGGCGTTCGGCCGTGCGCGATGCGGTCTCGCCCTCCAGGGGCGTTTCGTCGATGTCCGGGCGGGCGCATTCGAAGGCAATCCCGAGGCGCTCGAGGAGCTGCTTCCGGTAGGCGGACGTCGAGGCCAGGACCAGCCGTTTCGGTTCAGACATGACTTTGTTTTGACACGGTTTTTTTGGAATGATATCATTTAGGGTTTAGGCTTCACCAGCCATGCAGATTCATCCACCGGCTCCGCGGGCAGGGTTTCCGCACATCGACGGGTTCAGGTTCGCCGAGAAAGGGGATGCGTTGCGGGGCAGGTGCAGGGTGTCCGGGTTCAGCCGCTTGCAGGATCTGCTGAACTCGGGCGCGGGCGAACTCGAATACGAGGTGCGCGGGACCAGGGATGAAGCCGGCAGGCCCGCAATCGGGATCAGGATCGACGGCGAGCTGCAGTTGACCTGCCAGCGTTGCCTGAAGGCGATGCCGTTCGCGCTGCGGGTGGATGGGATGCTTGTGCTGGCGAAGAGCGAGGCCGAGATCGAGGCGCAGCCGATCGATCCGGAAGCGCCGGACCGGGTGCTTGCAGGCAAGGAAATGGAGGTCGGGACCATGCTGGAAGACGAGATCCTTCTGGCGATTCCCTTTGCGCCGCGGCACGAGCGTTGCTCGGCAGGCGGCGTTGAGAAAGGCGGGGCGCAGGCCTCGCCGTTTGCAGACTTGCGCGGACTGCTCAATCGGGGCGGCCGGGCCAGGAATTGACGAAAGGAGTTTCACCATGGCAGTCCAGCAGAACAAGAAGTCCCCGTCCAAGCGCGGGATGCATCGCGCCCACGACTTCCTCACCAACCCGCCGCTCGCCGTCGAGCCGACCACCGGCGAGACGCACCTGCGCCACCACGTCAGCCCCACCGGGTTCTACCGGGGCAAGAAAGTCGCCAAGGGCAAGGGCGAGTAGTTCCCGCTGAGTACCGGCCGTCCACGGCGGCCGTTCGAGACCCGGCATGGACATTACGGTTGCCATCGACTGCATGGGGGGCGACCACGGCCCGCACGTGACCGTTCCCGCTGCGCTGGCATTCCAGAAGAATTCACCGTCGATCGACCTCGTCCTGGTCGGCCTCCAGGATGCGCTCCTGGCCGAGCTCAGCGCACGCGGGGCGGCGCCAGGCCCGCGCCTGCGCGTCCACCACGCGTCCGAGGTCGTCACGATGGACGAGTCGGCCGCGAGCGCGCTGCGCGGCAAGAAGGACTCTTCGATGCGCGTCGCGGTCAACCTCGTCAAGGCCGGCGAGGCGCATGCCTGCATCAGCGCCGGCAACACCGGCGCGCTCATGGCGGTCTCGCGATTCGTGCTCAAGACGCTGCCCGGCATCGATCGGCCGGCCATCTGCAGCGTGCTGCCGACGATGACCGGCCGGGTCTACGTCCTCGACCTTGGCGCGAACGTGGACTGCGGGCCCGAGAACCTGCTGCAATTCGGCATCATGGGCGCGTGCCTGGTGGCCGCGGTCGAGCACAAGGAAGCGCCATCTGTCGGCCTGCTGAACATCGGCGTGGAGGACATCAAGGGCAACGAGCTGGTCAAGCTCGCGGCCGAGTTGCTGCGCGACAGCGGGCTCAATTTCCATGGCAACGTCGAAGGCGACGACATCTACAAGGGCACCACCGACGTCGTCGTCTGCGACGGCTTCGTCGGCAACGTGGCGCTCAAGAGCTCCGAAGGCGTCGCGCAGATGATCGCCTCGTTCCTGCGCAACGAGTTCAAGCGCAATGCGTATTCCCGGCTGGCGGCCCTGGTCGCGCTTCCGGTGATCAATGCCTTTCGCAAGCGCATGGATCACCGGCGCTATAATGGTGCGAGCCTCCTGGGCCTGAAAGGCATCGTGATCAAGAGCCACGGATCGGCGGATGCCTTCGCGTTCGAAATGGCGCTGGACCGCGCGGTGGAAGAGGTGAGGAACGGGGTGCCGAAGCGCATCTCGCAGCGCATGGCCCTGTTGCATCCCCCCAAAGCAGCCTGAATGATCTATTCGCGCATCGCCGGAACCGGCAGCTACCTCCCGCCGCGCATCGTCACCAATGCCGAATTCGCGCAACGGCTCGATACCAGCGACGAGTGGATCCGCGAACGCACCGGGATCGCGCAGCGGCATATCGCAGACGAGTCGCAGGCCTCGAGCGACCTGGCATTGGAGGCGAGCCGCGCGGCGATGCAGGCCGCCGGAGCGCAGGCGTCGGAAGTCGACCTCGTCATCGTGGCGACATCGACCCCCGACTTCATCTTCCCGAGCACCGCGTGCCTGCTGCAGGCAAAGCTCGGCATCAAGGATTGCGCGGCCTTCGACCTCCAGGCGGTGTGCAGCGGTTTCGTCTATGCGCTCTCCACCGCGGACAAGTTCATCAAGTCCGGTCAGCACAAGTGCGCGCTGGTCGTAGGCGCCGAGGTCTTTTCCCGGATCCTCGACTGGAACGATCGCGGCACCTGCGTGCTGTTCGGCGACGGCGCGGGGGCCGTGGTGCTGCGCGCATCCGACTCGCCCGGAATCCACTCGAGCGTGTTGCGCGCCGACGGGCGGCACGCCGGCATCCTTTCGGTC
Organism: uncultured Bordetella sp.; assembly: GCA_964599095.1. Lineage (GTDB taxonomy): Bacteria > Pseudomonadota > Gammaproteobacteria > Burkholderiales > SG8-39 > SZAS-79. Next base: position 102,805 of record CAZREB010000016.1, read on the forward strand.
CCAGGCAACGTCAGCAACGGCAGGATCCTCGGATCGCCTTTCCTGCAGATGGCCGGCAACCAGGTGTTCAAATTCGCCGTCAAGGTCCTCGACGAAGTCGCCCGCGAGACCCTGGCCGCCGCAGGCGCCGGCATCGGCGAGGTCGACTGGCTGATCCCGCACCAGGCGAACGTGCGGATACTCGACGCAACCGCGCGAAAGCTCGGCATTCCGGCGGAAAAGGTCGTCGTCACCGTGGCCCATCACGGCAATACATCGGCCGCCTCCATCCCGCTGGCGCTGGACGAGTACGTGCGCAATGGCAGCATCCGCCCGGGCCATCGCCTGCTGATGGAGGGCGTGGGCGGCGGCTTCACCTGGGGCGCGGTCTACGCCACTTTCTAGGAGAGATTCTGGGCTCATGAAACTCGCAATGGTTTTCCCCGGACAGGGTTCGCAGTCGGTGGGCATGCTGCGCGCCTACGAGGGGCTGCCGGGCGTCGAAGTCGTTCGCCGCGAAGCGGCTGCGACGCTCGGGGACGGCTTCCCCGCGCTGCTGGACGCGGGCCCGGCCGAAGCGCTCGGGCTTACGGTCAATACACAGCCCGCCATGGTTACCGCAGGCTATGCCGCGTACCGTGCGTGGATCGAACTCGGCGGTCCGCCGCCCGAAGTGCTCGCCGGCCACAGCCTCGGCGAATACACGGCCCTCGTGGCGGCGGGGGCGATTTCCTTCGCCGAGTGCCTGCCGCTGGTCAGGTACCGCGCCGAAGCCATGCAGAAGGCAGTGCCGGCCGGTGAAGGCGCGATGGCGGCCATCCTCAGCCTCGATGACGAGGCGGTGCGCGCTGCGTGTTCCGAGGCGGCCCAGGGTCAGGTCGTCCAGGCCGTGAATTTCAACGGCCCCGGGCAAGTGGTCATTGCGGGCAGCAAGGACGCGGTGAACCGCGCAATGGAAGCGTGCAAGGCGAAAGGCGCGAAGCGCGCGCTGCTGCTGCCGGTCAGCGCCCCTTTCCATTCGAGCCTGATGCAGCCGGCCGCCGAAGCACTCAGGGCCTATCTTGCCGGGGTCACGCTGAACGAGCCGAAGATCGCGGTGATCAACAACGTCGATGTCGGCATCCAGACGGCACCGGAATCGATCAAGGACGCGCTGGTCAGGCAAGCCGCCTCTCCGGTGCGCTGGGTCGAGACGATCAACAGGATGGCGGCGATGGGTGTGACGCACGTCGTCGAGTGCGGCCCGGGCAAGGTGCTTGCGGGCCTGACGAAACGGATCAATTCCGGGCTGCAAGGTTTCGCCCTGGCCGACCGTGCATCGCTCGAGCAGACGCTGGCGACCGTGAGGAGCGCATGAGCGCGCTTGCGGGAAAGGTCGCCCTCGTCACCGGCGCGTCGCGCGGCATCGGCCGTGCAATCGCGATGAGCCTCGCCGGTGACGGCGCCAGGGTCATCGGCACGGCCACGAGCGAATCGGGCGCGAAGGCCATCGGTGAAGCGCTCGCATTCGCGGGTGGCGCCGGCAGGATGCTCGACGTGCGCGACGCAACCCAGTGCGACGCGCTGCTCGCATCGATCGCCAAGGAGTTCGGCGACATCTCCATCCTGGTCAACAACGCAGCGATCGTGCGCGACAACCTCGGCCTGCGAATGAAGGACGAGGAGTGGGACGACGTGATCCAGACCAACCTGCGCCCGGTGTTCAGGCTGTCGCGCGGCGTGCTGCGCGGCATGATGAAAGCCCGCTGGGGCCGCATCATCAGCATCACTTCGGTGGTCGGCGCCGCCGGCAATGCCGGCCAGATGAACTACGCGGCCGCCAAGGCCGGCGTGGTCGGCATGAGCAAATCGCTCGCCCGCGAAATCGGCAGCCGCAACATCACGGTGAATTGCGTCGCTCCGGGGTTCATCGACACGGACATGACGCGCGCCCTGTCGGAGGAGCAGAGGACGGCGCTGCTGGGCCAGATTCCGCTGGGGCGCCTGGGCGCCCCGGAAGACGTGGCGGCGGCGGTTGCTTTCCTCGCCTCGCCGGCGGCCGGCTATATCACAGGAACCGTTCTGCATGTCAATGGCGGCATGTACATGGCCTAGATTTGTTTTCCCACCGCATTCCGGCCTGGTGCGGTGCTTTTGGTAAAATGCGCCGCTTAGGCTTGGCCCAACAGGGAAGGAGCAGGACATGGACAACATCGAACAACGCGTAAGAAAAATCATCGCCGAGCAACTCGGGGTCAACGAAGCGGAGATCAAGAACGAGTCCTCCTTCGTCGACGACCTCGGCGCCGACTCGCTCGACACCGTCGAGCTCGTGATGGCGCTCGAAGAGGAGTTCGAGACCGAGATCCCGGACGAGGAAGCCGAGAAGATCACCACGGTCCAGCAGGCCATCGACTTCGTCCAGGCGCGCCAGAAGGCCTAGTCGGCCAGCCTGCCAACCAGCGGAGCCAGATTGACACGCCGCAGAGTCGTAGTCACCGGGCTGGGTGCGGTCAGCCCGGTGGGCAACACCGTGTCGGCCGCCTGGGACAACCTGGTGGCCGGCCGATCCGGAATCACCCGCGTCACCCGCTTCGACCCGTCGAGGATCACCTCGCAGATCGCCGGGGAGGTGAAGGGTTTCGACGTCACCGCATACATCTCCGCCAAGGAAGCGCGCCGGATGGACACCTTCATCCACTACGGCATGGCGGCCGGGCTGCAGGCCTGGAAGGATTCGGGCATCGACATCGCAAAGGAAGATCCCGAGCGCGCGGGCATCAATTTCGGCTCCGGGATCGGCGGCCTGCCGATGATCGAGAACACCCACAGCGAGCTGCTCAAGAACGGGCCCCGGCGCATTTCGCCGTTCTTCATCCCGAGCACGATCATCAACATGATCGCGGGCAACCTTTCGATCATGCTCGGGACGAAAGGGCCGAATCTTGCAATCGTGACCGCGTGCACGACGTCCACGCACTGCATCGGCGAAGCGGCAAAGGCGATCCGCTACGGCGAAGCCGAAGTCATGATCGCGGGCGGGGCGGAAGCGACGGTGACCGAGCTTGCGATGGGCGGATTCGCCTCCGCGCGCGCGTTGTCTACGCGCAACGACGCACCCGAGGCGGCCAGCCGCCCCTGGGACAAGGATCGGGACGGATTCGTGCTCGGTGAAGGCGCCGGCGCGGTCGTCCTCGAAGAGTACGAGCATGCCAGGGCGCGCGGCGCGCGGATCTATTGCGAACTCGCAGGCTACGGCGTGAGCTCGGACGCCTTCCACATGACTGCGCCGGCCGAGGACGGCGATGGCGCCTTTCGCTGCATGCGCAACGCGCTGCGCGACGCCGGCATCCCCCTGGATGCGATCGACTACATCAATGCCCACGGCACCTCCACGCCGCTGGGCGACATCGCCGAGACGATGGCGGTGAAGAAACTGCTCGGTGACCGAGCCAGGAAGGTCGCCGTGAATTCGACCAAGTCCATGACCGGGCACCTGCTGGGGGCCGCGGGGGGCATCGAAGCGATCGCAAGCATCCTCGCGATCCGCGACCAGGTCTCGCCGCCGACCATCAACCTGGACAACCCCGACCCGCAGTGCGACCTGGATTATGTGCCGAACACCGCGCGCAAGATGGAGATCCGCACCGCACTGTCGAATTCGTTCGGGTTCGGGGGCACCAACGGCACACTGATCTTCACCCGCCTCTGAGCGGACGGCCGTTGCGCCTCGACCTGCGCGCATCCCCGATCCTGACTTTGGTCGCGGCGGCACTGCACGCGGCGGCCGCGGCGGTCTTCTGGTCCTTGCTGCCCCCGCCGGCCGGCATTCTGGCCGCAGCGCTCGTGATGGTCCTCGCGGCTTTCTCGATCCGCCATCACACGCTCCTGTCCGGCACCGCGTCCCCGGTCTTCCTGCAACTCGGGAAGAATGGTCGCCTGCATGCCGGGCTGCGCGATCGGACCGGTTTCGACTGTCAGGTTTCTGCAAGACGCTACGTCAGCCGCTGGCTGGTCGTGCTGGACTTGCCCGATGCCCCTTGGGGGCGGCGCACAATCCTCGTCGCCCGCGATATGCTCCCGGCCGGGCAGTTCCGGTACTTGTGCCTTTGGGCGCTCTGGGACGCGCTGCCGTCTGCGCACCCGGCGCGCCACGCCCATTGACGCCGCACGAACTATTTCCCGGGATACCTGTCTGTGCCACATGAGCATTTGATCGCGGAAAGCTGTGCGTCGGGTAGGTGCGCATGACCGTGGCCGATCGCGAGATCGACCACGAGTTGGTCAAGCGCGCCCAGCGGGGCGACAAACGGGCATTCGGCCTGCTGGTGGAGAAGTACCAGCGCAAGCTCGCCCGCTTGCTGTCCCGGTTCGTGCGCGATCCGGCCGAGGTGGAGGATGTGACCCAGGAAGCTTTCATCAAGGCGTACCGCGCATTGCCGAAATTCCGGGGGGACAGCGCCTTCTACACCTGGCTCTACAGGATAGGAATCAATACCGCCAAGAACTACCTGATGGCTGCCGGGCGCAGGGCGCCGACCTCGACCGGCGTCGACTCGGAGGAAGCCGAGGGACTGGAGGAGGGCGAGCAGCTGCGCGACATCAATACACCGGAAAGCCTGCTCCTCAGCCGGGAGATCGGCGATACGGTGAATGCGACCATGCAGGCGCTGCCGGAGGAACTGCGCACGGCAATCCAGCTTCGCGAGATCGAAGGCATGAGCTACGAGGACATTGCGCAGATCATGAATTGCCCGATCGGGACCGTACGCTCGCGGATCTTCCGCGCGCGGGAAGCGATCGCCGAGCAACTTAAGCCGTTGCTGGACACCGGCGACGACAGGAGATGGTGACGTCATGAAGAACAGGATTTCCGCACTCATGGACGGCGAACTGTCGGGCAGCGAGCTCGAACAGTCCATCCAGGCGCTGCACGAAGGAGGAGAGGCCCTCGAGGCCTGGCGCCGATACCACCTGATCAGCGATGCATTCAGCGATACGCCGATCCTGTCGAGCGGGTTCTCCGCGCGGTTTTCCGAACGCCTGGCCCTCGAGCCGACGGTCCTCGCCGCTGCAAGCGCGCCGGTGCAGGAGCACAGGAACCGGTCGTGGATCCCGCTTTCGGCCGTTGCGAGCGTTGCCGCCATTGCGCTGGTCGTGTTCAGCTACCAGACCCTCGGACCGGAAGTTCCGCAGGCCCCGCAAGTCGCCCAGGTGACGCAAAAGGCCCCGGAGCGGCCGAAGACGGCCAATGTTCCGATGTCCGGTGCCGTGAACGATTACCTGCTCGCGCACCAGAATTACTCGGCCCGCAATTCGCTGCAGGGCGTCGCGCCGTATGTCCGGACCGTCTCCGAGTCCTCCCGTCCGCGATGAGCAAGCAATGAGGTCATTGGCGCTTGCCCTGCTGTTCCTTCCCGGCCTGGCCCTTTCGCAGGCCCAGCCGGCGCCGCCGCAGGATGCGCTTGCCTGGCTGAGGAAGATCTACCTCGCCTCGCAGAAGCTCAGTTACTCGGGAACGTTCGTCTACCGGCAGGGCGACCGCAGCGAATCGTCGCGGATCACGAGGATAGTGAATGCCGCCGGCGATTCCGAAAAGCTCGAGGCCCTCGACGGGGTGCGCCGCGAAATCGTCCGCGTCGGCGACGAGGTGCGCTGCTACCTGCCCGACGACAAGACGGTCAAGGTGGACCGCCGTTCGAGGCACCGCACATTCCCGGCATTGGTGCCGGCGGAGAATTCCACGTTGTCCGAGCAGTACACAGTCACCAAGGAAGAAACCGCGCGCATCGCCGGGTACGAGTGCCAGGCGATCGCGCTCAAGCCCAAGGACGACTTCCGCTACGGCTACAAGCTCTGGGCCGACATCGCCAGCGGGATGCTGCTCAAGGCGCGCATCGTCAATGAAAAGGGCGCGGCAGTCGAGGAGTTCACCTTCACCCAGCTCACCATCGGCGGCAACATCGAGAAGGACCTGGTCAAGTCCTCCTTTGCCGGCGAGAGCCGGCAGTGGCGGGTGGAAAACGCCGGTGTAGTCCGGGCCGACCTTGCAAAGAGCGGCTGGAGCGTCAACGCCGGCATCCCGGGCTTTCACAAGATTGTCGAGATCAGGCGCCAGCTGCGGCCTTCCCAGCCCGTGAGCCAGGTCGTGTATTCCGACGGGCTGGCGGCCGTTTCGGTCTTCATCGAGCCGGCGGAATTGCGGCAGGATGCGGTCCGCCAGGGGCTGTCGACCATGGGGGCAGTCAACATCTACACGCGCGAGTTGGCCAACCACGTGGTGACGGTCGTCGGCGAAGCGCCCGCAAAGACGGTGCAGCAGATCGGTGACACGGTCGAATTCCACCGCCCCCATTGAATTCCGGTACTGAATCGAGGGCAATGAAGATGATGCACGGATTGAGACTCCTGGCGGCGGCTCTGGCTTTCATGGCGGCCGCGCCGGCCCAGTCCCAGGGTCGCGAGCTCCCGGACTTCACCGAGCTCGTCGAGCGCCACGGCCCGGCGGTGGTCAACATCAGCACCACGCAGACCTCGCGGCGATCGGCCGCGCCCAACGTGCCCCAGATGCCGGACCTCGACGAGAACGATCCGTTCTACGACTTCTTCCGCCGCTTCATCCCGCGCCAGGCGCCGGGGCCGGGGCCGCGCCAGCCGGAGAGCCGCTCGCTCGGTTCGGGGTTCATCATCAGCGCCGACGGCTACATCCTCACCAACGCCCATGTGATCGACAGCGCCGACGAAATCAACGTGCGGCTGACCGACAAGCGCGAGTTCAAGGCCAAGGTCATCGGCGCGGACAAGCGCACCGACGTGGCCCTCATCAAGATCGACGCAAACCAGCTCCCCGTGGTCCGCATGGGCGATCCGATGAAGCTCAAGGTCGGCGAATGGGTCCTTGCGATCGGCTCGCCCTTCGGCTTCGACAACACCGTGACCGCAGGCATCGTCAGCGCCAAGGGCCGGTCGCTGCCGCAGGAGAATTTCGTCCCGTTCATCCAGACGGACGTGGCGATCAACCCGGGCAACTCCGGCGGGCCGCTGTTCAACATGAGGGGCGAGGTGGTCGGGATCAACTCCCAGATCTACAGCCGCACCGGCGGGTTCATGGGCCTTTCGTTCGCGATCCCGATCGACGTGGCCCTCGACATCCAGGGCCAGCTGCGCAGCAAGGGCCGCGTCTCGCGCGGCCGCATCGGCGTGGTCATCCAGGAGGTGACGCGCGAGCTGGCCGAGTCGTTCGGCCTGCCCAAGCCTTCGGGCGCGCTGGTCAACCAGGTGGAGAAGGGCAGCCCGGCGGACAAGGCCGGCATCGAGGCGGCCGACATCATCGTCAAGTTCGACGGCAAGCAGATCGACTCCTCGAGCGACCTGCCCAGGATCGTCGGCTCGACGCGGCCGGGGTCGCAGGCCACCGTGCAGGTCCTGCGCAAAGGAGCCACCAAGGAATTGACGCTCACCGTCGGTGAACTTCCCGAGGACCGCCTGGCCTCGCGCGACACGCCGAGGGCGGCGAAGCCCGCCGAGGTCGCGGCCAACCGGTTGGGCCTGGTGTTGAGCGAGCTGACCAGCGACCAGAAGCGAGACCTCAAGCTTCAGGGCGGCCTGATCGTGAGCGAGGTCAAGCCTGATGTCCGCGGCGATTTCCGCCGCGGCGACGTCCTGCTGACGCTCGTTCACCGCGGCCAGCAGACCGAGCTGAAGACGGTGGACCAGCTGAACAAGGTCCTTGCCGGCCTCGACAAGAACGCCACCATCACGCTCCATGTGAGGCGCGGGGATAGTGCCGCCTTCGTGACCGTCAGCGGCCTTGCGGACAAAGGCTGAAGGCAGCCGCAGCCTGACGCTCTATGGGCGGACCTACTGCCATCTCTGCGAGGACATGGCGGCGGCGCTCAGGGACCTGCAGCCGGTGCTCGGGTTCACGTTCACCATCGTCGATGTCGACGCCGACCCGGCCCTCGAGGAGCGATACGGGGAACTGGTCCCGGTGCTGGCGGACGCCGAGGGCCTTGAAATCTGCCACTACGTCCTCGACATGGGCGCCTTGCAGGGCCGCCTTGCGGTAAAATGAGCGGTGTTCGAAGAAGGGTGCCTCTGGCACCCTTTTCGTTTATCCATGTCCCAAGACCTCATCCGCAACTTCTCGATCATCGCGCACATCGACCATGGCAAGTCGACGCTCGCCGATCGATTCATCCAGCACTGCGGCGGCTTGTCCGAGCGTGAAATGGAGGCGCAGGTCCTCGACTCGATGGACCTCGAGCGCGAGCGTGGAATCACCATCAAGGCGCAGACCGCGGCATTGCGCTACAAGGCTCGCGACGGCCGCGTCTACGCCATGAACCTGATCGACACGCCGGGGCACGTGGACTTTTCGTACGAGGTGAGCCGCTCGCTCGCGGCGTGCGAAGGCGCACTGCTCGTGGTCGACGCCTCGCAGGGCGTCGAGGCACAGACCGTCGCCAACTGCTACACGGCCATCGAACAGGGCGTCGAGGTCATCCCCGTCCTGAACAAGATCGACCTGCCTTCGGCCAACCCGGAGCAGGCCATCGGCGAAATCGAGGACGTCATCGGCATCGACGCCAAGGATGCGATCCATGCCAGCGCAAAGAACGGGATCGGCATCGAGGACATCCTCGAGAAGGTGATCGAGCGCGTGCCGCCGCCGCGCGGGGTCCTCGACTCGCAGCTCAAGGCGCTGATCATCGACTCGTGGTTCGACAACTATGTCGGCGTGGTGATGCTGGTCCGCGTCGTCGATGGCGTGCTCAGGCCCAAGGACAAGATCCTGCTGATGAGCACCGGCGGGACGTTCCTGTGCGAACAGGTCGGCGTGTTCACCCCCAAGTCCCAGTCGCGCGAAAGCCTCTCGGCCGGCGAGGTGGGGTTCGTGATCGCCGGCATCAAGGAACTGCGCGCCGCCAAGGTCGGGGACACCGTCACGCTCGCCGACAAGCGCGCCGCGGAGCCGCTGCCCGGCTTCAAGGAGGTGAAGCCGCAGGTGTTCGCCGGCCTGTACCCGGTGGAGGCCAACCAGTACGAGAACCTGCGCGAAGCCCTCGAGAAGCTGCACCTCAACGACGCTTCGCTGCAGTACGAGCCCGAAGTCTCGCAGGCCCTCGGGTTCGGGTTCCGCTGCGGGTTCCTCGGCCTGCTGCACATGGACATCGTGCAGGAGCGGCTCGAGCGCGAGTACGACATGCAGCTGGTGACCACCGCGCCGACCGTCGTCTACCAGGTCGAGCAGCGCGACGGCACGGTCGAGTTCGTGCAGAACCCGGCGAAGATGCCGGACCCGTCCAAGATCACCGAGATCCGCGAGCCGATCATCTCGGTCACGATCTTCACGCCGCAGGAATACGTCGGCGCGGTGATCACTCTTTGCACCCAGAAGCGCGGCACCCAGGACAACATGCAGTACACCTCCCGCCACGTCGTGCTCAAGTACGACCTGCCCCTGTCAGAGGTGGTGCTCGACTTCTTCGACAAGCTGAAGTCGCTCACGCGCGGCTACGGTTCGCTCGACTACGATTTCAAGGAGTACCGGGCCGCCGACATGGTCAAGCTCGACGTGCTGATCAACGGCGAGCGGGTCGACGCGCTCTCGGTGATGGTCCATCGCGCCAACGCCCAGTACCGCGGACGGGACCTCGTCAACCGCCTGCGCGGGCTGATCCCGAGGCAGATGTTCGACGTGGCGATCCAGGCCGCGATCGGCGCGCACATCGTGGCCCGCGAGACGGTCAAGGCGCTGCGCAAGAACGTGCTCGCGAAATGCTACGGCGGCGACATCACGCGCAAGAAGAAGCTCCTCGAGAAGCAGAAAGAGGGCAAGAAGAGGATGAAGCAGGTGGGCTCGGTCGAGATCCCGCAGGAAGCCTTCCTCGCCGTCCTGCAGATGGAAGACAAGTAGAGGTGCCCGTGAGCTTCGCACTGTTCCTGCTTCTGCTCCTCGTCGTCACCGGGCTGGTCTGCCTGGCGGATTTCCTCTGGTTGCGGAAGAAGCGGGCAAAGGAGGCGAAGGAGCCCTGGTGGGTGGAGTACTCGGTCAGCTTCTTCCCGGTGATCCTGATCGTCTTCCTGCTGCGCTCGTTCCTGTTCGAGCCGTTCAAGATCCC
>CAZREB010000017.1:0-112788 GCA_964599095.1 uncultured Bordetella sp.
CGAGGGCGGCAAGACCGTGGGCGCCGGCGTCGTCGCCAAGGTGATCGAGTAAGAAGGGCTTACGCCGCAGGCCAATAGCTCAACTGGCAGAGCGTCGGTCTCCAAAACCGAAGGTTGGGGGTTCGATTCCCTCTTGGCCTGCCAAGGATTTGCGCAGGACATGCGGCAAGGCACTACGCGGGCAACGGACAAGGACTGCTGAAGCACGAAGATGGCGGATACGATCAAGCTTGTGGTTGCGGCGCTCCTTGTTGCCGCGGGCATCGCGGGCTACTACGCGTTGGGCGAGTCGGCGCAGATCCTGAAGATCCTGGCGATCCTGGCGGGAATTGCGGCCGGTGCGGCGGTGGGCTGGCTTACCGTGCCCGGCAAGCAGTTCGCGGCATTCGCGAGCGAAGCCGTGGTCGAGGCCAAGAAGGTCGTCTGGCCCACGCGCAAAGAAACCATTCAGACGACCGCGGCGGTGTTCGCGTTCGTGGTGGTAATGGCGGTGTTTCTCTGGGTGAGCGACAAGACGCTCGAGTGGGTCCTGTACGACATCATCCTGGGGTGGAAAAAGACATGACGGCAAAAGACGTGACGGCAGCATCGAACAAGCGCTGGTATGTGGTACATGCCTACTCTGGATTCGAGAAATCGGTCCAGCGCGCACTCGAGGACCGCATCAACCGGGCCGGCATGCAATCGATGTTCGGCAAGATCCTCGTGCCGGTCGAGGAAGTCGTCGAGATGAAGAGCGGCCAGAAGCACATGTCGGAGCGGAAATTCTTCCCCGGGTATGTGCTGGTCGAGATGGAAATGAACGACGACACCTGGCACCTGGTCAAGAACACCAACAAGGTGACCGGCTTCGTCGGCGGCACCGCCACCAAGCCTTCGCCGATCCCGCAGCGCGAAGTCGACGCGATCATGCAACAGGTGCGCGAAGGCGTGGAAAAGCCCAAGCCGAAGGTGCTGTTCGAGGTCGGCGAACTGGTTCGGGTCAAGGACGGCCCGTTCACCGATTTCCAGGGCTCGGTGGAGGACGTGAACTACGAGAAGAGCCGCCTGCGCGTGGCGGTCACGATTTTCGGGCGCTCGACTCCGGTCGAACTCGAATTCGGCCAGGTGGAGAAAGCCTGACCGCGTAAGCAAGCAGCAGTCTGTTTTTTCAACCGGGGAGAGCGTGGCGGCGCCGCGTTCGATTGAACCCACCAGGAGAGCCAAATGGCAAAGAAGATCGTCGGCTTCGTAAAGTTGCAAGTGCCGGCGGGCAAGGCGAATCCCTCGCCGCCCATCGGTCCCGCGCTCGGCCAGCGCGGCCTGAACATCATGGAGTTCTGCAAGGCGTTCAACGCCCAGACCCAGAAAGTCGAGCCGGGCCTCCCGCTCCCCGTGGTGATCACCGCTTACGCGGACAAGAGCTTCACGTTCATCATCAAGACGCCGCCCGTCTCGGTGCTGATCAAGAAGGCCGCGGGCCTCGACAAGGGCAGCCCGCGCCCGCACACCGACAAGGTGGGCAAGATCACGAAGAAGCAGGTCGAGGATATCGCGAAGGTGAAGATGCCCGACCTCAATGCCGCGAACCTCGACGCAGCGATGCGCACGGTCGCCGGCAGCGCCCGTTCGATGGGCGTCATCGTGGAGGGAATGTAACCATGGCAAAGATCTCCAAGCGCCGCCAGGCGCTCGCAAACAAGGTCGATCGCGCGAAGTCCTACCCGGTCATCGACGCGATGAAGCTGGTCAAGGACACCTCGACCGCCAAGTTCGACGAGTCCGTCGACGTCGCGGTCAACCTCGGCATCGATGCAAAGAAATCCGACCAGACCGTCCGTGGCGCGGTTGTCCTGCCGGCGGGCACGGGCAAGAAGGTGCGCGTTGCCGTTTTCGCGCAGGGCGACAAGGCGGCCGCGGCCAAGGCGGCGGGCGCCGACCTCGTCGGCTTCGAAGACCTTGCCGAGCAGATCAAGGGCGGGACGCTCGACTTCGACGTCGTCATCGCTTCGCCTGACACCATGCGCGTCGTCGGCCAGCTGGGGCAGATCCTCGGCCCACGCGGCCTGATGCCGAACCCGAAGGTCGGCACGGTGACGCCTGATGTCGCCGGCGCCGTGAGGAACGCGAAGGCGGGTCAGGTGCAATTCCGCGCCGACAAGGCGGGCATCGTCCAGTGCACGATCGGGCGTGCCTCGTTCTCGCCCGAGCAGCTGCGCGACAACCTGACCGCGCTGGTGGAGGCGCTGAACCGCGCGAAGCCCGGAAGCACCAAGGGCGTCTACCTCAGGAAGGTATCGGTTTCGAGCACGATGGGCCTCGGCGTAAAAGTCGACGTGGCGTCGGTCTCCACGCAACAGCAGCAACAGCAATAGGGGCCGCGTTAAGGGCCGCTTTACAAGCTTTGGGCAGCCGCCTGTCCCCGGACGGGCGGTCGTCTAAGACCGTAGGGGCTTCCAGAAAGGTCTTTCGGGAGGCTTAAACAGGAGCAGTCGCCCTACGCAGACGGTGTACCCAGAACAGGATGCAGTGGTCCTGAAGAAAGGTCGCCGAGGTTGGGCCGGAGCAGTCCGCCGCGGTTTTTTGCGGCGGTGAACCGGCCCGTTTCGCAACAGTTAGACCAGGAGGTAGACCCTTTGGGCATGAGTCTGGAACAGAAGCAGACCGTCGTGTCGGAAATCACTGCGAAGCTGGGCAGCGCCCAGGCAGTGATAGTCGCGGAGTATCGCGGCCTCGACGTCGGTCGCATCACGGACCTGCGAGCCAAGGCGCGCAACTCCGGTGTTTACCTGCGCGTGCTGAAAAACACCCTCGCGCGGCGAGCCGTCACCGGCACGCCGTTCGAGAAGCTGGCCGACCAGATGGTCGGGCCGCTGATGTACGGCATCGCAGAAGACCCGGTTGCGGGCGCCAAGGCGCTGTCCGAGTTCGCCAAGGACAACGAGAGATTCGTCATCAAGGGCGGGTCGATGGCCAACACGCTGATGTCCCCCAAGGACATCAAGGCGCTGGCCACGATGCCGAGCCGCGAAGAGCTCATTGCCAAGCTGCTCGGCACCATGCAGGCGCCCGTGGCCAAGTTCGTACGCACCCTCAACGAGGTGCCGACCGGATTTGTCCGCGCGCTTGCAGCAGTCCGCGACCAGAAAGACAAGCAGGCGGCGTAACGGCCGCAGCATCCAAACGATTCTTCAGGAAACCACTTTTTTCGGAGTATGAACATGGAACGCGCACAGATCCTCGAAGCAGTTTCGAACATGACCGTCCTCGAGCTTTCGCAGCTCATCAAGGACATGGAAGAGAAGTTCGGCGTCTCGGCGGCCGCTGCGGTCGCCGTTGCCGGCCCGGCTGCCGCCGGCCCGGCCGCCGCCGCAGCGGAGGAGAAGACCGAATTCACCGTCGTGCTGACCGCAGCCGGCGAGAACAAGGTCAACGTGATCAAGGCGGTGCGTGAAATCACCGGCCTGGGCCTCAAGGAAGCCAAGGACCTGGTGGACGGCGCGCCGAAGGCCGTCAAGGAGGGCGTGAACAAGGCCGATTCCGACGCCATCGTCAAGAAGATCACCGACGCCGGCGGCAAGGTCGAGGTCAAGTAACCGGGCACTGCAGGCAGGCGGCCCGGGAACCTTTCCGGGCCGCGAGCCTCTTTTATCCACACAATTTCCGCCAGAGTGCAAAACCAAGACGCCTGCAGGCCCGCCGCGCGGCCGGGCTGCGTCTTCGTTTTGTCCTCTGCCAGCCGTAAGGGGGCGCGGGGGCATTCCCCCGAACTCTTCGGGGCGCGGGGGAGCCTCTCCCGCATCCCCACTTTTGAACGGGAGCATCCATGACCTATTCCCTCACCGAGCGTAAGCGGATCCGCAAGAGCTTTGCCAAGCGGGCCGCGGTGCTGAACGTGCCTTTCCTGCTCGCCACGCAGTTGGAATCTTTCACTGCCTTCCTCCAGGCGGCGGTGCCGGTGGAGTCGCGCAAAAACGAGGGCCTCCAGGCCGCGTTTACCTCGATCTTCCCGATCAGCAGCCATTCCGGCAATGCCCGCCTCGAGTTCGTCAGCTATGCGCTCGGCGAGCCGCCGTTCGACGTCAAGGAGTGCCAGCAGCGCGGCCTCACCTACGCGAGCCCCCTGCGTGCCAAGGTGCGCCTCACGATCCTCGACAAGGAAGCGGCCAAGCCGACGATCAAGGAAGTGAAGGAGCAGGAGGTCTACATGGGCGAGATCCCGCTCATGACCACCACCGGCTCGTTCGTCATCAACGGCACCGAGCGCGTCATCGTGTCGCAACTGCACCGTTCGCCGGGCGTGTTCTTCGAGCACGATCGTGGCAAGACCCACAGCTCCGGAAAGCTCCTGTTCTCGGCCCGCGTGATTCCCTACCGCGGCTCGTGGCTGGACTTCGAGTTCGACCCGAAGGACTACGTCTATTTCCGCGTCGACCGCCGTCGCAAGATGCCGGTGACGATCCTGTTGAAGGCGCTCGGCTACACGCCCGAGCGGATCCTCAAGGAATTCTTCTCGTTCGACACGTTCCATATCGACGCGACGCACGTCCGCTTCGACCTCGTGCCCGAGCGCCTGCGCGGCGAAGTCGCGCGGTTCGACATTCTCGACAAGTCGGGCAAGCCGATCGTCGCCAAGGACAAGCGCATCACGGTCAAGCACATCCGCGACATGGATGCCGCCGGGATAAGGAAGATCGATGCGCCCGACGAGTACCTGCTCGGCCGCACGCTGGCGCACAACGTGGTGAGCGAGGACGGCGAAATCATCGCCAACGCGAACGACGAGATCACCGAGACTCTGCTTGCCCAGTTGCGCGAGGCAAAAGTCTCGAAGATCCAGACCCTGTTCACGAACGACCTCGACCAGGGCGCGTATGTCTCGCAGACCCTGCGCATCGACGAGACCGCGGACCTCAACGCCGCGCGCATCGCGATCTATCGCATGATGCGCCCGGGCGAGCCGCCGACGGAAGACGCGGTCGAGGCGCTCTTCAACGGCCTGTTCTTCGCCGAAGAACGCTACGACCTTTCGTCGGTCGGCCGCATGAAATTCAACCGCCGGGTCGGCGCCCCGAGCGAGTACAGCTGGCAGGTCCGCCTCAAGAACCTTGCCCTCCCCAAGGAGGCGGAGGAGGCCGTGCGCGAGTACTTCGGCAACGCGCCGGAGCTGCACCTCAACAAGGTCAGCCTCGAGGGCATCGACAGCCAGGAAGCCGCCCAGGCGATTGTCGACAAGATGTTCCATGACCTGAAATCCAAGGGCGTGGACAGGCAGAAGCTCGAGGTCAGGATCGAGCAGCGCCTGACGCTCTCGCCCAAGGACATCGTCGAAGTCATCCGTATCCTGGTCGAACTGCGCAATGGCCGCGGCGAGATCGACGACATCGACCACCTCGGCAACCGCCGTGTGCGTTCGGTCGGCGAACTCGCCGAGAACCAGTTTCGCGCCGGCTTGGTAAGGGTGGAGCGCGCCGTCAAGGAGCGCCTGTCGCAGGCCGAGTCCGACAACCTGATGCCGCACGACCTGATCAACGCCAAGCCGATTTCGGCGGCGATCAAGGAGTTCTTCGGGTCCTCGCAGCTGTCGCAATTCATGGACCAGACCAACCCGTTGTCTGAGATCACGCACAAGCGCCGCGTCTCCGCACTCGGACCCGGCGGCCTGACCCGCGAGCGCGCCGGCTTCGAAGTCCGCGACGTGCACCCGACCCACTACGGCCGCGTCTGCCCGATCGAGACGCCGGAAGGCCCGAACATCGGCCTGATCAACTCGCTCGCGCTGTATGCCCGGACCAATAAATACGGATTCCTCGAGACGCCGTATCGCAAGGTCACCAACAGCAGGGTCACCGACCAGATCGACTTCCTCTCGGCCATCGAGGAGGGCAACTACGTGATCGCGCAGGCCAACGCGCAGATGGACAAGCACGGAAAGCTCATCGACACGCTGGTGTCCTGCCGCAACAAGAACGAGTTCTCGCTATCGACGCCGGACCGGGTCGAGTACATGGACATCGCGCCGGCGCAGATCGTGTCGGTGGCCGCGTCGCTGATCCCCTTTCTCGAGCATGACGACGCTAACCGCGCGTTGATGGGCTCGAACATGCAGCGCCAGGCGGTGCCTTGCCTGCGTCCGGAAAAGCCGCTGGTCGGCACCGGTGTGGAGCGCACGGCGGCGGTCGATTCGGGCACATGCGTAGTGGCGCTGCGCGGCGGACTGGTCGATTACGTGGACGCCACCCGTATCGTGGTGCGAGTCAATGACGACGAGACGGTGCAGGGCGACGTCGGCGTGGACATCTACAAACTGACCAAGTACACGCGCTCCAACCAGAACACGAACATCAACCAGCGCCCGATCGTCAAGGTGGGCGAGCGGATTGCGAAGGGCGACGTCGTGGCCGACGGCGCGTCGACGGACCTCGGCGAGCTCGCACTCGGCCAGAACATGCTGGTCGCGTTCATGCCGTGGAACGGCTACAACTTCGAGGACTCGATCCTCATCTCCGAGCGTGTGGTTGCGGAGGACCGCTTCACGTCGATCCACATCGAGGAGCTCACGGTCGTGGCGCGCGACACCAAGCTCGGCGCCGAGGAGATCACGCGCGACATCTCGAACCTCTCCGAAGGCCAGCTCGCGCGCCTGGACGAGTCCGGCATCGTCTACATCGGCGCGGAAGTCGAGGCCGGCGACGTTCTGGTGGGCAAGGTCACCCCCAAGGGCGAGACGCAGCTCACCCCCGAGGAAAAGCTGCTGCGCGCGATCTTCGGCGAGAAGGCTTCCGACGTGAAGGACACCAGCCTGCGGGTCCCTTCGGGAATCTCGGGCACGGTGATCGACGTGCAGGTCTTCACCCGCGAAGGCATCGAGCGCGACAAGCGCTCGCAGCAGATCATCGAGGACGAGTTGCGCCGCTACAAGACCGACCTTGCCGACCAGATGCGCATCGTCGAGGCGGACACGTTCGAGCGCCTGGAGCGACTGCTGACCGGCAAGGTTGCCAACGGAGGGCCGAAGAAGCTCGCCAAGGGCACCAAGATCGCCAAGGCGTACCTCGAGGGCGTCGAGCGCTACGACTGGTTCGACATCCGGCTGGCCAACGAGGAGGCGGCCGGGCAGGTCGAGTCGCTCAAGGAGTCGATCGCCCAGAAGCGCCGCGAGTTCGACGCGGCATTCGAGGCCAAGAGGAAGAAGCTCACGCAGGGCGACGAGCTGCCGCCGGGCGTGCTCAAGATGGTCAAGGTGTACGTCGCGGTCAAGCGTCGCCTGCAGCCCGGCGACAAGATGGCGGGCCGGCATGGCAACAAGGGCGTGATCTCGAAGATCACGCCGGTGGAAGACATGCCGCACATGGCCGACGGCACGCCGTTGGACATCGTGCTGAACCCGCTTGGCGTGCCTTCGCGCATGAACGTCGGGCAGATCCTCGAGACGCACCTGGGCTGGGCGGCCAAAGGCCTGGGACTCAAGCTCGGCGAGATGATCAAGCAGCAGGCGAAGGCGATCGAGATCAAGAAGATGCTGCAGAAGATCTACAACTCGAGCGGCAAGGAGGAAGGCGTCGAGCACCTGTCGGACGAGGAAGTGGTGCAACTCGCCAACAACCTCAAGGGAGGGGTGCCGTTCGCCACGCCGGTATTCGACGGGGCGTCCGAAGCAGAGATCAATGCGATGCTCGAAATGGCGGGCCTCCCCACGTCGGGGCAGGTCACACTGTTCGACGGCCGCACCGGCGAAGCCTTCGACCGGCAGGTCACGGTCGGATACATGCACGTTCTGAAATTGCACCACCTCGTCGACGACAAGATGCATGCGCGCTCCACCGGGCCGTACTCCCTTGTCACCCAGCAGCCGCTGGGCGGCAAGGCGCAGTTCGGCGGCCAGCGTTTCGGCGAGATGGAGGTCTGGGCGCTGGAAGCCTACGGCGCCGCCTACACGCTGCAGGAGATGCTTACCGTCAAGTCGGACGACATCAACGGCCGCACCAAGGTGTACGAGAACATCGTCAAGGGCGACCACAAGATAGACGCCGGCATGCCGGAGTCGTTCAACGTGCTGGTCAAGGAAATCCGGTCGCTGGGCATCGACATCGACCTGGAGCGGTATTGAAAACCGGCGTAATTGAGAATTGGACTGAGGAGTCGCGATGAAAGCACTACTCGAGCTGTTCAAGCAGGTACAGCAGGACGAAGAATTCGACGCGATCAAGATCGGGCTCGCATCGCCCGAGAAGATCCGCTCGTGGTCATACGGCGAGGTCAAGAAGCCCGAAACCATAAACTACCGCACCTTCAAGCCGGAGCGGGACGGCCTGTTCTGCGCCAAGATCTTCGGGCCGATCAAGGACTACGAGTGCCTCTGCGGCAAGTACAAGCGCCTCAAGCACCGGGGTGTGATCTGCGAGAAATGCGGTGTCGAAGTGACGCTGGCCAAGGTCCGCCGCGAGCGCATGGGTCACATCGAGCTCGCCAGCCCGACTGCCCACATCTGGTTTCTGAAGAGCCTCCCGTCACGACTGGGCCTGGTGCTCGACATGACGCTGCGCGATATCGAGCGCGTCCTGTACTTCGAAGCGTTCGTCGTGACCGATCCCGGCATGACGCCGCTCAAGCGCTGCCAGCTGCTGACTGAAGACGACTACCTCGCCAAGGTCGAGGAATTCGGCGATGACTTTTCCGCCGCGATGGGCGCCGAGGGGATCCGGGAGCTGTTGCGCTCGATCGACCTCGCACACGACATCGAGCAGCTCAGGAAGGACCTCGAGGCGACCACCTCGGACGCCAAGCTCAAGAAACTGGCAAAGCGGCTCAAGGTGATGGAGGGATTCAAAAACTCCAACATCAAGCCCGACTGGATGGTCATGGAGGTGCTGCCGGTGCTGCCACCGGAACTGCGACCCCTCGTGCCGCTGGACGGCGGCCGGTTCGCCACCTCCGACCTGAACGATCTCTATCGTCGCGTCATCAACCGCAACAACCGCCTGAAGCGCCTGCTCGAGCTCAAGGCGCCCGAGATCATCGTGCGCAACGAGAAGCGCATGCTGCAGGAGGCCGTCGACTCGCTGCTCGATAACGGCCGCCGCGGCAAGGCGATGACAGGCGCGAACAAGCGACCACTGAAGTCCCTCGCCGACATGATCAAGGGCAAGGGCGGCCGCTTCCGCCAAAACCTCCTTGGCAAGCGCGTCGACTACTCCGGCCGCTCGGTCATTGTCGTGGGTCCGCAGCTGAAACTCCACCAGTGCGGCCTGCCCAAGAAGATGGCGCTGGAGCTGTTCAAACCTTTCATTTTCAACAAGCTCGAGTTGCTTGGCCTCGCGACCACGATCAAGGCCGCCAAGCGCCTGGTCGAACAGGAAGTGCCCGAGGTATGGGACATCCTCGAAGAGGTTATCCGCGAGCACCCGGTGATGCTGAACCGCGCGCCGACGCTGCACCGCCTGGGCATCCAGGCTTTCGAGCCGGTGCTGATCGAAGGCAAGGCGATCCAGCTCCACCCGCTGGTCTGCGCGGCGTTCAACGCCGACTTCGACGGCGACCAGATGGCCGTCCACGTGCCGCTGTCGCTCGAGGCGCAGATGGAAGCGCGCACCCTGATGTTGGCCTCCAACAACGTGCTGTCACCCGCCAACGGCGAGCCGATCATCGTGCCCTCGCAGGATATCGTGCTGGGCCTGTACTACGGCACCCGCATGCGCGTTAACGCCAAAGGCGAGGGCATGGCATTCGCCAACCTCGCAGAGGTCTCGCGCGCCTACGAGGCACGCCAGGTCGACCTCCTCGCCCGCGTCTGGGTGCGGATAAAGGAGTACGACGTGTCGCCCGACGGCGAGAAGACGGAGAAGGTCACGCGCTACGAGACCACTGTGGGCCGAGCGCTCCTTTCCGAAATCCTGCCGCCCGGCCTGCCGTTTCCGCTTATCAACAAGGCGCTCAAGAAGAAGGAGATCTCCAAGCTCATCAATGCCTCGTTCCGCCGCTGCGGGTTGCGCGAGACGGTGATCTTCGCCGACAAGCTGATGCAGGCCGGCTTCACGACGGCCACGCGCGCCGGCATCTCGTTCGGCGTGAAGGACATGCTGATCCCGACCGCGAAGAAGAAGCTGCTCGAGGACGCGGAGACCGAGGTCAAGGAAATCGAGAGCCAGTACACCTCGGGCCTGGTGACCATCGGTGAACGCTACAACAAGGTGGTCGACATCTGGTCGCGCTGCGGCGAGCAGGTCGGCAAGGCGATGATGACCGAGCTCGGCGAGGAGGCGGTCAAGGACCACAAGGGCAAGGACGTCAAGCAGGAGTCGTTCAACTCCATCTACATGATGGCCGACTCCGGCGCCCGCGGCTCGGCCGCCCAGATCCGCCAGCTGGCGGGCATGCGCGGCCTGATGGCCAAGCCCGACGGCTCGATCATCGAGACGCCCATCACGGCCAACTTCCGTGAAGGCCTTAACGTGTTGCAGTACTTCATCTCGACGCACGGCGCGCGCAAAGGCCTGGCCGACACCGCGCTGAAGACGGCGAACTCGGGCTACCTGACCCGGCGCCTGGTTGACGTGACGCAGGACCTCGTGGTCATCGAGGAGGATTGCGGGACCACAAACGGGGTATCGATGAAGGCGCTGGTCGAAGGCGGCGAAGTGGTCGAGGCTCTGCGCGAGCGCATCCTCGGCCGTGTGCTGGCGATCGACCTCCCGCACCCCGAGACGCAGGACACCCTGTTCGGCGCAGGCACCCTGATCGAGGAAGAGCACATCGATCGCATCGACGAGCTCGGCATCGACGAGGTCAAGGTGCGCACTCCGCTCACCTGCGACACCCGTTGGGGCCTGTGCTCCCGCTGCTACGGTCGTGACCTCGGCCGAGGCTCACTCGTCAACGTCGGAGAGGCGGTGGGCGTGATTGCCGCGCAGTCGATCGGCGAACCCGGCACGCAGCTCACGATGCGTACGTTCCACATTGGCGGCGCCGCATCGCGGACCGCGGTGCAAAGCCATGTCGAAGCCAAGTCCAACGGCACGGTACGTTTCACTCCGCTGATGCGCTACGTCACCAATGCTAAGGGCGAGAAGGTCGTCATCTCCCGCTCGGGCGAGGTCATGATCGTCGACGACAGTGGCCGCGAGCGCGAGCGCCACAAGGTGCCGTACGGCGCCACCCTGCTCGCCACTGACGGCAAGGTCGTCAAGGCCGGCTCGCAAATGGCGGTCTGGGATCCGCATACCCGCCCGATCATCACCGAATACGCGGGTACCGTGCGCTTCGAGAACGTAGAGGATGGCGTCACCGTGGCCAAGCAGGTCGATGAGGTCACTGGTCTGTCGACGCTTGTCGTCATCGACGCCAAGCGGCGTTCCAGCACGACCGCCAAGGGCGTGCGCCCGCAGGTCCGCCTGATCAACGAGAGCGGGGACGACGTGCGCATCGCCGGCACCGACCACGCGGTCAGCATCACGTTCCAGGTGGGCGCGGTGATCGCGGTGCGCGATGGCCAGCAGGTGCAGGTCGGCGAGGTCCTCGCGCGCATCCCTCAGGAATCGTCCAAGACGCGCGACATCACCGGCGGCCTGCCGCGCGTGGCCGAGTTGTTCGAGGCACGCGCTCCCAAGGACGCCGGAATGCTGGCGGAGGTCACTGGCACGGTTTCATTCGGCAAGGACACCAAGGGCAAGCAGCGCCTGGTCATCACCGACCTGGAATCCGTGCAGCACGAATACCTGATCCCGAAGGACAAGCACGTGCTGGTCCACGACGGCCAGGTAGTGAACAAGGGCGAGATGATCGTCGACGGCCCGGTCGATCCGCACGACCTGCTGCGCCTGCTCGGGGTGGAGGCCCTTGCGCGCTACATCATCGACGAGGTGCAGGACGTCTACCGGTTGCAGGGCGTGAAGATCAATGACAAGCACATCGAAGTGATCGTGCGGCAGATGTTGCGCCGCGTGCAAGTCGAGGACCCTGGCGACACCGCTTTCATCGTTGGCGAGCAGGCCGAACGCGCCGAAATCCTGGAAGACAACGAGAAGGTCGAGAAGGAGGGCAAGAGGCCGGCGACATTCTCGTACATGCTGCTGGGCATCACGAAGGCGTCGCTGTCGACGGACTCCTTCATCTCGGCCGCCTCGTTCCAGGAGACCACACGCGTTCTGACCGAAGCCGCAATCATGGGCAAGAAGGATGGCCTGCGCGGCCTCAAGGAGAACGTCATCGTCGGCCGGCTGATCCCGGCGGGCACCGGGATGGCGTATCACAACATGAGGAAGCAGCAGGCGGCCGAACCGCCTCCCCCGGAGTTCGCGCCGGCCGGAGAGGAAGTCACTGCGCCTGCCGAAGCAACGACCGGACAATAGGGCGCAGGCACGAATGGACAAAGGGCGGCTTCGGCCGCCCTTTTTCTTTTGCCTACAATAGGTATCGTCCATCCGTCGGGCCAGTCCTGCATGCGCAGGGATTTCTGCCTCGTTGTCGCCGTGCTTGTTGCGGCGCTGAATCTTTGGGACCCGCCACTTCCATGGTTGCGTGAGGGGACGATCTACGTTTCGCCCGACGGCAGCGACTGGAACTTCGGCACGACTCCCGAATCTGCGGTCGCGACGATCCAACGGGCGGTCGACATGGTCTCCCCCGGCGAAACAATTGCGCTCCTGCCCGGTGTCTACAGAGAGGAGGTCCACGTCCGGCGGGGAGGCACGTCAGGCAATCCCATAGTCTTGAAGGCTCTTCAGCCGGGTACAGTCACGATCAGCGGTGCGGCCCCTGACGCCATGGTCGAACGACTGGACTGGCGCGCGGAAGGGGGCAAGATGTGGTCGGCCGCGACGCCGTGGCCAATCTACCACGTCATTGGCGACGGGGAGAATTTCTACCATGTGCGCTGGGCAGACCCGCACGGCGACAACGTCTACGATTGGGTGGGCACCAGCGGCCGGGCGCAGATCGTGCGGGACCTTTCCGACCGCCCGAATGCGCGCGGTATCTTTGCCTACGAACAGGGGCGCCTTTTCGTCGCATTCGCAGACGGGCGCTCCCCGCGCGCCCACAAGTTGCAGGTCAATCGCGAGATCCCGCGTCCTTACGCCTCATGGTCGATCCGCTCGGCCAACGTTTGGGTCGAGGCCCCTTACGTCCATCTCGAAGGGCTGCGCTTCCATCTGGGCGCGGGTTCCGGCGTGCTCCTCTGGGATGCGCACGACGTCGTTGTGCGCGATTCGGCAATCACGGGCGCCATGTTCGGCATTGCCGGCTTCCCGAGAGTCGGCCTGCCCAGGGGCATAGTCGTGGAGCGCTCCTTCTACAACAACTATCCCCAGCGCGACTGGTTGCGCGACTGGCTGACCGGGGAAGAGATCTACAGCCACCACTCGAATTCCACCCTCATTGGCACTTTTGGCGACGGCATTGTGGCGCGCAACAACCTGGTCACGCATGCCGGGGACGGCATGGAGCTGAGCACCCCCGATACGGGCGTCGCCAATGGGGTGGAAATCTATGGCAACTTGCTCGCCGGCGGCACCGACGACGCGTTTGAGCTGGATGGGCCTGCGATACAGGTTGTCGTCCACCACAACCTCGTCTACGACTTCGGTGTCGACTTGGGGTTGAGCCCGGTGCTTTCCGGCCCGGTAGTCGTCCGGGAGAACCTCTTCCTGCCATCGGCGCCTGAACGGCCAGGTGCACACCTGAAGCTGATGAATCCGTGGGTTGCCAGAAAAGGACGACTGTCCGGGCATATTCGCAACGTAACCGTCGAGAGGAACGTGTTCGGCGGCAAATGGCTTTGCTACTGCGCTTCGCCGCTGGACAACGTGCGGATCGTGAACAATGTGTTCGCACATTCCCGGCCCGACAAGCGCTTCGGCTTGCCGCAGGATGCGGCGCATGCCGGCAACAACACCTTTCTCCCCGCCACGGGTCACGCCCTCCGTCCGGAGGCCGCCTGCGATTTGAAGTCGAGCGCCGGGTTGCCGGCCGCAATCCAAGGGTCGCCCCCAGCGTTCCCGACCCCGGCGACTGGTTCACCGGGAGCCGCTCGGTTTGTCGTCGAGCGCCCAGGTCCATCGTGGATGGATTACGCCGCGGATCCGGCATCCCGGGATGTCGCCGACCTTGCCGATGAGTGGCGCCGGGCGGTGAAGAAATGCGACTGAGGCTCTGGTGCGGGATTGTCGCCGTTGCCAGCGCGATTGGCGCGGTCTCTGGGTGGGCGGTCGGCGAGTTGCTGGCCAGGATTAGCGGCGACTACGTCGTCGCCGTGGCCGGTTACGTGGCAGGCGGGCTGCGCGCAGGATTGCTGGGCGGAACGGTGTTGGCTGCGTCCAACCTCATGACGGCAAAGCCGTTGATCGGGGCGAAAGGGATTTCGCACGCCCTCATGTTGTCGGTCATGGCCGGAGCCTGCCTCGTTTGCGCAAGTGCGGTCGCCGGACTGCTTCTACCCTTCTTACTTGACATGACTGCGGAGGACTACAACCTCGCGCATCCGCGGCGCTACGCGCTGTTCCTCGTGCTTGACCGTAGCTGGCTAGCCGCTGTCCTGCTTGGGGCCTACGCGGGAAGCCACTGGTCCTGGCGGAAGCGCTGCAGCCTGGACGCTGTGTGCGAGGGCGAGCCCGAGCAGGAAGTTGACCGGAAATAGCTCGGTGATCTTGGCCGTCAGGCCGGAGACTGCGACGACGAGGTAAAAGAACCGAGTGCGACCATCCTTCCACGAGGCCCATGCGAGCACGAGGTAAAAAGCCAGCAGGCCGGCCAGGCCGGATTGTTGCAAAAGGGCGACGACGCCGGACTCCGCACCCATCGGCGGATAGGCCGAGGAGGGTGCAAGGAAGGCGGGAGTGCCCCCTTGAAACAGGTTGGCTTCGACGTTGGAGCCTACGCCCAGTCCGCTCCCGAAAAGCCACACGAGCCCGTTGCTCGAGCGGACAGTGGACGCGACTTCGTCCAGCCGCGCGCCTGCGCCGAGCACCGAGTCGAAAACATCGGAACGACCGGTGACCGTCGGAAGCGCAAGCATCATCAGGCCGCCGAGCGCGGCCGCACCAATCCAGGCTGCAGCGCGGTACTCGGCCTTCGTATCCGAGGTGAGGATGACAAGGAAGAAGAGCAGAAGCCCGACCAAGGCAGTGGCGCTCCCGCTTGCCGCCACGAGCAGTGCAGTAATTGCAGCCAGGGACTTGAAGTATTTCCGATCGTCCGAAAAGGCGTGATGAAAGGCAAGCGCGGAAACCGCGAAGATGCCGAAGCTGTTTGGCGCAACCAGCGTTCCACTCAACCTCCGTATAATCGACGTGTCGCCAAAATGTCCGTGGATGTGCATTCCATACGCGAACTCGAGTGGCATCAGGAGCGCTTCGAGTCCCAGCAACAGGGCGATGAATCGAGCAAAAATGCCAATATCGCCTGCGGCCCACGTGCCCGTGAATGCGACAGCAAGGAATAGGTACGGTCTCAGGCCCGCCACTGCGAACGTGCTGCCATGGCTCAACCACGAAATCACAAAGCCCAACAGCACAACGGCTGCGAGGGCGAGCAGGGGCTGGCAAGAGCGGGTGTGCGTCCGTCTCGGACCGTGGGTCCAGGCCATTTGCAGTGACATGAGGATGAACACGACCCCAAGGACGTCTTTCAGGAGTTTCAGGCCGACTTCGAACTCGTCTGGGAGGTAAAGGTAGGCCGTCGCGGATTGCTCGAAGGCATCGAGGTGCGACGGCCTTTCTATCGAGTCCTGGCCCGCCTCGCAGGGGCAGGAAGCCGTTAGGGTCCAGCGCGCGAGATCGGTCCTGCTATCGCAGTGGGCGCGCCAATAGGCCTGGTAGGACGCATGGTCGATTACACCGACCCGCTTTAGGTAGGTCACGGCGCCGTTACAGATCGATGCAAGCACGAGGCCAGCAGCGAAGAGAATGACCAGTTGCCTGTGCAGTGCGGCCGGGGGCCTCTCGGGAATTGTCATGGGCAGGCTCTACTATAATCCGGTGATCAGGACGCAGAGGATCTCTCATGGGCAAAGCCGAGTACGTCGAATCGAAAGCAGGGTTGGAGCGTGCTGCGCGCATCGACCTGGCGGCGGCCTTCCGTCTGGCCGTGCGCCTGGACATGCACGAAGGCGTCTGTAACCACTTCTCGTTGATGCTGCCCGGCAACCGCGACCGGTTCCTGCTCAACCGCTTCGGGCTTCACTGGAGCGAAGTTTCCGCATCGAACCTGCTGGCGCTCGATGCGTCCGGGAACATTCTCGAAGGCGAGGGCGATTTCGAAAAGACGGCCTTCTACATCCATTCACGCATCCACCTCGCCAATCCGAATGCAGCGTGCGTTCTGCACACCCACATGCCCTATGCGACCGCGCTTACGCTGACCATTCCAGGGCGTCTGGAGATGGTTGAGCAGAACGCGCTGCGCTTTGTCGATGACATTGCCTATGACGATGAGTACAACGGGCTCGTCGTCGACAATGCCGAAGGGGATCGGCTTGCGCGCGTGCTTGGCGACAAGCGCGTCATGTTCCTCGCCAACCACGGAGTGATCGCGGTCGGCAGGAGCGTTGCCGAAGCGTTCGACCTGCTGTATTACCTCGAACGGGCGTGCCGCCTGCAGGTGCTGGCGCTTTCGACCGGCCGCGCATTGCGCCCTGTGAGGGACGCGGTGGCGCGCGCCACATATGCAATGCTCCTGGAGCAGAACACCCTGTACGCCGAGGCGCACTTCGGCGCGCTCAAGCGCCTCCTCGATCGCGAGGAACCCGATTACGTCCACTGACCTTCGCATTCGGCCGGCAACGCCGGACGACCTGCCGGCAATTCAGGCGATCTACGCGCACCATGTTCTCCATGGGCTGGCTTCATTCGAGGAAGTCCCGCCGGACGTTGTCGAGATGCGCCGCCGCTTCCAAGAGGTTGTTTCGCGCGGCCTGCCCTACCTGGCGGCGGATCGCGCCGGTGAGGTCGTGGGCTTTGGCTACTGCAACCTGTTTCGCACGCGCTCGGCCTACCGGTTCGCGCTCGAGGACTCGATCTACGTCAGGGATGGCCTGCAAGGCAAGGGGATAGGGCGGGCGCTCCTTTCGGTGCTTATCGAACGCTGCACCGAACTCGGCTACCGCCAGCTGATCGCGGTGATCGGCGACAGCGGCAACGCGGGTTCGATCGGCCTGCACGCCAGCCTCGGCTTCCTGCGTTCCGGGACGCTTCGCTCCACCGGCTTCAAGTTCGGCCGTTGGGTGGACACCGTGACGATGCAACGGCCACTGGGCGAGGGCGATGGGAGCCTGCCCGCGGGGGACCCTGTCTCGGGCTGAATCAGGCCGGGGTGCGCTGCTCCGTCATCTTCAGCAGCGCGTAAAGGGTCTCGAGGCGGGGAGCGGCGACCCCCAGTTTGCGAGCGGCGCGCACGACGTTGCCCAGCAGCGCCTCGGTCTCCAATGGCCGGCCAGCCAACTGGTCCTGCCCCATGCTCGAGATGTAGTTCGGCAACTTGCGGGTGCCGGCGATCAGCTTGTCCGCTGTGTCGGCATCGAGCCGGTGTCCCGACGCATCGGCGATCGCACAGTACTCTTCTATTGCAGCACGCACGAAATCCGTTGTTGCCTCGCTTGCAAGCATGTCCTGCGTTCCCAAGCCGCCGCCGAGCGCCGAAATCGGGTTGAGGACCGAGTTCCACGCGCACTTCTGCCAGCGGGCGCCAACGATGTCCTCGGTAAGCGCGCTGCTGGAGCCTCCCTTCTTGATGAGGTTTGCAAAGTGCGATGCCCGTTTCGAGCCGCCTCCCGGATAGCGGCCAAGCACCAGGCGGGTAAATTGCGAATGGTGCTTGATGACGCTTCCTTCGCGGCTGACTGCTGCATAAGCCACGCCGGAAATCAGTTCATTGTCTGGGAAAGCCGCCGCCAACGGCGCGTCGATGCCAACGCCGTTGGCGACGAAGACGATCGCAGTCTCCTTCCCTAGTGCCTGACCGATCAGCGCAACCGGATCGGTCATTGCCGTAAGCTTCAGGCAGACGAGCAGGTAGTCGGCGGGACCCTGATAGTCCGCACTCGCGCGCACAAGCTGCGCAGGCCGCCAGGACAAGTCGCCAAGGTGGCTCTCAATGCGGTATCCGCCGGCCGCGATCGCCTCGTAGCCCGAGCGGGCGACGGCCGAAACCTCACAACCGGCGCGGGCCAGCACACCGCCATAGAAGGCACCGATTGCGCCGGCGCCGATGACAAGAACCCTGTCGGCCATTGGCCGCAAAACCGCGCGGGCGCTCAGGGCACGAGTACGACTTTGCCCTTTACCTGCCGGGCGGCCATCATCTTGAGCGCGTCGGCGGCTTTGGACAGCGGGAACTTCGCCGTGATGTGCGGCTTGAGCTTTCCTTCGCGATACCACTTGCCCAGCTGCGTCACGCTTTGGATGAATTCCTTGGGCTCGCGCTTGGTGAAATCGCCCCAGAACACGCCGACGATCGAGCAGCCCTTGAGCAGCGTGAGATTGAGCGGGATCTTCGGGATGTCGCCGGCCGCAAACCCGACGACCAGCAGGCGGCCACGCCACGCCGTCGAGCGCAGCGCAAGCTCGGTGTAGCTGCCTCCAACGGGGTCGTACACGACATCCACGCCTTTGCCGCCGGTAATCGACTTGATACGCTCGCGCAAGTCTTCGCTCGTGTAGTTGATCAACTCGTCCGCGCCGTGCTGCCTGCAGACTTCCAGCTTGTCGTCACTGGACGCGCACGCGATCACTCTTGCGCCGAGCGCCTTGCCGATTTCGATAGCCGCGATGCCCACGCCGCCCGCGGCGCCGAGCACCAGCAGCGTCTCGCCCGCCTCCAAGGCCGCCCGGTCGCGCAGCGCATGGTCCGAGGTTCCGTAGGTGAGGATGAACGAAGCGGCGGTCTCGAAATCCATGCCCTCTGGCATCGGGATCAGGCGGTCGGCCTCGGTCTTTACTTCCTCAGCGAACGCGCCGGCACCGGTAAACGCAATGACCTTGTCGCCGGCCTTGTGCCCGGTCACGCCCTCGCCGACCGACTTGACCACGCCGGCAAGCTCGCTGCCGGGAGAAAACGGCAGCGGCGGCTTGAACTGGTACTTGTTCTCGATGATCAGGACGTCGGGGAAATTCACACTGGCGGCCTTCACCGTCACGACTGCCTCCCCCCTGCCGGCGACCGGCGCGGGAATGTCTTCGTAGACCAGGGTGTCCGGAGGGCCGAAGGCCTTGCAGAGCACTGCTTTCATAGGCGTTTCGCAGGTCGGGCAATAAGGGAACGGAATGATAGCTTAGGATTGCGGAGTCACTGTGCCCCACCGAGGAGAACGCATGTCCGAGATCGTCCTTCACCACTATCCCGCTTCGCCTTACGCGGAAAAGATCCGCGCGATCCTCGGCTTCAAAAAGCTCAAGTGGAAGTCGGTAACCATCCCGGCGGTCATGCCTAAGCCCGATGTGGTGGCGTTGACGGGCGGCTATCGCAGGACCCCGGTGCTCCAAGTCGGAGCGGACGTGTATTGCGATTCCGGCCTGATCGCCCGCGCTCTCGAGGAAATCGCGCCTTCACCAACCCTGTTTCCCTACGGCGACACACTGGCGTTGAATGCCATCACCTCGTTTGCTGAAGCGGTGCTGTTCAACAATGCGGTGCCCCTTGCCTTTACGCCCCGGACCCTGGATGTGTTCTTTCCGGACGCGACGCCAGAGTTCATGGATGCGTTTCGCAAGGACCGCGCCGAGATGCGCAAGGGCGGGACCGTGCGTCGCGGGCCGATCCACGAGAACCGCGCCACCATGCTGCATTTCCTGCCGAAGATCGAATCGCAGTTCAAGGACGGACGGCCATTCGTGCTGGGATCCTCGGCGTGCCTCGCCGACTTCGGGCTGTACCACACGCTCTGGCCCGTCTGGCGCGCACCAGGCGTGCGTGCCATCCTGAATCCCTTCCCGAAGACCGATGCGTTCATTGAGCGGGTGGCCAGGCTCGGCCACGGCATGGCGACGGAGATCGAAAGCCGCAAGGCGCTGGAGATCGCGAAGTCTTCCCGGCCGGCGGATATCGGACGCGGAATCGCGACCGAGCTCGAGAACCTCAGGCTCGGTGACGCGGTGGAGGTGCTGCCAGTCGATTACGGGTTCGATCCCGTGAAGGGCGACCTGCTGACCGCGACCGCCGATGAAGTCGTTGTGCGCCGGACTGACCCGCGCGCCGGCACGCTCCACGTACATTTTCCTCGCGTGGGATACGAGATGCGAAAGGTGGGTTGATACAGGGTTATTTGCGCCTTGCGCCGGACGAGCGCGTCGCCACGAATCGAGCCGACGGCGCGCTACGACCGCCAACTTTCACACCCGGGGGCCCCGTTCAGCGCATCATGCGCCAGTACTGCCACTTCATCGTCGCCGCCGATCCGCCTATGATCGCGACAAAGGTGATGATTGATCCCAATGCCAGTGTCGAGAATCCGGAAATCCCCTGTCCGATGGTGCAACCAAGCGCGGTCACACCGCCGAATCCCATGAGCGTGCCGCCGATCATGTGGTTGGCGGTGTCTTCAGCGTCGCGGAAACTCTCCCACCGAAACGTTCGCGTGGCAAGCGAGTAGGCGGTCGAGCCGACGATCACCCCAGCCGCAGAGGCGATGCCATAGGTGATGATCCTGCTCTTATCGGTCCAGAACATCAGGTATTCGAGGGCATAGGCTATTGGCGCGACGAACGAGAACGACTCCATGCGTCCGGAGTTGGTCGCGACAAAAACCTCCTCCAGCGTCTTCGGGTCTTCCGCGACGTAGCCGATGCTGCCGCTCACATACCAGCCGGCGACGATCACCAGGCCCGTGACTGCGCCGCCCAGCGTGTAGTCGAAATTCGCACGAAAGTCCTTCGACATGTAGACAAAAGCAATCAGGCCTGCGCCGGCCAGAAGGCTCAGCCAGAGGATCCAGGCGCTTAGCTGTCCGCCGAATACTCTGGAGAAGATAGCCGGCAGGTCCTGATTGCCTGCAAGGGTGATGGTCGCCTTCTCCAGCACGCCGACACGGAAGGAGCCGAACAACCCGCGCAGCGTCATATAAGCCGCGACGCCGAGGAACATGAACACGACGACGGACTTGAGATTGCCGCCGCCGATCCGGATCAGGGTCTTCGCGCCGCACCCTGATCCCAGCGTCATGCCCACGCCGAACAGGAATCCGCCGACCACGTAGGACAGCCAGGTGAATCGAGGCCCCTGGTACAGAGACTTGGAAAGATCGACCGCCCCCGCGAGGTGCAGGGCATTGGCGCCGAGAATCGCCACGGCGATCGCGAGCAACCACATGCGAAGGCGGCTCGTCTCTCCCATATTCACCCAGTCGGACACCGCGCCCATGGTGCAGAAGTTCGTTTTCGCGCCTATTGCGCCAAAGACTGAGGCGAGCGCGAAGGCCGCGCCCGCAACGTACGGTGCGAGTTGCGCCGGACCGATCTCGTTCATGCCGTTACGCTCCCAGATTCATCCGCTCCGACGCGGGTGCCGCCATCGCTCCCGTCGCACGGGTCCTCGCGAAGATCGCTGCCATTGCCCGCGGCGATCGCAGGTGACGGACTTACTTGCGCTTCATCAGGACGATGAATTCCTTGTTCGCCTCGGTTTGCGAAATCAGTTCGTTGCCGGTCTGCTTGCAGAAGGCTTGGAAATCCTTCACCGAACCCGGGTCGGTGGCGGTGATCCGGAGGATCTGCCCGGGTAGCATGTCGGTGAGCGCCTTCTTTGCACGCAGGATGGGGAGCGGACAGTTGAGACCGCGCGCGTCGAGGTCCTTGTCGAAGTTCATTTCAGGTTGCCTTGTGGGGGAAGAAGGAGGTGCTGGTTGTACCCGGTCGGGGACCCGACAGGTCAGGCGTAGCGTGCAAGAAGTTCGGCAACGTGTTCGGCGCTTGCCTCCCGCTCGTCGCTGCGCTGCGCTGCGCCTGCCTTGATCATGCACGCGACCATCTCGTAGAACGCACGATCGAGCGCCTTGCGAGCCGCCGAAAGTTGCTGCGCGATGTCTTCGCATTCCTGGTCGCCGTCGATCATCCTGCGCACGGCTCGCACCTGGCCCTCGATGCGTGCGAGCCGCGCGAGCATTGCCTGCTTGGCTTGCGCACTATGCATTTGCGCGCCGGTCATGGTGTTTTCTCCTATACCCTGGATAGTATCGATGCGATCGAAGTCACGCAAGATGTCGTCGAAAAATTGGGTCACTATATCAATATGGTATGTTGCTTTGCAGCGAATTCGATGCTCTGCCATGATAGCTGTTGCGAATACTGTATGGGGGTATTAGCCTTCATCCACGCTGAATGCCCGGGAGCCCAGACATGGCCGCGCAAATCGATACCGAGACGCTAGACCGCCTGATCAATGAGCGCCTCGACGCGCTGCTGCCGGGCAAATTGGCCGCCCTGGACGCGGCCAGGACGCCGTCGATGACCATCATTGCGACCAAGGGGACGCTGGACTGGGCCTATCCCCCGTTCATCCTTGCTTCGACCGCCGCCGCGCTCGGCTGGGAAGTTTCGGTGTTTTTCACCTTTTACGGCCTGACGCTGCTCAAAAAGGACCTCGACCTCAATATCAGCCCGCTCGGCAATCCGGCCATGCCGATGAAGATGCCTTTCGGGCCGGACTGGTTCAAGAGTGTTGAATGGAACATCCCGAACGCCGTCCAATCGATCATCCCCGGCTTCGAGAACTTGGCCACCGGCCTGATGAAGCAGACCATCAAGAACAAGGGCGTGGCAAGCATCGCCGAATTACGCCAGGCCTGTGTGGAGTCGGACGTGAATCTGCTCGGCTGCCAGATGACGGTGGACCTTTTCGGGTTCACCCATGACGATTTCATTCCGGAAGTCAAAGAGTACTGTGGCGCCGCCTCGTTCCTTGGGCGCGCGCAAAAAGCCGATGTCAATTTGTTTATCTAGATCGCTGCAGCGACGGGTTCGTTGCGCAAGGCGAGTTGGCGCCGAAGGAAAACGCCGGGCGGCTCGATGACGGCAGCGTCGGGAGACGATTCCCCCGACGCCCGATCAGGCCTTGCGGATATGGAACTCGTACTCTCCGGGCGCGACTTCACGGGTGTCGAGCAGTTTGTGGCCGGTGGCTTTTGCCCAACTGCGCAAGTCCGCCCGGATTCCCGAGCAATTTCCGAGAAGACGAAGCACCTCGCCTTTGCGCATGCCGTCCAGCAGCTTCTTTGCCTCGATGATCGGACCAGGACAAGTTGCTCCGCGCATATCGAGTACGGAATTCGGTGACACCCGGCCGCCCTTGCCTTTGCGAATGTAATAACCGAACCCGCCTTGGGGCCGCTTCGCGACCTTCAGCACCTCGACATCGCTATACTTGGGCCACGAGCGCAGATCGTCCCGGGTGGCCGGGCAATCGGAAATCAGCAACATGACTTCGCCCGCAAGCAGTTCGTCGAGGACTCTCTTGGCGCCGAGCAGCGGACCTGGACAGGCGAGCCCCGAAAGGTCGAGGGTGAGATGCGGTTTCGGAAGGGCCGATTTGGCCATGGGCGCCCCCTTCGGTGCGGCATTTGCTCGCAACACTATACACAGATGATGCAAAATTTTCCGCAGATCGCGAGTACGGTGCAGCGTAACTGCGACATCTCCGATGCACGCCACGCGGGGGACTACGGCCTGTGCATATTCCTGCTCAAGATGCGCGAGTTCTATCGCTGGGAGAACGAACTGCCGTTCGCGCGTAAGCTTTCGAAGGAGCAACTTGGCGAATGGCTGGCGGCCCGCGAGCAACTGTGGGACGGCATCGAGTCGGACGAGTTCCTTCCGCTCCCGCTTGCGAACCGTGAGATTGACCCGTTCGACGTCGATACTGCCAATCGCGCATTGCTGCCCCACGGCTACGTTTACAGCGCTGGCTTGGGACGCTTTGGTAAGCCGGTGTTCTTCCTCGGCGAGCTGCAGCGGGTAGAAACGAGATCGGGTTGCACGGTGCTCGTATCGTCTTGCGAGCACGCGCGCGAACTGGCCGCACCGCCCGCGATGCTGCAAGGACGGACGATCTTTCTGCGGCAGGAGTCGTTGCGCCGCTACCTGTGGGAAAAGATCGAGGATTGGCAGTGGCACAGGCGGGACAACGCCACGGGGCGCGCCATGGCCCGCTATGGATTCGTCGCGGACCCTGAGGCGGCTCTGCGGCGCATGGCCGAAGATGCCGCCGAAGCGATGATTCTTCATGAGGTCGGCGAAGCCATGGCGGGAGCGCTGATCGGCGACGAGTGGCACGATCGGGTGCTGGCCGGAACGAATCCGCAGGTCGAATCGCTTGCGCGGTCGGTCCGCGACCTGCTCGCCGACTGCCTGTCTACCTTGCCTGCGCTGATCAGGAATCCCGACGCGAAAGTGCTGCACCTTTACTTTGCCACCCTGGACGCGCCGCGTCGCCAAATGTTCCCCGAGGTGCTCGATGCCTACGAGCACTTTGTGCTTTCAGGCGCGCGCGACCGCTTGTCGCGACTCGCAAGCGAGGGCGCGGAACACTGGCTGTCGGTTGCGCGAGGCCTCGTGGCACTCGATCCGCCCGCTCTCGAGGCCACGCTGAAGGCGTTGGTCAGAGGATGAGCCGGGTCTGCGAGGCGATTCAGGGACCCGGAAGCCGGCCGGGCGCAGCCACGCGTTGTGGGGGATAATGCAGGGCTCATGGAACATCTCGATCCCAGGCAGGCCTACGAGTTTCTCAAGAAGCAAGCAGACGCCCTGTTCATCGACTGCCGCAGCGAAATGGAGTACCTGTTCGTCGGTCATCCAGTCGGTGCGTTGCACGTGGCGTGGAACGACGGTCCGGACTGGGAGGTCAACCCACACTTCGTTGGGCAGGTGAAGAAACTCGCAGGCACCGACCACGCGACGCGCCCCATCGTGCTCATTTGCCGCAGCGGTAACCGGTCCAGGGAGGCCGGAGAAGCACTCGAGCGCGCCGGCCTCAGGAATGTCTACAACGTCGCGCACGGCTTCGAGGGTGAGTTGAACGACAATCACCAGCGCAGCACGCTCGCCGGCTGGCGCCACGCGGGGCTGCCATGGGAGCAGTGCTGACCTGGCTTGAAGTCAGTTCTGCGGAGCACTAAGCCTGAGGCGCGGGGGCGGCGGGTACCGTTCGCTCAATGAGCTTCCGTACCAGAAGCACCATTTCCGGGGCTTCGATGTCCATCATCTGCTCGGTGACCCATTTGTTGTCGCCGCCCGCGTCGAGATCCGACACCATCGCATCGGACACCTTGTCCGAAAAGTAGCTCAGGCAGGCATAGTCGGGAGCAGCCCCGGGAAAATCGAAGGTTGCATAGTCCGCGAAACGTGCATTGAGAAGGCTGATGAAAGGCTTGAGGTAATCGCCTGGACCGAGCAGGTCCTGCTGGTTGTTCTCCATGGTCGCGGCCAGGTGGCGGACGGTTTCGGCGATCAACGTCGCGCGGTCGGCTTCCGGAATCTTTGCGTACACCGACCGATCGATCAGCTGGACGAGGAACGCAATGAATTCGGTGAGCACGTTCGTTACCGTTCGGTCGGACCCAAAGCGGAAGCCCTCCCTTTCCATGTGCTTGAAGACTTCGAGCGCGATCTTCCAGACATTCGCGCCGAGAATGCCGGCAACCTCCGGCAGCGTGCGGGTGCCGTTCTTGCGCCAGCGGGTCTTGACGAGCGCCACCGAAGGGCGACTGCTGCTGAGGATGGCCATGATTCCTGTCCGGACGATGGTGAGTGAGGATACCAGCGGGCGAACCAACGCCGCGCTCGGAGCGCGAATCCGGCAGAGTCGCTAAACTACGCGCAATTGAGCGATATTTGAAGCAGCCTTCGACCCGTCGGCGCGGCCGCGACGATGCGTTCCGAAGCGCCGGAGAAAACGATGTCGGGACTGGACATGGAGCTGGCCAGCGGCATAGCCGCGTTCGAGGCCAAGGAGTTCGCCCGGGCGATGCAGTTGCTGCGTCCTTTGGCCGAATCCGGGGATCCGCGGGCGCAATACCGCGTCGCCATCATGGCGCAGGTCGGTTTGGGCATGGTCAAGGATTGCGCCACCGCGGTCCGGTGGATGAGCGCGGCTGCCGATCAAGGCTTTGCGCTTGCTCAGCACGGACTCGGATTCATGTACTTTCAGGGCGAGTGCACTCGCGCAGATGCTGCGCAAGCGGCGCGATGGTTCAAGCTCGCTGCCGACCAGGGCATGGCGGGCTCGCAGGCGATGCTGGCGACGATGTACGAGAAGGGCGTAGGCGTGGAGCGCAACGCCGCGGAAGCCGCCAAGTGGCGCGAACGGTCCGGACAATCGTCCTGAACATGCGATTCAGGGTGGTGGTCGGCCAGCAGGTCTATGCGATCGAGGTTCCCGAGGATCTCCTGCAGCAGGCCGGCGAGTTCCACAGCCGCCTCGACCGCGACATGGACCGCGGCTGGCAGATGAGCCGCGAATTCGTTGCGCTGCCCGACCGGCTGCAGCGCTGCCAGATCGTCGCCGAAAGACTGCTCACCAGCCTGCACAACGGCAACGCGGCGAGCGCCATGCTGATGGCAGGGTATATCGCTATCCGCATGCCGGGCGCCGTAGGGGTCGACATCGACGACTGCGGCGAGATCCAGAACACCGAAGTGCTCTTTTCCTAGGCAATGACGTTCTCCGGCGGCAGGCTGCGTGAAATCAGGCCGCTCAGCTTCATCTACGAGGCGGTCGAGGCACTGCCGGCCGACGTCTGCACCGAAGTGATCCGGCGGTTCGAATCGCTGGCCGACCAGCAATACCGCGGCCGCATCGGCGAGGGCGGGATGGAGGCCCCCGCGGTCAAGCGCTCGACCGACTTGCATATAAGCGGGCGCGACGGCTGGAGCGACATCGACCGGACGTTGGCGCGGCAACTCGTATTGGCACTCAATGCGCTTGCCGGCGAATTTCCGTTCTTCGCCGCCAATTCGTTCAAGGACCTCGGTTACAACATACAGCGAACGCTGCCGGGGGAGTTCTATCACTGGCACGTGGACTCGGGGCCGGGAGCATTCAGCCAGCGCCAGCTGGTCGCAATCTGGTACCTGAACGATGTCCCGGGTCCCGGCGGAGAAACCGAGTTTCCGCTCCAGCAGGTCTTGATCCGGCCGGCACAGGGCAAGCTGGTCCTGTTCCCGCCTTTCTGGACGCATGTACACCGCGGCGTCACGCTGCAGGCAGGCGTCAAGTACATTGCCACCACGTGGATCAGTTTTGCCTGAACGGAGCAGACTTTGCTGCTAGCGATTCCGAAGGTCCTCAAACCCGATGAGCTGCAGCTAGCGCGCGCGTGGCTTGCCGACGCCCCGTTCGTCGACGGGCGATTGTCGGCAGGGTCCGCGGCGCAGAGGGTGAAGAGCAATCAGGAGGTCGATCGAACCGCACCGGACCTGGAGCGGCTCAACCGCCTTGTCATGGGCAACCTCGTGCGCCACCCGCTCTATCGCGCGGGAGCGCTTCCGTTGCATGTGGCCAGCCCGTTCTATGCGCGTTGTCGCCCAGGCATGGCGTACGGAGATCACCTCGACGACCCGATCATGGGAGCGGATGGCGTAATGTATCGGTCGGATATCGCCGTCACGGTATTTCTGTCGGCGCCCGAGGAGTACGATGGCGGTGAGCTTGTCATTCGCGCTGCGGCGGGCGAGCGAGCGGTCAAGTCGGCGGCGGGCGATGCCGTGCTCTATCCGGCGAGCAGTATCCACCATGTCAATCCGGTGACGCGCGGCGAGCGCCTGGTGGCGGTGACTTGGTTGCAGAGCCTGGTGCGCGATCCCCTGCGGCGCGAATTGCTTTTCGGGCTCAACGAGGCACGCGAGAGCCTCCTGAGGCGTGAGCCTGATGCGCCGGAGACCGCGCAAGTCAGTGCCGCGTACATGAACCTGATTCGCATGTGGTCGGATATTTGAGGTTTGCGATGACCAATACGGAACATTCAATCGAGGCAAGGATCCTGCAGGCGGTAAAGCTGACGCTCGCGGGCGTGATCAGGGACACCGCCACGCCCCACGGCATGCGCCATCCCCTTTCCGACTCCACCATCGCGGACATGCGCCAGTGCCTGGTGCTCATCAGCGCGCGCGAGCGCGAACTGGCGCAAGAAGGCGACCGGCAGCCCGTCGAGCGCCCGCGGTTCGCCGACGAGCCGGCCAGCGGGCAATGCGGCGACAAGGTGATCCACTTTCACAAGGGAACGCCCTCCGGCAACCCGCGAGGCTAGACTGCAATGGAGTCTCAATGAGCCAGGACAACTGCAGCTCGATCGAACCCTATGCCCTGCAGGTGCTGGGCGACAGCATGGAACCCGAGTTCGCCGACGGTTGCGTCGTCATCGTGGATCCCGGCTACGCACCTCGTGACGGCAGTTTCGTGATCGTGGAGTTCGCCGGCGACATCTTCTTCCGCCAGCTGCTCATCGAAGGCGAGCGGCGCTTCCTGAAGCCTCTCAACCCGAAGTACGGAGGCTTCGAACTGACTCCGCCCTTTACGATCCTGGGCGGTGTGGTGCAGCGCGCCGGCCGCAGGCGCTCCGAGCGCAGGCACTACGCGTAAGCCGGTTCAGTACCCGCCCTTGCGAAGGCTCTCCGGCAGGCCGGCGATCTTTCCAGCCTGCTTGGAAGGATTTCCCGGGAAAAGGTCGAATAGCGTCTTGTTGTCGACTTTCCGGTCCGGCCATTTCTCCTGCATCGCCTTGAGCATCGCGCGGTTGTTCGGTTGCTCGCCGTTGTGGTTCAGGAAGGCGTCGCGCAGATATTCGATCACGTCCCAGTGGTCCGGTGTGAGAGTCAGGCCTTCCGATGCGGCGATCGCCTCGGCGACTTCGCGGTCCCATTCGTCGTGCGAGACCAGGTAGCCGTTCTCGGTCGTTTCCAGCACCTTGCCTTTGATCTCGTATGCCATGGTTTCCTCGTCTAGAAAGAATCCGACCTGTGGCCCAGGTCGTCGATGTTCTTGTGCGGGATGAACAGGCCGAAGCCGAGCTTGCGCTCGATGCCCAGCCCTTGCTGCTGGAGCAGCAGCGACTGGTCCCGGGTAAGACCGGCAAGCATGAGGCTGCGCGCGAGCAGGGCGCGCCCGGGTGTCGTCACCTGCGTGCTGCGACCGCACACTCTGGTGCATTTCCGGATGCCGAGCGCCTCGAGTTGCTGATTCGCCGAAGACATGAACTGCGCCTCGTCGCCGCTCTGGCCGAAGATCACCCCGCGCGAGTACAACGTGGTGATGCGCGACAGCGGCTTCACCGACAGACGGTCGATGCGCAATGGCCAGCCGGCTACCTGCAGGGTGGCGCCAAGCAGGGTTGAAGCCGCCTCGACGCGGTGCCGCGGCAGGCGCAGCGAAAGCTTTGCCCTATGGGAGAGCTGCAGCAGGTCCTCGGGCGACTCGGGGCGCATCCAGCCGCTGCCCGACCCGGCACCGTGGATCAGATGCAGGCCCGCTCGCGGCTCGTCCGCGAACCATGGAAGGGCATCGTGAATCGCTTGCGACAGGGCATACGCATGGTCGACCGGCAGGCACCGGCACGAAATGCCGAAGACCGCATCGACGATATCCGCGAGGGGGGCGGGTCCGGCGGCGGCGTCCGCTTCCATTTGCACCTGGTTCAGTCCACGGGCAGGACGGCCTGCAGGGCCTCACGGTCGAACCACCATTCGTCCTGCACCAGCACGTCGACCACGTTGCGCAGGCGCGGAAGGAACCGCCCCGGGTCGTCGAGCTCCATGCGCTCGATCCAGCGATTGAAGTCCTCCTGGCCCGCGACGCCGCTATGGCGGCGGGCGACCGTCGCAAGCAACTGGCTGGCATAGATCAGCAGGTGTTCGCGTTGCGGCTCCTGTGCCCGCAAATCGACCAGGTAGTAGGCAGTGACCGCCGCGACCGCTGCGCCGTCAGCGTCGGGCGGCGTTTCATCGACCACGTGCTGGAGCAGCGCGACGCTCAGTTCGGGATCCATCGGGTAAGTGACGGCCAGCCATATCCCCTGGCCGAGGGCGGCGAGAGACTGCGGTTGGTCGCAGACGAACAGGATGTCGCATGCCTGTGCCGCGCCTTCCCAAGCCTGAGCGGCAAGGTACAAGTCGACCGCCTCCCGCGCCGCCGTCCAGGCCTCGGAATGCGCTTCGAGCCGCACGAGAGCGCGGCCGAGCTGCAGCAGCAGGTCGGCTCGACGCAGTGGATCGGCCCTTGTCGACAGGGCCGCGAGTTGCTCGCGATGGTCTGCGACCAGGCGCTTGAGCAGGCCGGTCGATTCCTTGGCATCCTCGATGCTGTCGGCGTTGCCGACCGCGCGATCTTCCTTGATGTACTTGAGGGGGATGTGTTTCATGAGTCGAGGCTGGTTTCTTCGCCTAGGACAATGGCGTGTCGGAGGGGGCGACGCGATCGGAGTAGCGGGCTCGATAGACCAGCCTGGACTGGCCGGGCTCGTCGCCGAACGCACTGCGATTGTGGAGCACGTTGTTGCATACGAGGCCCTGCCCGGCCTCGAGCCGCAACTTGAAAACGTGCGGTGAACCGGCATCGAAAATGCGGCCCAGGAACGCCGTTGCTGCGCGCGTGACTTCATCCGGACGCCACCTCACGCTGCGCGTGCGCGCGGTATAGCGCATATGGATCCGGCCGCCGTGGGTCGAAAATACGGGACCGACGCAGGCGGCGCGAATTTCACTGCCGTCCACGACATTGGCGGGGATCGTCATTGCGTCAGGCGCTGTGAGCGCCTTGACGTATTCGGGGTCCGCGTCGCGCAACAGGATGTAGGCGATTTCGGGATCGAGCAGGCAATTTTCTCCTCCAGAAGCGGCGGGCTGGACACAATGGAGAATGAAGGCGCAAATGCGTTCCGGCGGCCGGATGTAATAGCCATCCGTATGCCAAAGCAGGCGCTGGTTCGAATAAGGGATGTAGCCCGCGGCGGACTTTTCCGGTACGGCCTTAAGCGAGCTTACGCCATCCTCGTCCGCGAGCGGGTTCGCATGCAGGTGAGCAAGGCCCAGACATTCGCCCAATCGGAGAGGTATGGCCTTGTCAGGCACGCCCGCAAGGGGGGTCGAGTAGACCGCCATGTTGGCGACCTCGCAGATCCGTCGAATCTCGCCTACCTCGGCCGCCGTGGGATTGAGCGGGTCGCGGACCTCGACGACCAGATCTTCCGTGCGGGTCGGGTAGCGGGCCAGCTTGCGCTCACGCCAGCGCAGGTAGTCCTGCGGCCGGTCGAACGGCAGGTCGATGTCAATCGGCAGCGGAGCGTTCAAGGGTCGCGGGCCAAGCGGCGCAGAGATACAGGGATCGGAACATACCGCAACGGTGTCGAGTGGCGCACGCACCGCGATCGCAATTACAGGGGCGACAGAATCACTCGGCTTGGCAGGCAGTGCGCGGGCAATCGCCTAAGAATCAATGGTATCCGCCGGCTCGCGCGTTCGAGGCTATCTCCAAAGAGATGTATTGCTGCGGTGCGGTCCCCTCCCAATGAGTTCTTCGGCCGCGCGCGGGCGCCTCGTTACACTGGCGCGGCACAATGCAGATCGTTTGTTTGGAGGTATCCCGTGTCCGACCCGAAAAAGCAGCCCAAGAATCCCGAGCGGCACAGCACCTTTATTCCAATCGAGAAGAAGTCGACCAAGCCGTTTCATCCTACGCCGATGCTCGACCAGCTCGAGAGCGGGCCCTGGCCCAGCTTCGTTACCGGGCTCAAGCGTCTGGCGCACGAAAACAACATGATGGTCGATCTGCTGGGACAGCTGGAGCATTCCTACAAGACCCGCCTGGGGTACTGGAAGGGCGGTACCGTATCGGTGTTCGGATACGGCGGCGGCATCATCCCGCGCTTTTCGGAAGTTGCCAGCATGTTCCCGGAGTCCAAGGAATTCCATACGCTGCGCGTGCAGCCACCGGCGGGCAACCACTACACCACCAAGCTGCTGCGGCGGCTTTCGGATTCCTGGAACAAGTGGGGGTCCGGCCTGATCGCGTTTCACGGCCAGACGGGGAACATCATGTTCATCGGCACCACGACCGAGAACACGCAGCATTTCTTCGATGAAATCAACGAGTACGGCTTCGATCTTGGCGGGGCCGGCCCCTGCGTGCGCACCGCGATGTCGTGCGTCGGCGCCGCGCGCTGCGAGCAGTCCTGTACCAACGAGCACCGGATCCACCGCACGCTGGTCAACAACTTCATCGATGACA
The DNA here is from genome assembly GCA_964599095.1 of uncultured Bordetella sp. Taxonomy (GTDB): domain Bacteria; phylum Pseudomonadota; class Gammaproteobacteria; order Burkholderiales; family SG8-39; genus SZAS-79. The sequence goes on from CAZREB010000017.1 coordinate 32,173, forward strand.
TGCATCGCCCGGCACTGCCCTACAAGTTCAAGTTCAAGGTCTCGGGCTGCCCGAACGACTGCATGAACTCGATCCAGCGCGCCGACTTCGCCGTGATCGGCACGTGGCGCGACGCCATGCAGGTCGACCAGGCGGAGGTCAAGTCCTACGTGGCGAGCCACGGCCGCAAGTACACGATCGACAATGTGATCGCGCGCTGCCCCACCAAGGCGCTGTCTCTCAACGACGACGATACTCTGGAAGTGGACAATCGCAGTTGCGTGCGTTGCATGCACTGCATAAACGTCATGACCCGGGCGCTGAAGCCCGGCAAGGACCGGGGCATCACGCTGCTGATCGGTGGCAAGCGCACCCTCAAGATCGGCGACACCATGGGCACCGTCATCATCCCGTTCATGAAGATGGACACCGACGAGGACTACGAGAAACTGCGCGATCTGGCTGCCACGGTGGTCGATTTCTGGGCGGAGAACGGCCTGGAGCACGAGCGCTGCGGCGAGATGATCGAGCGCATCGGGCTGGCGAATTTCCTGGAAGGCATCGGGGTGGAAGTCGACCCCAACATGATCAGCCATCCGCGCACAAGCTCGTACGTTCGGTTGGACGATTGGGATGCGGAAGCCGAAAAATGGGTCGCGCGCCATGGCGGCGGCAAAGCGGGCGAAAACGCCCCGCAGGCGTAGGACACGGAAAGGAGGAAGTCTGTATGGCACAGCAATCTGCAGCGGCGCCCGAAAAGAAGAAGATGCGCCCGCCCATCGAAAGCGGCTGCCCTGATGGCGTGCAGTACATGCATCCGCTCATGGTCAAGAATTTCGGCCAGTGGAAATACCATGACCGGCCGCGACCGGGGGTGCTTCATCACGTGGCCTACTCGGGCGATGAGATCTGGACGGTGCGCGTAGGCACGCAGCGCCAGCTCGGTCCTTACGAGATCAACCTGTTGTGCGACATCGTCGACCAGTACGGCGAGGGGCACGTGCGCTTCACGATACGCTCGAACATGGAGGTGATGGTCTCCTCCTGGGAGAAGGTCGGGCCGTTGATCAAGGCCTTCAATGACGCCGGTTATCCGGTGGGCGGGACCGGAAACTCGGTGACCATGATCTCGCACACCCAGGGCTGGCTGCATTGCGACATTCCCGGCACCGACGCATCGGGCGTCGTCAAGTCCCTGATGGACGAGCTCTACGAGGAGTTCGTCAAGGAAGAGATGCCGAACCGCGTGCATATCACTACGTCCTGCTGCCAGATCAACTGCGGCGGGCAGGGGGACATCGCGATCAATGTCCAACACACCAAGCCGCCGAAAATCAATCACGACCTCGTGGCGAACGTGTGCGAGAGGCCTTCGGTCGTGGCCCGCTGCCCGGTGGCGGCGATCCGTCCGGCGATCGTGAACGGCAAGCCGTCGCTCGAGGTCGACGAGAAGAAATGCATCTGCTGCGGCGCCTGCTATCCACCGTGCCCGCCGATGCAGATCAACGACCCGGAACATTCCAAGCTCGCAATCTGGGTGGGTGGGAAGAACTCGAACGCCCGGTCCAAGCCGATGTTCCAGAAGCTGGTGGCCGCCGGCCTGCCGAACAATCCGCCACGCTGGCCGGAAGTCGCCGCGGTGGTGAAGAAGATCCTGTACACCTACAAGAACGACGCCCGCGACTGGGAACGTGTCGGCGACTGGGTTGAGCGGATCGGCTGGCCGCGCTTTTTCGAGCTGACCGGGCTGCCGTTCACGAAATTCCACATCGACAACTGGCGCGGGGCACGCAACAGCCTCAACGCCTCAGCGCATATCCGCTTTTAAGGCGCCCGCCGGCATGAAATTCGGGATACTCGTCAACGAAGGGCCTTACACCCACGCGGCCTCGGACACGGCTTACCAGTTCGTCAAGGCGGCATTGGCTAAAGGGCACGAGATCTATCGCGTATTCTTCTATCACGACGGCGTCAACAACGGAACTCGGCTTACCGTCCCGCCGCAGGATGACCGCAATATCGTCAAGCGATGGAGCGAACTGGCGGCGCAGCATAAACTGGACCTCGTTGTTTGCATTGCAGCGGCGCAGCGTCGCGGACTGATGGATGCGGCGGAAGCGAAACGCAATGGCAAGGATGCCGACAACATCGCGCCGGGATTCCGGATTTCCGGCCTTGGCCAACTGATCGAAGCGGGCATCCAGTCGGACCGGCTGGTCGTGTTCGGCGGCTGAGGAGGGCACAAATGACTGAGCAGGCCGAACCCGGCGCAGCGAAAAGGTTCCTGTACGTGAACACGAAGGCGCCCTACGGCACCATCTACGCGCTCGAGTCCCTCGAAGTCGTTCTCATTGGTGCGGCATTCGATCAGGACGTGAGCCTCGCCTTCGTGGGCGACGGTGTATACCAGCTCGTGAAGGATCAGGACACCAAGGGTCTCGAAATGAAAAATTTCTCGCCGACGTTCCGCGCTCTGGAGGATTACGACGTCACCAAGCTTTACGTCGAGCAGGAGGCTCTGGCGGCGCGAGGCCTCACCGAGGCCGACCTGGTGGTGCCGGTGGAGGCGGTCAGCGCGGAACGCATGGCTGAGATCATGGATAGCCAGGACGTGATCCTGACCTTTTGAGGACCAAGGACATGCTGCATACCGTCAACAAGTCGCCGTTCGAAGACAAGACGTTCGAGACCTGCCTGAAGTTCGCGAAGCGGGGCAGCTCGATCCTCCTAATCGAAGACGGAATATATGCGGCAGCCGCAGGCACGACCGTTGCGAAGCAGGTGCAGGATGCCTTGAGCCGGGTATCGATATACGCACTCAGACCCGACGTCGAGGCGCGCGGCATGCAGAACCGGGTGATGGACGGCGTTCGCCTGGTGGACTATGGGGGGTTCGTCGATCTGGTGACCGAACACCACGCCGTACAAAGCTGGATTTGAACCTTGAGGGAAACCACGAAATGCCTATCGAACTGAATGGCCAGAGCATTGAAACCGACGAGGAAGGTTATCTCGCCAACCGCGCGGACTGGTCCGAGCAAGTGGGAAAGGAAATGGCCCGGATCGACGGCTGCGAATTGACCGACAGCCACTGGGAGGTGATCAACTTCCTGCGCGAGTACTACGACGAATACCAGATCGCCCCTGCAGTCCGCGTGCTGACCAAGGCGATCGGGAAGAAACTGGGCGCCGACAAGGGCAACAGCAAGTACCTGTACGAACTGTTTCCCTATGGCCCCGCCAAGCAGGCCTGCAAGTACGCGGGGCTGCCCAAGCCTACCGGCTGCGTGTAGGGACCGGACTCGCCGGGTTCCCCGTCGCCCCTTCGTCGAATGTGCCGCGTCGGAACCTGGAGAATGCGTTGTCGGTGCTGACCGTCCTTTACGCGGTGCTCTTGTATTTCGCGTTCGCCATGCTCGTCGTCGGCGTGGGCTACAAGTGCTGGGTGTACGCACGCACGCCGCAGCCGCTCAGGATCCCGGTCCCGCCGGCGCCGACGACCCGCCGGGGTGTCGTGCTGCGCCTGCTTTTCGAGGTCACGTTCTTCAGGGCGCTGTTCCGCTCGAACAAGTGGATCTGGCTGTTCGGATGGGTCTTTCACGTGGCGCTTTTCGCGGTGCTGATGAGGCACTTGCGCTACTTCGCCGACCCGGTATGGGGCTGGGTGGTGATGATCCAGCCAATCGGACTGTACGCAGGGTTTGCCATGCTGGTGGGCCTCGCCGGCCTCTGGGCAAGGCGCCTGCTGGTCGACCGGGTTCGCTTCATAAGCAGCCCCTCCGACCACCTGATGCTGGCCCTGCTGGCGGCGATTGTCGTGAGCGGACTGACCATGAAGTATCTGGCGCACACGGATATCGTTTCGCTGAAGGCCTTTGTCCTTGGCCTCATGGTCTTCGACTGGCGTGAGCTCCCGGCGGACCCGGCGCTGCTGGTCCACCTTGCTCTGGTCGCGATCCTGATGATCGTATTCCCGTTGAGCAAGCTGCTGCACGCGCCGGGCGTGTTCTTCAGCCCGAGCCTCAACCAGGTCGACGATGCACGCGAGAGGCGGCATGTGGCTGGATGGTCTGCACAGATCGTCCATGCCGATCGGGTGCGGAGCGGCTGAATGGCTGCCTTCGAAACGCCGCCGCTGGGCGAGTATCCGGTCATTCCACTGGTGCGCGAAGGTGCGATGGCGCACAGCAAGCCGTTTCTGGCCAAGCCGGAACACCAGACGGGGCTCGGGTTCCCCGGCGAACTGGTGCACGACTGGGAGAAGGTCGCGGTCACCAGGCTCGGCCAGCTCGTGTCACAGTCGCGGGGGTTGCAGGTGTTTCTCGATGCCTGCGTGAAGTGCGGCGCCTGCACCGACAAGTGCCACTACTTCCTCGGCACTTCGGACCCGAAGAACATGCCGGTGGCCCGCCAGGACCTCCTGCGCTCGGTCTATCGCCGCTACTACACGTTCGCCGGCAGGCATTTTCCGAAGCTCGTGGGCGCCCGCGACATGACCAAGGAGGTGCTCGACGAGTGGTACAGCTATTACCACCAGTGCTCTCAGTGCCGACGCTGCGCGGTGTTCTGCCCGTACGGGATCGATACCGCCGAGATCTCGATGGCCGCGCGCGACATCATGGACAGCGTCGGCGTCGGCCAGAAGTATTCCAACGAGATCATCGGCAAAGTCCACAAGATCGGCAACAATCTCGGCCTGCCGGAACCGGCCCTGCGCAACACGCTGGACGGTCTGGAAGAGGACGTGAAGGACGAGACCGGGGTGGATGTAAAGTTCCCGCTCGATGTCAAGGGCGCCGAAGTCCTGCTCATCACGCCCAGCGCGGACTTTTTCGCCGAACCGCACATCGATGGGCTGATCGGATATGCCAAGGTATTTCACGCCGCGGGCATCTCCTGGACGCTGTCGTCGCACGCCTCCGAGGCCGCGAACTTCTCGCTCTTCATCGGCAATCACGACAATCTGCAGAAGGTGGCCACGCGCATACGCGATGCCGCGCTCGAACTGGGTGTCAAGCGCATCGTGGTGGGCGAGTGCGGACATGCGTGGCGCGTTGCCTACAGCTTCTGGAACACGTTGATCGGGCCATTCGATTTTCTCGATCCGCACTACCCGGCGCCGCAGCATATCTGCGAGCTGACCTACGACCTCATCCAGCGCGGCGCGCTGACGCTCGACAAGGCGGCAAATGACGACAAGGTGGTGACCTTCCACGATTCCTGCAACGTGTCGCGCGGATCGCGCATGGGTGACATGCCGGGAGGGCAGTTCCGCATTCCGCGCGAGATCATCCGCGCTTGCGTCAACAAGTTCGTCGACATGGCGCCTGAAACGATCGGTGAAACCACCTTTTGCTGCGGCGGTGGCGGTGGCCTGCTTACCGACGACCTGGTCGAACTGCGGGTCAAAGGTGCGCTGCCGCGCATGCAGGCCCTCCAGCGCGTGGTCGAGGAGGAAGGTGTGAATTACATGGCCGCGATCTGCGCCATCTGCAAGAGCCAATTCACCAAGGTTTTGCCTTATTACAAGCACCCCATGGACATGATCGGCAGCGTGCATGGGCTCGTGAGCAAGGCGATCGTGCTGAAGCCCGGGAATTGAAACTGTTCGACTGGATATAGCGGAGACAACAATGTCGGCGCCAGCAAGCAAGCCCGAAGCGAAAAGCGGGCATACCTTCCGTAAGTTCAAGGACGGCGATCATGAGTGGGCCTCGCTCCAGGACAAGATATTCACGGCCGACGAGAGCGACAAGTGCCCGACCTACGTACACAAGACCCCGCCCTGCCAGGCAAGCTGCCCGTCCGGCGAGGACATCCGCGGCTGGCTGAATATCGTGCGCGGCGTGGAGAGGCCGCCAAAGGGAACGACGATGCAGGAGTATGCTTTTCGCCGGTCTACCGCGGCCAATCCATTTCCTTCGATGATGGGGCGAGTGTGCCCCGCGCCCTGCCAGGCGGGCTGCAACCGCAACAGCGTGGAAGACTACGTAGGCATCAACGCGGTCGAGCAATACATTGGCGACTTCGCTCTTGCACAGAATTTCTCATTCCAGGCCGGGCCGGAGACCGGGAAGCGAGTCGCGATCGTGGGCGGCGGCCCGGCGGGGCTGTCGGCAGCCTACCAGTTGCGCCTCAAGGGGCACGCCGTGACCGTATTCGACGATCACGCAGAGCTCGGCGGCATGGCGAAATACGGGGTGCCGGGCTACCGGCTGCCGCGGACCCACCTGGATGGCGAAATCAACCGGATCGTCGCGATGGGGGTCGAGGTCCGGCTCAATACGCGGGTGGGCGAAGACGTGAACCTCGGGGACCTCGAGGCGCAATTTGACGCGGTGCTGCTCGCGATCGGCTGCAAGGCAGGGCGCGCACTCCCGGTCCCTGGCGCCGATGCGCCCAATTGCATCAGTGGTGTCGCTTTCCTGGAGGCATTCAACCAAGGACGGCTGAAGTCGGTCGCGGGCCGTGTGGTCGTGGTCGGCGGCGGCGACACGTCGGTTGACGTCGTCTCGGTTGCTCGCCGACTGGGCTATGTGGCCGATCTTAAGGAATCCGAGCGCCCCGAATTCGTCGTCATGGGGCATACCGCGCACGACGCATCGGCGATGGCTGCCCGCAAAGGCGCGGAAGCGATGCTGATTTCGATGCAACCCGTCGAGCAGATGAACGCCGCCAAGCACGAGATCGAGGATGCTCAGCGCGAAGGGGTGAGGATTCGCGGCAGCCTGCTGCCGGTCAAGGTCATCCTGGACGACAAAACGGGTCGCGCGACGGCACTGCGCGTGATCGAACTCGACTACTCGAGCGGCAAGCCGGTGGAAAAGCCCGGTACCGAAATGGACCTAGAGGCCGACCTGATCGTGTCGGCGATCGGTCAGACGGGCGACCTGCGCGGCATGCAGGAACTGGACAACGGCAGGGGCCTGATCGCAGCGGACAAGTTCTACCAGGTGCCGAATCGCCGCGGAGTCTTTGCATGCGGCGACATCATCCGACCTCACCTGCTAACCACGGTGATCGGGCAGGGATCGGTTGCCGCCGACAGCATTGACCGCTATCTCGCGAAGAAGGAAATGGGGAAGCGTCCGAAGATCGATGTGCACCACTTCAACCTGCTCGATAAGCTGCGCGAGGTAAATCTCGAACCTAAGCCCTTCCAGCCGGTGGCCGAGCCGGATCTGAGGGAGATCGACAGGGGAGTTCGCGGCACTTCTCTTGCCGGCAAGTCGGTGGGGGGATTTGCGGTCCACAACTACGAAGATCGCAGTGCCGCCGAGGTCTGCCAGTCCAGCGAACTGTTCCTCGGGCATTTCCCGCACCAGGAGCGCATCAAGCGTACCGAGATCGGGCCTTCGGCGGAGGAAGTGCTCGGCCATTTTGCCGAGCGGATGGTCGGATTGAACGACAAGCAGGCGATCGACGAGGCGAAGCGCTGCATGAGCTGCGGCATGTGCTTCGAATGCGACAACTGCGTCATCTATTGCCCGCAGACCGCGGTAAAGCGGACACCGAAATCGGAGTCGACCATGGGGCGCTACGTCTACACCGACTATGACCTGTGCATCGGCTGCCATATTTGCGCGGATGTCTGTCCGACCGGGTACATCAAGATGGGCATGGGCGACCACTGACCGGAACACCCAATGGACCGGATTGCCGCCGCCCTGTTGGCATTCCTGCTCGCCGTCGCAGGCGCCGCCCACGCGAATGACCAGCGCACGGGGCGCGTCGCCCTTCCGGTGGTCAAGATCGAACGGGGAGAGGCCTGCGTCGCGCCCACCGCGCAGATGCGCCGGGACCACATGAAGATGCTTTTTCACCAGCGCGACAGGACCGTGCGGCAGGGCCTGCGGGACCCGCGTTTCAGCCTGAACGGCTGCGTCGACTGCCATGCAGGCCGCGAAACGGGAAGCGTGCTTGGCAAGGACGGATTCTGTTCGAGTTGCCATGCCTATGCGTCGGTGAAGATCGACTGCTTCGAGTGCCACAGCCCGGTTCGGCACGCCGGCGGCGTCGGGACCCGGCGATGAGCGTAGGGCGAAGGGAGTTCCTGGGCTGGGGCGCTGTCGCCGCCGCCGGTGCGGCGCTCGGACCGGCATTCAGCCTGATCGAACTCGCGCGGGCTCGATCGCCGGAGGAAGCCGCATCGGCCCTCAAGCGCTGGGGCCTGCTCATAGACATCTCAAAGTGCGCCGATTGCGACGAATGTGTCACAGCCTGCCACAAGGAGAACGGCATAACGGGCAATGGTCGGCCGCAAACCGATGCGCAATGGATCCGCAAGGTGAGCTTGCGCGACAAGCGCACGGGTGTCGCACAGACGCTGCCGCTTATGTGCCAGCATTGCGAGGATCCGCCCTGCGTGGACGTCTGTCCGACCGGCGCCTCGTTCAGGCGAGACGATGGCATCGTCCTGGTCGACAAGCACACCTGCATCGGCTGCCGCTATTGCGTGATGGCCTGCCCTTATGGCGCACGTTCTTTCGTGCACGAGACCGTGAGCGGACAGATGCCTGACGTGCCGCGCGGCAAAGGCACCGTGGAGTCCTGCACTCTGTGCACCCACCGGGTCGATCGAGGCGGTTCGCCAGCCTGCGTTGAGGCCTGCAACCGGGACGGCGGCAAGGCGATGGTGTTCGGCGACCTGAACGACCCGAATGCAGAAATCCACCGTCGCTTGCGCAGCGAGCCATCGAGCCAGGTACGCGCCGATCTCGCGCTTAATACGGGCGTTCGCTACCAGGGACTCTAGCGATGGCCCGAATCCAGTTCCGGGAAATCGAAGGGCGCAGCGGCCCCTTCGTTGCTTTGCTCGCGGCACTCGCGCTGCTCGTGCTTGCCGGTCTCGGTGCCGCCTGGTACATGGAACACCACGGACACTACGTGACCGGCATGAGCAACCGGATCGTATGGGGGGCGCCGCACGTATTTGCGGTGTTTCTGATCGTCGCCGCGTCAGGCGCGCTCAACGTGGCCTCGATAGCTTCCGTCTTCGGGCGGTCGCCTTACAAGCCCCTGGCGCGGCTTTCAGGTCTCCTCGCTTTCGCCCTTCTCGCGGGCGGACTCTCGGTTCTGGTGCTCGACCTCGGACGGCCCGATCGCCTGATCGTCGCCATGACGCACTACAACTTCAAGTCGGTCTTCGCCTGGAATATTTTCCTTTACACCGGGTTCTTCGCGGTGGTGGCGATCTACCTGTGGACGATGTTCGAGCGCCGCATGAACGTGCATACCGAGCGTGTCGGCCAGATTGCCCTGGTCTGGCGCCTGGTGCTTACGACCGGCACCGGATCGATTTTCGGGTTCATCGTCGCACGCGATGCCTACAACAGTGCGCTGCTCGCGCCCCTATTCATCGCCATGTCATTCTCTTTCGGTCTGGCCGTGTTCGTGTTGATTCTCCTGGCGGCGTACCGGGGAACCGGCCGGGACCTGGGCGACGCGTTGCTGAAAAGGCTGGGAAACCTGCTCGGGGTTTTCGTCGCCGCAGTCCTGTACTTCGTCCTCGTGCATCACACGACCAACGTTTACGTCGCTCGCCAGCATGAGGTCGAGCGCTTCATCCTCCGCGATGGCGGCGTATACACGGCCCTCTTCTGGATCGGTCAGGTCGCAGTCGGCGGGGTCGTTCCACTGGTCCTGCTATGGGCCCCCGGTCTCGGGAGATTTCGGATTGCGCTTGCCGCTGCCTGCGTGATCGCGGGAGGACTGGCGCAACTCTACGTCCTGATCCTCGGAGGGCAGGCATTTCCGCAGACGATTTTCGCCGACAAGACGACCGCAAGCAGTTTCTTCGATGGCGTCGTCGCGTCCTATTCGCCGAGCCTGCCGGAAATCGCCCTCGGAGTCGGCGGAATGGCGTTCGCGCTCACACTTACCCTGGTCGGACTCAAGGTGCTGCCATTCCTGCCGTTGAGTTTGGCGGACGCGAAAATGGAATCGGTTACTGCGTGAACCGCCTGTTCGTTTCCGCCGCGCACAAGTCGTCCGGCAAGACGACGGTTTCAATCGGCTTGTGCGCCGCGCTGAGGGCGCGCGGCGAGGTGGTGCAACCCTTCAAGAAGGGTCCGGACTACATCGATCCACTCTGGCTCGGGCTGGCGGCTGGCCGATCGTGCTACAACCTCGACGCCTACCTGAGCGGCGCGGACGAACTGCGCGCCGAGTTCGCGCATCGCATGAGCAGCGCCACCTTCGGCCTCGTGGAAGGCAACAAGGGCTTGTACGACGGGCTCGACCTCGATGGCAGCAACAGTAACGCGGCGCTGGCCGTCCTTCTGGGCACGCCGGTGGTGCTGGTACTCGATGCACGTGGCATGACGCGCGGCATTGCCCCGCTGATTCTCGGCTACCAGGCTTTCGACGAGAACGTTCGGATCGCGGGCGTCATCCTCAACCAGCTGGGAGGGGCGCGCCACGAGGCGAAGTTGCGCGCGGTGATCGAACACTACACCGCGGTCCCTGTACTGGGCGCGATTCAACACGATGAGCGGCTGACCATCGTAGAAAGACACCTTGGTCTCGTGCCGAGCAACGAGAGTCGGACGGCGAGTGCGCAGGTCGAAGAAATCGCCGGGCTGGTCTCGGCTCAGGTCGACCTGGACCGTCTCCTCAACGTTGCACGCAGCACGTCGGTCTTGGATCCGCCCACCTTGACCGCGCGGGTCGATGATCGTGCGAGTCGTCCGCCGGGAGCAATCGTCCGGATAGCCATCGCGCGCGATGAGGCGTTCGGTTTCTACTATCAGGGTGACCTCGAAGCATTGTGTGCCGCGGGCGCCGAACTAGTCACCTTCGACGCGATGCGGGACAAGCATCTGCCCCGGGCGGATGGCCTGTTTATCGGCGGCGGTTTCCCGGAAACGCATATGGATGCGCTTGCCGCGAATGTTGCGCTGCGTGGCGAGTTACGCGAGGCGATCGAAGCCGGACTCCCAACCTACGCCGAATGCGGCGGGCTCATGTACCTGGCGCGCAGCGTGGAATGGAAGGGGCGCCGTGCGCCGATGGTCGGTGCCGTACCGGCCGACATCGTCATGCGTGACCGCCCGGTAGGGCGCGGCTATGTGCATCTGCGCGAAACCGGCCGCAGCCCCTGGGCGCAGGGGTCCGATCGTCCCGCGCACCCGATTCGCGCGCACGAGTTTCATTACTCGAGCGTCGAGAACCTTCCGGCCGACGCCGAATTCGCCTATGTCGTCGAGCGCGGCTACGGCATGGACGGCCGTCACGACGGCATCGTGCGGAAGAATCTGCTCGCCTCCTATGCGCATCTTCGCGATGTCGCGGGCAGCCGGTGGGCGGGACGCTTTGTCGACTTCGTCCGCAGCCGGCAATGAACCGATCGGCGAGCGTGCAGCCATCCGTCGAAGGAGGAAAAACGCAATTCGAAGTTGATGGCAGGACGGTTTCTGCCGACGACCAAGGGTACTTGATGGATCCGGCCGACTGGAGCGAAGAGGTGGCCGTTGAGTTGGCTCGGCAGGAGGGCATCGATCTTTCCGATGCCCATTGGGCCGTGATCAGGTTCGTGCGCGCTTATTTCGAGGATCACCACATCGCCCCGGATGCGCGCCACGCGATCAAGGCGCTGGCCCGCCACCTGGGTCCCAGAAGCACCGGCCGAAACGATTTGTTCCACCTATTTCCCTACGGGTACGTCAAGCAGGCTTGCCGGATCGCGGGCATGCGAAAGCCAAGGGCCTGGAGCACCGGCTGAACGTGCAGCGCAACGGGAGACAATGTTGATCACGATCACGCCGCAGGCGGCCGAACAGATCAGGCGCTCGGCACACCAGCCGGGCGCAGGAGAAATCTACCTGCGCCTTGCCGCGCGCCTGGATGCGAGCGGCATGATCGAATATGGCCTGGGATTCGACGAAATGGTCGAAGGGGATGTGCTGGTGGTATCCGAAGGCATCAATGTCCTCATTTCTCCGGGATGCACGGAGCTGCTGACGGGCGCGACGCTGGACTACGTCGAAATCAACCCCGGCGAGCTCCGCTTCATCTTCCTGAACCCGAACGATCCCTCGCACAAGGCGCCGAACCCGAAGTGCTGAGCGGGGGTGCGGGCAATCGGGGGATACGGGTGGCACCGTCCGTTGAGGCATCTTATGAAAGAGGGACTGGACGCCTGCGTGGCGGAAAGCTAGTCTCGGCGTCCATCTCAACTGTTCGCCGCGTGCTGGCGCGATGCACTAATGACGGATCGTGCGGTCCCCCTCCAAGGCACAGACGGCCGCATTTCGAACGACGGGGACCGCGCGCGGCCGCGTACGCCGGCGGAAAGACTGGCGCGCAAGACCCAATCGCTCGACATCCTGTACGAAGTCGCGACCAGCCTCAGCCAGCCCGGCAGCCTTGAGCAGTTGCTCGAGGGATTCCTCGACACCTTCATCGAACTGATCGATGCGCGCGCGGCGAGCGTCCGCCTGGTGGCGGCGGATGGGAGTACGCGCCTGGCCGCCAGCCGCGGCCTGGGGCCGGAAGCAGTGGAACGCGATGGACTCATGCCGGCGGGACGGTGTCTGTGCGGGTGGTGTTCCGTCGAAGGGGGCATCCGCGTCCAGAAGGGCACGGTCGACTGCGCTCGGCTGGTCGGCCGGCCGATGCTGGAGCGCGATTGCGAGGAATTCGTCGTCGTTCCGGTCCAGTACCAGGACCGGATTCTGGGTGTCTACAACCTGTTTCTCGACCGGCCGCTCGCGGTCATGGGGGAAGACATGCCGGACCTGCTGGTCAGCGTTGGCCGCCAACTGGGACTGGCGGTGGAAAAGGCACGTTTGGAGAGCGATGCGCGGCGCCTCGCGATCATGGAGGAGCGCAACCTGATCGGCAGCGAATTGCATGACTCGCTCGCGCAATCGCTCATCGGCATGCGCCTGCAATTGAAGGTCCTGAGCGAGTCGTTGGCGCGGAACGACGTAGGGGCCGCCCGGGTCGAGGCCGGTGGATTGCGACGGGCGATCGCGCAGGCCAATGCCGACGTGCGCGACCTGCTGACCAACTATCGGCTCAAGATCGACGACGCCGGGCTCCTGCAGACACTTGCCAAGCTTGTCGAGCGATTCCGCCGGGAAACCGGCATCGCGGTCTATTTCCAGAACGAGTGCGAGGTGCTCGGGTTCACACCCGCCCAGGAACTTCAGCTTTTTTTCATTATCCAGGAAGCACTCACCAACATCCGCAAGCACAGCGGCGCACGCAATGTGCGAATCATGCTTAATAGCGAGGGCGACCTGTATACGGTGCTGATCGAAGACGATGGCCTGGGGATGGAAGGCGAAGCCGGGCCGATGACCGCGGAGCACGCGGGACTGGCGATCATGCGTGAGCGCACCGCGAAGCTGCCGGGCCAGATCGTGATCGAAAGCGAGCCCGGGGAAGGCACCCGCATCGTGCTGATCTTCAATGCGCCGCCCGCCGCCGGAGGCTGAATGCGGGTCCTCCTGATCGACGACCATGCGCTGGTGCGCAAGGGGATACAGGAACTGCTGCAGAGCCGCGGCGTGCAGGTGGTGGCTTCGGTCAGTTCCGGCGAGGAGGGGCTGCGGCGTGCGCGCGACCTGTCGTGCGATATCGTGCTGCTCGACATTCAAATGAAAGGCATGTCCGGCATCGAGACGCTTCGGCAGCTGCGTGCTGCCGGGGACCGGACTCCCGTTGTGATGCTGACAATGAGCCGCGAGGACGCAGACCTCGCGGCGGCCTTACGCGCCGGGGCGCAGGGCTATCTGCTGAAGGACATTGAGCCGGAAGAACTCGTTCCGGCGCTCGAGGCGGTTCTGGGCGGCGCCAATGTCGTTGCGGAAGAGATGGTCGGAACCCTTGCGCGCATCGTTCAGGGAGAGGTGGCCGAGCCCGGCGCGGTGCCACCGACACCGACGCCGTTTTCGATGCTCACGCCGCGCGAGCTCGAGATCCTCCAGCGCATCGCCGGGGGGTTGAGCAACAAGATGATCGCGCAGGCGCTGGCCATCACCGACGGCACCGTCAAGCTGCATGTCAAGTCGATCCTGCGCAAGCTCGGGATGCGTTCGCGCGTCGAGGCTGCAGTGGCCGCGGTCACCCACGGCCTCGGAAAGGGCCCGCAGGGAAACGCCTGAGACGCGCCCTTATGTTCAGGGGGGCGCGGCGTCGATGAACAGTCGGGCGCGCGGCAACCCGCGCTCGAGCAGCAGGCGCCGGGCCGCCTCGGGGAGCGCCCCGGGGCCGGACACATAGAAATCGTACCCGTCGACGTGCGGATAAGCCTCGAGCGCCTCCCGCAATACCGCTTCGACCGCCACCGCCGACTCCAAGTCGTCCACCGTCAGGGGCAGGTACCGGAACTCATCGAGCGCATCGCTCCATGAGCGGCACAGATTGTCGAGGTAGTGGCCGCCTTCGTCCGTAGCAATCCAGATCAGGTGGAGCGATTCCGCGACTTCGAGGGCCATGGCGTGTTCGATCAGGCTCTTGATTGGTGCGAAGCCGGAACCACCGGCGATGAAGACCAGCGGCCGATGGGATTCCTCGTCGAGCACGAAAGATCCCTGCGGGCCGATGATACGGACCGTGTCGGCGCGAGCCAGTCCGTCGAAGGCCCGCACTGCGAAGTCATCGCCCGCGAGCCACGGCACATGGAATTGCAGGTTCCGGTCGTCGCAAGGACAGCTCGCGATCGGGTGATGCGCGGTCGTTCCGTCGGCCAGCTCGAGCGAAACCGACTGGCCGGCCAGAAAGCGCAGCCTGTTGGTCCGTGGGGTCTGCAGGTGCAGCAAGCGCATGCCCTTCGAGATGTCCGAGACGGCCTTTACCTTTGCCTCGATGCTCTGCAACGGCATGTCCGCCGCACCATGCGCCTCGCGTGCCTCGATGACCAGGTCGAGCACGGCAGTGTTGCAGCACATGAGGATTACGCCGGCGTTCCTTTCGGTCGCGCTCAGCGTGTAGTCGGAGTGGCGGGTCCGCTGCACTTCGCCCGAGAGGAGTTTCGCCTTGCATTTGCCGCAGCTGCCTGAGCTGCAACCGTAGTCCAGCGAGAGCCCTGCCCGCAGGGCCGATTCGAGCAGGTTGTCGTTTCCGTCAACAAAGTATTCGTGGCCGCTTGGCTGTACCTGTACGTGTGCCGTCATGATTCTGAGAAAATCCTCCCGCATCCGCAGCGACGCCGCGTCACGCTCTGCCGGTTCGGCCTGCCGGTCCAACCAGGCGAGCAGTCGCGCCGCAGTGCTTTCGGGTGAACCAGGGTCGCTTTCCTGAACCAACTTCGCCCGGATCTCCCGGAAGACCGCACGATAGTGTTCGAGGCGAATCTCGGCCTTCTCCCGCTCCTTGCTCATCGCGATCAATCGCGCCGCCAGTGCCTCGGTGCTCGGCATCAGGCGCTCTCTCATTCGCTGCGCGTAGGCCGCGTCCTTGATCCGGTCCAGGCGCTCCAGGCCGGAATTGTCCTCCAGGTGAACATGCGGATAGGCACGCTGCAAGTCTTCCGACGACACCATGCCTTCGAACGTAGCCAATTCGCCGTTCTGTATCTTGCTTTGCAGCGCACCCCGCCTGACGCCGATCAGGCGTGCCGCACGAGAAAGGGTGAGTAGATGGGGCATGAGACCGACGGTTTGAAGCTATCATATCGACGAAAGCGCAGACGCAGGTAGGAGAGCCTCGAACAGGATGGATTATCTGCCGGTGTTTCTGGACGTTCGCGGCCAGCGTTGTCTCGTTGTCGGCGGCGGCGAAGTCGCGGCGCGCAAGGCGGCGCTGCTCCTGCGGGCAGGCGCCCGGGTGACGGTCCAGGCCCCGATTCTGTGCGAGGTGCTCGAAGACAACCTCGCCGGACGCCGAATCGAGCACCGCGCCACCGCTTTTCAGGATGAAGACCTCGCGGGCTATTCGCTTGCGATTGCCGCCACTGACGACGACGACTTGAACCGGGCGGTCGCTGCGGCCGCGAGGGCGCGGCGTGTTCCAGTGAATGTGGTGGACGTTCCGGCATTGTGTTCGTTCATCATGCCGTCAATTGTGGAGCGCGGTCCGGTTGTCGTCGCCGTTTCTAGCGGCGGCAAGTCGCCGGTGCTCGCGCGCCTGCTGCGGGCGCGCCTCGAGACGCTGATTCCCGCCGGGTACGGGCGTCTGGCCGCGCTCGCAGGTGCGTTCCGCGAACAGGTCAAAGCCCGTTTTGCGCCGGCCGAGCGGCGGCGGTTCTGGGAGCGCACGCTGCAAGGTCCGATTGCCGAGCTGGTGTTCAGCGGCCGGGAAGGTGCTGCGCACAGCGCCATGCAGGCCGTCCTCGCCGACAATCGCCTCGATTTCAGCCACGGGGAAGTATCGCTGATCGGCGCCGGGCCGGGCGATCCGGACCTCCTCACGTTCCGGGCATTGCGCCTGATGCAGCAGGCCGACGTCGTGGTCTACGATCGCCTCGTGTCCGAGCCGATACTGGATTTGGTACGACGTGACGCCGAGCGCATTTATGCCGGCAAGGAACGCGCAAGGCATGCGCTGCCGCAGGAAGATATCAATCAGCTGCTGGTGCGGCTGGCAAAGGAAGGCAAGCGGGTTGTGCGCCTCAAAGGCGGGGATCCGTTCATCTTCGGCAGGGGCGGCGAGGAAATCGACACGCTCGCCGCCGAGGGAGTCCCTTTCCAGGTCGTGCCCGGAATCACGGCCGCCTCCGGATGCGCGGTGTATGCAGGCATCCCGCTGACGCATCGAGATCATTCGCAGTCGGTGATTTTCGTCACCGGCCACTTGCGGGACGGAAGCATGAATCTCAACTGGCCCGCGCTTGCGCAGCCGCGCCAGACGGTCGTTTTCTACATGGGCCTGCTCGGCGTCGAGACCCTGTGCCGCGAACTCGTGGCCCATGGCCTGCAGGCAAGAACGCCCGCGGCGCTCGTCCAGCAGGGCACCATGCCGGAGCAACGCGTCCTTGTCGGTACCTTGGAAACTCTGCCGGATATCCTGCGAACGGGCAATGTCAAGGCCCCGACGCTGATCATTATTGGCGAGGTCGTCCGGCTGCGGGACCGGCTCAAGTGGTTCGAACCTGCGGCCTGAGGGTCAGGGGAGAAGGGTCACCACTGCGCCAAGAGCACGCCATTTTCCACTTTCGACGGCAGTTGCCTGAGCGGACGATTCCCGCCGGACACGCAGGTCCCGCTGCCCAGGTCGAACGTCCAGCCGTGCTTCGGACAGGTGAGCCTGTCTTCATCCAGGGCGGTAAGCGGAATGTCGGTGCGTTGATGCGGACAGCGGCTGTCGAACACCGACCATGCTTCATTCGTACGCCGTACGAACACGGCGAATCCTTCGGACTCGACCCGTGTCGTCCTTCCCGATGCGAATGAAGCCGCATCGCCGAGCCGATGCCAGGAAGCCGCGGCCGCAAGCGCCTCGAGCCGGAATTCGGGCAGATTCATGTCGAGCAAGACATCGATTGCCCAGACGATTTTTGCAAGGCCCAGGGCCGGAAAAGCCATCAGCAGCGCGTCGAGGACCTCATTGGCGGTCGCGCCGTCGGCCAGAGCGCGCTTGACGTACTGCTTCACACCGCGCGCGGTCTGCGAATGCACCTTGGTGATCACCGAAATAAGTGCGCGCGTCTTCGGGTCGAGGCTACCGCCGGCCTCCTTGAGGAACTTGAAGTAATGCCCCATCGCACCGGGGCGTGCCTTGACCAGGTAATTGAGTGCGTCACTCATGTCGATGTTCTCCCGAGGCCGCAAGTGTAGCGGCTCGGCGCATGGCGCAGACGGGCTTGTCGAATTGCATCCGTACGACTCAGGTCGCCGATCCGTTCGCGTGGTACGTCTGCGCGAAAAAGCAGCGACATCATGGGCAGAATCACAAGGAGCACGACCGGACTCAGGCGATCCCCGGATTTGCCGCGACACCGTTGAGTCGCGGCAGATTAAGTTCGAGCGGCTTGATCGTTTTGCGCTCGCGCAGATACCTCGCCATCAGATCCCAGATAGGCTCGCCTCCGGCCGCCTTTGCCTCTTCCGAGACCGGCGCCCAGCCGGCGACCTTGTATTTCTTCGTCGCGTCGACCGGCTTGCCGTTCAGGCTCATTTCGCTGATGCGCGCGCCCATCCGGGCGTTCGGATCGCAGGTGTAGGCGAGCCCGCCTACGCGTACCATGTCACCCCCCTGCTGGTAGTAGGGATCCGGGTTGAACAGGTTGTCGCAGACGTCCTCCAGGATCGTCTTGATCGTTGCCCCGGTCATCTCGGTGACCGTCGTGTATGGGTAAGTGATTGCGGTCTGGTCCATCAGGTGTTCCATGAGGACGGGCTGACCCGGCAGCAGGCTCGTTCCCCAGCGGAATCCCGGCGAAAACGCGATCTCGGCATCTTTCATTGCCATCAGCCCTTCGAGGATCAGCTGGTCGAAAGTGCCGTTGAAGTTTCCGCGGCGGTACAGCAGCCCTTCGGTGATCGCGAGCTTCTCACCCAGTCTGTCCTCGTAGGGCGCGCGCGCTTTCCGGATCAGGGCGTCCATGTCCTTGTCGCCCGGCAGCAGGTTGGCGAATACCGGCAGGAGCTTGTAGCGGAAGTCAGTGACCCGTCCGCCCTTTACTTCCAGGTCGAGCACGCCGAGGAACTTGCCGTTGGAGCCCGCGTTGGTGACGAGGGTCCGGCCACCGGAATTCTCCACAACCAGCGGTGCCGGAACGCCGTCGTGCGTGTGGCCCCCGAGGATCGCGTCGATACCCCGTACACGCCCCGCCATCTTGATATCCACATCCATGCCGTTGTGCGAGAGGACGACGACGACCTTGGCGCCTTTGGCGCGCGCATCGTCCACGGCCTTTTGCATCGATTCTTCCTGGATGCCGAAACTCCATTCGGAAACGAAATAGCGCGGATTTGCTATTGGCGTGTACGGAAAGGCCTGGCCGATCACGGCAACCGGCACGCCGTTGATTTCCCGGATCGTGTAGGGCTCGAACACCGGGTCGTCGAAATCGGTCGTCCTGATGTTCTGCGCAACGAACGTGACCTTGCCCTTAAAGTCGTTGTCGACCACCTGCTTTACACGCTCGGCCCCGAGAGTGAATTCCCAGTGCCCGGTCATGATGTCGACGCCAAGAAGCCTCTGGGCATCGACCATGTCCTGCCCCTTCGTCCAGAGTGCGGTGCCGGAACCCTGCCAGGTGTCGCCGCCATCAAGCAGGAGGGCTCCCGGGCGGCTGGCGCGCAACTGCTTCACCAGCGTCGCCAAGTGCGCGAAGCCTCCGACCTTGCCGTAAGTGCGTGCGGCCTTCTCGAAATCGAGGTACGTGAAGGCATGGGCTTCAGGCGAGCCGGGCCGGACGCCAAAGCGCTTGAGCAGCGCCTCGCCGACCAGGTGCGGAGGCCGGCTTCCCATGCTGCCGATGCCGAGGTTTACGTTGGGCTCTCGAAAGTGTATCGGCAGCAATTGCGCATGGCAGTCCGTGAAATGCAGGAAATGCGCGTTGCCGAAGCGCGGCAGCTCGTAGAAGCGCTGTACCTGGCCACGCGCCGCGGCGAGCGGCATACCGCCAGCCGCGGCGAGCGACAGCAGCTGCAGGAACTCGCGACGATTCACCGATTGACCGGCGAGTCCGGGTCGAGCAGCAGTGCGGTGAGGTCTTTCAGTTGCTTCTCGGTGAGGATTCCTTTGTGGCCAAAGCGCGGCATGTTCGAGCACGCCGTGAACGCCTGGGAGTTGTAGAGTTTCCCGTAGGCGTAGCGCTGGATCGCCTCGCTGTTGCCGCGAATCTTGCCGAAATGGTAGAGGCTCGGGCCGATTGTGCCGTAGGAGATCTCCTCCTTGCTCAACTGGTGGCAGGCGTAGCAATTGGCGCCCGAAGGCTGCTTCGGATTGTCGTTCGACTGCATTCCGCGCCCGCTTTGAGCGATCTTCTCGCCTTCGCGCCAGTTACCGAGCAGCTTGCCGTCGGCCGGGTAACGGATCGTCGCCTTGTTGGCTTGCTCGATCGCGGCAGCGGTCTGTTTCCCGATCGGCTGGGACGGCGAATGGCTGCAGAGCTTCTGCGTTTCGTCCTGGTCGAGCCGGTCGATCTTGGCCTGGCCCTTGTCCTCGAACGAAGCCTTCATGACGGCCAGCGCCTTTTGCGCGATCTCTTCGTCGGATACGGTGGCGCAGCCGGCGGCGAGGATGCTGAATCCCGCAACAACGGTCATTGTCCTTTTCATCGTCGTCTCCTTATCGCTTGATCGCCGGGGCGTTGAACGTGCCGCCCTCCGCGTTCTTGGCGAGGAAAGTGGTCAGGGCGATCGACGCCTCGGAACCGAATTTCAGTCCCGGGAATCGCTGCTGCCGGAAGCAATCGTTGAGGCGCCACTGGAACGTGCGCAGCTCGCCCTGTGACACGCGATACGCGGGCCAGGTCGTATAGGCGAGCCGGGCGTCCTTGCGCGCAGTCAGGTTGGGCAAATCCTGCAAACGAATCCGCTTGCCGTCCTCCCCGTGGCAAGTTGCGCAGGCAAAGTCGTGCGGCCCGCCACGGAAAAAGAATATCTTCTCGCCGATACGCAAGGCTTCCTGCTCCTTGGGATGGCTCATCGGTACCGCCATCGTGTAGCCTTTGGACTCCGAAGTGATGTAGGCACCCAGAGATTCGAAATCGGAGCGTCGGCTGCCCGAACCAAACGGCTGCTTGGTGATGTCCACCTCCTTGAAGCCCTGCAGATTCACCATGCAGTAGACCAACCGGGTTTCCAGATCCATTACCCGATCGGCATCGGCAAAGTAGCGCGGCAATTCGGCATAGGCTCCCTTGACTGCGCCGGGTCCCTTGCCCAGGTCGCATGCTTCGAGTGAGGCATTCTTCGGCCCGCGCTTCTGCTTCCATAGCGCCTCGCCGCGCGCCTCCCACAGGTCCGCGGGATTGCCGTCCTGCAACTGTTGGCGGTACTTGGCGATCTCTTCGAGCGCCGATTGCGCCGCGGCAGTCGTCGACAATACGGCGAGCAATGTGCCGCTCGCCAACAAGGTTCCCAAAGCTGTATTCAGCTGTTTTTTCATTTGTCCCCTCCTATCAGATTTGCCGCTGTCAGTTGATCGTGGCTTCGTCGGTGCGTTTTTCACCTTTGTTGTCGGTCCAGGTCACCTGAATCTTGTCGCCCTTGTTCCCGCCTTTGAAGTTGAACTCGAGGAAAGGATTCTTCGAAACCGCCGGGCCCCACTGTGCCGAGAGCACGATCTTGCCGTTGTGCGTTGCGGTCACATTCTGGATGTAATGGGCGGGGACGAGTTTTCCGCTGCTGTCCTTGCGCTGGCCGGTCTCCATCTCGTGGCTCATCAGCACCTTCACATTCACCGTGCCGTCCTTAGCTGTCGCGCGAATGCGCATCGGGTCTGCCATGTCAGCCTCCGCATCCGCCAATGGTTACCTTGATTTCCTTCTTGGAGACGTAGTACTTGCCGTTGGCTTTCACGAGCGCATAGACATCGGACGTCTGGCCCAGTTTTACGCGCGTTGTTACCGACGGCTCAGTGCCGGCCGGCACCGAAAAGCTCGCCGCGAGCGGATTGGGATTCTTGTCGACAAGAATTGCAATCGATTCGGTGCCGGGGATTTTGCTTTCTACACCGATGGGTACGACCGCCCCGTTTTCCGCAATGTCGGCAGCGCGCAGGATGATGTCCGCCGATGTCGCCGGGCTGCCGGCACCAAGGACCTTCATGGCGTCTTGAGTCGATTTTACTTCGAAGGCCGCTTTGTTCCAGTCGGCCGCCAGCAGTTCGCCCGGTCGCATAATTCCGGCCGCCGCGAGCAGCGCCAGCAAACCTGCGCCGCCTCCTGCCTTCAGCGTATTCCTGCGCATTTGATCCATCGCCATCCTCCATGTGTTGGTACTGCGGTTTACTTCTGATTAAGCGTTCCGGACATGCACTTCCTGCCACTCAATGCAATTCTTCGGCACGTCCTATCTTCTACAGGCTTCGCGAGGCGCTCTGCCGAGTTATGGCATGGGGCGCCGCCCCAAGTCCATCGCCACACCGGTTCGACGGACGCCCGAAAGCGGCTGCATCAGGCGGCACGCGATTTTGCAGTGGGCAGCAAGCGCAGCAATTCGCGTCGCATGGGCTTCTTCTCGTCCATCTGACCCGCGATGCGGTTGCATACCGTCCTGCAGATCTCAATCATCGATTTGTCCGAGATCCTGTAGTAGACGCGGCTGGCCACCTTACGTCGGGACAGTACGCCGGCGCGATACATCAAGCCTAGATGGCGGGAGACATTGGTTTGCGTCGAATCGACTTCTTCAACGATCTGCGAAACCGGTTTCTCGGTTTCGCAGATCGCATGCATGATCCGCAGCCGGGTCGGCTCCGAGAGCACACTGAAATACGCCGCCACTGCGACGAAAACGGGATCAAGCTCGTCCAATTGGACGCCCCCTTCGAATCAACGATATGGAAATATGTGACTATGTGAGCCGATGCGCATATGGTCAATAATGCACTGCAGCATGATTGATTTGTTGGTTTCGCCGGGCAGGTGCGGGTCGCAATGCAATGTGCCGAGTAGTCCTGCGAATTTTCTAGGGGGGCGAGATGTCTGTCATGAAATTGCTGGGGCGAGTGGTCCTTTACTTTGCGATGGCGTCTGCGGCGTACCCGACGATCGCCGCGGGCCAGCCGAAGTCTGGCCAGGAAGCGGGGGCCGGCCGATTCGCCGTCATCCCGAACAACAAGGACAGCGACCTCAAGTTCTATGCGTCCGACGGCAAACTGCTCAATGGCACAGAGGCGATGTTCAAGATGCGTGGCGAGATCGGATTGAATCTATGGCTCGCCGGGAATCAGTTCTTTGCCATGGACGATGTGGTACACGCGTTCCAGAAGGAAAATCCCGGTGTCAGCGTCGGCCTCATCACTTTGCCGCCGGGACTTATTCTTGCGGCGATCAAAGCCGGCGGTTGGACATACGGTGGGGTCGACTATGCGGGTCGCCCGGACGTGTACGCGTCGGTAAACCTCGGTCATCTGCAGGCCCTGAAGAAGTTGGGGCTGATGGAGAAGTATGCGGTCTACATGCACAACGAATTGCAGATCATGGTGGCCAAAGGCAACCCGAAAGCTCTGAGAGGGATCGCCGATCTGGCTCGGCCGGAGGTACGGACGTCCATGCCGAATCCTGTGAACGAAGGGATCATGCAGTTTTATGCGCGCAAGGTTCTGGAGCGCCATGGCTTGTGGCCGCACATATCGGGCGGCAAGGAATGCTTTTCCTGCCAGACCACGCCGTCCAACTGGTTTACCGCCGTGCACCATCGTGAGACACCGGATCGCATTAAGGCGGGGACATCGGATGCGGGGATCGTTTGGAAAACAGAAGCCATGGAGGCAGTGAGGGAGGGCGCACAGGTGGAGGGTCTGGAACTTCCGCCCGCGGACAGCTTGCGGGACGAGGTTTCTTATGCGATCGGGGCGCTTGCCGGCTCTGCGCGCAAGGAAGCATCGGCTCAGTATCTTCGATTCCTGTCTACACCGGCGGCCCAGGAAGCCTACGCAAGATATGGCTTCGTAAAGGCAACACCGGCGGAACTGGCGCTAAAACCGATTCCGTAGGTCCGGCAACTACCCGCAGGCGCCGCGCGCAATGTACCCGGCGCTTTCGTGGGGCGCCCGCCGGCTTTCAGTACCTTATGCGAGATCTCTTAGGGCGCCCGCCGGCGTACGAAGGCTCACGGACGAATGTACGAGTAACCCTCGCGCTGACGCTTCATCAGTTCCACCACGCCTGCCGGTACGTAGCCCAGCGAAGGAAGCATGTCGTTTCTGGTGAGTTTCATGTTCGTCATGGTGTTTTCGCACGCGACGACTTTCACGCCCGCTCCCAATGCGTCTCGGACCCGGTTTCCCACCGGCGATTCGAGTCTGATCATTCCGATGCCGGGACCGTAGGCAACGATTTCTATGTCCACGTTGCCGGCGCCCAGATCCTGCTGCACGTTCTTGGCGTTGTTCAAGGTAAGGTTCCATTTTGCGGGATCGGCATCGCTTACCTGAAACACGACTTTCTGACGCGCTGCGGCCGGATCCGCCGCCATCACTGCACCGGTCGAACCCGCGAACAAGAATGCTGCAGCCAAGTAAACCAGCGTGCGGAAGGAAACCATGGTTCCTCCAGAATGGTTGATCGGCGCGACTATATGAATCCATGCGCATATGGTCAACCATGCGATGCAGCACCAACCGCCGGCGACATCGGTAGAATCGGATCATGGATCCCACCGACGAAATCGCGCTGACGCGCGAGTTGCTGCTGCTCGATACGATCAACCCGCCCGGCCATGAACGCGAATGCGCGCACCGGCTCGGGCGCCTGCTCGAGGATTGGGGCTATGCCGTTTCGTACTACGAGTACGCCGACAGGCGCACCAGCGTGATCGCGCGGCTCGGCGGAACCGAGGCCAAGGCGCCGCTGTGCCTGACCGGCCACATCGATACGGTGCCGCTCGGGGCCGCGCAATGGACACGGGATCCGTTCGCGGGCGAAACGGACGGCGATCGCCTCTATGGCCGCGGATCCTCCGACATGAAGGCCGGCGTGGCCGGCATCCTGCTGGCGGCACGGAATCTCGCGAAGCACCTTCGCCCGACCGCCGGCGTGGTTCTCGTGCTGACTGCGGCCGAGGAAGGCGGTTGCATCGGATCGAAGCACATGATCCAGGTCGAGGGACTGCTGGGTCGGGCGGGGGCGATGGTAGTGGGCGAGCCGACTTCCAACTACCCCGCCGTCGGCCACAAGGGGTCGATGAAATTCTGGGCGAGATTTCGCGGTGTCACCGCGCATGGCTCGATGCCGCACCTCGGCGTCAACGCGATCTACAAGGCGGCGCGCGCCGCGGCCAAGCTGGAGAAGTTCGAGTTTCACGATCACCCGCACCCGATCATGGGCGGGCCCTCGTTGAACGTCGGCACGTTTCATGCGGGGCAGACGATCAACTCGGTCCCCGACGAAGCCGTGCTCGGCGTGGACGTGCGCTCCATCGTCGGCATGGACCACGCGGCGGTGCTGGGCCGCCTGCGCGAGATGCTCGGGCCGGAGGCGGAACTCGAGGTGTTCCAGGACATGCCGGCCGTATGGACCGAACCCGAGCAGGAGTGGATGCAGCGCGTCTTTGCGATCTGCGAGACTGCGCTGGGCGAGAAGCCCGAGCCGCGCACGGTGAGCTACAACAGCGACGCCGGCAATTTCCTCAAGAAATGGCGCGGCGCGCCGACCGTGATCCTCGGGCCGGGCGAGCCCTCCATGGCGCACCAGACCGACGAGTATTGCCGCATGTCGCGGATCCGGGAGTCGGTGTCAATCTACGAGGACATCATCCGGGACTGGTGCGGCGTCTGATCGTGGCCGCCCCGACCACCTCGATCGAGCAGGAATGGCTGGAGGGCGCGGAGCTCTATCACCTGATTGCGGAAGGAATCCCCAACATGGTGTGGACCGCCCGCCCCGACGGCGGCGTGGACTATCTCAATCGCCGCGTCATCGAGTACACCGGCCTCACCCGGGACGAACTGCGCGAGTGGGGCTGGCGGGACGTGATCCATTCGGATGACCGCGCGATTTGCGAAGCGAGATGGCGGCATTCGCTCGAGACCGGCAACAATTACGAGATTGAATTCCGGATACGACGCGGTTCCGACGGTGCGTATCGCTGGCATCTCGGCGGGGCGCTGCCGCTGCGCGATCCCGGCGGACGGATCGTCAAGTGGTTCGGTAACTGCACGGACATCGACGACCAGAAGCGCGTTGCCTATGCGCGCTACCAATCGTTGGTCGAGATGTCGCCGGACGCGATGATCATCCGGCAAGGCGACTGCTTCGCATTTGTGAACAGGGCAACCATCCGCCTCCTGGGCGCGAATTCCGCCGATGAGCTGCTGGGCAGGTCGATCTATGACCTGGTCCACCCGGAGGACAGGGCGATGGTCCGGCAGCGCCAGGTGAGGTACGACGTGTACGGCGAAACGCTTCCACCGGCCGAAATTCGGCTCCGGCGTCTGGACGGCGGCTACGTGGCTGTCGAGGCAATGGCGGTGCCGATCGAATTCGACGGCCGCGTCGCGGCGCTCGCAATCTGGCGGGACCTGACGCCGCGCAAGCGCGCAGACCTCGCGCTGCGCGCAAGCGAGCAGCGGTTCCTGTCGTTCATGAACAACACGCCGGCAGTGGCGTGGATCAAGGATTCGCGCCTGAGATGGGTGTACGCGAGCCCGCCGTACGAATCGGCGCTGGGCAAGTCCACCGCAAACGTACTCGGGCGCGACGATTTCGAGATCTGGCCGCAGGAAATCGCGCGTCGACTCCGCCAGTCGGACCTCGAAGTGCTGGAGTCGAACAGCCCGCAGACGATGATCCAGCAGCTGCCGGACGCGCACGGCAACGAATCGTACTGGCTGTCGGTGAAATTCCCGCTCGCCGACGAGACCGGCGCCTGCGGGATCGGGGGCATGGCCATCGACGTGACCGCCAGCCACAGGCTCGAACAGGCCTTGCGCATCAGCGAGGCCCGGATGAGCCTGGCCATGCAGACGGCGCAGATGGCGCACTGGTCATGGAGCCCGGAAGAGGGGCTCAAGTACTCCGAGGCGATGGGTCGTCTCTTCGGGCGGGAGCGGCGCGGGCAGAATACCCCGGCGAAGGATTGGCTCGAACTGGTGCACCCGGAGGATCGCGATGCCCTGCTGGCGGCAGTGCGCGAATCGTTCGCCACCGGCCGGCTGATGCATCACGACTGGCGCGTGCTCAAGCCCGACGGCAGCTTGGCCTGGCTTTCGAGCCGGGCCCAGACGCAATACGACGCGTCCGGCCGCGCAGTGCGCATGGTCGGGATCACGATGGATATCACTCAGCGGCGCAACGAACAGGAAGAACTCGAGCGTCATTCGGGACGCGCGAGGCAATTGCTTTACCGGCTGGTCGACGCACAGGAGTCCGAGCGGCGCAACCTCGCGTCATCGCTGCACGACCTGATCGGCCAGAAGCTGACCGCGCTCAACATCGGGCTCGACCTGCTAAAGCGCGACCTGCACGCGACCGCCGGGCCGCTCGTGGCATCGCGCCTGCAATCGATGGCGACGATCGTCGATGAGACAGTCGATGCGATCCGCGGCGTGATGCAGGACCTGCGGCCCTCCGAGCTGGAGGATTTCGGCCTCGTTCCGGCGCTCCATTCGCACGCACGGCGGTTCGAGGAGCAGACCGGCATGCGCGCCAGCGTCGATTCGCTCGAGCCTTTTGGTCGCCTGCCCGGCAATCTGGAGCTTGCATTCTTCCGGGTGGCCCAGGAAGCCCTGACCAATGCGGCCAAGCACAGCGGAGCCACCGGCGTCCGAATCCGCGCATGGCAGGCCGGCGGACGCGCCTGGCTCGCCATCGAGGACGATGGGCACGGCTTCGTCGATCCGTCGGGCGCGCGTTCGGCGGGGCGCGGCGGTTGGGGTCTGCCGCAGATGCGCGAGCGCGCCGAAGCCGTCGGCGGACAATTGCAGATCGAGTTTCCTGAAACGGGCGGGACGCGAGTGATTGCACAGGCCCCGATCGGCCATGCTGATTAGCGTGCTGCTTGCCGACGACCACGCAGTCGTTCGCGACGGCGTGCGGCACCTTCTGGAGGTCCAGCCCGGCATCCGCGTGGTCGGCAGCTTCGGGGACGGCCGGGAGGCGGTTGCCTTCGCGGAAGCGAACGACGTCGACGTTGCGGTGATCGACGTGGGCATGCCGGGCCTGAACGGCATCGAAGTCACCCGCCAGATTCACGACGCATGTCCGTCGACCCATGTCCTGATGCTCTCGATGCATTCGAGCCCCGAGCACATCTACCAGGCATTCGAAGCGGGCGCGTTGGGTTACCTGCTCAAGGAGTCGGCGGGCAACGAAGTCATAGATGCGGTGCGTGCGGTGCACGCGGGCCGCCGTTTCCTGAGCCGCAAGATCGCCGGAAGCAACCTCGACCACTACATCAGGGAGCGCCGCCGCAAGGGGAGCCCGTTGCTCCAGTTGAGCGCGAGGGAGCGACAGGTGCTTCAGCTCATCGTCGAAGGGCGGACCAGCGCGGAGGCCGGCGCTGTGCTGAACCTCTCGCCCAAGAGCGTCGACACCTATCGCAGCCGCATGATGAAGAAGCTCGAGATCGGCGACATGCCGGGCCTTGTCAAGTTCGCGATCCGCCACGGGTTGACTTCGGTCGACTGAGCGCGCGCAGGGCGATCCAGCCGTTTCGTCCCGGACGGCTGCAACGGGCTTGCCGCCAGTGGTTTGCAATCGTTTGCAGTCGCGCATGGCCGGTCAAGGTTTCCTTACAGACTTCCGGCATCGGCGAAAGCTATGGTCTGCGCAGGAAGGGACGCAAAGAAAATGCAAGAACCGATCCGGATCCTGCTGGCAGAGGATGTCGCTACGGAGGCTGAACTCGACCTGAGGGAACTCAGGCGTGCCGGGCTGCGGGTCAGCCACCGGATCGTCGACACCGAGCCCGACTTTCGCCGCGAACTCGCCGAGTTTGCGCCGGAGATCATCCTGTCGGACTTCAACATGCCGCGCTTCGACGGCATGGCGGCCCTCCTCATCGCCCGGGAGTTGCGGCCGGAGATCCCGTTCATCTTCGTCTCGGGCACGATCGGCGAGGAGTACGCGATTCGCGCGCTGAAGAATGGCGCAACCGATTACGTCCTCAAGTCGAACCTGCTGCGCCTGCCGGCCGCCGTTGAGCGTGCGCTGCAGGATTCGCGAGCGCTCGCCGCGCGGCGCAAGGCCGAAAGCGAACTGGATGCAGCGCGCGAAACCCTGGTGAGCATCTTCGAATCGCTCGAGGACGTCCTTTGGTCGATGGCGATCCCCAGCCGGTCCCTCCTTTACGTCAGCACGGCCCTTCACCGCATCTTCGGGATCCAGCCCGAGCAACTGCAGCAGTCGCCGGATACCTGGCTCGCGCTGGTCCACCCGGTCGATCGGGAACGGGTCCTGGCGGCCTGGGAGGGCCTGTTTTCCGGCGGTACCTTTGATATCGAGTACCGGATCATCCGGCCGGACGGCACGCTGCGCTGGATCAATGCCAGGGGCCGCGCAATCCGTGACGCAGGCGGCCAGCTTGCAAGAGCCGATGGGGTCGCCCGGGACATTTCGGACCGGGTCGAGCAGCGCCGCCGCATCGAGCGTCTGTCGCGGATCAGGAACGTGTCGAGCAACCTCAATTCGGCGCTGGTACGCATCCGCGAACGCGAGCGTCTTTTCGATGAAGTCTGTCGCATCACGGCCGACGTGGGTGGATTCCATGCCTCGCGCATCGGCCTGGTCGACCAGGCATTGTCCCGGGTTCGCTGGGTCGCCTCGCGCGGCATCGCCGATGGCGTCAATGGAAAACTCGGCGCTTCGACGAATGCCGATGCCCCGGCCGGCAACGGCATTGTCGGCCGGTCATTGCGCACGGCGGAACCGGTGATCGCGAATGATATCGAGCGCGATGCCAGCCTGCCTCACAGGGAGACGCTCCTTGCGATGGGCTCCCGAGCGACGATCAGCCTGCCCCTGCTGGTGGAGCGTACTCCGATCGGCGTGCTGGTTCTGCATGCGGTCGAGGCCGGATTCTTCGACCAGGAGGAGGTGCAATTGCTTAACGAGCTGGCGGGCAACGTCTCCTTCGCCCTCGAGATGATCGCAAAGCGCGAGAAGCTCGACTACCTTGCCTACTACGATCCCCTGACGGGCCTGCCTAACCGGAGCCTCTTCGAGGACCGCCTGACGCGCGCCATCGAGGCGGCCTCTCGCGGTCAGGGCATGCTCGCGCTGATGATGATCGACATCGAGCGCTTTCGCGCAATCAACGACACTTTCGGGCGCCACGTCGGCGACCGCCTGCTACAGGCTCTGGCCGCCCGGCTCAAGGCCGGCGCGGCCGACGCGAGCCGGGTCGCAAGCCTGGGAGGCGACCATTTCGCAGTGGTCTTTCCTGCGATACGCAGCGAGGCCGACGTGGTGCGCGAACTGGCCGAGAAGGTTTCGGCGATCTTCGACCTGCCGTTCGACATCGAGGGACACGAACTGCGGATCGCGGCCAAGGCCGGCATCGCGGTGTTTCCCAGCGATGGGGGTGACGCGGACATCCTGTTCCGGAATGCCGAGGCGACGCTCAAGAAGGCCAAGGCGTCGGGCGAGCGCCACCTTTTCTACGCACCCCAGATCAATGCGCGCGTGGCCGAGCAGCTCCTGATGGAGAACAAGCTGCGCAAGGCGATCGACCAGAGGCAGTTCGTGCTGCATTACCAGCCCAAGGTCGATCTCACGAACCGGAAAGTGCAGGGGCTCGAGGCGCTCATCCGGTGGCATGATCCGGACGGCGGGCTGGTGCCGCCGGGGCGATTCATCCCGGTGCTGGAGGAGACCGGGATGATCCTCGCGGCCGGGCAATGGGTAATCGAGGAGGCGGTGGCCACTTATCGCGACTGGCGCCGCAGGGGCCTTGCCGCACCGCGCATCGCCGTCAATGTGTCGGCGTTGCAGTTGCGCGCGAAGGACTTTGTCGATCGGGTGCGCGACTCGATTTCCGGCGAGTCCGCCGAGGCGTGCCTGCTCGACATGGAGATCACCGAGAGCCTGCTGATGCAGGACATCGAAGGGAGCATCCGCAAGCTCGAAGAGGTGCGCAAGCTCGGCGTGCAAATCGCACTCGACGATTTCGGCACCGGTCATTCGTCGCTCGGCTACCTCAGCCGACTGCCGATCGATACGCTGAAGATCGACCGCAGCTTCGTGGTCGGCATGACCGACAACGCGGACGACACCAGCATCGTGTCCTCGATAATCTCGCTCGCGCAGACCCTGCGGCACGGCGTCGTTGCCGAAGGCGTCGAAAACGAGTCGCAGGCCCAGTTGCTGCGACTCTTGCGATGCGACCAGATGCAGGGCTACCTCTTCAGCCGGCCGGTCCCGAAGGCGGAAATCGAAACATTGCTCGGGTGGTGACTGCGCGCGGCGAACCCGGGAAAAACCGGGTTTGCCCTATAATTCACGGTCCTGGCAGCTTTCCTGCCATCGATGACTGCGTTCGAACCCGCATGACGCTGTTCGCACTGGGCCTGAATCACCAGACCGCGCCGCTCGCGATCCGCGAGCGGGTCGCGTTCGCGACCGAGGCGCTTTCGAAAGCCGTCGGCGAGCTCATGCGCGCACGGCCGGTGAAGGAGGCGGCGATCATCTCGACCTGCAACCGCACCGAGCTCTATGTCTCGGCGGGGGAGGCCGCCGCGGCAGCCGACTGGCTGGCCGAATACCACCAGCTGCCGGCCGGGGACCTGAAGCCCTATCTCTACACTCTGCCGGAGGAAGAAGCCGTCCGGCACGCCTTCCGCGTCGCTTCCGGGCTCGACTCGATGGTACTCGGCGAGCCGCAGATCCTCGGGCAGATGAAGGAGGCGGTGCGCGCAGCCGAGTCCGCCGGCACCCTTGGCACAACGCTGCACAAGCTTTTCCAGAAATCGTTCGCCGTGGCCAAGGAGGTGCGCACCACCACCCAACTCGGCGCGCACAGCGT
Organism: uncultured Bordetella sp.; assembly: GCA_964599095.1. Taxonomy (GTDB): domain Bacteria; phylum Pseudomonadota; class Gammaproteobacteria; order Burkholderiales; family SG8-39; genus SZAS-79. The sequence goes on from CAZREB010000017.1 coordinate 63,678, forward strand.
GTCGATGGCTGCAGCGACGGTCAAGCTCGCCGCAAGGATCTTCCCCTCGATCGGGGAACAGAACGTCCTGTTCATCGGCGCTGGCGAAATGATCGAGCTGTGCGCGACGCACTTTGCGGCACAGGGCCCGGCCCGCCTGACGGTGGCGAACCGCACGCTCGAGCGCGGTACGTCCCTTGCGCATCGATTCGGCGGCGGTGCCATCGAGTTGCGCTCGCTGCCCGAGCACCTCCACCAGTACGACATCGTCATTTCGTGCACCGCGAGTTCGCTGCCCATCCTCGGCAAGGGCCTGGTCGAGCGCGCCCTCAAGGCGCGGCGGCGCCGGCCGATGTTCATGGTCGACCTGGCGGTCCCGCGCGACATCGAGGCCGAAGTCGGCGACCTCGACGATGTCTTCATGTACACGATCGACGATCTCTCGGGGATCGTTTCTGCCAACCTCGACGCGCGCCGCTCGGCCGTCGTGCAGGCCGAGGCGATCATCGAAACGCAGGTCGGCCAGTTCATGCACTGGATGGCGGCCCGCGAAAGCGTCCCGCTGATCCGCGCGCTGCGCGAGCAGGCCGAGCTTGCCCGCGGCCACGAGGTCGAGCGTGCGATGAAACTGCTCGCGCGCGGCGACGATCCGAAAGGGGTGCTCGAGTCGCTGTCGCAGGGACTGACGAACAAGCTCATGCACGCTCCCACCCAGGCGCTCAACGAGGCGCAGGGCGAGGAGCGCCGCGCGCTGGCCGACCTGGTCGCGCGGCTGTTCCACATCCCACGTTAGCTGGCTACCCGGAGTGCCGGCATGGCTTGCCCATGAAAGCGTCATTGCGCGCGAAACTCGACCAGCTTGCCTCGCGGCTGCAGGAACTCGACCGCCTGCTGTCCGAAGAGTCGGCGGCGAGGGACATGGACAGCTTTCGCAAGCTTGCGCGCGAGCACTCCGAGCTCTCCGAGGTGGGCCGGTTGTATTCGGAATTCCGGCGGGCCGAGGGCGATGCCGAAGCGGCAAGGGACATGGCGTCCGACCCGGCGATGCGCAGCTTCGCCGACGATGAGCTCAAGGCGGCGCGCGAGCGGATCGAGACCCTCGAGGCCGAGCTGCAGAAGGTCCTGCTGCCGAAGGACCCGAACGACGACAAGAACACGTTCCTGGAGATCCGCGCCGGGACCGGTGGAGACGAATCCGGGCTTTTCGCCGCGGACCTGCTTCGCATGTACACGCGGTTTGCGGAGCGCCGGGGCTGGCAGGTCGAGATCGTTTCGGCGAGCCACTCGGAGCTTGGCGGCTACAAGGAGGTGATCGCAAAGCTGGTCGGGCAGGGCGCCTATTCGAAACTCAAGTTCGAATCCGGCGGCCATCGTGTCCAGCGGGTGCCGGTGACCGAGGCGCAGGGACGCATCCACACGTCGGCCTGCACTGTGGCGGTGATGCCCGAAGTCGACGAAATCGACGACGTCGTGCTCAACCCGGCGGAGTTGCGCATCGATACCTTCCGTGCTTCGGGCGCCGGCGGCCAGCACATCAACAAGACCGACTCGGCGGTGCGCGTCACGCATCTTCCGACCGGCATCGTGGTCGAGTGCCAGGACGGCCGCTCGCAACACAAGAACAAGGCGCAGGCGATGTCGGTGCTGGTCGCGCGCATCAAGGACCAGCAGATGCGCGAGCAGTCGGCGAAGACGGCGGCGACGAGGAAGTTGCTGATCGGTTCGGGCGATCGCTCGGAGCGCATACGCACCTACAACTACCCGCAGGGTCGCGTGACCGATCACCGGATCAACCTGACCCTGTACAAGCTCGACCGCATCATGGACGGCGAGCTGGACGATATCGTCAACGCGCTGGCCACCGAGTTGCAGGCCGAGCAGCTCGCCGAACTGGCCGAAGAGCAGGCGGGCGGCCGGGTCGCGGGGTGACCGTCGGCGAAGCGCTCGCGGATTGCGGGCTCGAACCGGCCGAAGCGCGCATGCTTCTTGCGCGCGCAAGCGGGCTGTCGCCGGCGTCCCTGGTTGCCCATCCGGAATCGACACTCGGCGGAATTGCTGCGCGAATGTTTTCGGAATATGCCGCGCGCCGCCGCAACGGCGAGCCGGTCGCCTATGTTCTCGGCGAGCGGGAGTTCTACAACCTGGTGATCGGAGTGACGCCGGACGTGCTGATTCCCCGTCCTGAGACCGAGCTGCTGGTGGATTTTGCGATCGAACGCCTCCCGCACGGCGGGATCCTTGCGGACCTTGGCACCGGTTCTGGTGCGATCGCGCTGGCCGTGAAGCACGAGCGCCCGGACATCCGCGCGTGCGCGGTCGACCGAAGCGAAGCCGCGATTGCCGTCGCGCGGTCCAACGCTTCGCGCCACCGGCTCGAAATCGAGTTCCATTCGGGCAGCTGGTTCGAGCCGTTGGCGGGGCGCAGGTTCGACGTCATCGTGTCGAACCCGCCCTATGTCCCCGAGGGCGACCGGCATCTGGCGCAAGGCGACCTGCGCTTCGAGCCGCGTGCCGCGCTCGTTGGCGGCGAAGACGGCCTGGCTGATATCCGCCGGATCGTTGCGGCCGCGCCGGTCCATCTCGGCCGGGGCGGCTGGCTGGCGATCGAACACGGGCAAGGCCAGGATGCAGAGGTGCGAAGCCTGCTTGGAAAGGTGGGCCTGGAATCGGTCTCCTCGCGGACCGACCTTGCGGGTATTGCACGCATCAGCTTCGGAAAGTACAATCCTGAGTAAATTGATCAGGTAATTCGTTTCCTTAAGAGGCGACCATGGACGTTCAGCAAGTCATCAAAGGGCAGGTCACCGGGCACCCGGTAGTCCTGTACATGAAAGGCACCCCGCAGTTCCCGCAGTGCGGATTTTCCCAAACCGCGGTCCAGATCCTCAGTGCCTGCGGTGTGAAAAGCCTGTTCACCGTCAACGTGCTCGAAGAGCCGGAGATCCGCCAAGGCATCAAGGAGTACGCCAACTGGCCGACGATCCCGCAGCTTTACGTAAACGGCGAATTCGTCGGCGGGTCGGACATTCTGCGCGAGATGTACCAGGCCGGCGAACTGCAGAAGCTGCTCGAGCCGCTGGTCGCCAGGCAGCCGGCCTGATCGTGACGCCGCCGGCCCCAGGCCGGCGGGTTCAGGCGCTCGTCAATCGCGTGTTGGCGAGATTCAGCCGCTCGACCAGGATGCGGATGAAGGCACGGTCGAACTTCAGCCTGCAGGTTTCGCTGGCGTTCGCCAGGTCGGCCACGGGGATGCGCACCAGGCGCGACTCGCCGTTTGCCGTGATGCTCGCCCCCCGATCCTTGGACGTTTCGGACAGGTAGGCCATCTCGCCGAAGCATTCGCCCGGTCCGAGGACGTTCAGCAGCTTCTTGTTCTTGGTCACCTTGACCTCGCCAGAGACGAGCAGGCAGAAATGGTCGCCGGGTTCGCCTTCGCGCATCAGCACGGTGCCCGCCGGCACTTTCTCCCAGGCCCCGATCGCAACCACCTCCCACAGTTCGGGATCGGAAAAGCGGCGGAAGAACCCCATCGAGCGCAGGGCGTTGAACTTCTCGCTGTCGGCGAATTCCTCGCTCTTGCGCGCGAGACTCTCGGCGCGAAACGCGTCCGCGAGGTCCTTCGCGAAGTCCTCCCAGGTCTGGTAGCGCCTCGACTGGTCCTTCTGCATTGCCTTGCGCACGATGCGGTCCACCGACATCGGTACACCCTCGCGCAACGACGAAGGCGGCGCAGGATCGGTGGTCGTGATCTGGTAGATCATGCTGAAATTGTTCGAGGCCTGGTAAGGCAGCTGGCCGGTGAGCAGCTGGTACATCACCACGCCGAGCGAATAGATGTCGGTCTGCTGGGACAGCGGCTGCTCGCGGATCTGCTCGGGCGACATGTAGGCCGGCGACCCTACGCCGGTCACCTGCGTGGTGTCGATCCCGGAGGAAAGGGCGAGACCGAAATCCGAGATCTTGATGTCGGTCGCCCCCGACATCAGGATGTTGCCCGGCTTGATGTCGCGGTGGGTGACGCCAAGCTGGTTGGCGTACGAAAGCGCCCGCGTGCACTTGAAGACGATTTCGACGATCTTGTCGATCGGCAAGAGCTTGCCGGGCGTCGTGTGCGGCTCGAGGGTGCCCCCCTCGACGTACTCCATCACAATGTAGCCGGAATCCTGCTCGATGACTGCGTCGTAGATCGCTACGATGTGCGGGTGGGACAGCTTGCCGGCGAGCGAGGCTTCGGCGAGGAAGAGCTTGCGGTAGACACCGCCGCCCGCGCCGTCACGAAGGGCTTCCGGAAAGATCCGCTTTACTGCCACGTCCCGGTCGTTGAACGGGTCGTGGCACAGGTAGACCTCGCTGGTCCCGCCTTCGCCGAGCTTTCTCAGGACCGGGTATTTCCCGATCCTTTCCGGCACCGACTCGGCGTTTGCCTCTTCGGGCATCGGCAGTGCCGCCCTACACGCCGGACAGGCGGATGTTGGCCATCGTGAGCCGTTCGACGAGGATTTCCATGAATGCGCGATCGAATTTGTGCCGGCAGGCATCCGAGGCCTGCTCCAGGTTCACCGTCGGCACCGTGATGACCTTCGCATCGCCCATGACCGTGACGTCCGCGACCCGCACCGGCGCGGTCTTGGAAAGGTAGGCCATTTCGCCGAAAGCCTCGCCGGTGCGAAGCAGGTTGAGGAGCTTGCCGCGCTTGGTGACCTTGACCTCTCCATCGGCGAGGATGCAGAAGAAATCGCCCGGCTCGCCTTCGCGCATCAGCACTTCGCCATCCCCAGCGGAATGCCACGAAGACATGTTGGCCACTTCCCACAACTCCGCGTCGGTGAAATTCTCGAAGAACGCGAGCTTGCGCAATATCTCGAACTTGTCGGTGTCCGCGAAGCCGGACTGCTCCTCGTTGGCGTATTCGCTCCTGAAGACGTCGGCCAGATCGTCCGAGAACGACTCCCAGTCAGGGTACCGGTCGTCGTGCTCGCGCGCCATTGCGCGCATGACGATGGCCTCCAGCCGGGCCGGGACCTCCGGCCGGATCGTGGTCGGCAGCGGCGGGTCCATGCTCGTGATCTGGTAGATCAGGCTGAAGTTGTTGCTCGCCTGGAAAGGCAGGCGTCCCGTGAGCAGGTGATACATCACCACGCCCATCGAGTAAATGTCGGTGCGGTGATCCAGCGGGTGTTCCTTTACCTGCTGCGGCGACATGTAAGCCGGCGACCCGATGGCCGCGACCTGCGTTGTTTCGGCGGAGGCGACCAGTGCCGCGCCGAAGTCGGTGATCTTCACCTCCGACCCGCCGGCGTGCAGGATGTTGGCCGGCTTGATGTCGCGGTGGGTGATCCCCATGCGGTGCGCGAATTCCAGCGCGCGCGCGCACTTGAAGGTCATCTCGACCACGACTTCGAACGGCAGCAGGTTGTCCGGCGAGCAGAATTTCTCGAGCGTGCCGCCGTCCACGTATTCCATGACGATGTAGCTCAGCCTGTCTTCCGCGACCGCATCGTAGATCTGGACGATGTGCGGGTGCTGGAGCTTGCCTGCGAGCGAAGCCTCGTTGACGAAGAGCTTCTTGAACAGCTTGCCCTGCGCCGGGTCGTTGAAGACGTCGGTCGACACCACCTTCACCGCAACGTCGCGACCGTTGAACGGGTCGTGGCACAGGTAGACTTCCGAGGTCGCGCCGCTGCCCAGCAGCCTGAGCACCGGGTACTTGCCGATCTGCTCGAGTGGAGCCCCTTCGCTCATGCGCCCGCCAGCCTTCTTCGTGCGCGCGCGATTGCGCGGCGCACCTGTACGGGCGCAGTGCCGCCGGGGTGGCTGCGGCGGGCCACCGAACCCTCGAGCGTCAGCCAGTCGAACACATCCGCGCCGATCCGGGCCGAAAAGCCCTTTAGCGCGTCCAGCGGCAGGTCTGCCAGGTCGCATCCCTTCTGTTCCGCGGCGCGGACTGCAAGGGCGACGATCTCGTGCGCATCACGGAAGGCCACGCCCTTGCCCACCAGGTAGTCGGCAAGGTCGGTCGCGGTTGCAAAACCTTCCAGCGCGGCCTCGCGCATGCGCTCCGGCACCGGGCGGATCCCGGTCACCATGTCCGCAAAGATCGAGAGGCAGTCCTTGACCGTATCGATGGTGTCGAAGAGAGGTTCCTTGTCCTCCTGGTTGTCCTTGTTGTAGGCAAGCGGCTGCCCCTTCATCAGGACGAGCAGTCCGACCAGGTGGCCGAACACCCGTCCCGCCTTGCCGCGCACGAGCTCCGGCACATCCGGGTTCTTCTTCTGCGGCATGATCGACGAGCCTGTGCAGAAGCGGTCGGGAAGCGTGATGAAGCGGTAACGAGGGCTCATCCAGACGATGAGTTCCTCGGAGAACCGGGACAGGTGCACCAGGATCAGCGAGGCCGCGGCCGCGAACTCGATCGCGAAGTCGCGGTCGGAGACCGCATCGAGCGAGTTCTCGCAGAGCGCCTCGAACCCGAGTTCCTTCGCCACCCGCCCGCGGTCGATCGGGAAGGTCGTTCCGGCAAGCGCGGCGGCGCCCAGCGGCAGTCGATTGACGCGCCGGCGACAGTCGGCCAGCCGTTCGCGGTCGCGCTCGAACATCTCGAAATAGGCGAGCAGGTGGTGGCCGAACGTCACCGGCTGCGCGACCTGCATGTGCGTGAAGCCCGGCATCACCACGTCGGCGTGCCTTGCGGCCGCATCGAGAAGGTTCGCCTGCAGGCTGGCCAGCATCCCCCGGATCGAATCGATCTCTCCGCGCAGGTGGAGGCGCACGTCGGTGGCCACCTGGTCATTGCGCGAGCGGCCGGTGTGCAGGCGCTTGCCCGCGTCGCCGACGAGGGCGGTCAGCCTCTTTTCGATGTTGAGGTGCACATCCTCGGCGTCGATCGACCATTCGAATCGACCGGACTCGACTTGCGTGCCGATCGCAGCCATGCCGCGCTCGATCGCAGAGAGGTCGGCCTTCGAGATGATGCCTTGCGCAGCGAGCATGCGGGCATGGGCGAGCGACCCGCGGATGTCGGCCGCTGCGAGGCGCTTGTCGAACGGCACCGACGCCGTGAATCGCTTCACCAGTTCGTCCACAGGTTCCGCAAAGCGCCCCGACCAGGCCCTGGCCGGGACGCGCGAAGCACGTGCCGCGTTCTTGGCTGTGCGCCGCGGGCCGCGCAATTCGGGCAGCGGGCGCCGTTTTGATTGTCTAGGAGGCATGGGGCATACTGGACGAGTCAGGCGCGACGGGTCGCTGCCCCATTCTGAAACCGGTGGCGGAACATCCCGGAGCGTTCGAGCGTAAGTCCAATGAGTATAAAGCAAAACGCCTATTCAGACGGCCTGCCGGACTTCCGCAACCTGGGCGTCACGGCGCGGATCCTGGTAGCCGTGAACCTGTTTGCAGTCGGCGCCGCCTGCTATGCCGAACCCGGTTGGGCACAGGGCATCGACAGGTTTGCAAGGGATGCGGCGCTGATCGAACCGACCCTGCTTGCGAGCATCGTTTCTCTGTACGGCCTTTCGCCGGTGCTGGTGTCGATGCGCTACGTGCCGGCCAGCCTGCTGGTTCTGGCAGTCGTCCTGTCAATTGCCGCAGGCGTCACGGTTGCGATGCAATCGCTGGGCGTGGACGGCGCGGCGGACGGCAGCCGGCTGGCGAGGGTCCTCACCTTTACGGCGGTGATCACAGTTACGCTGCTGGGCTACCTGCGGTTGCGGGCAAAGGCGTTCTCGCCGGCACTCACCGAGGCGCGCCTGCAGGCGTTGCAGGCGCGCATTCGCCCGCATTTCCTCTTCAACAGTCTGAACGCGGTGTTGTCGCTGATCCGGCGCGACCCGAAACGCGCGGAACGGGCGCTCGAAGACCTCGCGGACCTGTTCCGAGTGCTGATGTCCGACGGGCGCAGGTTCGTGCGCCTGGCGGATGAGATCGCCCTGCTCGAGCGCTACGCGAGCATCGAGCAGCTTCGCCTCGGCGACCGGCTGCGCCTCGCGTGGGACATCGACAGCGCTCCGCTGGACGCACTGCTGCCGCCGCTGGTACTGCAGCCGCTGCTGGAAAACGCGGTCTACCATGGCGTGGAGCCGGGCACCGATGCCGGCGAAGTGCTGGTGCAGATCGAGGGCCGCGGCGGGCGCGTGTTCGTCCGCGTGGTCAACCCGCTCCATCCTGGCCATGCGCACCGCCCCGGCAATCGCATGGCGCTCGACAACCTGCGCGAGCGGCTGACCCTGTTCTTCGATGCCGAGGCAACCGTCAGCACGCGCGAGGCCGACGGACGTTTCCAGGTGGACATCGAATTCCCGCACGTCACCGAGCGGCCGTCGGGCCAGCCGGAAACGCCGTGAGCGCGAGGCCCCTGCGCCTTTTCCTGGCCGACGACGAACCGCCGGCGCGCAGCCGGTTGCGCGAGCTGCTCGAGGACCTGCGCGCCGACTGCGCGACCGAGGTGGTGGGCGAAGCCGGAAACGGCCTCGAAGTGCTCGACCGGCTTCCGGCAAGCGGCGCCGACATCCTCCTGCTCGACATCAACATGCCCGGGCTCTCCGGGCTGGAGGTCGCCCGCCACCTTGCCAAGCTCGACGCCGGGCCGGGAATCGTTTTTGTCACCGCCCACGACACGCACGCAGTCGAGGCCTTCGACCTGAATGCACTCGACTACCTGCTCAAGCCGGTGCGCGCCGAGCGCCTGCTGGCAGCCCTGCGCAAGGCGCAGCATGCCGGCCCGCCGTCGCCGGCGTCCCTGGAGCGCGCACACGCCGGCCCGCGCACCCACTTCTCGATCGTCGAGCGCAATCGCATCCACCTGGTCCCGGTCGCGAGCGTCGTCTACTTCAAGGCCGAGCTCAAGTATGTGACGCTGCGCACCCGCGAGCGGGAACACATCATCGAGGAGTCGCTTGTTTCGCTCGAGAAGGAATTCTCGGACGCGTTGATCCGTATCCACCGCAATTGCCTGGTCGCGCGGGCCGCGATCGTCGGCTTCGAGCGCGCGGCCGGCGGCGAGGAGGACGAGGCGCACTGGGAGGTGCTGCTCGATGGCGTCCCGGAGCGGCTGCCGGTCAGCCGGCGCCAGTGGAGCGAGGTCCGCGACATCCTCGGCGAGAAATGAGGGCTGCTAGAATCCGGCCTCCTTGCGCATGACTTCCTTCCCCACAAACAGGCCCCCGCAGCCGGGCGCGCCGGCGCGCATCACGATCGCAACGCGCGAGAGTCGCCTCGCGCTCTGGCAGGCCGAGCACGTGCAGGCGAGGCTGTCGGCGCTGTACCCGGATTCGCGCATCGAGCTCCTGCCGATGACGACCCGCGGCGACGAACTCCAGGAAGTGAAACTCGCGCTGGAGGGCGGCAAGGGATTGTTCATCAAGGAGCTCGAGCTCGCGCTCGCCGATGGCCGCGCCGACCTTGCGGTGCATTCGATGAAGGACGTGCCGGTCGAATTACCCGAGCAGTTCGTGCTGGCAGTGATTACGGAGCGCGAGGATCCGCGCGATGCCCTGGTGTCCGCCAGGTTCGCCCGGCTCGAGGACCTGCCGGCCGGCACGGTAGTCGGGACTTCCAGCCTGCGCCGGGCCGCACAGGTCACCGAGCGCTTTCCGTCGCTGGAGATCCGGCCGGTGCGCGGCAACGTCAACACGCGCCTGGCCAAGCTTGACCGCGGCGAGTACGGCGCGCTCGTGCTTGCGGCTTCGGGCCTCAAGCGGCTCGGACTGGAATCACGCATCCGCGACTACCTGTCGATCGAGCAATCGCTGCCTTCCGCCGGGCAGGGAGCGCTCGGCATCGAATGCCGCGCCGACCATGCCGATCTGCTGGCTGCGATCGCTCCCCTTGCGCATCGTGGCAGCACGCTGTGCGTGCGCGCCGAGCGGGCGGTGAATCGCGCGCTGGGCGGCAACTGCAGCATCCCGCTGGGCGCATACGCCGAGATCTGGGGCGACACCCTGAGATTGCGCGCGCTGGTCGCCGCACCGGACGCAAAGCGGATCGCCCGCGCGGAAGCGACCGGCACGGCGGCCTCGCCCGAGGACCTCGGGGCGAAAGTCGCCGCGATGCTGCGGGAGCGCGGCGCCGACGAGATCCTGGCCGCGCTCGGGTCGTGAACGCGCGCCGGCCCGCGGCGTGAACCCGCTTCCCCTTGCCGGGCGCTCGATCGTCGTCACGCGCCCGCAGCACCAGGCCGGCGGTCTCGTGCAATTGGTCGAATCGGCCGGCGGGCGCGCCCTGCAGTACCCGGTCCTCGAAATCCAGCCTCTGCGCACTCCGGCACTCCGGTCGGCAATCGCTTCGCTGGCTTCGATCGACCTGGCGATCTTCATCAGCCGCAACGCGGTGGAGCAGGGCCTGGCGTGCCTGCGCGAGCTTGGCGCCCGAGGCTTGCTGCCGCGCGCCGCGGCGATCGGCGAAGGCACGCGCAGGGCCCTCGAGGCCGACGGCGTGCAGGGCGTGATCGCACCGGAGGGACCCGCTGACAGCGAGGCGCTGCTCGCCCACCCCGGCCTTCGGGATGTGAACGGCAGGCGGGTGCTGATCTTCCGCGGGGCGGGCGGGCGCGAAGTGCTTGCTTCTGCACTCCGATCGCGCGGCGCCGTCGTCGAATACGCCGAATGCTATCGGCGGACCCTGCCCGCGGCCGACTTGCGCCCGCTGCTCGTTGAATGGTCGCACGGTGGTGTCGATGCGGTTACGGTGTCCAGCCGCGAAGGCCTCGACAACCTTGCCGCCCTGCTCGGTGCCGAAGGAGCAGGGTACCTGCGCGCGACGCCGGTATTCGTGCCGCATGCGCGTGTCGGAGAGGCGGCCCGCGCCCTCGGCATCGCCAATGTGGTGGTCGCCGGCGCGGCGGACCGGGAAATGCTGGCCGCGCTGGTTGCCTATTTCGGCGGCGCAAGCTAAAACCTCGGCAATGCGAGCCCCAACGTGAACGAGCCCCTCAATCCGCAAGCTTCCGGCGACGCCGGACTGGCCCGGCGCAGGCGCCGCCTGGCCTCGATCGGCGTGGTTGCCCTGCTCGTGCTGGCTGGAGCCTACGGTTGGTACGACGCCCGCAGCCGGATAGGCGCGACCCAGGACGAAGTCGCGCGCAGGCTGCGCGACATCGAATCCGAGAGCCGCGAGGCAAAACTGCTTGCCAAGCAGGCGCAGGAGTCGATGCGCGAGGCGCAGGCCAAGATCGCCGTGATCGAAGGCAAGCTTGCCGAATCGCAGAGCCAGCAGCTGGCGCTGGAGTCGCTCTACCAGGAATTGTCGCGAAACCGCGACGAGTGGGCGCTGGCGGAGATCGAGCAGGTCCTCACCATCGCGGCCCAGCAGTTGCAGCTTTCGAGCAACGTTCGCGCCGCACTGCTTGCGCTGCAGCTGGCCGAGTCGCGCCTGGCGCGGTCCGACCGGCCGCAGTTCATCCCGGTCCGCAAGGCCATCGCTCGCGACATCGAGCGGCTGCGCGCGGTGCCGCTGATCGACGTGGCCGGCGTTACGCTCAAGCTCGACGGCCTGGTCGCCGCGGTGGACACGCTGCCCCTCGCGTTCGACGAACGCACTTCCGAATCCGCCAAGGCTTCGAGGCCGGCCGCCCGCAGCGAAGCTCCGGAAGGATTCCTGCACCGCTTCGGGGCCGAAGTCTGGGATGAGCTGAAGAGCCTTATCCGCATCCGGTCGGTGGAGGCGCCCGAGCCGCCGTTGCTGGCGCCCTCACAGGCCTATTTCCTGCGCGAGAACCTGAAGCTGCGACTGCTGAACGCGAGGCTCGCCCTCGCGATGCGCGACGAGGCCGGGTTTCGCGAGGACCTGCGCGTTGCCCAGGCCTGGGTGAACCGCTACTTCGATGCGCGCTCCAAATCGGGGGCTGCATTCGCGCAGCAGGTGAAGCAGCTCGGTTCGACTTCATTCACCTTCGAGCTGCCGACGCTTGCCGGGAGCCTCGAAGCGGTGCGGGGCTTCAAGGCCCGGCGCGAACGCGGCACGCCGTGAACCTGCAGGCAGGCGCATGAAGGCCCTCTTCTGGCTGCTGGCGGTCTTCGCGTCGGCGGTGGCGCTTGCGATCATCGGTCGCGGCAACGAGGGCTACGCGCTTTTCGTCTACCCGCCGTGGCGCATCGAGCTTTCGCTGATCTTCTTCTTCGTGCTCTTCGCGGCTGCGTTCGGAATGGTTTACCTGATCGTGCGCATCGTCTATCACACGTTCCAGCTGCCGGTCCACGTCCGCTCGTACCGCGATCGGCTGCGCACGACGAGGGCGCGCGAGGCATTGCTCGGCTCGGCCCAGGCGTACCTCGAGGGCCGTTTCGCGCGCGCCGAGAGCGATGCGCGCCAGGCGTTCGAAGGCGGCGAGTCGCGCGCGCTCGCCGCGCTGCTCGCAGCGCGCGCCGCCCACCAGTTGCGCGCCAGGGACAGGCGGGACGCGTGGCTGGAGAAATCCGCGGAGTCGGGCGACCCGTTGCATGTGGCAAGGCTGGTGACCCACGCCGAGCAGCTGCTCGAGGACCGGGACTACATCGGCGCGCGCGCCGTGCTGAAGGACCTGCACGGCTCCGGGCCCAAGCACATCGCGACGCTGCGACTGCTGTTGCGCGCCGAGTTCGGCGCGAGGAACTGGGAGGAGGTGCTGCGGCTCACCGGCATCCTCTCCAAGCGCGACGCGATTTCGCCTGCATTGCACGACGAGTACAAGAGCCAGGCCCTGGTCGAGCTGCTTGCCGCCTACGAGCATGATGCCGCCGGATTCGAGGCTCGCTGGCGCAAGCTGCCCGCGCGCGACCAGGCGATGCCCCGCGTGGCGGCCGCCGCGGCGCGGCATGCGGCCGCCGCAGGGCGGGCGAACCTCGCGCGCGAAATCATCGAGCGCGCTCTCGCGCAGGAGTGGAGCGCCGCCCTCGTGGACCTTTACGGCGGTACGGCGGGCGATGACGTGCGCGCCCGTATCGAGCGGGCCGAGCGCTGGCTCCCGGAGCACCCTGGCGACGCCCGGCTGCTGCTTGCGCTGGGCCGCCTGTGCCTGCGCGCCGAGCTCTGGGGCAAGGCGCAGAGCTATCTCGATGCGAGCCTGTCGTTCGAGCCGAGCCGGGAGTCGCACCTTGCGCTGGCGCGCCTCTTCGAGCGGCTGGAAAGGCCGCAGGACGCGAACCGCCATTTCCGCCTGGCGGCCGAAGCCGAAAGCTGAGCCGGGAAGCCTGAATTCCGGGCTTTTCTCCCGCAAGCCCTAGCAGCGGCGCGGCTGTCCTGCCAATGGATGTATCGGTACCGGTACATTCCCGGTGCTGCCGCGGTTTCAGGCCCAGTCGCGCGCGACGAGGAAATCGGAATAGAGCCTGGCTTCCGGCGACCCCGGTTCGGGCGACCAGTCGTACTTCCATTGCACCACCGGCGGCAGCGACATCAGGATCGACTCGGTGCGCCCGCCCGATTGCAGCCCGAACAGCGTGCCGCGATCCCAGACGAGGTTGAATTCGACATAGCGACCGCGCCGGTAGGCCTGGAACTCGCGTTCGCGGTCCGAATAGGCGAGGTCCCTGCGCCTGCCGAGGATCGGCAGGTAGGCGCCGAGGAACGCGTCGCCCACGCTTTTCAGCATCGAGAACGAGAAGTCGAAGCCGCGCTCGGCGAAGTCGTCGAAAAAGATGCCGCCGACCCCGCGGGGCTCGTTCCTGTGCTTCAGGAAGAAATAGTCGTCGCACCATTTCTTGAAGCGCGGGTAGTAGCCCGCGTCGAAGGGATCGAGCGCCGACCTGCACGCGGCATGGAAATGGCGCGCGTCCTCCTCGAAGCCGTAATAGGGCGTGAGGTCCATGCCGCCGCCGAACCACCACACCGGGTCGGCGCCTTCCCTGACCGCGACAAAGCAGCGCACGTTCATGTGCACGGTCGGGCAGTAGGGATTGCGCGGATGCAGCACGAGGGAGACGCCCATCGCGTCGAAGCCGCGTCCGGCGAGTTCGGGCCGGCTGGCCGATGCCGAGGCCGGGAGCCTTGCGCCCTGCACGCGCGAGAATCCGACGCCGCCCCGCTCGAGCACGCGGCCCGCCTCGATGATCCTGGTCAGGCCGCCGCCGCCCTCGGGACGCGTCCATTCGTCGCTGCGGAACGAACCGCCATCGGCCGACTCGAGCGCGGAGACTATGCGGGCCTGCAGGCCCGTGAGATAGGCGTGGACCGCCTGGATATCCACGCCGTGCTACTTCTTTGCGGCGCGCGGGGCGCCCGCATCGCGAATCGCGCGATACCCGATGTCCCGACGGAACTGCATGCCTGCAAACCGGATCGGCGCGAGCGCTTCATAAGCACGCTTCTGGGCCATCTTCACGCTGTCGCCCAGCGCCGTGACGCACAGCACGCGCCCGCCGCTGGTCAGCACCGTGCGGCCTTCAAGGCGGGTGCCGGCGTGGAACACATGCGCATCGGCCGCCGGCTTGGGGAGGCCTTCGATCGGGTCGTCCTTCCTCGGCGATTCGGGATAGCCCTGCGCAGCGAGTACGACACCGAGCGCGCAGCGCCGGTCCCATTCGGCCTCGACCCTGTCGAGCGTGCCGGCCACCGCGTGCTCGACCAGTTCGACCAGGTCCGACTTGAGGCGCATCAGGATCGGCTGCGTTTCCGGGTCGCCCAGGCGGCAGTTGAACTCCAGCGCCTTTGCGTTGCCCGCCTTGTCGATCATCAGGCCGGCGTAAAGGAAGCCGGTGTAGGGCAGGCCGTCCTTCGCCATGCCGGCCACCGTCGGCAGGATGATCTCGCGCATTACGCGGGCATGCACCTCGGGGGTGACGACCGGTGCCGGGGAATACGCGCCCATGCCGCCGGTGTTCGGGCCCTGGTCGGCATCTTTCAGCCGCTTGTGGTCCTGGCTGGTGGCCAGCGCAAGCACGTGCGCACCGTCGCACATCACCATGAAGCTGGCTTCTTCGCCCTCGAGGCATTCCTCGATGACGACGCGCGCGCCCGCTTCGCCCAGGCGCTTGTCGCCAAGCATCATCGCGACGGCCGCTCTCGCCTCTCCTGCGGTCGTGGCCACGACGACGCCCTTGCCGGCAGCAAGGCCATCGGCCTTGACCACGATCGGCGCGCCATTCTCGTCGATGTAGCGCATCGCTTCGGCCGGATCGGTGAACGTGGCATAGCGCGCCGTCGGGATCGAGTTGCGGACCATGAACTGCTTGGCGAAGTCCTTGGAAGCCTCGAGCTGCGCGGCGGCCTTCGTCGGGCCGAAAATCTTCAGGCCCCGGGCGCGGAACTCGTCGACGATGCCGGCGGCCAGCGGCGCCTCGGGACCGACGACGGTGATGTGCACGCCTTCGCGCTCCGCGAACGCGGCGAGCGACCGGATGTCGGACAGCGGCACGTTTTCGAGACCCTGCTCTGCCGCCGTGCCCGCATTGCCCGGCGCCACGTAGACTTTCTGCACCCGTGCGCCCTGGGCGAGCTTCCAGGCCAGCGCGTGCTCGCGGCCCCCGCCTCCCACGACGAGCAGCTTCATGTCAGTGCCTGAAGTGCCTTGTGGCGGTGAACACCATCGCGATGCCGCGCTCGTCGGCCGCGCCGATCACCTCCTCGTCGCGCATGCTGCCGCCGGGCTGGATCACGGCGGTGGCGCCGCTGTCGATCACCACGTCGAGCCCATCCCGGAACGGGAAGAAGGCATCCGAGGCCGCGCAACTGCCGGCCAGCGAGAGGCCGGCGTTCTGCGCCTTGATCGATGCGATGCGCGCGCTGTCCACGCGGCTCATCTGGCCCGCGCCCACCCCCAGCGTCATCCTGTCCCTGCAGAACACGATTGCGTTCGACTTCACGAACTTCGCGACGCGCCACGCGAACAGCAGGTCGCCCATCTCGGCTTCGGACGGCACCTTCTTCGTGACGACCTTGAGGTCCGCAGCCGCCACGTTCTTCGAGTCCGGGCTCTGCACCAGCAGGCCGCCGCCGACGCGCTTGAAGTCGAATGCCATGGCCGCATGCGCGACCGGCACCTCGAGCACCCGCAGGTTGGCCTTCGCCGCGAAGGCCTGCTTGGCTTCGGGCTCTACGCGCGGTGCGATGATCACCTCGGCAAACTGCCTGCCGATCTGCTCCGCGGTGGCGCGGTCGATCGCGCGGTTGAACGCGATGATGCCGCCGAAGGCCGAGGTCGGGTCGGTCGAGAAGGCCTTGGTGTAGGCGGCGAGCAGGGTCTCGCCGATCGCCACGCCGCAGGGGTTCGCGTGCTTCACGATCACGCAGGCCGGCTCGGAAAAGCTCTTGACGCATTCCCACGCGGCGTCCGAATCGGCGATGTTGTTGTAGGACAGTTCCTTGCCCTGGATTTGGCGGTATCGCGCGAGGCTCCCGTCGACCGGGCGCTGGTCGCGGTAGAACGCGGCGCTCTGGTGCGGGTTCTCGCCATAGCGCAGGTCCTGCAGCTTGGTGAACTGGAGGTTGAGCACGTCGGGATAGGGTTTGCGCGCGTTGTGATCGTCGAGCGAGAACAGGTAGTTCGCAATCGCGCCGTCGTAGGCCGCGGTGTGCGCGAACACTTTCTTCGCGAGGGCGAAACGCGTCGGCGCATTGACACCGCCGTCGGCGCGGATCTCCTCGAGCACCAATGCGTAGTCCGACGGGTCGACGACCACCGCCACGCTGCCGTAGTTCTTCGCCGCCGCGCGGATCATCGCCGGCCCGCCGATGTCGATGTTCTCGACTGCGTCTTCGAGCCTGCAGTCCGGGTCGGCCACGGTGGCCTGGAACGGGTAGAGGTTGACCACGATCAGGTCGATCGGCTCGATGCCGGCCGCGCCGATTGCTGCCATGTGCTCGCGCGAATCGCGGCGGGCAAGGATGCCGCCGTGGATCTTCGGGTGCAGCGTCTTGACCCGGCCGTCGAGCATCTCGGGAAAGCCGGTGTGGGCCGAGACCTCGGTGACCGCGATGCCCGACTTCTCGAGCAGCTTCGCGGTGCCGCCGGTGGACAGGATCCCGATGCCAAGGCCGGTGAGTGCCTGCGCGAATTCCACCAACCCGGTCTTGTCGGATACGCTGATCAGCGCCTGGCGGATCTTGGTCATGGCCTGGGCGGCGTGGGGGCCGCGGTTTTGCTGGTGGCGCGGGCCGCTCAGCCCTTGATTCGATGGAGCTGCATCTTCTTGCGCAGCGTGTTGCGGTCGATGCCGAGCATGGTCGCCGCCTGGGTGAGGTTGCCCTCGGCCTGGCCGAGCACCAGCTCGATCATCGGTTTCTCGACGTTCCTGAGGACCATGTCGTAGATCGAGGTCGGCTTCTCGCCGTCCATGTCCTTGAAATAGCGCTCGAGTGCACGCTTCACCGCGTCGTGGAGTTCGTTGTTCCGGCTCATGCTGCGAGTCTCTCCGTTGCTTCGATGGCACCCCGGGGCGCTGCGGGACAAGGCAGGCGCTCGCTCGTTGCGGCGAGTCGCCCGAAAAAACCGGACACCGCCGCGACCTGCGCATCGGCGTCTTCGATAGCATTCATCCGGCGGCGGAAATCTTCGCCGCCGGGCAGGTCCCTCGCGTACCAGCCGATGTGCTTGCGGGCAACGCGCAAACCCTGGCCTTCGCCGTAGAAAGCGTGCAGCGCCCGGACGTGCGTGACCAGCACGTCCCCGATCTCGGCTGCTCGCGGCGCCGGCAGCACGCGGCCGGTGGCCATGTAGTGGGCGATTTCGCGGAATATCCAGGGCCGACCCTGCGCGGCGCGGCCGATCATGACCCCGTCGGCTCCTGTGCGCTCGAGAACGGCCAGCGCTTCCTGCGGCGTACGGATGTCGCCATTGGCGATCACCGGGATGCCCACGGCGGACTTGACCTCCGCGATCGTTTCGTATTCGGCATTGCCGGAAAACCCGCAGGCCCTGGTGCGCCCATGCACGGTAATCAACCGGATGCCGGCGGCCTGGGCCGTGTGCGCGACGCGGACTGCGTTGCGCGTCGCGCGATCCGGGCCGGTGCGGATCTTGAGCGTGACCGGCACGTCCACGGCGCGGACCACCGCGTCGAGGATGGCGCCCACCAGCGCCTCGTTGCCGAGCAGCGCGGAGCCCGCGGCTACGTTGCAGACCTTCTTTGCCGGGCACCCCATGTTGATGTCGATGATCTGGGCGCCCAAGCCGACGTTGTAACGCGCAGCATCGGCCATCGTCGCCGGGTCGGCGCCCGCGATCTGCACGGAGATCGGGTCGACTTCGCCCGCATGATCGGTGCGCAGCCGGGACTTGCGCGTTTCGCGCAACCCGGGCTTGGACGATACCATCTCGGAAACCGCGAGCCCGGCGCCGAAGTGCTTGCACAGCTGGCGAAACGGCCGGTCGGTCACACCCGCCATTGGAGCGACGAACAAAGCATTGCGCAAGGTGTGCGCGCCAAGCTGCATCGAGGGAGTGTGGATTGGGAAAGCGAAGGGAAGCGCATTCTATACGCTCCGGCGCGAAAAAAAAATCGCGGGCCGCGCGATTTGTGTCTCCGCCGCAACACGCACGCGGCATCGCAACGCACCAAAGAAGTGATTGCAGAAGCAGGCCCGGATGCGGGCGTGAAATTCGACAACGCTTGACAACGCGGCGTGAATGCGGACTCGCCTGCGCCCTACCAGGCCGAGGCTCCGTACACCATGCGCCGCGCGAATGCCTTGCGCACCGGCGGCAAGACATCGAGCGCGGCGAGCGCGGCGCCTCGCAACACGACCGAGGGCAGGTCGCGGCGCACGTAGAGCGTGGCAAGGAGGTCGGTGGCGCGGATCGTCGACCGGGCATCGAGCCGGCGCTTGCGGGCGAACGCCCGCGGCAGCGACGGTGAGCCGAGCGCATCGGGCAAGGAACTGCGAATCAGTCCGGCGAGGTCCCATGCGTCGCGCAGCCCGAGGTTCAGGCCCTGGCCGGCCACCGGGTGCAGCGTCTGCGCCGCATTGCCGATATGGACTTCGCCCGGTGCGCATGCCGCATCCCGGTAGCGCAGGACCAGCGGGGTTGCCGTGCGAGCGCCGACTTTCAGGAAACGCCCGGCGCGTCCGCCGAATGCAGCCCGCAACTCGGCGAGGAACCGGTCGTCGTCCATTTCCATCGTCGCCGACGCATTCGAATTCGTCCGGCTCCAGACCAGGCCGTATCGGCCCTCTGCGGGCAGCAGCGCAAGCGGGCCTTCCGGGGTGAATCGCTCCCACGCAACATGGGCAGCAGCGGGGTCGCATTCGATCGAGGCGACAATCGCGGTATGCCCATAGTCTTTCGCTGACGGTTGATCTCCGGCAGAACCTTCGGCGTGCACGACCAGCCGCGCGCGCGGTGGTTCGGTGCCGGGCCAGTAGAGCGAAGCATCCACCAGGCTCGCGAGCCGGCGAGTCACGTCGGCGTAATCGGTCACGTACCCGAGCGCGGGCAGGCCGAGGTCCTCGCGCGAAATGCTGGTGCGTCCGAATCCGCCGGATTGGGAAACGTGGATCTGCTCGATCGGCGTTGCCGCCAGCGCGTGCCAGGCCGCGATCCGCTCGAGGATCAGCCGGCTTGCGTAGGAAAGCGCGATCGGCCGGAAGGCCGGGGCCCCGGCGCCCGCTCCCGGGCCGGCGGGCTTGCGAGCCACAAGTGCAATGCGCAGACCCGAGCCGCCGAGCGCCAGCGCCAGCGCACAACCCACCGGGCCCGCGCCATGGATGGCGACGTCGACTTCACAGGCGGCTTCGTTCACGGGTATCGGACGGACCTGCAGGAAAAAGCGCCGGCGGCCCGGTTCAGCGGCCTGCGGCGTCGCGCATCAACGCTTCGATGTCGTCGATCTTCTTCGGCGTCTCGTGCGTGATGACTTCGCAGCCCGACTCGGTGACGAGGACGTCGTCCTCGATGCGCACGCCGATGTTCCAGTACGCCTCCGGCACGCCCTCGCCGGGACGGATGTAGAGGCCGGGCTCCACGGTGAGCACCATGCCCGGAACCAGCGGACGCCACTGGCCTGCAATCTTGTAGTCGCCCGCGTCGTGCACGTCCAGGCCCAGCCAGTGGCCTGTCCTGTGCATGTAGAACCGGCGGTACGCCTCCTTTTCGATCGCCTCGTCGAGCGTGCCGGCAAGCAGCCCGAGGTCGAGCATGCCCTGGGTCAGCGTCCTGACGGCTGCGTCATGCGGATCGTTCCAGCCCTTGCCGGCGCGCGTCTCGCGCATTGCGGCGGCCTGGGCGGCGAGCACGAGTTCGTAGACTGCGCGTTGCGCCCCGGAAAAACGGCCATTGACCGGGAAAGTCCGCGTGATGTCCGAGGCGTAGCCGTCGAGCTCGCAACCGGCGTCGATCAGCAGGAGGTCGCCGTCGGCCATGCGCGCATCGTTGCCGACATAGTGGAGCACGCATGCATTCGCTCCCGAAGCCACGATGGGCGAATAGGCGGGAAATTGGGCGCCCTGCCGGCGGAAGGCGTAAAGCAGTTCCGCTTCGATTTCGTATTCGTAGCGGCCGGGCCGCGCGGCCTGCATCGCGCGGCGGTGCGCGTCGGCCGAAATGGCGGCGGCCCGGCGCATCGTGGCCAGCTCGGTGTCGTCCTTGACGAGGCGCATCTCGTCGAGCGGCACACGCAGGTCGCCGATGCTCGAGGGCGCGGCAATGCCGAGGCGGACCTTTTCGCGGACCGCATTCAGCCAGCCCATGATGCGGGCGTCCCACGCCGGGTCTGCGCCGGGCGCATAGTGAAGCATCGCCTGGTCGGCGAGCAGGTCCGGCATGCGCGCATCCAGTTCGGACACCGGATAGGTCTCGTCGAAGCCGAATTTCTCGCGCGCCCCGGCCGGGCCGTGGCGGAACCCGTCCCAGATTTCGCGCTCCTCGTTCTTCTCGCGGCAAAAGAGGATGGAGCGCACCGGGTCGCCCGCCACTACGACCAGGACCGACTCCGGCTCGGTGAAGCCGGTCAGGTAGTGGAAGTAGCTGTCGAAGCGATACGGGTAGTGCGCATCGCGATTGCGGATCCGCTCCGGCGCGGTGGGCAGCACCGCGACGCCGGTGCGCATCGAAGCGGCCAGGCGCTGCCGGCGGTCTGCATGCAGGGTAGCGGGGACTGCGAGGTCGTTCATCAGGCTTTCATCCGGTTGAGTTCGGCCAGTCGCTCGGGCGTGCCGACGTCGTTCCAAGGTCCAGCATGTACTTCACCGCCCAGCAGGCCGGCTGCAGCGGCCCTGTGCAGCAGCGGGGCGAGCGGCGCCTTGCTGCCCGCCTCGACGCCGTCGACGATTGCCGGGTCGAACACGGCGATGCCCGAGTAAGTGTAGCGCGGCGCAGGCAGGCTGCCGACCTTTCCCTGCAAGAGCGAAAAGTCGCCTTGCGGCCGGAACGGCGGATTGGGCACCAGGACCAGGTGCCCGAGCAGCCCGCCGAGAGCGGCCTTTGCGCGCAGGGAGGCAAACGGGTACTCGCAGAACACATCGGCGTTGACGGCCAGGAACGGTGCGCTGCCGAGCAGCGCCCGGGCGTACGCAATGCCCCCGGCGGTCTCGAGGGCCTCTTCCTCGCGGGACCATGCGATCTCCATGCCCCAGCGACGGCCATCGCCCAGCGCCTCGATGATCGACGCGGCGAGATGCGCCACGTTGATGACGACCTCGCGGAAACCGTCCGCGGCCAGGCGCTCGATGTGCCACACGATCAGCGGCTTTCCGCGCACTTCGAGCAGCGGCTTGGGAACGGTGTCGGTCAACGGGCGCAGGCGCTCGCCGCGGCCGGCGGCGAGGATCATCGCGCGCATCAGAATGTGTATCCGGTCTTCGCGCCGTCGCCGTGCAGGCGATCGATGAGACCGGCGAGCGGGCCGAGCTCGCGATACCGCGAGCATGCCCTGCGCAGGTAGTCGAGCACCAGCGGGATGTCCGCGAGATAGCGCTCCTTGCCGTCGCGATGGCACAGGCGCGCGAAGATGCCGGCCACCTTCAGGTGCCGCTGCACGCCCATCCACTCGAAGCTGCGGAAGAACGCATGGAAGTCCGCGCCCACCGGCAGGCCGGCCTTGCGCGCCTTTTCCCAATAGCGCACGCACCAGTCGATCACGCGAGGCTCGTCCCAGCGGATGTAGGCGTCCTTGAGCAGCGACGCGAGGTCGTAGGTGACCGGTCCGTGGACCGCGTCCTGGAAGTCGATCACGCCGGGCAGGGGGGCGCAGACCATCAGGTTGCGCGAATGGTAGTCGCGATGCACGAAAACGCGCGGCTGCGCGAGATTGTCGGCAATGATGGCCTCGAACGACTTTTCGAGGATTGCTGCATCCTGCGGTGCAAGCGTCACCCGGAGGTGGCGCTCCACGTACCACTCCGGGAAAAGGTTCAGTTCGCGCCGCAGCAGCGCTTCGTCGTAGGGCGGCAGCGCGTCGGCGGAGCTTGCGCACTGGATCGCGACCAGCGTGTCGATCGCCGCCAGGTAGAGTTCGTCGGCGCGCCCGGTACGCGCAGCGCCGGCGTCCAGTTCGTCGAGGTAAGTCGTGCCGCCGAGGTCTTCGAGCAGCAGGAACCCCAGCGCGAGGTCTTCGGCTACCACGGCGGGGACATGTGCGCCGGAGGCGCCGAACAGGCGCGCCACATGCAGGAAGGGCCGGCAGTCCTCCTTGCCGGGCGGCGCGTCCATCGCGATCAGCGTGCGTTCGTCCTCACCGAACGCGACGCGGAAATAGCGCCGGAAGCTCGCGTCCTCCGACGCCGGGGCCAGCGTGAACGGGCATCCTGCGAAGCGCGCAGCCAGCCAGCCGTGCAGTGCGACAAGGCGAGCGTCCTGATCGATCGGCGTGCCGGGTGGCGCCGTCAACGGACGGAGCGAATCGCCCGCATCGGATTGCCCCATCACGTAGTCCGCATCAGATCGCCTGCATCGCATTGCGCGCATCACGTCGCTGCATCACATTGCCGCATCACATTGCCATTACGCGTGAATTGTGCGATTTTAGCAGCCCGGATTTCTTCCTCGCCCAGCCCCACATGCAGATCTTCCCGGCGCGCCTGGCGGCGCTCCCCGCGGTGTGTTTCGCCATGTGGTGCACCGCCTACTCCGGCGCCTTGCTGGCGCAGGCGGCTGCGTCGTCCCCGGCCCTGCAGGAGAAAGGCCCGACCCGGATCGACGCCGAGCGCATAGACGGCGTCATGGACATCGAAGTGTCCGCGAGCGGGAAGGCCGAGCTCAGGCAGGACGAAATGACGATCTTCGGTGAGCGCATCAAGCTGAACCAGGAGTTCGGCCGCATCGACGCCGAAGGCGGGGTGAGGATGGAACTCGGCGTCGACCGGTTTTCCGGCTCGCAGCTGCGGTTCGAGCCCGAAGCCGGCACCGGCGTCCTCGAAGACCCGGTGTTCGCGATCCGCGGCGGCAACAAGCCGGCGCGCGGCAAGGCGGCGCGCATCGATTTCCTCGGCAAGGACCGCTATGCGATCCGCGACGGTTCGTTCACGACCTGCGCGCCCGGCAAGGACGACTGGCTGATCCGGGCAAAGTCGCTCGAGCTCGACTACGAGGACCAATCGGCAACGGTGCGCGACGGCGAGCTGCGGTTCCTCGACCACACGATCGCCTACCTGCCGTGGATGACTTTCCCGCTGGAGAAGGGGCGCAAGAGCGGGTTCCTCGCGCCGGGCTACACGCAGTCGACGCGCAGCGGACTTGAACTGAGCATGCCTTACTATTGGAACATCTCGCCCGAGAAGGACGCGACGATCACGCCGAGGTATCTGAGCAAGCGCGGCATGCAGCTGCAGTCCGAGTTCCGTTACCTCGACCGCAGCTATACCGGCACCGCGAGCCTGGAGTATCTGCCCGACGACAAGCGCGCGGGCCGCAACCGCTACGGCATGTCGCTCTACCACCAGCAGACCTTCTCGCCGAACCTGTTCGGCCGGCTCGACCTGAACCGCGTCTCGGACAGCCGATACTTCGTCGACCTGTTCTCGAAGGTGCGGCAGACCTCGCAGGCGACGGCCCAGCGCGAGGGCTTCCTCCAGTACAACGGCGACAGCTACTGGGTGCAGGGGCGCATCCAGCGGTTCCAGACGCTGCAGGACCCGCTCGCCCCGATCGTCAGCCCGTACCAGCGCGTGCCGCAGATCTCCTTCGGCACATGGAAGAACGAGGTTGCCGGGTTTGCCGATTTCGCGCTGCCGGCGGAGTTTGCGCGCTTCACGCACTCGACGCTCGTCGAAGGCACGCGGATCAAGGCCGACCCGACGATCTCGGTGCCGTACCTGACCCCGGGCTTTTTCTTCACGCCGAAGGCCGGCGTGCATTCTTCGTCCTACAACCTCGACCGGACCGCGGTCGGCCAGGCCGACCGGCAAAGCGTGACCGTGCCGTGGATGAGCTTCGACAGCGGGTTGGTGTTCGAGCGGCCGGTCAGCCTGTCGGGCCGCGAATACACGCAGACGCTCGAGCCGCGGGTGTACTACCTGCGGGCCGCCTACCGCAACCAGGACAACATCCCGCTGTTCGACACGGCGCTTGCCGACTTCAACTACACCCAGCTCTTCAGCGAAAACCGGTTTGCCGGGGGCGACCGTTTCGGGGACGCCAACCAGGTCACCGTCGCAGCCACTTCGCGGCTGCTGTTCCCGAGCGGGCAGGAGTTCCTGCGCGCGACCATCGGCCAGCGCTTCTACTTCAACGACGAGCGCGTCGGTCTCACGCCCGGCGGGGTGGCGACGTCGACGACCCCGGCCACGCCGCTGCGCACATTCGGGCAGTCGGATTTGCTCGCCTCGGTGGGCGCGCGCATCGCCCAGCACTGGAATTTCGATTCGACGATCCAGTACAACGCCCGCCTCGGACAGACCGACCGGGCCGGCATCAACCTGCGTTATTCGCCGGAGTTCGCAAAATTCATCAACCTGGGCTACCGGTTCACGCGCGACGCGCTCAACCCGATCGACCAGGTCGACCTGTCGGGCCAGTGGCCGATCAGGCAGGGCTGGTACGCGGTCGGCCGCTACAACTATTCCTTCCAGGACGGGCGCCTGCTGGAGGGCGTGGGCGGCCTCGAATACAATGCGGGCTGCTGGGTGGTGCGCTTCGTGGTCCAGCGCCTGCAGGTCGCGACCCAGCTGGCGTCGACCTCCTATTACGTGCAGCTCGAGTTGAACGATCTGGCCCAGATCGGGTCAGATCCCTTCGACTTGCTGAAGCGCGCGGTCCCCGGCTATACGGCAACCAACACGCGTACCGACCAGCCGCTGCCCGCCGCCCTGCAGCGCAGACTCCCTTTCGAGCAGGTGTACTGATTTGATGAACCGACGCATGGCGCCCCTCTGGGCGGTGGCAGCAGTGGTCCTCGGCATGGTCGCCGGCCCGGCAGGCGCGCAGCGGATATCGCTGGTCGACCGGATCGTCGCCGTGGTCAACAGCGAGGTCGTGACCCAGTCGGAGCTCACCGAGAGGATCTCGATCGCCGAGCGCCAGCTGAAACGCCAGAACACGCCGGTACCGGATCCGCGCCAGTTGGAGCGGCAGGTGCTCGAGCGGCTGATCCTCGAGAAGGCCCAGCTCCAGATGGCGAAGGAAACCGGCCTGCGCGCCGACGAAGTGCAGCTCGACCGCGCACTCGCGAGGATTGCCGAGAACAACAAGATGACGCTGGCCGCATTCCGCCAGGCGCTCGAGAAAGACGGCCTCAAGTTCGACCGTTTCCGCGAGGAGATCAGGAACGAGATCATGATCACCCGCCTGCGCGAAAGGGAGGTCGACGACAAGATCCAGGTGAGCGACAGCGAGATCGACCTGTACATTGCGGAAGCGTCGGGCCCAGGGGCGCCGCTGGGCGATGTCGAGTACAACTTCGCGCACGTGCTTCTGCGCCTGCCGGAACAGGCCTCGCCCGAAACGATCCAGGCGGCGCGCGCGCGTGCCGAGCGCGTGATCGCGGAGGCAAAGGCCGGCGGGGACTTTGCCAAGCTCGCGGCGAGCTACTCGGATGCACCCGATGCGCTCGCCGGCGGCAACATGGGCTGGCGCGCTCACGACAGGCTGCCCGAAGTGTTCGCCTCGGCATTGAAGGACCTGCGCCCGGGCGAGGTCTCCGCGCCGCTGCGCAGCCCCGCGGGCTTCCATGTGCTGAAGCTGATCGACCGACGCGGCGGTTCGACGGCGCTCTCCGGCGCGCCGGTTCAGCAGACCCACGCGCGGCACATCCTGATCAAGACCAACGAGGTCGTTTCGGAAAACGACGCGCGCCGCCGCCTTGCGGACCTGCGCGAGCGAATCGTCAACGGGGCGGACTTCGCAGAGATGGCCCGACTGCAATCCGAGGACAGTACGGCCTCGAAGGGCGGCGACCTCGACTGGGTCTACAAGGGCGACACGGTGCCCGAGTTCGAGCGGGCGATGGACGAGTTGAAGCCCGGCGAAATCAGCCAGCCGGTCAAGACCCAGTTCGGCTACCACCTGATCCAGGTGCTTGCGCGGCGCGTGGCGGACGTGAGCGCCGAGCGGCGCCGGCTCCAGGCCCGGCAGGCGCTGCGCGAGCGCCGCACGGACGAGTCCTACCAGGACTGGCTGCGCCAGTTGCGCGACCGTACCTACGTCGAGATCCGACTGGACGACAAGTAGGAACAGGGGAACCTCCGAGGGCGGTTCCCCCGTACCCCCTCCCCCACGAGTGAGGCGTAACGTTCGGAGCGGGGGAACCTCGAAGGGCGGTTCCCCCATACCCCGTCACCCGCGAGTGGCGGAGGTTCCCCCGCGGGTGTTCCGCCGCGATAATGGGTGACCATGGGATCGAAGCTGCCAGTCATCGCACTCACCACCGGGGAGCCGGCGGGCATCGGGCCGGACCTCGCGCTGCAGCTTGCGCGCGCGGCGTTCCCCGCACGGATCGTTGCGATCGGCGATGAGGCGATGCTGGCGGCGCGCGCGCGCAAGCTCGGCCTCGACGTGCCGATTCGGCGCCATGTCCCGGGCGGCCTGCAGAATCCGGATGCACTCGAAGTCGACCACGTGCCGCTGGCCCGCGAGGCGCGGCCGGGGCAGCTCGATCCGGCCAACGGGCCCTATGTGCTGGCGACGCTGGACCGCGCGATCGACGGTTGCCTCCGCGGCGCATTCGACGCCATGGTCACTGCACCGGTGCACAAGGGCGCGATCAACGACGCCGGCATTCCTTTCACCGGCCACACGGAGTACCTGGCCGCGCGTACCGGCACCGAGCACGTCGTGATGATGCTGGTCGGCGGCGGCCTGCGCGTGGCGCTCGCGACCACCCATCTGGCGCTTGCCGACGTCCCGAAGGCGATCACGCGCGAAAGCCTTACTGCGACCCTCAGGGTAATCGACGCCGCGTTCCGCGTGCATTTCGGAATCGCGAGGCCGCGCATCCTGGTGTCGGGCCTGAACCCGCACTGCGGCGAGTCCGGCCACCTGGGCCGCGAGGAGATCGACGTCATCGAGCCGGTCATTGCGGCGTTGATTGCCGAAGGGCTCGCGCTCGAGGGCCCGATTCCCGCCGATACCCTGTTCGTGCCCGAGAGGTTGAAGCGTGGCGACTGCGCATTGGCCATGTTCCACGACCAGGGCCTGCCGGTGCTCAAGTACGCCAGTTTCGGGCACGGCGTCAACGTCACGCTCGGACTGCCCATCGTGCGCACTTCGGTCGACCACGGCACCGCACTCGACCTCGCCGGCTCCGGCAGAGCCGAAGCCGGCAGCCTGGCCGAAGCCCTGCGGCTGGCGATCGAGATCACGCGCGCCGCCCGGCGCCCGGCCTGAGCCGATGGGCGACCCGCCCGGTCACGCGAACCGCATGCCCCACATCCCGCGCAAGCGCTTCGGCCAGCACTTCCTGCACGACCCGCACTACCTGTCGCGCATCATCGAGGCGATCGACCCGCAGCCAAGCGACGCCCTGGTCGAGATCGGTCCCGGCGAAGGCGCGCTCACGCGCCCGTTGCTCGAGCGCGTGCCGGCGCTCACTGCGATAGAGATCGACCGGGACCTCGCCGCGGCACTGTCGGCGCAGTTCGCGCCGGAGCGGCTGAACGTGATCGTGGCCGATGCGCTCGATTTCGATTTCGGCAGCCTGCCGGCCGGGCTTCGTGTCGTCGGGAACCTGCCTTACAACGTTTCGACGCCGCTGCTGTTCCACCTGGCGGGGTTTGCCACCCGGGTGCGCGACATGCACTTCATGCTGCAACTCGAAGTGGTCGAGCGCATGGCGGCGGCCCATTCCACGCCGGCGTACGGGCGGCTGTCCGTGATGCTGCAGCGCCGGTTCAGGATCCAGAGGCTCTTCAAGGTGCCGCCGGGTGCATTCCGCCCGCCGCCCAAGGTCGAGTCTGCGGTCGTGAGGCTGACGCCGCTGCCTGCCGAGAGCCTCGCGCCGGTAGACGAGAAGATCTTTGCCACCGTGGTCACGCGCGCCTTCGGGGCGCGCAGGAAGACGCTGCGCAATGCGCTCGCCTCGCTGATCGGCGCCGCCGGACTTGAGCGGCTGGGCATCGACCCGGGCCTGAGGCCGGAGAACCTGGCACCCGTGGATTATATCAAAATTGCTATTTCAATTAGCCCGGAAGCCGCGCAGATATTGAATCCGCAGGAATGAATGTCCCAAATTACCGGGGCTTTCTTTCGATGAACTCGATCTTGTAGCCGTCCGGGTCCTCGACGAAGGCGATCATCGTCGTGCCGAACTTGACCGGGCCGGGCTCACGGGTCACCTTGCCGCCGCCGGCGCGCACCTGGTCGCAGGCCTTGACGACATCCGGCACCTCGATCGCGAGGTGGCCGAACCCACTGCCGAGGTCGTACTTCTCGGTGCCGTAGTTGTAGGTCAGCTCGATCACCGTGCTGTCCGACTCCTCGCCGTAGCCGACGAAGGCGAGGGTGTACCTGCCGTCGGGCACGTCGCGCTGGCGCAACACGCGCATGCCCAGCACTTTGGTATAGAAGCCGATCGACCGCTCGAGATCGCCTACGCGAAGCATCGTGTGCAGGAACCGCATGGTGTGTCCTCAGAAGATGGGCAGGGCCGCCGCCGCGAGGTCGAGCTCGTGGCGCGCGGAGCGGCAGTCAGGATACAGCGACTCCACCACTTTCCAGAAGCGGGGCGAGTGGTTCAGCTCGACCAGGTGCGCGACCTCGTGCGCGACCACGTAGTCCGCGAGCGTCGGCGCCACGTGCACCAGCCGCCAAGACAGCCGGATCCGCCCGTCCTGGGTGCATACGCCCCATTGGGTGCGGGCGTTCGAGAGGCCGACGCGCGGTTCCGGCAATCCGAGCAGGGACGCGTAGTGGGCCGCGCGCGGCGCAAGCTGTTCGAGCGCGTGTGCCTTGAGCCACCGGACCAGCTCGACCTTCACGCGGGAGTGCTCGTGCGGATTGCGCAGGCTCAGGCGCAGCCGGTCGCCGGACACCTCGACGCGCTTTGCGCCTTGCGCCAGTTCGAGCACCAGGGTGCGACCGCGTACCGGGATGGCTTCGCCGGACACGCCGGCGACCCGGGCCGGCCGGCCGGCCTTCGACCACTCGTCGAGCTTGGCGAGGATCCAGCGCGACTTCTCGATCAGGAATTTTTCGACCTCGACCCAAGGGGCGTAGTGGGGTGCCGCCACCGCCAGGCCGTTCGCGTCCACCGAAATGCCGATCGTGCGCCTGCGCGAGCGCGCAAAGCGGAATGCGACGATGCGCGGGCCAAGCTGCACCAGGCGGCGCGTGCCGGGCGCCTCACGCGCCTCGCCTTCGGCGTCCGGCCCGAACAGGGTCAGTTGCTGCGGGGCGGACACAGCTCTTCCTGTTGCGCTTCGATCCAGCGTTCCACTTCGGCACTCACTTCGGCCGGGTCGCGCCCTTCGGTGGTGATCGCGGGGCCGATGCGCATCGTGATCGTGCCGGGATGCTTGAGGAATGCATTCTTCGGCCAGTAGAGGCCGGCGTTGTGCGCTACCGGCACGACGGGGGCAGCCGTCTGCACCGCGAGCCATGCGCCGCCAGGCTGGTATTTCCTGCGAGTGCCCGGCTTCACGCGGGTGCCTTCCGGAAAAATCACGACCCAGAATCCTTGCAAGATCCGTTCCTTGCCCAGGCGTGCGAGCCGGCGCAGGGCCGCGCGGCCCTTCGAGCGGTCGATCGCGATCGGGCTCATCATCGCCAGCCCCCAGCCGAAGAACGGGAGCCACAGCAACTCCCGCTTGAGCACGTGGACCTGCGGAGGGAACACCGTCTGGAAGGCCAGCGTCTCCCAGGCCGACTGGTGCTTGGACAGGATCACGCTGGGGCGCGCCGGCAGGTTCTCGCGGCCCTCCACCCGGTAGTCGAGGTTGCAGACGATGCGGGCGACCGCAAGCATGATTTTCGACCACCCGGAAATCACCCGGTAGCGCCCCATTCGGGAAAGCGGGAACGTCAGCACCGACAGGAATGCGTACGGGATGGTGACGACCACGAGCGCGGCGGCAAAGAGCGCCGAGCGCAGGAAAATCATGCGGTCCGGTGCTCCTGGCGCTGTTCGAGGAGGTGCGCGGCAAAGGCGGCGAGGTCGGCATACACTTCGGTGCCGGCCGGCAGGCTGCCTGCCTCGCGCGTCTTGCGGCCCTTGCCGGTCAGCACGAGGACCGGGCGCGCCCCGGCCGAGACGGCCGCCTGCAGGTCCTTGAGCGAGTCGCCGACGAAATGCACGCCGGCCAACGAAATGTTCAGCCGCCGCTCGATCGCCAACAGCATCCCGGGTTTCGGCTTCCGGCAGGCGCAGCCCGCGTCGGCGGCGTGCGGGCAGAAGAAGATCGCCTCGATGCGCCCGCCGGCCTGGATGACCGCCTTGTGCATGACGTCGTGGATCGCGTTGAGCGTGCTGGTGTCGAACAGGCCGCGCGCGATGCCCGACTGGTTGGTCGCCACCACGATGCGCCAGCCCGCCTGGGTCAGGCGCGCGATCGCCTCGATGCTGCCCTTGACCGGCTTCCACTCCGCGGGCGACTTGATGTACTGGTCGCTGTCGTGGTTGATCACGCCATCGCGGTCGAGCATCAGGAGTTTCATGCGGCGAGCTTCGAGATGTCGGCGACGCGGTTCATGGCGCTGCGCAAGTCCGATAGGAGCGCGAGACGGCTGCGGCGGACTTTCTCATCATCGACCATGACCATCACGGATTCAAAAAACGCATCGACCGGTACCTTGAGAACCGAAAAGGACCTGAGATAACCCGTGTAGTCACCGTTCTTGAACTGCACGTCGGCTCCGACGGACGTGGTGCGAATGGCGTTGTACAAAGCTATCTCCGCCGGATCAGCGAGCTCATCCTGCGTCACATTCGCGAACGACTCCCCTTTTGCGGCGGCTTGCCTGAGGATGTTTGCAACGCGCTTGTTTGCCGCGGCGAGGCTGCTTGATTCGGGCATCGAGGCGAAGGCGCGCACCGCCTGGAATTGCCTGGGAAGCAAATCAAGGCGAACCGGCGACATGCAAAGAACCGCTTCGACCTCGTTCGCCGAATACCCCTGATCGAGGAAGTAGCTTCGAACCCGGTCGAATACAAACATTTCCAAGTCGACGTGCGCATCACCGACTTTGCCCGAGTATTCATTGAACGCGGCCTTGACCAGATCGTGCAGGGACAGGGGAAGGCAATGTTCGACAAGTATCCTCACCACCCCCAGGGCGGCGCGACGAAGGCCGAATGGATCCTTGTCGCCTGTCGGGATCTGGCCGACTCCAAACAATCCGGCGAGCGTGTCGAGCTTGTCCGCGAGCGCGACTGCGGCGGCCACAGGGCCCTCCGGCAGCCGGTCGCCGGCAAAGCGCGGGCGGTAATGCGCCTCGATCGCGTCGGCGACCACGGCCGGTTCGCCGTCGTGCAGTGCGTAGTAGCGCCCCATGGTCCCCTGAAGTTCAGGGAACTCGCCAACCATGCCGGTCAGCAGGTCGGCTTTCGCGAGCCAAGCGGCTCGCTCGGCGACGGCATCATCGGCCCCAAGCATGCGCGCTATGTTGCCCGCGAGTAACTGGATGCGCTCGGTGCGCTCGAGCTGCGTGCCCAGCTTGTTGTGGTAGACGACGCTGCCGAGCTGCGGCACCCGCGCCTCGAGCCGCGACTTGCGGTCCTGGTCGAAGAAGAATCGCGCATCCTCGAGGCGCGGACGAACGACGCGCTGGTTGCCGCCGACGATGTGCGACGGATCGGCCACGTCCATGTTCGACACGATCAGGAACTTCGGCAGGAGCTTGCCGGCCGGGTCGAACAGCGGGAAGTATTTCTGGTTCTGCCGCATCGTGAGGATCAGGCATTCCTGCGGCACGTCGAGGAAGCGCGATTCGAACTCGCCGACGTAGACCGCCGGGTACTCCACCAGCGCAGTGACCTCGTCGAGCAGGTCGGTGTATTCGCCCAGGCTGGCGCCCAGGTCGGCGGCCTTCCTGCCGAGCGCCGAATCGATCATGGACTCGCGTTGCGCAAAGCCGGCAATGACCCGGCCTTCCTTTTCCAGGCGCGCTTCGTAGTCACCGGCATTCGCAAGGGCGATGTCGCCCGTGCCCATGAACCGGTGCCCGCGGGTCGTGTTACCGGACGCAAGGCCGAGGACGCCGCCGGGCACCACGCGCTCGCCGTGCATCATGACCAGCTTGTGCGCCGGCCGGACGAATTGCGCATCGCCGTCCCCCCAGCGCATCACCTTCGAGATCGGGAGCTTCCGGAGCGCTTCGGAAACGATCCCGGCCAGCACCGCATCCAGTTCGGCCCCCGGGATGTCGACCCTCGCGGCAACGACGACGCCCTTGGGCGTTGCCTGGCGTTCGAGGGCTTCGACGGCCACGCCATGCTTTTTCGCGAATCCCGCAATCGCGGCCGTTGGCGCTTTCTCGGAAGGGCCGGTCTCGACTTTCTGCCGGTCGCCGGCTTTCGATTCGACATCCGGAACGAGCACGCCGATGCGGCGGGGAGTCGCGAAGACGCTGTGATCGGCGGCGGGGGCCTTCAGCTGGTGCGTGGCGAGGCCGCCAAGGACGCCCTGGGCAAACGCATTCGCCAGGCGTTCGAGCGATTTCGGCGGCAGTTCCTCGGTCAGCAACTCGACAAGCAGCGTGGCCTTCATCAGGCCGCCTTCGTCGGCTTGGCGAGCATCGGGAATCCGAGCGCCTCGCGCGAATCGTAATAAGCCTGGGCCACGAGCCGCGAAAGCGCCCGCACCCGGCCGATGTATGCGGCGCGCTCGGTCACCGAGATTGCGCCCCGCGCATCGAGCAGGTTGAACGTGTGCGAGCACTTCATGACCATCTCGTAGGCCGGCAGCGCAAGGCCGGCGTCGATCAGCTTCCTCGCCTCGCCCTCGAAATCGGTGAACAGGCGCAGCATCAGGTCTACGTTGGCATGCTCGAAGTTGTATTTCGACTGCTCGACCTCGTTCTGGTGGTAGACGTCGCCGTAGCTCACGCCCGGGGTCCACACAAGGTCGTAGACGCTTTCCTTGTCCTGCAGGTACATCGCAAGGCGCTCGAGGCCGTAAGTGATCTCGCCGAGCACCGGCTTGCACGGGATGCTGCCGACTTCCTGGAAGTAGGTGAACTGCGTCACCTCCATGCCGTCGAGCCAGACCTCCCACCCCAGGCCCCAGGCGCCCAGCGTCGGCGATTCCCAGTCATCCTCGACGAAGCGGATGTCGTGCACCCTTGGATCGACGCCGATCGCGAAAAGCGACTCGAGGTAGAGGTCCTGGATGTTCGCAGGCGACGGCTTGAGCGCCACCTGGTACTGGTAGTAGTGCTGCAGGCGGTTGGGGTTCTCGCCGTAGCGGCCGTCCTTCGGCCTGCGCGACGGCTGCACGTAGGCGGCGCGCCAGGGCTCGGGGCCGATCGCGCGCAGGAACGTGGCGGTGTGGAAGGTCCCCGCGCCGACTTCCATGTCGTAGGGCTGCAGCAGTACGCAGCCGTTCCGGTCCCAGAATTCGTTGAGCCGGAGGATGAGTTGCTGGAAGGTAATCATGAGCGCGCCGGCGTGTGAAAGATCCGACCGAAAGAGGCGCCGAAAAGTGGCGCGGATTCTACCTTTTCCGGAGCAGCGCGGATAGCGCGATCATGAACACCGCGATGCCGAAGGCCAGCCAGTTGCCGACCACAACGTAGGGCGTTGCGCCGGAATATCCGCTCACCATGGCTTCGAGACGGCCTTCGGCGAATTGCGGCAACAGTCCGAGCATGCGGCCCCCGCGGTCGATGGCCGCGGTCAGGCCGGTGTTCGTCGCGACCAGCATCGCCCGGCCGGTCTCGATCGTGCGCATGCGCGCCATTTGCAGGTGCTGGCCGGGCGCGAGCGAATCCCCGAACCACGCCATGTTGCTGACGTTGACCAGCAGGGTCGCCTCGGGCAGCGGCCGGACGATCTCCTCGCCGAACGCGTCTTCGTAGCAGATGTTTACCGCCACGCGCTGGCCGGCGACCGCCAGCGGCTTCTGCGACCGGCCGCCGCTTGTGAAGTCCGCCATCGGGATCTGCAGGTATTTCACGATCCAGCCGAACCCGGGCAGGACGAACTCGCCGAATGGCACGAGATGGACCTTGTGATAGACCTGCGGCCGCGACACGCCGCGGCTGACCACCGAGTTGAAATAAGTGGTCGGCCCGCGCCGGGTCGGCACTCCGATGAGGATGTCCCCTCCGTTCCTCTTCGCGATCGAATCGAGCGCCTGCATGTACGCCGGGTCGAGCCTGTCGAGGAACCTCGGCACCGCGGTTTCAGGCAGCACCACGAGCTTGGCGCGGCTTTCGTATGCGAGCTTCTCGTAGGTGTCGAGGATCTTCGCAAAGCGATCCGGGTCGAACTTGATGCTCTGCTCGATGTTTCCCTGCAGGACCGCCGCCATGAAAGGTTCGCCCGAGGGCCGCGTCCAATCGGCCATGCGCAGCAACGCGCCGGCCCCGAGCACGGCCGCGAGCGCCGCAATTGCGACGAGGCGCCGTGGCTGGAGGATCGCGTGCAGCAGCAGGCCGGCGCATGCCATCGCGACGAGCGTCACCCCGTAGACGCCGGCAATCGGCGCAAAGCCGGCCAGCGGCGTGCCGATCGACGCGTAGCCCAGCACCAGCCAGGGGAATCCGGTAAAGCCTGTCCCGCGCAGCATTTCGGCGATCATCCACACGGCCGGAATCACGCACACCAGGCGCAACGTTTCGCCGGAACCGACCCGGTGCTGGACATAGCCCGCGAGGGCAAGCGGCCACGACAGGAACGCGCAGTAGGCAAGCGTTGCGAAGATGGCAAACGGCGGCGCCATGCCGCCGAACACCGAAAGGCTGACGTAGACCCAGGAAACGCCGGTGAGGAACAGGCCCATCCCGAACGCAAAACCGATCCACGCTGCATCCCTCGCGCGCGCGGCGCAGATCCAAAGGTACGCGAGCAGGGCGGGGCACGCGAGCGCCAGCGGAAAGGCACCGACCGGCTCGAAGGCGGCGACGAGCGCCGCGCCCGCGAGGACAGCCGCCAGGCAGGCGACCCCGGGTCGCTGGCGAAACCATTCGCGCGAGGGCAGGCGCATCAGGCCTTGGTTTTCTCGACGATCAGCGTATAGACGCGCCGGCTGTCGGCGCGCAGCACCTGGAAGCGCAGCCCTTCCAGCAGGATCGTTTCGCCGCGCTTCGGGAGGCGCCCAAGGTGCGCTATGACGAGGCCGCCCACGGTATCGAAATCCTCGTCGCCGAACGATGTTCCGAACGCCGCGTTGAAATCGGCGATCTGGGTGAGCGCCTTCACGCGGTAGCGGCCGCTCGATTCGAGGATGATGTTGTCGCTCGCTTCGTCGAAGTCGTACTCGTCCTCGATGTCGCCGACGATCTGCTCGAGCACGTCCTCGATCGTCACCAGCCCGGCGACGCCGCCGTATTCGTCCACGACGATCGCCATGTGGTTGCGGCTGGCACGGAACTCGCGCAGCAGGACGTTCAGGCGCTTGGATTCCGGCACGAAGATCGCCGGCCGCAGCATTTCGCGAACGTTGAATTCCTCTTCGCCCGCGTAGTGCCGCAGCAGGTCCTTGGCCAGCAGGACGCCGATCACGTCGTCGCGGTTCTCGCCGATCACCGGAAAGCGCGAGTGCGCGGTCGAGATCACCACCGGGATGAACTGCTCGATCGGCTCGTTGATGTCGATCACGTCCATCTGGGCGCGCGGGATCATGATGTCGCGCACCTGCATTTCGGACACCGTCATCGCCCCTTCGATGATCGACAGGGCGTCGGCATCGAGCAGGTTCTTCTTGTAGGCGGCGCGCAGCAGGGCCACCAGCTGCTCGCGGTCCACCGGCTCGCGCAGGACCAGCGCGGTCAGCCGCTCAAGCAACGAAGGTCGGGCGGGATCGTTCATGCAACCCGGATTGTACCGGGCCGGGCCGCGCGGTCAGGCAATGTAGGGATTCGGGTAACCCAGCGACTTGAGAATGCGAACCTCGGCCCGCTCCATGCGTGCAGCATCGCTCGAACGCGCGTGATCGTGGCCGCGCAGGTGCAGCATTGCGTGAATCGTGAGGTGGGCATAGTGCGCATCGAGCGATTTGCCCTGGTCACGCGCCTCGCGGCCGATGACTGACGGGCACAGCACGATGTCGCCGAGGCCGGCCCCGTACGCAAACGTCAGAACATTGGTCGCGTAATCCTTGCCGCGGTAGGCGAGGTTGAGCCGCCGCCCTTCGGCCGGGCCGACGAGGCGCACGGTGACCTCGGTTCTCCCTGGAGCCGCGGAGCGAACCCATTTCCGGAAGCGTGAAATCGCCGGAACGTTCCGCGAGCGGCTGGCGTCCTGCACGCGAACCCGGACTTCAGTCCTGCCCGGTTCGCTTCGCGTGCTCTTCATACGCGTGGACGATTCGCGCAACCAACGGGTGCCTGACGACGTCTTCGGCAAGGAATTCGGTAAACGCGATGCCGCGGACCGCGGCCAGGATGCCGCGCGACTCGATCAGGCCGCTCTTCTGCCCGCGCGCGAGGTCGATCTGCGTGACGTCGCCGGTGACCACGGCCTTGGCGCCGAACCCGATGCGCGTCAGGAACATTTTCATCTGCTCCGGCGTGGTGTTCTGTGCTTCGTCGAGGATGATGAACGCGTGGTTCAGCGTGCGGCCCCTCATGTAGGCGAGCGGGGCGAGTTCGATGGTTCCGCGCTCGAGCAGCTTGCCGACCTTGTCGAAGCCCATGAGGTCGTACAGCGCGTCGTACAGCGGGCGCAGGTAGGGGTCGACTTTCTGCGCCAGGTCGCCGGGCAGGAACCCGAGCCGCTCCCCGGCTTCGACGGCCGGCCGCACGAGCACGATGCGCTGGACCGTATCACGCTCGAGCGCGTCGACTGCGCATGCGACCGCAAGGAAGGTCTTTCCGGTCCCGGCCGGGCCGATGCCGAAGGTGATGTCGTGTCCGAGGATGTTCCTGATGTATTCGTCCTGGCGCGGCGTGCGGCCGTGCAGGTCCGGCCGCCGCGTGAGGAGCAGCGCGGGCTCGCCGGATGGCGCACGGCTGCCGGCGCGTGCGCGCGCGTGCCGAAGCTCGGTCAGACCGAGCTGCACGTCCTCCAGCGACAGGTCGGACGATTCGGTGCGGGCGTACAGGTACTCGAGCGCCTTCGTCGCGTTGGCGGCGTCCTCGGGCTCGCCCCTGACCGAGAAGGCCGCCCCCCGGCGCGCGATCGAAACGTCGAGCGCGGATTCGATCTGGCGCAGGTTCGCGTCCAGCGCCCCGCAAAGCCGCGCGAGGCGCTGGTTGTCTATCGGGTCGAAGCGGGTTTCCGCCGTCTTGCCGGCAGACTTGCGCTGCGCGGGCTTGTCACGCATCGACAAGTTCGCCTCGGAGCGTGTGCGCGAGGGCTTGTGTGATCCTGACGCAGGCGAACTCGCCCGCGAGGTCGGAGGGACCGCCGAAATTGACCGTCCGGTTGTTTTCGCTGCGGCCCGCGAGTTCGCCCGGATCCTTTCGCGAGGGCCCTTCCACAAGGACGCGCTGCACGGTCCCGACCATCGCATGGCTGATCGCGCCGGCCTGCGCTTCGATCTGCGCCTGCAGGCGCCGCAGGCGAGTGAGTTTCACCTCTTGGGGGGTGTCGTCCTGCAGATCGGCCGCCGGCGTGCCCGGGCGCGGGCTGTAGAGGAACGAATACGAGTCGTCGAATCCGATGTCGCGCACCAGGGTCATCGTGGCTTCGAAATCCGCGTCGGTCTCGCCCGGGAAGCCGACGATGAAATCCGAGGACAGCCCGATGTCCGGACGCACGCGCCGCAGGCGCCGGACGATCGACCGGTACTCCAGGCTCGTGTAACCGCGCTTCATTGCCGCGAGGATGCGATCGGACCCCGATTGCACCGGCAGGTGCACATGGCCCGCAAGCTTCGGGATCTCGGCGTAGGCCTGGATCAGCCGGGGAGTGAACTCGCGCGGATGCGAGGTGGTGAACCGGATCCTGTCGATCCCGTCGATCTCGGCGGCATGCAGCAACAGCTCGGCAAAGTCCGCAATCGCGCCTTCATGTGTTGCCCCCCGATAGGCGTTCACGTTCTGGCCGAGGAGGGTGACTTCGCGCACCCCGCGATCGGCGAGCTCGGCGATTTCGCCGATCACATCGTCGAACGGGCGCGATACTTCCTCTCCGCGCGTGTAGGGCACGACGCAAAAGCTGCAGTACTTGCTGCAGCCTTCCATGATCGATACGAACGCCGAGGGGCCCTCGACCCTCGCCGGCGGAAGATGGTCGAATTTCTCGATTTCGGGGAAGCTGACATCGACCTGCGGCGCGCCGGTGCGGCGGCGCTCGGCCAGCAGCGCAGGCAGGCGGTGCAGCGTTTGCGGCCCGAAGACGACGTCGACGCAAGGCGCCCTGGAGACGATGCCCGCGCCCTCCTGGCTCGCCACGCAACCGCCGACCGCGATCATCAGCGCAGGATTCGCTGCCTTGAGTTCCTTCGCGCGCCCGAGGAGAGAGAACACCTTTTCCTGCGCCTTCTCGCGGACCGAGCAGGTATTGATGACGATCAGGTCGGCCTCCTCGGCGCGGGGCGTCGTCGCGAGCTGCTCGGACTCGGCCAGCACGCCGGCGATCTTCGCCGAGTCGTATTCGTTCATCTGGCAACCGAACGTCTTGATGTAGAGCTTGCCGCTCATCCGCGTCGGCCTACTGCTTCTTGTCCGGCCTGGCGGCTTCTTCCTGCGTAAGGATCCAGACCCGGTGTATCAGCCCTGCGGCATCGGTCGTGTACTTCACGAGCACGCTCTCCTGCGGCAAGGCGCTCGGCAGGATGATGCGGTTTTCGATCCCGCGGATCTGGGAACCCGGCGACAGCCTGGCTCGCTCACCGTCGATCTCGACGATCATTTCGCGGACATAGCGCAATTGCGCGCGCTTGGCGTCATCCGGGATGGTGCGCAACTGCGCCATCGCGGACCCGGCGAGTGCAGCGATCGCGAGGAAGGCAAATGCGAGGACCGCTGACTTTAGGCTTTTCGGTCGCACCGGAATAAGTGGTGGTGATAGGTGGACTTGAACCACCGACCCCAGCATTATGAGTGCTGTGCTCTAACCAGCTGAGCTATATCACCAAAAAGTGGAGATTGTCTGAAAACGGCCGCGAATTGTCTTTTTTTCGGCTGTGCAGGTCAAGGTGATCCTCGGCAGCGTCGCGGCCCGCTGGTCCGATGACCCGGTCGAGGGACATTTCGGACGAGAATTTCTGCGTGAATTCATGCTGTTATCGGTACGGTCGCAGTAGAATGGGTGGATGGGCTTCGATCTCATCATTGCAGGCGGCGGCGCAGTGGGCGCCAGCCTCGCACGCGCGTTGCGCGGCCATTCGATCGCCCTCGTTGCCAGCGGCCGTCCTGCCGGGTTGCTGGCGCCATCGGCGGGAGATTTCGATGCGCGCGCCTACGCGTTGTCACCCGGAAGCGTCGAATTCCTTCGATCGATCAAGGTGTGGGACGCGATTTCTCCCGAACGGCTGACGCCGGTTTACGCGATGCGGGTCTGCGGCGATTCCCCGGGCGCGATGCTCGAGATGGATGCCTATCGCACCGGGGTCCCCGAGTTGGCGTGGATCGTCGAGGACAGGGCATTGCAGGCCGCGCTCTGGGGTGCCTTGGGCACGCAGGACAGGCTGGAGATATTTGCGCCGGCGCAGGTGGCGTCGATGGAACTTCGGGAGTCGGCCCGGGTTCGCCTGTCCGACGGGCGCGGCCTCGAAGCGGACCTGCTGGTCGGTGCCGACAGCGCGGATTCGTTTGTCCGCACCGCCGCCGGGATCGATACCCGCGAAAGGAGTTACGGGCAGACGGCGCTGGTTGCGAATTTTGCGTGCGAGCGCGGCCACGAAAACATTGCGTACCAATGGTTCCAGGGCGGTCCCGTGCTTGCTTTGCTGCCGTTGCCGGCCGACCAGGTTTCGATGGTCTGGTCGGTTCCGGACGCCGAGGCCGCGAGGCTGCAGGGGCTCGATGCTGATGCGCTGGC
This sequence comes from uncultured Bordetella sp., assembly GCA_964599095.1. Classification (GTDB taxonomy): domain Bacteria; phylum Pseudomonadota; class Gammaproteobacteria; order Burkholderiales; family SG8-39; genus SZAS-79. The sequence goes on from CAZREB010000017.1 coordinate 104,015, forward strand.
GCGGGAGGTCGCCGAGGCGTCGAAGAATACGCTCGGCGGGTTGCGCCTTGCCTCGGCCGTCAAGTCTTTCCCTCTCCGGCGCATGACTGCCGGCCGCATGGTGCTTCCCCACCTTGCCCTCGTCGGCGACGCTGCCCATGTGATCCATCCGCTTGCCGGCCAGGGCCTCAACCTCGGACTGCAGGACGCGCGCGTTCTGGCGGAAGTGCTGGCTAAACGCGAGCCGGTGAGAACTCCCGGCGACCTGGCGCTTCTGCGCCGCTACGAGCGGGAGCGCGGCGAAGCCATCCTCGCGATGCGTTCTGCGGTACACGGCCTGCAGTCCCTCTTTGCAGCGGATCGCCGGGTGTTCGGCAGGTTGCGCAACCTGGGGCTGAACTTTACCGATCGGCTGCCGGTCTTAAAAAACGCGCTGGTGCGCCACGCACTCCATTGAACGAAGGGAAGTCCCCGGAGATTTCATGTACCGAATCGCATTAGTCCTGGCCTCGCTGTTGCTTGCATCGACCGCCGGCGCCAACGAACAACTGATCCGCCGGATCATCGAGCCGAAGCTCAACGGCGCGCGCATAGAGGCCGTGGTCCCTTCGCCCATTCCGGGCCTGCTGGAGGTGCGGTTTCGCACGCCGCAGGGGATCCAGATCCTCTATACCGATCCGAAGGGAGAAAACATCGTCCAGGGCGACATCTACGAAACGAAGACGGGTCGCAACCTGACCGACGAGAAGATCGCCAAGCTCTCGGCGATCAAGTTCGAATCGCTCCCGCTGGACCAGGCGGTGAAGATCGTGCGCGGCAACGGCAAGCGGGTCGCGGCCATGTTCTCGGATCCGCATTGCCCTGCCTGCCAGTCGTTCGAGCAGACGCTGCAGCAGGTCGACGACATGACGCTCTACGTGTTCATGTTTCCGGTGATCCGCCCGGAGCGGATCGACGATTCGCGCAGCGTGTGGTGCTCGCCCGATCGCGCCAAGGCTTGGCTCGACCTCGCGCTGCGCAAGAAGGCGCCCGCACCGGCACGCTGCGACAACCCGGTCGATTCGATCCTTGCGCTCGGCCAAAGCCTCGGCGTGCGCGCAACGCCGACGCTCTTTTTCGAGAACGGCGATCGGCAGCAAGGCGGGATTTCGGCAGGCGACCTGCGCATGCGCCTCGAGCTTGCGGCGAAGGAAAGCCGGCAGGCGAAGTCCCGCTAGGATCGGGGGCAGGTCCGGTTACTGGCCTTTGGGCAACGGCTCGCCGCGAGGCCAGAGCAGCCACATCTTTCCCTGCTGCTTCATCCTGCCGGCTTGGGTTCCGGCTTCCTCGCCGGTACCCCAGAAGAAGTCTGCCCGGATGGCGCCGCGAATGGCACCGCCGGTGTCCTGCGCCATCACCAGGCGCTCGAGGGGCTGGTTTGACAATGGGTAGGTGGTCGCCAGGAAGACCGGCGAACCCAGCGGGATGAAGCGCGGGTCCACGGCCGCGCTGTAGCCCGCTGTCAGCGGGACGCCCAAGGCGCCGGGCGGACCGTCGAGCGGGCCCGAGGGCGCCGGCAATTCGCGAAAGAACACATAGCTCGGGTTCGAGTTCAGGGCCTGCTGCAGCTTGCCGGGATTGGCGGCTGCCCATGCCTTGATGCCCTGCATCGATGCCTGGTCCGGATGGAGGTCGCCGCGTTCGATCAGGTAACGTCCCAGGGACTTGTAGGGATGCCCGTTCTGGTCGGCGTACCCGACCCGCACCAGTTCGCCGGGACCGAATTCGATCAGGCCTGAGCCCTGGATCTGGAGGAAGAAGAGTTCGATTGCGTCGGCTACCCAGGCCAGCGGCCTGGCCCGCACTGGCGGAGTCCCGCCGTCGATTTCGGAGCGTGTGTAATAAGGCACGAGGCGGCGGCCCTCCACGCGGCCTCGCAGGCGAAGGTTGCGCAATTCGGGATGCACTTGGGCGAGGTCCACGACGACAAGGTCATCCGGCACCGCATAGACGGGGAATCGAAATGCGGCGGCCGGCTCTCGCCGCCCCTTGAGGACCGGCTCGTAGTAGCCGGTAACGAGGCCTTCATCGCGACCTTCGGGTGCGATGATCCGGTAGGCCGTGAACTGTGTTTCGAAAAACGAGCGCGCGGACTCCTCGTCGAGGGCAATGCTGCTGACCTCGCCACAAACCTTTTGCCATGCAGGCCGGGATCGGGACCGCGTGCAGCCGGCGACGAACGTGCGAAGGCTGGGCAGCAGGGACGTCTGCGCCCATGCCGGGATCTCCGGCCAGGCGGTTGCCTCGTACCTTGCTTCGGTCGGCACCGGCTTCGGCGGAATGCAAACGGGGCACGCCGGGCACGGCGTGACAACCGGGCAGTCCGATCGACCCGTCGCCGACGGGAGGGCGGACTGTGAGACGCTTTCGATCCGGGTCGGCATCGGGCTGCAAGCGGCGACCAGCGCGCCGAGTAGAATCGCCGCCACTCTTCCCGTCGCGAACCGGACTATGTGGGTCATCTTTCTCGAAATGGGCGTCGCACTCGGCCTGCTGTTGCTGATCGTCTGGTGGACCTGGCCGAAGAAGAAGCGTCCCGACGACAAGGACAATCCATGAGCGCGCCGGTCGTCAGTGCAGGACCCGCGGCATCGAGAGGGTGAACTCGGGAATCTCGGCGTCGAACTTCGAGCCATCCTCGCCCACCATCTGGTAGGTCCCGCGCATCGTCCCGACCGCCGTGGCGATCGAAGTGCCGCTGGTGTATTCGAAGCTTTCGCCCGGGCGAAGCGTCGGTTGCGCGCCGACTACGCCCAGCCCGCGCACCTCCTGGACCTGCCCGCGTGCATCGGTGATGACCCAATGGCGGCTGATGAGCTGCGCAGTCGCGTTGCCTGCGTTGCGAATCGTGATCGTATAGGCGAACACGTACTTGTCGGCCGCTTCGTCCGATTGCTCGGCGAGATACTGGGTGGTCGCGCTCACGGCGATTTCGTAGTGCTTTTCCTGGGCCATGCGGGTCATTGTACCGGCTGGACCGCGTGGGCGGCGGCCCGCACCGGCACGGGCGATGGCTCAGGCTACAATCCGCTCCCATGAATTTCCGCATCGCCCCCAGCCTCCTTTCGGCCGACTTCGCACGTCTAGGGGAAGAGGTGCGCAACGTGATCGCAGCGGGCGCGGATCTCATCCACTTCGACGTGATGGACAACCACTACGTCCCGAACCTTACGATCGGCCCGTTGGTGTGCGAAGGCGTAAAGCCGCATGCGAGCGTGCCGGTCGATGTGCACCTGATGGTGAAGCCGGTCGACCGGATCGTTCCCGATTTTGCGAAGGCCGGCGCGGGGATCATCAGTTTCCACCCGGAGGCCTCCGAGCATGTGGATCGCACGATCGAGCTGATCCGCGAGAACGGCTGCAAGGCCGGCCTGGTCTTCAACCCCGCGACACCGCTCGACTACCTCGACCACACGCTGCACAAGCTCGATCTCGTCTTGCTGATGTCTGTGAACCCGGGATTCGGCGGGCAGAAATTCATCCCTTCGGTCCTCGACAAGATCCGGGCTGTCCGGCGCCGGGTCGATGAGGCTGCGGCAGCGACCGGGCGTGAAATCTGGGTCGAGGTCGACGGCGGCGTCAAGGTCGACAACATCGCCGAAATTGCCGCCGCCGGCGCCGACACATTCGTCGCAGGCTCGGCAATCTTCGGGTCCGGCGACTACGCGAAGACGATCGCAGCAATGCGCTCGCGTCTTGCGGCCGCCTGAGCGGGATGGGGAGCGGGGCGGTCCGGTCGCGGCCCGCAGCACGATGATCGATCCAAGGCCGGTTCGCGCGGTGCTGCTCGATCTCGACGGCACTTTGCTCGACACCGCCCCAGAAATTGCCGCGGCGGCGGCCGAAATGCTCGCCGAGCTTGGCCTGGAGCCGGTACCGGCCCCGATAGTTCGCGACTTCATCGGCAAGGGCATCCCGAGCCTGGTCCGGCGCACTCTCGCCGCTTCGCTCGGGCGCGAGCCGGACGAGCGGCGCGTCGGGTCGGCGATCGAGAGCTTTTTCTTCAACTATGCAAGGCAGATCGGCCGCGCCGCCAATCCGTACCCGGGCGTGGTCGAGGGACTCGACTCAATGCGCGCCGCCGGCCTCGGCCTCGCGTGCGTGACCAACAAGACTGCACAGTTCACGCTGCCGCTCCTGGAGGCCACCGGTCTGACAGCCTATTTCGGGACGGTGATTTCGGGCGACTCGGTGGCACGCAAGAAGCCCGCGGCCGACCCGGTGCTTGCGGCCTGCAACCTCCTGGGAGTCGCGCCGAACGAGGCGGTCATGGTCGGGGATTCGGCGAACGATGCGCTCGCGGCGCGGGCCGCCGGTTGCCCGGTGCTGCTGGTGCCTTACGGTTACAGCGAGGGGGTCGATGTGCAAAGCATCGATTGCGATGGTATAGTTGCCTCGCTCCTGCATGTCGCAGGGCTTCTCAGAACTCGGTCGTGATCCTCATCGGTACAAACTGGAACAGCAACTGGCTTGGCTGGCGCCCCTGGCGCAGCTGATCCTTCTTGCGCGCCCGTGCGGCACGGGCGCGTGAGGCAGTAAACGCCGCGGGCATTCTGCAGTTCCAGGCAAACCGGTTTTTTCAGTGGGAGATTCACATGACTGAGCTCGATTTCGATCAGCTCGCAAAGCAAGGCTACAACCGCATCCCGGTCATCGCGGAGAGCCGCGCCGACCTCGACACGCCGGTCGGCCTGTACCTCAAGCTCGCCAACAAGCCCTACACCTACCTGCTGGAATCGGTGGTCGGGGGCGAGCGCTTCGGGCGCTACTCGTACATCGGCCTGCCTTCGGCGGAGCGGATCGAAGCGCGCGGCACGAACCTGTCGGTGCACCGGCGCGGCTCGGACGGCGAGGAGCGAGTCGAGCGCTTTCCGGGCACCGACCCGTTCGTCTTCGTGCGAAATTACCTCAAGCAGTACAAGGCTGCGCCTCTGCCCGGACTGCCGCGGTTCGCCGGCGGGCTGGTGGGCTATTTCGGCTATGAAACCGTGCGGTTCATCGAAAAGCGCCTGGCCGGCGCGCAAAAGCCCGATCCGCTGGGAACGCCGGATGTTCTCCTGATGCGCTCTGAGGAACTCGCCGTCATCGACAACGTGCAGGGCAAGCTCTATTTCGTCGTGTACGCGGACCCGGCCCAGCCCGAAGCGCTCCGGCGGGCGCGGGCGCGCCTGGCCGAGCTGCAGGCGCGCCTGCTGCGGCCGATGAACCTCGTGCAACGCGCCTATCCCGGCGACGACTCGGTCCGCGCTTCGTTCTCGAAGGACGAATTCCTCAATGCAGTCCGCAAGACCAAGGACTACATCTTTGCCGGCGACGCGATGCAGGTGCAGATCTCGCAACGCATGTCGCGCCGCTTTCCGGCGCCACCGTTCTCGCTGTACCGGTCGCTCCGTGGATTGAACCCGTCGCCCTACATGTTCTATCTGGATGTGGGCGACCATCACGTGGTGGGCGCTTCGCCCGAGATCCTCGTCAGGCTGGAGGCCGACACCGTCACGCTGCGGCCGATAGCGGGTACGCGGCCCCGCGGCAAGACCTACGCCGAAGACCAGCAGACCGCGACCGAGCTCCTCGCCGATCCGAAAGAACGTGCCGAGCACGTCATGCTGATCGACCTCGGCCGAAACGACGTCGGCCGGGTGGCGAAGATCGGCAGCGTGAAAGTCACCGAATCGATGACCATCGAGCGCTACTCGCACGTGATGCACATCGTCTCGAACTGCGAGGGCAAGCTGGCCGACGGGCTGGACGCATTCGACGTCCTCAAGGCCACTTTTCCCGCAGGCACGATCAGCGGCGCGCCCAAGGTCCGCGCGATGGAGATCATCGCGGAATTCGAGCCGATCAAGCGCGGACTTTACAGCGGCGCGGTCGGGTACCTGGGTTTCAACGGGGACATGGACCTTGCGATCGCGATCCGCACCGCGGTCGTCAAGGACGGGACGCTGCACGTGCAGGCCGCGGCCGGAATCGTCGCCGATTCGGACCCCGAAGCCGAATACCAGGAAACGCTTCACAAGATGCGCGCAGTGATGCGCGCCGCGGATACCGCGCTCGCCGAAACGGCGCAGCCGGTCGCGGCGTAGGAGGCGACCATGCTGCTCATGATCGACAACTACGACTCCTTCACCTACAACCTGGTCCAGTACCTCGGCGAGCTTGGCGAGGATGTGAGGGTATTTCGCAACGACGAGATTTCAGTGCCCGACGTCGTGGCGATGAAGCCCGAACGCATCGTCCTCTCGCCGGGTCCGTGCACTCCCAACGAGGCGGGAATCACGCTTGCCCTGATTGCGGAACTGGCCGGCAAGGTGCCGATCCTCGGCGTCTGCCTCGGGCACCAGGCGATCGGGCAGGCCTACGGGGGAAAGGTGATCCGGGCGCGTCAGGTGATGCACGGCAAGACTTCCCAGATCGAGCACGGCGGCAAAGGCGTGTTCCGGGGTCTGCCCAACGGATTCGTTGCGACCCGCTACCACTCCCTCGTGATCGAGAACGCAAGCGTTCCCGAGTGCCTCGAAGTCACGGCCCGCTCCGAGGACGGCGAAATCATGGGCGTTCGCCACAGGCAGCACTTCGTGGAAGGCGTGCAATTCCACCCCGAGGCCATCCTGACCGAGCACGGCCACCAACTACTGAACAATTTCCTGCAGGGGCGAGGAGAATGAAAATTTCCATAGCTGAGGCAATCCAGAGGACCGTCGAGCACCGCGAGATCTTCCACGACGAGATGCTGCACGTCATGCGGCAGATCATGAGCGGCGAACTGACCCAGGCGCAGATCGCCGGATTCGTAATGGGGCTGCGCGTCAAGAAGGAAACGATCGGCGAAATCTCCGCGGCCGCGCAGGTGATGCGCGAATTCGCCACGAAAGTCGATGCCGGCGACGACGAGCACCTCGTCGACACCTGCGGTACCGGGGGCGATTCGGCGCACACCTTCAACGTCTCGACGGCCTCCGCCATCGTGGCGGCGGCGGCGGGCGTGAAGGTTGCCAAGCACATGGGACGCTCGGTGTCCTCGTCCTCGGGCAGCGCGGACGTGCTCGAAGCCCTCGGCGCCAATATCGCCCTCACACCGCAGCAGGTCGGCGACGCGATCAGGGAAGTCGGCCTCGGGTTCATGTTCGCGCCGAGCCATCACGCTGCGATGAAGTACGCGGCGCCGGTCCGCAAGGAACTCGGGGTGCGCACGATCTTCAACCTGCTCGGACCTCTGACGAACCCGGCGGGTGCGAAGAACCAGATCATGGGCGTGTTCCATCCCGACCTTGTCGGCATCCAGGTCCGCGTTCTGCAGCGCCTGGGAAGCAAGCATGTCATGACGGTGCACGGGATGGACGGGCTCGATGAGATTTCGATCTCGGGCGACACGATGATCGGCGAATTGCTGAACGGGGAGATCCTCGAGTACACGATCCATCCCTCGAAATTCGGCCTCGCGATCTATGACCGGCGCGCGATCCAGGTGAGTACCGTGCAGGAATCGAAGGAGATGATCCTCGCGGTGCTCGAAGACCAGGCCGGTCCGGCGCTGAACATCGTGCTGCTCAATGCGGGCGCGACGATTTATGTGGCCGGAGTGGCCGGTTCGATAGAGGCCGGCATCGACCTCGCGCGCAAGGCGATCACGTCGGGCGCGGCACGCGCGAAGCTCGGCCAGTACATCGCGTTTGCCGCCCGCCACAAGGCGGCCTGACGCCGCAATGTCGGACATCCTGCAGAAGATCGTCGCAACGAAACACGAGGAGATCGCCCGGGCGAGCGCGATCGAGCCGCTGGCCAGCGTCAGGGACCGTGCCGCGAGTGCGGGTCCGCCGCGTGATTTCGTTGGCGCGATGCGCGCCAAGCTGGCGGCAGGCGCGCCGGCCGTGATCGCCGAGATCAAGAAGGCCAGCCCGTCCAAGGGACTCTTGCGGGAGCAATTCGATCCGGTTGCGATTGCGAAGTCCTATGCGCGGGCCGGCGCCGCATGCCTCTCGGTGCTGACCGACGCGCCCTATTTCCAAGGAGCGCCAGAGCACCTCGTACAGGCGCGCGATGCATGCAGCCTGCCGGTGCTGCGCAAGGACTTCATAGTCGACGAGTACCAGGTATACGAATCGCGCGCCATGGGCGCCGATTGCATCCTGCTGATCGTGGCGGCGCTCGAGCCGCGGGCCATGGCCGGTCTCGAGGCGCTGGCGCTTTCCCTCGGCATGGCGGTGCTCGTCGAGATCCACGATGGACTCGAACTGGAAGCTGCGGGACCGATGAAGACGCCCCTGCTGGGTATCAACAACCGCAATCTGCGAACGTTCGAAACGCGCTTGGACACCACGCTGGGCCTTCTGCCCCGCATTCCGCCCGGGCGTCTGGTCGTGACCGAGAGCGGGATTGGATCGCCGGCGGACGTGGCGACGATGCGCAGGCACGGGGTCGACGCCTTCCTCGTCGGGGAGGCGTTCATGCGCGCAAAAGATCCCGGATCAGCCTTTCTAAACCTCTTTCAGTGATAACTATAAATTATTGATTATTTTATAAATTAATTTTTCTTGTTGCAGAAATGCAACAGCTTTTGGAAAGCAGGTGCCGAAAGCATTGCCAAAGTTGTTCCCGGGAGCCCCCGTTTGGCAAAATCGCATCGACTTCTCGGTACGGGGGGTCTGGTTGGAGACCACATGCAGGATTTCATGGGACCCGACCGGGAATCGAAACCTACACAGGAGATTTACCGAATGAAAAAGAAACTTCTAGCCGTAGCGGTAGCAGGCGCG
>CAZREB010000018.1:0-99253 GCA_964599095.1 uncultured Bordetella sp.
CCGCAAAGCTGGCGGTTTCCGAAAACGCAGCCTCCGGCACCAACCCGCTGACCTCGGGCCTCGTCGCACCGTCGGCTACCGCCAACGTGGCTTCGCTGGCGACCGACGGCACGACCGGCGTCATTACGGTCACCTACACCTCGGCGGCCGGCGGCGGCACGCTGATCATGGAACCGACCTCCGGCGGCTCGGCGATGACGGCCGGCACGGTCCCGACCGGCGGCTCGGTCAACTGGGCGTGCACCAGCGGCTCGACGCTTTCCAAGTATCGTCCGTCGGCCTGCCGTTAACCCGGCATCGCCCCCTGCGGCGTAATGCAGGGGCGGAAAAGAGCGGGCATCGCGAGATGCCCGTTTTTTTTGCGCCCGGCAGTCGCGCTCAGGCGCCGGCGTAAGCCGCCGACGGGCGGGGCCGCGGGCCGGCCCGCACGATCAGCCAGGCGACGATCGCGATGTTGGCGAGGTTCGCGCCGGTCATCAGCGCGAATGCGTTCCGGTAGGAGCCGGTCAGGTCGAAGATCCATCCGCCCAGCCATCCGCCGAAGCCCATGCCGAACAGCGCCGTGAGGAAGATCATGCCGGTGCGCCCGGCCGCTTCCGACGGGCGGAAGTATTCGCGCACGATCAGCGTGTACGCAGGCACGATGCCGCTCTGGAAGAACCCGAACAGGAAAGACAGCACGTAGAGCGAGCCGACGCTGTCGAAAGGCACGTACATCGCGAGCGTCGCGCATTGCAGGACCGAGCCGAGCAGCAGCGTGCGCAGGCCGCCGATCCGGTCCGACAGCCAGCCGTAGAGCAGGCGGCTGACCACGCCGGCGGCCAGCATCAAGGAGAGCATCTGCGCGCCGCGCGCCGCGCCGTAACCGAGGTCGCCGCAGTAGGCCACTATATGCACCTGCGGCACCGCCATCGCGAGGCAGCACGTCAGCCCGGCCACGCACAGGAGCGCCTGCAGCGTCCCGGGCTTGAACCCGAGGGGCCGGTCGACTGCGGCGCCGCTGGCCGTCGCAGGCGCGGCGGCGCCCACGGGCGAGCGCTTGTGCAGCATGAACGCGAGCGGCAGCATCAACGCGGCACACGCGATGCCGGTGCCGGTCAGCGTGGTGCGCCAGCCGACGGTGTCGAAGAAATGCTGGACGATCGGCGGCCAGAGCGCGCCGGCCGCGAAATTGCCGCTGATGCAGATCGACATCGCGATGCCGCGCCGGCGCGAGAACCAGTGCGAAATGTCGGCCACCAGCGGCCCGAAGCTCGCCGCGCCGCCGAGCATCGAGATCACCACGCCCTGGATCAGCGCGAATTTCCACAATGCGTCGACCTGCGCCGCCGCCACGAACCCCAGCCCGAGGCACAGCGCGGCACTGACCGACGGCCAGAAGATTCCCCAGCGGTCGCTGATGCGGCCGACGAGGATCCCGCCGATGCCGAATCCCAGCGTGGTCAGCAGCCAGGGCATCGAGACGTCGCCGCGGGTCGAGCCGAACTCCTTCTGCAGGAGCGGGAGCACGACCATCACGATGTACATCGCGGAGCCGCCGACCGTCATCAGCGTGAACGAGGCGGCAAGGCGCCACCAGGCGTAAGGCGTTTCGATGTAGCCCGCGTTCGGGTGTTCGCTCAAAGCATCTCCAGGGGTTGTGCGCGCGAAGGCGGCGGGAAGATCGCATCCAGCTCGGCGAGTTGCGCTGGCGCGAGCGGGTGTTCGAGGGCTCCGAGGTTGTCCGCGAGCCTTGCGCGGTTCCCGCATTTCGGGATCGCGATCACGTTGTCCTGCGCGAGCAGCCAGGCGAGCGCCGCCTGCGCCGGGCTGAGCCCATGCCTCTTCGCGAAGGCGCCAAGCCCCTTGTGCTGCAGCAGCCTCGCCTGCTCGAGCGGCGAGTAGGCCATCAGCGGGATGCGCTTTTCGCGCAGCCACGGCGCGAGGTCCCATTCGACCCCGCGGCGCGAGAGGTTGTAGAGCACCTGGTCGGCAGCGACCGATTGGCCGCCTTCGATCGCATGCCACTCGCGCATCCCGCCGCAATCGAGGTTGCTCACGCCGTGGTGGCGGATCTTGCCGTCGGCCTGCAGCCGCAGCAGGGCTTCGAGCGTTTCGGCGAACGGCACGCTGCCGCGCCAGTGCAGCAGGTAGAGGTCGAGCCGGTCGGTCTTCAGGCGTTTGAGGCTCCGCTCGCAGGCGGCGATCGTGCCGCGCCGCGTCGCGTTTTCCGGCAGCACCTTGCTCACCAGGAAGACTTCGTCGCGCCGGCCGGCGATCGCCTCGGCCACCAGTTCCTCGGAGCGGCCGCTGCCGTACATCTCGGCGGTGTCGACCAGCGTAAGCCCGCGGTCCAGGCCCATGCGCAGGGCGGCGACTTCCTCGGCGCGGGTCGCGGCCCGGTCGCCCATGTTCCAGGTGCCCTGCCCGAGGGCCGGGACCAGTTCGCCCGAAGGCAGGGAAACGGTCTTCATGCGCGAAGTCTAACCGCGAAGTGCGATCGCCCTAAGTCACATTCGGGTCAGGTAGGACCGGCCCCCATGCGGCATAATCGCGGCCGATCCAACCCGAAATGGCAAGGATGAGCGCAATGCCCGTTCGAGAGACGAAGATGTCCGTGCTGAAGTCCGTGTCCGGAGCGGTTTCGGCACTTGCCGCTGCTGCGATCGCGGCAGGCTGCACTTCGATCAACTACCGCTGGGACGAATGCGAGAGGGGCGCGAGCACGTTCGTGCAGGTCGCCGATTGCACCATCGAAGCGGTCAAGGCCGATGCCGGGCGCGCCGCGCAGCCGACGCTGCGCATGAGGAGCGATCTTCGCGCGAAGAAGTACATCGAGAAAGCCGAGGACCTGATGGAAAAGGTCGGCACCGGCCGCATGCCCGACCAGGAGGCGCGCGCCGAGCTGCGGCATGCGCTCGACGAACTCATGGACGCCGAGCGCGACGACCGGCTGAACCCGATCCGCCAGCCGCCGCGGATGGGCGTCACCTGCTCGCCGGTGGGCAACAGCGTTTCCTGCACGCAGAACTAGGCCGGGGCGCTTCCTTGGCTGCCGCAAACCAGAGATTGCTGTCGCTTTACCGCATGATGGCGCGCATCCGCGCCTTCGAGAACGCGGCCGAAATCGCCAGCCAGGGCGGCGTGCAGGCCTGGGGCCTCGCGGCGAGCAGCACGCCGGCGCTGGTGCGCGGACCGCTGCACCTGTCCACCGGGCAGGAAGCCGTTGCCGCCGGGGTCTGCGCAAACCTGGTGCGCGAGGACCTGTTGACCTCGACCCATCGCGGCCACGGCCACACGCTCGCCAAGGGCGCGGACCTGAACCGCATGATGTGCGAGCTGTTCGGGCGCTCTACCGGCTACAACCGCGGCAAGGGCGGCTCGATGCATATCGCCGACTTCTCGGTCGGCATGCTCGGCGCCAACGGCGTGGTGGCGGCCGGCATCCCGATCGCCGTGGGCGCAGCGCACGCGCTCAAGGTGCAGGGCAGGCCGCAGATCGTCGCGTGTTTCTTCGGCGACGGGGCCGTGAACCGCGGCCCCTTTCTCGAAGGACTCAACTGGGCGGGCGTGTACAAGCTGCCGGTGCTGTTCGTCTGCGAGGACAACCGCATTTCGGCCACCACGCCCACCGGCCCGATGACCGCGGGCGACGGCCCCTTGTTGCGCGCCAGGAGCATGGGCCTCCGCTGCGAGCAGGTCGATGGCAACGACGTGGTCGCGGTGGACCGCGTGGCCGGCGAGCTTGCCGGCTGGGTGCGCAACGGCAACGGGCCGGCCTTCATCCATGCGGTGACCTACCGCTTCAAGGGCCATGTGTCGGTGGACCCGGGGACTTATCGCGATCCCGGGGAGGTCGAGCAGGCGCTCGCCTTCGATCCGCTCAAACTCGCGCGCGGTGAACTCATCGAGGCCGGCGAGCCGGCGGCCGCGATCGACGAAATCGACAACGCCGCGAAGATCGAGGTGGACGTCGCGCTGACGGTCGCGAAGAGCTCGCCCTGGCCGGAGCCGTCCACCGCGTATGAAGACATCATGGACAGCGGCAAGGGTCAGTGGAAATGAGCGCCCCCGCCCCGCAGAGCGCCACGATGACGTATGCGCAGGCCGCCTGCCTCGCGCTGCAGGAGGCGATGCGCACCGATCCGAACGTGGTCGCGTTGGGCGAAGACCTCGGCCGCGGCGGGATCTTCGGCCAGTACCGCGGGCTGCCGCAGGAGTTCGGCCCGGGACGCATCATCGACACGCCGATCTCCGAGGCGACGATCATGGGCGCGGCGGTCGGCATGGCGCTCGCGGGCTTGAGGCCGGTGGTCGAGATGCGCGTGGTCGACTTCGCGCTGTGCGCGATCGACGAACTGGTGAACCAGGCGGCCAAGAACCGCTTCATGTTCGGCGGGCAGGGCCGCGTGCCGCTGGTGGCACGCATGCCGATCGGCCTGTGGAGCGCTTCGGCGGCACAGCACTCGCAATCGCTCGAAGCGTGGTTTGCGCATGTCCCGGGCCTTGCCGTGGTCGCGCCTTCGACGCCGGCCGACAACTACGGCCTGCTGAAGGCGTCGCTCGCCTGCGGCGACCCGGTGGTCTACATGGAGCACAAGGAGCTCTGGGGCATCGAGGGCGAGGTCACGGCCGGCGCCGAAGTGCCGCTGGGCAAGGCGCGCATCGCGCAGGCGGGCAAGGACCTCACGATCGTCTCGTGGTCGCGCTCGGTGCACGACTGCATGGCCGCGCTGCCGGCGCTCGCGAAGGAAGGCGTCTCGGTGGAGATGATCGACCTGCGCACGATCTGGCCCTGGGATCGCGAGGCGGTGCTCGAGTCCTGCGCGAACACCGGCCAGCTGCTGGTGGTGCACGAGGCGGTGCAGGCCGGCGGCTTCGGCGCCGAGATCGCGGCCACCGTCGCGGAGGAGCTCGGCATCCGCGTGCGGCGCCTGGGCGCGCCGCGCATCCCGGCCGGCTACGCGCAGCCGCTCGAGGACGAATCGCGCGTCGGCGCGGCCAAGATCGTCGCCGCCGCCAAGAGTTTCCTCGCCTAGCGCAGGCCGATGAGCGAGCCGGCACAGGACCGGACCCGCAGGACGGCGGAAGACTGGATCGCCGTGCTCGCGATGGGGCTGCTCTGCCTCATCACGATGGGCAACGTGCTGGTCCGCTACTTCTCCGACGAATCTTTCGCGTGGACCGAGGAATTCTCGGTCTTCCTGCTGGTGCTGATGACGCTGGCCGGCGCCGCCGCCGCAGCGGCGCGCGACAACCACGTGCGGATCGAATATTTCCTCGAGCGCGGCAGCCCTGCGCGCCGGCGGTTCCTCGCGCTGTCGGGCGCGCTGGTCACGACGATCTTCTTCGTCGTGCTTGCCGGGCTGACCGGGGACATGGTGTGGGACGACTTCCGCTACAACGAAACGTCCTCCGGCCTGGGCGTGCCGCGCTGGTGGTACACGGTCTGGGTGCCGGTGATGTCGCTGGTCATCGCGTACCGCGCCGGGCAGGTGTACCGGCGCCTGAAGAGCGGGAAATGACCGGCGTCCTGCTGTTCGGCGTGTTCATCGTGCTGCTGCTGGCCGGCGTGCCGATCGGCGTCGCGCTCGGCATCGGCGGGGCGATAGCGATCGCGGTGGCCAACACCGACGCGCAACTCTGGGGCCTCTTCGCGGTGCCGCAGAATTTCTACGCGAGCATCGCCAAGTACCCGCTGCTCGCGCTGCCGATGTTCGTGCTGGTCGGCGCGATCTTCGACCGCTCGGGCGTCGCGCAACGCATGGTCACGTTCGCCATCGCGGTGGTCGGGCGCGGCTCCGGCATGCTGCCTCTGGTGGCGATCAGCGTTGCGATGGTGCTCGGCGGCATCTCGGGCTCCGGCCCGGCGAATGCCGCCGCGGTCGGCGGCGTGATGATCGCAGCGATGTCCAGGGCCGGCTACCCGGCGGCGTTCTCCGCGAGCGTGATCGGCGCCGCCGCGGCGACCGACATTCTGATCCCGCCTTCGATCGCGTTCATCGTCTACAGCGTGATGGTGCCCGGGGCTTCGGTGCCGGCGCTGTTCGCCGCCGGGATGGTGCCGGGCATGCTGGCAGGGCTTGCATTGATCGTGCCTGCGGTGCTGATCTCGCGCCAGCACGGAATCGGGCGCGGCGGCAGTGACGAGCCCCGCCCGCCGTTCTGGAAGAGCCTGCGCGAGGCGGTCTGGGGGCTGGTGGCGCCGGTGCTGATCCTCGGCGGCATGCGCATGGGCTGGTTCACGCCGACCGAGGCCGCGGTGGTCGCGGTGTTCTACGGGTTGTTCGTCGGCATGGCGATCCATCGCACGATCAGGTTCGGGGACCTCTTCGACATTTTCCGCGAGGCCGCGGAGCTCTCGGCGATCATCATGCTGATCCTCGGCCTGGCGGGGATCTTCGCCTATTCGGTCAACACGCTCGGCATCGCCGACCCGATCGCCGCGTTCATCGCCGGCAGCGGCCTGGGCAGCTTCGGCGCGATCGTGCTGATCATCGTGATCCTGATGTTCGTCGGCATGTTCCTCGACGGGGTGTCGATCTTCCTGATCTTCCTGCCGCTGCTGATGCCGATCGCCAAGGTGTTCAACTGGGACCCGGTCTGGTTCGGCGTGATCCTGACGATGAAGATCGCGGTCGGCCAGTTCACGCCGCCGATGGCGGTCAACCTGATGGTCGCCTGCAAGATGGCGAAGGTGCCGATGGAGGCGACGATCCCGTGGGTCGGCTGGCTGATCGCGAGCTTTCTCGGCGTGACGCTGGTCGTGATCCTGTTCCCGGAACTCGCCCTCTGGCTGCCGAGATCGCTCGGGTACTAGGCGAACGCGCGAACCCTGGGGGCGTCCGGACCGCCTTCCCGCGTCACGCCCCCGGCATTGCCACGCCTTCCACGAAGTAGGTGACGATCGGCTCGGCCTTGCCCTTGACCGGCGTGGCCGGCATCGGGCGCAGCGCGAAATGCCCGTCGAGCGCGGCGCGGATCTCCTCGGTGATGAGCAGGTCGACCTTGTGCACCGAGGTCAGTCCCTCGACGCGCGAGGCGACGTTGATCGGGTCGCCGGTGACGCTGAACTTGTCGGGGGTGCCGGCGCCCATCACGCCGGCCACGACTTCGCCCGAGTGGATGCCGATCCCGAAGCGCAGCTCCGGCAGGCCCTTTTCGCGCAACGTCTCGTTGTAGCGCGCCAGTTCCTCGCGCATCTCCAGCGCGGCGAGCACCGAGTCGCGGCCCTGCCAGGGATTCGGCTCCAGCGCGCCGAAGAGGGCGAGCAGCCCGTCGCCGACCAGTTCGTTGACGTGGCCATGGTGGCGGACGATGACCGCGTTCATGCGCCGGAAGTACTCGTTCAGCAGGCCCACCGTCACCGCCGGGTCGAGGCGATCGCAAAGCGCGGTGAATCCGCGCAGGTCGGCAAACAGCATGGTGACGACCCTTCGCTGCGGCACGAACGCGCCCTGCCCGCCGGTCAGTTGCTCGACGACGTCGCGCGGCACGAATCGTTCGAACTGGCCCTGCACCTGTTCGAGCTTGTCCCGGGTCACGGCGAGCAAAAGCTCGAGCTGGCGCACCTTGCGCAGGAGCGCGAACGCGGCAACGCCCAGCAGCCCTGCGAGCGCGAGCGCGGCGCCGAGCGCCCAGGCGGACGCAGCCTCGCTCATTCGAGCAGCATCGCCAGGCGCACGGTCGCATTCGCCAGCGCGGCGACGCCGATCGCCTCGAGGATCGCGGCAGTCCCGATCGAGGCGGCGAGCGCCGCGGTCTGCTGCTGGATCGGGCCGATCTGGTAGTACACCGTGTCGCGCGCCCACGAAAGCAGGCTTTCGTCGGCCGGCGTGAGGCGCGGGCAGCGCAGCGTCATCAGCGCGGCGTCGATCTCGGCGGCCTCGCAGCCTTCGGCAAGGAGCAGCTTGCGCGCCTCGGCTTCGCTGGTGCGGCAGCCGAGCGTGCGCGCGACGACCGCGAACATCAGCGCCTTGGTCACCTTGGGCAGCACCGTCGAGGCGAACGCGCCGTCGAGCGCCGCCTTGAAGATCGCCGCGCCCGGCAACCCGGACAGCGTGCCGATGACCGCGCCGAACGGGCCGGCGCGCAGCGAAGCCTCGTCGAGCAGCGGCGGCTGGGCCGGCTTGTGCAACGACAGCACCAGCCGCAGCACGGGCCTGAACAGGCGGCCGCGCAGGCCTTCGCTCATGCGCTCGAAGTCGTACTCGGGCGGGCAGGCGCTCTAGAGGCCGATCCGGTTGTAGAAACACGACAGCGCGATCTGCATCGTCATCTCGGCCACCGCCAGCGGGGCGAAGCCGAGAGCAACCAGCGCCTCGTAATCCGCCTTCATCGGGCGCGGCCGCGAGCGCGCAAGGCTGCGGCAAAAGGCGATGAACGCGCGCCCCTTGGCGTCGAGTTCGGCGAGGTTGGCGTCGCGCTCGATCCGGCTGATGAAGGACTCGGAGTACCCCAGGACCTTCATGTAGGCGCGGTTGGCGCCGTAGCAGTAGCGGCAGGAATTCTCCTGTGCGGTGACGAAGGCGCCGATGTTGAACAGGTGCTGCGGCATCGCCACCGGCCGGTAGGAGGCGGCCGACGCGCAAAGCTCGCGCAGCCACGGGTTGGGCGCCACGCGCCGGTCGATCTCGTTCACGTGGCCGACGCGCCGCTTGACTTCGCGTTCCCAAGCGGGATCGGACACGCGCGGCAGGATCGATTGCCCCCAGGCGATTTCGTTCAAGAGCTGGGCCATCGCTGTCTCCTTTGGCAATGGGGTACGGGCTCGCATCGTGACACGGGATTGCGCGCCGGTCGCGTCATCGGGTGCCGGTTTGTCTGCGGATCCCTTAATATCGGGCCTCGGGAGGAAACATGCAAAGAATCGCCATTTTCGCCGCAGCGCTGCTGGCCGCCTGGGCCGCCGCCTCGCCGGCCCAGACTTTCCCCACCAAGCCGCTGCGGCTCGTCGTGCCTTTCGCGCCCGGCGGCAGCTCGTCGATCGTCGCGCGCGCGGTAGCGCACGAAATGGAGAAGGGTCTGGGCCAGTCGATCGTGGTCGACAACAAGCCGGGGGGCGGCGGCAACGTGGCGATGCTCGAAGTCGCCAAGGCCGACCCCGACGGCTACACGCTGATCATCGGGCACGTCGGGTCGCTGGCGATGAACCCGTTCATGTATTCGAAGCTGCCTTACGACGTCGACAGGGATTTCGCGCCGGTCTCCCTGCTCGCGATCGTGCCGGCGATCTTCGTGGTGCACGAGAGCGTGCCGGCGAAGAACCTGCGCGAGTTCGTCGCGCTGGCCAAGAAGGAGCCCGGCAAGATGTATTACGGCAGCGCCGGCAACGGCTCGGCCGGGCACCTGGCGATGGAATACCTCAAGCAGGTCACCGGCATCGACATCCAGCACGTGCCGTACAAGGGCACCGGCCCGAACGTCATCGACCTCGTGGCCGGGCGTACTCAGGCGGCCTCGGCAGGCACGCCGCCGCTGATGCCGCACGTCAAGGCGGGCAAGCTGCGCGTGATCGCCGTCGGCACCGCCAAGCGGCTGCACACGCTTCCCGACGTCGGCACCGTGGCCGAGCAGGGCTACCCGGGCTTCGAGACTTCACAGTGGTATGGGCTGAATGCACCTGCGAAAACGCCCGAGCCTGTGATTCGCAGGCTCGCGGCCGAGGCCGCAAAGGCCGCCCGGAGCGCGAGCGTGATGGAGAGGTTCGCGGCCGACGACGCCGAGGCAGTGGGATCGACGCCCGCCGAGTACGCGGCTTTCATCAAGAAGGAACAGGAACGCTGGGGCAAGGTGGTGCGCGCCGCCGGCGTCAAGGCCGACTAGGACCATCGAACGAGGAGAACCGACCATGAAAAGACGCGACCTCATCAAAGGCGCCGCTGCCGCGGCGGCGACGACTGCGCTGGGCTTCCCCGCCATCCTGCGCGCCCAGCAATACAAGGCCGAGTACAAGATGTCGACCGTGGTGCCGCCAGCCTTCGCATGGGGCAAGGGCGGCGAGATCTTCGCCAACCTCGTGAGGGAGCGCACGAACGGCCGCATCAACATCAAGCAGTACCCGGGTGCGTCGCTGGTGCAGGGCGACCAGACGCGCGAGTTCTCGGCGATGCGCCAGGGCATCATCGACGTGTTGTGCGGCGCGCCGATCAACTGGTCGGGCACGGTGCGGCAGCTCGGCGTGTTCACGCTGCCCTTCATCACGCCGGACCACAAGGCGCTGGATGCGGTGCTCAATTCGCCGGTGGTCATGAAGGACTACTTCGATCTGGTGCGCAAGGCGGGCGCGGAGCCGCTCGCGGTGGGCGAGACCGGCTTCCGGCAGATCAGCAATTCCAAGCGCCCGATCCTCAAGCCCGTGGACCTCAAGGGCATCAAGATCCGCGTGGTCGGCAGCCCGATGTACGGCGAGATCATGAGCGGCATGGGCGCGAACCCGACCTTTATGAGCTGGGCCGACGCGCAGCCCGCGTTGGCATCGGGCGCGGTGGACGCGCAGGAGAACCCGCTCGAAGTGTTCCTCGCCGCCAAGATCCACACGCTCGGCCAGAAGTTCGTCACCAAGTGGAACTACTCGAACGACATCCTGCTCTTCGCGATCGCCAACCCGGTCTGGCAGAGCTGGAACGCGCAGGACCAGAAGATCGTGCGCGAAGCGGCACAGGACGCCGCGAAGCAGCAGATCGGCCTGGTGAGGAAGCTCTTCGCGGAGGATGTCGAGCGCGTGAAGGCGCTCGGGGTCAACGTGCACGTGCCCACGCCGGCCGAGATGAAGGAGTGGCAGATCGCCACCCGGCGCATCTACGCGCGCTGGAAGGTGCAGGTCGAGCCGAACCTGATCGCGAAGATCGAGCAGGTGGTGGAGGGGACGCGGAAGGGGTGAGCACTGCCGGCCGATGGCAGCATTTTGACTGGAGTGCCAGTATCGGCGCGGGGGTTATGCTGAAAATGGCAGTATTTTACGGGCGGGGCGGGGCTCACCGCGAATCGAGTACTGCCGCGCGGTGCAGCCGCGGGACGGCTGAGCGCGGAACACGCGACTAGTTGTTGGCTGCCTTGTCGTTGTAAAGCTCGACCGACCGGGGCTCCGCAGCCGACACCGGGGCCCTGTTGACTTCGGCCGCGAACTCGCTGAGCGCCAGCTCGACGAATTCCCGTGCAAATCCGGACTGTGTGTCGTTGCGAGTGCAGACCACGGTCTGGGACATCTCACCGCCGATGATCGGCCGGAATACGACCTCGTCGCCCTTGAAACGCTCCATGCCCTCGGGAAGGATGGACAGCCCGACCCCGGCCGCCACTAGGTCCAGCACGGAGTGAATGTTCTTGATCTGGTACAGGGCGTCGGGGATGAAGCCTGCCTTTGCACAAGTCCGCACCTCCATATCGTGCACCGAAGGCGCATACACCTTGGACACCATGATCCAGGGTTCGGCCTCGAGGGCGCTGCTGGAGATCCGGCCCAGGTTGGCCAACGGGTGACCTTGGGAAAGGACCAGGCACAGGGCTTCCCTGCGAATCAGGCTGGACCGGATCCCCGAGCGCGACTGCATGTCGCGGCCGATCCCGATGTGGATCTCGTTGGCTTCCAGGGCGTCGAGTTGCTCGCTGGTGCTCAGATCCGAGAGGATCAGCTGCACATTCGGCCGGTTGGCGCGAAAAGCGCGAAGAAGCCGCGGCAGCACGGTGCGGCTGGACGATCCGTTGAACGCGATCTTGAGCTGGCCGATTTCACCGCGCGCGACGCCGGACATGGCCTGCGTCGCATCTGCGAGTTCCTTCAGGACCCTGCGGGCGTGGGCGAGAAAGATCTCGCCCGCCGGCGTGAGCAACACACGGTGCTTCGATCGCTGGAAGAGGGGGACCCTGAGCTCTTCTTCCAGCAGTTTGATCTGCAGGCTGAGCGGCGGTTGCGCGACGTGCAGGCGCTCTGCGGCCCGCGTGAAGTTCAGCTCTTCTGCAACCGCGACGAAATAACGTAGGTGGCGGATTTCCAAGGGAGAAGACAGCAGTCCGCGAGAAGGTGCCGCATTTTGATGCGGCGAACAAGGGGCGTCAATTTGGGGGTGCCGGATCCCGACCTCGCCGCCGGGGCTGCAGCGCCGCTATGACCGCAATACGCACTCGGTATTTCTCATCGCCCCCGCATGCATGGATGCTCGCGGTCGATGAAACTCGAGAAGACACCTGTCCTGATCGCCGGCGGCGGCCCGGTCGGCCTGACGCTGGCCCATACGCTCTCGTTCTATGGTGTTCGGTGCCTACTGGTGGAAAGGAACTTCACCACGACCAGGCATCCGAAGATGGACCTGACCAATTCGCGCTCGATGGAAATCTACGCGCGCATTGGTGTGGCGGACAAGCTTCGGCGTGCGGCGATCCCCGAGTCGCACGAGATGACGGTTCTCTATACGACCAGCCTGCGGGACACGGCGCGCGAGCTTCACCGGTTCACGTACCCGTCCGCAGAGCAGCGCCGCAGGATCATCCGGACCGTCAACGACGGCACGCAGCCCGCACAGCCGCCTCTGCGAATTTCGCAGGCCGTGCTCGAGCCGACATTGAAGGCCGCCCTCGAGAGCGAGCCCCGAGTGCAGGTCAGGTACGGGCATGAGCTGCAGAGCTGCGAGGACGAAGGGGACCACGTCACCGCAACCGTCCTCGATCACCATACCGGTGCGACCTACCGGGTCGAAGCCGGGTATGTCGTGGGCTGTGACGGCGCCTCCAGCTCCGTGCGGCGGTCCATCGGCATTGCATTGAGCGGTGAATCCGGACTCCGGCCCAGCTATCTCGTTCACTTCCGGTCCACCCGACTGGATGTGCTCCAGCGCGGTGGAATCATCTGGCACCGCCGGTCCGGTCGCTTCGGTGTCATCGCCCAGGACGACAAGGAAACGTGGACGCTCCAGTACAGGCTGGAACCCGATGGAAGCGGGGTACCGTCGGACCCGGCGGAATTGCTGAAGGAGATGTTCGGCCGCGACTTGCAGGCCGAGATCATCGTTGCGAATCCGTGGCGCGCAAACCTGCTTGTTGCCGACAGCTACGGGCGCGGGCGGGTCTACCTTGCGGGCGACTCCGCCCACCAGGTCGTTCCCTCGGGCGGCTACGGGATGAACACCGGCGTCGGAGACGCGATGGATATCGGCTGGAAGCTCGCGGCCGTGACCCACGGTTGGGGCGGCGAGGACCTGCTGGCTTCATATGAAGCCGAGCGTCGCCCGGTGGCGCTGCGCAACCTGCAGGCTTCGCGGCGCCACGTGCAGACCCGGCAGAGGATTCGCGAACTCTATGCGGGTGCAGGGGACCTGGATGAAGACTCCCCTCAGGGCGAAGCGCGCAGGGAGGTCCTGTCGCGGCAGATCCGCGAGATCGGCAACGTAGAGAACGAGAGCTTCGGGATCGAATACGGCTACTGCTATCGGGACTCGCCGATCGTCTGCAAGGAGGACGGCGCACCTCCGGAGTTCGAGGACGTGAAGTACACGCCGACGACGTGGCCCGGGGCACGCATGCCGAGCATCGTGCTGCCCGACGGCTCGTTGCTGTATGAGCGACTGGGTCCGTGGTTCACTCTTGTCGCTTTCGGGGCCGCCGACGCCGACGGTTTCGAGGAGGCCGCCAGGCGGATCGGCATGCCCCTGAGAGTTCTGCGGCTGCAGGATGTCGAAGCGGGCGCCATCTACGAGCGCAGGCTGGTGCTCGTGCGGCCCGACCATCACGTGGCCTGGCGCGGCGACAGCGCGCCGAAGGGCATCGAGCAGGTGCTTGCCACCGCGATCGGGCGGTCCTGGCCCGAACTCGGGGCAAGCCGGCCGGCAGCGTTCAGCCAATGTGCGTGAGCATTGCGCCCGATGCATATTGAAGCCGCACGACTCCGAACACAACGGGAGACCCCATGAAACACTCAGTTCGCTCCCTCGACGATTTCGGCACGGACATCCGGCCGGCCTACATGGCGCACTTCGTCCTGTACTCGACGCGCTTCGTTGAAATGATCGAGTGGTACAAGAAAGTGCTCAACGTGCGCGAGGTCTTCAACAACGGCGAGCTGTGCTTCCTGACGTTTGACGACGAGCACCACCGGCTCGTGATCCGCCGCAAGGCGTCCCTGAAGGCGCCCGACCCGCAGGCATGGGGCGTGGCCCATATTGCCTACAGCTATCCCTCGCTGGGAGCCCTGCTGGGCAACTACGTGCGGCTGCGCAAGGCCGGGATCGCGCCGAACCGCGCAGTCAACCATGGTCCTACGACCTCTTTCTACTATTTCGATCCCGACGGGACGAACATCGAACTGCAGACGGACAACTTCGACGGCTTCGAGAAGACGGTCGCCTTCATGAACAGCGAGGCCTTCAGGCGCGATCCGCGGGGCATCCCGTTCGACCCGGAGCAGCTGGTGCGCGACTACGAGGCGGGCATTCCCGAGGATGTCCTGAAAAAGCGCGCCGATGTTGCAAGCTGATTGCAGGAACTTGCCGAAATGACGCAGCCGGCGGAACTGGATCTGGATCCCTATGCGTTCGAGAACCTGCGGGATTCGCAAGCCTTCTACCGCGAGGTTCGCGATGCCGGCCCGGTCGTCTACCTGAAGAAGTACGGCGTCTATGCCACCGGGCGATACGAAGAAGTCCGGGAAGTGATGTCCAACTACGGCCGGTTTACGTCGACGGCCGGGATCGGTCTTTCGGACATTCGCAAGCCCGACGCCTGGCGCGAGCGCAGCCACATCACGGAAACGGAGCCCCCGTACCACACGGAGGTTCGATCGGCGATGGTGCGCATCCTCTCGCCCGTGGTCATACGCAACCTCAAGAGCGCATTCGAGGCAGAGGCCGAAGCGTTCGTCGAACGCGCGCTGGACCAGCGGAACTTCGACGGTGTCCGGGACCTCGTCGAGCCGTTCGTGATCAAGGTCGTCATGGAGAGCGTCGGCCTTGATGTCCCGCGGGAGCGGTTCGCAGATGTCGTCGCCATCGGGGACTTCAACTTCAACGAGCTCGGCTGCCAGAACGAGTTGCTGAGCGCTTCGAGACTGCGCGTCAAGCCCATCTGGGAGTGGTACCAGGCCGCGTTCCAGAGAAGGAGCCTGATCCCGGGCGGGATCGGCGAGCGGATTTACGAGGCCGAGGACAGGGGTGAATTCCTGCCCGGCACCGGCCAGTTCATGGTGCGTGCGTTCTTCCGGGCCGGCACCGATACTTCGATAGCATCCATCGGCCAGACGCTGCTTCAGCTGGCGCGTCACCCCGCCCAGTTCGACCTCATCCGGTCGGATCAGCGCCTGCTCAAATCTGCGCTGGAAGAGGGCATTCGATACGACTCCGCAGTCCGCCACATGTTCCGTTGCGTCGTCGAGGACACGACGCTGTCCGGCGTCCGGCTCGGGAAGGACGTGAAGATCGGCGCCTTCCTGGGGGCGGCGAATCGGGACCCGCGCCAGTGGGAGCGTGCCGACGAGTTCGACGTTCAACGCAGGACCGCGGGGATCCACGTGGGCTTTGGCCATGGCATTCACACCTGCTTGGGGCAGATGATCGCCAGGCTTGAAAGCGAATGCCTGCTGGGAGCGCTGGCACGTCGCGCGAGAAAGATCGAGGTCGACGGGCCGACACCCTACCGGCTCGTGAACGCCCTCCGGACTCTTGAGAGTCTTCCCTTGCTCGTCACCCCGATTTGAGGGGACATCCCGTCCCGGAAAGGATACCCATGCCCGCGCGTCGATCGATCACTGTCCTGTTCGCAATCCTGCTTGCGGCTCTCTTCGGGCACGGCACCGTCTGCGCGCAAACGTGGCCGGCAAGGCCGATCACCATTGTCGTGAGCGCGGCGGCAGGCGGCGGAATCGACTCCGTCATCAGGACGATCTCCCAGCGCCTCTCCGAGCGCCTGGGCCAGCCGATCGTTGTCGACAATCGCGCCGGCGCCAGCGGGATGCTCGCCGCACGCTTCGTGACGAATGCCCCGGCCGATGGGTACACCCTGCTGGCGACCGAAGGCGGCGTCATGGCATTGAACGCGGCGTTGTACGCGGATCCGGGTTACGACCCGGCGCGGGACTTCGCTGCGGTGTCCATGCTGATTCGCGCCCCGATGCTTCTGGTGGCTACGCAGGGCTTCGATGTCGCCGACCTGCCTGCCCTCGTGGATCTTTCGAAGAAGCGAAACGTCAACTATGGCGCGTCCGCCAAGGGCTCGTATCCGCACCTGGCGATGGAACTGCTCAAGAGTCGCACCGGGCTGCGGGCGCAGCACATCCCGTACAAGGGCGCTTCGCCTGTCGCGCTGGCCACTGTGGCCGGGCAGGTCGAGGTTGCCGTGATCGACACGATAGTGGCCATGCCGCTGGTCAGGTCGGGAAAGCTGAAGGCGCTTGCCGTGCTGACGAAGAACCGGATTGCCATTGCCCCCGAGATCCCGACGGCCGCCGAGCAAGGCGTCGCCGACGTCGAAGTCTTCCCTTATGTCGGCGTCGTGGCGCCCCGCAAGACCCCCGCGGCTGTCGTGGAGCGGTTGTCATCGGAGTTCCGGGCGGTCATCCAAACTCCGGAAGTCGCCCGGCAATTCCGGGATGCGGGCATGGAACCGATGGCGACATCGCCGTCGGACTTCGAAAGCTACGTCGATGCGGAAGCCCGGAAGTGGCATCCGATCATCCATTCGCTGGGGCTGCGTGGCCAGTAACCGGGCGAGCTGACGCAGGAGAAGCCTTGTACTCTCCTCCGGGGTGTGTGTCGGGCGGCGGCTACCAGCGCGCGATGCCGTCAGGCTCCTCGATCACCGGATTTTCGAGGACGCCGATGTTCTCGATCTCGACACGCACGACCTCCCCGGCCCGCATCCACCGCGGCGGCTTCCGGTGGACGCCTACGCCGCGGCCGGTGCCCGTCAGGATGATGTCGCCGGGTTCGAGCGTGAAACAGGCGGAGAGGACGGCGATCTGCTGCTCGATGCGGTAGATCATGTCGGCAGTCGAAAAGTCCTGCAGCACCTCCCCTCCTATGCTGGTTCGTATGCGCAGCGCGTGGGGATTGCCGAGTTCGCCTGCCGTAACCAGCCACGGGCCGATGGGGCAGTGCGTGTCGAACGATTTTCCAAGCGTGAGCGTCGGCGCTTTGCGCTGCCAGTCCCGCACGCTCACATCGTTGGCGACGGTGTAGCCTGCGACGACCCCCAGGGCCAGGTGCTCGGGAACGAGCCGGCAGGTGCGGCCGATCACGACCGCGAGTTCCCCTTCGAAGTCGAGCATCTCGGACACGCGGGGCCGATGGATCGGCGAGCCGGGCCCGGTCACCGAGGTCACCTGCTTGTTGAAGAACACCGGGAATGCCGGGGCGTCCCGTGGTGTTGCAGATTCGTTGACATGGTCCCGGTAGTTGAGGCCTATCCCGAGGATCTTGCGGGGAAGCGGAACCGGGCAGAGCAGGGTAACGTCGGCCAGGTCGTGCGGGTCCGCAAGTTCCACGCGGCCGCCAAGGGCCGCATCGACGACGTCGGTGGCGCCAACGATCCTCCGGACGCTCTGGTTGTCGACAACCCCGATCGATTCGGCCCCGTCGCGCATGCGATAGCGGCAGATTTTCATGGATCTGTTTCCTCTTGTTGGGTCAAGATGTGCGCGAGTGCACAGGCGGCACGCTGGCACCGAGTCTTCTACGTTCTGCGACTTCCAGCTTGAAGCTCGCACACCTGAAACGGAAATACCAGTTGCATATGGCCTTCATACCCGGACGATTCCATCGGCGCGGCTCGCGCACGGCACCGGGGAGGCGAGCTTTCGCCAGTCCTGCCAACCTGATCGCGAAGATCGAGCAGGTGGTGGAGGGGACGCGGAAGGGGTGAGTCGGTCAAGGCGGTGCGTGGAGAAGCGGGTCGATGTGTTACACTGTCTTACATCACGCATTCCGGAGTACCCGCAATGGGCACGCTGACGATCAGGCTGGATCCAAAACTCGAGAAGCAGCTCGACGCAGTTGCAAAGGCCACCAAGCGGCAGAAGAGCGAGATCGTCCGTGACGCGCTCCGGCGCCAGCTGGCGCTCCACGAATTTCGCGCTTTGCGCGCGGCGTCCCTCCCGCTCGCCGAAGCCGCCGGCTACCTCACCGACGAGGATGTTTTCCGCGGCGTCTCGTGAGGGTGTTCGTCGATACCAACGTCCTCGTGAGCGCGTTCACTGCGCGCGGCCTGTGCGCCGATCTCTTCCAGGCGATCCTCGCCGACCATGTGCCGGTCGTGAGCGAAACGGTGCTTGCCGAATTCGACGCAGTCCTCCGATCAAAATTTCGCCACTCCGGCGCCGCTGCGTCGGAGCGCGTTCAGTTCCTGCGCCGGTTTTGCGAGCTGGCGCCCGCGGGAGCATCACGCGCGATTGCAGGCATCGACGCCCAGGACAGGAAGGTGATCGCCGATGCGTTGGCGGGACAGGTCGACGCCCTGGTCACTGGAGACCAGGCGATGCTGTTGCTCGAATCCGTCGAACGCATGCCGCTGTTGTCGCCTCGGCAACTGTGGGACGCCCTGCGCGTCGCTTGATTGCAGGTCGAGCCGAACCTCATAGGCAAGATTGAGCAGGTTGTGGCGGGGGCGCGGAAAGCCTGACCAGCGGACACGAGCCTCGGCGCAGCCTGGCACTACATCAGAAGAATTTCGTGCGCGTGCCCGGCCGCATGCAATGCGGGTTGAATGTGGCTGCACAGAAACTCCGGCCACTGTGCGCCGAAAGGCCATTCGCCGGGCGGAGGCTGCCTTACGATCACCGCCACCGGCACGCTTCGGATGAGGGAGTGCCGTACAGTTTCAAGAATGCACACCAGTTGCTGGTCGATTTTTTTGCGGAAGTGGATCGCGTGCTCAAATTGCTTTTGGAGAAATGAACATGGCAAGGAACGTTGTTTCCATCGGCATCATGCCGCAGGACAAGATTCGCGCGCGCGTGCTGGCGATTGCAAAGGGGGAGTACAAGCCCAAGGCCGGCGAACCGAAGATCTGGTTCACGTCGATGCGGTCCCTGGCAGAAGTACTGAGCGACGAGAATCGCGCGCTGCTCCGCATTATCCGGGAGGTCAAGCCCGCGTCGCTGACGGTGCTGTCGGAACTTACCGGGCGCAAGCCGAGCAATCTCTCAAGGACGCTGAAGACCCTGGCCAACTACGGTGTGGTTGAAATTCATCGGGAGAACAGGATTGTCCGTCCGGTAGTCAAGGCGACGGAATTTCGAATCCTCGCTGCATGACTGCAGATCGCGCTGTCAGGAAGTTCACCGGGGAGCGAATAATCGCGCGGGACTTCGTATGCTAATGTCAGTAGCAACGGTCCGCGTCCCGCTCATTCGATCACCCGGTCGGCGCGCAACAGGAGCGATTGAGGGAACGTGATGCCTTGCGCCTTCGCGGTCTTCTGGTTCAGCACGAGATAGACCCGCGCCGGCCGCTCGATCGGGAGCTCGCTTGCGCGCGCTCCGCGCAGGATACGGTCCACATAGTCGGCGGCTTTGCGCATGATGTCGCGGAGGTCGATCGCGTAGGTCATCAGGCCCCCATCGGCCACATACTCGACCCCGGAATACGTTGCGGCGAGCCGCGTGTGTGCAACCATTTGGACCAGCGCACGGCGATTCAACTGGAAGAGGCCATCCGGCATGTGCGTGAGGGCATCGGCGCCTTCGCGTACCGACCGTTCGATCGCGGTGTCGAAATCTTCGCGGCGGCGCACCGCGATATGAATCGCCGCAAGGCCGAGCTTTGCGCAGGCTTCGCGGATTCGCTCAAAGTCCCGAATCTGCCAGGCAACATCCGGGTTCAACAGGACCGCGATCTTGCGGGGCTTCGGCACGACCTCGCTGAGCTGCTGGATGCGTGGGCCCCAGAGGTCGGCGAAGAGCGTCGACGTTCCCGTCGCGTTCCTATCCGGTCGCGCAAGGCTGGTGGTCAGGCCGTTTCGCACGGGGTCGCTGGTGACGGCGAATACGAGGGGTATCGAGCCGGAAACCTTGTGCGCGACGACCGCCTGCGCGCCGAACGGCGCAAAGATCAGGTCGACTTTCTGCCGGACCAACTCGCGCGCCACGCCTTCGACACGCGTTTCATCGGCCTGCGCGCCAGGGCGACGCCGCAGGAATTCGATCGTGCGTCCCTCGAGCCAGCCCAGCTCGCGCAGCCGGGCGACGAACGCCTCGCCCATCCACGCATCGGGCTCGTTCGGCGCAGCGCCGATGCCGATCCAGCCCACGCGTTTCGGCTTTCCGGTTTCCTGCGCGCCCGCGCCGGTCGCGAACGACCCGCTCGCGGCAATTGCCGCAACCAGGAACGCGCGCCGCTTCATTCAATCACCCGATCTGCCCGCAGCAGGATCGACTGCGGAATCGTGATGCCGATCGCCTTGGCGGTCTTGAGGTTCACGACCAGCTGGTACTGGGTGGGCTGCTCGATCGGAAGGTCGCCCGGTTTCGCGCCCTTAAGGATTTTGGCGACGAAACCGGCCGAACGCCGGTGCGAGGCGAGCATATCGACCGAGTACGACATCAGGCATCCCTGCTCGACGTCATACGGGATCACGCCAAAGGCCGGCATGCGCTCCTTGATCGCGAATTCGACAATCTGGTTGCGATGCAGGCTCAGGATCGGGCTGCCCCAGATCCAAAGCGCATTCGGCCGGCTCTTGCGCAAGCCATCGAGCGCCGGCGTCACATCGGCCGCGCTTCGCACTTCCACCATCGACATCTCGAGGCCGAGGCTTTTGGAAGCTTCGCCGACCCGCCGCGCATACGCGGCCTGTCCCACACTGGCCGGATCCCAGACAAGAGCGATGCGGGAGATCGTCGGGACCGCTTCCTTGATCAGCTGGAGTTCCTTGGCCGCCAATTCCGTGCCGGTGTGGAACGTCAGGCCGGTCACCGTGCCGCCCGGGCGGGCCAGGCTCGCGGCGAGCTTCTGGCCGACCGGATCGAGCGACCAGACCATGACGATGGGGAGGTCCGGCTTCGCCGACTTGACCGCATGCGCGGACAGTTCGCCGCCGACGAGAACCACCTCGACGCCGGAATTGACCAACTCCGCCGCAAGCGCCGGCAGGCGATCCGGCCGGCCGTCGATGTACCGGCGCTCGACGATGAGGTTCTGCCCCTCGCGATAGCCGAGTTCCGCGAGCGCGGTGGTGAACGCCAGGAAGAAGGGGCCGGCGGATGCGGCCGAGTAACCGATCAGGCCTACGCGGTGGTTTCGCGCCTGCGCCGCGGCGCGTGCCGAAATGAAGAGCGACGCCGCACCCAGAAGGATTTGTCTGCGCGTCGTCATTCGATGACCTCCGGAAGGACTAGCCTGCGCGCGGTCATTCGATCACCCGATCCGCGCGCAGCAAGACCGACTGCGGGATCGTCAGGCCAAGCGCTTTGGCTGTCTTCAGGTTGATCACGAGTTCGAGCGTCGTGGCCTGCTGGATCGGCAGGTCGCCGGGCTTGGCCCCCTTGAGGATCTTGTCGACGAAAGCTGCCGAGCGCCGGAACATGTCGGCGAGGCTCACGCCATAGCTCATCAGGCCGCCGGCGTCGGCGTGCTCCTTGACCGGGTATACGGAGGCCGCTCCATACTTCAACGCCAGATCCGCGATCTGCTGTCTCCGGTCGAAGATGAGCGAGTCCCCCGGCACGACGACGGCCCGCAACTTCTCCTGCGCGATGCGCGCGAACCCGTTGTCGATCTCCTCGGGGTTGCGGACTTCTATCGAGAGAATATCTACTTTGGCCTGCCGGGCCGCACCTTGAAGGTTCTTCAGCACCGAGGCGTAAGACGGCACGTTGGGATTCGCCAGTACCGCCACGCGCGCAAGCCCGGGCACGACCGTAAGGAGCAACTCGAGCAGCTTGGGGCTCGTATCCTGATTGAGGGTCGCGAGCCCGGTGACGTTACCGCCGGGGTGAGCAAGACTTTTTGCGAAGCCGCCCGCGACCGGGTCGCCGCTGTAGATCAGGACGATCGGGACACCGAGTGCCGCCCGCTGCGCTACGCGCGCCGTGACTTCGGACGCGATGATCACGTCGGGCTTGATGGCCGCAATTTCCTTGGCAAGGTCCGCACCCTTGGCCAGCGTCCAGCGGGGTTCGAGCTGATAAGTCCTGCCCTCGACATGGCCCAGCTCGCGCATCCCGAGCTTGAAGGCGTCGAAGAAGGCAACCAGAAAAGCCGGTGGGGAGGTCGGCGGTCGACCCAAGCGCAGAAAGACGATCCGGGCCGGCCTCCCTGAGGGCTGCGCCAGGGCGGCGAGCGGAATCGCACCGACTGCGAGGATTGTGAGTACCGCTTCGCGCCTGTTCACCCGATCCTCCTTCGGTCGCACGACAGGGCCCTGGCGCCGGAATCGAAGCCGGTGCGCCCCCGGACAACCCTGACCACAATGAAGTCTATGCCCGAACCGGCACCTGCGCGGAAAGGCCGGCGACGGATGACGAAACGCCGGGGCCTGCAATTAATCCCCCGGCGCATCGCACCACTTCCCGCCGTTGACATTTACTGTAGAAATAGATACATTTATGTAGAAATGGAGAAAGACACTCAAATCTCGGCTTTTGTCTCGCCCGGCACCAAGGAGTTGCTGGAGCGGCATGTGCGCGCCACCGGCCTGAAAAAGGGCTACCTGGTCGAACAGGCCCTGCGCCATCACCTGCTTGCCCTGGACCAGGTGCCGGCGGAGTACGTCGTGCATCCGCGCGTCGTGGTGACCAGGGAATCGGGAAAAGCCGTGATCGAACAGGGCGAATCCGGACAAGCGCCCCCGGCGCTGCGCGATCTCATGCGCGATGGAAATTAGGGCGCTCCGCGAAGACGACCAGCGCTCCGACTTTCGCAGCGGCAACGACTCCCTGGACCGGTTCTTCCGCGAGTTCGCGGGGCAGAACCAGTTCCGGCATCACCTGGGTGTGACCTATGTCGCGGCGCAGGCCACGCGCATCCTCGGCTATGCGACGGTTTCACCCGGGCATCTCGAAATCGAAGGGCTGCCGGCGGCAGCGCGCAAGAAGCTTCCCCACTATCCGATCCCGGTGCTGCGGCTTGCTCGCCTGGCGGTGGACGAGTCCGCGCAAGGGCAGGGGCTGGGCCGTCAGGTGCTTCGATTCGTGCTGCAGCTGGCCCTCGGCATGGATGAAAAATTCGGCTGCGCGGGCGTCGTAGTCGACGCGAAGCCGGAGGCAGCGGATTTCTACCGCGCGTTCGGCTTCATCATGCTCGATGCGCTGGAGGGATTGTCCGAAGCGCGGCCGCGGCCCCAGGCGATGTTTCTCTCAATTCGCGCGATAGGCGAGGCGACAGGCGGATCTTCCGCCCGCTGATCGACATCCGCGCCGTCTGCAGCCCTATGTCCAGCGAAATCAAGAACGGCATGGGCGCGATGTGCCGGAGCAGGAATGCGCCGGACCGGAAGACCTTGCGCAAGGCTACGTAGGACGCCGCGATCAGAGAGGCTGCGCCGTCTCTTCGATCACTTGGTCCGCGCGCAGCAGAACTGACTGCGGAATCGTCAGGCCAAGCGCTTTCGCTGTCTTCAGGTTGATCACGAGTTCGAGCGTCGTGGCCTGCTCGATCGGCAGGTCGCCGGGCTTCGCGCCCTTGAGGATCTTGTCGACATAGGCTGCTGCTCGCCGAAAGTTGTCGGGAAGGTTCACTCCGTAACTCAGTAGGCCGCCGGCGTCGACATGCTCCCTGACTGGATAGATGGAGGCCACCCCATACTTCAATGCCAGGTCCGCGATCTGGCGTCGCTGCGTGAAAACCAACGTGTCCCCCAGAACCACGACTCCACGTAGCTTTTCATGTGCGATTCGCGCGAACGCGCCGTCGATCTCGGCGGCAGCACGGATTTCTGTCGATACAAGGTCCACTCTCAGTTGCCGGGCCGCATTCTGAAGGTTCCGCAGAACTACTGCGTACGACGGGACCGTCAGATTCGCCAGTACGGCCACGCGACGAGGCTCAGGCACGACCGCCAACAGCAATTCGAGCAGCTTGGGACTCGTATCTTGATCGAGGGTCGCCAGACCGGTCACATTGCCCCCGGGCCGTGCCAGGCTCTTTGCGAGACCGCTCGCTACCGGGTCACCGCTGTAGTTCAGAACGATCGGGACGGTCGGTGCAGCTTGCCGGACCAGAAGCGCGGTTTGCTCGTTCGTAATGATCACGTCGGGCTTGGCAGCCGCCAGCTCTCTTGCGAGGTCCTCGCCCTTGGCCAAACTCAATCGGCGTTCGACCACGAAAGTCTTTCCCTCGACATGGCCCAACTCCCGCAGGCGCTGACTGAGGGCGTCGAAGCGAAGTTTCGTGATCAGCAAACGCTCTGGCGTCCAAGGCGGGCGGCCCTGTATAAGCCAAATGACGCGAGCCGGCTTCGCGGCCTGCTGTGCGCGGCCGGCGAGCGGCGTCGCGCCAACCGCAAGCGCTGTGAGGATTGCTTCTCGCCGATTCATTCGATCACCCGGTCGGCCTGCAGCAGAACCGCCTGCGGGATCGTGACCCCGAGCAGCTTCGCGGTCTTGAGGTTGATGCACAACTTCAACACCGTCGGTTGTTCGACCGGCAGATCGGCCGGCCGGGCGCCACGCAGGATGCGATCGACGTAACGCGCGGTAGCACGGAGTTGACTGCGGGCATTGATGCCGTAGCTCAAGAGCATCCCCGCGTCCGCGCGTTCTTCGGTGACACCGAAGGTGGGCAGGCGGTTCTCAATCGCCAGCTCGGCAATGCGCTTGCGATGCACGAAGAGCTGTGCGCTTCCGCCGATCACTGCAACATCGATGCGTTGCGCCTTCATTGCAGCAAAGGCACTCGTCAGATCCTCCGGTCGCGGCACGGGGAACGACAAAGCCTCGACGTGCAGTTTCCTTGCAGCCGCCTGCAACTCCCGCAGCGTCGTGGAGTCCTCGGCATCGGCGGGGTCTGCAACGACCGCAATACGGCGGAGCAGGGGCAGGCTCTCGTGCACGAGTTGCAGCCGTTTGCCCCAAAGCCCTTCAAGCCTTGTCGTGGTGCCGGTCACATTGCCTCCGGGCCTGCCCAGGCTCGCGACCAGGCCGAGCGCGACCGGATCGAAAACGAACGAGAAGACGATCGGGATCGTGCTCGTGTGCTTTTGCGCCGCCAGCGCGCCCGCAGGCAGCCCGGCGAGAATCAGGTCGGGTTTCAGAGCGACCAGTTCGGCGGCGAGCGTTTCGAGCTGGGCGGAACCATCCGAGTAGCGCGAAACGTACTCGACCTCCACGCCCTCGCGCCACCC
Organism: uncultured Bordetella sp.; assembly: GCA_964599095.1. GTDB lineage: Bacteria > Pseudomonadota > Gammaproteobacteria > Burkholderiales > SG8-39 > SZAS-79. The sequence continues at coordinate 25,240 of CAZREB010000018.1, forward strand.
GAGCCTGGCAATTTCCCCGTGCAATACGTCCGTGAGTGGCTTGGCCGCCGCAGCGCTCGACTGACTCAGGCTGGCGATCAGCGCCTTGCGGGTGCGCTCCCGGGCATGCGCGGCCGTGGTCGCCCATGCGCACGCCCAAAGCACAAGCAGCTGCCGGCGCGAGATCATTCGATCACCTGATCTGCGCGCACGAGGACCGGCTGCGGGATCGTGAGGCCAAGGGCCTTGGCGGTCCTCAGGTTGATCACGAGTTCGAGCGTCGTGGCCTGCTGGATCGGCAGGTCGCCGGGCCTGGCGCCCTTGAGGATCTTGTCGACAAAGCCCGCCGCGCGCCGGAACATGTCGGCAAGGTTCACCCCATAGCTCATCAGGCCGCCGGCGTCGACATGCTGCTTGACCGGATAGATGGAGGCCATCCCATGCTTCAAGGCCTGATCCGCAATCTGGCGTCGCTGCACGAAAACCAACGTGTCGCCCAGAACGACGACCGCCCGCACTTTCTCCCGAGCGATTCGCGCGAATGCGCCGTCGATCTCCGCGGCAGCGCGGACTTCTGTCGACACAAGGTCCACTTTCAGTTGCCGGGCCGCATTCTGAAGGTTCTTCATTACCGCCGCGTACGACGGGACAGTCGGATTCGCCAGCACCGCCACGCGCCGAGACTCCGGCATGACCGCCAGCAGCAGTTCGAGCAGCTTGGGGCTGGTATCTTGGTTTAGGGTTGCAATCCCTGTCACGTTGCCCCCGGGGTGCGCGAGGCTCTTCGCGAGGCCGCTCGCCACCGGATCGCCGCTGTAGTTCAGGACGATCGGGACGTTGGGTGCCGCTTGCCGGGCCACGCGCGCGAATTGCTCGTTCGCAAGAATCACGTCCGGCTTGAAGGCCGCCAGCTCTTTTGCGAGGCCGGGAAGGTCTTCGGCCTTGCCCAAACTCAAGCGGCGCTCGAACACGAAAGTCTTGCCCTCGACATGGCCGAATTCCTGGAGTCCCTGCTTGAGGGCGTCGACGAGAGGTTTCGTCGTCAGCACGCCGTCTGGTCTGCCAGGCGGGCGGCCCTCTAGAAGCCAAACGATCCGGGACGGCCTTGCGGCGGGTTGCGCCCGCAGGGCGAGCGGCATCGCGCCAACCGCAAGCGCTGTGAGCATTGCTTCCCGCCGATTCATTCGATCACCTCCGTCGCACGCAGCAGGATCTCCTGCGGGACCTTGATGCCGAGCGCAACAGCGGTTTTGTTGTTGACGATCAGCGCAAAGGTCGCGGCCTGCTCGATCGGCAGGTCGCCGGGCTTCGCGCCTTTGAGGATCCGGTCGATGAACGACGCCGCGCGCCTGAAATGCTCGGCGTAGTCGGCGCCGTAGATCATCAGCGCACCGGCTCGCGCGAATTCGGGCATCTGCGAAAACACCGGGATGCGGCGCTCGCGCGCAAGACCCACGATCTTCTCGCGCTGACTGACGAGGAAAGGGTCGCTCAATACGTACAGCGCGCCGGTGCGATCCTTCGCGAGTGCAGCGAATGCAGCCTCGATATCCGAGGGCGCGCGGGCTTGGAGTTCCAGTACCGTGAACCCTAATGTGCTGGCAGCCGTCCTCGCGTTGTTCAGGGCATTGATGCCCCCGGAATTCCCGGGATTGCCGAGCACCGCGATGCGCGCGGCGGCAGGCAGAGTGGAGCGCGCCAGCTCCAGCGTCTTCGCACTGGTTTCGGTAGCGATGTTGCTGATCCCGGTGACGTTTCCACCGGGACGCGAGAGACTGGCGACCAATCCGTTCGCCACCGGGTCGCCCGCGGTTGCGATGATGATCGGGATGGTCCTGGTCGCGGTTCTCGCGGCCCGCACGCCGGGTGTCGCCGCGGCGACGATCAGGTCCGGGCGCGCTCGCACCAGTTCTTCGGCGAGCGCCGGCAGACGCTCGAAGCGCCCCTCGGCGCTGCGGGATTCGTACACGACATCGCGGGCCTCGACGTAGCCCAGCGCCGCAAGTTGGTTCTTCAACGCGTCCCAGAAGTGCGGCTCCGTGGAAGTCGGCATCAGCAAGGCGATCTTCCGGGGTCGCTGGCCTTGCGCAGCCGCCGGGAGGGATCGGCTTGCCAGGATCGCGGCGAGCGTCGCGACGAACTTGCGGCGGGAGATCATGGCGGAGAGCCTTAAGCCGGAGTCAAAACCAGTCTACGCCGTCCCTAAAACGGGTCGCAAGCAGCCATGTGGATGTCCACACTGGCGCCGACGCCATGGTGCTGCCCAGCTGGGCGGGCAGCGCGAAGTCGAAACATCCATGCCGGCCAAGCGCTTATCCTGCAAAATCCAAGTACCGGCTCTCGTCAGCCTGTCGACCGAGGACTCGCCCATCCCATGGATCTTATGACCGAGTGGCAGCAATTTTGCCGGAGAGCCAATAGCGGAGCGGGGACGATCCAAAAGTTGGCAGCATTGGCGGTTGCAATTTGGGCCGTATTGCTGCTCGCCGCCTCGCCCGCCCACGCCGCCGGCTACCTTCAGGCGATGAGCTTCTGCCAGGGCAAGGCGCTCACTCCGGGGGCAAGGGCCAGCGACGAATCCGACGAGCGGGAGGGACGGTAGACCAGCGACATCTCCACCGATCTGCGCGGACCGGCGCGCTTGCGGAAGGCCACGGCGAGCCGGCGCAGGGGCATCGCCATTGCGGGCAATGGAGTGGCGGTCGCCTTGACTTCGATCAGGCGCACCGATCCGGACGCGCCCGGTACGATGAAGTCGACTTCCAGGCCCTGCTGGTCGCGAAAATGGTAAAGCTCGCGCCGCCGGCCCGCGTTCGATTGGGCCTTCATCAGTTCGGCGGCAATGAACCCCTCGAATATCGCGCCCAGGAAAGGGGATTTCTCGAGTTCCGACTGCGTGCCGATGCCGAGCAGGTGGCAGGCCAGCCCGGAGTCGGCGACGTAGACCTTGGGTGACTTGATCAACCGCTTGCCGACGTTCTCGAACCACGGCGGCACCAGCAGCACCTGCCCGGTAATCTCGAGGATGTCCAGCCAGCGCCCGATGCCGGGCACGCTCATGCCAAGCGGCGCGGCGAGATCCGATTTATTCAGCAACTGCCCGTGCCGTGTCGCCACCAATGCCAGGAATCGGCGGAACGCAGCCAGATCCTGCACCGCGCTGATCGAACGCACGTCGCGTTCGAGGTAGGTCTGCAGATACGAACCGAACCACAGCGAAGCCGCGGCCGGCCGGGCCAGGACTTCCGGAAATCCGCCGCGCAAAAGGGTGACCCGCGCGGTTTCCGCGTACGACATCGGCATGAGCTGCAGAATCGCGGCGCGCCCGGCCATGGACTCCGTGACCCGGCGCATCAATCCGGCCTCTTGCGATCCGGTCAGGAACCACCGGCCGGCGCGCCGCGGGTCGCGGTCGATGCGCGTGCGCACGAAATTGAAGACTTCCGGGACATTCTGGATTTCGTCGAATATCGCAGGCGATTTCACGCCGTCGAGGAATCCCTGCGGGTCGCTCCTGAAGCGCGCGACGATATCGGGATCCTCGAAAAGGTAGTACCCGGCGCGGGGAAACAGGTGGCGAAGCAGCCAGGTCTTGCCCGCGCGGCGGGGGCCGGTAAGCACCACCGCCGGGAAGTTCCGGGCCGCCTTGCGTACCGTGTTCTCGATCTGTCGGGGAGCATGACGCACTTGAGAATTTTAATCTCCGAGATTAAAAAACTCAAACCGCCCGGCGCTTCGCGGATCGGCCCCGGACCCGGGGCCGTCACCCGGACGGCGCGCAAATCGGGCCGGGCCTGTCGCCGCCGTCCGGTTTCATGGGAGGATGAGGCATGAGTTCGATCGAAGGCCCGCGCTATCTCACGGCAAGCGACCTGCAGCGCATCGGCCTGTCCGTCGGGCGGGTCGCGGACGTGCTGATGGAGGCGTTTCGCCACAAGGCTGCGGGCCGGGTGGTCTCGCCGCCGATGACGTTCTTCCACCGCGAGTCCGGCGGGTGGTTCAACTCGATGGTCTGCTCGATCGAGCCCCTAGGCTACGCCGGCTGCAAGTTCCAGAGCGGCGATGCGCGCAACCCCTCGCGCGGCCTGCCTTCGATCCAGGGTTTCTACCTGCTGTGCGAGAGCGCCGGCGGGCGCATGGTGGCGCTGATCGACGCACGCTGGGTCACGGCCATCCGGACGGCGGCCGTTGGCGCGCTGTTCGCGCGGCGCGAAGCGCGCAAGGGCGCGCGATCGCTCGGCATCCTCGGCTGCGGGCTGCAGGGCCGGCTGCAGTTGGAGGCGATCAAGGCCGAGGTGCCTTCCATCACGCTGTGCCGGGCCTATGACATCGACGCCGCGACCGCCGCGCGCTACCGGGACGAGATGGGCGGGCGATTCGGCGTGGCGGTCGAGATCGTCGCGAGCCCGGAGGCGGCGGTGCGTGGTGCGGACATCGTCATGAGTTCCGGGCCGATCGCCAGGGTCCGCAATCCCGCGATCCGGCCCGACTGGATCGCGCCTGGGTGCCTCTACATTTCGCTCGATCGCGATTCGTACATCACGGACGGCGCTGTGCGGGCGATGGACCTCGTGTTCTCGGACGACCGCGAGGCGCTGATGCACGCGCGCGAGCACGAGGATGCATTCCATGCCGTCGAGCGCGTGGACGCCGACCTGACCGGGATCGCTGCGGGCGACGCGGTCACGCGAAGCGACGAAGCGCAGAGGGTCGCCGTGTTCGTGAACGGCCTGGGGATCGAGGATCTCGCAGCCGCGGCCGAGATTTATCGGCTTGCGTTGCACAAGGGGGCCGGCATGCTGCTGCCGGCGCAGTTCGGCTGACCGGGCCGGTCCTTCCGGTTGCGTGCGTTACACTGCCCGCGGGCAGTGCGGATCATTCGAAGGAGGCGAACATGCGTTACTCGAAGCGCGGTGCGGAAAAACTCGCGGCGGCCTTGGCGGCGCTGCTCCTTTGCGTGGCCCCTTTGCACGCGCAGCAGGCCGGCAAGTTTCCGCAAAAGCCGGTGATCATGCTCGTGGGCTACGGCGCAGGCGGCGCCACCGACCTGTGCATGCGTGTGATCGCGCAGGGCGCTTCGACCGAACTGGGCCAGAACGTGCTGGTCGAGAACAAGCCCGGGGCCGGCTCGTCGGTGTCGATCGCGCAACTCGTCGCGCGCGCGCCCGATGGCTACACGGTCGCATCGTTTTCCTCGGGCGCGCTGATCAACCAGTTCCTGCGCAAGGACATCACCTATGACGTCCTCAAGGACCTCACGCCTATCATGCACGTGGCGCAGTACCAGGCGGGCATCGTCGTGCGGCCGGATGCGCCGTGGAAGAACGTCGCCGACCTCGTGGCGTACGCCAAGGGCAAGCCCGATGCGATCCGCTACGGCACCGCCGGCGTCGGCACGCAGCAGCACCTGACCATGCTGCGCCTGGGGCAGTTGACCGGTGCGCGCTGGGTGCACGTCCCGTACAAGAACGGACCCGAAGCGATCACGGCACTCGAGCGCGGCGACACCGAGGTCCTGGCGCAGACCGCCGAGTGGGCGACGCATGTGCGCGACGGCAGGCTCAGGTTGCTGGCGATGTTCACGGAGACGCGCGTGCCCGATTTCCCGGATGCGCCGACGCTGGTCGAGGCCGGCTTCAACCTCACCGCGCCCAGCATGCTGGGGATCGCCGGGCCCAAGGGCATGGACCCGGGCGTGGTGGAGGCGCTCCACGGGGCGTTCCGGAAGGCGATGCAAAGCGAGCAGTTCAAGCAGTGCGCCTACCGCTTCGGCCTGAAGCCGGACTACCGCGACCCCGCGGGCTATCGCGAATTCATCCAGGGCCTGGTCAGCGCCTGGGGGCCGACGATCCGCTCGGTGGCGACCGACTAAGGCGGGCCGCGCCGGCGGCGCTCGCGGCGCGCCGGCCAATGGCAGCATATTGGCCGGAGAGCTAGTATCTGCGCGGCCCGCTTGTCGAAAATGGCAGTATTTACCGATCCGCGCCCGGTGCCGGGCCGAGCAGGCCCAGCAGGTTCGCGCGGGCCACTTTCTCGCGCGTCGCCGGGCTCAACTGGCGCAGGAAGGCCTGCACGCTCTCGAATTTCATGCCGTCGCTTTGCGCCGAGCGATGGCTCGCGTCGGTGCCGACGATGAAGCGCCCCGGCATCGCCTCGATCAATTCCAGCCACTGCGGCCACACGCTCGCGCCATCGCGCAGGATCGTGTAGTCCGGCGAGCGGGGATGCACCGGCCAGGTCCGGGCAGACAATTCGTAGTAGAGGTTCGGGTGCCGCTCCAGCATGCGGCGCGCGAGAAAGAGCGGTGTGTAGCCGCCGTGCGCCCATATGAGCGGCACCTCGGGGTGCTTCGCGAGGAGCACAGACAACTCCTTCATGCGTGTGGACTCGACGTGCGCAAGCACCGGCACGCGGTACTTGCGTGCCAGTTGCATGATCCCGTCCATCGTCGGGCCGGAAGGGTCGTAGTCCGCTTCGGGCAGCCCGGTCGACGGGAAATGCACTGCCGAGATTTCGCCGATGCCCCGGAATCGCCCTGACGCGAGCAGGCGCTCCAGCCGTCCGAGCAGTTCAGGGTTGGCGGTGTCCCAATCGCCCCGGTACAGGCGCCGCTCCGGCGAGATCGAGGCGAAGGCAATGAACCTGTCCGGGTGGCGCTGCGCGGCATCGGCAACCGACTCGTTCTCGCTGTGGCGGCCCCAGAAGGCCACCGCGCGCTCGGCTCCGTGGCTGCGCATCAGGTCGAGCTGCATCGCTTCGTCGTTCAGGTGGACATGTGCATCGATGAACGGCACCAAAGGACCCGCACCGGCCGGGGCAGGCAGGGCGCGGGCGACGGGCTGGCGCATCGTTTTCGGTTGCTTTGCCGGCTCCTGGGCACCGGCATCGGGGGGCGGCGGCACCAGGGCGAGCGCGGCAACCATCGCCGCCAGGCCTTTGAAGCACTGCGATAACCAAGGCTGCGCTTTCCGGAAGTTGTTGGTCATGGCGCGGGGGAGTGTATCCGGGCGGCCCGAAACGCGTAGTATTTTGACTGGCGACGCGGGCACCGCGTCGGCCGAACAAAAAATACCAAGGAGGCAGGACATGATTCGTCGTTCGTTGTCGTTCGCGCGCGCTCTGCTCGCGCTGGCCGGAACCTGCGTTTCCCTGCATGCGGCTGCGCAGGCCTTCCCGAGCCGCCCGATCACCATCGTCGTCCCTTACCCGCCCGGCGGGCTGATCGACCTCGTTGCGCGCACGCTGCAGCCGCCCTACCAGGCCGAGCTCGGGCAGCCGGTGGTGGTCGAGAACCACGCCGGCGCCGGCGGCAACGTGGGTGCGGAACTGGTCGCGCGCTCGGCGCCCGACGGCTACACGCTGCTGCTCGCCAACCCGTCGCTCGCGATCAGCCCGACGCTGTACCGCAAGCTCAACTACCGCCCGATCGAGGACTTCGCCTATGTCGGCCGGTACGGCTCGGTGCCGAACGTGCTGGTCGTGCATCCCTCGCTGCCGGTCAAGAGCGCGCAGGAGCTGATCGCCTACGCCAGGGCGCATCCGGGCAAGCTCAACTACGGCTCGCCCGGCTACGGGACCTCGCCGCAGCTTTCGAGCGAGCTCCTGAAGGCGATGACGAACACCTTCATCGTCCACATCCCGTTCCGCGGGGCGGGCCCTGCGATCGCGGCGCTGCTCGCCGGCGAGATCGAGATGATGATAGACAACATTCCGCCGCAGGTGCCGCTGATCAAGTCGGGCCGGGTGCGTGCGCTCGCGGTCACCAGCCTGAAGCGCGTCAACGTGCTGCCCGACGTGCCGACGATGGACGAGATCGGCCTGAAGGGCTACGAGATCACGTCGTTCTTCGGGCTGGTCGCGCGTGCCGGCACGCCGCGGGAAGCGGTCCTCAAGCTGAACGCGGCGCTGAACAAGGCCTCGCGCGACCCGAAGCTGCGCGAGGTGCTCGAATCACGCGGTGCGACGATCGTCGAAGGCACGCCCGAGGATTTCCTGAACTTCATGAAGGCCGAGACGGCCAAGTTCGCGCCCGTGATCAAGCGCGCGGGAGTCGTCGTCGAGTAAGGCAAGCCAAAATCAAAATCGGGGACAGACCACGTTTTCCGGAAGGAAAACGTGGTCTGTCCCCGATTTTCCGATTTTCAGGACCGTCGGCCGAAGGCGGCGAGGCCGCGCTTCACGCGGCCGAGCGCCGGGCCCCATGCGCCCGGCTTCGCCTGCCTGAATAGGCGCGCGGTCGGGTACCACGGGCTGTCCTGCCGCTCGAGCAGCCAGCACCAGTGGGGGTAGAACGCGAGCATGACCCACACCGGCTTGCCGATCGCGCCGGCCCAATGGGCCCACGCCGTGTCCACGGTGATCACGAGATCGAGTGCCGCGACGATCTCGGCGGTTTCCTTGAATCCGGCGCCCGGATGGCCGAAGTTGTCGCGGTCGGCGACCAGGGCGCGTTCTTCGGCGGTCAGTTCCTTCTGCAGGCTCACGAACCGCAGTCCCGGGATGTCGAGCAGCGGCGCGAGGTCCGCGAGGCGCATGCTGCGCTCGCGGTCGTTCGGGAAGTCCGGGTCGCCTTTCCAGCACAGCCCCACCAGCCGGGTGCCCTTGCGCGCGAGCTTGCGCCGCCATGCGGTCACCGCCTGCTTCTCGACCGACAGGTAGGGCACCCCTGACGGGATGTTCTTGAGCGTGGTCTCGGTGGCAAACGGCAGCGACGGCATCGGGCAGTGGAAATCGAAGGCCGGCAGCGGATCGCCGCGCGCGACGACGCCCGCCGCGCCCAGGCCGCGGAACAGGGGTTTGAGCGCCGGCTGCACCTCGAGGACGACCTTGGCGCCGCGGGCGATCACCGACGAGACATAGCGCGCGAACTGGATCGTGTCACCCAGCCCCTGCTCGGCGTGGAGCAGCACCTTCCTGCCGGCGATGTCCCGGTCGCCGAGCCAGAGGGGCTGCTCGAAATCGCGCGCGACCGCGGGATGGGCCCGCGTGCGGTACTCGTATTTCTCCCATCCCTCTTCGTACCGGCCGGTGAGCAGCAGGCAGATGGCCGCGTGGAAGTTCACCAGCGGGAACTCCGGCCTCAGCGCGAGGGCTTTCCGATAGCTGTCGAGGGCCTCGTCGGTGCGCAGCAGCTTCTGCAGCACGCTGCCGCGGCCGTCGAGCGCCTCGATCGCATTCGGCCTCGACGCGAGCACGAGGTCGAAAGCGGCCAGCGCCTCTTCGAGCCGGCCGAGGTTGCGCAGGACGGTGCCGCGGTTGGCCTGCGCTTCCGCGTACCCGGGGTTCAGCGCAAGCGCCCTGTCGAAGCTCGCCAGCGATTCTTCCAGCCGGCCGAGGTCCTGGAGCATGACGCCGCGATTGCTCCAGGCCGCGGCGAAGTCGGGCCTGAGCTTGAGCGCGGCCTCGCAGCTTGCAAGCGCTTCGCGGTTGCGCCCGAGCGCCAGCAGCGCGAGCGCGCGATTGCTCATCGCCTCGGCATAGTCCGGGTTGAGCGACAGCGAGCGCTTGTAAAACGCCAGCGCTTCCTCGAAGCGCTCCTCGTTGCGCAGCACTTCGCCCATGCTGTTCACGAAGGCGTGCTCCTCCGGGGCCGCGGCGATCGCCTTGCCGATGAACGAGGCCGCGATCGCGTGCTTGCCGACGGCCAGCGCGATCAGGCCCATCGCGTGGTTCGCGTAGGCGTTCGCCGGGTCGGCGGCGAGGACCTGGCTGAACAGGCCCTCGGCCTCGGCCAGGCGGCCGGCCTGGTAGTGCTCGGTGGCGAGGCGGTTCGCTTCGTCGACGGTCATTGCGCCGGGCGTGGCTTGAGGGGACGGTCGCGCAAGGGCCGGCTAGAAGCCGAACGGGTCCAGGCCGCCCCTGCCGTCGGCCCATCGCACCGGGGCCTCCGACCAGGCGTGGAAAGAGGCGCCGAAGTCGCTTTCGATCGCGATCGTCGCGCCGGGCTCGACCACGACGAAGCAATTCGCGTAGGCGACCTTGCCGCCGATGCGGATATCGCCGGCGCGCACCCAGAGTTCGAGCAGGGCGGCGGTGGTGAATGCCGGCGTTTTCGCGCCGGAGATCATGCCCACCTGTACGTAGCGGTGCTCGCCCTTCGAGAGCGCGTAGTCGAAGATCATCTTGCGTGTTACGCCACCGATCGCGGTGGCCAGCGGGTGCAGCAGGTCGACCGTGACGTTGATGTCGGGCTCGGCTTCCGGGTCCGGGTTGCGGATAGAGCCGAAGCGCGGCCCGGTATGCAGCGCGTAGTCCCGGTCGGTGGCTTCCGGGTAGACCACCGGCGCCTCGAGCCGCGAGACGAGGAGCGTCTTCTGGTAGGCGATCGCGTCATGCGTCGCGCCCTTGAGGTTGATGCCGGCCTGGTGCAGGCAGACCGGGCCCTGGTAGTCGGTGAGGCTGCCGTCGAGCACGAAGCTGGTCGCGACGCCCAGGTGCTGGTGCAGGCCGCTGCGTGTCAGCGGCTCGAACCCGACCAGGCCGAGGAAGCGGCCCTTCGCGCGATCCTCGCGCACCGGCTTGAGCGAGAGGCCGGTCTTGCCCGCCGTCTGCCACTTGAGCGTGTCGGCATCGTAGACGCTCACGGATTTCGCCGGCCGCTTTGCGGCGGCGGCGAGGGGGACGGGGCGCGGCATGCAGGGACTCCCAATGAAGAAGCCCGGCCATGGTATCCAAACAGCCGTTTCCCGCCAATCGCGGGTGTCCGCCGGCCAAGCGGCCTCGGATTACTTCGCGGCGGGCTTGTCCGGCAGCGCGTACTTGGCTTCCAGCGCGTCGAAGACGTCCTTGTTGACCGCCTTCTGGCGTTCGGCGAAACCGGCCAGCATGTGTTCCGCGCCCTTGAGCGAACCGGTCTTGTGCAGGTGTGCGAGGGCCTGCTGCATGCCGGCGAGCGCCGCCTGCAGCGCGGTGTTGGCATAGAGCACGCCGCTGAAGCCCAGCGTCTTCAGTTCCTCCTGCGCGGGCATCGGTGTCTTGCCGCCGAACACGATGTTGAGGATCGCAAGTCCGGGCACGACTTTCGGGATCTTGCGGATCTCCTCGAGGCTGGTCGGGGCTTCGAGGAAGGTCGCTTCGGCGCCGGCCTCGTGGTACCTGGCCAGCCGCTCGGCGGCCGCGTCGAATCCCTCGACCGCGCGCGAATCGGTGCGCGCGATGATGATGAAATTCGGGTCGGTGCGCGCATCGACCGCGGCCTTGATCTTCTGCACCATTTCGGCCGCCGGGATCACCGCCTTGCCGGAGAAATGCCCGCAGCGCTTCGGGAAATCCTGGTCCTCGATCTGGATCGCGCTGGCGCCGGAACGCTCCAGCACGCGGATGGTGCGCGCCATGTTGAGCGCGTTGCCGAAGCCGGTGTCGCCGTCGACGATCAGCGGCAGCTTTACCGAATCGCGGATCGCAGCGACGTGGGACGCCACTTCGGTCAGCGTCGTGAGCCCGATGTCGGGCATGCCCAGGAAGGTGTTCGCGATGCCCGCGCCGGTGATGTAGATCGCTTCGAAGCCCGCGTCTTCGATCGCCCGCGCGGCAAGCGCGTTGGCCGCGCCGGGCAGCAGCGTCGCCTTGCGCGACTCGAGGAGTTGCCTGAACTGGAGGTTGAGTGCGGGATTCATGGTGAGGGTTTCATGTGTAGACAAAGCCTTCGAAAAGCCTGCGTGCCGTGCGATAGAACGAGCCGCGCACCGCGCGCCAGCCGCTGTCTTCACGGACCACTTCGCCGCCGACCGTGAGCACGCCCGAGGGCATCGCAAGACGCAGGGTTCCGCCTTTTCCCGGAGTGGCGAACTGGTGCGGAATCGTACCTTCGATCCCGGCCGCCACCGCGGTGCATAGCGAACCAGTGAGCGGCAGCGCGCGATGCGGCTGGCCGTTGGAGATGATGCGCACCGTGAGGTCGGCGGCCGAGGCGGGAAGGGCATCGCCCGAGAGCGTGACCGCGTCCTGCGGCGCCGAGACGAACCCGATCTGCGGCATCGACTTCTTGCGCGCTTCCTCGACAGTCTTTGCGATGCCCATCGCCACCGAAGCATGGCAGCGGATCGTCGCGATCTTTTCGAGCAGGGCCTTGTTGCGGTCGAGGTCCTCCGGCATCTCGGTGCCCTTGAGGCCGAGGTCCTTGGCGGACAGGAACACGCAAGGGTTGGCCGCATCGACCATCGAGGCTTCGATCCTGCCGATGCCGGGAATGTCGAGCACATCGCGCGGGTTGCCGGTGGGCAGCAGCTTGCCGGTGACCGCGCCGCCGGGCTCGAGGAAATCGAGCCGCACCGGCGAACCGGTGCCGGCCACGCCGGGGATCTCGAGGTCGCCTTCGACCACCGCGCGGCCGTCCTTGACGCGGAACGTCGAGTTGATGATCTTCTTCGTGTTCGTGTTGTGGATGCGCACGCACGTCTCGCCGTCGCCTGCCGCCGGGACGATGCCTTCCTCGATCGCAAAGGGGCCGACGGCCGAGGACATGTTGCCGCAGTTGCCGCTGTAGTCGACGCGCTCCTCGGTCACGAGGATCTGCGCGAACGTGTAGTCGAGGTCGGCGTCCGGCCGGGACGGCGGTCCGAGCACGCAGACCTTGGACAGCGACGAGACGCCGCCGCCCATGCCGTTCAGCTGGCGGCCATGCGGGTCCGGGCTGCCCATCGCCGAGAGGAAGAGCTTGTCCCACGCCGAGCGATCAGCGGGCAGGTCGCGCAGGTGGAACATCAGCGCCTTGCTGGTGCCGCCGCGCATGAAGACGGCTGGGAGACGATTGGGTTTCACAGCCGCAATCCTACAAGCTTCCGAGGTTCGGATGCGGTGTCGCTTGTCCGATACGCATAGACCGCCTCGGCCTGCGCAGGGGTCACGTAGCCTTCGCGCAGATCGCGCTCCACGGCAGCGCGATCCCTCGACTTCGGGTCGCCGACGCCGCCGCCGCCGGGCATCCTCACCTCGATCCGGTCGCCGGCCTTGATCTGGATGCGGCGCTTCGGGTGCATGTCGGTCGTCCCGTTCAGCCGGTTGGAGCGCAGCGACCCGGTGTGGCCGCCGAGGCGCCCGAGCGCCGGATGGCCGGTGCGATCCGAGAGCATCGACACCCACGCCATGCCGGCGTAGTCCTCGGGCAGGCGGATCACGTAGGTCTGGCCGAGGCCGCCGCGCCAGCGGCCCGGGCCGCCGGAGTCGGCAGCCAGCTCGCGTTTTTCCACGACGAGTCCGGAGCGCGCCTCGACCACTTCGATCGGCACGTTCGAGATGTTGGTCGGAAACGAACACACCGAAACACCGTCGCCGCCCCAGGTCGCGCCCATGCCGCCGTTGCTCGAGAAGAATTGCGACAACGCACGGATTGCGCCGTCTGGCGCCTGGCGCTTGAGCGTGAAATAGGGGCTGCCCGGCAGGCCGCTGTCGGCCATCGCGAGTTCAGGGCGGGCCTTGGCGAGCGCGCCGTAGATCGCAAACGGCACGAACATGCCGGTCAGGTGGCGGCCGCCTACCGCAGCAGGCATTTGTGCATTCAATACGCTGCCCGGCGGCGCGCTGACCTGGATGCGCCGGAAGCTGCCCTCGTTACAGGGCGCGTCCGGGTTCAGTGCGCACTTAAGCGCATAGCTCGCATACGCGCGCGTGTAGTGGATCACCGAGTTGATGCCCCACGGCTGCTGCGGCGAACTGCCGGTGAAATCGACCACCAGCCGGTCTTCCTCCACGGTCAGCGCACAGCGCAGCGTGAGTTCCTCGTCGAACCCGTCGAGGCTGACTTCGTGCGTGTAGGTGCCTCGCGGCAGCGCTGCGATCGCCTTGCGCATGCCTTCGTCCGAGCGGTCGAGGATGTCGCCGGCAAGCGCGGAGATGTCCACGTCCGGGTAGCGGTAGAGCAGCGCCGCGAGGCGCTCGGCGCCGAACCGGGTGGCCGCCGCCTGCGCCATGATGTCGTGCTCGACGTCGTCCGGATTGCGCACGTTACTGCGCAGGATGTTGAAGAACTGCTCGTTCCTCGCGCCGCGCTCGACGATCTTGATCGGCGGGATCCGGAAGCCTTCCTCGAAGACTTCGGCGCAGTCGGCCGACCAGACCTTGCCGCCGATGTCCGGCAGGTGGGCGGTGCTCGCGGCCATCGCCACCAGTTGCCCGCGATGGAACACCGGGCGGATCACGGTCAGGTCGGGCAGGTGCCCGCCGGCCACCCATGGGTCGTTCGTCACGATGACGTCGCCCTCGCTCATGCCCTCGGTGCCGAAGAGGCGCAGGATGTCCTTGGCGGTGTAGGGCATCGTGCCCATGAAGGCAGGCAGCGCGTGCGAGGACTGTGCGATCGAGTTGCCGTGCCGGTCCAGCAGGATGCATGCGCAGTCGTGCGATTCGTTGACCACGGTGGAGAACGCGGTGCGGATCAGGATGCTGGTCATCTCGTCGGCGATCGCGACCAGGCGGTTCCAGAGCAGCCCCAGTTCGAGCACGTCGAATTTCTTCATGCACAGTCCCTCATGAGGTTGCCATCCCCGACAGGTCGATCACCAGGTTGCTGAAGGCGTCGAGCGAAGCGGTCGCGCCCGGCGGGACGACGATCGTGGTCTCGCGGTCCTGCAGGATCGCCGGGCCGGCGATCGACTGCCCGCTGGCGAGTGCGCTGCGCCGGTAGCTGGGCGTATCCGCGAGGCCCCCGGTTTCCGGATGATAGGTCCTGACTGTGCGCGCCGGCAGCGCGTCAGCGGGTTCGTGGCGGCTGGCGGCGCCGCGCACCGGCGGCGGACCCTGCACGCGGACCTGGAATGCGGTCATCTCGATGTCCGAGCGGGAAGGGTGGTCGCCATAGGTTTCGCGATAGCGCGCCTTGAACGCGGCCGCGAGCTTCCCCGGGCCAAGGTCGCTGGGGTCGGCGATCTCGACGACCAGCGCGTGCGCCTGGCCGATGAAGCGGGCTTCGAATCCGTGGGTAAGCAGCGCATTCTCGCGGGTCACGCCGACGTCTTCGAGGGCCTTCAGGCCTTCGTCCACGAGTTCGCGGAAGGACCGTGCGAGCGCTTTCGGGTCCAGTTGCGACAGCGCCACCAGGGCCGTGCGGCGCAGGTCGATCGATGCCGGCGCCACCAGGAAGCCGAGCGCCGAAGCAACACCGGCCGCGACCGGGATCACGACCTTGCGGATGCCGAGTTCGCGCGCGACGCGGCACGCATGCGCCGGCGCGGCGCCGCCGGAGCAGATCATGGTGTACTCGGAGAGGTCGCGCGCGCAGTCGAATGCGTGCATCTGCGCGGCGCGCACCATGTTCTGGTTCACCGTGGCGTACACGGCCCAGGCCACGTCGACGACCGATTTGCCGAGGGAATGGGCGAGCGGCTCGAAGGCGCGTGCGGCCTGCTCCGGGTAGAGGCGCATCGCACCGCCGAGGAAGTCTTCGGCATCGAGGTAGCCCAGCACGAGGTTTGCGTCCGACACCGTCGGCTGGTCACCGCCGAGGCCGTAACAGGCCGGCCCGGGGCTGGCGCCCGCACTGCGCGGCCCGACCGCGAGCAGGTCCATGTCGTTGACCGAGGCGATGCTGCCGCCGCCTGCGCCGATCTCGATCAGGTCGACCATCGGCACCATGACCGGCAGCCCGCTGCCGTGCTTGAAGCGGTCGAGCCTTGCGACTTCGCCCTCGGCCACGATGCGCGGCAGGTACTCGTCGATCAGGCAGATCTTGGCGGTGGTGCCGCCCATGTCGAACGCCAGCGCGCGCCGCAGGCCCATCTCGCGCGCAAGGTGCGCTGCGATCGCGGCGCCGCCGGCCGGTCCGGACTCGAGGATGCGCACCGGGAATTTCTTGGCATATCGAAAGCGTGCGAGCCCGCCGTGCGAGAGCATGATCATCGGTGCGGCTGCAATGCCGAGGTCGGCGAGCGCATTTTCGAGGCGCGCGAGGTAGCCGTCGACGAGGGGCTGCACGTAAGCGTTGATCGCCGTGGTCGAACTACGCTCGAACTCGCGAATCTCTGGCGCCACTTCCGACGAGAGCGACACGCTCGTGTGCTCGCCGAGGATCTCGCGAATCCAGCCTTCGATTCGCTTTTCATTTTCCGGGTTGCGATAGGCGTGCATCAGCACGACCGCGATTGCGCAGCCGACTGGTAATTCATGCGCCGAGAGCAGGCGCGCGAGGTCCTCACGGCGCGGCGCGGCGACGACGCGTCCGGACGGGTCGGTGCGTTCTGCAATCTCGAGCCGTAAGTGGCGCGGGATGAGCGGCGGCGGAATGCGCAGCTTGAGGTCGTAGAGGTCGTAGCGCTTCTCGCGCCCGATTTCGAGCACGTCGCGGAATCCCTGCGTGGTGATCAGGCAGGTCGGGGATCCCTTGCGCTCGATGAGGGCATTGGTCACCAGCGTGGTGCCGTGCACCACGTAATCGACTTCGCCTGCCTTTACGTCGTTGTCGGCCAGCAGGCTCGCTATGCCGTCGAGCACCACGCGGTCCGGCGCCAGCGGGTCGGTGAGCCGCTTGCCGGTGCGGATCTTCCGCTTTTCGCTGTCGAGCAGGACGAAATCGGTGAAGGTCCCGCCGATGTCAACGCCGATGAGTACCACTGGATGGGACCTGCCTCGCTGGTGAGCCGCGCGTTCCGCGGAATGGAATCGCGCCGAAGGATTTCGGCCGGGAAATGCCGCCCGCGAATTGTAGCGAAACGCAACTAATCCCGGACGTGGCCTCGTATATCATTTCTCCAGTCCAACCCGGAGGTGTAACGTGAAACGATACATTGCGGTCCCGCTCGCGCTGCTGTTCGCGCTCGGCTCCCAGTTCGCGCCCGCAAACGCTTTCGGCGCCGAAGACTACCCGGAGAAGGAAATCCGGATCATCGTCGGCTTTCCGCCCGGCAGCGCCCTCGAGCTGAGCCTGCGCGCGCTGGTCCAGGTCTCCTCCAAGTACTTCAAGAAGCCGCTGCTGATCATCAACAAGCCCGGCGCCGCGCAGACCATCGCGATGAGCGAGATGCTGGCCGCCCCGCCCGACGGCTACACCATAGGCATGACGACCGACGGCTACAAGAGCATGACGGTCCATACGCAGAAGATGCGGTTCGACCCGAAGTCGATCAAGTTCGTGCTGGCTTATGCCAGGTTCAGGCACGTACTGTTCGTGAAGGCGGACCTGCCGTACGCGAAATACGACGACTTCATTGCCTACGCGAAGAAGGCGCCCGGCGCGGTCGCCTACGGCGGCACCGGCGAGGGCAGCACGCCCGAGCTGATCGGCCGCGTGTTCTTCCGCGACGTGAACGTCAAGCCGACCTATATCCCGTTCAAGGGCAGCAACGAATACATCACGGCGGTGCTGGGCGGCCACCTGCAGAGCGGCGTGGTCGACGTCTCCGCGGTGAGAAAGCAGGTGCAGTCCGGCCAGCTGAAGCTGGTCGTGGTATTCGGCGACAACCGGCTGGAGGAGTTTCCGGACGTCCCGTCCTCGAAGGAAAAGGGCCACAGCGACCTGAACCTGTTCAACTCGCTGCTGTCGATCGTGGTCAACAAGGACGTGCCGGCCGAGCGGGTGGCGTACCTGCACGACACGTTCAAGCGCGCGATCGACGACCCCGAGTTCCACAAGCTGGCCGACGACATGGGGCTCAAGGCCCAGTACACCGGCCCGCAGGCGGCCGAGGAAGGCGTGCTGAAGATGGAGAAGCTCGGTGTCCCGCTGCTGAAGGAACTCAAGCTGTTCGTGGAATGAGGCGCCGGGCCACAGGCCGATACGCGGCGCGCACGCGGTGAGCACGGGCTCGATCAGCGTCCTCGACTTCCGCTACTACAGCCGCAATCCGCAGGCGGTCGAGCGGCTCGGGCCGTATTTCTCGGAAGAGGCCTTCATCGCGCACCTGGCGCGGGTCGAGGTCGCGCTTGCCAAGGTGCTCGCCGACCGGGGGCTGTGCCCGCCGCAGGCCTACGAGGCGATCCGGGCGGCTGCGGAAAAGGTGACGGCGGACGACGTGTTCGCGGAGCAGAAGCGCATCCGCCACATGGTGATGTCGCTCGTGAACTGCATCCGTGCGCGCATACCCGAGGCGGCCCGGCCGTACGTGCACCTGACCGCGACCACGAACGACATCGTCTGCTCGGCCGACGCGTTGCGTTACAAGGCTTTTACGCGCCGCGTGCTGCTGCCGCGATTGATGGAGCTGGAGCGCACGCTGATCGATCGCGCCCGTGCCGAGAAGGACACGCTGCAGATCGGCCGCACGCACGGCCAGCACGCCGAGCCGATCACTTTCGGGTTCTGCCTCGCGCAATTCGTGAGCCGGCTGGGCCGCATGATCCTGAGGGTCAAGGCTGCGTCCGGCGACCTGCGCGGCAAGATGGCCGGCGCGGTCGGCGCCCACAATGCCTCGTCGCTCTTCTTCGACGATCCTGAAAGCTTCGAAAAGGCGGTCATGGCCGAGCTGGGGCTGGAAGCCTCGCCGATCTCGACCCAGATCGTCGAGGCCGAGTTCTTCGTCGACTACCTGCACGCGCTCACCTCGACGTTCGGGATCGTCGCCAACATCGCGGACGACCTGCGCCAGCTCCATCGCAGCGAGATCGGCGAGGTGGAGGAGCACTTCGGCGAGGACCAGGTCGGCAGTTCGACCATGCCGCACAAGCGCAACCCGACGCGGCTGGAGAACATCAAGTCGCTGTGGAAGGAATACATGCCGAGGATGGCGACCGCCTACACCGACCAGATTTCCGAGCACCAGCGCGACCTGACCAATTTCGAGTCGATCCTGTTCGCGAGCGAGACCGCCTGCGGGCTGTATTTTGCGGTCGACGTCCTCGAAGAGACGGTGAAGAAGATGGTCGTGCGCCGCGATCGCATGGAGGCGAACTTCCGCATGGCGGAGGCCTCGATCGTGGCCGAACCCGCGCACCTGCTGCTTTCGTCGCGCGGGCATGGCGAGGCGCACGAGATCGTGCGGCGCCTGAGCCAGCAGAGCCGCAGGACGGGCACCGACCTGCGGGAGCTGCTGTTCGCCGACCCGGACCTGAAGAAGTACCTCGATGCGTTGGCCACGCACCACCGCGAATTGCTGCGCGACCCGTCGCGCTACACCGGCCTCTCGGCCGTGAAGACCGAGCAGGTCTGCGGCAAGTGGGAAGCCGAAATGGACCGGCTGGCCGCGGAGATCGCTTGAGAACGGAACAACAGCAGCGCTACCGCCTCGGCTGCGACATCGGCGGCACGTTCACCGACTTCGTGCTGGTCGACGACGTCTCGGGCGAACTGCATGTCTACAAGTGCCTTACCACGCCGGGCGATCCGTCGGAGGCGGTGGAGCACGGCGTGCGCGAGCTCTCCGCGCGGGTGCCGGCGCTGGTAGAAGGCCTGTCCGAAGTCATTCACGGCACCACGCTCGTCATCAACGCGATCATCGAGAGGAAGGGCAGCCGCACCGGGCTGATCGCGACACGGGGCTTTCGCGACGTGCTGGAACTCGGCCGCGAGAAGCGCTACGACACCTACGACATCTTTGCCGAATACGCGCCGCCGCTCGTCCCGCGGCCCTTCAGGCTCGAAGTCGACGAGCGTATCGCCACGGAAGGCAGCGTGCTGAAGCCGCTCGACGAGGCGGGCGCCCTGCGAGTGCTGGAGCAACTGCTCGGCATGGGCATGGAGTCGCTCGCGGTGTGCCTGATGAACTCTTTCGAAAATCCGGTCCACGAGCTGCGGATCAAGGCGCTTGCCGCGAAAGTCGCCCCGGACCTGCCGGTTTCGATCTCGTACGAGGTGCTGCCGCAGATCCGCGAATTCGAGCGCACCAGCACCACGGTGGCGAACGCCTACGTGAAGCCGCTGACCGGCCGGTACCTGGCAAAGCTCGAAACGCGCCTCGAGGCATTGGGGTTCCATGGCCGGCTCTACATCATGCTGTCCAGCGGCGGGATCACTTCGGTACGCACCGCGCAGGAGTCGCCGGTGCGCGTGATCGAGTCGGGGCCGACGGCCGCGGTGATCTCGGCCGAGTACTACGGCCGGCTGCTCGGCATCGGCGAAATGTTCGCCTACGACATGGGCGGGACGACCGCCAAGTCGTGCCTGATCCAGAAGGGGCGGGCCGGCAAGGTCGCGACCTTCGAGGTCGGGCGGGTGCAGCGCTTCAAGAAAGGCAGCGGTTTGCCGATCCAGGTGCCGGTCGTGGACCTGATGGAAATCGGCGCAGGCGGCGGCAGCATCGCGCGCGCGAGTGCGCTGGGTTTGCTCCAGGTCGGGCCGGACAGCGCGAGCGCGGTGCCCGGTCCCGCCTGTTACGGCCTGGGCGGAACCGAGCCCACGGTCAGCGATGCCGACCTGGTGCTCGGCTACCTCGATCCCGGTTACTTCCTAGGCGGTGAGTTGAAGCTCGACAAGGCGCTCGCCGAAAACGCCATCCTCGAGAAGGTGGCGAAGCCGCTGGGCCTCGACTTGATGCAGGCGGCGTGGGGCATCCACGATGTGATCAACGAGACGATGGCGGCCGCGGCCAAGACGCATATTGCCGAGAAGGGCGGCAATCCCCGCTCGGTGACGATTGCCGCATTCGGCGGTGCCGGGCCGGTGCACGCGTACGGCCTCGCAAAGAAACTCAAGGCCGCGCGCATCCTGGTGCCGCCGGTGGCCGGCGTCGGCTCGGCGCTCGGGTTCTTCACCGCGCCGATCTCCTTCGAGGTGGTGCGCAGCCACAAGGTGAGGCTCGCAGAGGCCGACCTCGGCGAACTCGAGGGGCTCTTCCGGGAGATGGAAGCCAAGGGGCGGGAAGTCATCGAGACCGGTGCCGGCGACACGGTCGCCTGCGAGCGCTCGATCGACATGCGCCTCGCCGGACAGGGGTCCGAACTCAACGTCGCGATCCCGGCAGGCGATATCGCGCAGATGGCGCACGCGGACCTGAGGAAGCATTTCGACGACGCCTATTCTGCGTTGTACGGCCGGACCTACCCGGACTCGCCGCTCGAATTCGTCACTTTCAATGTCGTGGTGCGACTGCCTGCACGGCCGCTGCACCTGCCGCGCATCGGCCCGGCGCCCGGCGACCCCGCAGCCGCCCTGGCGGGCGCGGTGAAGTCGGTGCGCCCGGCGTGGTCGCCGATCGCCCGCGCGTTCGTGCCGCACACGGTCTACGACCGCTATCGCCTGTTTGCCGGTGCGGCGTTCGAGGGCCCGGCGATCATCGAGGAACGCGAGTCGACTACGGTCGTCGGCGCGGACGCAACAGTGCATGTGGACGAGCACGGGTTCCTGCACGTCACGATGGGAGGGGCGCACGCATGAGCGCGAAGAAGAATCCGGCCCGCTTCGACCCGATCACCCTGGAGATCCTGTGGCGCAGGCTGATCTCGATCGTGGACGAGGCGGATGCGTCGGTTTACCGGACCTCGTTCTCCAGCCTGATCCGCGACGCGCACGACTACGGCAATGCGTTCTTCGACCGCAAGGGACGCGAAGTGTGCGAAGGCACTACCGTCACGCCCGGCCAGCTCGGCGCTCTGTCGCGCGGCGTCAGCTCGATCTGCAGCAGGTTTCCCGAAGAAAGCTTCAAGCCCGGCGACATCTTCATCAGCAACGACCCGTGGCTGCTCGCAGGCCACCTGAACGACATCTGCCTCGTGAGCCCGATCTTTTTCAAGGGCCGGCTGGCCGCGTTTACCGCCTGCATCTTCCACCACACCGACATCGGCGGCCGGCCCGGGGCGAACGGGCTGGAAGTCTACGAGGAGGGCCTGTTCATCCCGCTGATGAAGCTCGCGATCGCCGGGAAGATGAACGAGGAGGTGCTCGATCTCATCCGCTGGAACGTGCGCCAGCCCGAGGACGTCATGGGCGACCTGCGCTCGCAGATGGCCGCCAACCACGTCTGCGCGCAGAAGATCGTCGAGATGATGGAGGAGACCGGCCTCGACACGCTCGACGACCTCGCCGACGAGATCATCGGGCGCACCGAGCAGTCGATGCGCCGCGCGATCGAGGCGATTCCCGACGGTGTGTACACCGCGGACACCACGATCGAAGGTTCCGGGCACCGTGCCGACATCAACATCCGGCTCAAAGTCGAGGTGAAGGGCAGCGAGATCGTCGCCGACTTCGCAGGCACCGATCCGCAGGTGCGCTGGGGTGTGAATTCGGTTTACAACTACACCTACGCCTACGTCAATTTCGCGATCAAGAGCGCATTCAATCCCGAAATCGCCAACAACCACGGCAGTACGGTGCCGATCAAGGTGCTCGCGCCCGAAGGCTGCGTCGTCAACTGCAGCCATCCTGCGCCGGTAGCCCACAGAACGCATGTCGGGCACCGGATGACCGAGCTCGTCTACCGGGCGCTTTCTCCCGCAACGCCGGGACGCGTGCTGGCCGAATGCGGGACCGCCCCGGGCTCGTCGACCGTCGTCTACGGCCAGCGCCACAACGGGCAGCGCTTCCTGACGATGGACCTGCGCGCCTCGGGCATGGGCGCGCGCGAGGGCGCCGACGGGATCGATTGCACTCACTTCCCGGCCAACACCTGCAATACGCCGGCCGAGATCTTCGAGAGCGACACACCCTTCGTGGTCGAGAAGCGCGAGATCAGCATCGATACCGGCGGCGCCGGCAGGTACCGCGGCGGCCTCGGTCAGGAAGTCGTCTGGCGGGTGCGCGAAGACGCGTTCGCGCCAAAGCCGCCGGTGACCGTGTCGACCGTCATGGGGCGCGTGCGGCGCTCGCCGCAAGGCCTCTTCGGCGGCAAGGAAGGCGGCAAGTCGCGCTACCAGGTCAACGGCGTCGACAGCGAGTGGGGCGGACTCAACCAGTGCAAGCCGGGCGACGTGATCCGTTTCTGCCAGCCGGGCGGCGGGGGGTACGGCAACCCGAAGGAGCGAGACCCTGCGCTCGTGGCCCGCGACGTGCGCCACGGCTATGTGAGCCTCGGGAAGGCGCGCGAGGACTACGGTGTCGTCATCGACCCGGTTTCGCTGGAAGTCGATGCCGCAGCAACGCAGCAATTGCGTGCGAAAGTTGGCGCCGGCCGCTGACCGGAAGCGAGACTGCCCGGAAGACGTGTGCAAGCAAATGTCGAAGCGGTCGACGCGGGCCCGTCGTCATGGAACCGCCAGTCGCCGGGTGACCCTGAAAGCCGCCCCCCGGTCGGAATTTACGCTTTCACGCGAGCCTGCGGCGCAGCGCGTTTGCGAATTCGCGCACCCGCGTTGCATTGATCCCCAGATCGCTCCTTCCTACCCGCGACTTCGAGCGTACGTCGACCTTGGTCGTGCCGTCGGTGCCGGCCACGATGCGCACGACGAAATCGTCCTCGAACCCGAACAGCAGCGACCGGTCGGTGGCCTCGATGCGGCCCTGGATCGGCTCGGCGTCGATGATTTCGAGTCCCATCGCCTGCAGTGCGACCCTCGATGCCTCGAACACCCTGTCGGCCGGGGCCTTGAGGACGAGCGTGCGGATGTCCGGATAGCCCTTCTTCTGCAGCGCGGCGGCTTCCGGCCCGTCGTAGGTCGCCGGGTGGTCGGTCTTCTTGCGCATCGTTGCGATGCGCACGAACTGCGGCGGGTTGTCGAAATCGGTCGTGATGTCGTGGATCGGCGGCAGTGCGCGCGCGGTCTGGCGCAGGTTGTACGGGATGAAGGCGGTGACCCCGGCGATCACGAGAGCAATGATCCCGACGACGATCGCGCCGAGGCGGTGCGTGAAGAATCCGGTGCCCGCTGCAACGGCCGACACGATGGCCGTGCCGAAAGCCAGCCAGAACACGTAGGGCAGGGCGCCCAGCCCGTCGCGGTAGCTCCACAGGTCGAGCCGGTAGCCGATGCCCGCCATCAGGCCGGCGAAGGCGTCGGCGATCGCGACCGCGAGGCAGACCAGCGACACCAGCCAGGCGGCGTTGCCCACCGGCTCCTTCTTGTGCAGGTAGAGCTCTTCCCGCGCGTTCACGCCGCTGCCTTCGGCCGATAGCCGTCCCGCAATTCACGCTTCAGGACCTTGCCTATGGCGCTGCGCGGCAGGACGCCGGTCAGCTCGACCGCCGCGAGCCGCTGGATCTTGTTGACGCGCGAATTGGTCCATGCGCGAAGTTCATCGGCGGTTGTCGACGCCTTGTCCCTCAGCACCACGAAAGCCACCGGCGTCTCTCCCCACTGCTCGGAGGGCACGCCGACGACCGCGCATTCGACCACCTCCGGGTGGCCCCGCAGCACGGCCTCGAGGTCGCTCGGGTACACGTTGAAGCCGCCGGAGATGATCATGTCCTTCTTGCGGTCCATCAGCACGAGGAAGCCGTCCTCGTCGAACCGGCCGACGTCGCCGGTGCGGATGAACCGCTTGCCGTCGGGCGAATACCACTCGGCCTCGGCGGTCTTGTCGGGCTTGTTGTGGTAGCCGTTCATCATGCCGGCCGAATGGCCGACCACCTCGCCCATCTGCCCGGGCGGCACCTCGACGCCGTTCTCGTCGATCAGCCGGATGTCGTGCCCTTCGGCGGGCGGGCCGACCGTGTGCAGCTTGGCCGGGTGCTCGTGCGCGGCGAGGATGCAGGTGCCGCCGCCCTCGGTCATGCCGTAGAACTCGACCAGCCCGCCGGGCCAGCGCTTCAGCACATCGGCCTTGAGCGCGGCCTGGAAAGGCGCGCTGGTGGAGAACTTCATCCTGAACGAGGACAGGTCGAACGAATCGAACGACGGCAGGCTCATGATCCGGTGGTACTGCACCGGCACCAGCATCGTGTGCGTGACGCGGTGCTTCTGCGCGAGCGCAAGGTAGCCCGCGGCGTCGAACTTGCCCATCAGCACCACGCGCCCGCCGTGGCCGAGCGTCGGGAAGAACACCACCAGCGTGGTATTCGAATACAGCGGCGTCGAGAGCAGGGTGACGCCTGATTCGTCATAGCCGTAGACCGCGGCGCGCTGGATGTGGCTCCAGCGCATCGCATGCGACTGCACGATGCCTTTCGGCGTTCCCGTGGTGCCGGAGGAATAGATGATATTGAATGCCCACTTCGGCTCGACCACGACCGGCCCGGGACGCGCGCCCGCAGGCGCGAGCCAGGCTTGCAGCGAGGCGCCCGCCGAGGACTCGTCGAGCGCGATGCGCTTTGCGGCAATCCTGCCGGCGACGGGCTCGAGCGTCCCCGCGACCGCGGCATCGAGGAACAACAGCTTCGCGCCGGCGTCATCGGCCATGCCGGCCAGCTCTTCGGCGGTGCACGAAGGGGCCAGCGGCGCGACGACGATGCCTGCGCGCAGCGCGCCGAGGAAGACGACGGCGTATTCGATCGAAGTGTAGGCACAGATCGCAACCGATTCCTGCGGCTTGTGCCCGTCGCGCTGCAGTGCCGAGGCCACTTGATCCATCAGCGCGTCGAGTTCCGCATAGGTGACGATACGATCGTCCTGCACAAGGGCCGGATTTCCGGGCCGGCGCTGCGCATGGCCGCGGATGAGGTCGGACAGCGTGCCGAATCCGATGTCGACCGGCGCGGCGGGGGCTTGGGGCGCGTTCATGCGGGCAATTCTAACGGGTGGCCCGCTCTTCAGGGCCGCGACTGCGTACGGGCGAGGTGCGGCCCTTGCGGAATCGGCCTGCCCCGGATCGGATCTTCCGCCTCCGCAGGGCTCCCGGACTCAATTCACCGGGGGGCGCGCGATCGCCTGACGGGCAAAAAAGAAGGCTGCCCGGAACCCTCATTCCGAAGCAGCCCAACTGGGAGTCGAAGTCTTCGTTGCGCCGCAGGCTGCCTTCTTTTCGACGGGCAAATCCGAGTGCGCGACGCGGGCGAAATTATATTTGGGCAATAGCATCGGCGCAAGGAGCGGCCGGGCCGCGCATTGACCAACCATGTTTGGGCAATTAGAGTCTGTCCGGTCCGACTTACAGGCGCACGCGTATGCAAGTCCCGCTTCCGGCCTGATGGGCCTTTTTGCCGTCCTGCCGGCCATGCTGGCCGTGTCGGTCCTTTCGGGCACGATGGGGATCGGCGTGGCTTTTGCGGCAATTCCCGTGCTGTCCCTGCATGGGGGCGACCTGGTGCACGCAATCCAGCCCGTCGCGCTGTGCCTCAACGGCGTCACGGCGCTGTTCTCGGCCCTGTCGTTCGGCCGGGCGGGGTACGTCGATTGGCGCCGCGCAGGGCCGCTTGCGGCGGCGATGACGCTGTTCGCGCCGGTCGGTTCCATCGCGGCCCAGGCGGCGGCGCCCGGACTCCTGTGGACTCTCTATTTCGCCGCGGTTGGCGTGGTCGTCTACCTTCTGTGCGCCGGACGCCCGAAGACGGCGAGCACGCCGGGCGCCGGAGCGGTGCTCGCCTTGAGTGTGCCGATTGCCATTTTCAGTTCGATGCTCGGCGTCGGTCCGGGGTTCCTCGTCGTGCCCCTGCTGATCGTTTCGGGCCTGTCGCCCCGCGCGGCCGCAGGCACGAGTTCGGTCGCCGTCGTGCCCGCATCGTTCGCGGCCCTGCTGCCCCACGTTTCGACCGCTTCGCCCGACATCGCGTTCGCTCTTCCTGTCGTGGCGGTTGCCGCCGTCGGTGCGTGGTTCGGCGGCCGGCTTGCGAGCCGGTCGATCCCGGAGCACATGCTGCGCATCCTGTTCATCGGCCTGATCGTCGCATTGGCGCTGTACAAGGCGTTCGATCTCGTCCAGGCGAAGCCAATGCCGTCCGGCATGGCGGCAAGGTGCGGGACGATCGAATCGCAGATCCCGTCGCTCGGCGGTTGCCGTCCGGCCAGGCCGGCCGAACAGGGCCTGTCCGATGCGGGATAATCGGCAGGCATCCAGGGTGAAGCGGAGACGATCGTGCCAGGCAAGCCAGTGCGCAAGTCCAGTGCCATCCGGGTTCGCGGGAAGGCAAAGCGCGCGGCTTTGCCGTCCCGGCGGGATCCGGCGATGATGATGGCGGTTCTGAAGCAGTTCCGCGTCGTGGTGCGCGCCATCCGGCGCCACTACGAGCGCGTCGAGAAGCGCAGCGGCCTGAGCGGCGCGCAATTGTGGGCGATGGCGAAGATCTGCGGCCGCGACGGGATCACCGTGGGCGAACTCGCGCTGGAACTCGGGGTGCATCCGTCGACCGCCAGCAACATGCTCGAACGACTGTCCGGGCTGGGCCTGATCTCCAAGCGCAGGGCCGGCAGGGACCAGCGTGTCGTTCGCCTCCATGCGACTGCGCGCGGAAAGAGATCCCTCGCATCCGCGCCGCAGCCGCAGATCGGCGTGCTCCAGCAGGCGCTTACCCGGCTTTCGCCGGGCTCGCTCGATTCGCTGCATCGGCAGATGGGCGAGCTGATCGAAGTCATGAAAATCCGGGACGTTTCGAGCGCGCAGTCGACGCCGCTGTCCGACATGTAGGCGAGGTGCCTGCGCCCGCGGGTTTGCGCAGGTGTATTTGGGCAAATATACTTCGGTCCAATCACAAGGAGGTGCGCGACGATGCATTTCACGTCCCCCGGCCGCAGGTGCGGCGCCCCGGCCCTCCGGGCCCTTGCCGCCTGCCTGCTGGCGGCCACGCTCCAGGCTTGCGACAGCCCCAAGCCGGCCGAGGTGCCGCTCAAACCGGCGGTCGTCGCGCCGCCACCCGTGCCGATCGCGAAGCCGCCGGCGGCCGAGGCGCCGCGCAAGCCGCCTGCGGCCAATACCGCGGATGCCGAACTGGCAGCACGGGTAAGGTCTGCGCTCGCGGCCACTCCCGGCCTGCAGAGCTTCACGATGGATGTCACGGCCTCCGACGGCGTGGTCTCGTTGTTCGGCACTGCGCCGGACCGGGCGACCCGCGACAAGGCGGCCGCGACCGCGGCAAAAGTCGAAGGCGTGAAGTCCGTCAAGAACAACCTCGCGATCGTCGCCGGGTCCTGAGCCCGCGCGCCGCGGCAAACCGGAGCCCGTCCTTTTGCGACTCGCCCTGCGGTTCGTGATCCCGCTGGCCATCGCGCTCACTGCGATGGCGTACGGCGTGGTGCCTCTGGTCGACGAACTGACATTCCGCTGGTTCGTGCGCGACCTGGACATCCGCAGCCAGCTGGTGGCGAGCGCCGTGCAGGAACCGCTCGTCGAGCTGCTGACCGACAAGGTGCGCGACAAGGTCAGGCTGCAAAGGACGCAGGCGTTCTTCGGCCGCATCCTGCGCGATGAGCGCCTGTACGCGGCCGCGTTCTGCGACCTGAACGGCGCATTCGTCTACCGCGCCTCGACGCTTCCGCCCGACATTGCCTGCAGCCCGGTGAACGGGCCGCACTTCGTCGGCAGCCGGGTGATCAAGCACCCGGGCGGCGCGTTGCACATCGCCAGGAGCGCCATCGTTTCCGACGGGCAGCAATACGGCGAACTCCTGATCGTGCACGACATGAGCTTCATCGAGCGGCGCAGCGCGGACACCAAGAAATACATCGTGCTCATGTTCGCCGCGATCGGCGCGGTGATCGCGCTGATCACGGTGGTCATCGCCGAGTTGTCCTGGCGCGGCTGGATGTCGGGCATCAAGGCATTGATTCGCGGCCAGTCGCTGGCGCAGGCCGGCGCGCCAGGCGCGCCCGAACTGCGCCCGATCGCCCACGACCTCGCGCAGATGGTGCGCGAACTGGAGTCCGAGCGCAGGATGCGCGACGAGGCACAGATCAGCTGGGCACCGGAAAGCCTGCGCACCATCCTGCGGGAGGACCTCAACGGCGACGAGGTCCTGATCGTCTCCAACCGGGAACCCTACATCCACGTGCGCAGCGGCGGGACGATCGAGGTGCGGCGGCCCGCCAGCGGGCTGGTCACGGCCCTCGAGCCGGTGATGCGCGCCTGCTCGGGGACCTGGATCGCCCACGGCTCGGGCGACGCCGATCGCGAGTCCGTGGATGCGCACGGCCGCGTTGCCGTGCCGCCCGAGAATCCAGCCTACCGGATCCGCCGAGTCTGGCTCGAAAAGGACGAGGAGGCCGGTTATTACTACGGCTTCTCCAACGAGGGCCTGTGGCCGCTTTGCCATATCGCCCATACCCGGCCGGTATTCCGCGCGTCTGACTGGCAGCACTACCGGGCGGTCAACCGGCGCTTCGCGCAGGCGGTGGTGGAGGAAGCGCGCACCGCGAATCCGATCGTGCTCGTCCAGGACTACCATTTCGCACTGCTCCCACGCATGATTCGCGAGCGGCTGCCCCAGGCGACGATCATCACTTTCTGGCATATCCCTTGGCCGAATCCGGAGGCCTTCGGCGTGTGCCCGTGGCGTGCGGAACTGCTCCAGGGGCTGCTCGGTTCGTCGATCGTGGGATTCCACACCCAGTTCCACTGCAACAACTTCCTCGATACCGTGGACCGGACGCTGGAGGCGCGCGTCGACCGGGAGACGTCCAGCATCCACTACGGCGGCGAGCCCACGGAGGTGCGCCGGTATCCGATCTCGATCGAGTGGCCGCCGGCCGAACTCGCGGCGCAGGCGCCGGTGGCCGAATGCAGGGCCGAGATCCGCCGCCAGCTCGGGCTGGATCCGGGCGTGAAGCTCGGCATCGGGGTCGATCGGCTGGACTACACGAAGGGGATCCTCGAGCGCTTTGCGGCGATCGAGCGGCTGTTCGAACTCGAGCCGGCGTGGGTGGGACGCTTCGCTTTCATGCAGATCGCCGCGCCGTCGCGCTCGAGCATCGAGGAATACCAGAGCCTCGAGGCGCGGGTCCGTGCGGCGGCCCGGCGCATCAACACCCGGTTCGGCGCGCCGGGGTACGAGCCGATCGCGCTGCGGATCGAACATCACGATGCGGCGCGGGTCTATGCCTGCTACCGGGCAGCCGACGTGTGCTTCGTATCCAGCCTGCATGACGGGATGAACCTGGTGGCCAAGGAATACGTCGCGGCGCGCGACGACGAGCGGGGGGTGCTGATCCTGTCGCAGTTCACCGGTGCATCGCGCGAACTTTCCGAGGCGCTCATCGTCAACCCTTACGATACGGAGCAGTGCGCCGCCGCCCTGCGCGTGGCGCTTACCATGGCGCCAGACGAGCAGCGCGAGCGGATGCGCAGCATGCGGAGCCTGATCCAGGAGTTCAACGTCTATCGCTGGGCGGGGCGGATGCTCCTCGACGCGGCGCGCATGCGCAACCGGCGCCGTGTCGCGGGTGCGCGCGAGAACGCGCGCGTGGTAGGGATGCGGCGCGCGTGATCGAGCGGCGCAGGCCGCCCTTTGCGGCCGACTGGGCATTCTTCCTCGACGTCGACGGAACCCTGCTCGAGTTCGCGGCCAATCCCCAGGACGTGCAGGTGGACGCGGACCTGCGCAAACTGATCGCCGCGCTGCGCACCCTGAACGGCGGAGCGGTCGCGGTGGTCAGCGGGCGATCGGTGGCCGACATCGACCGGCTGTTCGCGCCGATGGTGCTGCCGGCGGCCGGCCTGCACGGCATAGAGCGCCGCTCCGCGGCCGGGGAGTTCAGGGACCCGCAGCACGCACGAGCCGCGATCGACGCGGCGGCCGACAGGCTTGCCGGGTTTGCCGGGCGATCCCGGGGGCTCGGATTCGAGGACAAGGGCCTTGCGCTTGCGCTGCACTACCGGCGCGCGCCGCACCTGCGGTCGCTGGCCGAAGCCGAAATGCGCGCCGTCTCGGCCGGCCTGGGACCCGGGTTCGAGTTGCAGATGGGCAAGTTCGTTGTAGAGGTCCGGCCGCGCGGGCGCGACAAAGGCAGCGCGATTGCCGAGTTCGCGGCCGAGCCGCCGTTCGCCGGCCGCGTGCCGGTGTTCATCGGCGACGACCTGTCCGACGAAACCGGCTTCGAGGTCGTGAACCGGCTGGGGGGGCATTCCGTCAAGGTGGGTCCGGGCATCACGCGCGCCCGGTGGCGGCTGTTCGACGCCTCAGCCGTGCGGCACTGGCTTTCGACGTCCATCGAGAACGCCATGCGGGCGCACGCGCCCGGTCGCACGGAGGCGCGCGGTTGAGCGGGCTCGAGTACGGCGCGATCGGGAATTCGAGCGTCAGCGCGCTCGTCGACGCGAAGGGCGAGATCGCATGGGCCTGCCTGCCGCGAGTCGACGGGGACCCGGTGTTCTGCTCGTTGCTGAGGGAAAGGCACGGCGAGTCGGATTTCGGCTTCTTTGCGCTGGACCTCGATGGCTTCGCCCGGGCCGAGCAGGCTTATGTCCCGCACACCCCGATCCTGTCGACGCGCCTGTACGACGCCGCGGGCGGCGCGGTCGAGATCATCGACTTCGCGCCGCGATTCCGGCAGTTCGGCCGGCTGTTCTGCCCGGCCCAGCTGGTGCGCATGGTGCGGCCGCTTGCCGGGAGCCCGAAGGTCCGCGTGCTGCTGCGACCGGCCTGCGGCTACGGCAGCGAGCGGCCCAGGACGACCTCCGGCTCCAACCACGTCCGCTACGTCGGACCGGAAAACGTCCTGCGCCTCAACACCGATTGCTCGATCACGGCCGTCCTCGAAGGCATGCCGTTCGTGCTGCGCGAGCCGATCGCCCTGATGCTCGGCCCGGACGAGACGCTCCAGGGATCGGTCCAGGACGTGGCCCGCCACTTCTTCGAGCACACCGCGGATTACTGGCAGGACTGGGTGCGCGACCTGTCGATCCCGTTCGAATGGCAGGAGGAAATCATCCGCGCGGCGATCACGCTCAAGCTCGCCGCCTACGACGATACCGGGGCGATCGTGGCCGCGCCCACGACGTCGCTTCCCGAGGCCGCGGGCAGCGGGCGCAACTGGGATTACCGGTACTGCTGGCTGCGCGATTCGTATTTCGTGGTCAATGCCCTCAACCGCCTGAACGCGACCCGCACGATGGAGCGTTACCTGGGCTACATCATCAACATCGCCGCGCGCAGCGACGGGATCCTCCAGCCCGTCTACCGCGTCAATGGCGCCCACGCGATGGAAGAGAGCGAAGTACGCACTCTGCCGGGTTACCGGGGCATGGGGCCGGTGCGGGTCGGCAACCAGGCGGCCCTGCAGGTGCAGAACGACGTGTACGGCTCGGCGGTCCTTGCGGCGACGCACGCGTTTTTCGACAGTCGTCTCGCCTCGACCGGCAACGAAGCGCTGTTCCGCCAGCTGGAGCCGCTCGGCGAGCGTGCCTTCGCCGTGCACGACCAGCCCGATGCCGGCCTCTGGGAGCTGCGCGGGTCGGCCAGGATCCACACGTTTTCCAGCGTCATGTGCTGGGTCGCCTGCGACCGGCTCGCGAAGATCGCCGCCCGCCTGCGCTCGAACGATCGCGCGATGCACTGGCGCGGCCGGGCCGACCGCGTGCATGCGCTGATCTGCGAGCGCGCCTGGAGTCCGAAGCTCGGCAGCTTCGCCGGCGCTTTCGGTGGTGAATCGCTGGACGCGAGCCTGCTGCTGCTCGCGGAGCTGGGGTTCCTGCGCAGCGACGATCCGCGCTTCGCCGGCACGGTGGCGGCGGTCGAACGCGAACTGCGGCGCGGCGATTTCGTCTTCCGCTACACCGAGCCGGACGATTTCGGCGCCCCGGCCAACGCGTTTCTCGTCTGCACCTTCTGGTACATCGACGCGATCGCGGTCCTCGGCCGGCGGGACGAGGCACGCGCGCTCTTCGAAGCCACGCTCGCGCGCCGCAACCGGCTGGGCCTGCTTTCCGAGCATATCGACACGGCTAGCGGCGAACTATGGGGCAACTTCCCGCAGACCTACAGCATGGTCGGGCTGATCAACAGCGCGACCCGCCTCAGCATTCCCTGGGACCAGGCGTACTGAAGTCACCCCGCAACTGGATGCGCGCGTGGGTTCAACCCTTCGCGGGCACGCCGGCCACGCGATGCGCCGGCGCGCTGCCATCCCTGGCCTGCCCCGCGTACAGGGTCAGGTGCGGGTAGGGAATCTCGATGCCGCGCTCGTCGAATGCCAGCTTCAGCCGGCGCAGGAATTCGCGGCGCACGTTCCATTGCTCTATCCCGACGACCTTCAGCCGGCAGCTCAGGATCACGGCCGAGTCGGCGAGACGCTCGACCCCGACCACCTCGAGGTCGTCCAGGATGCGCGCCTGCCAGCGCGCGTCGGACCGCATGTCCCGGCCTATTTCGCGCAGCACCTCGAGCGCCGCATCGATGTTTTCCCTGTAGGCGACGCCGACATGCACCAGCGAGTGCGCATAATCCCGCGTCTTGTTGGTCACGATCTTGATCTCGCCGTTGGGCACGAAATGCACGTGGCCCTCGAAGTCGCGCAGCTTCACATAGCGCAGCGTGACCTCCTCGACCTGGCCGCCTATGCCGGCGATCGTCACCACATCGCCCTGGCGGATCTGGTCCTCGAGCAGCAGGAAGAGCCCCGAAAAATAATCCTTTACCAGGCTTTGCGCGCCGAACCCGATCGCGATGCCGGCCACTCCGGCGGTGGCCAGGATCGGGGCGATGGAGATTCCCAGTTCGTTCATGACGAGCATGGCGGCGACGATCGTGATCACGACCGATCCGAAATAGCGGAATGCGCGGCACAGCGTGCCTACGCGCTTGGCCTCTTCGGCGTCCTGGGTGCGCGCCTCCATGTAGCCGCGAAAGCGGCGGATGCCGCGGCCGACGGCCGAAAGCGCAATCCAGCTGCCGGCGACGATGAGGGCGAGATTGAATGCGGAACGTGCCGCAGGCAGCCAGCCCGCGCGCATTGCGGGCGAAATACCTTCAAACCATTCACTCATCGGGCGGCCTCCTCGGGGTCTGTGTATGCCTGACCCCCGAACCGGGCGCATAGTTCCTGAGACGGCGTGATCCGGCCCGGTACCCGCTATGCCGCGGGCCGTGATTCGATCGAGCGAAAGCGGATCGGCCGGCTTGAACGCTGCAGCATGAACGCGGCAATCGCGATGTTGAGCACGTTCCAGCCGATGCCGTGAATGAACGCCGCGTGGTATGAACCGGTCAGGTCGAAGATCGCGCCGGTCAGCCAGCCGCCGAGCGCCATGCCGAACACCGTGGCCTGCAGCACGAGGCTCACGCGTGCGCCGGCCTGGGAGGCCGGGAAGTAGTCGCGCACGATCAGCGCATACATAGGCACGATGCCGCCCTGCACCAGGCCGAAGAAGGCCGACACGACGTAGAGGCTCGCGAGGCCGTTGAAAGGCAGGAAGAGGGCGAGCGCCATCGCCTGCAGGACCGAGCCCAGCAGCAGCGTCCTCAGCGCCCCGATCCGGTCGGCAATCCAGCCGGAGGCCATGCGGCTGACGATGCCCGCGCCGAGCATCAGCGCGAGCATTTCGGCGCCGCGCTGCCCCGCGAACCCGAGATCGCTGCAGTAGGCGACGATATGCACCTGCGGCATCGACATCGCGACACAGCACGAGATGCCCGCCAGCACGATGAGGGCCTGCAGCGCCGCCGGACGCAGCCCGAGGGGCTTCGCTGCCAATGGCCTGGCGGGAGCCGCGTTCGCCTCGACCCCGCCGATCGGCGAGGGCCTGCGAAGCACCAGAGCAAGCGGGATCATCACGGCCAGGCACAGCGCCGCGGCAACGAGGTACGCGGTGCGCCACCCGAAGGCGTCGAAGAGCGACTGCATCAGCGGGGGCCAGAAAGTGCCGGCGAGGTAGTTGCCGCTCGCGCAGATGGCCACCGCGAGGCCGCGGCGGCGTGTGAACCAGTGCGAGATGTCGGCCACCAGCGGCCCGAAGGTGGTCGAGGTGCCGAGCAAGCCGATGATGAAGCCGTGAATCAGCACGAACTGCCACACGCCGGTCGCGAAGGAGGCCAGCGCGAGGCCGCCGGCGAGGCAGACCGCGCCGAGCATGATCGGGCGCATGACGCCGAAGCGGTCCGAGAACCGCCCCATCAGCACGCCGCCGATCGTGAAGCCGATCATCGTCGCCGTATAGGGAAGCGATGCGTCGGCGCGCGTGATGCCGAACTCGGCCTGGATCAGCGGCAGCACGACGGTGGCCGTATACATGCCGCAGCCGCCCAACCCCATCAGCATCACTGCCGCGGCGAGGCGCGCCCAGGCGTAGGGAGACTCGATGCCGGCGTGGCCCGGGGCTGCGGCAATTTCCGAATCTGGCATATGGATTGGCTGGAGGCCGGCATAGCCGGCCGGTCTCCGGCGAGTGAAGTCAGGGATTCTACCTGCGGGCCGGGCCGCAGGCGGTCACTTCGACGGCGCCGGGGCCTGGGCCGGGGCTTGTGCGGGCGGGGTGTTCGGCACCGCCATGCAGACGCCGCGCACGTGCTTCTGGAAGCCGCCGGGCACGATCACGCGCTTGCTCGCCGCCTCGCACTGGTCGAGCGTCTCGTACGGCACGCGCACGCTGAAATTCTGCCCGTTGCACATCTGCCCGGCCCCGGTGGCGCCGATGCAGCCCTCGATGATGAGGAGGAGGTAGTAGGATAGGTTGAGGACCATGGTTCGCTCGCGTCTTCGGACGGTTCGGGCCCGCCACTGGGACGCCATGATAAACCAGGCAGGCGTGCGGCCCCCTTCGGCCTGCAGCCGGCAGCCGCGTCCGGAGGCCGGAAATCGTGAAACATTGTCCTCGGGGAGAAGGAATGCTCAGGCAAATCGCGTTCTGCCGCCCGGCCTGATAAATGGGGCCTGACAAATGGGGCCAGGCTCAAACCTGACACCGGGCGAAGCAGTCGGCTCCCATTCCATATGTCAGGTTTGAGCCTGGCCCCATTTACTTGGAGTCGCGCAGCGTCACTGCGCGGTTGAATACGGGGGCGCCGGGCTTCGAGTCCACCCGGTCGGCGACGAAGTAACCGTGCCGCTCGAACTGGAAATGCTCTTCGGCCTTTGCCCCGGCGAGCGCAGGCTCGAGTTGCCCGGTGACGACTCTTTTCGACTCCGGGTTGATGTCCTTGAGGAAGTCGCCGTCGCCCGCCCCCGGATGCGGCGCCTTGAACAGTCGGTTGTACAGGCGCACCTCGGCCGCGTGCGAGTGCTTCGCCGACAGCCAGTGGATGTTGCCCTTCACCTTGTACGCGTCGGCGCCCGGCGTGCCCGAACGTGAATCCTCGAAGTACACACAGCGGACGGTATCGGTTGCCGCGTCGTAGCCGATGCACTCGAGTACGAACCCATAGCGCAGGCGGACCCTGTTGCCCGGAAACAGGCGGAAATAGCCCTTGGCCGGGACCTGCTGGTAGTCCTCGCGCTCGATCCACAATTCGCGCGAGAAAGGCAGCGGGCGCCTGCCCAGTTCCGGCTTCTGGGGGTGGTTGGGCGCTTCGCAATTCTCCTCCTTGCCCTCGGGGTAGTTCTCGATCACGAGCTTCAACGGGTCGAGGACTGCGATGCGGCGCGGCGCGACCTCGTTGAGGTGCTCGCGCATGCAGTCCTCGAGCACCGAGAGGTCGATCCACGAATCGGCCTTGGCCACGCCGATGCGGTCGCAAAACATGCGGAAGCCCTCCGGCGTATAGCCGCGGCGGCGCGCGCCGACCAATGTCGGCAGGCGGGGATCGTCCCAGCCGTCGACGTGCTTTTCCTCGACGAGCTGGATCAGCTTCCTCTTGGAGAGCACGACATAGGTGAAGTTGAGGCGCGCGAACTCGATCTGCTGCGGCAGCGGCCGGTCGAGCTGGCCGCCCTCGGCCAGCCTCTCGTTGAACCAGTCGTAGAGCGGGCGATGATCCTGGAACTCGAGCGTGCAGACCGAGTGCGTGATGTGCTCGATCGCATCGGACACCCCGTGCGCCCAGTCGTAGGTCGGGTAGATGCACCAGGCGTCGCCGGTACGGTGATGGTGCGCGTGGCGGATGCGGTACATCGCCGGGTCGCGCAGGTTGATGTTCGGCGAATCCATGTCGATCCTGGCGCGCAGTACGTGCGAGCCGTCGGGGTGCTTGCCGGCGCGCATTTCGCGCAGCAGGCGCAGGTTCTCGTCGGCGCTGCGGTCGCGATAGGGGCTGTTGCGGCCGCCCTGCGTGAGGGTGCCGCGGCTGGCGCGCATCTCGTCGGCGCTCTGGCTGTCTACGTAGGCGAGGCCGCGCGACACCAGGTGTTCGGCGAACCCGTACAGCGTTTCGAAATAATCCGACGCGAAGTACTGGTGGTTCGTGCCGTTCGCCTCCCAGGAAAACCCGAGCCAGTGCACCGCGTCGATGATCGAATCGACGTACTCCTGCTCTTCCTTGGTCGGATTGGTGTCGTCGAAACGCAGGTGGCAGACGCCGCCGTAGTCGCGGGCGAGCCCGAAATTCAGGCAGATGCTCTTCGCGTGGCCGTAGTGCAGGTACCCGTTGGGCTCGGGCGGGAAGCGGGTGCGGATCTTCGCCCAATCCCCGCGCAACGCGAACTTGTTGGCCGCGAGGTCGTGGTCGACGATGCTGCGGATGAAGTTCGAAGGCGATGCGGTCGACATAAGCGTGAAATTTTACCGCACCGCGCAATCCGGCCATCACATTTGCTTACAATAACCGCGCCCCGCCGCAAATAGCGCTGTCCTCCGCCAGCCCTGGTCGACGTTAAGAGAGAGCAGTTTCCATGGCCATCCGGCCCTGGACAATCGCTTGGGAGACTGGAATGACGAAGACACTGAATGCCCTGCTCTTGGCTGCGCTCACCGCGTTTGCCGGCGCTGCGCTTGCACAGGCCCCCGCGGCCGACACCCGGAAGGCCGATCGCGCCGCAGTCAAGGCCGATGCGCAGGCCATGAAGGCCGACCGCGAAAAGGCGAAGGCCGATCGCGAGAAGATGAAGGCCGACCGCGCCGCCGGGAACAAGGACGCGATGAAAGCCGACCGCGCGCAGATGAAGGCCGATCACGAAAAGATGAAGGCGGACCACGAAAAGATGAAAGCCGACCGCGAGAAGCTGAAGGCGGACCGCCAGGCGGCCAAGGCTGCCAGGGCCGAGAAGAAGTAGTCAGCGCGTCCCTGACCGGGAGCCGGCAGCCGTCTTCCGCGAATCAGGAGCGCGCGCGGAAGGCGCAGCCGGTTCCCGTTTTCGCCTTTTTTACTGCGCCCTGAACAAGTCGGCGAATACCCGGCTCACCGGCAGGCTTTCCTTGCGGCGCTTCAACCGCACCGTGAGCCGCCCGGATTCGTCGCGGGTCGCCGAGGCCACCTCGGCAAGGTTCACGATGGTGCCGCGATGGATCTGGCGAAACCGGTCCTGCGGCAGCTGCCCGAGCAGTTCCTTGAGCGGGGTGCGAATCAGGAGCTCGGATTCGTGCGTGACCACGCTGGTGTACTTGTCGGCGGCCTGGAAATAGCAGACTTCGTCGACCGGGACCATGCGCACGGTGTTGCCTACTGCGGCGCGAATGAAGCGCAGTGGTTCGCCCTGAGCGGCCTGCGGCGCGCCGATCACGCTCTGCAGCTTGCCCACGAGGCGCGCAAGGTCGTCTGCCGGCGGCACCGCGGACTTTGCCGCGAGCGATTCCTTCAGCCGCGCGACCGTTTTCGCAATCCGCTCGGGGCTCACGGGTTTCAGCAGGTAATCCACCGCGGCGAGGTCGAAAGCCTCGAGCGCGAACTCGTCATAGGCTGTGACGAACACCAGCCGGGGCACAGGTACGCCTTCGTCCAGCCGGTCGGCCAGTTCGGCGGCTACCTCCAGGCCGGTCAGGCCAGGCATGCGGATATCGAGAAAGGCCACGTCCGGCCGTTCGGATTCGATCAATCGCAAGGCGTCGGTTCCGTTCGGCGCAAGCGCCACCACGTCGAGTTCCGGCCATGCGGCCGCAAGCGCCGACTTCAGGGCGACGGCGAGCAGCGGTTCGTCCTCGGCGATCAGGGCGCGGGCTTTCATCGGTTCCCTACCTGTCCAGCGGCAGCCGCAGCGTGATTTTCGCGCCATGCGGGATGCCTTCGCCCGCATCGTCGTCGACGCTCATCGAAGCCGCGTCGCCATACACGGCGGCCAGCCTTTCCTTGACGTGCGAGAGGCCCACGCCGGTGCCGCCGGCGGCGCTCCCGCCCAGGCCCTGGCCGGTGTCCTGCACGACGAGCACCAGGGACTTGCCGTCCTCGCGCGCGCTGACGCTGACCTTGCCGCCTTCGATCTTCGGTTCGAGCCCGTGCCGGATGGCGTTCTCCACCAGCGGCTGCAGCAGCATCGGCGGCAGGCGCGCGCCGGCGATTTCCTGCGGCAGGTCGAGCTCGTATGCGAGGCGCGGGCCCATGCGGATCGCGAGGATCTCGAGATAGGACTTCAGCAGTGCGAACTCGACGGCGAGCGTGTCGCGGTCGTTGCGGGTGGAGGCCAGCGTGGCGCGCAGGTAGCCGTCGAGGTGGCGGAGCATTTCCTGCGCCCGCGCCGGGTCGGCGCCGATCAGCGCCTGCAGGTTGGCCAGCGTGTTGAACAGAAAATGCGGCTCGATCTGCGCCTGCAGCAGCTTGAGCCGCGCTTCGGCCGCGCTTCGCTCTACGCTCATCAACCGCTCGCGCGTCCAGAAATAGTAGGACGCGGCAAACCCCGCGCCCGCGGTCAAGGCGAGAAAGCCCAGCACCGCGTCCAGGCCCAGGGAAGTCGGGCCCCATGGAACGCCCAGCAGCAGGCTCGCGACAAAGGTTCCGCCAAACCAGGCGATCGGCGCAGCCAGGAGCACCAGCCCGATCATCGGGACCATGGACGGCACGCCGTGCGACCACAGCATCCGCCGGGGCAGGTCGATCATCAGGTAGGTAAGCGTGCCGATGCACAGGCTGTAGACCAGGTTGGGCCCGAACCCGTGCCTGTGGCTCCCGAAGGCGGTGATCGCCACGGCGATCACCGTGCTGAGCACGACTGTGCCGAGCAGGTAGCGCGTGAACCGGGGATAGTGGGCCGAAGGCATCGCTTCAGTGTGCGCCCGAGCCGCCTTGCGCGTGCAACCTGCGCAGTTCACCCTCGATCATCCGCTCCTTCAGGCCGGAGGTGGACAGGAAGACCGCGAGTCCGTGGATTGCGACGCCGATGGCCCACCCGCCGAGCGGGAAGGCGAACCAGGAAACGGCCGGCGTCGCCCTCTGGTTGATGAAGTAGAGCAACGCGTTCACGGCAACGAACACCGTGAAGTGGATCAGGAAGCCGAACTTGGCGGCCGCGCGGCGGCGGGCGATCCGCATCAGGTCGTGCTGCTGGGAGGCGTTCTGTTCCATCGGAATTCCTTTCGGTCAGGAGGATTGTACGGAATGGCCGCTTGCGGCCGGGCGTAAAGCCAGCACCTTGAGGGCGCGGGCGAGGAAGGTGCCGCTGAGCAGGCCGTAGGCCAGGCTTGCCGCGGCCGTGAAAGCCGCCTGCTTCGCGAGCCCGGGATGCATCGCCATGCTGGCGGCAATTGCATAGCGGGTGAAGAACACGGCCATCATCAGCGCCAGCGGTGCCCAGCTTCCCGGCACCTGGAATCTCCCGGCGGCCGCATCCCATCGCGCGCCCGAACCCGGCGCAAGAGTACGGCCGGCCAGCACCGCCGCGGCGATGCCCGACGCCCAGCACGCGAGCTCGGCCGGCTGTGCGCCGAACGCGGCAATCACGCCGTAGAGGGAGAAGGCGATGAAGGCACCCGGGAGCAGCGAAAGGCGCCAGAGGCCGACCGAACGCGCCCGGCTCTGGGCGAAGCCGATCGCGAGCAGCGCCAGGAACAGCGCGAAGACCCAGGTCGGCGTTCCTTTCAGGATTTGCAGGACCATTAGGCTTACCCCTTCGAACGTTTTTGCGACGGCGCAAGTCTCGCGCGCCGCCGGCCCGGCCGCGCGCCAAATGCGACGAAACGACGGTTTCGGGGAGCGAACCGCCGGCCCCCCGGACAGGCGGTCATCCGGGCGCGGGCTTACACTGGCGTCCGGAAGGAGATCCCATGATCCGCACGGGCACACACGCAAGGGCTGCGGCCAATCGCCGCAAGTTCACGCTGGCGAACGGCACCGGGTATTTCAAGAGCGAGTTCGTCTCGACGCTTGCGGCGGACAGCGCTGCGGCGCCGGAGGGCACAGGCGTCTCACCGCAGTCCTTCCTGGTCGAACAGGATGCCGATTCGGTGATCCTGCCGCATTTTCACCTGCAGGACGAATTCCAGGTGGTGGTGCAAGGCGAGGGAAGCATCGGCCGTCACCCGGTGCGTGCGCTGGCCGTGCATTACGCCGGGGCGCATACGGGCTACGGGCCGATCACGGCCGGCGCCGGCGGGCTCTGGTACTTCACGCTGCGTCCCCGAATGGACTACGGGGCGAAATTCCTGCCCGAGGCGCGCAGCGAGATGCGCAAGGACGTACCCAAGCGCCACCTGCTCGGCGGCCCGGTCGACGCGGGCGGCGACTGCACCCGGCTGAGCGCACCGGCATGCGAAGCGATCTTTCCGCCGCAGTCCGACGGGATCGGCGGATGGATCGCTCGCATCCCGCCGGGCGGGTCGATCTCCGCGCCTGCGCATCCCGGTAGCCTTGGCCGTTTCTACATGATCGCGGCAGGCAGTGCGCGGATCGGCGCCGGCGGCGAGTCGCTGGATCGCTGGGCCACGGTGTTCGTGACCCCTGAGGAGGAACCGGTAGGAATCAGCGCCGGCAGCGGGGGCGCCGAAGTGCTGGTCCTCCAGTTTGCACAATGAAGGCGCTCTTCGCTGCAGCGCTGTGCGGCCTCAGCGCGATTGCGCAGGCGCAGGGGTTCCCGAACAAGCCGTTGCGGTTGATCGTGCCATTCCCGCCGGGCGGCGTCACCGACATCAGTTCGCGCGTCGTGGCGCAAAAGCTCTCCATCGAGCTGGGCCAGCCGGTGGTGGTCGAGAACCGCGCCGGCGCGAGCGGGATGATCGGCGCAGAGGCCGGCGCCAAGGCGCCCGCCGACGGCTATACGCTGACCATGGGCAACATCAGCACGCTCGCGATCAACGCAGTGACCTTCGCGAAGATGCCCTACGACCCGGTCGCGAGCTTTGCGCCGGTGTCGATGGTGGCGATCCAGCCGCTGGTGATCGCGGTCCATCCGTCGGTCCCGGCGAAGACGCTGGGCGAACTGGTGGCACTGGCGAAGTCGCAGCCGGGCAAGCTCAATTTCGGCACGGCGGGCAGCTCGATCTACCTCGCGGTCGAGTTCTTCAACACCGCGGCCGGCATCAGGATGAACCACGTGCCGTACAAAGGCAGCTCGCCGGCGATCACCGACTTGGTCGGCGGGCAGATCCAGGTGCTGTTCGACCCGTTCTCGTCGCTCTACCCGCAGGTGCGCTCCGGCAAGGCGCGCGGCCTCGCAGTGACCACGTTGAAGCGTTCGGCGCAGGCGCCGAACCTTCCGACCGT
Source organism: uncultured Bordetella sp. (assembly GCA_964599095.1). GTDB lineage: Bacteria > Pseudomonadota > Gammaproteobacteria > Burkholderiales > SG8-39 > SZAS-79. Next base: position 67,308 of record CAZREB010000018.1, read on the forward strand.
CGCCGAGCTCGGGTTTCCGGGGTTCGACGTGAGTTCGTGGCAGGGCATCGTCGTGCCGGCCGCGACACCCAGGGACGTCGTCGACCGGCTGCACCGTGACGTGGTCAAGGTGCTCGCATCGCAGGACGTCCGCGACCAGTTCGCGCAGCACAGCGCCGAGGCTTCGCCTTCGACGCCCGAGCAGTTCGGCGCCTATATCCGGCAGGAGATCACGCGCTGGAAGAAAGTGGCGGACGACGCGGGCGTAAAGCCGGAATGAGCTGCGACCTCGTCATTCGCGGCGCGACGGTCTACGACGGATCGGGCAGGCCGGGCCGCACTGCCGATGTAGGGGTGAAGGAAGGTCGCGTGGCCGCCATCGAAGAACGGCGCGGCAAGATCGGCGCGGCTCGCGAATCGATCGATGCGAGCGGCCTCGCGCTGATGCCCGGCATCGTCGACCTGCATACGCATTACGACGCGCAGGTCACCTGGGATCCGACGATGTCGCCCTCGCCGTCGCTCGGAGTCACCACTGCGGTCATGGGCAATTGCGGATTCGGCATCGCGCCCTGCCCGGCCGAGCGGCGCGACGTCATGGTCAGGAACCTCTCGGTGGTCGAGGGAATGGACCTCGACGCGCTGCAGGCCGGCACCCGCTGGGAGTTCGAGTCGTTTGCGGAATACATGGACCTGCTGGGGCGCTCGCATCCCTATGCGAACGTCGGCGTGTTCGCCCAGCATTCGACCATCCGCACCGCCGTGATGGGCGAGGCGGCATCGACCGAAAAGACGCCCTCCGCCGGAGAACTGAAGCGGATGCAGGACGAAGTGCGCAAGGCGCTTGCGGCCGGCGCCATCGGCCTCGCGTCCTCCTTCTCGCCGAACCACAGCGGTCACGGCGGCCTGCCGATGCCTTCGACGATCGCAGGCGAAGAGGAGATCCGCGCGCTCGCCGCCACGCTCGGCGAGGCGAAGCGCGGCGTGTTCATGATGGCCACCGGGCCGCGCGCGACGCCGGAGTTCATGGAGGAGATCGCCGCCGCCACCGGCCGGCCGGCGTTCATCTCTACGGTGCTCACGATGTACAACGAGGCCGAGCCCAAACGCGGGCTGACCTACTACGAGAAATGCGCCGCGGCGATTTCGCGCGGCCACGAGGTCTATATCCAGACCAGTTGCCAGCCGCTGTCGTTCGATTTCACGCTCGAGGATCCGTACCTGCTGCTGACGCATTCGGCGTTCGACCGCGTCTCGAAGCGCACGACGGAAAACCTGGCCGACATCTATCGCGACCCGGAATTCAGGCGGCAGTTCCGCGCCGACCTCGCGAACCCGCGGCCGGGCATCCTGTTCTACGGCAACTGGGCGATGGTCGAAGTCGACGGCCGGCCGGTGACCGCGATCGCCGCCGAGCGCGGCGTCGATCCGCTCGACTGCTTCTTCGATGTCGCGCTGGAAAACAACCTCGCGACGCGCTTCGTGGCCAAGCTGTTCCAGAACGACGACAAGGGCGTTGCGCCGCTGCTCAAGCACGAGGCCTGCGTCGTGACCCTGTCGGACGCCGGGGCGCACCTGATCTTCATGTGCGATGCCGGCTTCGGCCTGCACTTCCTGCGGCACTGGGTGCGCGAAACCGGCGTCTTCCCGCTTGCCGAGGGCGTGCGCAAGCTCACCAGCGACCCGGCGGCCAAGTACCGGATCCCGGGGCGCGGCCGCATCGAGCCAGGCGCATGGGCGGACCTGATGCTGTTCGACCCGGCCAGGGTGGGTCTTTCGGGACTGGTGCGCCTGCACGACCTGCCCGGCGGCGGCTCGCGCATGATCCGCAAGCCCGAAGGCGTGGCCGGCGTCTGGGTCAACGGCACGCGGGTGTTCGACGGCAAGGACTACGTGAAACTCGAAAAGGGACCGGGGCAGGTGCTGGACAGGTTCGGGGTTTGAGGCGAGGCGAGTGGAACCAGAATTGGCCACTGTGCCGATTTTGAAGTCCCCGGTCTCATGATTTTGAGAAATTCGCGCTTGCGCGTTCGCGCAAGCTGAGAATTTCTCAAAATCATGAGATCTGGGAAGGGCAAAACCGGCACGGCCGGTCATTGAGAGGCAAGTCAAATCAATATGAAGAATCCAATCGCAATCCTTCTCGCCGTGCTGAAAAAATCGACTCTGACACCATTTATCCTCCTGCTCGTCGCGCTGTTCGCTCTTCCTGCGACCGCGCAAACCTATCCCACCAAACCGGTTCGGATGATCCTCGCGTTCCCGCCGGGCGGGCCGACCGACATCAATGCGCGGATCTTTGCGCTCAAGCTCGGCGAGTCGATGGGCCAGCAGATCATCGTCGACAACAAGCCCGGGGCCGGCGGCAACCTCGCGGCGGCCGAGGCTGCGAAGGCGCCGGCCGACGGGTACACGATCTTCTACAACACTTCGGCGATCACGATTGCGCCGTCGCTGTATTCGAAGCTCAATTACGACGTGCACAAGGATTACGCGCCGGTCGCGCTGACGGCCACGGTGCCGCTGGTGCTGGCGATCAATCCGGCCCTGCCTGCGAAGAACGTGCAGGAGTTCGTCGCCTACGCGAAGGCGAACCCGGGAAAGATGAACTTCGGTTCCTCCGGGACCGGCACGATCACGCATCTCGCGGGAGCGCTGTTCACCGCCCAGATGGGCCTCGCGATGCAGCACGTCCCCTACAAGGGCAGCGCGCCGGCACTGCTCGACGTGGTCGGCGGCCAGACGCAGATGATGATCGACACGATCAACACGATCCTGCCTTATGCGAAGGACAACCGCCTGCGGCCGCTTGCGATCGCGATCCGGCGCCGCTCGAGCGCGCTGCCGGAGGTGCCGACGCTGGAGGAGGCGGCAAGGCTGCCGGGTTTCGAAATGAGCGCGTGGCAGGGCATCGTCGTGCCTGCCGCGACCCCGCGGGAGATCGTTGCGCGCCTGAATGCGGAAGTGAACAAGGCGGTGCAGAACGCCGACCTGCGCCAGCGCCTTTCCACGCAGGGCGCCGAGCCGCTCGGCGGGACCAGCGAGGACTACGCCGCCTACATCCGCTCGGAACTCGGTCGCTGGGGCAAGGTCGTCAGGGATTCGGGCGCGAGAGCGGATTGAGGCGCGGTGCACGGCCGCTGCGCGCAAGGGTCCTTCGGCCGGCGCGAACTCCCTTGTAAGGCTTGCACGGCCGAGCCGACCAACAGGCCGGCAGCGCGCCGGCATCGCGGCCTGGTTCGGTGCCGGGTCCAACGTCACTAGCCAATGGAGAAACGAACTCATGGTACGTCTTGCAGACCTTCCCGAATCCGAGCGCAAAGGCCACCTCGACCGGGTTCCCACATTGCCGAGATTCCCTGACCGACCCTGGGCCCGCGGGCCGGCCCTGTCGAAGCGGCGGGTCGCAATCGTCACGACTGCCGGGCTGCACCTGCGCAGCGACGAGCCGTTCGACACCGGCGGCGCGGGCATCGACTACCGTGTCATCCCCGGAGACGCCGCACCTGCCGACCTGGTGATGAGCCATGCATCGGTGAACTTCGACCGCACCGGGTTCCAGTCGGACTGGAACGTGGTCTTTCCGCTCGACCGGCTCAGGGAACTGGTGCGCGACAAGGCGGTCGGTGCGCTCGCCTCGTTCCATTACTCCTTCATGGGCGCGATCCCCCAGGTCACGCGTTACGAACCCAAGGCACGCGAGCTCGCCGCGCTGCTCAAGTCGGACAACGTGGACGCGGTGTTGCTCACACCGGTTTGACCGGTCTGCACGTGCGCCGTGAGCGCACTCGGCTACTACCTCGAGCGCGAAGGGATCCCGACCGTGTCGATCAGCCTGATCCGCGAACATACGGAGGCGATCAGTCCGCCGCGCGCGCTCTGGGTTCCGTTCATGCTCGGCCGCCCGCTCGGCGTCCCGAACGACGCCGCCTTCCAGCGCAAGGTGGCGCTGGCCGCGCTGTCCCTGCTTGAAAGCGATGCGGGGCCCGTGCTGGCGGACTTTCCGGAAGAGGCGCCGTACGAGGATCTCGGCGAGCGTCCCGAACCGCTGAGCTGCCCGGTGAGCTTCCCGCGCCTGCGGTCGGACGGCTCGCTTGGCGAAAGGCTGGCCGACGAGATCGCGCAACTGCAGGCCTGGCACGAGGTCGCGGTCCGCCTCAACGGCCGCACGACGCTGGGCGTGACCGGGCTCGCGCCGGCAGAGCTCGGGGCTTTCCTCCTCAGCTGGCTGACCGACACGCCCCGCCCGCCTTTCCGTGCAGGGATCACGCCGGTCGGCGCGCTGAAACTCGCGGCCGACGAATTGAAGACGTTCTACTATGAAGCCAAGGGCGCGCAGCCCGGGCGACGCTCGCCCGACGAAGTGCTCGAATGGTTCTGGACCGGCACGACCGCGGGAGAACTGTTCACGGCGCTGCGCGATCGGGCCGCCGCCAGCGCGGATCCGGCCATGAAGGGAATTGCGACGCTGAGCCTCGTGCCGCGCGCGGTAGCGCAGCTGGCCTCGAAGCGCCCACCCTCGTGAGGTGGCGTCACTGGCGACTGGATGCCCGCCCTGGGCGCTTGGCAATGCTGCCAAATTTCCAGGATCCCCCGCGCCGATACTGATCTTTCAGGCGAAATGCTGCCACGCCCTGTTCCGGCCGCCGGACCGCCGGGCAGCGTCAGGCAAGGAGCGCCAGGAATTTGTCCCCGCTCTGTGCCAGGTCGCCGTCGTTGTGGATTTCGTGGACGACGGTGCCGGGCGGGACCTGCAGGGCGGTTGCGCGAGCCAGCCGCGCTTCGATCTCGGCGGCGGACTCGCGGCTGCGGGCCACCAGCCGTGCGCGCAGCGTTTCCGGCGAGGCGGTAACCGATACCACCTGCAGGCGCGGAAAGGCGGCCAAGGCCTGCGGCAGGTACGCGCGCGAGCCGCTCACCACCACCGTGCGGCCTTGCGCGAGCCAGTCGATGATCTCGCGGCCGATGCCGTAGGCCAGGCCGTTCGCGCGCCAGTGCATCGCAAAGGCGCGAGCAGCAAGCAGTTCCTCGAAATCGTGCGGCGTGACCGCGATGTGCTTTTCGCCGCCGGCCGTTGCGAGCCTCGTGATCGTGCGTCGCGCGAAGGCGACGTGGGCCGGCGCGCGCGGGCGCGCGTAGTCGATCAGGCTGTCCTTGCCCGAGCCCGAAGGGCCGACGACGTAGAGGAGGCGTCCTTTCACGGTCGCGCATTCTACGGCGCGTAGAATCGACGCGCCCATGACAGGTTCACTGAAGGCAATCGACGGTCCCTTTGCCGCAATCCTCGCGCGCATTTCGCATCAACGCGGCCGCGCATTGCTGTCGGCGGCCGGAATTGCGCTAGGCGTCGCGCTCGGGTTCGCGGTCCACCTGGTCAATGGCGCGGCGTTGAACGAATTCTCCCTTGCGGTGCGTTCCATGGCGGGCGATGCGGACCTCGAGGTGCGGGGCGGGCGCGCCGGGTTTGCCGAGACGCTCTATCCGGAGCTTGCGCGCCTGGCCGGCGTTGCGGTCGCGAGCCCGATGCTCGACCTCGAAGTCGGCCTGGCCGACCGGGCCGGCGGCCCGGGCGGCGGCAGCGGCCGAAGCACGCTCAGGCTGCTGGGCATCGACGCATTGCGCGCTGCGCAGGTCCAGCCCGCGCTGTTCGCCGACGATCCCGGGCGGATCTTCGACCTGATGAGGCCCGACACCGTAGTGCTCTCGCAGGCTGCTGCATCGGCGCTGCGGCTTGCCAAGGGCGACAAGCTCGCCCTGGTGGCCGGCAGCGGGACGGTGGATCTCGAGGTCGCCGGCGTCGTCAACGGATTGCGGGGCAGCGCGGCGGTCACGGATATCGCCACCGCGCAGTGGCGGTTCGGGCGGCTGGGCCTGTTGAACCGGATCGACCTGCGGTTTTTGCCGGGCGCGAGCGGCACTGCGATGCGCGAGCGGATCTCCGCGATGCTGCCGGCCGGCGCCCATGTGGCCGAGGTCGGCGACCTGGAGGAGCAGGGTGCCAACCTTTCACGCGCCTATCGAATAAACCTGAACGTGCTGGCGCTGGTGGCGCTGTTCACCGGCGGCTTTCTCGTGTTCTCGGCGCAGGCGCTCGAAGTCACCCGCCGGCGGGCCGAGCACGGCCTGTTGCGCGTCCTGGGACTCGCGCGCAGCGGTGTGGTGCGCCTCGTCCTCGCCGAAGTGGCGGTCATCGGCGTCGCGGGGAGCGCAGCCGGCCTCGCGCTTGGCTATGCGTTGGCGAGGATCGCAGTGCGGGCGGTCGGCGGGGACCTCGGCGCCGGGATGTTCAGGGGACTGACGCCGGAGATCGCGGTTTCGCCGGTGGCGGCGATCGGATTCCTGGCGGCCGGCGTCTCGATTGCTTTGATCGCCGGCTGGCTTCCCGCGATCGACGCGGCCCGTGCGGCGCCTGCGCGCGCGTTGAAGAGCGGCGACGAGCAGCAGATGTTCGAACGCCTCGTCTCGGTCTGGCCGGGTGTCGCGCTGATCGCCTGTGGCGTCGGGCTCACGCAACTCGGGCCGGTGGAAGGCATCCCGGTGTTCGGCTATGCATCGATCGCGCTGATCCTGGTCGGCGGGATCCTGCTGATGCCGGCGGCGGCCCGCGTCTTCCTTTCGCTGGCCGGCCTGCCGCGCTCGGTGCCGCTGGGCCTGGCGCTCGAGCAACTGCGCGGCGCCCCGGGGCAGGCAATGGTGAGCCTGTCGTCGATCGTCGCCAGTTTCGCGTTGATGGTGGCGATGGCGATCATGGTCGCGTCGTTCCGCGAATCGGTCGACCAATGGCTGGACGCGGTGCTGCCGGCGGATTTCTACCTGCGGACCTCGCATCTGGGTGACACCGTGTTCCTCGATCCTGCATTCGAATCGGCGGCCCGCAAGCTGCCCGACGTGTCGCGTATCGAGTTCCTGCGCACCGACCGCCTCACGCTCGACCCGTCGCGGCCGCTGGTGTCGCTGATCGCGCGCGACCTGGCGGGCGGCGTGGAGAAATCGCTGCCCTTCGTCGGCCCGGTGCGCGACCGCTCGGCGGGCGACCCGCCTTCCGCATGGGTGAGCGAAGCGGTCGCGGCGGTCTACGGCTACCGGCCCGGGACGACGGTGCAGCTTGTCGTCGGCGGCCGCAAGCAGGCTTTCATCGTGGACGGCGTGTGGCGCGACTACGCGCGCCAGCACGGCGCGATCGTGATCGACCGCGCCGACTATGTACGCATCACCGGCGATACGCGGGTCAACGACGCAGCCCTCTGGCTCAGGCCTGGGGCAGGCGAGGGGCGAATCGAAACGGCATTGCGTGCGCTGCCGGGCGGCGCGCTGCCCGATATGGCGGCGCCGGGAGAAATCCGGAAGGTCTCGTTGCGCGTGTTCGACCGCAGCTTCGCCGTCACCTATGCACTCGAAGCGGTCGCCGTGCTGGTCGGGCTCTTCGGCCTGTCGTCGAGCCTGGGAGCCATCGTGCTCGCGCGAAAGCGCGAGTTCGGCATGCTGCGGCATATCGGGATGACGCGTTCGCAGGTCGGCGCGATGCTGGCGTTCGAGGGCGGGCTGCTGGCCTCGTTCGGCGCGGCCGTGGGGCTGGTTGTCGGCGGCGTGATCGGCTTCATCCTGATTCGCGTGGTCAACAAGCAGTCCTTCAACTGGGGCATGGAAGTGCACCTGCCGTATGCGCTGCTCGCTGTGCTGACGCTGGTCATGATCGCACTCGCCGCGCTCACGGCCTTCTGGTCGGGCCGCGAAGCGATGGGCATGGGGCCGGTGCGGGCAGTAAAGGAGGACTGGTGAGGCGGCGCGGCTTTCTGCTTGCCGCTGGCGCGCTTGCAGTTCGCTCCGCCGATTTTGCCTTTCTCAAATCTCCCTTGTTTGCGAATTTCTTCGCTTGCGCGAACGCGCAAGCGCAAAATTCGCAAACAAGGGAGACCATGGGGTCTCGATCTGGCACAGTCGACTACCCGTCAGTCACACCCCGCACCCTGGTCTTCCCCCGCGACCACGGCGCCCATCCCGACTTCCGCACCGAATGGTGGTACGTGACCGGGTGGCTGAGGACCGCGCGCGGCGAAGACCTGGGCTGCCAGGTGACCTTCTTCCGGACCCGCACGCCGTACGCAAGCGGCAATCCGAGTTCGTTCGCACCCCGGCAGGTGCTGCTGGCCCACGCGGCGCTGGCCGACCCCAAGTACGGCCGCTTGCGCCACGACCAGCGCGCCGCGCGGCCGGCCCTTGCGGTGGCAGGCGCCTACGAAGCGACGACGCGGGTCTGGATCGACGGCTGGCGGATGGCGCTCGAAGGGAAGCGCTATCGCGCCGTGATCCCTGCACGTGATTTCGGCCTGGACCTTGCGTTCACCGCGGATCGCCCGCCGCTGCTCCAAGGCGCCGGCGGCATCAGCCGCAAGGGCAACAACGCATCGGAGGCCAGCTACTACTACAGCCGCCCGGGGCTTGCGGTTTCCGGCTCGATCGAGCGCGGCGCAGGCCCGGAACAGGTGACCGGGCTCGCCTGGCTCGACCACGAGTGGTCCAGCCACTACATGGCCGCCGGCGCGGCCGGCTGGGACTGGATCGGCATCAACCTGGACGACGGCGGGGCGCTCATGGCTTTCCGGATGCGCGGCAGGGATGGCAGCGTGCTCTTCGCCGGCGGCACGCTGATGCGTGCGGACGGCCGCGCCGATGCGCTCGCACCGGGCGACGTCGAGTTCGAGGTCTTGCGCCAATGGCGCTCGGCCCGGACCGGGGCATCCTATCCGGTGGCGATGCGGGTCAGGACCAGGGATCTCGCTTGGCGCATCGAGCCGCTGCTCGACGACCAGGAACTCGACTCGCGCTCGAGCACCGCCACGATCTACTGGGAAGGCGCGGTTCGCGTCTTCCGCGACGCAGGAGCGCAGGCGCCTGCGGGCAAAGGCTACCTCGAACTGACCGGGTACTGGCAGCCGATGCGGCTGTAGCCATCGAACCGCGCGACTGCAGGGTCCGTTGCGGCCGCGCCTATCCCGGGATCGCGATCGTGTTCCAGCGCGCCGCCTGCTCCTGCGGCCTCGGCTTCGGAAGAGCGCCGTCGTAGAGGAGGTACCCAAGCCCCCTCAACAACGCCGTGATTTCATCCGAATGCTCGTTTGCGACTTCGCAGAGCACGATCGGTTTTGCCGTCCCGAGCACGTCGAGCCCGCCCTTGAGGACTTCGAGTTCTGCGCCTTCCACGTCGATTTTCAGCACCTGCGGCGGCGGCAGTCGGTGGGCGAGCCAGTCCAGCGAGATCGTAACCACCGTATGGCGCTCCGCAATGACGCCGATCTGGGTGGATCCGTGCCCGGACAGCGCGTTCGATGCGCGCGACCGGGACGCGATGAGGAATTCGCGCAATCCCATCTTTTCGGCGACCGCCGCGGTGATGACCTGCACCGCGGCGTTGCAGGGCGGTTGAATCGCGCAGGAGCGGCGCAGCAGGTCCACCAGCCAGGTGTCGGCCTCGACCGCGACGACGCTGCCGCCGGGGCCTGCCGCGCGGGCGGCCGCAAAGGAGAAGACCCCGACGTTCGCGCCGATGTCCCAGACGACGTCTCCGGGTTTCACGAACTCCGCAGCGAACCCGCAGAGCAGCGGATCGATGCGATCGGCGGACCTGAACAGGTAGCGCAGGCCGCTGGACCCCGAAACGTAGATCGGCCCCGAAGGGAAGGTCCGGCGAAATACGGTGCGCCGGATGATGCGCTCGGCAAGGCGCCGGATCGATGTCGGTCGTTGTTGCTTGTTCACGGCAGGGACGATACCCGAAAAGCACTGCGGCCTCGGGCGCGCGCACTCTGATATCTTTGGCCCTGGATCGAACTATTCCGGGAGCGTTAGATGCGGCACATCCTGATCATCGGCGCCGGTGCGATCGGCGGCTACCTCGTGCGGGAGATTCATCGCATGTATCCCGAAGCCAAGATGTCGTGCATCGAACGGGCCGAGCTGCTCGAAGCGGCAGGCAAGCGGCTGCGGGAGATTGCCGGCGACGCGGTCGACGTCTTCGAGAGCATTTCGGCGGTGCCGGCCGGCGTGGAACTGGCGGTCGAGTGCGGCGGGCACGCTGCGGTCTCGCAACATGGCGAAGCGTGCTTCGACGCGGGGTACGACCTGCTGGTTGCGTCTGTAGGCGCGCTCGCCGACCAGGCACTGCACGACCGGCTGGTGGCCGCCGCAGTGAGGAACAACGGCAAGCTGCTGATTCCCGCCGGCGCGGTCGCCGGCATGGACGGGCTGGCCGCGGCACGGATCGCCGGCATCGACCGGGTGCGCTACACCTCGCGCAAGCTGCCGGTTGCGTGGAAGGGCACGCATGCCGAAACGCTCTGCGACCTGAACGAGGTGACGGTGTCGACCGAATTCCTGCGCACCGACGCGCGCCAGGCCGCGACCCTGTTCCCGCAGAACGCGAACGTGGCGGCCACGATCGCGCTGGCGGGCGTGGGATTCGAGCGCACCGAGGTTTCGCTGAACGCCGACCCGGCGGCACGCGGCAACACGCACCTGGTCGAGGTCGAGGGCCCCTGCGGGACGATGAGGATCGAACTCAGCAACAAGCCTTTCCCGGACAACCCGAAGACCTCGATGCTGGCCGGGCTTTCGCTGCTGAGGGTGATCCGCAACCGCAGCGAAGCGGTGCAGGTCTGACCAATAAATGGTGTAGGAGTCCTATTTGCGGAAATTCGACTCTGACACCAATTACTGGGCGATGAGCGAGCCGATGGAGGCCGGGCCGAGTTGCTCGAGCAGGTCGCGGTGGATGTCCCGGGCGATCGTCCAGCCTTCGTAGATGAACGCCGAATAGATGTCCACGCAGCAGGCGCCGGCGCGCAGCATTGCGAGCACGTCGGCCGCGTTGCTGATCCCGCCATTGCCCTTGATCGGGATGCGGCCGCGCGCGATGCGGGCGGCGGCCTCGACGTTGGCAAGCGCGGTCTCGCGGATCATGCGCCCGTGGACCGTGGCCGCGCCGGTGCCGAGCCCCTTTTCGTCGATCTTCCATCCGCCGCCGATCTTCAATCCCTCGACCCCGGCGGCGATGCAGCGCTCGATCACCTCGGCCATGCGATCCGGGAATCGCGTGGTGTCGTTCGGCATGCGCAGGATCACGGGCTTCCTGCGCGCTTCGAGGCGCGGAAGGAGGTCGATCAGCACCGGCAGTTCGTCGAACACTTCGCCCGGCCCGAGGACGTTCGGGCACATCAGCGAGAGTTCCAGCGCGTCGACATGGGGCTCGACTTCGAAGAACACGGTCGCAATCTCCGCGGCGCTGAAGCCGCCGATGTTGCCGATCACCGGTACCGTGCGCGAGGTGAACCGGCGCAGCCTTTCGATCGCGTAGGCGCGCCCCTTGCTCGGCACGCCCATGGAATCGCCGAGCGATTCGGTCTCCTTGTAGCGCACGATCCGCGGGAAGGGGTTGCCGTAGCGCGGTTCCGGCATGATCGTGCCGACCGTCAGGAACCCGAACCCCAGGCTCGAGAGCGAGGCGAGCAGGTCGCAGTTCTTGTCGAACCCGGCGGCCAGGCCCACCGGTCCGGGCAGGTCCAGGCCGGCGTAGCGCGTGGCGAGGCGCGGATCGCCGACCTGCAATCCCTGCACGCTTGCGAGCGCCTGCCAGGGCGTTGACCAGCGCAGGGCCGCATGCGCAAGCGAATGGGCGGTGTCTGCGGAAAGCCCGAACAACAGCGGGCGCAGGGCGGTGCGATAGAGAGTCATGGGGGTCTAGAGTGATTCCCCCGCGGCGGTATTGCGCGCAGAGGCATGCCAGGGGATCGCGAACCGCTCGGCGACCTCGATCAGCATGAAGAGGACCACGCCGATCAGCGTCAGGCCGACGAGGCCGGCGAACAGCAGCGGCGTGTCCATGCTGCCGTTGGCCGACATCAGGAGGAAACCGAGGCCCGCATCGCCACCGACGAATTCCCCGACGACCGCCCCGACCACCGCAAGCGTGATCGCGATCTTCAGGCCCCCGAAGATCGAAGGCAGCGCGTTCGGCAGGCGGATCTTGAAGAAGGTGGCCAGGCCGCCGAGGCCCATCGAGCGCGCCAGGTGGATCTTCTCGGGCTCGATCGCCGCCAGGCCGACGACGGTGTTGATCACGATCGGGAAGAACGCGATCAGGAAGGCGATCAGCACCTTGGGCATCAGGCCGAAGCCGAACCAGACGATGAACAGCGGTGCCACCGCCATCTTCGGGACTGCCTGCGAGGACACGAGCAGCGGGTAGACCGAGCGCGCGAAAGCCGGCCACATGAACGTCGCAAGCGCCAGCGGGATGCCGACCGCGACGCTCAGCAGGAACCCCAGCACGATTTCGGTCGTCGAAACCCAGCCGTGCTTCAGGAGCAGCGGCAGCTTGTCCTGCGCGACCGCGGCGATCTGGCTGGGCGGCGGCAGGATGTAGGGCGGCACCTTGAAGATGCGCGTTCCGGCCTCCCACAGCACGAGGCTCGCGATCACGACCAGCACAGGGTAGGCAATGGAGGCGATCCGCGTGCGGCGGTCGCGCGCAGTCCTTGCCTGCTGGACCTCGATTTCGACCTGCTCGATGCTGGTCCGCGGCGATAAGCCGGCGCGCCGGGATTGGTCGTCGATAGTGGCCATGGTTCAGGGTTCGCTCAATGTTCCCTGAGCACGCCGCTCGCCAGGAACAGGTCGCGGATCTGCTTCGTGTAGCCGGAGAACTGCGGCGTGTCGCGCATCGCGAGGGTGCGCGGACGCGGCAGGTCTATGTCGATGACGCTGTCGATGCGCCCGGGCCGCGGCGTCATCACCACCACACGGTCGGACAGGAACACCGCTTCGGCGATGCTGTGGGTGACGAACAGCACCGTCATCTGCCGGTCGCTCCAGAGCTTTTGCAGGTCGAGCGCGATCTGGTCGCGCGTGAGCGCGTCCAGTGCGCCGAATGGCTCGTCCATGAGCAGCTGGTGAGGCTGGTGGACGAGCGCGCGGCAGATCGACACGCGCTGGCGCATGCCGCCTGAGAGTTCGTGGGGATACTTGTTCTCGAACCCGCCGAGGCCGACCTGCGCGAGCAGCGCGCGCGCCGTGGACTCGGCGGCGGCCTTGTCGAGGTTCCGGGCTTCGGCCTGGAGCAGCACGTTTTCGAGCGCGGTGCGCCATTCGAGCAGTACCGGGCTCTGGAAGACGATGCCGATGTCGGTCCGCGGCCGGTCAACGCGCCTGCCTTCGGCGATGACGGTGCCGCTGGAGGCGCTCGCCAGCCCGGCGGCGATCATCATCAGCGTGCTCTTGCCGCAGCCGCTGGGCCCGAGGATAGACAGGAACTGCCCGCGCTGCGCGGTCAATGAGACCTGGTCGAGCGCGCGCACCGGGCCATCCCCGGTCGCGTAGACCTTGGAAAGCCCCTCGATGCGCAACAGCGCTTCGGCCGTTCCGGTCATCGCTACGCGGTGCGCGATGCGCGGGAAAGCAGGCCGAGGCCGGTCCACGCGCCGATGAGGTCGTCCGACGTCACGATCGCGCCGTAATCGCGGTCGAAGCGCTTGAGTGCACCGAGGTGATCGCTTTCGCTCGCGGCGCCGCAGCAGTCGGCAACGATGGTGACGTAGTAGTCGATGAAGTAGGCATCGCGCCCGGTGGATTCGACGCAGGTGTCGGTGGCGACACCTGCGAGCAGCAGGCTGCGGATGCCGCGGCTCCTGAGGAGCGCGTCGAGCCCGGTATTCATGATCGCGCTGTAGCGGTGCTTGATGACCGCGGTCTCGCCGGGCTCGGGCCGCACCGAATAGAAGTCCGCACCCCAGGAACCGGTGAGGCAGCGCGGTATCTCCACCGCACGGCGCCGGTTGCGCTCGCGCATCGGCGCCGACAGGAATTCGGGATCGTAGATCGCCTGCACGAAGATCACGGGGACGCCCGCCTCGCGCGCCTTGCCCACCAGCCGCTCGAGGTTCGGCATTGATTTCTGTACCGTTTTCACGTCCGCGCCGATCTTGTCGAAGAAACCGCCGTCGGCCACGAAGTCGTTCTGCACGTCGATGACGAGCAGCGCGGCGTTGGCCGGGGAAGCCTTTTCCCCGAGCGTCGCGAGCAGGTCCGTCTCGCCGACAGTCATTTCCCGGCACCGAGTCTGGCGCGCATCCAGTCGGCGACCGCAGGCTTGGAGCGATGGCCGATGTTGTGGCAGCAGTGGTCGCCGTCTTCGTAGACCAGCAACTCGGCCTTGGCGCCGGCGCCCGCGACCATCTTTTCGGCGTCCGTCCACGGGAAGATGCCGTCGCGCTTGCCGTGCACGACGAGAAACGGGCAGCGCAACGACCCGAGCACCGGGCCGAGGCTCAGGCCGAGTGCGCGCTTGCCGGCGGCCTCCCAGTCGGGCACGTCGAATACGTAGGCGAAGTCTTCCTTCAGCAGCGGCGGCATCGAGTCCCAATAGGAAAAGTCGTAGCAACCGCCGAGGACCGCGCAGGCCGCGATTCCCGGCACACCCGCCGCGACCCGCGGGGCGAGATGGCCGCCAAAGCTGAACCCGACCAGGCCGATGCGGCTGCCGTCGATCCCGGGCTCGCGGGCGACCTGGGCGATGAGCGGCGCGACGTGGCGCTCGTAGTCGTCGAAGAACGGCAGGGCCTGCCGCGTTTCGCCCTGGCCCGGGCCGTCGAAGCACACCGCGGCCATGCCCCGATCTACCAGCAGGTTGGTAAAAGCGAGGTTTTCCTCCTTCACGGAGTCGGCCCCGGGCACGACCACCACGCAAGGGTCGTTGCCGGTCGGCACGCGCGGCATCCGCAGGTAAGCGTGGAGAGGCGCTCCCGAGGGTGAGGGCACGCTGAAACTGCGGGCCGGCGGGTTCAGGAACCGGGCGCCCGCCCGGAATGCGGCTTCGCGCCGGCGCGAAAGCCGGTCCTTGGTCGCGTGGTCGTGGAACAGGATGAGCTGGCCGAAATGAAAGCAGAGCGCGGCCAGCGCATAGGTTTCGCCGGCGCTAAGCAGGTTTCCGCGGGCCTCGAGCGTGCGTGCGGCTTGCTCCTCCGCCTCGCCTTCGGCCGCCCAGTTGGCGGCCCACTTCTCCCAGGTGTCCGACCCACCCAGCAGGCGGTCGAGCATCGCGAGCGGAATGCCTACGGCCGAGAGGCGCGCCCGCCAGTGGGTCCGGACCTGGCCGAGCGCGTCGGTGCCGAGCATCGCGCCGGGCCGCCTCAGGCCTGGGGCGGGATGTACTCCGCGCCGGTGGGCACGAAATCGTTGGTGTAGAGCTTTTGCGCCTCGAGCGGGGTGGTGACGCCGCCGTATTGCTTCAGCACCTCGACCGTGGCCGCCCAGTCCTTGTCGGACATCCAGCCCAGCGGCTTGCCCATCGTGTTCGGCGTGAGCCAGGTGTTCCACGAAAGCTCCGCCTCGCGGCGCGTGATGCGCACATCGGTCGCGTCGGAATATTTCTTCACGATCGCGGCCATTTCGTCCGGTTGCTTGCGACCGTACAGGAATCCCTTGATGCTGGCCGCAACGAAAGTGCGGATCAGGGCAGGGTCTTCCTTGAGCAGGTCGTTGTGCACGATGATGCCGTTGCTGACCGAGGTCACGCCGCAGTCGGCATACCAGAGGATCCGCGCCTTCTTGTTGCCGCGGATCTCGACGCTCGGCACGTAGCCCTGCGCATAGCCTGCGATCGCCTGCACCTTGCCGGTGATCAGGGCCGGCGGGCTGCCGGCCGGGTCCACGCTGACCACCTGGATCTTGTTCGAGTCGAGCTTGCAGCCCTTGACGAATGCGGGCCATTGCTGGAACTGGGTAGCGCCCGTGGGGATCGCAATGGTCTTGCCTTCGAGATCCTTGGGTGTCTTGATGCCGGACTCTTCGAGCACCACCACCGCGGTCGGGTTGCGCCGGTAGATGCTGCCGACCATCGTGATGTTCATGCCCTTGGAAACGCTGTTGCCGAGCACATAGCCGTCCGAGAAGCCGAATTGCGTGTCCTTGTTGGCGGTGAGTTGCGCGGTCGACCCGGAGCCCTTGCCCGGGCCGACGGTCACGTCGAGGCCGGCCTCGGCGTAGTAGCCCTTTTCGCGCGCCACGATGAATCCGACGTTCGGCCCCTGGAACAGCCAGTCCAGGCGCATCGAGACCGGGCGCAGCTTGCTCTGGCCATGCGCCTTGATGAAGGGGATCGCGGCCAGTCCCGCGACCGCCCCGGCCGAGCGCAGGAAATTGCGGCGTGCAGCGGTGTGACGGGTCGGCTTTGCGTTCGGCATGATGGAACCTCGTCTAAGCGGATGGTTGTTGGATCAATGCCCAGATCTTCGGCGGAGACAGCGGCAGTTCGCGGGGCTCGGCCTTGAGCGACGAAAGCGCATTGGCCACTGCGTTCGCGATCACGCCGCCGACGGGAACGATACCACCTTCGCCGGCGCCTTTCGTGCCCAGCGGGTTGTTCGGCGACGGCGAATTCTCGAGCACGATCGCCCGGATGTTCGGGAAATCGGTGGCGGTCGGCAGCAGGTAGTCGGCGAGCGACCCGGTGAGGAACTGGCCGTGCTCGTCGTACTGCAGGTGCTCCATCATGGTTCCGCCCAGCCCTTGGACCACCGCGCCGACGGCCTGGCCGTTGGTGGTGAGCGGATTGATGATGCGCCCGACGTCCTCGACGGTGACGTACTCGATCAGCTCCACGCGTCCGGTTTTCGGGTCGACGGCCACATGCGCCGCGGCCGCGCCGTAGGCATAAGTGTGGTGGTGGTTGGCGAAAGTGCCCTCGACCGAAAGGCCGTCCTTGGCGAGGTCGGCCGGTGAAATGCTTTGCCCCTTGTGCGTCGCCACGAGCCCGGCGCCGACGGCGACCTCGCTTTCGGCGCACCCGAGGCGGGCGGCAGCGGCCTTGCGGATCGCGGCCTTGAGGTTCTTCGCCGCGTCGAGGATCGCCGAACCGCCCATCACGACCGAGCGCGAGTGGAAAGAGCCGAAGCCCTCCTTGAGGTAGGTCGTCGAGCCGTGATAGAAGCGGATCCGGTCCATCGGCACGCCGAGCGCATCCGACGCGATCTGCACACTGACGGTCACCAGGCCCTGCCCGATGCTGGTCGAGCCGACGAAGACCGACACGAAGCCGTCCGGGTCGACGACCATGCGCGCATTCTCGCGCGGGCCGGCAGCGCCGCCCTCGATGAAGCACCCGATGCCCAGGCCGTGGTAGCGGCCGTCCTCCAGGCGTCCCTGCATCGGCGCCTTCGCGGTCCACTTGAACTCGGCGAGGCACCGGTCGAGCGTGAGGTTGTAGTCGCCGCTGTCGAGTTCCTCCTTCTTCTCCGGGAGGTTCAGCGTGGCCAGCGGGTAGGGCATGTCGGCATCCGTCGGCAGGTTGCGGCGGCGCATCTCTACGCGATCGAGCCCGAGGTCCTTCGCCGCCATGTCGATCAGGCGCTCGCGGAAGAAATCGCCCTCGAAGCGCCCCGGCCCGCGGTAGGTGCCGATCGGGTTCTTGTTGGTCAGCATCACCGACGAGTCGACGTGGATGTTCGCGATCTTGTACGGCCCGGAGAGGAACTGCGCGACGTTGCGCGGCGGAATCGCCGCGCTGGTGCGCAGGTAGGCGCCCGCGTCGACCCACGCGTGGCCGCGCAGGCCGACGATGGTGCCGTCCTTTTCGCAGGCGATCTCGATGTCGATGTCGATCTCGCGCGAGTGGTTCGACGTCAGCAGGTTCTCGCGCCGGTCCTCGATCCACTTGACCGGGCGGTTCAGCTTGCGCGCCACGAAAGGAATCAGGAAATCCTCGCAGTAGAACTCGCCGCGCACGCCGAAACCGCCGCCGACGTCGGACTCGATCAGGTCGACGCACTCCTCGGGCAGGTCCATGTGGCGCGCGAGGATCCTGCGGCCGGCGAACGGGACCTTGGCCGCGCCGGAGACGGTCATCTTGGTGGCCGCGCCGTCCCAGACCGCGAGCACGCCGCGCGGTTCCATGCAGACTGCGCTGTGGCGCTGGACGCGAAAACTCTCCTTGCGCGTGTACGGTGCGCGCGCGAAGGCCGCCGCGGCATCGCCTTTGGCGGCGGTGTAGGTGATCGGGCAGTTGCGGCCCAGGTTCTCGAACAGCAGGGTCCGGTTCGTCGCCGAGGCCTTGCGGTCCGGCACGACCGGGAGGGATTCGATCTCGACTTCGATCGCCTCGAGCGCGTCTTCGGCGAGGCCGGCGGTGTCGGCGACGACGACTGCAATCGGTTCGCCGACGCAACGCACTTTGCCATTGGCGATCACCGGTTGGCCGAACGGTTCGAGTTCGGGCAGCGGCGCGAGGCGAAGCGAAACCACCGGCACGCTGCCGCCGCTGTCGCGTGCGATGTCCGCGCCGGTGAAGATTCCGCGCACCCCCGGCATGGCCAGTGCGGCGCGGGTGTCGATCGAGACGATGCGCCCGTGCGGCACGGTGCTGCGCAGGATCGCCGCGTGGAGCAGGCCTTCGGGATGCAGGTCGTCGACGTACTCGCCCTTGCCGCGCAGCAGGCGCCAATCCTCGATGCGCTTGACCGGGGTGCCGACGACGCCGGCCACGAAGGCTTCCTCGGCGCCCATCACGCCTTCTCCGCCGGCTTGTCCTTCCGATAAGCGTAGCGGGCCGCATGGACCGCCTCGACGATCGGGATGTATCCGGTACACCTGCAGATGTTGCCCGACAGCACTTCGCGGATCCTTTCCTTGTCGGCGTCGGGCTCCTCCGTCAGCAGCGCGTGGGCGGTGGTCAGCATTCCCGGCGTGCAGAAACCGCACTGCAACGCGTGATGCTTGTGGAATTCGGCTTGCAGCGGCGAGAGCGCATCCGGGTTCGAAAGGCCTTCGACCGTAGTGACCCTGGCGCCCTCGGCCTGGACGGCGAGCATCAGGCATGAGCGCACCGCGGCGCCATCGACGATGACCGTGCAGGCGCCGCAAACGCCGTGCTCGCAGCCGACGTGGGTCCCGGTCTGCATGAGGTGGTGGCGGATGCAGTCGGCGAGCGAGGTGCGCGGCGGCACGTTGGCCTCCACCGGCTTGCCGTTGAGTTCGAATCGGGTAGTGGTGGTTGTGGCTGCCATGTGCGGGTTCTTCGCGTTGGTTACGACGACGCGCGCTGCAGGGCGCGCTCGAGCAGGGTTGCGGCCAGCGAGCGCCGGTAGGCGGCACTTGCATGGAGGTCGTCGGGCGGATCGAGGGATTCGGACGCGGCCTTTGCCGCCGACTGGATCACGGCCGTATCGACCGCCTTCCCGTTCAGCGCAGCCTCGGCCTTCGCAAGCCGCTGGGGCCGCGTGCAGGCGCCGATCACGCCGACGTGCGCGTTGGTCGCGCGGCCCGCGGAATCCAGGTCGTAATGGACGGCAATGCCGGCGAGCGCAAAGTCCCCGCGGCGCAGCGCGAATTCCTCGAACGCCCAGCGGCGGGCGGGCGGCCAGGGCGGGAAGCGGACTTCGACGATGAGTTCGTCATCGGCCAGCACCGTCGACAGCGCACCTGTGAAGAAGTCGGCGGCGGCGACCGTTCGCCTTCCCTTCGAGCCCGCCAGCACGAGCTGCGCATCGCAGGCCACGGCGATGCCGGGCATCTCCGCCGCCGGGTCTGCATGCGCAAGGCTGCCGCCGACCGTCCCGCGATTGCGGATCTGGTAGTGCGCGGTATGCGAGATCGCCGCGGGCAGCAGCGGAAACGCGGTGCGCAGGCGCTTGTCGTCGAGGACATCGCGCCAGCGGACGCGTGCGCCGAGCTTCACGCCGTCGGCGCCGATGTCGATCCGGTCGAGCCCGGGGATCTTGCGAAGGTCGACGAGCAGGCTCGGCGAGGCCAGCCTGAATGCGAGCACCGGCATCAGGCTCTGGCCGCCGGACAGCGCCTTGGCGGTCCCGCCCCCCGCAGCGAGGAGGGCGATCGCCTCGTCGAGCGTGGCCGGCGCGGAGTATTCGAAGGGAGGCAATTTCATTTGGGGAATTTCCGGGAAAAGCGGCGTGCGGACGCCGCGGCCGACTGCATGGTGGAAGCAGCCTGGTTCAACCGGCGCTGCCCGGATCGTCGCGCAAGTGCGCTTCGCGCCGCTTGTAAAGCTCCTCGTCCGAATAGCCCATCGCCTCGGGCCTCGCCTTGCCGAGCATGACCTGGAAGTACACCGGCTCCAGGCTTTCGTTGATGTAGCCGTGGATCACGCCGGGAGGGCATGCGATGCATTCCCACGGACCGAGCTTGACGTCGATCCGCTTGCCGTTCTCGTCCTGGATGAAGGCCGTCAGGTAGCCCTGCAGCACGAAGAAGATCTCCTCGACCTCGTGCGTGTGGGCTGCATTGCCCTGGCCGGGTTCGACATACATGATGCTCAGCGTGAACGCCCTGGGCGGGATGACCGTGGCATCGCCGTGTTTTGCCGAACCGCCGGCACCGATGAAGCGATGCTGTGCGCGCTTGAAGCCTTCGAGCTTCGCGTCCTCGAATGCGGCCCAGTCGGCCTTGCGGTCGCGGAAGCGCGCCACGAACTTCTGCCCGATCTCCTCGAGCGAAAGGCCGGCGATGTCCGCCGGTTTGGGATGCCGTGCAATCGTCATGATGGGTTCCTTGAAAGTACCGGTGCAGAGTTTCGCCCAGGATCACTCTTTCGAGCGGGGTGTTTCACATCTGCGCAGCAATGCAGGTGATAGGATTTGCACATTACGCCCCCACTTCGAAAGGGAGAAAACCGATGATGCGCACGCTCGCCCTGGCGCTGTTGCTGGCGGTCTCCGGCGGGACCTTTGCCCAGGGCTTCCCGTCCAAGCCGATCCGGCTGATCGCCCCGTTCCCGCCTGGCGGCGAGATCGACCTCGTGGCGCGCGGCATCAGCGCCAAGCTTACCGAAAGCCTTGGCCAGTCGGTGGTGGTCGAAAACCTCTCGGGCGCCGCCGGCGCGATCGGCTCGGAGCGCGTGGCCAAAGCGGTCCCGGACGGCTACACCCTGCTGGTCGGCGCGACGACTACGCATGGGATCAACCCGGCGCTGAACCCGAAGATCCCGTATGACGCTGTCAAGGAATTCACCCCGATCTCGCTGGTCACCGTGATCCCTCAGGTGCTCGTGGTCAACCCATCGGTCCCGGCCAACACGCTGGCCGAGTTCGTGCAGCTGGCCAAGTCCAAGCCCGGGCTGCCCTACGGTTCGGCCGGCAACGGCTCGCCGCACCATCTGGCCGGCGCCCTGTTCTCGAACCTCGCGGGCTATACCGCTACGCATGTACCTTACAAGGGGGTCGGCCCGGCGCTCGTGGACCTCGTCAGCGGCCAGATCACGTTCATGTTCGTGGGCATCACCGCGGCCGACCCGCACGTCAAGGCCGGCAAGCTGCGCCCGCTGGCTCTGGCGGCGGCGTCGCGCCTGCCCGGCATGGAGATCCCGACCTTTGCCGAACAGGGCTACAAGGGCTTCGAGGTGATGGCGTGGTATGCGATCTTCGGCCCGGCCGGGATGGCGCCCGAGATCACCGCGAAATTGAGCGCCGAAGTCGCCAAAGCGACCAACTCGCCGGATTTCCGCGACCGGCTGAAGTCGATGGGCGCTACGCCGGTCGGCAGCACTTCGCAGGACCTGGCCGTGCACGTGCGCAACGAAATCGATCGCTGGACCCGCGCGGGCAAGGCCGCCAACTTCAAGATGGAGCAGTAGAGGGATCACCCATGTCGAACCCTTACATCCTCGGCGGCGCGATGCTGCCGCACGCACCGCAATTCTTTACCCAGCCGGAAACCGAAGACAAGGCGACGATCGCCAGGGTGCAGGAAGTCGCGAAGAAAATCGGCGACGGGCTCAAGGCGCTCAAGCCCGACGTCTGGATCTGCATAGGCAACGACCATGCGCAGCAGTTCTTCGCCAACGTGGCGCCGCCGTTCACGCTGCACGTCGGCGGGATAGGCCGCGGGCAGTTCGCCGGTCGCGATTTCAGGTTCAACATCGCCAGCGAGATCTCCTTCGCGCTGGTCAAGGACTTCTATCGCGCCGGCTTCGACCCGGCCTTCACCAGCACCGCGGAGATCGACTACGCGCTCGGCATCCCGATGACGCACCTTGGCATCGACGATGCGCCGGTCCTGCCGATCTACGTCAACGCCTACCTGCCGCCGCAGCCGACCATGGAGCGCTGCCATGCATTCGGGCAGGCGCTCGCGCGCGGCCTTGCGTCGATCGGCGTGCGCGCGGTGATCGTGGCGAGCGGCGGCATGTCGCACTTCCCGGGCACCGACAACTACAGCAACCCGGCGCTCGAGTTCGACAAGTCGGTGCTCGTCCCGCTGAAGGAAGGCAAGCTGAAGACGCTGCTCGGCTACAACGAGAAGACGCTCGACGAAACCGGCAACATCGAATTGCGCTGCTGGGGCGTGGCCGCCGGGGCGCTCGGCGAGAGAAAGCCCGACATCGTCCAGCTCGATCCGAGCTGGCACCACAACTATGCATCGCTCGGCTGGTACACGCAGGCTTCTTACGACGCTGCGGTCCCGCACTATCCGCAGATCGCACCGGAATTGCAGGCGCTGACGAGCGCGCTGTTCAACATGGCCAACGACAAGGCCTCGCGCGACGCTCACCTGGCCGACCCCGGCGCCTATGCGGACAAGTACCACCTCGATGGCAGGCATCGCAAGCTGCTGGTGGATTTCGATGCGCCGGGCATCGTCGCGGCCGGCGTGCATCCGCTGCTGATCTTCCTGGTGCGCATGCACGTGGAGCGCGAACGGGGACTGAAGCCCGTCGGGAAGAAGGCATGAGCCTCGATCTCGAAGCGTGGATCGGCGGCAAGCGTGTAGCGGTGCCGGCCTCGGTGCCGCGGATCGACCTCCTGAGCCCGGTCGACGGCAGCATCACCTACCGGATGCCGGATGCGGGCGCCGAACTGGTCGATGCGGCGGTGAAGGATGCCGCGGCCGCATTCGCGGCGCATCGGTATGCGCCGACGGCGACGCGGCTCGCGTGGCTCGAAGCGATTGCCAGGACCGTTTCGGCGAATACCGGGCCGGTGATCGAATCGATCGTGCGGGCGATCGGCAAGCCGAGGCGCGCGGCGACGTTCGAGGCCGGGCGCGTGGCCGATTTCCTGCGCGGCTGCGTCGCCGAGCTCACGACCTGGCGGGGCGAACTGGTGCCGGTGGACACCGTGCCTCTTGGCGCCGGCCATATGGGACTGGCGAAGCGCATCCCGTATGGGGTCGTCGGGGCGATCACGCCTTTCAACGCGCCGGCCAACCTGCTGGTGCAGAAGATCGGTCCGGCGCTTGCGACCGGGAACGCGGTGGTGGTCAAGCCGCATCCGACGGGCATCGAGACCGCGCTGTTGATCGCCGAGCTGTGCAAGAAGGCCGGGCTGCCAGACGCGCTGTACAACGTGGAGCCCGGCGACCGTGCCGCCGCGGCAGCACTTGCCGCGCACCCGCAAGTGTCCGTGGTAACCCTGACCGGCGGGGTGGCCGCGGCGGAGGCGCTTGCGCGCGCAGCAGGCGCGAAAAAGTTCTGCGCGGAGCTGGGATCGAGCGCGGCGAATATCGTGCTGGCGGACGCCAACCTCGAGGACGCGGCGCAGAAGATCGCGCGCGCCGGGTTCGAGGCGAGCGGCCAGCAATGCATCTCGGCGCAGCGTGTGATCGTCGAGAAGGCGGTCTTCGACAGGTTCCTCGCGCTGTTCGTCGCCGCCGCGAAATCGCTCAAGGTCGGCTTGCCCGACGAGGAGGGCGTGGACGTCGGGCCGATGGTCAGCGTCGCCGCGGCCGAGCGCGTGATGGCGATGGTGGCCGATACCGCCGAAAAAGGGGCCAGGCTCGCGCTGGAACCGGTGCGCAAAGGCGCCGTGGTGTCCCCGGGAATCCTTGTCGGCGCCGCGCGAAATTCGCGGCTGTTGTGCGAAGAGGCGTTCGGCCCGGTGGTCGTCGTCCAGCCGGCGGAAAGCCTCGACGACGCGCTTGCGCAGGCCAACGATTCGCAGTTCGGCCTGCAGGGCGCGTGCTTCACCTCGAGCCTGGATGCGGCGATGAAGGTCGCCGAGCGTTTCGATTCGGGCTCGGTGTGGATCAACGAGGCCAGCCGGTTCCGGCTGGACATGTACCCGTTCGGCGGCGTGAAGCAGTCGGGCTACGGCCGCGAAGGCATCCGCTATGCCATGGAGGAGTACTCGCAATGGAAATTCGTCGGCCTGAAAGCGTCGGTGTGAGGCGCGTGGTGCGTCCATGAGCAAGGAAATCGAGATCCCGCAGTCGCTGCGCAATCTGATGGCCGAGGTCGGCCCGAAGTGGGCGACCAACGTGCCGGGGCACGTGATGCAGACCATCAATGCGTTCAGCGAAGTCCTGGCGCGCTGCCCGAAGGAAGGCGTGGCCGTCCGGCGCGACGTGCCGTATGGAACGCACCAGCGCCAGGTGCTCGACATCTACTCGCCCGAGAAGCCGGACAACGCGCCCGTGGTGGTGTTCGTGCACGGCGGCGCCTTTACCGACGGCGAGAAGGATCGTACGGCCGAGGTCTACGGCAACGTCACGACGTGGTTCGCGCGGCACGGCATCGTCGGCGTGAACATGGAATACCGCGCCGCGCCCGAGGCCCGGTACCCGGCAGGCACCGAGGACGTGCGCGGCGCCTGCCAGTGGATAGAGAAGAACGCGTCGTCACTGGGCGTGGACATCAAGCGATTGTTCGTCTTCGGCCATTCGGCCGGCGCCGCGCACTCGGCCGCCTATGCCTACGGCGCGCCGGGGTCGGAGGGCGGACCGAAAGTGGCCGGGTCGATCGTCGTCAGCGGGCGGGTGCGGGCCGACAACCTGCCGACCAACCCGAACGCCCGCAAGGTCGAGGCGTACTACGGCACCGACAACACGCTCTTTGAGGAACGCTCCGCGCTGCATCTCGCCGGAAAGGACAGCGTACCGACCTTCATCGCGATCGCGCAGTACGAGAACCCGATGCTGGACGTCTACTGCCTGGAACTCGCGCACAGGCTGGGATTGGCCCAGGGCCGCTCGCCGCGCTTCATGCAGCTGTGGGGGCACAACCACAGCTCGATCATCGCGCACATCAACACCGCCGATGATGCGCTCGGAAAGGCGCTGGTGGAGTTCGTGCGGGACCCGGGAAAGTGAAACATCGCTTTCGTTAGATCGAATGGCAGCGCGGGTATCCGGTCAATTTAGATAGCATTTTCGGTATGAATATCGGGTGCAGACACTGGGATTGATGCCGGATTCTCAGGCCGCCTTCAACATGAATTCGACTTTCACAGCCTCGTAGGGGAATACGACTCCGCCGCCTTTCGCGCGGTCGAGCACTCCGGCCTTGAGCAATGCGGTTACGTCGGCATGGACCGCCTTCACGTCCCTGCCTACGCGCCGCGCTGCTTCTCGGATCGAAACCGGGCCGGCGCCGCAAAGCGCTTTGAGAAGCTCCCATCGCTTGGCCGTGAGCACCTGCCAAAGAAGCTCGGGGGTAGCGAAGCTGATGCGCGCCGAAGTCTCGGGCCTCCCGGACTTCACGGCACGCAGGATGTCCTTCATCGAATCAGAGGGCGCGCGTACGTCGAGAAGCAGTGTTTTCAAGTGTGCGGTTCTCAATACTTGGCAATGATCGGGATCAGGGCTGAACTACACCCTTGACTCCAGCATTGCGCGCGGATGCGACAAGTCTCTTGTCGAATGTCAGGAATTCGACCGCACCACCCTTGGACGCAAGGTGAAGAGCATCCGCGAAATCCATACCATCGGCGAACCAGGCAAGCGCCGTCTGAACCGTATCGAAGTCCTCTATTTCCACTTCTGCCGCGGCCGCGAGGGCGCCGAACGCATGCAGGATCTCCGTATCGCTCATGCCAAACGCGGATCGAAGTATCCAAGAGGCTTCCAGCAGCACGGTCTTGGGGATGAAGAGCGCTCCCGACTCGAATACCTTTCGCGCGCGCCGGAATTGCGCGGGATTGTCCGCAACGAAAAAACGAACCAGGACGTTAGTATCGACCGCGCGCATGGCGTGACTTCATCGCTGCGGCGACCGCGGCGTCCATCTCTTCGATCGTCAGAGGCTTTTGCCCCGGCCGCTTCAGCATCCCGGCGAGATCGGCAACCTTACCCGTCCGCTTGCCGGACCTGAGCCGCAGAAGGACTCCGGCAGGCGTGCTTTCGACCACGAATTCGGCGCCCGGCTTCCAGCCGTGCGCGTCGCGAACCCTCTTGGGGAGTACGACTTGGCCTTTTGCAGAGAGTTTGGTGGTTTCCATGATGGTCGGAAGTAAGACGAAAGTAAGAAAGTTTACGCCTTGGCTGGTGGTGAGGCAAGGTCGCTGTCCGGAATCGATCCAGCGGACTCGAGCTGTGAATTCACTTCGACTTCGCGCCAGTTCAACGCCTGCACTCGTTTGTTCACGACCGCGAGGTAATCGGCGATTGCGTCTTCGTCGATCGGCTTGCGGCTGCGGGCGAGGACTTCGGCCACGCCGCGAAGTTGTCCGGGAGAACTCTCCCCGGCTCTCGACCGGAGCCGGAAAGTCAGACTTTCAATTCCGTAGACTCAACCTTGGCGCGGGTCTCAGGTCGATTAGGATAGTGAATCGTATATAATTTTAGTGCCGAGACTCATCCCCTCCAATGGTCAGCCCCGGCTCACGTGCGCCGCTACGCACAGCCACCGCCCGTCGCGCTTCACCCAGGTATCCGTGTACCAGCCCGCGCCGCGCTCGCCGTCGCGCTTCGTGTACGAGGTGCGCGCATGGATGATCGCAACATCACCTACGCGCTGGATCTGGACATCGCCCGGCTCCAGGCCGGTGATCCCCGGTCCGCGCGCGATCTGCGCGAGGAAGGCCGCGCGGTCGATCAGCGTGCCGTCGGGATTGCGGTTCAGGAACTCCGGGGCGAGGATTTCCTCGAAGCGCTTGACGTCGGAGTCCTGCACGGACCGGACGTAATCGCGATTCAATTGCTCCAGGGTGACTGTGTCTTGCGCAGTGTCGGACATGGTGCTCCCCCGATCGACGGCAGCGTGCGATCGAATGCTACGCTAGCTGCCTTACGCCTCAATTAAGCTCCTGCCTTGACACCATGACGACTTTGACGGGCAAGCGCATCGCGGTCGGCGGCTTCATGCACGAGACCAACACTTTCCAGCCGCAGAAGACCACGTACGCGGATTTCGCCGAGGCGGGGGACCGGCCGCCCCTGGTGCGCGGCGCGGAGGTGCTGCGGCGCTTCGACGGCATGAACCAGTCGATTGC
This sequence comes from uncultured Bordetella sp., assembly GCA_964599095.1. Taxonomy (GTDB): domain Bacteria; phylum Pseudomonadota; class Gammaproteobacteria; order Burkholderiales; family SG8-39; genus SZAS-79. Next base: position 94,490 of record CAZREB010000018.1, read on the forward strand.
GGGCGCGCTGGACGTGCTCAGGCCCGCGGGCGCTACCTTGCTGCCGCTGCTGTGGACTTCGACGACACCGGGCGGGTACGTCACTGAGGACGCGTTCGAGCGCATCGTCGCGATGCTGCTGGAAGACCTTCGCGCAGCCTTGCCGGTCGATGCGATCTACCTGAACCTGCATGGCGCCATGGTTGCAGAGCACCTCGAGGATCCGGAAGGCGAATTGCTCGCCCGGATCCGTTCGATCGTCGGTGCGGAGGTTCCGGTGGTCGCAAGCCTGGACCTGCATTCGAACACCACGCCGCGGATGTTCGCACTCAGCGACGCCATGGTGGCCTATTGCACTTACCCGCACGTCGACATGGCCGACACCGGCGTGAAGGCCGGACGCTTGCTCGCCGAAATTCTTGCGCGCGGCCGCAAGCCCGCCAAGGCGTATCGCCAGGTTCCCTACCTGATCCCGCTCACCTGGCAGTGCTCGACGCTCGAGCCGTCGAAGTCGATCTACGCGCTTGCCGAAAGGTTGATCGACGGGCGCGTCGCCAGCACTTCCTTCACGCCCGGATTCCCGGCGGCGGACATCCATGACTGCGGTGCCGCGGTGTTCACGTACGGCTGGGATGCCGAAGCAACCGAACGCGCGGCCGAGACCCTCTACCGCAGCGTGCTCGAGGCGGAGCCGAATTATGCCGGGCGGCTGTACACGCCCGATGAAGCCGTGCATGAAGCAATGCGCCTCACGCAGGCCGTCTCGCGCCCCGTGGTGCTGGCCGACACGCAGGACAATCCCGGTGCCGGCGGCAGTGCGGACACCGTCGGCCTGCTCGACGCCCTGATCCGCAACGCAGCGCAACGCGCGGTGCTGGGCGTGCTGCATGATCCCGACGCGGCCCGCGCCTCGCATGCGGCCGGAACGGGCGCAACACTTACGCTCGGCATCGGCGCGAAGACCCGGGCATGGGGTGAGCAGCCGCTCGTGCGGCCGTGGAAAGTCGAGCGGCTCGGCGACGGACGCATGACCTGCCAAGGCCCGATGATGAAAGGCTGGACCCTTGCGCTCGGGCCGATGGCATTGCTGTCCTTCGGAAGTGTGCGGGTCGCGGTTTCGACGAAGAAGGTGCAGGCCATGGACCAGGAGCCGTTTCGGCATCTCGGGGTCGAGCCGCGCGCCGAACGCATCGTCGCGTTGAAGAGCTCGGTGCATTTCCGCGCGCATTTCGAGCCGATCGCAGAGGCGGTACTGGTCGTGCAGTCGCCCGGCGAGATGATCGCGGACCCGGTGAACCTGCCTTTCAGGCGGTTACGGGCAGGCGTGCGGATGCGTCCGCTCGGTCCGGTGTTTCCGCCGGCGAAGCCCTAGGCCTGCGCACGACCCGGCGCATTCGGCCGTCCCGAGGAGGACAACCCCACGCCCGCAAGGATCAGCACAATCCCCGCGAGGTGGTACCAGACCGGGTACTCGCCGAGAAACAGCGCCGACAGCAGCACCGCGATCGCCGGCATCAGGTGCATCGTGGCGCCGGCACGCGCCGCGCCGATGCGCGCCACCACGTAGCTCCAGCCGGCATAGGCCAGCAGCAGGGAACCGATCGCCGAGTAGAGCACCGCGATCAACCCGGTGGTCCCGAGTGCGGGCCTGGACGCGGAGTGCAGGTCCCACGCCAGCCACGGGCTCATCGTCACCAGGCCAAGCGTGCAGACGACGAGCAGCAACTGCACCATGTCGAGCGGGTCCCGGCGCCGGCCGAGCAGGACCGTGTAGCTCGCCCACATGGCCATCGAGCCGACGGCCAGCAGGTCGCCGATGTTGAACGAGAGCGACGCCAGTGCGCGCGGGTCGCCGTGCGCGGCGATCAGCGCTACGCCGGCAAATGAAATCGCCACGCCGGTCCACTGTCGCGCGCGAATCGGTTCGCCGAGGAACGCCTTGGCGATCAGCAGGATGAAGATCGGCGAAGTCGAGAGATAAAGCGTTGCATTGGTGGCGGTCGTGTAATGCAGGCCGAGCCACTGCATGGCCAGGTGCAGGCCGCCGCCCGAGACGCCCAGTCCGAAGAGCACTGCCCAGTCGCGCCGCGCGAGCGAACGCAGCTTGGGCACCAGGCCGCGCCAGGCGAGCGGGAGCAGCACGAGGATGACGATGGCGAGCCGCCCGGAGGTGGCGACGCCGGGCGTGATCGCGTCGCGCACGGCGCGCGCGACAATCCAGTTGCCCGACCACAACAGCAGCGTGGCGGCGAGGACCAGGTAGGCAGTGGCGCGCATTGTGCAGGCATTATCGCCGGTCGAAACCGGGACGCACCTCCCTATGGCGCATGGTATTCTGCGGGCCGGTTGTCCCGCACAGTCCCCATGCCGTTCGTCACCGCCGCAGGCCGCAAGCTCGAATACCAGCGCATTGACGCCGACCACGCCAGGCCGGTGGTGGTCTTCCTCCACGAAGGCCTCGGCTCGATCAGCCAGTGGCGCGATTTCCCGCACAAGGTGGTGGCCGCCACCGGCTGCCCGGCGCTGCTCTATGCGCGCTATGGCTACGGCCAGTCCGACGTGCTCGAGGCGCCGCGAGAACCGCGATTCATGCACGACGAAGCGCTTATCGCCCTGCCGCAATTCCTGGCGGCGCTGGGCGTGACGAACCCCATCCTGCTCGGCCACAGCGACGGCGCGTCGATTGCGCTGATCCACGCGGGCGCCGGCCACCAGGTGCGCGGCGTGATCGTCGAGGCGCCGCATGTGTTCGTAGAGGAACACGGGATGCACGGCATCGTGGCAGCCAAGCGCGCGTTCGAGACGACCGACCTGCCGCAGAAGCTCGGCAAGCACCATCGCGACCCGGCCAGGATGTTCTACGGGTGGAACGACGTGTGGCTGTCGCACGATTTCCGCCGCTGGAACATCGAGGATTCGCTGCCCGGCATCCATTGCCCGGTGATGGCGATCCAGGGCGAGGACGACGCCTATGGCACGATGGCGCAGCTCGATGCGATCGCACGGCAGGTGGCCGGCCCGTGCGAGCTGGTAAAGCTCCCGGCCTGCGGCCATGCGCCGCACAAGGAGCAGCCCGAGAAGACGCTTGCCGCGGTGACGCGGTTCATCCAGGCCATACTCGAGAAGGACTACGCATGACTGCCGCCGCGGCGCCCCTGCGCAGCGACGTGCGCACGATCAGCCTCGTGGCGATCGCGCACGCGATGTCGCACTTCCTCCAGCTGTTCATCGCGCCGCTGTTCCCGCTGATCAAGGACGACCTCGGCGTGAGCTATACGGCGCTCGGGGCGGTCACCGGCCTGTATTTCGCGGTGTCCGGCATCTGCCAGACGCTGTCGGGGTTCGCGGTCGACCGGTTCGGCGCACGGCGCGTGATCCTCTTCGGCATTTCGATGTGCGTCGCCGGCGCGGTGCTCGTCGGCCTGGCGCGCAGCTACGAGGCGCTCGTCTTCGCGGCCATCGTAGGCGGCGTCGGCAACAGCGTGTTCCATCCGAGCGATTTCGCGATCCTGAACGCGCGCGTGAGCCCGGCGCGCCTTGGGTTCGGCTACAGCTGGCACAGCATGGCCGGCAACCTCGGCTACGCGGTTTCGCCGCTCGCGAGCGTCGCGCTCGCGGCGGCGCTCGGCTGGCACCAGGCGGTTTTCGTCGCGGCGCTCTTCGGCGCGGCCGTGCTCATCCTCGTGCTGTCGAACAGCGCTTCGCTGGAAGTCGCGCCGACGCGCGGCCGCGGCAAGCAGGGCCGCATCGTCGACGACCTCAAGGTGCTCGCTTCGGCGCCGGTGATGATGTGCTTTGCGTACTTCCTGCTGATCGCGTTCGTGTTCATTGCGATGCAGGCGTTCGGCGTGACCTCGATGATCGCGACCTACAAAGTCACGCCTGCGCTCGCTTCCACTTCGCTCACCGCGTACATGGCGGGCGGCGCGCTCGGCATCTTCGTCGGCGGATTCGTGGCGGCGCGCGGCTGGAATCCGGTCCATGTGGCGTCGGGCGGCATGGGCGCGAGCGCGATGGTGATGCTCGTGATCGGGCTCGCATGGCTGCCGGGCGTGCTGCTGCCGGTGCTGCTGGCGGTGGCCGGCTTCGCGAGCGGCGCGACGCAGCCGTCGCGCGACCTGATCGTGCGCCAGACGACGCCCAAAGGCTCGACCGGCGCGGTCTACGGCTTCGTCTATTCCGGACTCGACCTCGGGTCGGTGCTCGCGCCGGTGTATTTCGGCTGGCTGCTCGACGGCGGCAAGTCGAACTACGTTTTCCTCAGTTCGTCGCTGGTGCTGGTGATCACGATCCTGACAGTGCTGCAACTGCCTGCCCGCAAGCCGCGCGAAGCTTGATCCGGGGCCGGGCCTTTCAGACCGTGAGCGCTGCGGTCACGACCCCCGCGACTACCGCGAGACGACCGGCCAATCGAATGGGACGACGCGAGGCGCGGCCGGCCGACTTCCAGGCCGCGGTGAACCAGGCGGCGTAGACGAGCAGCTTGAGGACGTCGAAGGCATTGCCCCAGGTGTGGTGCCCGTCGGCGCGCGCGAATTCGGCGCCGAGGGTGAAAGCGGTGGCGGCCAACGCAACCGGGATCCCGCCGAGCCACCAGATCTTCCAGAGTCGCTCCTCGCCGGCGAGTGCTCGGCGCAGGAAAAGGGGCCAGGCTCGAATTTCGAGGATCAAATATTGAGGGCCAAAATGTCGAGGGGCCAGGTTCGAATTTCGGAACAATGAGTCAACGAGAATAGAATTGATGACGGGGCAAGGTTAGAAGTTAGTAAAAATGAGGAGGCCAGG
>CAZREB010000019.1:0-69651 GCA_964599095.1 uncultured Bordetella sp.
CCCCCATCCCCGCCGGCTTCCCCTCCCCCGCCACCGACTACATCGAGAAGCTCCTCGACCTGAACGAGCTCCTCATCAAGCGCAAGGAATCCACCTTCTTCATGCGCGTGGGCGGGGTCTCGATGGTGGAGTTCGGCATCAACGACCGCGACCTGGTGGTGGTCGACCGCGCGGCGCCGCACAAGAACGGCAGCATCGTGGTCGCCAGGGTGGACGGCGAGCTGGTCCTGAAGAAGCTCTACAAGAAAGACGGCGTCGTGAAGCTCAAGGCCGGCAACAAGGCCTACCGCGACATGGAATTCAAGGAGGACGGCGCGGAACTGGAGATCTGGGGCGTGGTCACCCATGTCGTCCATTCGTTCTAGACGCAGTTCTTCCGTCGTCGCCTTAATCGACGGCAACAACTTCTACGTAAGCTGCGAGAGGCTGTTCGACCCTAAGCTCGAACACCGCCCGGTGATCGTGATGTCGAACAACGACGGCATGGTGATCTCGCGCTCGGCCGAGGTGAAGGCGCTGGGCGTGAAGATGGGCGCGCCGATGCACCACATCCGCGACGTCGTCAGGAAGCACCGCATCGCGACGCTCTCCTCCAACTACGGGCTCTACGGCGACCTCTCGCAGCGCATGATGGCCGTGGTCGGCCAGTTCGGGCCGGTGCAGGAGATCTACTCGATCGACGAGAGCTTCCTCGACCTCACCGACCTGCCCGGGCGCGACCTGGTGGCGCACGCGCAGGCGATCCGACAAAGGGTAAGAAGATGGGTGGGCATCCCGACCTGCGTGGGCATCGGGACGACGAAGACGCTCGCCAAGCTCGCCAACCACGTCGCCAAGAAGCGGCCGGAGTACGAAGGCGTCTGCGACTTCACGCGCATGGATACGCTGGAACTTGCGTCGCTCCTCGGCGGCTTCGCGGCCACGGACGTCTGGGGCGTGGGACGAAGATGGGGCGCGCGGCTGGCGGAACTCGGCATCAAGACGGCGCGTGACCTGCTGCTCGCGGACGCAAAAGCGATCCGGCAGCAGTTCGGCGTGGTCATGGAACGCACCGTGAGCGAGCTCCGCGGCATCGGCTGCCAGCCGCTCGAGGCGGTGGCGCCGGACAAGAAGCAGATCCTCTCCTCGCGCTCGTTCGGCCGCCTCACGATGGACGTCGAAGCGCTGGCCGAATCGGTGACGATGCACGTGTCGACGGCCGCGGAGAAGCTGAGGCGCCAGAATTCCGCATGCACGACGATGCAGGTGTTCCTGAAGACGAACCCCTTCAAGCCGGAACTGCCGCAGCACAACCCCGTAGCAACAGTGAAGCTCGGCGTGCCGACCGACGATTCACTCAGGATGGTAAGCGCCGCGGTCCGAGCGGTGCGAGGAATCTACAAGCCGGGCTACCAGTACCAGAAGAGCGGCGTGATCCTGGTGGACCTGCAGCCGAAAGTGGTGCACCAGCTCGACCTCTTCGCAGACATGCCTACGCTAGTGAGCGCAGGCACCACCGCGCGCGAGCGGCTGATGCTCACGCTGGACAAGGTCAACCGCAAGGAAGGCCGGGGCACGATGCGATTCGCGAGCGAAGGCATGGACCACCGGTGGCGAATGCGGCGGGAGAAGGTGTCGCCGGCGTATACGACCAAGTGGGAGGAATTGCCGGTCGCGCGGGCGTGAGGTCCGATGAACGCGGGGTGACCGGCTTTGCTCGGCGTTCGCCCCGTTCCCAAACCCGCGCCCCGCTACCTGCCGCGAGTCAATTCGCCCGCGCCCCGGTCCTCTTGATTACAGCCCCCCACCTCGCGATCTCCGACCGGATCAACGCCGCAAACTCCTCCGGCGTTCCGCCGACGACCTCGAAATCGATCGCCACCAGCTTGTCCCGGATCTCGGGCTTGTCCAGGATCCGCACCAGGTCGGCGTTGTAACGCGCCACGATCGCCCGCGGCGTGCCGGCCGGCACCAGGAACCCGATCCACGAAATCGCCTCGAAGTCCGCATACCCGGACTCGATCATCGTCGGCACCCCGGGCGTGGACGCGAGCCGCCGCCGCCCGGTAGACGCGAGCACCTTCAAGCGCCCGGCCTTTGCATGGGGCAACACGTTCCCCGGGACCAGGAAAGCGACCGGGACGGTCCCCGCCAGCAGGTCGTTTACCGCCGGTGCGCTGCCTTTGTAAGGCACGTGGACAAGGTCGATCCCGGCGGCGCTCTTGAACATCTCCATCGTCAGGTGCGACGCGCCGCCGATACCGATCGACCCGTAGTTGAGCGGCTCGCGAAAACTCTTCGCGTACGCGACGAATTCCGCGACGCTGGACACCGGCACGCCCGGATGCACGACCAGGAACTGCGGCGCGCTGACCGCCAGCGTGATCGGCGCCAGATCCCGCACCGGATCGAAAGGCAGCTTGTCGAACAAGGTGACGTTGACCGCCAACGGGCCGTTGAACCCGACCAGCAGCGTGTGCCCGTCGGGCGCGGACTTCGCGACGAATTCCGTCCCGATGTTGCCGCCGGCCCCGGCCTTGGTCTCGACCACCACCGGCTGGCCGAGCGATTCAGAAAGCGCAGGCGCGACCAGGCGGGCCAGCAGGTCCATGGTGCCGCCCTGCACCGGCACGACGATGCGGACTGTCTTGGAGGGAAAGTCCTGTGCAGGCGACGACGGCGCCCAGCACAGGCAGGCCGCGAGGAGCAATCGGAAGAACATGAGGTGGGGACGCATAGGCACGCCTATCTTAGCCCCGGCGCGCGGTTTGCAGGTCGCAAAGGCGCATGCAGCGCTTCTTGTTTTGCAGGCGTCGATTCAACGATATGAAACAGGAAAGCGCTGCATTGTCCGGGGCGAATGCGCGAAAGCGATGGACGGATCGCGCGCTTATGTACCGGTACCAATACACCAACTGACAGGAGATTCAATAACCGCGCGGACTTTGGGTACTAAAAGTTCCAGAATATATTGCCGACCCCCAAGCCCCGAGGCAAACTCGCGCGGCCTCGCCCTTCACTCCAGCCCGGCCACCTGCACACCGCTCGTCAGTCCTTCCCAGATCGGTTCCTTCGATACGCCGATGTCGCGTACCAAGCGCGGATCGCCCTTGGCGAGCTTTTGCATCTTCGCAACGAGCCTGTCGTACGGCGCGCGCAACGACTCGATGCGAACGCCGCCGCCAAGATGCGCAAACCGGAATCGCGTCACCAGCTCTTCGACCTCCGAGATCAGCCCGGCCTTGGTGGCCGGGGGAATCGCCTTGGATTCCCTCAAGCGGTCTTCGAGCGCAGCGAGGCTGAGTTGCTCGGTTCTCGGCGCCGCGGGCCTCAGGGCATCGACCAGCATCGGATTCACGGGCAGGGGTTTCCCGGCAAATGCAACCGAGGCCATGCAGAGCGCCAGTGCGCCGGGGAGGAATGTGTATTTCGGGTTCGGGATCATCTCGTGCCCCTTCAGTGCCAGAGGCTTCAATCTAGTGCCCGGCTCCCTCCCCGTCTGTCGTCCGAATGCCACCGGCGCGTAGGACAAACCCCGACCAATGCGTCCGTATCGACAGCAATCCCTTGCAAGCCTTGCGCAACGCGACAACGACCCGCCTGCTCGCGGCCGCGGATGATTAATCGAAACGCGCAACATTAATCGAAACGCCGCTCGTACCTCCCGGACCCGGCGCGCACACTGGCCTCGCACCACAACCGGAGGCACCGCCATGACCGCAGAGATCAAGCACATCAACCCATCCACACTGCCCGCCCCGACGGGCTATTCGCAGATCGTAGAAGTCCGCGCAGCACGCACGTTCTATATCGCCGGCCAGGTGCCGGTGGACAGCAAGGGGGAGATCGTCGGCGCGGGCAACTTCGAAGCGCAGGCCGACCAGGTGTTCAGAAACCTCGCCGCGGCGCTCGCAAGCGTCGGCTGCACCGCACGCGATCTCGTCAAGATGACGGTCTTCGTGCGCGACATGAACAATCTCGTCCAGTACCGCGCCGCGCGGCAGCGGTTCTTCAACTCCACGACGCCGCCGGCCGCGCCGGCAGTCACGCTCGTGGAAATCTCCCGGCTCTATGCGGGCGAGATCATGCTGGAGATCGAGGGGATCGCGGCGGCTTGAATTCGCCGGGGCTCAATCGGCCTCGCGCACAGCAAGCCCGATCAAGCGGTGGTCCTTGTGCGGCGGTATAAAAGCGCATGGATCCGGTCGGCAAGGCGCTCTGGTATGTCGAAAGCCATTTCGGCGGCGCGATCACGCTCGACGATGTGGCGGCCGCGGCGGGCGTGTCGCGTTTTCACCTCGCGCGCGCGTTCGGCGTCGCGACCGGGATGCCGATCATGCGTTACGTGCGGGCGCGCCGCCTGACCGAGGCCGCGCGCGCACTGGCGGCGGGTGCGCCGGACATCCTGGCCGTCGCGCTCGGCGCCGGGTACGGCTCGCACGAAGCATTTACCCGCGCGTTCGGCGACCAGTTCGGGCTCCCGCCCGAGGCGGTCCGCGCGCGCGGCCTCGCGACCCTGCAACTCATGGAGCCCCTCAAGATGAACCAGCCCGAGCTTGCCGATCCCGGCCGCCCCCGAATCGAAGAATTGCCCGCATTCCTCATCGGCGGCCTGGCCGGCCGCTTCAGCGCCTCGAGCATCGCGGGAATCCCGGCGCAGTGGCAGCGCTTCGGCGCCTACAAGGGCCGCGTTCCCGGCCAGCTGAATCCCTACTACTACGGCGCGTGCTTCAACACCGACGAGGCCGGCAACTTCGACTACTTGTGCGGCGTCGAGGTCACGGACTTTTCGCGCCTGCCGAAGGGGTTCGCCAGCTTGCGCGTGCCCGCCAACCGGTACGCGGTCTTCCTGCATCCTGGCCATGTCTCGAGCATCCGCCGCACCTGGGAAGCGGTCATGGGCCGCTGGCTTCCCGCCTCGGAATACCGGCTGGCCGATGCGCCGGAGTTCGAGCGTTACGGCGATTCGTTCGACGCGGACACCGGTCTGGGCGGCGTGGAGATCTGGGTGCCGGTCGAGCCGGCCTAGCGGCAATAAATGGTGTCGGAGTCGATTTGTTGTTAATTCGACTCCGACACCAATTAAATGTACCGATACCGATACACCAACTGGCAGGAGAGCCAGCAACGGCGCGGATCTCCGAAACGGAATCTCGAAGATTCAGCCCTTGTAGAGGTACCCGCTCGGGTTGCCCAGGATCGTCGTGCGCACGCAGTATCGCGGCTGCCCCTTGGGGTAATCGGCCAGCGCGAGGTGCATCGTGCTGCGGTTGTCCCACATGATGACGTCGTTCTTCCGCCACTTCTGCCGGTACGTGTAGAGCGGGTCCTGGAGGTGCTCGGCGAGAAAGCGCAGGATCGGCGCCGACTCCTTCTCGGTCATGCCGACGATGCGCCGCGTGAGCTGGTCGCCGACGTAGAGCGTCTTGCGGCCGGTCTCCTCGTGCACGCGCACGATCGGCTGCGCGACCGGCGGGTTGTTCCGGCCGAGTTCCGCCAGAATAAATGGTGTCGGAGTCGATTTATTAATTCGACTCCGACACCAATTTTTTCTGGCGACGCGACGCGGGTTAGTTCGCCTTCACGCCCGCCTGCCGCACCACCTTGCCCCATCTCTCGGCGGTGTCGGCGACGGCGGCGCGGAACTGCTCGGGCGTACCGCCGACCGGGTCGAAGCCGAGCTTCGAGAGCGCGCCGCTGCCTTCGGGGGTCTTCAGGATCGCGTTGATCTCGGCGTTCAGCCGGTTGGCGATCGCCTGTGGCGTACCCTTGGGCAGGAAGGCGCCCTGCCAGGTGGCGAAGTCGTAGCCCGGATAGCCGAGTTCGGTCATGGTCGGGACGTTCGGGATCGACGCGGCGCGCGTCGCGGTGGAGACAGCCAGCGCCTTGACCGCGCCCTGCTGGATCTGCCCGATCGCCGGCGGCAGCGTGACCCACAGCATCTGGATGTTGCCGGCCATCACCTCGCGGATCGCGACCGGCGCACCGGGGAACGGGATGTGGACGATGTCGATCTTCTGCGTCATCTTCATCAACTCGCCGGTCAGGTGACCGAGCGTGCCGAGCTGGGGCGAGCCGAAATTGACCTTCCCCGGATTGGCCTTGGCATAGGCGATCAGGCCTGCAACGTCCGAGAACGGCAGCTTCGGATTGACGATGAGCACCTGCGGCGACGCGATGGCCTGGATGATCGGCACGAAGTCGGTCGACTTGAAGTCCAGGTTCGGGAACAGCGTGTCGTTGATCGAAAGCGCATCGCTGGTCACCAGGATCGTGTAGCCGTCGGGCGCGGCCTTGGCGACCGCCGAATGCCCGATGTTGCTGCCGCCGCCGGGCTGGTTGAGGACCAGCACCTGCTGGCCCAGGCGCGGCCCGAGATGGTGGGCGATGGTGCGCGCGAGCAGGTCCGGGCTCGCGCCGGCCTGCGTGGGAACGACGATGCGCAGCGCCCTCGATGGATAGGCGTCGCTCTGCGCGTGCGCGAGGCTCGCCGCCGCTGCGAGCAGCGCGGTGCCCGCGACCCGTCCCAGCCAGGCAAGAGCGAAATGGATACGGTGCGTGGAGATCATCGCTTGCTCCTTTTCAAACAGGGGCGGCGGCCGGCGCCGGCATGTACCGCAGGTCCACGATGTCCTGTGCCGTCATCGGTGACTTGAGCGCCCCGAGCCGGCGCTGGAGGTCGATGGCCTGGCGCAGCCCTTCCATGTCGAGTTCGCAGAGCGCATGCAGGTCGGGACCTTCGCGCGCAAGCGAGCGCCGAATGATCGCCGCATCGATCCTGTAGTAGCGCGACGCGAATTCGGCCAGCTCGTCGGGATGCGCTTCGCAATGCAAGAGGCTGCGCCGCGAGGCGCGCAACACGGCGCGCAGCAGCTCCGGCTCGCCGGCGATCGTCGCCTCGTTGGCCGCGACGACCGACCATTGCATCGTCGGGCAGTAGGCCGGGTCCGTCAGCGCCTGCATGACGCGGAACAGCCCGTTCGACTCGCCTATCGTCACGTTGGGCTCCGAGATCACGGCGGCCTGGAGCTCGCCTTTCTCGAACAATTCGAGCACCCTGGGATAACGCGGGCCAAGGCCGATCACGTTCACGTCGCGGTCCGGATCGAGGCCGTGGGTCTGCAGCACCAGGCGCATGAACCAGTAACTGCAGCTGCCGATGCTCAGCGCGGCCGCGGTCTTGCCGCGCAGGTCCGGCCAGTCCGCGATCTGCGGCGCCGCCACGAGGTATTGCACCGCGCGCCGCCGCACGCCGCTGGCGATAAGCTTGAAGCGCGCGCCCTTGCCGATCGCGGTGATCGCGGGCGGCGTGCCGAGCTCGCCCACCTTCAGCGCGCCGGAATCGTAGCGCGCCGCGATTTCGGGCCCGCCGAACACGACCTCGAAGCGCACGTCGATGCCCTCGTCCCGGAAGAACCCGCGCTCGGCGCCGAGGCGCAGCTGGATGCCTTCCTTGTCGGTGGGCAGGCCGTAGATCAACTCGATCATTGGACGACTCCTGGCGGGGAAGCTTACTCGATCCGGATATTGGCCTTGCGCGGCGTTATTCGACTCCGACACCATTTTTCCCACGCCGATGTCGCCCTATTCTATCCCCCACCCATCCCGCCACGCCTCCCGGCATCAAGTGCAGGAACGCGATCACGACGATCCCGTACACCGCCAGCACCGCCGGCGTCCTGACCGAGTGCGCCACGGTGCCGGCGACAAGCAGGATGGCCTGCAGGAAGATCGCGCCGTAGATCGCGCCGCTCAAGCTTGCGATGCCGCCGACCGCGCTGCCGATCAGGAATCCCAACGAGACGAAGATGCCCGCGGGCGCCGCGTACAGCAAGGCCATTGCCGACAGCGCGCCGGCGAGGCCGGTGTACATCGTGCTGACGCCGAAAGTCAGCGTCTTGTAGTACGTGGTGCGTATCCCCATGGCCTGCGCGCCGAGCGGATGGTCGCGCACCGCGACGATCGCGCGGCCGATGCGGCCACTCTGCAGGTTCGACGCGGTGACGAAAGACAGCACCAGCACCCACAGCGCAAGCAGGAAGATCCACTGGTCGTAGCTGAGCGGCAGGCCGAATGGCACTTCGGGCCGGTCGATCCCGAGGCCCTGGCTCCCGCCGGTCCAATTGGCGACACCCTTGTAGTTCGCGAGTTCCGGCGTCACGCCGGCCAGCGCGAAAGTCGCCATCGCGAGATGCATCGTCTCCAGGCGCACCACCGGGAGCGCGAACAGCACGCCGGCGGCCAGGCAAACCAACCCGGCCACCGGCAGCGCGGCCCAGTGCGGGACCGAGAAGAACACCATGAGGATCGCGGCCGTGTAGGCGCCCAGTGTGTAGAACGCGCCGTGGCCCAGCGACACCTGGCCGTTGTAGCCAGTGACGATGTTGATGCCGAGCAGCGCGATCGCGTAAACGACCACGTTCGTGAGCTTGAACAACTGGAAATCGGTGAGCAGCACCGGCATCGCGCAGGCGAATGCCAGCAGGAGGACGAGTCCGGCCGCCTTGCTGTTTCGCACGCCGGGGGTCGAAAACGCCATTCAGGCCTGCCGTTCGATTGAACCGGGCTGGATTATTGGCATAAAGTCGGGTCATAACTACAAGGAGACTGTCCAATGTCCATCCTGCGCCGCCTCACCGGCCTTCCCGTCGTTGCCCTCTTGGCACTTGCACTCACCGGCTGCGCCGGGACCCACAACCGCCCCGACGCCGACCTCGTCACCGAAGACTTCATGGTCCCCGCCGCCGACCCCGGCTACCAGATCCACGTCCGCAACAAGCGCCCGGCCGGCCTCGACGGCTTTACCCCCGGCAACATCATCCTGTTCGTCCACGGCGCGACGACGCCGCCGGAGGCCGGCTTCGACCTCAAGCTCGACGGCCTGTCGTGGATGGAGTGGATGGCGCGCCAGGGCAACGACGTGTACTTCGTCAGCGTGCGCGGCTACGGGCGCTCGACCCGGCCGAAAGAGATGGACCAGCCTGCGCTCAGCAACCCGCCGGTAGTGCGGCTGCCGCAGGCGACGAGCGACGTGAACACCGCGGTGGACTTCATCCGCAAGCGCCGCGGTGTGGACAAGATCAGCCTGCTCGGGCATTCGTGGGGCACGACGATCATGGCCGCCTACACCGCGCAGAACAACGCCAAGGTGCATCGGGTGGCGCTGTTCGCGCCGCAGTGGCTGCGCACGCAAGGACGCTCGCCCACGGATGCGGGCGGCCAGCTCGGCGCCTACCGGATCGTCACCGAGGAGGGCGTGAGGAAGCGCCGCGCCGCCGGCCAGAAGCCCGGCGCCACCGAGGCGCGCATGCCCGCGCGCTGGTTCGACGCGTACATGGAGGCCGCGCTCGCAAGCGACCCGTGGTCGAAGACGCAGAACCCGCGCGCCTTCCGCGCGCCCAACGGCGTCGTGCTCGACGGCCGCGAATACCAGAACGTCGGCAAGCCGATCTACAACCCGGCCGACATCCGCGTGCCCACGCTCCTCATCCTTGCCGAGCAGGATGCGGATACGCCGCTCTACATGGCGCAGACGCTCTTCCCGCTGCTGGTCAACGCGCCGGCCAAGCGGCTGGTCGTGATCGGCGACGGCTCGCACGTCGTGCTGACCGAGAAGAACCGGATGCAGCTCTTCCGCGAAGTGCAGCTCTTCTTCGACGAAGGCCGCCAGTAGGCGGAATAAATGGTGTCAGAGTCGATTAATTAATTCGACTCCGACACCAATTAAATGCCAATTAAATGTACCGGTACCGATACACCAACTGGCAGGAGAGCCAGTAGCGGCGCGGATCTCCGAAACGGATTCTCGAAGATTCAGGCGGAGTAGAGGGTGAATCCCCGATAGCCGCCGGAACAGGATCCGGCGGCGTCACCTGGCGCCGCCCGCGAGCCCGATCTCCCTGAGCAGGCCGCCGTAGTAGGCCCGGGAGCGTTCGAGCAATTGCCGATGCTCTTCCGGCGACGACCAGGAAGCGAGAATGCTCAGGTGCAGGAGCTTATCTCGCACCTCCGGCTCGGCTACGATCTTTTCCAGCGCACCGGCAATGCGCTCCATGATCGTCGAAGGCGTCCGGGCAGGCGCCATTACGCCGAACCCCGTGTACGGCAGACGGATATCGAGGCCGGCTTCATTCAGCGAAGGCACGTCCGGCAGCTGCGGATGACGCCGGTCGAGAAACGTTGCAATCGGCCGGGCGCGGCCCGATAGCGCAAGTTCGAGTGCGACGCCGTCGATGATCAGGTCGATGTGGCCGCCGACGATGGCCGCGGCCAATTCGGAAGACCCCTTGAAAGGCACGTGCAACAGGTCGATCCCCGCCGCCCGTTTCAGAATTTCGCCTGAGACATGGCCGACGGACGCGCTTCCCGCAGAGCCGAAGGTGAACTTGCCGGGATTGCGCTTGGCGATATCGATCAGTTCCTGCATAGATCGCGCCGGGAACTCCTTGCGTACCGCAACGACCGCAACCTGGCGGCCGACGCCGCCGGCGCTCGCGAATCCGTTTGCCGGATCGTAGGGAAGCTTTTGAAGGTGGGGCAGCACTGTAAATGCGGTAGCGGCGGCAAGCAGCAGCGTATGCCCGTCGGGGGCCGCCCGGCTGACGTACTCGGTTCCGATCAAGGCGGTCGCGCCCGGGCGGTTTTCCACGACGATCGGCGTGCCGAGCATGTCCTTCAATCGCTCGGCAAGCACGCGCGCAAGGCTGTCCGCATTGCCGCCCGGCGGATAGGGGACCACGAACCTGATCGGGCGCGCGGGCCATGTTTGCAGCCGGGACAAAGCATCGACAGGCAGGACCGCGCCTGCGGCAAGCGCCAGAAAATCGCGCCTCGTTGGCACGGCCGACGGCTAGCCCTGCGTCGCGCGACTTCGCAACCGCTGCGTCGCCGCGCTGTCGAGCGCCTGCCGCGCCGGATCGATCACGACACCGTACTGGGTGCGGGCAGCATCCGGGGTCAACAGTCCGTCGAGCACGTCGCGGACTACCTCCTCCGGGGGGCGTGTCCAGGGGTCGCCCCAACCGCCGCCGCCGGAAGACTCGACCGTGATCACGCACGGCGGCAGCTCGGCGACGCCGCATTCGGGCAGCGCGATCTCGCGGCCGCTCGCATCGACGGCATGCAGCGCCCCCTTTGCCCCGTACCCGCCGCCGTTCACGCCGAAGCCCGTGGGCCCGACGAGCCCCTCGCCGCGCAGGTTGTTCTGCGTGGCGGTCGTCATCCGGACGCTGTATTCGACACCGGCCCCGCCACGATGCCGACCCGGCCCGGCCGTGTCGACGCGAAATTCGTGCTTGACGAATTCGATCGGGTAAAGCTGCTCGTAGATCTCGAGGTTCGGGATCGTGATCGCGCCCAGGCTTTGCAGTTGACCCACCTGGTCGAACCCGTCCCTTCCTGCGTAAGCCCCGGCGCCCGGCTGCGCTGCCATGTGATAGAGCACGTAGAGCTCGCCAGACCCGTCGCGCCGGCCGGAGGTCACCGGATGGCAGAGTTTGCCCCATCCTGCCGAGACCTTTTCCGGGACGATGGCCGCGAAGGCCCGCCAGATCGCGTGGATGATTTCGTAGGTCGGATGCACGGTGGAGAAAGTGACCGGCGCCGGAGCGCGTGGATTGACCACGCTGCCTTCGGGCGCGTGGATCGTGATCATGCTGTAGCTTCCCTCGTTGTGCGGGATCGCTGGTCCGAGCATGGTGGAAAGCGCCACGTAGACCGCCGAGTAGGTGTTCGCAAGCGAGCTGTTCTTGTACGAACGCACCTGCGGGCTCGATCCGGTGAAATCCACGTGCACGTCGCTGCCCTTGACCGTAACGGTGACCGCAATCCGGGTCGATGCCGCCTGGGCCCCTTCGCCCGCCATTTCGTCCTCGCCCCGGTAAATGCCGTCCGGAATCGCCTCGATCTCGCGCCGCACGATACGTTCGGCGTACTCGAGGATGGCATCCGTATGCGCGGCGTACCCGGCATCGCCGAGATCCGCACATATCTCCAGCATCCGCCTGGCGCCCATCCGGGTCGCGCCGACCATCGAAAGGATGTCGGCGCGAACCACCTCCGGCACGCGGGTATTGAGCACGATCATGTCCAGCAGGTCGCGGCGCAGCCGGCCGCGCTCGTAGAGCTTCGCCGGGGGAATGCGCACGCCCTCGTGAAAGATCTCGGTGGCGGTCGGGTTGTAGGTCCCTGCGACGCCGCCGCCGATGTCCACCTGGTGGGCGCGGTTGCATGCGAACCCGATCAGCACTTCACCGCTGAACACCGGCTTGATGACCGTCACGTCGGGCAGGTGATTGCCGCCTGCGACATAGGGGTCGTTCAGGACGATCACGTCCTCGGGCCCGATGTCGTCGCCCCAGTACTGCATGGCGGCGCGGACGGCAAACCCGCCCCCGCCGGTGTGGATCGGCACGCCATCGGCCTGCGAGATCAGGCGCCCGAGGCGATCGGCGACAAAGCACGAAAAGTCGTGCGACTGGCTGAAGATCGGGCTGCGGGACGCCCTCATCATCGCGATGCCCATCTCCTTCGACACATGGTCGATCTTGGATTCGAACACCGCAATCGATGCCGGATCCGGGCGTGGCGCTTCCTGCCGGCTGTTCATGCGGGCCCTCCGCCGCCGGACTCGAGGATGAAGTTGCCGTAGGCATCGACCCGGAGCCGGTCGCCGCGATCGACGAGGACGGTGGTGTGGGCTTCCTCGATGACGGCCGGGCCGGTCACGACGTCCCCGTGCCGGAGCCGCGCACCCTCGAAGATGCCCATCCGCACCGGGTCCGGCGACCATCCGAACCAGCCTTCGCGCCAGGCGTGCGGTGGCGTCTCGCAGGCCTCGCGTTCGACGCGCACCGGGCCGAGCTTCGGCATGCCGACCACAGCCTTCACGCGAACGTTCACCATCTGGACCGCGGACTCCGGATCGCGATAACCGTAGAGGGCTTCATGGCGCTCGTGGAAAGCGTCGAGCGCCGCGGCCACGTCGGCCTCGCCGGCCGGGCACGGGATCGGGATGCCGATCTGCCACTGCTGGCCCGCATAGCGCAGATCCACGGTGGCCGCTGTCACCACATGGCTGCGCTCGACCCCGCTTCGCATCAACGTGTCGATCGCGTCGTCCGCAGTGGCCCCGAGGCGCTGGTTCAGCTCCTCGATCACCGGGGCGCCGAAGGTTCGGAGCAGGCTCTGCATCGCGTCCTGCTTGACGTCCGATTGGAGCATGCCCATGGCGCAGGCCACCGAGGCCTCGCGGGGGATGTACACCGTGCGGATGCCGAGACTGCGTGCGACTTCGCTCACATGCAATCCGCTCGCCCCTCCCGCCGCGACGAGCACCAGCCTGCGCAAGTCCGTGCCGCCTTCGGCCGCAACGAGCTTCACGGCGCTCGCCATGCGCTCGTTGGCGAGGCCCACCACGCCCAGCGCAGCGCGTTGCGGCGTCAGGCCGAGCGGTCGGGCAAGGTGCTCGTCAATCGAGGTTCTCGCTGCATCGAGGTCGAGCGACATTTCGCCACCCAGGAAATTCGACGGGTTCAGCCTGCCGAGGACCAGGTTTGCATCGGTCACGGTCGGCTCCCGGCCGCCGCGCCCGTAGCACGCAGGACCGGGCAGCGAGCCGGCGCTGCCCGGCCCGACCCGCAGCATGCCCCCGCGGTCGACCTGCGCAATCGTCCCGCCCCCGGTGCCGATGGTGCGAATGTCGATCGCCGGGCAGGCGATATGGTAGTTCTCGATCTCCATGAGCGTGGCCGGCATCGCCTTCCCGCCCACCGTGATCAGCACGTCCGTACTCGTGCCGCCCATGTCGAAGAACACGACATCCTGCGCCGCCGCCAGCGTGCACCAGTACTCGGCTGCGGACGCCCCGGCGGCCGGCCCCGAGAGCACGGCGTTCACGGGCTTCCGGATCAGGGTATCGAATCCGACCACGCCACCGTTGCTTTGCATGATCAGGGGCCGGCACTTCAATCCGTGCGAACCAAGGGAACCGGCAAGCTGCGAAAGATAACGCCGCGTCTTCGGGCCGACGAAGGCGTTGACCACCGCCGTCGAGGTGCGCTCGTACTCGCCGACCAGGGGCAGGACTTCCGTCGAGACCGACAGGAAAACGCCGGGGAGCAGCGCCTGCATCAGGCTTTGGACGCGACGCTCATGAGCGTCGTTCAGGTAGGAGTTCATCAGGCAGATCGCGACCGATTCGACGCCGGCCTTGCGAAACGCCTCGGCCGCCATCTCGACGTCCGATTCCTCGAGCGGGATCGCGACCCGCCCGCGGGCATCGATCCGCTCGCGCACGCCCAGCCGCAGCGAACGCGGCACCAGTTCCGCGGGGTGACCGGCGGACATGTCCCAGACGTCCTTGCGAATACCGCGCCGGATGGCCAGCGAATCGCGAAATCCCGCCGTGCACACCAGGCCGACCTTCGCGCCGCGTCCTTCGACCATGATGTTGGTCGCGACCGTGGTTCCGAGCACGAAGACGTCGATTGCGGCGAGAAATTCCGCGCTCGTGCGGCCCGACGCCGCGGCAGCCTTGCCCAGGGCTTCCATGACGCCTGCGGTCGGGTCGGACGGCGTGGACAAGGCCTTGTACTGCCACAGCCGGCCGCCGGCGTCGGCAACGGCGAGGTCGGTGAACGTGCCGCCAACGTCGACTGCGGCCCTGAGCATCGGGGTACCTAGCGGGCCCGGCCCGCCCGGGACCGTGCTTCGGCCGCACGTTGCTGCACTTCGGCCCAGATCTTTTCGCGATCGGCGAGGATCCCGTGCGCCTTCGCGGCGCGCCGAACGAGCGCCTCCTTGCTGGCCGTGGTGTAGGCAAACTCAAGACGAATGCCGTTCGGATCGAAGAAGTAGATCGACTTCGACGAGGCGTGGACCGTCGGGCCGAGCACGTCTACGCCCGCGGCCTCGAGGCGCGCTTTCGCATCCAGCAGCGCCGCCTCGCTGTCGACCTGCATCGCAATATGATTGACCCAGCGCGGCGTGTTCGGATCCGGTGCGGTGACTCCGCCGTCGAACAGGTCGAAGAACGCAATGCACGATCCGTCCGCCATTTCGAAGAAGAGGTGGAAGTAGGGGTTGTACTCGCCGGTGCTGGGCACTTCGTCATGCGTGACGATCCCGACAAGCGGGAGCCTCAGGATGTCTTCGTAAAAATGCCGCGTCTCCTCCGAGTCGCGGCACCGATAGGCGACATGGTGCAAGCCGTAGATGCGCGGAAACTCGGCAGAGGGGGTATTTGCGACGGGCTCTCTCTTCAGGCCATCAAGCGACATGTCTTGCCTCCGATCGATATTCAGTTTGCGGGCGGACCGCCAAGCTCCACTGCTTTCGCAGCCGCGAGCCTCGCGATCTCATCGGCGCCGAACCCGTATTCGGCGAGCACTTGCGCCGTATGCTCTCCAAGCCAGGGCGCCGGGCGACGGACCGGCCCCACCGGCGGTTCGGTGCGGTAGGGCGTGCCCAGCATCTTCACCATCCCCACTCCCGGATGCTCGATTGCCTGTACCAGACCGAGATGCCTGACCTGCGGATCCTCGAACACTTCGTCGAATTCGTACACCGGCCCCACTGCGATTCCCTGCCTGGCGAGGCGCTCGACCCATTGGTCGGTCGTGCCGACCGCAAGCAGGGCGTCCACCCGGGCCTTGAATTCGGCGTGGTTCGCAAGCCGGTCGGCGTTGGTTGCGAACCGCGGATCGTCCTTCATCGCCACGTCGCCCAGTTCGGCGCAGAAACGTCCCCACTGTTCCGGGCTGGTCAGCACGATGATCACCATGCCGTCGCTGGTCGGGAAAACCTCGCCCGGCGTCACGCTCGGGCTGCGATTGCCCAGTCGCCTGGGACGCTCTCCGGTCTCGAAGTAGTTGGCCACCGGGTCGGGGATCATCCCGAGCGTCGAGGCGAGCAGGTTGACGTCGATGTAGGTCCCCTCCCCGCGCCGGAATCGCTTCACGAGCGCAGCGCTGATCGCCCCGAATGCGAGATACGCCGCCGAAAGGTCCGCCAGCGACCCGCCCGGACGTGTCGGGCCGTGGCCGGGCATGCCGGTGATCGCCATCAGGCCGCTCATCGCCAGGGCCACGGAGTTGTAGCCGGCGCGCCGGGCCAGCGGCCCGTCCTGGCCGAACCCGGTGATCGATGCGTAGACCACGGCCGGATTTGCGGCCTTGACCTGTTCGTAGGACAGGCCGAACTTCCTCGTCTCGCCCGGAAGAAAGTTCTCCAGCACGACGTCGGCCTGGCGCGCCAGCGTAAATGCCACGCGCTGGCCCTCCGGATGCCGCAGGTCCACCGCAATGCTGCGCTTGTTGCGATTGCACGAGGCAAACGAAGCCGTGATCCCCCGTCCACCGCGCAACCAGCGCAGGTCGTCTCCCCGCCCCGGTCGCTCGAGCTTGATCACGTCCGCCCCGAGGTCGGCAAGCATCATCGCGGCATAGGGTCCGGCGAGGATGCGGGACAGGTCGAGAACCTTGATGCCTTCGAGCATCATCGGGCGAGGAACCCGTCGGTCGCGGCGTTCACCTCGGGCATGCCGTTGCGCGAGATCATGTTGATTCGTGCCTTCATCTGCGACAGCGGCTCGAAAGGCTTCCCGGCCAGCCGCACGGCGAGTTCCCGGGAGCGTGCCTCCAGCTCCTCCGGCGCGACGACCGCCGTCACCAGGTGCAGCGCGAGCGCGTCTTCCGCGGAGATCCGATTGCACAGGAGGATCAGTTCCTTGGCGATTGCGGGCCCCGCCAGCCGGATCAGCCGGGCCGTCGTGCCCACGCCCAGGTTCACGCCCAAATCGACTTCCGGAATCCAGAAGCGCGCCTTCGTGGAAGCGACGCGGAAATCGCACGCCAGGGCGAGCCCCCATCCGCCGCCGACCGCAGGCCCGGGGATGGCGGCGATCGTCGGTTGCTCGAGCGCCTCCAGGAGCGCGGTCGCCCGCTCGAACAGCCGCCGGAACTGGGACTTGCGTCCGGCGAACGCACCGCGTTTCTCGTCCTCCGGCGTGTCGGCTTTCACGCGGGTCTCGGCGCCGGCTGAAAAAACCGGCGGCGCTGCCGCGAGAATCACGGCACGAATCGACGCGTCGTCGCGCAATTCGGCCAGGTGCCCGAGCAGTTCGCGCAACAGATCGTCACCGAGCGCGTTCCGGCGTTCCGGCCGGTCGAGCGTAATCGTGGCCACCGCACCTTCGCGCGCGAGCTTGACCAGCCGCCCTTGGGAAACCGGATGTTGCGCGCCGGCCCCTTGCTCCTGTTCGATCGTCATGCCGAGGATGTTGGCGGAGGACTAGGTCGCAGTCTGTCTAGTGGTGAACACTTGCGGCGCGTCGCGCTCCGCAAGACCGGCCGCGAGCTTGCGCAAGGCCGGCATGTCGGGAATCGTGATGCGTCGCCGCTCGCGGAGCAGGTATCCCTGCTTCTCGAATTCGGTCAGCGTCATGGTCACCCATGGACGCGTTGCGCTTACCATGTTGGCGATCTCTTCCTGGCTGATGCCGCTGATGACCGCCTTGTTCCCGTCAACGTAGGCGTCCGGCATCTCGGCCAGGGCGACCAGCGTTTCGGCCAGGCGCGCCGGCACCGACTCCGTCGCCAGCCGGGTTGCGCGTGCGACCCCGGAGGAGGCCATAAAAGCCAGCATTTTCATCAAGTTCCATCCGAATTCGGGCACCTCGGCGACAAGCGGCTTGAGATCCTGGCCGGGCAATTGAAGCATTCCGACATGATCGATCGCTTCGGCCGAAAGCACTCGGCTGTCGCCCGCCACCGAACTGATCAGGCCGAGCACGTAACCCCGCGACCAGAGCCCGGTCGTCACCTTGTAGCCGTAGGTCGTCGTGTGAAAAGTGCGCACGCGGCCGGACTCGATGACGAAGATGCTGCCCCCGGGTTCTCCCTCCCAGAACACCATTGCGCCCCGGGCGATCTCGCGCCGGACGAACCGGCGCATCACGACCGCTTTCGCCTGGTCGGACAAGCCCGAAAAGATGTCGGTTGCCACCGGCGGGCGATGGTGTTCCGCCCTGCCGACCGGCGCCGGCTGACCCGCCTTAGCGTCCGCAGTGTTCACCACTAGACAGAACCACGCCGGGGCGACCGCTACAGTCGTCCGCACGGACGGCCCGATCGAAGAAATTCAAAGGAGGTATTCCATGAAACGCCAATTCGTCAATCTCGCGCTCAACCCTACGCGAAACATACCCGGAATCGCAGGTACAAGCACTCCTGCGACGTTTTGCGATGTGACCCGCGTGGAGTTCCCGGACTATGTGATGCTCTTCGTGTCCGGCAAGCTCGGCACCGACGCGGACGGCAAACTGGTCGGCCGGACCATGCGCGAGCAGGCAGAGCGCGCCTACGCCAATGTGCGGGAAGTGCTCGCAACCCAGGGCGCGACCATGGCAGACATCGTGCGCACGCTCGTGCTGGTGACGCAAATCGACTCCGACTCGCTCCGGGAGATCCATGAGATCCGGCACCGGATCTTTCCGGACGGGAATTACCCGGCGAGCACCCTGGTGCGGGTCGACCAGCTGGTGCGCGAAGGCGGTCTCATCGAAGTCGAGGCCGAGGCCGTCGTGATGAAATCCACACCCAAACATTGAACAACCTCCGGGAGCCCGCCGCCATGTCCCCCAGTCGAATTGCCGCAGTCCTGTCGCTGTCTCTCCTTCTCGGCGCCGTTCAGGTTCAGGCGCAGGAAACCATCAAGCTGCGGTTTTCCCACTTCATGCCTCCGGTAGTATTCAGCCACTCGGAAATCATCGTTCCATGGGTCGAGGAAATAAGGAAGCGCACGAACGGCCGCGTGGAGATCACCGTGTTTCCCGCGGGGCAGCTCTGCAAGCCGCCGCAGCAATATGAATGCGCGCGCGACGGGCTCGCCGACTTCGCCTTCGCAGTGCCGGGCTGGACGCCGAATCGCTTTCCCATGAGTTCGGTGATGGAACTGCCGTTCATGCACCGGACGGCCGCAGTGGGGTCGCAGATGCTGGCGGACCTCTGGCCCGAGTACCTCTCGAAGGAATACACGGACGTCACGGTCCTTGCAATGAACGCCCAGCCTGCCGGGCACCTGCATACGGCCACGCGGATCATCCAGAACATGGCGGGGCTGAAGGGTCTGAAAATGCGGGTGCCCACCGCAGTCACCGGCGACCTCATCGAGATCCTGGGCGCGGCGAAAGTCGGCATCCCGATCCAGGAGGTCTACGAGGCCACGTCGCAGAAGACCATAGACGGATTCATCCTGAACCACGCCGGCCTGCCGGGATTCCGGCTGCACGAAGTCGCAAAATTCCACACCGAGGTCGGCATGTACTCGGTAGTGTTCGCGACGTTGGCCAACAAGAAGAAGCTCGAGTCCCTGCCCGCCGACATCCGCAAAGTGATTGTCGAGACCACCTCGCCGTCCAGCGGCTACTGGAAGCGCCAGGGCAGTATCTGGGACGCCAACGAGGTGAAGGCGCGGCAGCTGCTTGCCGGCCAGAAACACGAAATCGTCGCGCTGCCCGCCGACGAACGGGCACGCTGGAAAGAGGCGGCCAAGGCGCTTGACGCAAAGTGGGCCGAAGACGCCGACAGGAAGGGCCTGCCGGGCCGCAAACTCCTCGAAACGGCGCGCGCCCTGTCGGCCAGGTACGGCGAGGCGAATTGAGCGAAAGCGCATGGGAAGCGCGCGCCCTGCGCGGCGCCCGATGGCTGGCTGCGGCATCGGGCGTGCTTCTGCTTGCCATTACGCTGGTGATGGTTTGTGACGCGGCCCTCAGGTACGGATTCTCCCGGCCGATTTCGGCCTCGGTCGAACTCGTCGAGCAACTGCTGGGGGTTGCCATGTTCATGGCGCTGCCCTTGGTCGAACTCACCGACTCGCATGTGAAGGTGGATTCGCTGGCGGCCCGCCTTGGAACGAAGGGAAAGCTGGCGGCGCTCGCCCTGGGTTCGGCGGTCATGTTCGTCCTGCTGGCTGCCATCGCATGGCAAATGTCCCAGCTCCTGTCCGAGATGATCCGCACCCAGCGCGTCACGATCACCGCCAGAATTCCGGTCGCGCCGTTCCTCGCGACGGCGTTGGTGTGCACGGTGTCGGCCAGCATTGCGTCGCTCCTGAAGGGATTTATCGCATTGAAGCAGCTGTTCCTTCGCCGCGCCGAAGGCCTGCCGTGAGCGAAATCCTGGTCGCGTCGCTCGGCATCTGCGCCATGCTGGCGCTGATGGCGCTCGGCATACCGCTCGCCGCGGCCATGGCAGGAGTCGGACTGGCCGGTACCACGGCGCTTGCCGGCGCCGACGCGGCATTGTCCGTGCTGCGCCAGGGACCGTTCGAGCGCGCGACTTCCTATTCGCTGGTGGTGGTACCGCTGTTTCTGCTGATGGGGTTCGCGGCGGCGCGGGGGGAGATCACGACCAAGCTGTTCCACGCCGCGACGCAATGGTTCGGGCACCTGCGCGGCGGCCTCGCCATCGCAACCGTAATGGCCTGCGCCGGATTCGCCGCCATCTGCGGGTCTTCGATCGCGACGGCGGCCGCGATGTGCAGCATTGCGCTTCCGGAGATGAGAAAGGCGAACTACCCGGCTTCGATTGCGGCCGGCACGATCGCCGGCGGAGCCACGCTCGGCATCCTGATTCCCCCGTCGATCATTTTCGTGATCTACGGCCTGATCACCGAGCAGTCGATCGGCAAGCTCCTTGTCGCCGGGATCCTGCCCGGCCTCCTCGAGGCGATCCTGTTCATCGTTGCGATCGCTCTGCTGGGGCTCATTGCACCGAGCCAGCTGCCCACGAGCGGGCGCGCCAGCTGGACCGAACGCGTACGCTCCCTGGGCAGGGTGTGGGAGGTCGCGATCATCTTCCTGACCGTAATCGGCGGCGTCTATCTCGGGATCGTCACGGCCGCCGAATCGGCCGCGCTGGGCGTCTGCGTGGTCCTGCTCTTCGGGTTTGCCCGCCGTACCCTGACGCCGGCGAGGCTCGGGGAGGCCCTCCTCGAAACCGTCGTCACCTCGGGCATGATCTTCTTCATCATCATCGGCGCCGACATCTTCGGATCCTTCATCGCCCTGTCGCAGATGCCCGCGAAAATCGCCGCGACAATCACGGACATGAAGGTTTCACCGCCGCTCGTCTTGTGGTGCATCATCCTGATGTACGTGGTGCTCGGCGCACTCATGGACGAACTGTCGATGATCCTTCTCACGGTACCGATCTTCTACCCCCTCGTGGTGGCACTCGGATACGACCCGATCTGGTTCGGTGTGGTCATCGTCGTGGTCTGCCAGATCGGGATGATCGCCCCGCCGGTCGGCATCAACGTGTTCGTCATTTCCGGCATGGCAAGAGACATTCCAATGAGTGCCGTCTATCGCGGCGTCACGCCCTTCATCCTCGCTCAACTGGTTCTCCTCGCGATTCTCATGGCCTGGCCGGGATTCGTATCGCTGCTCGTCAAGGACATTCGCTGATACCGCCGCCATGACAGGCACGGGATTGCAGATCGGCATCGCGCTGCCGCAGACCGGGGACATCGGCGTAGAACTTGCCCAACTGCGGGACTACCTTGCGCTCGTCGACAAGGCGGGCTACGACAGCCTCTGGGTGACCGAGCAGTTGTTCGGGCCTGCCGCGCGCTTCGACCCGCTGAGCGTGCTCGCCTACGCGGCTGCGCTGACGAGCCGTGTAAGGCTGGGCACCGCGATTCTGCTGGGCGCGCTCCACAATCCTGTCCTGCTGGCCAAGGCCATTGCATCCCTGGACCACATGAGCAACGGCCGGATCAGCCTTGGACTGGGCCTCAGCGGGGACAAATCGATCTATCCCGCCCTGGGGCTTCGTTCGGAAGAACGCGGCAAGCGGCTGGACGCCGGTATCGATCTCATGGTGCGCCTGTGGCGGGACGAACTGGTGACGGATCGTAACGATTTCTGGCAGATCGAAGACGTGCGCATGGAGCCCAAGCCGATTCAGCGGCCGCATCCGCCGCTCTTGTTCGGGGGGTCCGCACCCGCCGCGCTTCGGCGCGCTGCGCGCGTGGGCCAGGGCTGGATCGGTGCCGGCGCGGCGAGTACTGCGCGCGCAAGCGAGGAAATGCGCATGCTGCGCGGGTTCGTGAGCGAGTCCTGCGCAAGCCCGGACACATTCACATACGGCAAGCGCGTGTACCTCGCGATCGACGAGGATCGGGAGGCTGCCCTGGGACGGCTGCGTTCGTGGTACGCGCGCACCTACTCGCCGCGCCCGGCCGAGAACGTCGATGGCGTGGCAATCTATGGTCCGGTCGGATATTGCACGGAACGGCTGCTGGAACTCGTCGACGCCGGCTTCAATCTCCTGATCCTCAATCCCGTCTTCGAAGAACTCAAGCACGCAGAACATATGGCCCTGAACCTCGTTCCCGCACTTCGCAAGTCATGAAAGCCGTCCGCTGTATCGCACTCGGCGGCCCGGAGAGCCTCGTCGTGGCGGATCACGAGCCGATCGAACCCGGACCCGAAGAGGTAGAGATCCGGGTTCATGCGGCTTCGGTGAACTTTGCAGACGTCCTGATCATCGCCGGCAAATACCAGGCGAAGCCACCGCTGCCGTTTACGCCGGGCATGGAATTGGCGGGGCGAGTCATGCGGCTCGGAACGGCAGTAAGGAATCTCAGCCCGGGTGACCGGGTGGCCGCGACCGTAACGTGGGGCGCATTCGGCGATACGGCGACGGTGCCGGTCGATCGCGTCATCCGCCTGAAAGAAGGGATTTCATTCACCACCGCGGCCGCGTTCCCATTGGCTTACTCGACCGCCTATCACGCCCTGGCTACCCGCGGGCGCCTGGTCGCGGACGAACAAGTGCTTGTCCTTGGCGCTGCCGGTGGAGTGGGTCTGGCTGCGGTGGAAATTGCGAAATGCCTGGGCGCACGCGTCGTCGCCGCAGCCTCATCGGAGCAAAAGCTCGAGATTTGCGCGTCACGCAAAGCCGATTTGCTGGTGAACTACGCAGATTCGGCGCTTCGGGATGCGCTCCGCGAACTGAGGGTCGTGCCCGACGTCGTTCTCGATGTCGTCGGCGGTCCCCATGCCGAGGCCGCGCTTCGAAGCCTGGGATGGCGCGGCCGTTACCTGGCGGTCGGATTTGCCGGCGGCGAGATCCCGCGCTTCCCGGCGAACCTCGCCCTCTTGTCCGAGCGGGAAATCCTCGGCGTCTACTGGGGCGAGTACGCAAAGAGATATCCTGCCGAACGCCAGTTGATTGCGGATCGGTTGATGGAATGGATCGCCGCGGGCAAATTGCGGCCGGAGATTTCCCGCAGCTTTCCCCTCGAGAGGGCGCCCGAGGCCATGCGCCTCGTGGCCGACCGAGGAGTGATCGGCAAGGTTGTACTGCAAACCACGGCGGGTCAAAATGTACCGGTACCGATCCGTTAACTGGCAGGAGAGCCAGTAACGGCGCGGTTCTTGCCTGATTAATCTGCCGGATTTGGCTCCGCCGCCGGGCGGCTACTCGGACTTGATGCCGCCTTCGCGGATCACTTTCGCCCAGCGCTCGACGTCCGCGCCGACGAACTTCTCCGCCTCCGCGACGCTCATCGCGGCCGGCAGGAACCCCTGGTCCTGCAGGCGGGACTTCATCTCGAGCGTCGACATCAGCCTGACCACGTCGGCGTTGATCTTCTCGACGATGTCCTTTGGCGTGGCGGACGGCACCATCAGGCCGCTCCAGCCGGTGGCCAGCACGGTCGGGAACCCGGCCTCGGCGGTGGTCGGCACGTCTGGCATCAGCGAGAACCGGTTCTCGGTCGTCACCGCCAGCGCCCTCAGCTTGCCCGCTTTCACCTGGTTGATGCATTCGGCCGACAGCGAGAAGACCACGTCGATCTGGCCGCCGAGCAGGTTCGCGATCGCCGGCCCGCCGCCCTTGAAGGGCACATGCAGGATCTTCGCGCCGGTGGCCCGGTTGAAGATCTCGAGCGTGAGGTGCTGCGGCGTGCCGTTGCCGCCGGAACCCGCGCTCAGCGGCTTGGTGTGCGACAGCGCGACCAGTTCCTGCAACGTCTTGGCCGGCGAGCCGGCCGGCACGACGGCGACCATCGCATACAGCCCGAGGACCGTCACCGGCCGCAGGTCGCGCTTCATGTCGTAGGGCGACTTGGTGACCAGCGACGCGTTGATCGCGGTGGTCGTCGTGCCCATCAGCCAGGTGTAGCCGTCGCCCGGCGCCCTGGCGACCGCATCGGCGCCGATGATGCCGCCGGCGCCGGTCTTGTTCTCGACCACCACCGGCTGCTTCCAGTAGTCGCCCGCCTGCTGCGCGATGTTCCGCGCCATCAGGTCGGTGCCGCCGCCCGCGGCGAACGGCACCACGATCTTCACGATCCTGTTCGGGTAGCCGGCTGCACCCTGGGCGAGCGCGCCGCATGAAAAGACCGCAAGCCCGGCCGCGGATGCCAGTGCAAGTATTTTCTTGAGCATCTGAATCCCCTCCCCGTTGTTGTTTGCGGCAAGCCTATCATGCGGTTACAGTGGCTGCGTTTCCCCGAAAGGCGGACGGGCATTGAACAACAACCAGACCGGTCTTCGGCCAGTCACGGGCCCCTACGGCATGTTCGCCGGGCCTGCGGCATCCCGATTGCTCTGGATCCTGCTCGTTGGCGCTTCCGGCGCGCCCTACTGCGCCGTCGCTTCCGGCACCACGCAGGTTCGAATCGAGGCGCACGTCCTGCGCCACGCCTCGATCTCGGTCCTGCGTGCGCCGGCCAGCATCGCGATCAGCGCCGAGGACCTCCGGCGCGGCTATGTCGATCTCGCCGAGCCGATCGAGGTCGCGGTGCGGACCAATGCGCCCGAAGGCGTGCTGCTGGGAATGGCCCTGAGGACCGCCGAAGTGCGCACCGTCCTGCTCAACGGCGAAGCGGGCATGGTCCGCGTGGCCCGCACCGGCGCGACGCTGCCGGTGGCCAGGCAGGGACGCGGGCTCGTCACGCAGGTGGTACGGCTGCGCGCACGGATCGAGCTTTCAGCCGCCGCCGTCGTCGGGCGGATGGCTTTCCCGATCAGGCTCTTCGTCTCCCCGAACTGACCCGCCGGTCGCGCCCGCCGCCGCGGCGACCCAGCGGCTGAGGGCTTCTTCGACGTTGCGCAGGACGTCGGTCCAGTCGCCGCGCGTGGATTGGCGGAAGATCCGCATCGTCGGGTACCACGGGCTGTCTTCGCGCTCGAGCATCCAGCGCCAGTCGGTATTGGTCCTGTTCAGGAGCCACACCGGCCGCCCGAGCGCGCCGGCCAGGTGCGCCACCGAAGTGTCGACGCTGATCACGAGGTCGAGCTGCTCGATGAGCGCGGCGGTGTCGGCAAAATCGGTCACGCTGTCCATCCAGTCGAGAAGCTTCGGGTGCCGCACCGGCGCCTGCGCCTTGGCCGCCTTCTGCAAGCTGACGAACGTGGCGCCTTCGACCTCGAGCAGCCCGGCGAGCGACTCGAAAGGGATGCTGCGGTCGCGGTCGCCCGGGTAGTCCGGGTTGCCCGCCCATGCGAGGCCGACCCGCGGGCGCGCCACGCCCGCCAGCCGGGGCGCCCAGGGCTCGGCCCAGGACGGCTCGACCTGGAGGTAGGGCACGCCGGCCGGGATCGTCTCGAGGGTCGTGTGCATCAAACCGGGAAGGCTTAGCAGCGCCGACTGGAAGCCGTGCGTGTGCACGTCGTCCGAACTCGCGAACACCTCGATGCCCGCCTGCTCGAGCGTGTGCGCAAACAGGCGCTTGAGCGCCTCGGGCGACGGGTAGACGATCCTCGCCCGCGGATAGCGCTTGCGCAGCAGCGGCAGGTAGCGCAGGAAATGGATGTTGTCGCCGGCGCCCTGCTCCGGGTAGACCAGCAGCGTGTCGCTGCCGAGGTCTTCGCCCTGCCACTTCGGCCCGGAGGCGGAGGCGAAGCCCTTGCGCTCGGCACGGTATTCGTAGTGCGGCCAAGCCTCCTCGTAGCGGCCCAGCACCAGCAGCGTCATGCCGAGGTTCATGTGCGCTTCCGAGTTGTCCGGGTGGCGGCGCAGTTCTTCCTCCAGGCAAGGCACGCCCTCCGCGAACCGCCCGAGCGATGCGTATGCCACGCCCAGGCCGTTGCAGGCGCCCGCGGTGGCGGGGTTCTTCTCGAGCGCGCGCCCGAAAGACTGCAGGGCCTCCTCGGCGCGGCCGGTCTTCAGCAGCAGCACGCCGAAATTGCAGTCGGCGTCGCCCGAGGCCGGGTCGGCGAGCCCGGCAAGCCGGTACTGCTCGCGCGCTTCCTCGAAGTGGCCGCACTCCGAGAGCATGATGCCGTAGTTGTTCAGGTACTCCGCGTTGCCGGGCTCGATCTCGACCGCACGCGCGAGGTTGGACAGCGCTTCGTCGAAGGCCCCCAGTTCGTGCAGCGACAGCCCGAGATGCACGTAAGGCGCAGGGTTGTCCGGCTCGGCGGCGATCGCCCTGCGCAGCCACGCGATCGCCTCGTCGTAGAACTTGTCCTGGAACAGCGCGCGGCCGAGGTTGCGGCAGGCTTCGGGATAACGCTCGTCGATCGCCAGCGCCCGGCGATAGAGATCGATCGCACGGGCCCGGTCGCCAAGCGAGTCCACTACGTTGGCGAGGTTGTTCAGCACGACCGCATTGCCGGGCGCGAGCTCCAGTGCGCGCTCGAGCACGCCCTTCGCCTCCGCGAATTCGCCGAGCATGCGCAGCACGGCGCCGAGGTTGGCGTGGGCGTTGACGAACTTCGCGTCGAGCGCGATCGCCTTGCGGTAGCTCTCGACCGCCTCGGCAAGCCGGTCCTGCGCGAGGTAGGCGTTGCCGAGGTTGGCGTGGTACGCGGCGTTGTCCGGCCGGGCGGCGATCGCCCTGCCGATCAGGCCGATCGCGTCGTCGAGGCGCTTTTCCTGCAAGGCGATCACGCCGAGCAGGTGCAACGCGCTCGGGTGTTCCGGTTCGAGCGCGAGGATCCGGCGGTAGCGCTCGCCGGCCTCGGCAATCTTCTGCGCGTTATGCAGCGCGAGCGCTTCGTCGAGCAGTTGCTGGACGCTCACGAGGCGGCCTGCGGCATGAACGAGCCAAGGTGCTGCGCCCGGAGCAGCGGACCCTGCGGCTCCCCCGCTGCGCTCTCGCTAGAACTCAATTTCGATCCCGATGGTGTCGACATAGGTGCCGGGCGTGACGTCCTGCCCGGGCGGAATCCTGGCGTAGATCGTGATCGTCCAGGGCTTGCCGGGCGCCACGCTTTCGCTCAGCGTCAGCGTGCCGCCCGAGCCGTCGCCCCAGACCCAGTTGCCGCCGGGATCGACATACAGGTTGTACTCCAGCGTTTCCTGGCCGCCGGCCTGGCGCATGCGCCGCGGAACGAAGCTGCTGGACACCGCGCTCGGGGTGACCTTGACGCGCACCGTGGGGACAGGGTTTACCGCGCAGTGGATCGCGACCGCGCTCGAACTGCTCGAGCCGGCACCGCCCAGCGGGTCGTAGGGCCCGAAAGACAGGTTGCCGCTCGCGGCATGGCAGCTCGCGCGGGCGGCGCCGGCCAGCAGGCACAGGGCGACGGCTGCGATCGCGCGTCGCTCAGCGGGCCGCATTGCAGACCACGGCGCCGACGTCGAACACCGTCTCCTCGTTTTCCGGGATCCGCAGGGTGAACCTGCATTCCCCGCCTTCGTGCACCGCCCGGCCTTCGTGGACCCCGGGGCCGACGTCCTCGAGGTAGAACTCGCCCGAGCGCGACGTGTACAGCGGTGCCGGCCTCCCTGCCACCATCACTGTTCCCTCGGCATTGCCCAGCGGCAGCGGCTTTGCGCCGGGCAGGACCAGGCGGCCCGCGACCGCCTGGATGCGCCGGGCGGCAAAGTCGACCAGCGTCCCGCTGCGGAAGGTCGGCAGGACGAGGTAGCGCGTTTCCGGCACCGTGACGTTCATCGGCAGGTCCTTGTCCTCGATCGCGATCGGGTTCTCGAAGTACGAGGCGAGCCTCGGCACGAAGACCGTGCCCTTGTCGCCGGTGCGGCCGATCTCGATGTTGTTGGCGTACACGCGGATGCCCGCGAGGTCGCCGACCTTGACCATGCCGAAACTGTCGTTGATCAGCCGCGAGGCACCCCATTGCCCGCCCACCCGGGCCACAGCGCCGGACACGGCAACCTGGTAGCTCCCCGCGCCGGTCAGGTTGTCGTGGAAATATTCGGCGCGGCCGGTGAACTGGCGGAAGTTGTACTGGACGAGCGAGTTCAGCGCCTCGCGCCGCACGCCGTCGGTGCTGCCGCCGTCGAAGCTGGCGCGATACGAAATGCCCTCTCCGTCGCTGGTCCCGCCGGAGACCTGCAGCGTCTGCGAATTCCCGCCCGGGACGCTCTGCACCTGGGCGGTGAGCGTGGGGCGCGTAGGCTGCCGGTCGAACGTGAACGACATCGAAAGCAGGACCTCGTTGCCGGCCTGCAGCCCCGTGGTATGCCGCGCGATCACCGAGTACGAAAGCTGCCGGCTGATGCTTTGCCTGTAGCTGACCGCGCTGGTGCGGCTTGACTGCCCGTCCCACGGGTCCTGCCGGCTGTAGCTCATCGACACCGAGGAACCCACGGCCACCGGCAGCGAGACGATGCCCGCGAGTTGCAGGCGGCTCGGCGCCACGAATGTCGAGGCCGCCTGCGGGTGGGTGCGCTCCTCGGCTTTCATCGACACGCTTGAACCGAAGTGCGGGGTCTGGAATACGTGGCTCAGCGACAACGCACTGCCGCTTGCCGAATCGCCGCGGCCGTAGTCGAACGCGGCGCCGACGACGCCGAGCGTGCCGAGCCGGAAATTGGCGGTCGGGCCGAAATTCACCCGGCCCCCGAGCGCCTCGCCGCGCGCGCCGAGCGTCAGGCTGTCGGTCAGCCCGCGGCGGTAGAAAGCCGCCGCGCCCAGCCGGCCGTAGTCGTTGCTCTCGGTCCCGAACTGCCTGCGTTCGAGCCCGGCGTCGAAACTGTATTCGTCGAGGCCGCGGCGCAGCAGCGCATCCGAAAAATAGAACGGGTTGGTGATCCGCTGCTCGTTGCCGAGGACGTCGCGGATCACCACCTCGGTCACCTGCAGGCCGTTCAGGTTCACCAGGTTCTGGAGCTGGAAACTGCCCGGGGCGACGCGGTCGCGGCGGATCAGCACGCCGTTGCTATACAAGAAGACCTCCGACGGCAACGCGGCCGATCCGCTGACGATCTGGCCCGGAAAGCGCACCAGGTAAGGGTCCAGCCCATAGCGCCGCGACAGGCTCACGCCGCCAAGGCGCAGCGCGCTGCCCAGCGTGCCGGGCGCGGTCACGAAATCGCCGAGCACCAGCCGCTCGAGCGTCTCGGGCCGGTCGCGCACGAGGCTGGTCGACAGGCGGGTCACCTTGTTGCGCCCGCCGGTGCGGTCGTAGTTCGCGACCCCGTCGGTCAGGAACAGGAACTCGCCGACGTGCGCCCCGATCTCGGTGGCGAGGGTCAGGTTGCCCAAGCCGGAACGGTCGTCTCCGGAAGCCGTGACGTTGTAGTTGATGAACACCCCCTCGGCCGGCGGGCGGATCGCCTGCCCGCTGCATTTCGGCGCAAGGTCGATCACCTGCCGGTTGGCAAGGTTGCGCACATCGACCTGGATCTTGAGTTCGAGCGTCGCCTGGTCGAGGACGTATTTCAGGCCGGCGAGGGATTTCAGCGACAGGTAGTTCGAGTCTTCGATGCAGGTTTCCTTGAGGCCGGCCAGCCCGAGCGTGCGGAAGTCCGCGAGGCTCACCAGCACGTCCCCGTCCGGCACCACCAGCACGACGAATTCGCCCTTGGGCTCGAGATTGACCGACAGCGTGACGATCGCCTCGACCGCGCCCGGGCGGGGCGGCGGCGGTTCGCGGCCTTCGCAGTTGGTGCAGGCCTCGGCCAGCCGCAGCCTGAGCGTCGATTCGTCCGCGGCGGTCCCGCCGTCGGCGGCGCGGGGACTCGCGGGCGAGATCGCCAGCAGCCCTGCCGCGCACAAGCCCAGAAGATGCAGGCGCATCGTCATCCGTATCGCACGCCTGCGGCCGGTCGGTCGCAGCGGCGCGTGCCCCCCCTGTACCAATGCGCTTCACAGCTCGGCGCGCGTCCTTTCCTAGGGCGTGCAGCTTCCCGCGGCCACCTCGAACACCGACTTGAGCGCCAGTTTGTCGCCGGTGGCTTCGACCGCGAGTTTGCGCGCCTGCCGGCAGGCCTCAGGCGCAAGCGGTGCGCTGTACCTGTGCGACCCGCCGCTCAACACGTACCACCCGTCGAAGACATGTTCGAAAACCTTCTGCCCACCGTCGCCGAGGCCCTCTACACGCACGGAGGCGGGCCGGACGTGCACCGTGCCGGTATTGAGCAGGACGCCGGTGAGGTTGCCCTTCGAGATCCCGAACTGCTGCAGCTCCGCGCTTTGCCGGATCACGGGCGGGCGAAGAAACACCGGCACGCCGAACTGGACCGAGATGACGACCGAGGAGTGCTCGCCGTCACCGACCGGCGCCGGCGCCGGCAGGTCCTCGATGAACACCCGGTAAGCCTGCTCGTTCTTCGCCGCCGGTGCGCGGTATCCCACCCGGAAGATCCGGCTCTGCCCCGGCGGCACCTGGAACTGCAGCGGGAAGACGATCAGGTCCTTGGTGTCGAGGTACTGGTCCTTGCCTTCGGCGTCCTGGACCCATTCCTTGGGACGCACCTGGAAGCCGAGCGGCTTGTCGTCGTCGTTGTTGACGGTGATCGAGGCGCTGCGGGTGGCGCGGTCGAGATCGAGCCGGATCGGCGACACGCCGAAGCCTTGCGCGAGCGCCACCGACGCCGGGACGAAAGCCAGCAGGAACACGGCCGCATGACGCGCGAGTCCGGCGCCCGTCATGCTCACGTCGCGCCTGCCTGGCCGGGGCCTACGGGCTGACCGTGACCGTGATGGTGTCGGTGTAGGTGCCCGGCGGCAGGTCGGCCGTCGGCGCCTGCGGGATCGTGACCCCGATCACCTGCGTCTTGGATTGGGCCGACCCCATGCCGCTGCCGACGGTGCCCGTCCCCGCGCCCGAGTACGAGTACGCGAAGCTTTCGGTCCCGGTCGACAGCTTCAGGTTGCTGCTGTAGGCCGAGGTCAGCGAGAACGACGGCGTCGTTCCGTTGGTGCATCGATAAAGCAGGTTGGCCGACGAGGTCAGCGTGGTGGTCGCAGCCGGGTCGATCGACACCGAGATGGTGGTCGACCTGTCGTTGAATATGCACTTGCTGCTCGATACCGCATTGATGGTGACCAAGTGGGTGTCCGCCGCGCGGGCGGTGTTGCTGCCCAGCCACGCGCACGCCGCCGCCGTGCCGATTGCGAGGATCTTCCGGTCGAATTTCATGTGTACTCCCTGTTCTGACCCTGTTAAGAGGTTACGCTGCCTTGCCGAGTGCCTCAATCTATCCCGGCGGTCAGAAGGCCCTTTTGATCCTGGTCAATCCCGGTTCACCGATTGACGCCGCCGTCACGGAACTATCGACAGCACTACGGTGTCGGCATAAGTGCCGGGGACCAGGTTCTGGAAATCCGCCGGCGTTACCGAAACCGTCACGGTAAAAGTCGTGTTCGTGTTCTTCGGCGTCGTCCCGCTGTAGGGGTAGGACAACGAGTAGTTCATGTACTGGGTCAGCGAAGTCGAGTGGCGCATCCGCAGCGAAGTGGGCGAGCTCCCGTACTGGCCATTGTCGTTGGAAACCCCGTAGGAGGCGGTGGCCGCGGAGCCGACGCACCTGAAGGCCACCGAACC
The DNA here is from genome assembly GCA_964599095.1 of uncultured Bordetella sp. Classification (GTDB taxonomy): domain Bacteria; phylum Pseudomonadota; class Gammaproteobacteria; order Burkholderiales; family SG8-39; genus SZAS-79. Next base: position 31,733 of record CAZREB010000019.1, read on the forward strand.
GGTCGCGGTAGCGGACGCCGATGCGGCCGGATCGATGCTCAGCGAGATCGTGCTGCTGCCGGTGTTGAACCGGCAAATGCTCTTCGAGAGCAATACCGCATTGATCAGTATGGTGTGCGAGTCTGCGCATTGCGCAGGCTCCGCCAGAAGGCCGAGGCCGGCGGCCACCGAGGCCGCCACACTCCTCGCGCGGCCGCCGGAAGTCACGGGTTGACAGAAATGACAATGGTGTCGGAATAGGTCGCCGGCGTGACGTTCGCGGCCAGCGACTGGTCCACCGTCACGAGGATCGTATGCGTCCGGTCCTGCCCGGAGCCCATCCCCCCGCCCACTGCACTCCCGGTGCTCGAGTAGCTGTAGGCGAACCCTTCGGTCCCGGCCCGCAATTGCCCGCCGCTCGCGCTGCCGGTGGACGCGGACGCGTGGCTGAACGTCGGCGTCGTGCCCCTCGTGCAGCGGTACGTCATGCTGCCGGGCGCGGTGAGCGTCGTCGATGCGGCCGGATCGATGGTCAGTACGATGGTCGAGTTGGCCGTATTGAACTTGCACTTGCCCGTGACCAGCGCGCTGATCGTGACGGTGTGCTCCGCTGCGGCCAGGGCCTGGCTGCTGCCCAGCCAGGTGCAGGCGGCTGCCACTCCCGCGGCCAGCAGGTTGCGGTCGAACTTCAAGGTCGGGATCGTCTTCGGCGTTACGGAATTTCCAGAATAGCTCCGCAAGCGGAACCGGGACTAGATCCAGATCAAATGGCGGGTGGTTTTTTTCAGGACCGGCATGGACCGCAGGTCGGCGAACCCGGGCCTTCCGGTCCCGGCGACCGTTCGGCGCCGGGCGTTCCACCATCGTGAACGTCCCGTCATTCCCATTCGGAATGACCGCCGCCGAAGTCCCGCTGGTAGCATGATCCGCACTCGGGACAGTCGAACCCGAACCCGGAGGCCGGCATGGCGCACCAGAATCGCAGGCGATCATTCGTGGCGGCATGCCTGCTGGCGCCTTGCGCACTGCTCGGCCTCGCGTCGGCCGCCCTCGCGCAATCCTGGCCGGACAAGCCGGTCCACCTGATCGTCGCGTATCCGCCCGGCGGCACGTCGGACATCGTCGGCCGGGCGCTCGCGCAGGCGCTCGGCGTGCGCCTCAAGCAGACCTTCATCGTCGAGAACAAGGCCGGCGCTGGCGGTCTGATCGGCACCGACGCGGTCGCCAAGGCCGCGCCCGACGGGTACACGCTTTCGATCGCCGCCTCGGGGCCGATCTCCTACCTGCCGGCGCTCGCGGCAAAGCTGCCTTACGACGTGCGCAAGGACTTCGAGCCGGTGGCCAACATCGTGACGGTCCCCAACCTGATGATCGTCAACCCGGCCTCGCGCATCAACTCGCTCGCGGACCTGGCCGCGTACGCCAGGGCAAATCCGGGCCAGGTGCCGTTCGGCTCCGCGGGCGTCGGCTCCTCCGGGCACATCTCGGGCGAACTGTTCAACCTGCTGGCCGGCGTGAAGATGATCCACGTGCCCTACCGCGGCAGCGGCCCCGCGCTGGTGGGACTCCTCGGCGGCGAGATCACGGTGATGTTCGAGAACCTGCCCTCGGCCCTGTCGCACGCGCGCAGCGGCAAGCTGCGCGGCATCGCCGTCCTGAGCAGGAAACGCAGCCCGAGCGCCCCGGAGTTCCCGACCACTTTCGAGCTGGGCATGCCGGACCTCGTCATCGCCAGTTCGACCGGGGTGCTCGCGCCCAAGGGCACGCCGCGCTCGGTCATCGCGCTGCTGGAGGGCACGCTGCGGGCGATCGCCTCCGACGCGGACATGGTGCGCACGTTCAGCGGGTTCGGCGCCGACATGGACTTCCTGGATGCCGCGCAGTACAAGGCCTACATCGACGACGAGATCGGGCGCTGGACCGTCGTCGGCCAGCGCGCAGGCATCAGGATCAAGTGAACCGCATCGAATATCCAGGCCCAGGCAGGAGCGAAACCCATGATCAGTGCAGATGACAACAGGCAGCTCACCTCGGTCGGGCCCGGTACGCCGCTGGGCGAAGTGCTGCGGCGCTACTGGGTGCCGGTGGGGCTGTCGGCCGACGTCACCGACCATCCGCAGCTGGTGCGGATCTTCGGCGAAGACCTCGTGCTCTTCCGGACGAAGCAGGGCCAGGCGGGCCTGATGGACGCGCGCTGCGCGCATCGCGGCGCATCGCTGGTCTACGGGTGGGTCGAGGAGGACGGCATCCGCTGCCGCTACCATGGCTGGCGCTATGCGGCGAACGGCCGGTGCACCGAGATTCCCGGTGAAACCGGCCGCGCCGAACCCGGCCGGCCGGCGGCCGAAACGCGTTTGCAGCAGAAAACCTACGAGACCCGCGAACTCGGCGGCCTGGTGTTCGCCTACATGGGCCCGCAGCCGGCGCCCGCGCTGCCGCGCCTCGACACGCTGGTGCGCACCGACGGCGTGCGCAAGGCGACGGTGGCGCGGATGATCGCGTGCAATTTCCTGCAGATCGTCGAGAACAGCATGGACCCGATGCACCTGCCCTTCGTCCACGGCGAGAGCATCAAGGTGTGGGCGGCGCTGCCGCAGTTCGAGATCGAGGACACCCCTTGGGGCCTCAAGCAGATCCAGTACCGGCCCGGCCCGACGCCGGCCGAGCGCTATGTCCGGGCGCTGGTCTATTTCCTGCCCTTCAACCGCATGGTCGGCATCCCGGCGCCCGAGGACGATTTCAGCACGGCCACGACGACGCGCACGATCTGGGCGGTGCCGGTCGACGACACGCACACGATCGAGTTCGAGGTGCGGTTCCAGCCGTCCAAGGGCGACCGGCCGGTGGACTTCCGGTTCGAATCCACGCCGGCCGATTTCGAGCTCGAGCTCGAGCAGCCTTTCCAGCAATACCGCGTGCCGGCGGCCGGGCGCGTGTCCTACCCGAAGTTCTTCGGCGCGCAGGACCAGCTGATGCAGCTGAGCCAGGGCCCGATCGCGCCGCGCGAGCACGAGCACCTGCGCACCAGCGACCGCGGGGTCATCGCCGTCAGGAAAGCGCTTCGCCAGGCGATACAGGACGTGAAGGACGGCAGGGATCCGCGCGGCGTGATGCGCGGCGAAGCCGGCGAGCGCGTCATCGCCGTCGACCTGGAGGACCACCTCGAGCCGGTCGATGCCTCCCTTGCACCCGCTTGATGGATTGAGGAAACCCCGATGCCAGTCACAGGACTAGACCACTACGCGCTGCTCACTTCGGACGTCGCGCGAACCACCCGCTTCTACACCGAGGTCGTCGGGCTCGAAGTCGGTTTCCGGCCGAAAATGACTTTCGAAGGCGTTTGGCTCTATGCCGGCGGCTACCCGATCGTCCACATCATCGAAGGCAAGCCGATCGCGACGAAGGAGACCGGGGCCGTCGATCACCTCGCGCTCAAGGCCGTCGGGAGCGTCGATGCCGCGCTGGACAAGATCAAGGCGCACGGTGTGGAGTACACGATGCGCGTCCTCGAACGAACCGGGGTCACGCAGGTCTTCTTTCGCGACCCGGACGGCGTCGGCGTCGAATTGAACTTCGCGCCCTGAACGGCAGGTAGTTGCACTGCACAAGCAATTCCGCTATGTAACGCGCCCGCCCGATCGGGGCCTGCGTTTATTGCGCTGCGAGTAGGCAAGAGGCACCATCTTCGCGACCCAACCAAGGAGCGGAAAGAACATGATCCGGTCGCGCACGCGCATTGCATTCCTTGCCACCCTTTGCTCGATCACCTTCGGGTGGCCGGCTGCCGCAACCGCGGCGGACCTCAACGTCAAGGTGGCCGACCATTTCCCGCCGGGCCACGTGATCCCGGCGACGCTGCTGCGGCCGTGGATGTCGAAGGTCGAGGAGCTCACCGCGAAGAAGGTACGGTTCACGCACTTCCCGGCCCAGCAGCTCGTCAAGCAGAACGAGGCGCTGAGCGCGGTGCAGCGGCGCATCGTCGACATCGTGCTGATCAACCCGGGCCTCTTTCCGAGCGAGTTCCCGCTTACCGGCGTGAGCTTCCTGCCCAACGGGTACGACACCGTGGTCCACGGCGGCAAGGCCCTGCAGGAGCTTTTCAGGCAGCCGGCGGTGGTCGAGGAATTCCGCAAGGCCGGCCTGCGCGTGCTGCTGGTCGAGCCGCTGGACGCCTACGAGGCCCTCACCAACCGCCCGGTCGACCGGCCCGCCGACCTCAAGGGACTGAAGATCCGTGCCGCCGGCGAAGGCCAGCTGGCCGCCACCCGGGCGCTCGGTGCGACACCGGCCACGATCGCAGCCCCGGAGATGTACACCGGCGTCCAGCGCGGCACGATCGACGGCGTGCTGTTCGGCTACAGCATCTCGAAGTCCTACAAGCTCGACGAAGTCGCGAAGTTCGGCACGCTGGGCGCGAACATCGCGTATGCACACGTGCTTTACTGCGTCACGGAAGCGTCGTGGAACTCGTGGCCCGCCGACGTGCAGGCGGCGATGACGAAGGCGGCATCCGGCGTCATGCCGAAAGCCTGGCAGGACCTCGACAAGTCGACCACCGACGTGATCGCGGCCTTCCAGAAATCCGGGGTCAGGATCACCGACGTGCGCAAGAACGGCACCGCGAAGGAATGGCAGGACCTGCTGAAGCCGGTCAACCAGCAGTGGGCCGAATCGATGAAGGCCAAGGGCCTGCCGGGTCCCGAAGTGCTCGCGGCGTGGGAGAAAGCGCTGGCAGCCGCCCGCTGATGCTCGGGCTGGTCGACCGCCTGTGCCGCTGGGCAACCGCGGCGGCAATCGCGGGCATGGTGGTCCTGGTGGTGGCCGATGCGATCGGCCGCACGATCCGCATGCCGGTCCCCGGCGCCGTGGAGGTCACCGAGGAATACCTGATGGTCGCCATCGTGTTCCTCGCGATGGGCTTCACGCACGCCGAAGGCCGCCACATCCGGATCGAGCTGTTCGAGCGCTGGATCCCGTGGCTGGCCAGCGCGGCCGTCAGGATCGGCATCGAGGCGGTTTCGCTCGTCTATTTCGCGCTGATCGCCTGGCAGGGCCTGGACAATGCGCGCAGCGCCTTTGCGATAGACAAGCGCTCCACCAGCGAGCTCAACTACCCGGTCGGCCCGGCCTACTCGCTGGTGGTCATCGGCAGCGTGGTCATGTGCCTCTGGCTGGTGCGTGACATCATCATGCTGGCCCGCGGGAAGCCGATCAGGCGGGCGCACGACGCCACGGACTCGTCGGCCAGGCCGCAGGAATGAGCGCCACCCTGACGACGGCGATCCCGCTCGCGCTCCTCGTCCTGTTCTTCATCGCCGGCATGCCGATCGGCATCGCCCTCGGCGTGGCCGGCGTGCTCGGCATCTACCTTTCCGGCGGCACCGATGCCGTGCTGGGCCTGCTGACGCTCGCGCCGTACGGCACGTCGGCAAGCTTCCTGCTGACCGCAGTGCCGATGTTCGTGCTGATGGCGGAGTTCTGCACCCGCGGCGGCATCGCGCGCGACCTCTATCACGCCGCCTACCGGTGGATGGGGCACTGGCCGGGCGGCCTCGCGATGGCGACGGTGATGTCGTCCGCACTCATGGGCGCGATGTCGGGGGCCAGCACCGCGTCGGCCGCCGCGATCACCGGCGCGAGCATGCCGGAGATGAAGCGCTACGGATACGACGCATCGTTCTCCACCGGCACGCTCGCCATCGGCGGAACGCTCGCGATCATGATCCCGCCGAGCATCCCGATGGTGGTGTACGGCGTACTGACCGAGACCTCGATCGGCCAGATGTTCATCGCGGGGATCGTCCCCGGCATCCTCACCGCGCTGCTCTACATGGGCGTGGTCTGGGCCTGGGTGCGGATCGACCCGGCGGTCGCGCCGAAGATCCGGCCCTTCGGATGGAATGAGCGGTTCGCATCGCTCAAGCCCGTCTGGGCCACGGTGGCGCTGGTCACGCTGCTGATCGGCGGCATGTACGTGGGCCTGTTCACGGCAACCGAAGCCGGCGCGGTCGGTGCGGCCGGCGCTTTCGTCATCACCGTGTCGATGGGCCGGCTGAAGCCGAAAGACATCCTGCCTGCGCTCTACAATACCGGCATGACGACCGCGATGATCATGGTGATCGTGATCGGCGCGCATTTCTTCGCCTATTTCCTGACCATCGACGGCGTCACGCAGGCCGTCAGCAGCGCCCTGGCCGCCTCGCCGCTCGGCCCGATGGGCACTATGGTGCTGATCATCCTGCCGATCTACATCGTGCTCGGCATGTTCATGGACAACGTGCCGATCCTGCTGCTGACGCTGCCGGTCGTGTTCCCGGCCGTCGTCGCGATGGGGTTCGACCCGATCTGGTTCGGCGTGATCGTGATCGTCATGGGCGAAATCGGCCTCGTGACGCCGCCGGTCGGGCTCACGGTCTTCGTCGTCAGTTCGGTGGCCAAGGTGCCGCTGGACAAGGTGTTCCGGGGCGCGGCGCCCTTCCTCGCCGCGGAGGCTGTCATGATCGGCCTCCTCATTGCTTTTCCCGGGATCGCGACTTTCCTGCCAAAACTGATGAAATGAAGGAGACCCTGCCATGCAAATCCTCGATCCAGTCGCACCGCCGCCGGCCGAAGTGTCGGGCATGCCCGAGCGCCGGGCGACGCTCGATGGCCTGACCGTCGCCGTGCTGACCAACAAGTGGGTCAGCATGGACGTGATCTCGAACCGCCTCGCCGAGCGCCTCAAGGCCGACCACAAGGTCGCCGACGTGATGATCGAGCCGGTGCCGCTGAACGGCGGCGCGCCGGCCGACGTGCTCGCACGCGTGCTCGAACGCGCCGACCTCGCCGTGGTGGGCATGGCCAACTGAGGGTCGTGCACGGCGTGGAGTGTCCACGACCAAATCGCACTGATCCGCGGCGGCGTGCCGGCCATCGTGGTCGTCACCGAGCGCTTCGTGAACCTCGCGAAGTCGACGAGCATGACGCAGGGCGTGCCGACCGCCCCGATGGTGATCCTGCCGCGCAGCGAAGCCGTCGAGTACGCCGGCCCCGAGGCCATGGAGAAGGCGGCCGAGACGACGCTGCGCGGATTCCTCGACTGCTTCCTTGAAACCGCCGCCCCATGAACGCACCTGCCAAAGCCGCCGTCCTCGAGGTCCCGGACGACCCCGAGCAACTTTTCGAGTATGCAATCGAGCACGGCTGGTCCGACGGCCTGCCGATCATTCCGCCGACGCCCGAGCGCGTCGCGCGCATGATGGCGTCGGTGTCCCGCGCGCCGGACGAAGTGGTGTCGCTGTTGAATCCGCGCCAAGGCGAAGCCACCGTCGAGCGCGTCGCCGTCAGCGCGGTGATGGCCGGCTGCGCGCCGGTGCATTTCCCTGTCGTGCTGGCCGCGGTCGAGGCCGTGGCCGACAAGGCCTTCAACCTGCACGGCATCCAGGCGACGACCAACCCGGTCGGGCCGCTGATCATCATCAACGGCCCGATCCGGCACGCCGCAGGCGTCAACTGCGGCCGCAATGCGCTCGGGCCGGGCTGCCGCGCCAATGCCACCATCGGCCGCGCGCTGCGCCTGTGCCTGATCAACATCGGCGGCGGCATCCCGGGCGAGACCGACAAGGCGATCCTCGGCATGCCCGGCAAGTACACCTTCTGCCTGGGCGAATACGAGGAAGAGAGCCCGTGGGAGCCGCTGCACGTGTCGCGCGGGCTGAAGAAGGAAGACAGCGCGGTCACGGTGGCGTCGGTGCAGGGCACCAATAACGTCGTGATCCTGTCGGGCAACGGCGAGGATGCCCTGATGCTGGTGGCCGACGCGATGATGACCATGGGCAACAACAACGTGGTCTCCGGCAACGGCAACCCGGTGGTGTTCTTCTCGCCGGGGCATGCGCGCCTGCTGCACGACCAGGGCTTCAAGACGCGGCGCTCGGTGCAGGAGTTCCTGTTCGAGCATGCGCGCATCCCGGTCGACAGGTTCCCGAAGCGCGAGATCCTGCCGAGCAAGCCGATGTCGATCCGCACCGTGATCGACGGCAAGGTCTGTGCGATCCACGAGCCGGACGACCTGCTCGTGGTCGTGGCCGGCGGCCCGGAGCCCTACCACATCACCTATTGCGCGAGTATCGGCAACTCTATTGCGCCGACGGTGAAGATCACCGCCTAGCCCCACTCATCGGCGCGAGTGCGACACCCGCGGATCGATCACGCCGCGGCGGCGTCGGCGTTCCGCACATCCGGTTTTCGGTCGGGGGCTACTTGCAGTTCTTCGTGCAGCCGGTGGTCCTCACGTCCGGGCGCGGATCCGGCACGAATCCGTCGCGGTTCGGCATTTTCAGCGCAGTCAGTGTTCCCGCATCGATCTTTGCGCCCGCCGGAACGAGGTCGTTCAGGAACAGCACATATCCGGCGACCGCATAGACATCTTCGTTCGAGAGCGATTGGGGCGCGTTCAGCGGCATGGCACGGCGGATATAGTCGAACAACGTGGTCGCATAGGGCCAATAACTGCCCACGGTGAACACCGGCTTCGCGGTGCCCAGCGTTCCGCGTCCGCCGGCGAGACGGTCGCCGGCGCCGCCCTCGCCTTTGAGGCCATGACAAGCCGCGCATTGGGCTTCGTAAACTTCCCGCCCGCGCGCCACCGTGCCGCTCCCCGACGGCAGGTTCTTGCCGTCGGGCGCGACGTCGATGTTCCACGCGGCAATCTCCGAGGGCGTAGCCACGCGGCCGAGGTTGTATCGGGACTGCGCCTCGACCGGTGAGGCCCAAAGACCGGCGACCGCCAGGGCGCAAAACAGCCCGAAGAAATTGCGCATCGGGTCAATTGTTCGCATTGGTGACCTCGCCGCTCGTCGCGATGCGCCAGGGCTGCACGGCGTTGTTGTGGTAGAACGCATTCTCGCCGCGCACCGCGAGCAGTTCCGGAAAAGTCGGCTGGACATAGCCGGTTTCATCGGTCGCGCGGCTCTGGATGACCGCAGCCTGCCCCTCCCATTTCCACGGAAGACGAAACCGGGTGAGAGATTTTGACAGGACCGGGTCCTGCAGCGCGGCCTCACCCCAGCTCGCACCGCCGTCGACCGAAACTTCAACCTTCGTGATTTTCCCGTGCCCGCTCCAGGCGATGCCGGTTATCTCGACGAAGCCCGGCGAAGCGATTCGCTGGCCGCCGGAAGGCCGCGTGATGATCGACTTGGCTTCCATGTAGAACGTGAATTGCCTCGACTTGCCATCGGGCATCGGGTCGGTGTACTTGGAGGTCTCCTCGCGCGTATGAGCGGGCGAATCCACCACCTTGAGGCGCCGCAGCCACTTGACGCTCATGTTGCCTTCGAACCCGGGCAGGAACAGCCGCAGCGGATAGCCCTGCTCGGGCCGCAGCCGCTCGCCGTTCTGGCTGTACACGACCAGCGCGTCGTCCAGGCATTTTTCGATCGGGATGCTGCGCGTCATGGCCGCGGCGTCCGCGCCTTCGGCAACCACCCACTTCGCCGAACTCTCGAGGCCCGCTTCTTCGAGCAATGTCTTCAACGGGACGCCGGTCCATTCGCCGCAGCTGACCAGTCCGACCAGGTCGGAAGCCGTCTTTCCATACGGCTTGCGGTAGATAGGGTTGCCCGAGCATTCGAGAAAGTGAATTTTCGAAACCGAAGGAAAGCGCCGCAGCTCATCGACCGTGAAGAGGAGCGGCCTGCGTACCAGCCCATGCAGCATCAGGCGATGCGTCGCCGGGTCGATATCCGGCACCCCGCCATGGTGGCGTTCGTAAAACAGTCCGCTCGGGGTGATGATTCCATCGAGTTCCTGGATCGGCGTCCGGGTGACCTGGGAGGCGTTGTAGGCTTTTGCGGAAGATACGTTGCGGATGACCTTCTTCTCGAACGGCGAGGGCGATCCATACAGCCGGGCGCCGCCGATCGGCGTGCCGGGGGATTTCATGGAATCGGGAATCGCGGGCGGCGATGCGGCCGCGGTGCTCTGACCCAAAGCTGCATTCGTCCCCGCGGCGCCAGCCGCGCCAAGCAGCAGACCGGAATTGCGCAGGAACCGGCGGCGAGACGATTGCGATGGCGTGGAGTCGGACTCCGGCTGCGGCCCGTTCGCGCCGGCGGCTTCCTCAGGGATGAAGGCCTTGCTTTTCCTGCGCATGATTTTCTTGTCTCCTCGATGATGGGACCGATCCCGGACCGGTGCCTCGGCGCCTCAGGCCGGCAACATCACGCCCTCAGGCTGCCGGATTGTGCGATTCCGATGCTTCCAGGGTCAATGAACCCGCGCGAAACAGTCCAGAAAGCGTCCGGCGCGCGCAGGTTCGCTGAAGCGCTCGTCCTCGCGCCTGCCGGACTGTAGACTCCGACGGTCATGGATTTCAGTCACGTCACGATCAGCGGCGGCAATTTCCAGTGGGACGACCCGCTGCTCATCGAAGCGGAATTGACCGCTGAGGAAAGGCTGATCCGCGACAGCGCGCGCGCCTATGCCACCGACAAGCTGGCGCCGCGTATCCTCATGGCCAACCGCAACGAGACGTTCGACGTGGCCGTGATGCGCGAGATGGCGGAACTCGGTTTTCTCGGCGCGACGCTGGAAGGCTACGGGTGCGCCGGGATCGGCTACGTTGCCTACGGTCTCATCGCGCGCGAGCTGGAGCGCGTGGATACGGCCTACCGCTCGGCGATGGGCGTGCAATCGACGCTGTCTATGCTGCCGATTTACGCCTACGGCACCGAAGCGCAGCGCGAAAAATACCTTCCCCGCATGGCCAAGGCCGAGCTGCTCGGATGCTTCGGCCTGACCGAGCCGGATCACGGCTCCGACCCCGGCGGCATGAAGAGCCGCGCGCGCACGGTGGCCGGCGGCTGGAAACTCTCCGGCACCAAGACCTGGATCACCCATGCGCCGATCGCCGACCTGATGATCGTCTGGGCGAAGGACGACGGCGGCGTGATCCGCGGCTTCATCCTCGAACGCGGAATGCAAGGCCTCTCGACGCCGAAGATCGAAGGCAAGTTCTCGGTGCGCGCCTCGCCCACCGGGCAGATCGTGATGGACGAAGTCTTCGTGCCCGAGGAGAACCTGCTGCCGAACGTCACCGGCCTCAAGGGCCCGTTCGGCTGCCTCAACAACGCGCGCTTCGGCATCTGCTGGGGTGCGCTGGGCGCGGCCGAGTTCTGCTGGCACGCGGCGCGGCAGTACGTGATGGACCGCAAGCAGTTCGGGCGCCCGCTCGCCGCCAACCAGCTGGTCCAGAAAAAGCTCGCCGACATGCAGACCGAAATCGCCCTCGGGCTCCTCGCCTGCCTGCAGGTGAGCCGGCTGCGCGAGCGCAACCTCGCCACGCCCGAAATGATTTCGCTGCTCAAGCGCAATTCCGCGGGCAAGGCGCTCGAGATTGCGCGCATGGCCCGCGACATGCACGGCGGCAACGGCATCGCCGACGAATACGGCGTGATCCGCCACCTGATGAACATGGAAACCGTCAACACGCTCGAAGGCACGCACGACATCCATGCGCTGACGCTGGGCCGGGCGCAGACCGGGATCTCGGCGTTTGCCGGATGACGCCCGACCGACCAAGAAAGTGGAGAACCGAATGAGAAGAGACGCACACATGCGCGGCAAGGTCGCCGTGGTCGGCTACGGCAGGACGCCGTACAGCCGGGCCAAGGCGGGCGAGCGCATCTACACGGTGGACGAGTACCTGGCCTGGGCGGCCGACCTCGCGCTCGAGCGCGCCGGATTGTCGAAGAACGACTTCGACGGCCAGGCCATCGGCGTGGCGCACGCGGAGGCGAGCCACACCGTGAACTGGTCCGCGGCGGTCGCCGAGACGCTCGGCATCAGCCCGCGCATCCTGATCCGCGCCGACCAGGGCGGTGCGTCGGCCGCGGCGATGCTGATCCGTGCGGCGGCGATGATCGAAGCCGGCATCGTCGACCGGGCCCTGATCATGGGCGCGGACACCCCGCTGACGATTCCTTCGATTGCGCCGGGGCTGCCGCTTTCGCCGGAACGCACGCGCGGCGTGTTCTGGGATTTCCAGGGTCCGTTCGGCGTCATGGGCGCGAACGCCCAGTTCGCGCTGGTGCAGACACGCTACATGGACAAGTACCCGCTGAAGGACGAGCAACTGGGCAAGATCGCGGTCACCGCGCGCTATCACGCTTCGCTCAACCCGGGCGCGATCTATCGCAAGCCCTTCACCATGGAGGAGTACCTCGCCTCGGAACGGCTGTCCTGGCCGGTGCGCCTCTTCGACTGCGTGCCGATGGTGAACGGCGGTCTGGCCTACATCGTCACGCGCGCCGACGACGCACGCGCGATCACCAGGAAACCGGCTTACCTGCGCGGCTTTGCCGAGGTGAACAACTACTACTCGGGCTCGCGCACCTTCCCGGACATCACCGACACCGGCTTCCTGCAGACCGCGCCCGAGGCCTTTGCGATGGCCGGCATCGCGCATGGCGATGTCGGTTCTTTCCAGCCCTACGACGATTATCCGATGGTGGCCCTGATCCAGCTCGAGGACTACGGGTTCTGCAAGAAGGGCGAAGGCGGCCGGTTCGTGGACGAACACGACCTCAGCATCCACGGCGATTTCCCGATGCTTACGGACGGCGGCCAGCTCTCCGGCGGCCAGCCGGGCGGCGCCATCGGCGGTTTCCAGCCGCTCATCGAGGCGGTGACGCAAGTCCGCGGCGAGGCCGGCGAGCGGCAGGTGAAGAAGAACGCCGGGGTGTCGGTGGCCTCGGGATTCGGCGGCATGACCTACGCGAGGAACAACCGCAGCTGCGTGACCCTCGTCTTCGGAGCGGAGGCCTGAATGAGTGCGAATAAAGCGAGCCTGAGTGACAAGCACGTCGACGCGGCAGGCAAGCCCCTGCCGGAGATCACCGATGCGACGCGCCCGTTCTGGACCGCGGCGAAGCAGCGCAAGCTCGTGGTGCAGAAGTGCGGAAAGTGCGGCACGCTGAACTTCTTCCCCAAGCCCTGGTGCATCGACTGCGGCAGCCGGAGCCTCGAGTGGGTCGAGGTCTCGGGCAAGGGCACGATCTATTCGTTCACCACGGCGAACAAGGTGATGATGAATTTCCCGGGCTGGCAGGCCGACCTGCCGGTGACGCTCGGCATCATCGACCTCGCCGAGGGCGCGCGCATGTACGGCCAGCTTATCGGCGCAAAGGCCGACCGCTGGAAGATCGGGATGCAGGTGAAGGTCGTCTTCGAGGACATCAGCGCCGAGGCGGGGATCCCGAAGTTCGTGCCGGCCTGAGGCGGGACAACTGCGGCAGCCCGGGATTCGCTCGACTTCGTCCGGGCCGACGAATCAGCCTGCACGCCGGAGCCACTATCCGATCAGCGGATTGGAAACCGTCAGTTCGGGAAACCGCCCGAAATCACGGTCGGCCGACCACAATTCCCTGACCCCGTGCTGCAGGCACAGCGCTGCGATGCGTGCATCGTGCACCCGGGCCCCGACCACCTTGCCGTTCTCGATCAGGGTACGAAGTTGCGGCCAGTGCAGTTCCGACTCCGCCAGCATGTGCGCCGTCGGTGACTCGAGCCAGGCTTCCACCTGATCGATCGCCGCAGCGAGCGGCGTAGGTGGGTTGAAGATCTTCGGGTGGGTCGCGATCGCCATGAACTCGTGGACGCAGGGCCAGGGGATGGCCCAAGCTCCGCGTCCTTCGGCGAGTTCGGCGACCCGTGCAGAGGCCGCCGCATGCCATTCGGAGTCCTCGCGGTGCGCGTAGACAAGGATGTTCGTGTCTACGGCAATCACCCGCCCCGCCCCTCGTAGGCGAGCTCCCGGAGATGTTGCCAGTCGAGCCCCTTTGCCCCGGCGCTCAAGCCGCGCCCCTTGAAGCTGGCCTTGCGCAACCGGAACGCGCGGCGAGGCTTGCTTGCCGAGACGACATGACGAAGGCCCTGCTCGATCAGCGTCCTGACGCTGGTTCCCTCGCGGGCGGCCACTTTCCTGGCCTCCTCCAGCAGGGCGTCGGAAATCTCCACTGTGGTTTTCATATGGGTACCCATATTTTAATTTACGGTTCCCCACTATCATGCCGCCGCCCTGCGCGAAGGTCAAGATATGGATGCACCAATTGATGGGACGGAAGCCCAACCGGCCGCGGCTTGCGGCCCCAGGCAACGTCACAGTCATATGGCGAATGAGCAGGCGCGCAGGATCAAGATGAACCAGGCAGGTGGTACCAGTGCAGCAGCCGGTGTTCGATCGCGAGGAACCCACGGTTGAGTGCATAACCGAGCGCCGCCAGCACGAAGATCGCCGCATACATGTCGCTCGAGCGCATCGCGTACTGCATCGTCATGATGTAGTAGCCGATGCCTTCCGAGCCGGCGATCATTTCGGCGACCACGGTGACGATCAGCGACAGGGCCAGGCTCACGCGCATGCCGGCGAGGATGTAGGGCAGGCTCGCCGGCAGCACGACGCGCAGCGCAGTGCGCAGCCTGCCGATCCGGAAGGTGCGCGCAACGTCGATCGCCACGGGGTCCACGGCGCGCACGCCGGCAATCGTGTTGACGAGCACCGGGAAAAAGGCCGAGAACGCGACGATGAAGATCTTCATCGCGTCATCCACCCCGAGCAGCAGGATCAGCGGCGGGATGATCGCCGGGATCGGGATCGGCCGCAGCAGCTCCACCATCGGCTCGAGCGCGGCGTGCACTACGCGCACGCTGGCCATCAGCAGGCCGACGACGAGCGCGGCGCCCACGCCGATCCCGTAGCCCCAAAGCATGCGATAAAGGCTCGAGCCGAACACCTGCGGCAGTTCGCCCGAGCCGAATCCCGCGACCAGGGCCCGCACGATCTGCGTGACCGGCGGCCAGTTGGGGCTCGATACCCAGTGATGCGCGGAATACTGCCAGAGCAGGAGGAGCAGCCCCACGAGCAGCGCGCCGCTCGCCCGGGTGCCGAGAAGCCGCCGGAGAAGGTCAGCCGCCATGCACCAGTTCGCCGTCGACCGCAGTCGCCAGCACGCTCGCCTCGCGCAGCGCTTCCGCATCGCATGCCACCGGATCGACCGACAGCGCCGTCCAGTCGCCGAGCAGCCCGGGGCGCAGCACGCCGCGCTCGTGCTCGCTGAAGCTGACGTAAGCCGCATTGCGGGTATACATCGCAAGAGCCTCTTCGCCGCTCACCGCTTCCTCGCGACCCAAAGGCTCATCCGAGCCCGCGATGTGCCGGGTGCGCGCCTGCCAGAGGCCGAGCAGCGGCGGGAACGGCGTGATCGGCGAGTCCGAGCCGCCGCCGACGGTCACGCCGCCGTCGAGCCAGGCGCGCACCGGCGTCGCCTTCGACATCAGCACGGCGCCGAAGCGCTTCATCAGCACCGGTCCGAACGAATACTGCATCGAAGGCTGGGTCGCGACCACGACCCCGAGCTGCGCGGCGCGCGCGATGTTGTCCTTGCTCGGCCACAGGTAGGCGTGGATCAGGCAGAACCGCAGGCCGCGGATCGGGTGTTCGCGGTCGATCTCGGCAAATACGTCGAGCGCGATGTCGATCGCCCTGCCGCCGACGACGTGCACGCCCATCGACCAGCCGCGTTGCGCGCAAAGGCGTGCGATCTGCCGGAACGATTCGGTCGGCGTCACCTGGATCCCGCAGTTGCACTTTTCGTCGGGGAAAGGCTCGCGCATCAGGGCAGTGCCGAAGGTCGCGGCGCCGTCGAAGAAGACTTTCACGCCCCCGAGCTTGAGGCGCGCATCGCCGAACCCGGTACGCCCCGGGCTCGAAGCAAGGCCGGCAAGCACCGCGTCGAGCGGCCGGCTCGAATCGGCCAGCGGCATCACGACCGACCGCATGCTCAGTTCGCCCGCCGACCACAAGGCCTGGTAAATGCCGATGACGTCGGGCGTGAGCCCCGGGTCCATGATGCCGGTGAGGCCGGCGGCATGGTAGAGCTTCTGCACTTCGCGCAGCGACTGGCGCTGGTCGGCTTCGGAGGGCGGCGGCACCAGCCGGCCGACGAGTTCGAACGCCGGCGGCTCGAGCAGTACGCCGTTCGGCTCGCCCGAGGCGTCGCGCTCGATCTTTCCGCCATCGGGATCCGGCGTGCCGCGGGTGATCCCGGCGCGTGCAAGCGCCAGGCTGTTCACGGCGGCCGAGTGCCCGCCGCGGGGCAGGTACACCAGCCGGTCGGCGCAGGCGCTGTCGAGCTCCTGCCGTGTCGGGTGCCGGCCTTCGGCAAGGTTGGCCACATGCCAACCGGCGCCGCTCACGATCCACGGCAGGTCCGGATTGCGCGCCGCATACGCCCGAACTTCCGCGACGATGTCGGCGATGCTCTTGCACCGCGTGAGGTCGACCAGGCGCTGCGCCATCCCGGTCCAGAACATGTGGTTGTGCGTGTCCATGAGGCCGGGCACGACCGCGCCGCGGTCGAACCCGATCTCGCGCGCGGCGGGGCCCGCGGCCGCTCGCGCCTCGGCGAGGCTGCCGACCGCGACGATGCGCCCGGCGCGGATCGCCATCGCCTCCGCGCGCGGGCGCCGCGGGTCCATCGTCACGATGTTCCCGCGCACCAGCTGGTCCCCACCCGAAGCGCCGCCGGGGCCGCAGGCCACCGCCGTCACCGCGGTCATTACTTCAGGCCCTGCGTGGCGGTCGTGTAGAACATCGCCTTGGCGTCGAACGGCCCGTCGATCATCTTGTGCTTGCGCATCAGGTCGACCACCTTGCCGACGCCGGCCAGGTCCACGGTCTTCTCGAACTGCGGCAGGTTGAGCCCCTTCAGCATCTCGGGCTTCATCCGCGTATAGCCGGAAATGATCTTCAGCCACTCTTCCGAGCCCTTGTTCTGGTTGATCCAGTCCACGCCCTTGTTGTAGCCGCGCACGAAGCGCTCGGCGACGCCGGGGTTCGCCTTCATGTAGCTGCTGGTCATGGCGTACATGCCCACCGGGACGCGCTTGTGCACGACGTTGTAGGGCCACCCGACCACCTGCGCGGCGCCCGAGGTCGTGCCGCCCGACAGGAAAGGCTCGACCACGAAGGCTGCATCGACGCGGTCGCCGCGCAGCGCGTCGGTCATCTGCGGGAAAGGCACTTCGAGGTAGGTGACCTTGTCCGGATCGCCGCCGGTGGCCTGGATCCAGGCGCGCGCATAGAGCCAGATGATGTTGTTGCGCGTGTTCACCGCGACCCTCTTGCCTTCGAAGTCCTTGCCCGTCTTGAGGGGGCTGCCGGGCTTGGCCACCATCGCCGCGAGGTCGGGCGTGGTATCGCCGGTGCCGCTGCCGGCCGCGATCACCTCGAAACCCAGGCCCTGCTTTGCGCCGAGCACGATGGAGATGATGTTGCTGAACGCGATCTGCACCTGCCCGGCGGCGAGGGCCGGCAGGCCTGCGGCGCCGCCGGCGGTCGGGGTCGTGTCCACTTCCAGGCCCTGCTCGGCAAAGAAACCCTTGGCGATCGCCGCCTGCATCGGCGCGGTGTCGATGATCGGGATCGTGCTGACGCGCAGCTTGACGGTCT
Organism: uncultured Bordetella sp.; assembly: GCA_964599095.1. Taxonomy (GTDB): domain Bacteria; phylum Pseudomonadota; class Gammaproteobacteria; order Burkholderiales; family SG8-39; genus SZAS-79. The sequence continues at coordinate 49,203 of CAZREB010000019.1, forward strand.
GGGCGTGTGCCGCCGGGGCGGCGAGCGCAAGCGCCGCGGCACCGAGCGCTGCGAGGCGAAGGACTTTTCGGATCGATTGCATCATGGTGGTTCCCTCCTAGGGTTGGGTTTCAGTCGGTCCGGGCAATCGCCCAGTGGATCACTCGGCGTTCCAGGACCAGGAACACCGCATTCAACGCGTAACCGAGGACGGCGAGGATCACGATCCAGGCGTACATGTCGCGCACGCGGAAGCTGCGCTGCATGTCGATGATCAGGTAGCCCAGGCCGCCGGTGCCGGCCAGCATCTCGGCAATCACCACGAGAATCAGGCCCAGGCCGAGCGCGACGCGCATGCCGGCGAGGATCAGCGGCAGCGCGGCCGGCAGCACGATCTTGACCAGCAGCGCCAGACGCCCGCAGCGGAATGTGCGGCCTGTGTCGACCAGCACCGGGTCCACGCCGCGAACGCCCTGCACCGCGTTGACGAGGACGGGAAAAAAGACGCCGAGGCCGACCACGCTGAGCTTCATCGGATCGCCCAGCCCGAGGAAGAGGATCAGCGGCGGCAGCAGGGCCGGCTTGGGCAGCGGGCGCAGCACCTCCACCAGCGGCTCGAGCAGGTTGTAGAGCGGTCGAAAACGCCCCATCAGCAACCCCACGAGGATGGCCAGCGCGCTCGCTGCGAAATAGGCGGTAAACAGCAAGTAGAGCGTCGCGCCAAGCGGTGCATGGATCTCGCCGCTCGACACGATCGCGGCCACGCGCTGCGCCACGGCGGTGGGCGCAGGGATCAGTGCGGCATTCACGTGCCCGCCACGCACGGCCGCCTCCACCGCGACCAGCGCGAGTACGGTCACGCCCGCGCCGAGGGCACGCTCCGCCCAGCGCGACGCAGCCGCGTCAGCCATCGGGTTTCTTCAGCAGCATCGCGAGCAACTCGTGGCGCAGCGCCAGGAATCGCGGGTCCTCCCGCGTTTCGATGTTGTCGCGCGGGCGAGGCAGCCCGGTCCGGACGCTGCGCGCGACCTTCGACGGGCGGGCCGAGAGCACCGCGACCCGGTCGGCAAGGAAGACCGCCTCGTCCACGTCATGCGTCACCAGCACGGCGGTGAAGCGCTGCTTTTCGCGCAGCTCCTGCACCAGCGCATGCAATTCGAGGCGCGTCAGCGCGTCGACCGAGCTGAACGGCTCATCCATCAGCAGCACATGCGGCTCGGCAGCCAGCGCGCGGGCGATGGCCACGCGCTGCTGCATGCCGCCGGAGAGCTGCCAGGGGTGGTGGCCGGCGAATTCGGCGAGGCCGACCATTTCGAGGAAGGGGCGGCTGTGCGCGCGCGCTTCGGCGCGCGTCTTGGCGTGCTCGACCGCGAAAGCGACGTTGTCGAGCACGGTGCGCCACGGGAACAGCGACTTTGCGTACTGCTGGAAGAGATACACCATGCCGGGCGGCGGCGCGCTGATCGGCACGCCGTCCAGCCGCACCACGCCCGCGGTCGGCGCGACCAGTCCCGCGGCGATCTGCAGCAGCGTGGACTTGCCGCAGCCCGACGGGCCGATCACCGCGAGGAACTCGCCCTCCTCGACCTCGAGCGTGATTTCGTCGATAGCGCGCGTCTCGGCCGCGCCGCCGACGCCGAAGGACTTGCTGACTTTCTCGAGGCGCAGCCGGGTCGCCAATTGCTAGGCCGGTTTCCGGGTAAGGGCCGCGGACTTGCGCTCTGCCATCGGGGAGCTCGCTTTGGTTGAATAATGCGCGATGATGCGCACCTACTTTAGACCAAATCGAGCGGAGACTGAATGCGTACCTGGACCATCGGCCCGGTCAGCGTGACCCGCATCGAGGAGCAGCTGGGCTTCGGCAGCTTCCCGCCGGAACAGTACTTCTCGGGTTTCGAGCGCGAAGTGCTCGACCGGCATCTCGGCTGGCTGGTGCCGGATCACTATGTTCCGGCGGAGAACGCACTGATCACCAGCGTGCATTCCTGGCTGATCCGCACGCCCCGGCACACGATCCTGCTCGATTGCTGCGCCGGCAACCACAAGGACCGGCCGTGGTGGCCGCGGTTCCACCAGCTCGAGACGCCTTTCCTCGAGCGGCTGCGCGCCGCCGGCGCCCGGCCCGAGGACATCGACATCGTGCTCTGCACCCACCTGCATGCCGACCACATCGGCTGGAACACGGTGCAACGCGACGGCCGCTGGGTGCCCACTTTCCCGAATGCGAAATACCTCTTCTCGCGCATCGAGAACGACTTCTGGGATCCGCGCATCAATGTCGCGCTGGCCGAAGACCCGGCCCGCAGGATCGCCTTTCGAGACAGCGTATTGCCGGTCGTCGAGGCCGGGCAGGCCCAACTGGTCGATGGCAGCCACGCGATCGACGACACATTGCTGGTCGAGCCGGCGCCGGGACACACCGCAGGCCACGTGCTCCTCAAGCTGCGGGCCGGCGGTGCGGGCGGCGTGTTCTGCGGCGACGTGCTCCATCATCCCTTGCAGATCTATGCCCCGCACTGGAACAGCCAGTTCTGCCTGATGCCGGAGGAAGCGCGTGCCACGCGGCGCCGGGTGCTGGAGCACTGCGCGGAGCATCGCGCGCTGCTTTTCCCCACCCACTTCGGCGCGCCGCACGTGGCGGCCGTCGAGTCCGCGGGCGGCGCATTCTCGGCCCGGTTCGTCGAGGGCGCGCGGGGCCGGGCCGCAGCGTAGTTCAGCGCGAGTCCGCCGACCGGTACTTGTCGTAGACCACGCCCTTGGCGTACAGCGCGGCGATCTGCTCTTCGTTCATGCCCAGGCCCTTGAGCGTCGCGTCGGTCTGCTGGCCGAGCCACGGCGCGGGTGCGGGCTTGCGCGTGAACTCGGCGCTCGCCTTGACCGGAGAGCCCATGTTCTTCATCCGGCCGATCTTCGGGTGGTCGACTTCGGTCACCATGTCGCGCGCGAGGATGTGCGGGTCGGCGACCGCCTGGTCGTACGTGTAGACCGGGCCGCCCGGCACCCCGGCCGCATCGAGCTTCGCCACCCAGTGCGCCGTGGGCGCGCTCAACAGCACCGATTCGATCGCCTCCTGCAAGGCATCGACATTCCTGAGCCGGGCCTCCACCGGGTTGAAACGCGGGTCGGAGAGCAGCGCCGGCTTTTCGAGCACCTGGGTGCACAACGCCTTCCAGAGCTTGTCGTTGTTCCCGCCGACGGTCACGTAGCCGTCCTGGGTCTTGTAGGCCTGGTAAGGCGCGTTCCTGCGGTGGCGGGTGCCGTTGGCCAGCGGCAGCTCGCCGGCGCCGAAATACGCGCCGAACTCCCAGAACGTCCACGCAAATCCGGATTCGAGCAGCGAGGTGTCGAGGAAGATCCCCTCGCCGGTCTTCATCTTCCTGATGTATGCGCCGAGGATCGCGTAGAGCATCGTCGATCCGGCGGCGATGTCGTTCATTGCGATGCCGACCTTGGCCGGGCGGCCGCCGGGCTCGCCGGTCATGCGCATGATGCCGCTCATGCCTTGCGCGATGATGTCGAATCCGCCGCGGCCGCCGTACGGACCCGTCTGGCCGAAGCCGGAGATCGATGCGTAGATGACGCCGGGGTTGATCCTGCGGATCGAGTCGTAGTCGATGCCGAGCTTCTTCATGACGCCGGGCCGGTAGTTTTCGACGATGATGTCGGCCCCGGCGGCCATGCGCATGAAGATGTCCTTGCCTTCGGGCGCCTTGATGTCGAGCGCGATGCTCTTCTTGTTCCGGTTCAGCACTGCGAAACAGTAGCTCTCGCCGTTGACGATCGGCGCGAGGCGCCGCGCGCCGTCGCCTTCGGGAAACGACTCGACCTTGGTCACGTCGGCGCCCATGTCGGCCAGCATCAGCGTGCAGTAGGGCCCGGCCATCAGCAGCGTGAAATCCAGCACCTTCACTCCGTCTAGAGGAAGCGACACGATCGTTCTCCTGGGTTGCGCGGCGCGCGCCCGTGAAAGCCGCGTGCAAGGATGAATCAGCCCGGACGATTCTATCGCCTCGATTCGAAACACGGCTGCAAGACGCACTGTTGTTTCGAACCAGCGATGGACGGTCCCGGCAAAAGGGGCGACCATCGCCGCACCATGGAATCCGCCGCCGCAATGCTGCCGCGCATCGTCGAAGCCGAAGACCTCGAAGCCGCCGTCGAGCTCTGCTACCGGGAAAAGTGGACCGACGGCCTGCCGGTGATCCCGGCGACCGAGAAACCGGTGCGCCGCATCATCGACTATCTCGGCATGAAGCCGGATCACGTCATCGGGATCGTGCCGCCGCGACGGCGTATCGCAACCGTGGAAAAAGTTGCGATCAACTGCGTGATGGCGGGCTGCCTGCCGGAATACGTGCCGATCGTGATCGCCGCGCTGCAGGCGATCCTCGAGCCGGAATTCAACCTCGAAGGCGTCCAGACGACCACCAACCCGTGCGCCCCGCTGGTCATGGTCAGCGGCCCGGCGGTGCGCAGATTCGGGTTCAACACCAGGGACTGCGCGCTCGGCCACGGCTCGCGCGCCAACGCAGCCATCGGGCGCGCGGTCAGGCTGATCCTGTGGAACATTGGCGGCGGTTACCCGGGGTCGCCGTGCCGCACGACGCACGGCCACCCGGGTTACTACAGCTACTGCATCGCCGAAGACCCGGAGACCAATCCATGGGAGCCGCTGCATGTCACGCGCGGCTTCAGCGCCGAGGACACGGTGGTCACGGTGACTGCGGTCGACGGCCCGCACTCGGTCGCCACCGGTGCGCTCGTGAACACGCCGCAGCAGGTCCTGACGAACATCGCGGACTCGATCGCCCGGCTGGGCAGCAACAACCAGTACGGCGGGCAGCTGGTGGTCGTGCTCGGGCCGATGGCGGCGAAGTGCCTTGCCGACGGCGGCTACGACAAGGCGCAGGTGGTCGACGAGCTGATGCAGCGAGCGACGCGGCCGGTGGCCGAGGTCCTGCGCAACAAGAACATCGACCACATGCCGGCGGACGAACTGGCCGAACTGCGCTCGAGGAAGGACGATGACCTGTTCCACTACATCCGCTATGCCGGCAACGTCGTGCTGCTGACCACCGGCAGCTGGGGGGCGGTGGGAGGCTATGCGGCCGTCTGCCCGGGTTGGGGCCATTTCGGCGGCTACACCCAGAGCAAGCGTGTGCAATTTCCCAAGGGGGCCTGAACCATGGTGATCGGCGTATTCAATCCGGTCGGCGAAGTCGCGCCGATCGAGTCCGTAAAGGCGACGAAGCTCGCGGGACTGGACGGCAAGTCCGTCGGCTTCATCTTCAACCACCACCCGGCCGTGACCGGCCTGTGGGCGCAGTTGGAAAACAGCATCGAGCGCGATTTCCGGCCGAACCTAGTGCGCCGCGTGGCGAAGCCGAACATCTCGATGGCCCAGCCCAGGGAGCAGCTTGCCGCGCTGGCCGCCGAAGTCGACTACACCCTGGTCGGCGTAGGCGCCTGAGGGTCCTGCACCGCCGCCGCCGTGCGCGATGGCTGTTCGCTGGTCCAGCTCGGAAAGCCCGTCGTGGTGATCGTCCAGGCCACGTTCGAGAGCGCTGCGCGCGTGCACGCCAGGGGTCTCGGATGCCCCGACCTCGCAATCTGTGCCTACCCCCATCCGTCGCCCGGCGCACCGGCCGGGCAGGACGTCATGGAGAAACTGGCGATCGAGGTCCGCGACCGGGTCGTCGAGTTGATGTCCGGCGGTCGATGAATGTACCGGCGCCGATACACCAACTACCCTGAGAGCCAGCAACGGCGCGGTCCTCTAGGATAGATTCTCGAAGATTTGGTGTTCATGCGGGTCGCAACGAGACCAGCACGCAGTCCCTGACCGCCCTTGTCAGACCGTTGTTACACATTTCCTGTTGTGCGTTTGCCGCCGCGGCGGTTCAATGGGAAATCGATCGCTCCCGGGGAGCCCGGCATGAAAATCGTCAAGGCAATCGTTCTGGCAGCCGCCGTCGCCACCGCCGTCGCTCCGGGGTTGGCGGAAGCGCGAGGCCGCGGCGGATGGGGCTTCGGCTGGGGGCTGGGCCTCGGCCTCGCATTCAGCGCACCGCTCTACGCGTCGGCGTACTACGGCCCGCGCTATTACGCCCCCTACGTGTACGCGCCGCCGGTCTATGTCCCGCCGTACGCCTATTCGTATCCGGCCCCGGCTTATGTGGAGCCGCCTGCCTACGCGCAGCAACCCGCGCCACCAGTGCAGCAGGCGCAGGCGCCCATGTGGTACTTCTGCCCGGCGTCCAACGGGTATTACCCGTACGTGAGGGAATGCGCCTCCGGCTGGCAGGCCGTTTCGCCGCGCCCGCCGGGGTACTGAAGCGAAATTGGTGTCAGGGTCGAATTTCGGAGGAAGGGAATCCGACCCGAAGGAAATTCAACCCAGGAAATTCGACCCTGACACCAATCATGCGGCGCGGCGGTGCTCGTAGTAGGGCCGCTCGCGCCGGTCCAGCAGCGCATCCAGGGCCTTGCGGTCCGGGCCGGGATTCAGCCACGCGTCGACGGCGCCGGCTTCCAGCGGAATGATGCAGCGGTCGTGCCCGGTCGCGGCCACTTCGGGCGGCGGGTCGTCGGTGATCGCCGCAAACGAATAAAGGTCCGGCCTGCCGGGCGACTGCCAGCGGTCCCAGAGGCAGGCGACCAGCATCGGGGCCGGCGAACGCGGGTTGAAATGCAGGACGACGTTCTGCGGTTTTTCGCCTTCGCGCAGCGGCCGCCGCTCGAAATCGTGCAGCGCGACGTTTTCGTAGAAGCTCTTCGCCACGAGGATCGCGTGGTGGCGGCCGAAGACGTGCTTCCAGAATCCCTCGAGGTTGTCGCGGCGCGCGTTGTAGAGACCGTCGTACCTGCGATCGTAGGACTCCGGCTTGCCGTCCGGCCGGCAGTGGTAGCGCATCGGGCGGATCACGCGCCGGCCGTCCTGCACGATCGCGACCGGCGCATACCAGAACGGGAAGATCCTCGAGTCCTCCTCCGCCGGTTCGCTGCGGCCGAGGGCGGCCAGCTTGCCGATCGTCCACTTGATCTTACTCGTGGCGATGCGCTGGTCTTCGAGCGCCTTCCTGGTCTGCTTGACCGCGAGCGTGCGCTCTGCGTCGGCGAGGCGCTTGCGCAGCGCGAACAGGGATGACTCGAGTGAGTTGCGCACCTTGGCGCGATGGCGGTCGATCGAATCCTTGATCCGCTCCTCGACCGCGGTGCGCGGCGAGTCGAAATTCGCCTCGAAGGCGCGCGCGACCTTGATCGAGTCGTCCTGCAGCCGGCTGGCGAAGAGCTGCTCGATGGCCGAGAAATCCACGTCCGGCGCCACCATGCGCGCGAGCTTCTTCAGGTCCTGCTCGACCATTGCGGAATAGCACATGGGCGGATTCTACCCGCGCCAAAAAGGGGGCCAGGCTCGATTTCCCTGCTGAGCGCCGATGGACGAAGCGGTCCGCTGTAAGTCGAGCCTGGCCCCTTCTCTTCAGCCGAAGCGCCCGGTGATGTAGTCTTCGGTCTGCTTCCTCTTGGGCTTGATGAAGATCGTGTCGGTGACGTCGTACTCGATCAACTCGCCCAGGTACATGTAGGCGGTGTAATCCGACACCCGGGCGGCCTGCTGCATGTTGTGGGTAACGATGACAACGGTGTAGTCGGTCTTGAGCTCATGGATGAGTTCTTCGACCTTCGCAGTCGAGATCGGGTCCAGCGCCGAGCACGGTTCGTCCAGCAGCAGGATTTCCGGCTTGATCGCAATTCCGCGTGCGATGCACAGGCGCTGCTGCTGCCCGCCGGAGAGGCTGTAGCCGCTCTGCCTGAGCTTGTCCTTGACCTCGCCCCAGAGCGCGGCGCGAGTAAGGGCCCATTCGACCCGTTCGTCCATGTCGCGCGTGCCCAGCCTCTCGAACAGGCGGACGCCGAACGCGATGTTGTCGTAGATCGACATCGGGAACGGCGTGGGCTTCTGGAAAACCATGCCGATCTTCGCGCGCAGGAGCGATACGTCCTGCTTCGTCGTGATCAGGTCCTCGCCGTCCATGAGCACCTGGCCTTCGGCCCGCTGTTCGGGATAGAGCGAATACATGCGATTGAAGACCCGCAGCAGGGTCGACTTGCCGCAGCCCGAGGGACCGATGAATGCGGTCACCTTCTTCTCGGGGACATCCATCGTGATCGACTTCAGCGCCTGGAATTTTCCGTAGTAGAAGCTCAGGTCGCGTACCATGAGCTTCGCCCGGAATTCGGGCTGGACCGTTCCTGCCGAGCGTTCCGACGCCCCGAATGACTGCGGCCTGCGCGACAGGATGGTATTGCCGGTGGCGGGTTCCACTACCTTCTCCTTCGAATCATGACTGCCTGCGGAACATGGACCGCGCGATGATGTTCAGCACGAGCACGGCAAGCGTGATGAGCGCGGCGCCCCCCCATGCCAGCCGGTGCCAGTCCTCGTACGGGCTCATCGCGAACTGGAAGATCACCACCGGCAGGTTCGACATGGGCGCGTTCATGTTGTTCGACCAGAACTGGTTGTTCAGCGACGTGAACAGCAGCGGCGCGGTCTCGCCGCTGATCCTCGCCACCGCAAGCAGGATGCCGGTGAGGATCCCGGTGCGCGCGGCGCGGTAGGTGATCAGCGTGATCATCTTCCAGGTCGGGCACCCCAGCGCGACGGCCGCTTCGCGCAATGCACCCGGCACGAGCTTGAGCATGTCGTCGGTCGTGCGCACCACGACCGGGACCACCAGGAGCGCAAGCGCGACCGATCCGGCCCAGCCCGAGAAATGCCCGACCTTGGCGACATAGACCGAATAGACGAACAACCCGATCACTATCGAAGGCGCGGACAGCAGCACGTCGTTCAGGAACCGGGTCGCAGAGGCGAGCCAGTTGTTCCTGCCGTACTCGGCAAGGTAGGTCCCCGCGAGTATCCCGATCGGCGTACCGAAGATCGTGCCGACGAACACCATGATCAGGCTTCCGTGGATCGCATTCGCAAGTCCGCCGTCGCTCCCGGGCGGCGGCGTCATCTGCGTGTACAGCGAGAGCCTGAGCAGGGCCGAGCCCCCTTCGTACAGGAGCGTCGCGAGGATCCACACGAGCCAGAACAGGCCGAACGCGAGCGCTACGGCCGAAATCGCCAGCATCACCGCATTGTGCCGCCTGCGGGACAGGTACACCGGATTTCGCGAGTCGATTGCGCTTGGCGTCATTTCAGGTCCGAGCCCCTTCCTGACGCACAAGCCTCGACAGCAGGAGCTTCGCAAGCGCAAGGACGATGGTCGTGATGACGAACAGGATCAGGCCGAGTTCGTACAGGGCCGCGAAATACAGGTCGCCGACCGCCTCGGTGAATTCGTTCGCGAGCGCCGAAGCGATGCTGTTCCCGGGCGCCATCAGCGATCCCGACAGGCGGTGAGCGTTGCCGATCACGAACGTCACCGCCATCGTCTCGCCGAGGGCGCGCCCGAGGCCGAGCATTATCCCGCCCACCACCCCGACCTTCGTATAGGGCAGCACGATCCGGAACACGACTTCCCAGGTGGTCGCGCCCAGGCCGTAAGCCGACTCCTTGAGCATCGGCGGAACGATTTCGAACACGTCGCGCATGACCGCGGTGATGAACGGGATGACCATGATCGAGAGAATGAGGCCGGAGGTGAACATGCCGATCCCCAGCGGCGGGCCTTCGAACAGCGTGCCGAGCAGCGGGACGTTCCCGAAGGCGGAGATCATTGCCGGCTGGACATGGGACTGCAGGATCGGCGCAAGCACGAACAGGCCCCACATGCCGTAGATGATCGACGGGATTGCCGCCAGCAGCTCGATTGCGGTCCCGAGGGGGCGCTTCAGCCAGTTCGGCGCCAGTTCGGTCAGGAACAGCGCGATCCCGAAGCTCACCGGGATGCCGATCGCCATTGCGATCATCGAGCTCACCAGGGTGCCGAAGATCGGCACGAGCGCGCCGAAATTCTCCTGCACCGGGTCCCAGTCGCTCGACCAGACGAAGGCGAGACCGTACTTCTGCAGGCTCAGGCTGCTGCCTATCAGCAGTGACACCATGATCGCGGCCAGGATGCTGAAGACCAGCAGCGCGAAAGCCCGGGTAACGTTTTCGAACAGCTTGTCCTTCCACCGCTCGGAAACCACGGGAGGCGGGGAGGAACGCCGGGAAGAATCGCTCATCGGGGAGGAGTGACTGCGTGTCAGTGCTGAGTCAAGAGTGGCGCTCATCGGCAGCTTCTTGTCCGGGCGATTCTATAGGCAAAAGCCGGGCCACTGGCGCGCCGCCCTGCGAGCGGCGCGCCAGCCGGCACGAGGATGCTGGCGGCTAGTAAACGGGCTTGCCGGCCGCGTCTTTCAGGCCTTTCCAGGAAGACTGGATGATCTTGACGACAGGGTCCGGCATCGGGACGTAGTCGAGATCGTCGGCCATCTTCGCTCCGTTCCTGAACGACCATTCGAAGAAGTGCAGCACCTGCTTGGCGTTCTCGGGCTTCTGCTGGACCTTGTGCATCAGGATGAAGGATGCACCGGTCATCGGCCAGCTGTCCTTGCCCGCCTGGTCGGTGAGGATCAGGTACATCCCCGGCGCCTTGTTCCAGTCGGCGCCGGCCGCGGCGGCCTTGAACGTGTCGTCGCTCGGCAGGACGGCGTGCGCGTCGCGATTCACCATCTTCGCCACCGACAGCTTGTTCTGCTTCGCGTAGGCATACTCGACGTAGCCGATGGCACCGTCGATGCGCCCTACGTAGGCGGCAACGCCTTCGTTGCCCTTGCCGCCCAGTCCGGTGGGCCACTTCACCGAAGTGCCTTCACCCACCGTCGATTTCCACTCGGGGCTGACTTTCGACAGGTAATTCACGAAGATGAACGTCGTTCCGGACCCGTCCGACCGCTCCACCACCGAAATCGCCTGGTCCGGCAGCTTCACGCCCTTGTTGATCGATGCGATCGCCGGGTCGTTCCATTTCTTCACCTTGCCCAGGTAGATATCGGCAAGCAGGGGGCCGGTCAGCGTGATCTCGCCGGAGTTCACACCCTTGATGTTGTACACCGGCACGACCCCGCCCATGATCGCCGGGAACTGGATCAGGCCGTTCTTGTCGAGGTCCTCGGGCTTCATCGGCATGTCCGATGCGCCGAAATCCACTGTCTTCGCGGTGATCTGCTTGATGCCGCCGCCAGAGCCGATCGACTGGTAGTTCATGCCTACCCCGGTCGACTTCTTGTAGGCGTCGGCCCATTTCGCATAGATCGGGTACGGGAACGTAGCGCCCGCGCCGGTGATATCCGCTCCAAACACGCTTCCGGCAACCAAGGCGGCGCTCAAGCCGAGGACTCGCAAACTTTTCAAGTTATTCATTTATCCGCTCCTTCAAGAGATTCGAAATCAACCTGCTTCGAGTGTCGGCAGAGTCTGAGGGTTGCGTGTTACAGGGTGATTACAGCGCCCCCATGCCCGACAGGCCCCGGGGGCATCGCACGGCCGGAATCAGGCGGCCTGCTTCGTCCTGACCACGCGCCGCGCGGGAAAGCGCGCCGTGAAGCGGCTGCCTTTTCCCGGTTCGCTCTCGATTTCCAGGCGGGCGTCGTGGCGCGCCAGTGCGTGCTTCACAATGGCGAGGCCCAGGCCTGTCCCGCCCGTTTCGCGCGAGCGGCTCCGGTCGACGCGATAGAAGCGCTCGGTCAGGCGCGGGATCTGGTCGGCCGCGATTCCGATGCCGGAATCTTCGACGGCAAACGTCGCGCCGTCGGCCGAGGCATTCCACACCAGCCTGATTTCCCCGCCCTTCGGGGTGTAGTTGACCGCATTCCCGGCCAGGTTGCCGAATGCGCTCGTCAGTTCCGTCTCCGCACCGGCGAGGTCGAAATCGCCCTCGACCTGGAGGGTGATGCGATGCCGGCCGCCGGAGAGCGCCTCCGCCTGCGCCTTGATGTGTTCGAGCAATTCAGGAATCCGCACGCGCTCGTCACGCTCCGGCGGCGGTGCGGATTCGAGCGCGGACAGCTCGAGCAGGTCTTCGATGATCCTCTGCATTCGTGACGCCTGCCCCGCCATGAGGTCCAGGTACTTGCGGGTACGCTCCGGGTCCAGCTTCAGTTCCTGAACCGTCTCGAGGAATCCGGAGAGCACCGTGAGTGGCGTGCGCAGCTCGTGGGAGACGTTGGCCACGAAGTCGCGCCGCATGGTCTCGACCTTTTCTTCCTGGGTCACGTCGCGGCAGAGCAGCAGCTTGCTGTCGTGGCCGTACGGAATCAATTTCAGCAACAGCGCAAGCGTCGGATTGCGTGCCGGCCGCAACGTCATCGCTTCCGAAAACGCGCCGGCCTCGACATAGCGCACGAACTCCGGATCGCGCAGCAGGTTGACTATCGGCACGCCCGAGTCGACGTGCCGGTCGATCCCGAGATACGATTCCGCCCGGTCGTTGCACCATTCGACGCGATTGTGCCTGTCCAGGATCGCGACGCCATCGGGCAATGCGCGCCCGGCCTGCGCCGCACGCACGACAAGGCGCTTCAGCCGCCGCCTTTCGCGCGCGTAATTCCGCTCGTGGCGATAGAGAAGCGCGAACACCGTATCCCAGATCCCGATGGCCTCGGGCACCGGGCCGCGTGGCGGCCGCGAGAGCCAGCGGCGCAATTTGCGCACGTTGACCGCGTGGTAGCCGATCCAGCCCGCAGCCACGGCCAGTCCCGCGACCACGACCGCGGCGGTCGTAAGCAACGCTACTCCGGCCGAAGGCCGTAACCGCTGCCGCGCACCGTCTCGATCAGGCGGTCGTGCCCGGTCTCGGACAAAGCGCTGCGCAGCCGGCGGATGTGCACGTCCACCGTGCGCTCTTCGATGTGCACGTGGTCTCCCCAGACGTGGTCGAGCAACTGCGTGCGCGAATAGATGCGGTCCGGATGCGTCATCAGGAAGTGAAGCAGCCGGAACTCCGTGGGTCCGAGATCGAGCGCGCGACCGCTCGCGCTCACTCTATGCGAGCCCGGGTCCAGGTTCAGCCCGCCCACCTCCACCGGGTCGGCGGTGCGTTGCGGTGCGCGCCTGCGCAGCACCGCCTTGATGCGCGCCATCATCTCCTTGGTGGAGAAAGGCTTGGTCAGGTAGTCGTCCGCGCCCGCCTCCAGGCCGGCGAGCTTGTCGGGTTCCTGCGCGCGGGCTGTCAACAGGATGATCGGCAGCTCGCGCGTGCGCTTGTCGGCGCGCAGCCGCTTGAGGAACGTGAGCCCCGACTCGCCCGGCAACATCCAGTCGAGCAGGATGACGTCGGGCAGCGACTGGCGCAGGTGCGCTTCCGCTTCGCCGACGTTGCCTGCGCGCAGCACGGAATGGCCTGCATGCTCGAGGTTGACAGCTACGAGCTCGACGATTGCCGGTTCGTCCTCGACCACAAGGATGCGGCTGCCCATGCGTCAGGGGGTCTCTTCGCGACTGGCTTTGTCGCGTTCCTGTTCGAGATAATCCGAATGCCGCACGTCGGTGCCCTCGACGACATAGATCACGTATTCGGCCATGTTCTTGGCATGGTCACCGATGCGCTCGATGGCCTTGGCCACCCAGATGACCTCCAGCGCAGTCGAGATCGTGCGCGGGTCTTCCATCATGTAGGTGATCAACTGGCGCAGGATCGCGCGGAACTCCGAGTCGATCCGCGCATCCGCAAGCACCGTCGTGGCGGCGGCCGACGCGTCGAGGCGCGCAAACGCATCGAGTGCCTGGCGCAGCATGTTGAGCGCAGTGTCCGCCACGTGCCTGATCTGCGGCAGGCGCTCCGCCGGCACTCGACCGCTGGCATGGATCGACTTGGCCATGCGCGCGATCTTTTCCGCCTCGTCGCCGACCCTTTCCAGGTCGGTGACGGTCTTGCTGATCGCCATGATCATGCGCAGGTCGCCCGCAGTCGGCTGGCGCCGGGCGATTACGTGCGCGCAGTCCTGGTCGATGCTGATCTCGTAGGAGTCGACCTCGTGGTCGCCGCGGATCACCCGGTCGGCAAGGGCCGAGTCGCCGGTCGTGAACGCATCCAGCGCGCTTCGGATCTGGGACTCGACCAGACCGCCCATCGCGAGCACCAGCGTGCGAAGCCCATCGAGGTCGATGTCGTACTGCTTGGACGAATGTTCACTGCTTGCCATAGAATCCCTTGGCCCCGGCGGTCGAATCCTTGCCGCTGGATAGTTTAAGTTCGAACACGCGCTGCGCTCGGGGAGAAATCCGCTCCCTTCGAACCGCCCCAGTTTCGCCCGCCAATGTTACGACCGGATGACATCGGCCAAGCCCATGAAATCAAAGAGCGATTCGAAAATGCGACGAAAAATGACGGCGGCCCGACCGGCGCGGATCAATCCGCCTTGAGCCCCAGCCTGCGGATGATCTCACCCCAACGTGCGACGTCGGCCCGGAAAACCTCGCCGAACTGCTCCGGGCTCATCGGCTCGGGGTCCAGGCCGAGCGAGCCGAACTGCTCCTTGAGCGCCGGCGCCGCGATCACCTTGCCGATCGCCTGGTTCAGGCGCTCGATCACCGGGCGCGGCGTGCCGGCCGGCACGAACCAGCCGTACCACGGGGCGAATTCGTAGCCGGGCGCGCCGCCTTCGGCGATCGTCGGCAGGTCCGGCATCGCCGGCGTGCGCCTGGCGCCGGAGGTCGCGATCGCCTTCAGCTTGCCGTTCCTGATGTACCCCACGGCCGAGGGCAGCGTGACGATCATGACCTGGATCTGCCCGGCGACGAGGTCGCCGAGCGCAGGGCCTGCGCCCTTGTACGGGACGTGGATCAGCCTGGTGTTCGTGACGTTCTCGAACAACTCCATTGCGAGATGAGCCGCACTCCCGACGCCCCCCGAGCCGTAGGTGATCGCCCCGGGCTTGTCGCGCACGCTGGCGAGGAATTCCTGCACCGTCTTCGGCGGATAGCCGACAGTGGTCACGAGCACGTTCGGCGTCGGGCCGATCATGGCGAGCGGCGCGAGTTCCTTGAGCGTGTCGTACGGCAGCTTGGTATACAGCGTTGCGTTGAAGGCCACGCCCTGGTGACCCGCCAGGACGGTGTAGCCGTCGGCCGGGGACTTGACCACCATCGCGGTGGCGATCGTGCCGCCGGCCCCGCCGCGGTTCTCGACCACGAACTGCTGGCCCAGCTCTTCGGTGAGCTTGGCCGACACCAGGCGTGCGACGATGTCCGACGTCCCGCCCGGCGCAAACGGCACCACGATCTTTACCGGCTTGGTCGGGTAAGCCTGCGCGAGCGCACCCGCCGACACCGCCATGGCGAGCACGAAAGCAAGGAGGTTTTTCATGGTCACCCGAAACGGTAGCGTTGGAGGCGGGATTCGTCGAGTGCGACGCCCAGGCCCGGAGCGTCCAGCGGAAGCGTCAGCCGCCCGGCGGCGAGGTCGAGCTTTTCGGTCGTGATGTCGTCGGTGGTCTTCAGCGGCCCGACGCATTCGAGCCCGTCCATGACGTTCATCGAGGTCGACGCGAAGTGGATTTCGGCCATCGTGTTCACTCCCAGCCCGAACCCGTGGCCGATCACGACCCGGAGGCCGGCCGCCTCGGCGGTCGCGGCCATGCGCTGGGTGCGCAGGAACCCGCCGTTCTTCATGACCTTGAGCTTGACGATGTCGGCCGCGCCGGCGCGGATGACCTCGATCAGCGTGCGGTGGTCGACGATCGCCTCGTCGGCCATGATCGGCACGCCGCCGGCCTCGCGGCGCACGCGCGCCAGCCCCGCGATGTCCTCGGCCGCCACCGGCTGCTCCATCAGCTGCAAGTCGAAGGGCTCCATCAGCCGCGCCAGCCTGATCGACGTCTCGACGTCGTAGCCTGCGTTCGCATCGATGCGCAGCGCCATCTCCGGGCCGACCGCCTCGCGCACCGCCTTCACGCGATCGCGATCCGCCTCGATGTTGCCGCCGACCTTGATCTTGGCCGAGCGGAATCCGCGGTCGAACCACAGCTTCGCTTCGGCGGCCGCTTCCTGCGGCGGGAGGATGCCGATCCACGCATTGAACAGGAACTCGTGGCGCACCGCGCCGCCGAGATAGGTGCAGACCGGGATGCCGCAGACCCTCGAAGCGAGGTCCACGCAGGCCATCTCGATCGCAGCCTTCGCGTCGAGGAAGCCTTCCATGGACGAATCCAGCCGCGCGAGGATCTCGTGCACGTTGAGCGCATCCATGCCGCCGACCGCGCCGGCGAGCGTGCCGCGCAATGCGCCGAGCGACTCGTCGATGCTTTCGATCGAGTAGCCCGGCGAAGGGTCGATGTTGCCCAGGCCCACGGCACCGCTGGCCGAGGTAATGCGCACCACCGCACTCTTCTGCACGGTCTTGTTGACGTAAGCGTTCTTGAAGCCGCTGCCGACCAGCGGCACGGCGACGCCGAACACCTCGACGCGGGCGATCTTCTCGGTCATCCGGGATGCAGGGCTTAGGCGGGTCAGGCGACGCGCGCAGCAGCGGACCAGTCGCCCTTGATCTGGGTCCGGTGCATCAGGCGGCGCGCGTTCGGGTCGAAGGCGTCGCGCCGGTGCAGCGTGCAGCGGTTGTCCCACATCATCAGGTCGCCCACCTTCCACTCCTGCCGGAACGTGAGCTCGGGCTGCGTGGCGTGCGCCCATAGTTCGTCGAGCAGCGCTTCGCTTTCCGCGAGCCCCAGGCCGACGATCCAGCTGTTGCGGCGGCGGCCGAGGAACAGGCACTTGCGGCCGGTCTCCGGGTGAGTCCTGACCAGGGCGTGGCGCGCGCCGGGCGCCTCGCGCGGGTCGGTGACCTCCTTGTAGCCCTTGCGCATCAGGCCGGCGCTGTTGTAGGTCGCGTCATGCACCGCAACGCGGCCCTCGATCGCTGTCTTGAGCCGCAAGGGAAGCGTGTCGTACGCCATGTACATGTTGGCCCAGAAAGTGTCGCCGCCGTGCGGCGGGATCTCGATCGAGAACAGCAGCCCGGCCTTGGGCGGGTTCTCGATGTAGGTCATGTCGGCATGCCAGATCGCCTCGCCGTCGCCGAGGTTGCCGATCGGCGCGCCGCCTTCCCTGATGTTGGAGATCACGTTCATCTCCGGGTGCTGCGGCAGGAAAGGCTTGCCGTAGGGATTCGGGCCCGGCGGGTCGAGTTCGCCGAAGCGCCGGCTGAACTCGAGCAGCTGCGGGTCGGTGATCGACTGGCCGCGGATCCTGAGCACCAGGTGCTCGAGCCAGGCGGCGCGAATCGCGCCGATCGTCGCGTCGTCGACCGGGGCGGCAACGTCGACGCCGCCGATTTCGGCGCCGAGCGCCGGAGCGAGTTTCGTGACGGTAATCATGGCGGCGGATGTTAGCACCGCATACCTTGCACCGTCCTTATGCATCCTTCGGGAACGAGAACCTGAACGTCGCTCCCTTGCCGATCGCGCCCTCGGCCCAGATGCGGCCGCCGTGCCTCGAAATCACGCTCTCGACGATCGCCAGGCCCACACCGGTGCCCTCGAACTCCTCGCTGCTGTGCAGGCGATGGAAGACCTTGAAGAGCTTTTCCTTGTACTGCGGGTCGAAGCCGGCGCCGTTGTCGCGCACCCAGAACACTTTCGCGCCGTCTTCCTCGCCCCCCCCGATCTCCACGGTCGGCGCCGTGCTGCGCGAACTGTACTTGAGCGCGTTGCCCACCAGGTTCGCCCAGACCTGGCGCAGCAGCGAGCGGTCGCCTTCGAGCACCGGGAGCGGCCCCAGCTCGATCCGGGCCGCCGGATGCTCGGGCGCAAGCTCCTCGACCACCTCCAGCACCAGCGCCTTCATGTCGACCGGCCCGACCTGCAGCGGGCTGCGGCCGAGCCGCGCGAAACGCAGCAGGTCTTCGATCAGCTCGCCCATCTTCCTTGCGCTGTTGCGGACCACCCCGAGCAGCCGCCGGCCTTCGTCGTCCAGCCTGTGCGCGTGGTCCTCCTCGAGCATCTGCGAGAAGCCGTCGATCGCGCGCAGCGGCGAGCGCAGGTCGTGGGACACCGAGGAGGTGAAACTCTCGAGGTCGCGATTGGCCGCAGCGAGCTCGGCGGTCCGTTCGGCGACGCGCAGCTCGAGGTCCTCGGCCTGGCGCCGCACGCGCTCGAGCAGGCGCGCCTGCGTAATCGCGACCGCAAGCTGCATCGCCACCTCGCGTGCGATGTTGTACTGCTCCTCGGTGAAGTCGGCACGCTCCCCGCCGAAGCTGAGCGCGCCGATCAGCCCGCCGCCGGCGATCATCGGAATCACTGCATAGGCATCGACCCCGGAGACCAGCAGCGCCTCGGCATGCGGGCCGGGCGGGAGCTTGTGCGTATCCACGATCTGGGTCTCGCCGCGCTTCAGCGCCTCGAGGTCGCCCATCAGCGCGATCGGGTAGCGCACGCCGCCGATCCGGGTCCGGCGCCGGCCGGCGGCGGCCAGCCACTCGACCATGCCGGCATCGAGGTCGAAGACGTTTACGATGGCGCGCGGCACCCCGAGCAATTCCCTGAGCGGCCGGATCACCGCCGCCGCAATCGATTGCGGCGCCTGCTCGGCCGCAGTCGCGCTTTCGATGTTGTGCAGGAGCCTCAGCCATTCGGCCTGCCTTTCCAGCGTGCGCCCGGCTTGGCGGCGCTCGGCCTCCTTGGCCTCCATCAACTGCGCGTGGAGCCTGGCGTTTTCGATCAGCAACACCACCAGCACGAAGGTGGTCGCCATCAGGCCGTAGATCCGGCCGGCGTAGAACCCGAGCGAAAAGCGGCCCGCGTTGAACACCGCGGCCAGCGCGACGTCGAACACCCACGCAACCATCACGACCATCAGCCACAGGTCGAGCTTCGACTGCGAAGGCCTGCGCCAGAGCGCGACGGCCGCGATGGCGCACATCAGGCAGGTCCCGGTGGCGACGACGTACTTGGCCGGCAGGTCGCTGTTGCCGGCCATGATTGCCGGCAGGGCTTCGTGCCCGCCGGTGGCAATGAACGTGAGGAGGCCGGCAGCAAGAAGAGCGGCCAGGCTTGCACCGCCGACCGGGATCCACCAGCTTCGCGGCCGCAGCCCGCCGCCGGCCCGGCCGCGCCGCGGTCCTTCCCGGCCGGCCTCCCCCAGCACCACGTAAGCGAGCACGGCAAACGGAAAGGCGCCATGCCAGAAGAAGTACAGCCAGGCGGTCGTCTGCCCGCCGCCGCCGATCACGCCCTGCGGCGCGAACAGGCCGGGAAAGCTCAGCGCGTGGGCGACGGCCATGAACGCCGTAAACAGGTAACCCGCCCCCAGCACGAGAAGGCCGTCCGAGCGCGAAGTGGCGAACTGGCTGAACAGCAGGATCGCGGTGACCACGTCGATCACGATCAGCGCGGACTGGTAGGTCGGGATGAAGGCCCAGACCTGCGCCATCGGCAGCCTGGCGAAGGGCACGGCCGCGGCAAACAGCGCCGTCAGCGCAACGACCGCGACAAGTGCAACGCGACGCTCGCCCGGGCCGGCCGGCAGAGTCGAGAGCATCGGATATCGCGCCTGCCTCGCCTGCATGCCCCTGTTTCCCTTCATGAGCCCTGAAAGGTTCAGGCTAAGGAGGCGCCGTTCAAACGTCTGTAAGGAAAGCTTGATCGTGCGAGACACGAAGGCGCATTCCGCGCTTTCCGGGAGGCCACGTCTCAGGCGCGTGCAGCGGCCGGCCTCGGCGCGGGCGCGTGGACCAACCCGATGCTCAGCCAAACCGCCACGCTGAAATAGAGCGACATCCAGGTGACTTCACTGCGCCAGTCCTCCCAGCGATGGGAGACGACCCAGCGCCCGGAGACATCGAGCGCGCCCTGCGCGAGGCTCAGGTAGTGGCGCCCGGCCGCCTCGTCGGCGACCCATCGGGACCAGTACATCGGCACGTCGACGAGGAACATGAATGCCACGTAGGCGATGCCGGCGGCACACCATGCGGCCAGCAGGGGCCGCATGGCCGCGCTGCTGCGCGGCCAGATCGCGACGAGGCTGCAGACCATCAAGGCGGCGCAGCAGCCCCAGAGCGTCTCTTCGGCGACGTGGCCGACGGGCCGCTGCCGGGCGGCCGCGGCGTTTCGAGCTTTCGCCCCTTAGCGGGCGACCACGACCGGAATCTTCGAATGCGCAAGCACGCGGACCGTCTCGCTGCCGAGAACCAGGCCGCCGACCGCACTTCGGCCGTGCGAAGCCATGACGATGGCGTCGCACTCTTGTGCGCGTGCAGTCCGCAGGATCCCGCGCCACGGATCGCGGTCGAAGACGAGCCGTGTGAAGCAGCGAACGCCCGCAGCGCGCGCGGCGCGCTCGATCTCTCCGAGATGTTTCTTCGCCGTCTCCTGCAGGAGCTTTCTGTATTCGGTGCGGGAAAACGATCCTACGTAGTACATGGCCGCCTCGCCATAGATCGGCGGAATCGACGGGGAAGCGACATAGACGCCGGTGACTCTTGCGCCCAGGTCTTTCGCGAGTCCGACTCCCGCCTTGACTCCCCTTGCCGCGAGCCTCGAC
>CAZREB010000019.1:69751-95987 GCA_964599095.1 uncultured Bordetella sp.
ATCGAAATCCCGCCGGCCATGTACAGTAATGCCCGGAATTCGAACAATCGACAAAGAGGACGTCCGATCCATGCGCAAATCCACGGTTCCCGGGCATCACGGCGTCGATCTGCCCGGCCACTACTTCGATGCGGATCACCGCGCCATGCTGGAAGGATTGAACGCGCTCACCGAAGCGCTGGCGTCCAAGGATCGCGCGCTCGTGCTCGATGCAACCGGCAGGCTGGAGGAAATTGCCGGCAAGCATTTCGCGCGTGAAGAGCAAAGCATGCGCGAGAGCGGCTACCACTCCACCGCCCGGCATTGCGCCAGCCACGGTGCCCTGCTGCAGCGTCTCGCCGACTTTCGCGAGAAGGCGCGACTCGCGCAGGATTTCTCCGCCATTCAGGCCGACTCGGCTTTCCTGGGCCAGTGGCTTGCCCCGCACATCAAGAAGGATGACCGACTGTTTTCGGAATTCCTGTCGGTCCGGGCCTATGCAAGCAAGGTCGGACACCCCTGAGGGGAACACGACACACCGACTCCCGCGGTCGACTGACCGATCCCGGCAGACCGATCCCCGCCTGCTCCGCGCAATCAGGCCTGCGCGGTCTGCGCCAGCATCGCGCTCTGCCGCTTGAGGGCCGCCCGTCCGGGGAAGAAGAACGAGGCCACCAGCGTGAGCGCCGCCATCGCGCCAAGCAGCATGAAGACGCTGCGAAAGCCGCTGGTCTTGTGGAAGTGCGCGATCATCGGCACCGCCATCGACGCGACGCCGAAGGTGACGAGGTAGCGCACCGCGAACACGCGCGAGCGGTATTCGTCCGGCGTGTAGCGCCCGACGATCGCGTCGTTCAGCGGGATCTGGCCGAACACCGCGAGCATCATCATCACCGACACGATCAAGAGCGGCCAGCCGTCGAGCTGGCTCGCCAGGAAAAGCAGCACCACCTGGCACAGCGACACCGGCAGCAGCAGCGTGCGCAGGTCGTGCTTGTCGATCATCGGGCCGATGACCACCTGCGAGAACGCCGCGATCGTGTAGACCATGCTCACCAGCAGGCCGATGCCGAGGCTGGTGTGGGTCAGCGCGGTCAGGCGCTCGTCGAACACCTTGGGCATCGAGATCGTGGTCGAGTTGAAGATCAGCCCGCCGCACGAGGTGACCACCAGCAGCACGAGGATGATGCGGTACATCGTGCGCGTATCGACGTGCAGCGCGCCCTTCTTGCCGGTCTTCACGATGGCGCCGGGGTCCGACACCCAAGCGAGCCAGCCGATGCCGGCGGCGACACAGAGCGCGCCGGGCACGAAGAACGCGGTGCGCCAGCCGTAGTAGTCCATCAGGAATCCGGACACCACCGCGGCGAACGCGAGCCCGAGGTTGCCGTACAGGCCGTTCCAGCCGAGCACGCGGCCGATCACCTTCGGGTCGGCCACGATCATCGCGGTGGCCACCGGGTGGTAGATCGCGGCGAACATGCCGAGCACCGTCAGGCCGACCGCGATCTGCCAGGTCTCGGTCGCAAAGCCGGTGAGCACCAGCGCGCCGCCCAGGCCGAAGAAGAACACCGTCATCATCTTGTAGCGGCTCCAGCGGTCGCCGAGCCAGCCCGCAGGCAGGCCGAGCACGCCGAATGCGATGAACCCGCCGAGCGAAAGCGGCAGCAGTTCGGCGTACGGGCGGTTGAGGTCGCGCGAGAGCGCCAGCACGACCGTCGGGAAGATCAGCATGACGAGATGGTCGAGCGCGTGCCCGAGGTTGATGAACGGCAGCAGCGCGGGATTCTTCTTCATTGCCTCTCCGGAGCTTCCTGGATGAGCGCTCAGGCTACGCGCGGGCATTGCGTCCGTCACGCGACTATCGGACAATTTCTGTTGCGTATGAGACAAGCCCCCCGAACCCAACCGGTTCCGCCCCGCAGTACGCGCGGCGCCGACTACCAGCGCGTGCCGCGACCGGTGGCCGCCATGGCGCGCGACCTGCCTTCGGATTACGAGATCGCGTGGCACAGCCACCCGCGATTCCAGCTGGTGTACGGCGCGCAGGGCGTGATGACGGTGGATACCAAGGGCGACAAGGACGGCGGCGTGAGCCGGGGCGAGACCTGGGTCGTCCCGCCGCAACGCGCCGTCTGGCTGCCGCCGGGCATCGAGCACCGCATCCTGACCTCGAGCGAGGTCAAGTTCCGCACGCTGTATGTCGCGCCCGAGGCGGCCGGGGCGATGCCGCAGCGCTGCGTTGCATTCGCAATCACGCCGTTGCTGCGCGAACTGATCCTGCGCGCGACCGAGCTGCCGGTCGAATACGACGAGAATGGCGCCGCAGGGCGCGTGATGCAGCTGATCCTCGACGAACTGGCCTCGCTCGCGAGCTTGCCGTATAACCTGCCGATGCCTGCATCGAACGTCCTGTCGCGGATCTGCCGCACGATCATCGAAAGCCCGAACGACCGGGTCACCATCGAGGAACTCGGCTCGCGCCACGGCACGACCACCCGGACCCTCGCGCGCCGGTTCCGGCGCGAGACCGGCATGAGCTTCTCGGAATGGCGCCGGCGCGCGCGGCTGCTGCGCGCCCTCGCATGGATCGCCGAAGGCCGGCCGATCCTCGCGGTCGCGCTCGACCTCGGCTACGACAGCCCGAGCGCCTTCTCGGCGATGTTCAAGCGCGAGTTCGGCCTGCCGCCTTCGCACTACCGCGCGAGCGCCGCATGAGCGCGAAGGTTTCGGGCGTCGTGCTTGCGGGCGGCCAGGGCCGGCGCATGGGCGGCGTGGACAAGGGCCTGCAGGTCCTCGGCGGCAAGGCGATGATCGAGCACGTGATCGAGCGCCTTGCGCCCCAGGTCGACGAGATCGTGATCAACGCCAACCAGAACCTCGACCGGTACGGCAACCTCGGCTACAAGGTCGCGCCGGACGTCACCGGCGGTTTCGCCGGCCCGCTGGCCGGGCTGCAGGCCGGGCTGCAGGCGGCCACGCACCCGCTGGTGGTGACCGCGCCCTGCGACTCGCCTTTCCTGCCGCTCGACCTGGTGTCGCGCCTGGCGGCCGCGCTCGGGCACCGCCAGCTTGCGGTCGCAAAGACCGGCGACCAGCCGCACCCGGTGTTCGCGCTGGTGCGCCGCGACCTGCTCGACCATCTCACCGCCTACCTGGCCGGCGGAGGGCGCAAAATCGACGCCTGGTATGCCTCGCTCGACGTCGTCGAGGTGCCTTTCGACGACGAGGCGGACGCTTTCAGCAACATCAACACGCGCGAGGAATTGCGCGCCCACGAAGAATCATGACTCCTGCCCCTGACGCCATGCCCCCCCCTCCTCCGGCCGAAGCCGATGCCGCAACGCCTGCGCCGGCCGTTGCGCCGTCCCAGGCGGCAACCCTCCAGCAGATCGTCAGTTGCCTCGATGGCTACGACCCTAATGCGCTGCGCGTGGACAAGGCACGGGAGGCGATCCGCGCCTGCCTGACGCCGGTCTCCGGGATCGAACGCGTCGCAGTCCGCTCGGCGCTCGGCCGCGTGCTGGCCGAGGACATCGTGCCGGAGTTCGACGTTCCGGCGCACACCAACTCGGCGATGGATGGTTATGCGCTGCGCTCGCGCGACCTCGTCAAGGGCGCCGATACCTGGCTGCACGAAATCGGCACCGCGCTCGCGGGGCGCCAGTTCGAGGGCGAACTGAAGGCCCGCTCCTGCGTGCGCGTGATGACCGGGGCGGTGCTGCCCGAGGGCGCCGACATGGTGGTCGTGCAGGAGGTCGTCAAGAGGGACGAGGACTCGATCATCATCCCGGCCGGCCAGGTCAAGGGCCAGAATGTGCGCCTTGCCGGGGAGGACCTGCAGAAAGGCGTGCCGGTGCTGCGGCCCGGACGCCTGCTGTGCCCGGCCGACCTCGGCCTGGTCGCCTCGCTCGGCCTTGCGGAAGTCATGGTGAAGCGGCGCGTGCGCGTGGCCTTCTTCTCGACCGGCGACGAGCTCGCCTCGGTCGGCACGCCGCTGGCCGCCGGGCATGTCTACGACTCGAACCGCTACACCCTGTTCGGGATGCTGCAGCGCCTGGGGGTCGAGATCCTCGACATGGGCGTGGTCAAGGACGACCCCGCGCACCTCGAAGCGGCGCTGCGCATCGCGGCGAAGAACGCCGACGTGATCGTCACTTCGGGGGGCGTCTCGGTGGGCGAGGCCGACTTCATCAAGGCGATGATGGCGAAACTGGGCGAAGTGATGTTCTGGAAGATCGCGATGCGCCCCGGCCGGCCGATGGCCTTCGGGCGGATCGAGTCCGACGGGCGCGCGGCCTTCCTCTTCGGCCTGCCGGGCAACCCGGTGGCGGTGATGGTCACGTTCTACCAGTTCGTGCGCGACGCCCTGCTGCACCTGGGCGGGCGCAGCGGCGACTACTCGATCCCGCTCTTGCGGGTGCCGAGCGCCGAAGCGCTGCGCAAGGTGCCGGGCCGCACGGAGTACCAGCGCGCGATCCTGTCCAACGAGGGCGGCGAGTGGCGCGTGCGGACCACGGGGCAGCAGGGCTCGGGGGTGCTGCGCTCGATGTCCGAGGCGAACTGCTTCATCGTGCTCGAGCACGAGCGCGAAAACGTCAACGCCGGCGACCTGGTCAGCGTGCAACTTTTCGAAGGCCTGGCATGAATCCTCTTCTCGAGTTGAACAGCTTCGGCCAGTCGGTCTGGCTGGACTTCATCCGCCGCGACTTCGTCACCGGCGGCGGCCTGCAAAAACTGGTGGTCGAGGACGGCCTCGCGGGCATGACTTCGAACCCGGCGATCTTCGAAAAGGCGATCGGCGGCGGGAACGAGTACGCCCCCGCGATCAGCGCCCTCAAGGCGAAGGGGCTGAGCGCAATGGGACTCTACGAAGCGCTCGCGATCGACGACATCCGGACCGCCGCCGACCATTTGAAGCCGGTCTTCGACGCCAGCAAGGGCCACGACGGGTATGTAAGCCTCGAAGTGTCGCCCTACCTCGCCCGCGACACGGCCGCGACGATCGCCGAGGCCCGGCGCCTGTGGAAGGAAGTGGCGCGGCCCAACCTGATGGTCAAGGTGCCCGGGACCGCCGAGGGACTGCCGGCGATCGAGCTGCTGATCAGCGAGGACATCAACGTCAACGTCACGCTGCTTTTCTCGCGGCAGGTTTACGAGCAGGTGGCAGAGCGCTATATCGCCGGGCTCGAGCGCCGCGCAGGCGAAGGCGGCGACCTCGAACGGATCGCCAGCGTCGCGAGCTTCTTCATCTCGCGCATCGACAGCGCGGTCGACCCGCTGGTGCCTGAAGCGCTGCGCGGCAAGACGGCAATAGCCAACGCGGTGCTTGCGTACGAGAGCTACAAGCGGATCTTTTCCGGCCCGCGGTGGAAGAACCTCGCCGACAAGGGCGCGCGGCCGCAGCGGCTGCTGTGGGCCAGCACCAGCACCAAGAACCCGGCCTATCGCGACGTGATGTACGTGGAGGAGCTGATCGGATCCAACACGGTCAACACCCTGCCCCCTGCCACGCTCGACGCTTTCCGCGATCACGGCAAGCCGCGCGCCAGCCTCGAGGAAAACGTCGATGCCGCGCACGCGACCCTCGATGCCGTGGCAAAGCATGTGTCGCTCGACGCGATCACGGACAAGCTCACCGAGGACGGCGTTAAGCTCTTCGCCGATGCGTTCGACAAGCTGCTCGCGGCGGTGGAGGCCGCGAGGAAGGCCGCCTGATCAGGCGTCCGAGCCCGGCACGACCTTGAAGGGCTTGCCGTCCTTGTAGTAGGTGCGCGTTCCCTGCCGCGCAAGCAAGGTGAACCGGCGTGCGTCGTCGAGCCATTGCAGGCGCTCCAGCGGCGTGCGCGCCAGATGCTCGCGAATCTGCTCGTCGCTTACCTCGTACCAGTAGTCGGTGATCGGGTACTCCTCAGGCGGCATAGGTTGCACCGTCCATGCGCAGGATCTGGCGCAACGCCGCTATGTCGGCTTCGTCTTTCTGCCGACCCGTGCCGGTCTTCAGCCGGATGATGTCCTCTATCGATGCCACCGTTACGATGGCCCCGCCGAGCGAACGGTCGACGCGGCGCCCATATGCCTCTTCGAAAGGCACGACCGGCTTGACGAGAATATCCAGCGTCGGGGCAGTCTTTTCCGGCGGGCGCAATGCCAAGGCCAGCATTCCCTTGTCTTCGATCCAGCTTCTCACCTTCGCCGCATCGGCTACATCGGCAAGCGCGATCGGGACAATCGGCTTCAAACCAAGCACTTTGCCGACGGAAACGAATCTGGAAAGGTTTTCCGAGTCCAGCGCCAGCATGAGATCGACGTCGGCCGTCAGCCGCCCGATCCCATGAAGGTTCACCGCTACACCGCCCACCAGCAGGTAACGCACCCGGAATTTCTCGAGCTCCCGGAAAAGGTCGACGTAGAACATCAGCGGCCTCTGGCCTCAGGCGTAAGCCGGCGGCGGGACGAAGGCGTAATACTCGCGCTCGAGCAATTGCGCGAAGCGGATCGTCGAGAGGTCGCCATACTGCGGCCCGACCACCTGCACCGACAGCGGCAGCCCTTCGGGCGACAGGCCGATCGGCGCGACCGTGCCGGGGAGGTAGCACATCCCCGAGATCCCGGCCCACCACATCTGCGTCGTGAGCGGTTGCGGCCTGCCGTTGACCGTGATCATGCGCTCCCAGCGCTCGCCGGGCATCGAGTGCCGGTAGGCCGCGGTCGCCGCGTTCGGGCAGAGCACGATGTCCCAGTCCTTGAAGAATTCCGCCCACGCGAGGCGCATCTGGTGCCGGCGGTTCGACGCGGCCAGCCAGTCCTTGTGCGCCTGGGTGTTGGCGCGGACCATCTGCGCGTAGTAACCGCCGTCCTTCGGGTCGAGCATGGCCCTGGCCGCCAGCATCTGGGCGAATCCCTCTTCGGTCTGGCGCGCCGAGGTCGCGCCGCGCAGCAACTGGATGAAGACGCGGTGCGCTTCGCCGAAATCGAATTCCGGCAGCGCGCGCTCGGAGACCTTGGCGCCCTTGCTCGCGACGAACTGCGCAAGCCGCCGGATCGAATTCTGCACCGTGGCATCGGTCTCGGCCGTCGGGTGCGTCGCGATCACCGCCACGCGCCAGCCCTTGAACGACTTCCGCTCGCACTTGGGCAGGTGGACCTTCAGGCCCGCGCCGTCGATCGCATCGGGCCCTGCGATCAGCGACAGGCCGAGTTCGAGGTCGAAGGCGCTGCGCCCCATCGGCCCGATCACGGTGATGTCGGTAGGGTGCACGTAGCCGGGCAGCGAGTGCCCGGCGCCCGAGCAGAGGTTCCAGGTCGGCTTGTGCCCGTAGACGCCGCAATAGTGCGAAGGATTGCGGATAGAGCCGCCGATGTCGCTGCCGGCTTCCATGCCGGTCAGGCCGGCCGCGAGCGCAGCCGCGCCCCCGCCCGACGAACCGCCGGGCGTGCGCTCGAGGTTCCACGGGTTGAAGGTGCGCCCGTACACCGGGTTCACGGTTTCCCAGTCGGCCAGAAGCGTCGGCACGTTCGACTTGCCGAAGACGTTGGCCCCTGCGGCGAAATAGCGATCCACGGCGAGCGCATTTGAAGCGGCCTTCTCCTTCGCATATTCGGGCAGGCCCCAGGTGGTCGCGTAACCCTTGAGGTCGAACGATTCCTTGACCGTCATCGGCAACCCGGCCAGCGCGCTCTTCTTCGCGCCCTTGCGGTCGAAGGCCTTCGCGCGCTTGCGTGCGGCGTCCATGTCGAGCACCGGCAGGGCATTGAGCGTGCCGTCGTGCTTCGCGATCCGCTTCGCATAGTGGTCGAGGAGTTCGAGCGCGCCGATCTTCTTCGACTTGAGCGCGCGGATGAGCCGTGTGGCGGTCCAGAATGCGGTGTCCATGTCAGTTGTCCTCGGGTTCGTCGATACTGTCGTTCGCGGATTCCACGCCGGCGCCGAGCAGGCCCTGCGCATGCGCTTCGGGCACCGCCTCCACTTCCTTCAGCTTCCGGGAGATCTGGCGGGTGCGGACCTCCGCCTTGTCTATCGTGTCGGCCGCCCGCTGGATCTGCTCCTTGGTCCTGGCGAGCACGTCGCCGAACTTGCCGAACTCGGTCTTCACCGCGCCGAGCACCTGCCAGACTTCGGAAGAGCGCTTTTCGATCGCAAGCGTCCGGAAGCCCATCTGCAGGCTGTTGAGCAGCGCGGTCAGCGTGGTCGGCCCCGCGATCGTGACGCGGAAGTCCCGCTGCAGGAGGTCGGACAGGCCGGGGCGCCGGAGCGCCTCTGCGTAGAGGCCTTCGGTCGGCAGGAAGAGCAACGCGAAGTCGGTCGTGTGCGGCGCCTCGATGTACTTGTCGCGGATCGCCTTCGCTTCGAGCTTGAGGCGGGTCTCGATCGCTTTGGAGGCGGTGTCCATGCCGGCGATGTCGCCGGCGTCCTGCGCCGCGAGCAGCCGGTCGTAGTCCTCGACCGGGAACTTCGAGTCGATCGGCAGCCAGACCTGCCCTTCGCCCTGCCGCCCCGGCAGCCGGATCGCGATCTCCACCCGTTCGCCCGAACCCGGGCGGGTCTCGACGTTCTTGCCGTACTGCTCCCTGGTGAGGATCTGGTCGAGCAGGTTCTCTAGCTGCACCTCACCCCAGGTGCCGCGTGTCTTGACGTTGGTCAGCACGCGCTTGAGGTCGCCGACGCCGGCGGCCAGCGTCTGCATCTCGCCAAGGCCGGCATGCACCTTGTTCAGCTGGTCGCTCACCGTCTTGAAGGCTTCGCCCAGCCTTTGCTCGAGCGTCGCGTGCAGCTTTTCGTCGACGGTGGCGCGCATCTTCTCGAGCTTGTCGGCGTTGTCCTTCTGGATCGCGTCGAGGCGCGACTCGATCAGCGAGCGCATCTCGACCAGGCGCTTGTCGCTCGCCTCCTGGATCGTGCCCAGCTGCTGGTTCAATGACTCGGAGAAACGCTTGAGCGTCGCGCCGCTTTCCTCGCGGCCGAGGCGGGCGTCCTCCTTGGCTTCGCGGAGCTTGGCGTCCACCGTCTCGCGCAGGTCGGCAAGGCGCCGCTCGTTGGCGGTGGTCAGTTCCACCAGCTGGCGGGAGAACGCATCGATCTGGTTGTTCTGCACCGAGGCGATCGAGGTCATCTGCGTGCCGACCTGCTGTGAGAGGCGGGAGACGCTCTCGGACAGTTCGCTGCGCAGGTCGCGCGACGAAGCCTGAGTCTCGGCGCGGTTGCGCTCGAACTCCTCGCGCAGCAGCCGTTCCTGCTCCTTGGATCCGCCGTCGCCGCCCTTGACCGCGCGCAGGACCATGACGCCGATTGCCAGCGCTGCCAGTGCGCAAACCAGCGAAAGCCAGGGAAGGACTTCGGTCATTCGCTATTGTAACGTCCGCCCGGGAGGCCGGGCGGAGCGCGACGCCCTATATTATTTTTGATATTCAAATTGGCATGAAAGCCGCGCCGCCATTGAATCCTTAAAAATGAATCCTTTGAAATCATGCCGACCGACTGCGCCTCCAAAAATGGTGTCGGAGTCGAATTTCGATAAATCGACCCTGACACCGATTATTGGTTGCGCATCCAGTCGGCGGTTTTGAAGAAGGCGCCGGACAGCTGCAGGCGCAGCAGTTCGGGCACGCGCTCGGCCTGCATCGCCTGCTGCATGCACGCCATCCACTGGTCGCGCTCGGACTCGCCGATCGCGAAGGGCAGGTGCCGCGCGCGCAGCATCGGATGGCCGTACTTGTCGGTGTACAGCGGCGGCCCGCCGAGCCAGCCCGACAGGAACATCGTGAGCTTTTCGGTCGAGCCTTCGAGGCTGGGCGGGTGAAGCCTGCGGATGCCGGCGTATTGCGGCTCGCTGTCCATCAACGCATAGAAGCGCCGCACCAGCGACCGCAGCTTTTCCGCGCCGCCCAGCTGCTCGTAAGGGGTCTGGCTCAGGCTGTCGCTCCGAACAGCATGCCGACGCCGGCGGTCGCCGCCATCGCCAGCGCGCCCCAGAAGGTCACGCGCATGGCAGCCACGCCGACCGGCGCACCGCCCACCCTGGCCGCCGTCGCGCCGAGGATCGCGAGGAACACCAGCGAAGTGGCCGACACCACGCCGATCACCAGGCGGTCCGGCACCACGTATGCGGCCAGCAGCGGCATCAGCGCGCCGGCTGCAAAACTCGCGGCGGAGGTCAGCGCCGCCTGCAGGGGGCGCGCCGCAAGGACGTCGGACAGCCCGAGTTCGTCCCGCGCATGCGCGCCCAGCGCGTCATGCACCATCAACTGCTCGGCCACCTGCCTGGCGAGCTTCGGCTCGAGCCCGCGCTCCTCGTAGATCGCGGTCAACTCCCTGTGCTCGCCCTCGCTGTCGGTTTCGAGCTCGCGCTTTTCGAGCGAAAGCGCCGCCTGCTCGGAATCGGCCTGCGAGCGCACCGAGACGTATTCGCCGGCCGCCATCGACATCGCGCCCGCAACCAGCCCGGCCACGCCGGCGACCATGATGTTCCCGTGCGAGGCGTTCGCCGCGGCCACGCCGAGTACGAGGCTCGCGGTCGACACGATGCCGTCGTTCGCACCAAGCACGGCCGCGCGCAGCCACCCGATGCTCCCGGTCCGATGCCTCTCGCGGTGGCGCATGAACATGTCCTAACCTTCCCTGAGGGTGAGCGCAGGAGAGGCGGTCAGCACCTTGCGCGCCGAGAGCCACGCGTTCAGCGACAGAAGTGCGATGCCGGTGAGCGGCCCGTAGACCCACAGGCTGATGTTGACGGGCAGGTCGAGCTGGAAGACGCGCTGGGCCAGCAGCGTGCTGATGGCCGCCGCGGCGATAGTCGCCAGCACGCCGGCCACCGCGCCCATCACGAGGAACTCGGCGCGCTGGCTGCCCGAAACCTGCGCGGCCGATGCGCCGAACGCGCGCATGATCGCGGCCTCCCGGCGGCGCTCGTCCTCGGTGGCCACGAGCGCCGAATAAAGCACCAGCAATCCCGCGCCGAGCGCGAACAGGAACACGAACTGCACCGCGAGGATCACCTGGTCGATGATGCCCTGCGCCTGCTTCAGCGCCGCGCTGACGTCGACCACCGTTACGTTCGGGAAGCGCGCCACCATGCGGTCGAGCAGCGGCTCGGACCCCGGCTCGAGGCGAAACGCGGTGATGTAGCTCGTCGGCGCCTTTTCGAGCACCCAGGGGGGCGTGACGACGAAGAAGTTCACCTTCATCGAATCCCACCGCAGCTTGCGCAGCGACGTGATGCGCGCAGTGAAGACCTCGCCGGCGGCGTTGTACGTGAGCAGGTCGCCCAGCTTGAGGCCGAGCGTCTTGGCGATGCCCTCCTCGACCGAGGCCTCGCCTTCCTTGCGGTTCTTCGGGTCGAACCAGCGGCCGGCCGAAACCTGGTTGTGGCCCGGCAGCTTGTCCATGAACGACAGGTTGAATTCGCGCTCGACGAGCCGCTTGGCGCGCTCGTCCGCGTAGTCCTTCTCGCTCACCGGCTTGTCGTTCACCGCAGTGAGCCGGCCGCGCACCATCGGGTAGACGTCCGGCATCGGGATCCGCGCCTCGCCGAAGAACTCGCGCACCGGCCGGAGCTGCTCGGGCTGGATGCCGATCACGAAGCGGTTCGGCGCGTCCGGCGGCGAAGCCTGGCGCCATGCGTCGATCAGGTCCGAGCGGGTGATCGTCAGCAGCAGGATCGCCGTGAGGCCGAGCGCGAGGCTCGCCACCTGCAGCGCGTTCGAGCGCAAGTGGCGGCGCAGGTTCGCGAGGCCGTAGCGCACGGCCGCGCTGCGCGAACCGAAGAAGCGCATCGAAGCCGGAGAGCTTGCGGCGCGCAAAAATCCCCAGGCGATGCCGATGAACAGCAGCACCGCCGCGCTGAACCCGCCGACCACCGTCATGCCGAGCTTGAGGTCGCCGGCCTGCCAGAGCAGCAAGGCCACCAGGGTGCCGAACCCGAGCGCATAGGCGAGCACCGCGCTGCCCTTGGGCGCGCCCGACTCGCGGCGGATCACACGCACCGCCGGCACGTTCTTCAGCTGGAGCAGCGGCGGCAGCGCGAACCCGAGCAGCAGCGTCAGCCCGACCAGCGCGCCCTGCACCGCCGGCAATGCGGTCGGCTGCGGCAGGTCGGCCTGGATGATGCTGGCCAGCCAGTAGGCGATCAGTTCCTGCGCGGCAAAGCCTGCGAGGCATCCGGCGAGGCATGCCGTGACGCCGAGCACGAGGAATTCGGTACCGTGGAGCGACAGGATCTTCGATTGCGTCGCGCCCATGCAGCGCATGACGGCGCAGGCGTCGAGGTGCCGCTCGACGAAGCGTCGGGTGGACAGCGCGATCGCGACACCGGCGAGGATCGCGGCCAGCAGCGCCGTGAGGCCGAGAAAGCTCTGCGCGCGATCGAGCGAGGCGCGGATCTCGGGCCGCGCGTTCTCGAGGTTCTCGATGCGCTGGCCGCGCTCGAGGCGGGGGCGCGCCCAGGCCTCGAAAGCGTCGACATCCTTCCTTTCGCCTGCAGCCAGCAATTGGTAGGTGACCCGACTGCCGGTCTGGATCAGGCCGGTGGCTGCCACGTCCGCAGCGTTCATCATGAGGCGCGGGGCGATGTTGAAGAAATTCGCGCCCCGGTCGGGTTCGAGCGTCAGGACCGCGGCGACCTTGAACTCGGCGTTCCCGAGCCGCACGGTCTCGCCGGGGTCGACCGCAAGCGCCGAAGTCAGGCGCTCGTCCAGCCAGACCGTGCCCGGCTGCGGCCCGCCGGCCACTGCTGCATCCGGCGCGTTCAGCCGCGGTGCGATGCGCAGCTTGCCGCGCAACGGGTAGGAGTCGGTCACTGCCTTGACCCCGGCCAGCAGGCTGCGCGCCGCGGTGCCGTTGCCACTCCCGTGGCCCGCCTGCGCCATGCTGATGAAATTCGTGCTCTGCGCCATCGCGAGGCCGCGGCGGGTGATCTCCGACACCATGGCCTGTTTCCACGGCTGGTCGCCGAGCAGCAGCAGGTCGCCGCCGAGCAGCTGGTGCGCCTCGCGGCCCAGCCCCTGGCGCACGCGATCGGCGAAGAACGAAACGCTGGTCACGCTGCCTACCGCGATCACGAGCGCGAGCGCAAGCACGCGCAGTTCGCCCGCGCGCCAGTCGCGCACCAGCATGCGCAGGGCTAGTGCCATTGCGTGCCCGCCGGGCCGCTCACCGGACGATCCTGCCGCCGGCCAGGCGCACGATCCGCCCGCAGCGATGCGCGAGTTGCTCGTCGTGCGTGACCATCACGAGCGTGGTGCCGGCCTGCGCGTTCAGCTCGAACATCAGCTTGATCACCGATTCGCCTGCGGCCGCATCGAGGCTGCCGGTGGGCTCGTCGGCCATCAGCAGCTTGGGCTGCACGACGAACGCGCGCGCCAGCGCGACGCGCTGCTGCTCGCCGCCGGACAGGTGCTTCGGATAGTGGCCGAGCCGCTCGCCCAGCCCGACCCGTTCGAGCATCGTCGTCGCAGCGCCCTGCGCATCGGGGCGCCCGGCCAGTTCCAGCGGCAGCATCACGTTCTCCAGCGCGTTCAGCGCGGGCAGCAGCTGGAAGGACTGGAACACGAACCCGACCGCGCGGCCGCGCAACTGCGCGCGCGCATCCTCGTCGAGCGCAAAGACGTCCTCGTTGTCGAGGTGAACCGAACCGGTGGTCGGCGTGTCCAATCCCGCGAGGATCGCGAGCAGCGTGGACTTTCCCGAGCCCGAGGCGCCGACGATGGCGACCGCCTCGCCCGATGTGACCTCGAGTTCGATTTCTTGCAGAATGACGAGGTCGTTGACGCCGCTCTTGACCGTCTTCCCTATGCCCCTGGCAGAAAGCAGCGCAGCCCGCACCGTCATGTCCCGATCATTTGCACGATTGTTCATTGCCCTGGTTTCGGTCCTGGTGGGGGTGCTTGCGCCGGTCCTCGCCCCGGCAAGCCCGGCGGCTGCCGCAACCGGGTCGGGAACGATCCTCGTCTATGGGGACAGCCTCTCGGCGGCGTACGGCATTGCGCAGGACCAGGGGTGGGTGAAACTGCTCGAGGCCCGCCTCAGGAGCGAGAAGCGCAATTATAGCGTCGCGAACGCGAGCATCAGCGGCGAAACCACCAGCGGCGGCCTGTCGCGGATGAAGCAGGCGCTCGTGCGCCACAAGCCGGCGATCACGGTCATCGAGCTCGGCTCGAACGACGGGTTGCGCGGCCTCCCGGTGGCCGAGATGCGCAAGAACCTGGACGCGATGATCGGGCAGGCCCGCGCAGCCGGCTCCCGCGTGGTGCTGGTCGGCGCGAAGATGCCGCCGAACTACGGTGCGGACTACAACCGCGCCTTCGAGGCGGCCTTCAGCGAATTGGCCAGGGAGCACAAGACCGGCTTCGTGCCTTTCCTTTTCGAGGGCTTTGCCGACAAACGCGACTATTTCCAGGCCGACAACCTGCACCCGACGGCCGCGGCCCAGCCTATCGTGCTCGAGAACGTCTGGAAGTCGCTGAAAACGATGCTGAAGTAGACCGGCCGGAAAACTCCCCGACCAGCCGGGCGAGCGTCGCGAGCCCGCGTTCGGCTTCAATCGCATTCGCGTGGCTGAAGTTGAGCCGCATCGTGCCGGTGCCCTCGGCCGGGTCGGCAAAGAAGGCTTCGCCCGGCATGAACGCCACGCCCGACTCTATGGCCCGCGGCAACAGGCCGCGCGTGTCGAAGGGCGTGCGCAGGCGCAGCCAGAAGAACAGCCCGCCCTGCGGCAGCTGCCAGTCGGCCCGCCCGGAAAAATGGCGTTTCAGCGCGGCGCCGAAATCGTCGCGTCTGGCCCGATAGGCGTCGGCGATCCGCACGAGCCGCGACTCCCAGCCGGGGTCTTCGAGCTGGCGCAGCACCAGCCACTGGCTCAGGCGGTTGCTGTGCAGGTCGGCCGCCTGCTTGAGGCGCGTGAGCAGCGGCACCAGCGCCGGCGACGCGGCCACGAACCCGAGCCTCAGCCCGGGCGCAAAGGTCTTGGAGAAAGATCCTTGGTAGATCCACGGCGCCTTCCTCAACCGTGCGCAAACAGGCGTGCGATCGCAATCGCCATAGACGAGGTCGCGGTACGGATCATCCTCGAACAGCGGCATCGACATTTCGTCGCACAGCCGCGCGAGCGCCTGGCGCTCGTACTCGCTGTAGCAGTGGCCGGTCGGGTTCTGGAAGGTCGGGATCGCATAAGCGAACGCCGGTTGCGCATCCTTCGCATACGCGCGGATCGGCACGAATTGCGCGCCGTAATAGCGGAATACCTGCAGCGCGGCAAGGTAAGTCGGCGACTCGACGGCCACGCGGGTGCCGGCGTCGATGAAGAGCTTGCCGACGAGGTCGATCCCCTGCTGCGAGCCGGACACGACGAGAACCTGCTCCGCTTCGCACTCGAGGCCGAGTCTGCGCAGGTTGGCCGCGATCCTCGCGCGCAACGCCGGTTCGCCTTCGGTCGGGCCGTACTGGAGGACGCCGGGCGGCACGTCGCCGGCGTCGAGCCCAGGGAAGGAGTCCGGGGCCGGCAGCCCGCCGGCAAACGACACCATACCGGGCCGGTCGATGACCGCCAGGATCTCGCGGATCGGCGACGGATGGAGGTCGGCGGTGCGGCGGGAGAGGGTCGGCAGGGTCGGAGTCATGGCAGGCTCGCGGGAGGTCGTTGAGGGACCGGCGCCGGGTTGGCCGGCGGCTGGCAGATCTAATAGGTCAAGCGTATTGTCTTATCTTCCAGCCTAGGCCTGCCCGGGGAGTATGTCAATATGGTTGACCTGAATCGCACGAACCGCGACGGCGAACTGCAGGACGCGATCGAGCTGCTCTATTTCGGCTACCGGGCGTTCACCGACCGGCCGGACCGGATCCTCGCGCAGCGCGGCCTGAACCGGGTACACCACCGGATCCTGTATTTCGTCGGGCGCAACCCGGACACCAGCGTGAATGCCCTCCTGGCGATCCTCGGCGTCAGCAAGCAGGCACTCAACGGGCCGCTGCGCCAGCTGGTGGAAATGGACCTCGTCGCGATGCGGGTCGCGGCGCACGACCGGCGCGTCAAGCAATTGCGCCTGACCTACGAAGGCGAGCGGCTCGAGGCCCGCCTGAGCGGCACGCAGAGAAAGCAGCTGGCCGAAGTGTTCGGCGCAGCCGGCCCGGCGGCGGAGGCCGGCTGGCGGCAGGTGATGCGCAGCCTGGCCGAAAGCGGCTGAGCCCGAGTTCGCGTGCAAGGGCGAGCGTAAAATCGCGCTGCCCTCCCGCAAACACGATGAAACCCGCCGCCAAACCCGTCATTGCAATGTCCGCCGAAGCGCTGGCAGGCTTCGACGCGATCATCGACGTGCGCTCGCCGGCCGAGTACGCCGAAGACCACGTGCCGGGCGCGATCTCGGCGCCGGTGCTCGACAACGAAGAGCGCGCCCGGGTCGGCACGATGTACAAGCAAGTGTCGCCTTTCGATGCCAGGAAGCTCGGCGCCGCGCTGGTCTCCAGGAACATCGCCCGCCACATCGAGACGCTCTTCGCCTCGATGCCGCGGCACTGGAAGCCGCTCGTCTACTGCTGGCGCGGGGGAAAGCGTTCCGGCGCGATGGCGCACGTGCTGCGCGAAATCGGCTGGGACGCCTGGAGCATCGAGGGAGGCTACAAGGCCTACCGCAGGTACGTGATCGACGAACTGGCCACCCTGCCCGGCCGCTTCACCTACCGGGTGGTCCATGGCACCACCGGCAGCGGCAAGAGCCGGCTGCTGCGCGCGCTCGGGGCCGTGGGCGCGCAAGTGCTGGACCTCGAGGACCTCGCCGCCCATCGCGGCTCGGTGCTCGGCACGCTGCCGGACCGGCCGCAGCCGGCGCAGAAGATGTTCGAGACGCTGGTCTGGGACGCGCTGCGCAGGTTCGACCCGGCGAAGACCGTCTTCGTCGAAGGCGAATCGAAGAAGATCGGCCAGTTGCAGGTGCCCGAGGCGCTGATGTTTGCGATGCGCGCAAGCGAATGCGTGGTGCTCGAGGCAAGCCGCGAGACCCGTATCGCGCTGCTGTCGGACGAATACCGGCATTTCTTTGCCGAGCCGTCCGGCCTGTATGCGCAGCTCGATTGCCTGCACGGGCTTTACGGGTCGAAAGTGATCGACGACTGGAAGGCGCTCGCCGGGCGCGGCGAATGGCACGACCTCGTCGGCAGCCTGCTCGACGACCACTACGACCCTGCCTACCGGCGCTCGTCGCTGCGCAATTTCGTGCAGCTGCACAAGGCCGATACGCTGGCGCTCGAGTCGGCCTCGGACGATGCGTTTGCGGCGCTCGCCCGCCGGCTGGTGGAAGCGAAGCACCTCGAAGCCGCCTGACTCACCTATCGAAGTTCACCGGAGAACCGAATCGATGCCGAGCAAGAAGAAGACTGACAAGGCCCTCCTGGTGGTCGGGGCCGGCGACGCGACCGGCGGCGCGATCGCCCGGCGGTTTGCCCGCGAGGGCTACGTCGCCTGCGTGACCAGGCGCAGCGCCGACAAGCTCAAGCCGCTGGTCGCGCAGATCGAGGCGGCCGGCGGCAAGGCGGTGCCGTTCGGATCGGATGCGAGGAAGGAGGACGAAGTCATCGAGCTCGTCACGCGGATCGAGAAGGACATCGCGCCGATCGAGGTCGCGGTATTCAACGTCGGCGGCAACGTGCGCTTCGGCATCACCGAGACCACCACGCGCGTCTACACCAAGGTCTGGGAGATGGCGGCGCTGGCGGGCTTCCTGATGGGCCGCGAGGTCGCCAAGGTGATGCTGCCGCGTGAACGCGGGTCGATCTTCTTCACCGGCGCCACCGCCAGCCTGCGCGGGCGCGAAGGCTTTGCGGCTTTTGCAGGCGCGAAGCATGCATTGCGCGCGCTGGCCCAGAGCATGGCGAGGGAACTCGGCCCCAAAGGCATCCACGTGGCGCACCTCGTGATCGACGGCGCGATCGACACCGCGTTCATCCGCGAGACCTTTCCCGAGCGCTACAAGCTGAAGGAACGTGAAGGCATCCTCGACCCGGATTCGATCGCGGAAGCCTATTGGCAGCTCCACATGCAGAAGAAGAACGCCTGGACGCACGAGCAGGACCTGCGGCCCTGGCTGGAGGCCTGGTGATGGCAAACAAGAGTGTCGAGTTCTGGTTCGATTTCGGCAGCCCGGCGAGTTACCTTGCCTGGTTCCAGCTGCCCAGGTACGCCGCGTCACGCGGCGCGTCCATAGCCTGGCGGCCGATGCTGCTCGGCGGCGTGTTCCAGGCCACCAGCAACCGCAGCCCGGTGGAGATCCCGGCCAAGGGGCGCTGGATGATGGCCGACCTGCCGCGCTGGGCGGCCCGTTATGGCGCACCGTACAAGCGCAACCCGTTCTTCCCGATCAATACGCTGACGCTGATGCGCGGCGCGGTCGGCCTGCAACTCAGGAACGATCCGCGTTTCCTCCGATACGTCGAGACGATTTTCCGCGCGATGTGGGAAGACGAAAAGAACATGGGCGACCCGAACGTGGTCGGCACAGTGTTGAAGGCAGCGGGGTTCGACCCGGCCGAGTTCGTCGCGATGGTCGGGGATCCCGCGGTCAAGGACAGGCTCAAGGCGGTCACGCAGGAAGCCGTCGAGCGCGGCGTGTTCGGCGCGCCGACGATGTTCATCGACGGCGAGCAGCACTTCGGCCAGGACCGGCTCGATTTCGTCGCCGACCGGATGGTGGAAGGCGCGGACGAGGCCACGGCGGCCTGCATGGCGGCGCTCGACCGATTCATGGCGGCGCTCAATGCTTACGACGCGAAGGCGATGGACGCCGAGATGCATTTCCCGCACGTGCGGATCGCCGCCGGCACCGTCAAGGTCTACGAAAAGCCCGGCTCCAACCCGATGGACCTGTTCGACCGGCTGAGGAAGGATGACAACTGGGCG
This sequence comes from uncultured Bordetella sp., assembly GCA_964599095.1. Taxonomy (GTDB): domain Bacteria; phylum Pseudomonadota; class Gammaproteobacteria; order Burkholderiales; family SG8-39; genus SZAS-79. The sequence goes on from CAZREB010000019.1 coordinate 88,612, forward strand.
CGCAGCGAATGGAACGAGCGCAAGGTCGTGCAGAGGAGCCAGACCAAGGTGCACATGGCGCTGACCTACACGCGCTACCGCGCCGACGGCAGCGTGCTCGGCGTCTATGAATCCCTCTACGTGCTCACACTCAAGGACGGGCGCTGGGGCATCCAGTCGCGCTCCAGCTTCGGGCCTTGAGCAACGCGTGCTGAAAGTCCTCGTCCGGCTGCTGTTCGCAGGCGGGTTCGGCCTGCTCGCCGCGTCCTTGTGGCTGCGCGATGCACCGCCCGAGCCGGCAATGCTGCGGCCGGAGGTGCTCGAAGCGCCGGTGCAGGTCCAGGTGCGCAAGCCCGCCTTCGAAACCGCGGTGGGCGGCGTCAAGTACAAGGTGCAGCCGCTCTACACGTACGACTTGTCCGGCGTGGTGGTCAGCCGGCACTCGTCGGACTCGTTCATCGACTACATCCACCGCGCCTGGAACGACAACCTCAACGTCGTGGACCTGTGCGTGATCTGGGGCGACAACGTGCGCGCCGACCTCTCCCAAATCGCCTTTTCGAGCGGGCAGTTCCAGTGCTTCTGGGAAACAGGGTCCGAGGCCGCGTGGAAGGCTTTCGACCAGTACCAGATCTCGAACAACCACTTGCTGACCGACAAGGCGCCGGTCGCCAAGCGGCTGCGCGACGTGCGCGTCGGCGACCAGGTGCGCTTTCGCGGCTACCTGGCGGAGTATTCGCACAACCACGGCTTCGATTTCAAGCGCGGCACCAGCATCGTGCGCACCGACACCGGCAATGGCGCCTGCGAGACGGTCTTCGTCGAGGACTTCGAGAACCTCCAGCCCGGCGGCGGCCCGTGGCGCCGGCTGTTCTGGGTCGCGCTGGGGTTGCTCGCGCTCGGGGTGGTCGCCTGGCTGGTGCTGCCGGCGGAAGTCGACAACTCCGACTTTGTGAGACATTGATTTCCTGAGAATGGCTGGCCGACTGGCTCCCAGGGCTGTCGGTATGCGTATTTTGGAAATTCAACCCTTCAGGAGAATCGGTTCCAGCGCGTCGCCCTGGGGCAGCACGCGGCCGATGACGGACGCGCGCTCATAACCCAGCGCGCGGAGCGCCTTCAGGCAGTCGTCGGCGCGCCCGGCCGGTACACCGGCAAGCAGCCCGCCGGCGGTCTGCGGGTCGAACATAAGCGCGTAGCGCGGATGGTTCACCATCGCCTCCTGATTGCGCAGCGCGCGGCGCAGGCGGACGTTGGCCGGCTGCAGCGAGCTCAGGATCCCGGCCCTGACGGTTTCCTCGGCCCCGTCGAGGACCGGGAGCGCCGGTAAATCGATCTCCGCGTCCACGCCCGAGGCCCGCGTCATCTCCACCAGGTGCCCGAGCAGCCCGAAGCCGGTGAGGTCGGTGCAGGCGGTGGCGCCGTGCTCGATCAGGCAGCGTGCGCCGAGGCGGTTCGACTGGCACATCGAGCGCAACGCCGCGTCGATCCAGCGGCCGCGGGCCTTGAGCTTCGCGTGCGCGGCAAACAGCGTGCCGGTGCCGATCGGCTTGGTCAGCACCAGCACGTTGCCGGGCGCGAGGCCGCCCTTCTTGAGGACCGCGGCAAGCCCTTCGTCGATCAGGCCGTTCACCGCGAATCCGAGCGCAAGCTCGGCCCCCTCGCCGGTGTGCCCGCCGACCAGCGCGCAGCCGGCCTCGTTCAGCACCTCGATCGCGCCGGTCATCATCTGGGTGAGGACGTCCTCGACCTTTGCTTCGAGTCCCGGCGGCACGGTGACCACCGCGGTGGCCGACTGCGCCTCGGCGCCCATCGCGAAGATGTCGCCGAGCGCATGGTTGGCCGCGACCTTCCCGAAGACGTACGGGTCGTCGATGAACGCGCGGAAGAAATCGACGCTGTGCACCAGCGCCTTGCCCGGCGGTACGCGCACCACGGCCGCGTCGTCCGGCGACTTGAGGCCGATCAGCACGTCGTCGCGTTCGACCGGGTTCAGGCCGCCGAGCGCGCGCGACAGTACGCTCGCCCCGACCTTCGCGCCGCAGCCGCCGCAACGCATCGCGATCGCCGAAATCGCCTGCGCGGCCTCCTCGCCTTCGAGCTTGATCGTCGACGGCGCGGGCGCGGACACGGTGGACTCGTCCATCGCCGGCAGGTCGGTGAACTTCTGCATGAAGCGGCGATCGATCCAGTCCTTCCAGGCCCAGACCCAGCCGCCTCGCGCGTGGAACAGGCCGCGCGAAGCCACCGCGTACTTGTCGCCGGTGCTGATCAGCGCGAGCCAGTTGCGCTGCGGGCGGTAGGGCACCAGCGGCCGGCCCTCGACGGCGCGGCGCAGATTCTCGGCCAGCGGCGGCCCCTGGCGCACTGCGAAGACGCCGGCCTTTTCGCGCGGATGGTCGACCATGTTCGCAATGTCGCCGGCGGCAAAGATGTCCGGGTCGGTCTCGGTCTGCAGCGTGTCCGTCACTCGGATGAACCCGGGGTCGTCCAGCGCGAGCCCGGTGCCGCGCAGCCAGGCGGCGCCGGCCGCGCGCGTGACCCAGACGATCTCGTCGGCGTCGATCGACTTGCCCCCGGGAAGGTGCAGGCGCCCGGCTTCGACGGACTGGACCGGCGAGTCGAGGCGGATCTCTACGCCTCGCTCCCGCAGCACCCGCATGAATTCCGCACGCACCGAGGCGTTGTGCGTCGGCAGGATTTCGCCGCCGGCATCGAGCAGGTGAAACTTCGGCACCCCGGATTCGCGGCCGAGCGCGCGCAGCTCGTTCCGCAGCCGGAACTGCATCGCGAGGGTGAGTTCGACGCCGCCGGCGCCGGCGCCGACCACCGCGATCGACTCGGCCCCCTGGTGCTTCAGCACCCGGTCGAGCAGCGCCAGCCAGCGGTCGTTGAAGGCATGGATCGGCTTGACCGGCACCGCGTGTTGGTCCGCGCCCGGCACGTTGGCAAGCAGCGGCCCGGAGCCGATGTTGATCGAGAGCTTGTCGTAGGCGACCGGGGGACGGTTCCGGCAGATCACCCTGCGCGCCGCCCGGTCGATCGCGATCACCTCGTCGCCGAAGAAGCGCGCCTGCGCGAACCCGGCGAGGCGGCGCAGGTCGATATGCACGTCGTCGTAGGAATAGTGCCCGGCGATGTAGCCCGGCAGCATTCCCGAATACGGCGTATGGGTGTCGCGGCAGATCACCGTCAGGCGCACGCCGGGAACCGGCCGCATGCCGAATCGCTTCAGCACGCCCACGTGGCTGTGCCCGCCGCCCACCAGCACGATGTCCCTCAGGACGGGTTGGACCGGCTGCATCTAGCCCTTCGCCACTGCGGCGCCCATCCCGGCGGCTCCCGTCCTGCGACAGTCAGGCGGCTTCATCGATCCACAGCATCTGGATCGCCTCGAGGATCTTCTCGCCGGACTTGGCCGGGTCGTCGTCGAAACCCGGCAGCTCGGTGACCCAGCGGTGCAGGTCGGTGAAGCGCACGTACTGCGGGTCGACGTCCGGGTGTGCATCGATCAGCGCGAGCGCGATGTCGCGCGAGTCGGTCCATTTCATCAGTGCTTCTCCCGGGCAAGGTTGATCGTGTACTTCGGGATCTCGATCGTCAGCGGCTCGTCGGCGACCAGCGCCTGGCACGAAAGCCGCGATTGCGCCTCCAGCCCCCACGCCTTGTCGAGCATGTCCTCCTCGTCCTCGGTGGGCTCGGCGAGCGAGTCCCCGCCGGCGCGCACGACCACATGGCAGGTGGTGCAGGCGCACGACTTCTCGCAGGCGTGCTCGATCTCGATGCCGTTGGCGAGCAGCGTATCGCAAATCGAGACGCCTTCCTTGGCGTCCAGGACCGCGCCCTGCGGGCACAGCTCCTGGTGGGGTAGCACGGTGAGCTTCGTCATATCGGCGCGGCGGGCGATCGGCCTGCGGCGCGCCCTCCTCAGACTTTGATGTTCTCGATGTTGCGGCCGGTCAGGGCGGCACGCACGCTGCGATCCATGCGGCGCGCGGCAAACTCCTCGGTCACCCGGTTCAGCGCGTCCGAAGAGGCCTTGATCGCCCGGTGGTCGGCGCCGGAGATCGCCTGGGCAAGCGCGTCGACCCTGCAGTCGATGTCGGTGCGCTCGGCCGCCGAAAGCAGCGCCGCATCGGCCCGGAGCGCCGCGCGCACCGCCTCGAGCAGCCTTTCGCCGTCGACGCGCGCCTCCTGCAACGCCCGCGCGTGCATGTCGTCGCGCGCATGCTCGAACGAGTCCTTGAGCATGCGCGAGATGTCCTCGTCGGCCAGGCCGTAGGACGGTTTCACCACGACCGAGGCCTCGACCCCGGTGGTCGCCTCCTTCGCGCTGACCGAGAGCAGCCCGTCCGCATCGACCTGGAAGGCCACCCGGATGCGCGCCGCGCCCGCGGCCATCGGCGGGATGCCGCGCAATTCGAAGCGGGCCAGCGACCGGCAGTCCGACACGAGTTCGCGCTCGCCCTGCACCACGTGGAAACTCATCGCCGACTGGCCGTCCTTGAAGGTGGTGAATTCCTGCGCGCGAGCGACCGGGATCGTCGAATTGCGCGGCACGATCCTTTCGACCAGGCCGCCCATCGTCTCGACGCCGAGCGACAACGGGATCACGTCGAGCAGCAGCCAGTCCTCGCCGGAGGTCTTGTTGCCGGCGAGCACGTTGGCCTGGATCGCCGCACCGAGCGCGACGACCTTGTCCGGGTCGAGGTTGTTCAGCGGGTCGCGCTTGAAGAAGTCGGCCACGGCGCGCTGGATCTGCGGCATGCGCGTGGACCCGCCGACCATCACCACGCCCTTGATGTCCTCGATCGTGAGCTTGGCGTCACGCAGCGCCTTGCGTGTCGGCCCGAGCGTCTTGGCCACCAGCGTTTGCGTCATCGCAGCGAAGATCTCGGTGGTCAGCGTCGCCTCGACCACCTCACCGGTGCCCAGGCGGGCGGTGATGCTCGCGGTACCGTGCAGGGTCAGGGATTCCTTGGCCTCGCGCGCCTTGGTGAGCAGGAGGCGCGTGTCGTGCGCCGAGAGCGGCGGCAGCCGGGCCTGCTCGAGCATCCAGCAGAACACCCGGTGGTCGAAATCGTCGCCGCCGAGCGCCGCATCGCCGTTGGTGGCCAGCACCTCGAACACGCCCTTGGACAGGCGCAGGATCGAGATGTCGAACGTCCCGCCGCCGAGGTCGAATACCGCGTAGACGCCCTCGGCCGCGTTATCCAGGCCGTAGGCGATCGCAGCTGCGGTCGGCTCGTTCAGCAGGCGCAGCACGTTCAGGCCGGCGAGGCGCGCCGCGTCCTTGGTGGCCTGGCGCTGCGAGTCGTCGAAATAGGCCGGCACCGTGATCACCGCGCCGGCAAGGTCGCCGCCGAGCGACGCCTTGGCACGGGCGGCCAGCACCTTGAGCACTTCGGCCGAAATCTCCACCGGGCTCTTCACCCCGGCCACGGTGCGCAGCTGCACCATGCCCGGCGCATCGACGAAGTCGTAGGGCGCATTCTCGATATTGGCGACATCCTTGAGCCCGCGCCCCATGAAGCGCTTGGCCGACAGGATCGTGTTTTTCGGGTCGTCGGACTGCGCGTCCTGCGCCGGGTAGCCGGTCTCGGCATGGCCGTCCGCGAAATAGCGCACGACCGAGGGCAGCAGCGCGCGCCCCTGCTCGTCGGGCAGGCAGACCGCCGTGCCGCTCCGTACGGTGGCGACCAGCGAGTTCGTCGTGCCGAGGTCGATGCCGACCGCAAGCCTGTGCTCGTGCGGCGCAGTCGACTCGCCCGGCTCGGAGATCTGCAGCAGCGCCATGGGCTAGTCGTCCAGCGCCTCGTAGGCGCTGCCGACTTCCTCGCCGAAACGCGACAGGAACTGCAGCTCGCGCAAGGTGCCGATCGCGCCCGCATAGTCCTTCTCATCGTCGAGCTTCGCGGCGAGCAGCGTCTCGAGCCGATGGCGGTCGCGGGCGAGCTGCGAGGCGATCGCATCGAGCGCAGCCGCGTCCTTCGCCTCCTCGAGCGATTCGCGCAACTCGAGTTGCCGCATCAGGAAAGCCTGCGGCATCGCGGTATTGGTCTCGAAGCCCGCGTCAAAGCCGGCCCGTTCGACCAGGTACTTGGCGCGCAGGACGGGATCCTTCAGCGTGCGGTACGCCTCGTTGACGCGCGCGGTCCATTGCATCGACGCGCGCTTCTCGGCCTCGCCGGAATTCACGAAGCGGTCCGGGTGGATGCGGGCCTGGATCTCGCGGTACGAGCGCTCGAGCGCGACCGCATCCAGCGTGAAGGCGCTCGGCAGCCCGAAAAGCGAGAAGTGGTCCTGCGCGAGGGTTTTCGTCGTCATAGGAATGAAAAAGGGGCTTGCGCCCCCGATTCGCAGTCCGTTGCACTGACCTCCCACGCGCCTCCGCAGGCGTATGCCGCCTGTCGGCAGGTCACGCGAGGGTCGTGCAACCGTTATATTACCGCGCCACGCTCCTGCGAAGGGGCACGGGGCGCCGGCAGGGTTCCCCTGTGCCTATATGTTGAAACTCTCGCCACAGCCGCACTCGTCCTTCACGTTCGGGTTCCTGAACTTGAAGCCTTCGTTCAGGCCTTCGCGCGCATAGTCGAGTTCTGTGCCGTCGATATAGGGCAGGCTCTTCGGGTCGACGAGCACCTTGACGCCGTGGCTGTCGAACTCCACGTCGTCCGGGTTGACCTCGTCGGCGAATTCGAGCTTGTAGGCCATGCCCGAGCAGCCGGTGGTGCGAACGCCGAGGCGCAGTCCCACGCCCTTGCCGCGCTTGGAAAGGTAGCCGCTGACGTGGCTTGCGGCCTTCTCGGTCAGAGTAATCGCCATTTTTCCGGGCCTTCCGTTAGCCGTTCGCAACCTGCTTTTCGGGTGACGGCGACGCCTCGGCGCCGTGCTTGTGCTTGTAGTCCGCCACGGCGGCCTTGATCGCGTCCTCGGCGAGGATCGAGCAGTGGATCTTCACCGGCGGCAGCGCAAGCTCGGCGGCGATCTGGGTGTTCTTGATGCCCATCGCCTCGTCGAGCGTCTTGCCCTTGACCCATTCGGTGACCAGCGACGACGAAGCGATCGCCGAGCCGCAGCCGTAGGTCTTGAAGCGCGCGTCCTCGATCGTGCCGTCCTTGCCGACCTTGATCTGAAGCTTCATCACGTCGCCGCAGGCCGGCGCGCCGACCATGCCGGTGCCGACCGTATCGTCGCCCTTTTCGAACGAGCCGACGTTGCGGGGATTCTCGTAGTGGTCGATGACCTTGTCGCTGTATGCCATTTTGCTCTCCAGTGCCGGGTATGCCGGCTGAACGCTGTGCTGCTGATACCGCCTGTGCCTTTGTCGCCTTTCCACGCGGTGCTGCTGATACCGCCTGTGCCTTTGTCGCCTTTCCACGCGGTGCTGCTGATAC
>CAZREB010000020.1:0-89694 GCA_964599095.1 uncultured Bordetella sp.
TCAACGAGCTCGACCGCAAGGGCCTGATGATGTACGGCCAGATGACGGCCGGCTCCTGGATCTACATCGGCAGCCAAGGCATCGTGCAGGGCACGTACGAGACCTTTGCCGAAGCCGGGCGCCAGCACTACGGCGGCGACTGGAAGGGCAAATGGATCCTGACCGGCGGCCTCGGCGGCATGGGCGGCGCGCAGCCGCTCGCGGCCACGATGGCCGGCGCGTCGATGCTCGCGATCGAGTGCGACCCGTCGCGCATCGACATGCGCCTGCGCACCGGCTACCTCGATGAAAAGGCAGCCACGCTCGAAGAGGCCTACGCGATCCTGCAGCGCGCCGCGAGCGAAGGGCGCGTCGTTTCGGTGGGACTGCTCGGCAACGCGGCCGAGGTCTACCCGGACATGCTCAAGCGCGCGCGCGCCGGAGGCATGAAGCCCGCCCTCGTGACCGACCAGACCTCGGCGCACGACCCGGCCAACGGCTACCTGCCCGAGCACTGGTCGCTCGAACGCTGGAAGGAGATGCGCAAAAAGGACCCCGAGGAAGTGGCGATTTCGGCGCGCGAGGCCATCGCCAACCAAGTGCGCGCGATCCTCGGCTTCAAGGACCTCGGCATCCCCTGCGTCGACTACGGCAACAACATTCGCCAGGAAGCGAAGAACGTCGGCGTGAAGAACGCCTTCGACTACCCCGGCTTCGTGCCGGCCTATATCCGGCCGCTGTTCTGCCGCGGCATCGGCCCTTTCCGCTGGGCCGCACTTTCGGGCGACCCCGAGGACATCGCGAAGACCGACGCCAAGGTGAGGGAACTCTTCCCGCACGACAAGCACCTGAACCAGTGGCTCGACATGGCCGGCAAGCGCATCCACTTCCAGGGGCTGCCGGCCCGCATCCTGTGGATCGGCCTCGGCGACCGGCATCGGGTCGGCCTCGCTTTCAACGAGATGGTGCGCAAAGGCGAACTCAAGGCGCCGGTCGTGATCGGCCGCGACCACCTCGACTCCGGGTCGGTCGCCAGCCCGAACCGCGAGACCGAGTCGATGAAGGACGGCACCGACGCGGTCTCCGACTGGGCGATGCTGAACGCGCTGCTCAACTGCGCGAGCGGCGCGACCTGGGTGTCGCTGCATCACGGCGGCGGCGTCGGCATGGGCTATTCGCAGCATGCCGGCATGGTGATCGTCTGCGACGGCACGCCGGCGGCCGATGCGCGGCTGGCGCGGGTGCTTTGGAACGACCCGGCCACCGGGGTCATGCGTCATGCCGACGCGGGCTACGAAGAGGCGATCGCCTGCGCGAAGGAAAAGGGCCTCGACCTGCCGATGATCCGGTAGTGCATCCGTCGTTGCATCCGGTGGCTCAACCCACGCCGCAAGCCCTCCTCCTCGGGCGCGAGCCGCTCGCGCTTCGCACGCTGCGACTGATCGCGCGCGAAGGCCCGGCGATCGCGCTCGACCCGGCGTGCGTAGCCAAGCTCGAAGCCGGTGTCGCCGCGATCGAGAAGATCGTCGCGGCAGGCGAGCCGGCGTACGGCATCAACACCGGTTTCGGGCGCCTCGCGCAGACGCGAATCCCGCCCGAAGACCTCGCGAAGCTGCAGGTCAACCTCGTGCTTTCGCATGCGGCCGGCACCGGGCCATTGCTTTCCGACGAGACGGTGCGGTTGATCCTCGCGCTCAAGATCGCAAGCCTTGCCAAGGGGCATTCGGGCGTCCACCCGAAGACCATCGAAGCGCTGGCCGCACTCTACAATCGGCGCATCTATCCCTGCATCCCCTCGAAAGGTTCGGTGGGTGCTTCCGGCGATCTCGCGCCGCTGGCGCACCTGTCCGCCGCGCTGCTCGGCGTCGGCCAGGTGCGGATCGAAGGTCGCGTCGTTGCGGCCGGCGAAGGTCTTGCGCTTGCCGGTCTCGAACCGCTCCGGCTGCGCCCCAAGGAAGGCCTGGCGCTGCTCAACGGCACGCAAGTGTCGACGGCGCTTGCCTTGCTGGGCCTCTTTGCCGCCGAGGATGCCTTCGCTGCAGCCATCGTCGCAGGCGCGCTCTCGGTCGATGCCGCCATGGGCAGCACCACGCCGTTCGACGAGCGCATCCACGCATTGCGCGGGCATGCAGGCCAGGTCGACGCCGCGCGCCGCTATCGCGAACTGCTTGCGGGCAGCGGCATCCGTGCCTCGCACCTTTCCGGCGACGACCGTGTGCAGGACCCGTATTCGCTGCGCTGCCAGCCGCAGGTCATGGGCGCGTGCCTCGACGTGATCCGCTCGGCCGCGAAAACGCTCGAAGTCGAAGCCAACGGGGTCACGGATAATCCGCTGGTGTTCCCGGAGACCGGCGAAGTGCTGTCGGGCGGCAATTTCCACGCCGAGCCGGTAGCCCTTGCCGCCGACACGCTGGCGCTTGCGATCGCCGAGATCGGCGCGCTGTCCGAGCGGCGCATCGCGCTGCTGATCGACGCGAGCATCAGCCGCCTGCCGCCTTTCCTGGTCGAGCACGGCGGCGTGAACTCGGGGTTCATGATCGCGCAGGTCACTGCGGCGGCGCTGGCGAGCGAGAACAAGTCGCTTGCGCACCCGGCCAGCGTCGACAGCCTGCCGACCTCGGCCAACCAGGAAGACCACGTCAGCATGGCGACCTTTGCCGCGCGGCGGCTCGGGGACATGGCGGACAACACGGCCGGCATCGTGGCGATCGAATTGCTCGCGGCTGCGCAGGGCGTGGACTTCCGCGCGCCACTCAAAACGTCCCCCGCCCTGCAGCGCGCAATGGCCGCGATCCGCGACCGTGTGCCTTTCTATGCCGGGGACCGCTACTTCGCGCCGGACATCGATGCGATCAAGGCGCTGGTCGCCGGCGGACGCTTCACTGACGAGGCCGCGGGCCTGCTGCCCTCCGGCTAGAATCCGGGCATGGATCTCTTCAACTTCAGGCAGGGCACCCGGCCCCTGCTGGTATCGATGCCGCATGTCGGCACCCATCTCCCGGATGCGCTGGCGCGCCGCATGATGCCGATCGCACACACGGTGCCGGACACCGACTGGCACCTCGAGCAGCTTTACGATTTCGCGGCCGGGCTCGGCGCCTCGATCCTCGTCGCGACGCACTCGCGCTACGTCGTCGACCTGAACCGCCCGCCGGACAACGCCAACCTCTATCCCGGGCAGGACACCACCGGCCTGTGCCCGATCGACACCTTTGCCAAGCAGCCGATCTACCGCATGGGCGAAGAGCCGGACGACACCGAGATCCGCCATCGCGTCGGCACCTACTGGAAGCCCTACCACGCGAAGCTGCAGGAGGAGCTCGCGCTGATCAAGGCGCAGCACGGCAGCGCCCTGCTGTGGGACGCGCATTCGATCGCCTCGCGGGTGCCGCGGTTCTTCTCGGGCCGCCTGACCGACTTCAACCTCGGCACTGCGGACGGCAAGTCCTGCCGGCCGGAGATCGGCGCGAAAATGCTCGAGATCGCCAAGGCGGCGCAAGGCTACACCTCGGTGCTCAACGGCCGCTTCAAGGGCGGCTACATCACGCGCACCTATGGCAAGCCGGCCGACGGCGTCGATGCGGTGCAGCTCGAGCTCTCGGAGATCACCTACATGGACGAGCCGCCGCCGTTCGGCTACCGCAAGGACCTCGCCGCCAAGGTCCAGCCGCACCTCAAGGCGATGCTCGAGGCTTTCCTCGGGTTCCATCCCGGGAACGGCCGCTCCTGACATTGCCTCGAAAAACCGCAAGGATTGGCGCGGTTCTCCGGGGAACTTACTGACATTACCTCAGGCGAGGGCCTGCCCGAAATCGGCGACCAGGTCCGCGCAGTCCTCGATGCCGGTCGAGATCCGGATCAGTGATTCCGCAATTCCCATGCCCTTGCGGCGCTCCGGGCCCATTTCCCAGAAGATGGTGTGCGCCACGGGAATCGCCAGCGTGCGGTTGTCGCCGAGGTTCGACGAGGACACGACGATCTCCAGGCGGTTGAGGAACTCGAAGCAGTCGATCCCCTCCTTCAGCTCGAAAGAGAAGATTCCCCCGCAGCCCCCGAACAGCGACCTGGCGAGCGCGTGCTGCGGATGCGAGGTGAGCCCCGGGTAGTACACCGCCCCCACTTTCGGGTGCGCTGACAGGAATTCCGCGAGCGCAAGCGCGTTCGAGCAGGTGCGCTCCATGCGCAACGCGAGCGTCTCGGCCCCGACCGCGATATGGTGCGCGTCCGTGGCCGCCAGCGTACCGCCCCAGTCCCTCAGGCCCTTCTTGCGGATCTGCTGCAGGCCCCACATCTTCTGCGGCTGGGACTTGTAGTTCTCCGCGATGTTAGGGAACTTCGTCCAGTCGTAGAGGCCGGTGTCGGTGAGCGCGCCGCCAAGGGCATTGCCGTGGCCGCCGATATATTTCGTGAGCGAGTTCACCACCAGGCCGGCATGCACCGTCGCCGGCTTGAACAACGCCGGGGAGGTCATCGTGTTGTCGACCACGTAGAGCACGCCGCGCGCCTTGCACAGGTCGCCGATGCGCCCGAGGTCCGCCACCTGGGTGCGCGGGTTGGCGATGGTCTCGACGAACACCAGCCGCGTACGGGGCGTCAGTGCGTGCTCGACGTTGGCCGCGTCGGTGGGATCGACGAAGCTCACCCCGATGCCATGCGCCGCGAGCGTGCCGAAAAGGCTGACCGTGTTGCCGAACAGGAACTGGCTCGCCACGACGTGGTCGCCCTCGCGCAGCAACGCAAGCATGATCGCGCCGATCGCGCCCATGCCGGTGGCGAAACACACGGTGCCGATTCCGCCTTCCATCTTGCTGACCTTTGCTTCGAGCGCGCCCGAAGTCGGGTTGCCCTGCCGCCCGTACACATACCCTTGCGCGGTCCCCTGGAACACCGCCGCCAGGTCGCGGGCGTCCTCGTAGCCGTAGGCGACCGACAGGTGCAGCGGCTTGTGCAGCGCACCGTGCTCGATGCCGGCCTGCGCGTCCGAATGCAGGATCGTGGTCGTGAAACCGCGCGTCCCCGCGGCCGTGCTCGTCTTGTCTTTGCTCATCTCGAATTTCCCGTTTTCGGCGGGCGTAAAAAAACCCGGGCCAACAAGCGGACCGGGTTTCGACGGCACGCTTTAGCTGGATTTATAACGCGCCCGCAAGCTGTATCAAATCGGCGCCAACGTGGAAATTCTACCACGACCCGCGCCCGGGGACGCCTGCCCCCGGGTGCCGCTTCCTACGCGGCGGTCACCAGGTTGAGGTCGAGCTGGGCGCCGTCCGACTCGTCTTCGGAGTCCCTCGATGCGTCGCGCCGGACCTCGATCGCGTTGAGGTAGTCGCTGGTGACGTCGCCGGTGATGTAGTGACCGTCGAAGCACGAGGTCTCGAAGCTGGTGATCTTCGGGTTGAGCTTGCGCACGCACTCCTTGAGCGCGTCGAGGTCCTGGTAGATCAGGGCGTCGGCGCCGATCTCCCGGCAGACTTCCTCCTCGGTGCGATGCGCCGCGATCAGCTCGGAGCGCGTCGGCATGTCGATGCCGTAGACGTTCGGGAAGCGCACCGGTGGCGCGGCCGAAGCGAAATAGACCTTGCGCGCGCCCGCCTCGCGGGCCATCTGCACGATCTCCTGGCTGGTGGTGCCGCGCACGATCGAGTCGTCGACCAGCATCACGTTCTTGCCCTTGAACTCCATGCCGATGGCGTTCAGCTTCTGGCGCACCGATTTCCTGCGCACCGCCTGCCCCGGCATGATGAAGGTGCGGCCGATATAGCGGTTCTTGACGAAGCCTTCCCGATACGCCACGCCGAGGCCCTGCGCAAGCTGCATCGCGGACGGCCGGCTGGAGTCGGGTATCGGGATCACGACGTCGATGTCGAGGTGACGGTAGTCCCGGCGGATCTTCTCGGCGAGCTTCTCGCCCATGTTGAGCCGCGTCTCGTAGACCGAAACGCCGTCGATCAGCGAATCCGGCCGCGCGAGGTAGACGAATTCGAAGATGCACGGGTTGAGCGAGGTGCGCGTCGCGCACTGCTGGCTGAAGAAGTTGCCGTCCTCGTCGATGAACACCGCCTCGCCCGGGTCGATGTCGCGCAGCACGCGAAAGCCCAGCGCATCGATCGCCACGCTCTCCGAGGCCACCATGTACTCGGGGCCGTCGGGGGTCTCGTTGATCCCGATCACCGCGGGGCGGATCCCGTACGGGTCGCGGAATGCCAGCACGCCGTAGCCGGCGATCATCGCCGTGACCGTGTAGGCGCCCTTGCAGCGACGGTGCACGTTGGCCACCGCCGAGAAGATCGTCTGCGGGTCCAGGCGCAGCTTGACCGAGCCCTTTTCGAGCTCGTGCGCAAGCACGTTGAGGAGCACCTCGGAGTCCGAGTTCGTGTTGATGTGCCGCAGGTCCTGGCGGAACATCTCCTCTTTCAGCTCATCCGAATTCGTCAGGTTGCCGTTGTGCCCGAGGACGATGCCGAACGGCGAATTGACGTAGAAAGGCTGCGCTTCGGCGGAGTTGGTGGCCGACCCGGCGGTCGGGTAGCGGCAGTGCGCGATGCCCATGTTGCCGGGCAGCGAGCGCATGTTGCGCGTCCTGAAGACGTCGCGGACCTGGCCGTTGCCCTTCTGCATGTGGAAGGACTTGTGCTCGCTCGTGACGATGCCGGCCGCATCCTGCCCGCGATGCTGGAGCAGCAGCAGCCCGTCATACAGCAGCTGGTTTACCGGAGAGCGGGCGACGATGCCGAGGATTCCACACATGGGCGTGCTCCGACGCGGCTAGGGGTCAATCATAGCGCAGGCGCTGCGCAAATGAATCCGGCAGCCAGGGCTTCAGCATGAGCGCACCCTGGCTGAGGTACGGTCCGCTCGCCGACGCCTTCCACCAAGTCTGCCGCGGCGCACTCGTGAGGCCGGCGACAAGCACCGCGGCCAGCACCAGGATCGCACCGCGGGCAATCCCGAATAGCGCGCCCAGCGCCTTGTCCAGGGCTCCGAGACCCACCGCATTCACGAGCTTGGACATCAACAGTCCCACCACTGCGGTGCAGATGAGGGCGAGAACGAAAATTGCAAGGAAGGCGGCCATCGCGCGCAGGGTCTCGCCGGGAATAGCCTGCGGCAGATGCGCCGACAGCGGGCCGGCAAACAGGTTCGCCGAGAGGAAAGCGATGATCCAGCCACCCAGCGAAACGATCTCGCGCACTACGCCGCGCAGCGCGCTCCAGATCATCGAAACCACAAGCAGGCCGATGATCGTGAAGTCGAGCCACGTCATTTCGCGATCGGGTTGGACGGGTTGAAGCCGAGCGCTTTTGCACGCGCCTGGGCCTTCTCGGCGGCTTCCTTCGACGCATAGGGACCGAGGCGGATGCGGGTGACTGATCCGTTCGCCGTTGCAATCGGCTCCGTGTAGTAAGGCAGCTTGGCAGTCTTGATCTGCTCGACGCGCTCTTTCACCTTCTCCGGATCTGCGAACGCGCCGACCTGCACGACGAACTGCTCGCCGCTCCCGGCCGCGGTGGGGGCCGCCTTCTCGGTCGGCTTCGGTGCGGGCGGCGCCGCTTTCTTTTCGGGCGACTTGGTCTCGGCCTTGGGCTCGACCTTGGCGACCGGCGCTTCCGCAGATTTGGGCGCGGGCTTCGCGGCGACCTTCGGCTCGGGCTTTGCGTCAGCCTTGGGTGCTTCGGGCGCGGCGGCAGGCGCCGGCTCGGGCCTGGCGGCGGGCGCGGGCGGCTGCGCTTGTTGCGCAGGGAGCGCGGATTCCGGCTGGGGCGCGGCCGGCTTCGGCGCGACCTTCGGCGTGAACTTGCTGCCTTCCTCGTTCGGGATCCGGACGCTCACGGCCGGCGCGTTCTGGCGCGGCTCCGGATCGAGGACCATCGGCAGCACGATCACCGCGAGCAGTACCAGGGCGATGGCCCCGACGAGCCGGCGGCGTCCGCGCTTTTGCAGCGTGCTTACGTCCTGCGCCGCGTCCTGGTTCTTTTTCGATGTCGCGTTCGAGCGCTCGGCCATGTCTTCAGCGGTTTCCCGGGCCTGCGCGCGCAGACAAGTGCAGCATCACGTCCGCGACGGTCAGGAAGGATCCGAAAACGGCGATTTTATCAGCTTCACCCGCCTGCCCCCGCGCCGCATCGAAGGCCAGCGCCGGCGAATCATGCAGGTCGACCGGCGCCTTCACGCCTTCGGCCGCGAGGATCGCCGCGAGATCGGCCGCACTCGTCCCACGCGGACCCGGCAGTGTCGCGAGATGCCAGCGCGTGATCCGCCCGGCCACGGCGCGCACGACACCGGAAATATCCTTGTCGCGCAGCGCCCCGAACACCGCGTGCGTCTCCGGCGCAAAACCGCTGTCGGAGAGGTTGGCCGCGAGATTGCGCGCCGCCTGCGGGTTGTGCGCCACGTCGAGGATCACACTCGGCCGCCCCGGAAGCACCTGGAACCGCCCGTCGACCGTCACTTCGGCCAACCCGCGCCGGATGTCCTGCATCGCCACGGGCAACCGGTCGCGCAACGTGTCGAGCGCGGTAATGCTCGCCGCGGCATTCACGAGTTGGATCGGCCCGCGCAGCGCTGGATACGCAAGCGCGGGACGCCTGCCCGCCGGCCCCCAATAGACCCACTGCTGCGGCCCGGCAATGAAACCGAAATCGCGCCCGCCGAGGAGCAGCCGGGCCCCGGTCGAACTGGCGATCTCGAGGACCGTCTTCGGCGGATTCGCGTCGGCCACCACGGCCGGCCGGCCGGCGCGGAAGATGCCTGCCTTCTCGCGCCCGATGTCTTCGCGCGTCGGGCCGAGGTACTCCATGTGATCCATGTCGATGCTGGTGAGCACCGCGCAGTCGGCATCGAAGGCGTTGACCGCATCGAGCCTGCCCCCGAGGCCAACCTCGAGGATCCACGCATCGAGGTCCAGGCGGGCGAAGAGCCACGCGGCGGCAAGCGTGCCGTACTCGAAATAGGTCAGCGGCGTGTGTGCCCTCGCCTGCTCGACAGCGACGAAGGCCTCGACCAGCTGCGCGTCGCCGGCCTCGCGCGAATCGATCCTGACGCGCTCGTTGTAGCGGATCAGGTGCGGCGACGTATACAGGCCGGTGCGGTAGCCGGCGCAGCGCAGGACGGACTCGAGCATCGCGCAAGTCGAGCCCTTGCCGTTGGTCCCGCCGACGACGATCACCGGGCAGCGCGGCGCGACGGCCATCCGGCCGAGCACGTCGCGCACCCGCTCGAGGCCGAGCGCGATGGCCTTCGGGTGCTGGCGCTCGATGAACGCCAGCCAATCGGTAAGCGAGCCGGGTACCAACGAGACCTTGTGAGGGAGGGGGTACGGGGGAACCGCGAGGTTCCCCTGTTCCGATCGTTCGGTTTTAAGGTTTAGTTCGTCGATTCCGCCGGCATGCCCCGCAGCAAAGCGAGCAGCACCGCGAGCTTGTCGCGCATCTCGCGCCGGTCGATGATCATGTCGATCGCGCCCTTTTCGAGCAGGAACTCGGAGCGCTGGAAGCCTTCGGGCAGTTTCTGCCGCACCGTCTGCTCGATCACGCGCGGGCCGGCGAAGCCCACGAGGGCTTTCGGTTCCGCGACCACGACGTCGCCGAGGAATGCGTAGCTTGCGGACACCCCGCCCGTGGTGGGATCGGTCAGCACCGAAACGAACGGCAGGCCGCGCTCGCCGAGTTCGGTCAACGCGGCGGTCGTCTTGGCCATCTGCATCAGCGAAAGCAGGCCTTCCTGCATCCTCGCCCCGCCGCTCGCGGTAAAGACGACGAACGGCAGCCGCTCGTCGATCGCGAGGCGCACGCCGCGCACGAACCTTTCGCCGAGCACCGAGCCCATGGTCCCGGCCATGAAGTCGAACTCGTGCGCCGCGGCCACGACGCCGACCGACTTGATCGAGCCCTGCAGGACGACCAGCGACTCGGTCTCGCCGCTGTTGTCGTGGGCTTCGGAAAGCCTGTCGGGATAGCGGCGCGAATCCTTGAACTTGAGGCTGTCGACCGGCAGCACCTCGGCGCCGATCTCGAAACGCCCGTCCTCGTCGAGCAGCGCCTCGAGGCGCGCGCGCGCGCCGATGCGGTTGTGATGGCCGCACTTGGGGCAGACGTTGAGGTTCTTTTCGAGGTCCGTTGCGTACAGGACCGCGTCGCACGAAGGGCACTTGGTCCACAAACCCTCGGGAACCTGCTTGCGCGCGGCGCCCTCGACACGCTTGATTTTCGGCGGAAGAAGTTTCTGGAGCCAGCTCATCTTTCGCCTCCCGGGGTCAGGAATCCAGCGCCGCGCGGATCGGGCGGATCAGGCCGGCCACCCGTTCGACGGCGTGCTCCGGCCCGGCCGCCTCGATTTCCTCGATGATGCGGCTGCCGATGACGACCGCGTCGGCTACGGCTGCGATGGCCTTAGCGGAGACCGCGTCGCGAATCCCGAAACCCACGCCGATCGGGAGCTTGGTTGCGGCGCGGATCCTGGGCAGGTGCGCGGCCACGTCGGAAGTATCGATGTGGCCGGCGCCGGTCACGCCCTTGAGCGATACATAGTAGAGGAACCCGCTGCCGACTTTCGCGACTGCCTGGATCCTCGCGTCGGTGGAGGTCGGCGCAAGCAGGAACACCTGGTCGATGCCGTTCTTGCTGCAGAGCGCCGCGAACTCGCCGCACTCTTCCGGCGGGTAGTCCACGACGATCACGCCGTCGACGCCGGCCGCCGCGGCCGCGGGCACGAACGCCCCGGCACCCATCGCCTCGATCGGGTTGGCATAGCCCATCAGCACGATGGGCGTGACGGCGTCGGTTGCACGGAACTCGCGGACCATGCCGAGCACGTCCTTGAGGCCGACGCCTTTCTTGAGGGCGCGTTCGGAAGAACGCTGGTTTGCCGGGCCATCGGCCATCGGGTCGGAAAACGGCACACCGATTTCGAGGATGTCGCAGCCCGCGCGCGCAAGTCCTTGGAGCAGCGGGACGGTCAATTCCGGTCCCGGGTCACCTGCGGTGATGTAGGAAACCAGCCCCTTCCTGCGCGCAGCACGCAGTGCCTCGAACTTGGCAGGGATGCGCGACATCAGAAATTGAGCCCGGCTCGCTGCGCGACGGTATGCATGTCCTTGTCGCCGCGGCCCGAAAGGTTGACCAGCAGGATCTTGTCCTTGGGCAACGTCGCGGCCAGCTTGGCCGCGTAGGCCAGCGCATGCGACGACTCGAGCGCCGGGATGATGCCCTCGAGGTGGCAGAGGTCGTGGAAGGCCTTGAGCGATTCGGAGTCCGTGACCGCAACGTATTCGGCGCGGCCGGCGTCCTTGAGCCAGGCATGCTCCGGCCCGACACCGGGATAGTCGAGGCCCGCCGAGACCGAATGCGTCTCGATGATCTGGCCGTTGGCGTCCTGCAGCAGGTAGGTCCGGTTGCCGTGAAGCACGCCGGGCTTGCCGGCGCACAGCGAGGCGGCATGCCTGCCGGTGGCTATCCCTTCGCCGGCGGCCTCGACGCCGATCAGGCGCACGCCCTCTTCCTTGATGTACGGGTAGAAGATGCCCATCGCGTTCGACCCGCCGCCGACGCAGGCGATCACCGCATCGGGCTGGCGCCCGGTCATCTCGGGCACCTGGACCCTGCACTCCTCGCCGATCACCGACTGGAAATCGCGCACCATCATCGGATACGGGTGCGGGCCGGCCACGGTGCCGATGATGTAGAAAGTGTCGTCGACGTTCGTGACCCAGTCGCGCATCGCTTCGTTGAGCGCGTCCTTGAGCGTCTTCGATCCCGACTCCACCGGCGTCACGGTCGCGCCCAGCAGCTTCATGCGGTAGACGTTCTGTACCTGCCGCTTGGTATCCTCGGAGCCCATGTAGACCACGCAGGTCATGCCGTAGCGCGCCGCGATCGTCGCGGTGGCCACGCCATGCATGCCGGCGCCGGTCTCGGCGATCACGCGCTTCTTGCCCATGCGACGCGCGAGCATCGCCTGGCCGATCGTGTTGTTGATCTTGTGCGCGCCGGTGTGGTTCAGGTCCTCGCGCTTGAGGTAGATCTGCGCACCGCCGATCTCGTCCGACCAGCGCTTCGCGTGATAGACGGGGCTCGGCCGGCCGACGTAGTGCTTGAGCTCGTAGTGGAATTCCTCGAGGAAGGCGGGATCCTTGCGGGCCTTCTCGTAAGCCTCGCGCAACTGGTCGAGCGCCTGCGTCAGCGTCTCGGCGACGAACGAGCCCCCGTAGGGACCGAAGTGCCCGCGCGCGTCGGGTAAGTCATACATCTGCATTTTTGACCTCTTGGATGAACGCCGCGATCTTCGCGGCGTCCTTGATGCCTTTGGCGGATTCGACTCCGCTGGATACGTCTACCGCCCACGGCCTGACCCTGCGCACCGCCTCGGCGGCGTTGTCCTTCGTCAACCCGCCCGACAGCACCAGCGGCCTGTCGCGCTCGGCCGGCACCAGCGACCAGTCGAAACTCTTCCCGGCGCCGCCGTAGCCCTCGACGAAGGCATCCGCGAGCCAGCCGGCCGCCCCCGGATACGAACGGAAGTATTCTAGCAAATCGACCCCTTCCCTTACCCGGCACGCCTTCAGCCAGGGCACCGCAAACCCGGCGCAGAATCCCGGCATTTCCTCGCCGTGGAACTGGAGCATCGAGGGACGCACACGCTCGAGCACGGCGTCGACTTCCGCCCGCGAAGGGTTGACGAACAACGCCACGGTCTGCACGAAGGGCGGCAACGCATCGCGCACTTCGATCGCGCGCTCAAGCGAAAGAAAGCGCGGGCTCTGCGGATAGAACACGAGCCCGATCGCGTCGGCACCGGCCTCGGCGGCGGCGACCGCGTCCTGGGGGCGTGTGATCCCGCAGATCTTGATCCGCGTCCTCATGCCGGCACCGCCGCTACGCGCGACGGCAGGGACGGGAGGTTCCACCGGGCCTCGTATTCGACGTGCTCGAGGCACAGGCCCTCCGGAGCGAACGTCGGCGCCGCGCGCGAGCGATCGCGCGACTCGAGCACCTCGCTCGCCCATTGCGGCGGATGCCTGCCCTTGCCGATGTAGACCAGCGTACCGACGATGTTGCGGACCATGTGGTGAAGAAACGCGTTGGCGCAGATCGTGAACACGATCCGGCCGTCGCCGGAATCGATATCGAGTCGATGGACAGTCCTCACCGGGCTCCTGGCCTGGCATTCGCTCGAGCGAAACGCGCTGAAGTCATGCTCGCCGATGAAGTGCCTCGCGCCGGAGCGCATGGCGGCCACGTCGAGCGGCGCGTGGAACCAGCCCGCGTGGCGCGCTTCGAGCGCCGGACGCACCGGGCGGTTGACCAGCACATAGCGGTAGGTGCGAGAGCGCGCCGAGTAGCGCGCGTGGAAGTCCTCCGGGACTTCGGCCGACCAAAGGACCGCCACCGACTCCGGCAGCAAGGCGTTCACGCCGCGCACCCACGCCGAGGGCGGGCGTTCGGCGACGGTGTCGAAATGCACGACCTGGCCGCGCGCGTGCACGCCGCGGTCGGTCCGTCCGGCGCAGGTCACGAGGATTTCGCTGCCCGCGATGGTCGACAACGCAGGCTCGAGCGCGTCCTGGACCGCCCCCCCTCCCGACTGCGTCTGCCAGCCGAGGAACCGGCTGCCGTCGTATTCGATGCCGAGTGCGATTCGCTTCATGCCTCAGGTTACTGTCCCGGAAATGAAAAGGCCACGGCGCCGGGCCGTGGCCTTGTCGGAGCGGCGGGCCGGTCAGCCCAGCTTGGCGAGCATCTGGCGCGCCTGGTTCTTCTGCGCGTCATCGCCTTCCTTCTCCACTTCGTTGAGGAGGTCGCGGGCGCCATCCTTGTCGCCCATCTCCTCGTACGCCTTGGCCAGGTCGAGCTTGGTCGCGACCTCCTGCCATCGCGCATCGCCTTCGGCCGCGGGCGCCGCCGGTGCGTCGGGCGTGCCCAGGTCGAAGCTGATCGCGGAAAGATCGACGTCCGGCGCCTTGGCCGCGGACGGAGGCATCATCACTGTCTTGTCCGAATCGAGGTCGAGGTTGAAGTCGAGACCGCCGGAATCGACGGCAGGTGCGGGCGCGGGCTCCGGCGCCGGCGCAGGTTCTGCCGGCTTGGGAGGCTCACCCATGCCAAGGTCGAAATCGAGGCCTCCGCCGGCACTGAGCGCCTCCTTCGAATCCATGATGATCGTGCCGCCCGGCGCAAAGTCAGACTTGTCCTCGGCTGCAGGCTCGGGCGCCGGCGCGGCGTCACCGCCACCGAGATCGAAATCGAGGGTGGCAGGGCCTGCGCCCGCTTCTGCCTTGGGCTCCGCATCGAGCGCAATGTCCGGCGTCGTCGCGGGGGTTGCTGCGTCAAGGTCGAAGTCGAGCGTAGGCGCCCCGCCCCCCGCCGCGGGCGCGGCCGCCGGACGCAACATCACGGTCGCCTCGGGATCCCCGCCATAAAGGGCATTGCCGGGGTCGGCGCTGCGTCCGAGGACGATCGCCTTGTCCCAGTCCTCGCCTTCGCCGCCCGTGATCTCCTTGACCTTCATCGCGGTCTGTTCGAGATTCTGCACGTCGCGGCGCGCCGCGTAGATCTCGAGCAGCTTCGAGTGGATCGCCAGGCGGTTCGGGTCCTTCGCCAGCGCGTCCTTGAGGATTTCTTCGGCCTGTGTGTCGCGCCCGTAGGCCATGTAGACGTCGGCCTCGGCGATCGGGTCGACTTCGTCCGTATCGGCCGCGGCAACGCTCGAATCGCTCACCGATGCCTGCGCCACTGCGGCGCCGGTATCGACATTCTGGGCGCCGCTGAAGACCGAGGAAGCCCCCAGGCTCGAAGCGGCCGGAGCGCCGACCACGCTGTCCTGGAGCTTCGACTGGTCGGCTTTCTTGCGCTTCCATGCCCACCAGCCATAGCCGAACAGCGCCAGGATCGCGGCCCCCAGGCCGGCCAGCGAAAGCGGGCTGTCGAGGAATTCGTCGACGAGGCTGGGCGGCGGGGGCGGAGGAGGCGGGGGCGCCACGACCTTCTTCGGCGCTTCCGGTGCCTTGGCGGGCGGCTTCGGTGCTTCCGGTGCCTTGGCTGCTTCCGGGGCTTTGGCGGCGTCAGGCGCCTTTGCGGACTCTGTTGCGGGTTTGGGCGCTTCCGGCGCCTTGGTCGCTTCGGCGGCAGGCTTGGGCGGTGCCGCGGCAGGCGCGGGTGCTGGTGCGGCAGCCGCAGGTGCGGGCTTGGCCGGCTCAGCCGCCTTCGCCGCCGGCGCGCCCTTGGCGCCGCCCTTGGACTCGAGCGCCGCAAGCGCCTGGTTCTTCAGTTCGAGCAGCTTGCGCAGGTCCTCGACGTTCTTCTCGAGTTCCGCAACCCGCGATTCTGATTCCCTGAGCGCCTTTTCGCTCGCCGCTGCGTTATCGCCCCGTGCGGCTTTCGCTCGGTCGCCGGCCTTCGCGTCGGCTTTCGAAAGTCTGAGCCGGTCCTTCTTTTCGGTTGCCGGCTCTTCGGGCGTGGTGGTGATTCGGCCGCTCGCACTGCGCCGGCCGGCGGCGCCTTCGGCAGGCGCTGCCGCGACTGCGCCGGCAAGGGTGCTCTGGTAGGCACGGAAATCCTGCGCCTGTGCGTTGACCAGGCGTCGCGCATCGTCCTCGTCCACTGCCGCCGCAGTGGCCTGGTCCGGCACGTTGAGGATCCGCCCGGCGCGCAGCCGGTTGATGTTGCTGCCGATGAACGCATCGGGGTTCGCGCGATACAGCGCGATCAGCATCTGCTGCAGGCTGACGCCGCCGCCCGGATTCGTCTGGGCGGCGATCTTGCCGAGCGTGTCGCCCTTCTTGACCTCGTAAGTCTTGCCGCTCGACGGGGATGCGGCGGGAGCCGCAGTCGGCGTCATCGGCTTTTCCTGCACAGCACGTGGTGCCGCCACGGGCGCGGCGACCGCCGCCGGTGCGGGGCGAGGCGCAGGCGCCGCCGCAACCGGCGGCGTGCCTTTGTATTCAGGCGGGTCGAGCAGGAAAGTGTACTCGCGGACCAGCCGCCCGCTGTTCCAGGACAACTCTACGAGGACATTGAGGAAGGGCTCGTTGATCGGCGCGTTCGACGCCATCTTGATGACGTAACGGCCGTTGCGGCGGTCGATCGAAAAGCGCACGCCCAGCGTTGCCGCGTTCGATTCGATCCCGGCCTGCCGATAGGCATCGCTCGACGCGAACCGGGCGACGAGAGAATCCTCTTCGCCGGGCTGCAGAGAGACGACCTCGATCTCGGCCGACAGCGGCTGACCCAGAGCTGAGAGGACGGTGAGTTTGCCGAGGCCAGCCCCTAGGACATGCAGCGGTACCCACAACAGCAAAGCCGCGGCCAGGAGCCTTGCGGTGACAGATTTTCCCACTGTACCACCCTGAGTCTTATTCGATGGGACAACTAACATAACATCATAGTGTTAGCCTTGCAAGCTGATAAATATTCTACGATTTTTCAGCTACAGCCCCGTTCGGTTTATGTAAAAGTCGGCGCCGGTTGATCCCCGCGCACTCCCCCCTGCGCCCCAAATCAGTGTGCCACCCCGCGATCCAAAAGGATACGCAAAACTCTGCGCAAAGGCTCGGCTGCGCCCCAGAGCAGCTGATCGCCGACCGTGAAGGCGGACAGGTATTCGCCGCCCATCGGCATCTTGCGCAGCCGCCCGACCGGCACCGACAGCTTTCCGCTCACCGCCGCCGGTGTCAGCTCGGCAAGACTCTCTTCACGCCGGTTCGGCACGACTTTTACCCAGTCGTTGGCTTCGGCCAGCATGCCCTGCACTTCGTCGAGCGGCACGTCCCTCTTCAACTTGATCGTCAATGCCTGCGAGTGGCAGCGCATCGCCCCTACGCGGACGCATATGCCGTCCACAGGGATCGGGCGCTCGCTGCGGCCGAGGATCTTGTTGGTCTCGGCCTGCCCTTTCCACTCTTCGCGGCTCTGTCCGTCGCCCATGTCCTTGTCTATCCACGGCAGCAGGCTCCCGGCCAGAGGGTAGCCAAAATTCTCCCTGGGCAGCCCCCCGTTGCGAAGGGATTCCGTCACGGCGGCGTCGATTTCGAGCGCCGAACTCGACGGGTCGGCCAGCAGCGCACGCGTCCTGTCGCCGAGGTGGGCCATCTGCGCCATCAGTTCGCGCATGTTGGCCGCGCCCGCGCCCGATGCCGCCTGGTAGGTCATGCTCGTCATCCACTCGACGAGATCGTGCTTGAACAGGCCGTCGAGCCCCATCATCATCAGGCTGACTGTGCAGTTGCCGCCGATGTAGTCGCGCACGTCCCGACCGAGCGCGGACTCGATCACCGGCATGTTCACCGGATCGAGCACGATCGCCGCGTCGTCCTTCATGCGCAGCGCGCTCGCGGCATCGATCCAGTAGCCCTTCCAGCCGGCCTTGCGCAGCTTCGGGTGGATCTCATTCGTATAGTCGCCGCCCTGGCAGGTGATCACGACCGGCAGCGCCTTCAGTTCCTCGATCGAACCGGCGTCCTTGACCGGCCCGGTGTCCCTGCCGATGGACGGGCCTTTGCCGCCCGCCTGCGACGTGGAGAAAAACACCGGCTCGATGAGATCGAAGTCCTTTTCTTCACGCATGCGCTGCACCAGGACCGAACCCACCATTCCGCGCCAGCCGACGATTCCGACTCTCAGCATGATCTTTCCTCTAGGACACTAGAGCGCCGCCACCACGGCCGCGCCCATCTCCTCCGTGCCCACCTGCTTCGCGCCGCCCTCGACAATGTCGGCGGTGCGATACCCCTCCTTCAGCACCTTCTTCACCGCCGCCTCCACCCTGTCGGCCGCGGCCGGCTGCTGCAGCGAGTAGCGCAGCATCATGGCCGCCGACAGGATCGTGGCGAGCGGATTCGCGATGTTCTTCCCCGCGATATCGGGCGCCGAGCCGTGGATCGGCTCGTACAGCCCCTTGTTGTTCGCGTCGAGCGAAGCCGACGGCAGCATGCCGATCGAGCCGGTCAGCATCGACGCCTCGTCGGAGAGGATATCCCCGAACATGTTGCCGGTCACGACCACGTCGAACTGCTTCGGCGTCCTCACCAGCTGCATGGCGCAGTTGTCGACGTACATGTGTGACAACTCGACATCCGGGTATTCCTTGCCGACCTCGGTTACCACGTCGCGCCAGAGTTGCGACGTCTCGAGCACGTTGGCCTTGTCGACCGAGCACAGCCGGCGGCTGCGCTTCAGCGCCGCCTGGAAACCGACGTGCGCGATCCGGCGGATCTCGCCCTCGGAGTAACGCATGGTGTCGAAGCCTTCCCGCTCGCCGTCTGCGCGGGCCTGGATGCCGCGCGGCTGCCCGAAATAGATGTCGCCTGTCAGTTCGCGGATGATAAGGATGTCCAGTCCCGCGACGACCTCGGGCTTGAGCGCCGAGGCGCCAGCGAGTTCGGGATGGACCTGCGCCGGACGCAGGTTGGCGAACAGGCCGAGGTGCTTGCGCAGGCCGAGGATCGCCTGCTCCGGGCGCTTGGCGCGCGGCAGCTTGTCGTATTGCCAGCCGCCGACGGCGCCGAACAGGATTGCGTCCGAATCCTTGGCAAGCTGCAGCGTGGCCCCGGGCAGCGGGTCGCCCGAAGCGTCGTAGCCGGCGCCGCCCACCGCGGCTTCCTGCATATCGAGCGGCAGGTCGAGCCGCTTCAGCACGCGCAGGGCCTGCGCAATGATCTCTGCGCCGATCCCGTCGCCCGGCAAGACTGCAATCTTCATGCTCTTGATGCCCATCTCGGCCTACCGGAATAACCAGGGGAACTGCTGGGCCCGCGTCGTCTCGAACGACCGGATCTTGTCCGCGTGGCGCAGCGTGAGGCCGATCTCGTCCAGGCCGTTGAGCAGGCAGTACTTGCGGAAAGCGTCGATCTCGAACTTGAACGACAGGTTGCCGTTCGCGGTGGCGACCGCCTGCGCGTCGAGATCGACGACCAGCTTGAAGCCCGGGAACGACGCGGCCTCGTAGAACAGCTTGTCGACTTCGGACTCCGCGAGGACGACCGGCAGGAGCCCGTTCTTGAAGCTGTTGTTGTAGAAGATGTCGCCGAACGAGGGCGCGATCACGCAGCGAAAGCCGAAATCCTGCAGCGCCCAGGGCGCGTGCTCGCGCGAGCTGCCACAGCCGAAGTTCTTGCGCGCAAGGAGGATCGTCGCGCCCTTGTAACGCGGCTGGTTCAGCACGAACGCCTCGTTCAGCGGGCGCTTGGAATTGTCCATTCCCGGCTCGCCATGGTCGCGATAGCGCCATGCGTCGAACAGGTTCGGGCCGTAGCCGGTCCGCTTGATCGACTTGAGGAACTGCTTGGGGATGATCGCGTCGGTGTCGACGTTGGCCCGATCCATCGGCGCCACCAGGCCCGTCAGTACGGTGAATTTTTCCATCGATCGCCTATTTCTTGACCGCGCGCTGGATCGCCTCGCCGCCCTGCTCCACGTCCTTGCCTATGCCCTGCACGGTGTTGCAGCCGGAAAGGGCCGCCGCAAGCAGGATCAGGCTGACGAAATTCTTCATGGTTGGCTCCTTTGGGTTGCTAACGCCACTGCCGCACGTCGACGAAATGCCCCGCGATGGCGGCGGCCGCCGCCATCGCCGGCGAAACGAGGTGGGTGCGCCCGCCGTCGCCCTGCCGCCCCTCGAAGTTGCGGTTCGAGGTCGAGGCACAGCGCTCGCCCGGATCGAGGCGATCCGCGTTCATCGCCAGGCACATCGAGCAGCCCGGTTCGCGCCACTCGAAGCCGGCCTCGCGAAAGACCCTGTCCAGGCCTTCCTTCTCGGCCTGCGCCTTGACGAGGCCCGAGCCGGGGACGACCATCGCGACCTTGATGTTCGATGCCACCCGCTTGCCCTTGGCGACCGCGGCCGCGGCGCGAAGGTCCTCGATGCGCGAGTTGGTGCACGAGCCGATGAATACCTTGTCGAGCAGGATGTCCTGGATCGGCGTGCGCGGCTTCAGTCCCATGTAGACCAGCGCGCGCTCCATGCCTTCGCGACGCGTCGGGTCCTTTTCCTTGTCCGGGTCGGGCACCGCGCCGTCGACCGGGACCACCATCTCGGGCGACGTTCCCCAGGTCACCTGCGGCAGGATGTCGGCGGCATTGAGGACGACTTCGCGGTCGAATTCGGCATCCGGGTCGCTCTTCAGCGTGCGCCAGTAGATCACCGCCTGGTCCCATTCCGGGCCGCTGGGCGAGAACGGACGCCCCTTGAGGTATTCGATGGTGGTGTCATCCACCGCGACCATGCCTGCGCGGGCGCCGGCCTCGATGGCCATGTTGCACAGTGTCATGCGCCCTTCCATCGTCAGCGAGCGGATCGCCGAGCCTGAGAACTCGATCGCCGAGCCGGTGCCGCCGGCGGTGCCGATCTTGCCGATGACGGCGAGCGCAATGTCTTTTGCGGTCACGCCGCGCGGCAAAGCGCCGTCGACGGTGACGCGCATGTTCTTCATCTTCTTCTGAACCAGGCACTGCGTGGCCATGACGTGCTCGACTTCGGAGGTCCCGATGCCGTGGGCGAGACACCCGAACGCGCCATGCGTACTGGTGTGCGAGTCTCCGCAGACCACGGTCATGCCCGGCAGCGTCGCGCCCTGCTCGGGCCCGATCACGTGGACGATGCCCATGCGCCTGTCGCGGAACGGGAAATACGCCTTGGCCCCGTACTCGCGCATGTTGGCGTCAAGCGTCTCGAGTTGCAGCCGCGAGATCGGGTCCGCAATGCCCTCGATACCCTTGTCCCAGCCCGTGGTCGGCGTGTTGTGGTCGGCCGTTGCTACGATCGACGAAATGCGCCACGGCTTGCGGCCGGCCAGCTTCAGGCCGTCATACGCCTGCGGGCTGGTCACCTCGTGCACCAGGTGGCGATCGATATAGAGCAGCGCGGTGCCGTCTTCCTCGACGTGCACCACGTGACTGTCCCAAAGCTTGTCGTAGAGAGTCTGTGCCATAGTTTTCCGCGGCGCGAAAAGGGGCGCTACCGAACCTGAGATTATTGCACAGCGCAGGTGCCTTCCGCGAGAGAGCAGGCGCTGAACCGGGCTCGCTTCAGCGCTGGCCGCGGGCCCTTTCGTACAGCGGCAAGACCTTTTCGGAGATCACGCGCAGGTCGGCGATCCGGGTCTGGCCCGCCGGGTGCGTCGACAGGAACTCCGGCGGCGAACCGCCGCCCTTTTGCGCCATCTTCTGCCAGAGCGTGATCGCGGCACGCGGGTCGAATCCGGCGCGTGCAGCGAGTTCGACACCTATGCGGTCGGCCTCGGTCTCGTCCTGGCGAGAATTCGGCAGGTTGAAGGTCAGGTCGAGCACCGTCTTCGAAAGGTCCTGCGTGGCCCCGGACAGGCCGGCCACCGCGCCGACCACACCGATCACGACGCTTTGCGCCATCGCCTGCGAGGCCCGCTCCCGACCGTGCTCCCTCAGAGCATGCGCGATTTCGTGCCCCATGACCGCGGCCAGTTCCTCGTCGGTCAGCTTGAGGCCGTCGAGGATGCCGGTGTACACCGCGATCTTGCCGCCCGGCATGCACCAGGCATTCACTTCCTTGGAAGTCACCACGTTGACTTCCCACTGCCACCCGGGCGCATCCGCACGGAACGCGCCCGTCTGGCCGATCAGGCGGCCGGCCACTGCGCGCACCCTCGCGAGTTGTCCCGCATCGCGGTTGAGCTGGCCCTTTTGCGCGGCGGCCTGCATGGTCTGTCCGTAGGCCTTCTTCGCGCTGTCGTTGATCTGCCTGGACGACACGAGCATCGTCTGCGAGCGATCGATGCCGACCGTGCCGGGCTGGGTCGTCTGGACCGTCTGGCACCCGCAAACGGCCAGCGCGAGCAGCAGGGCCGCTGAAAATCCGCCGAGGTTCTTCACGCTGGAAGTTTAACCTGCGGCTGGGCCTGGACGCGCCAGGCGACGAGCGCCGCCCCCAGGAGCCCGAACGCCGCGCTGATGCCGTAAGTCAGCGAAGGGCCGAGCGCCTCCCAGGCCGCGCCGGCCAGCAGGGTCCCGACCATCCCGCCGAGGCCATAGCAAATGCTCATGTAAAGCGCCTGCCCGCGCACCTGCAGAGGGCCGGCGAACAGGCGATGCACCATGGCGATCGACGCAGCATGGAACGAACCGAACGTCGCGGCATGCAGGATCTGGGCAACGACCAGCACGGCGAGCCATTCCACACCCCAGCCGATGCCCGCAAACCGAACGCCTGCAGCAAGGAAGCTCACCAGCAGGATCGCCCTGAGGCTGAACCGCCGGACGAGCCTCGGCATGGCAACGAAAACGAGGATCTCCGCCACAACCCCGAGCATCCACATCAACCCGACCATCGTCTTCGAATACCCGTGCTGGACCAGGTAGATCGAGTAGAAGACGTAGAGCGCACCGTGGGCCACGGTCATGAACGTGCAGGCCCCGAAGAATGCGATGACTTCCGGCCGCTTCAGGATCGAACCGAGACTTCCCCTGGCCTGTGTCGCATGCTCGGCCGGAGGCGAGGGCAACCCGGCCGATACGACAAACGTCGCGACGGACAGGCCGAACAGCACCCACACGAGTTGCGCGACCGGCGCGGTATCCAGCAACGCCCCGGTCGCGAGCACCGCAACGATGAAGCCTACCGATCCCCACAGCCTGGTCGGGCCGTAGCGATCGGTGCGCGCACCGAGGACCGAAAAAGTCAGCGCGTCGACGATCGACAGCACGGCGGCAGAGCACATCCCGATGGCCGCCACGGTGAGCGCGGTCTGGTAGAAGCCGGACATGAAGGCCAGCACGCCGATCGCCAGAGCCGTGAGGCCGCAGGAAAGGACGACCACGCCGCGCCGCGACCCGGTGACGTCGGACAGCCACCCCCACGCCATCGGCGCGAAGATGCGCACGAACTGGGGCAGCGCCTGGATGCTCGCGATCTCGGCGGCCGAGAACCCCTTGCCCGCAAGATAGAGCGTGAAATAGGGCGCGTAGGCCCCGAGGTAGCAGAAATAGGCAAAGTAGAAGGCGGCGATCCGCGTCGTCGGAGGGCCGACCATGCCTAGCCTTGCGACGGCGCGCGTTCGCCGGGGGCCGATGCGGGAGGCGGCCCGGAACTCTCGCGAATCACGAGGTCGACCGGCAGCTCTTCGCCGCGCTTCACCTTGCGGCCTTCAAGTCGCGCGAGCAGGCGCTCGGCCGCTCGGCGCCCGATCTCGGCCGTCGGGATATGGATGGTCGTGAGTGCCGGCGAAATCTCGCCAGCGAGTTCGATGTCGTCGAACCCGGTGACCGAAAGCTGGCGCGGAACCGCGACGCCCCTTGCGGCGGCCTCGACCAGCGCACCGAGGGCGAGGATATCGTTGCCGCAAACCACCGCGGTGATCGTGGAATCGCGCGCCAGCAGCTCGCGCAGCGCCAACCGGCCGCTGCCCACCGAGAATGCGGTCTCGACGAGGTGGTCGTCGGCGAGTGCGAGCCCCCTCGCCGCCAACGCATCGCGCACCCCCGCCACCCTCTCCCGCGCACGGTCGTTGTTGGCGGTGTAACCCGAGATCATTGCAAGGTTCGTGTGCCCGAGGTCGAGCAGGTGGTGCGCGATCCGGATCGCCGCGACACGGTTCGAAAAGCCCACGCAGTGATGATGGCCGTTCGGGTCGATCGCCCACGTCAACTCGAAAAGTACGCCGGACGATGCGAGGAATTGGAAGAATTCGGGCGAGTGGTCGGTACCGACGAACACGAGCCCGTCGACGCCGCGCTCGACCAGCGCGCGGGTGACCGAAATCTCGGTCTTCGAGTCGTACTCGTGGCTTGCAAGCAACAGCGTGTAACCCGCCTCGCCGAGCGAACGCTGCAGGGCCTGGGTCGAATTCGCGAAGATCGGGTTGTCCAGCGTCGGCACCACCGCACCGATCGTGCGCGAACGCCTCGAGGCAAGCGCCCGCGCCGCGCCGTGCGGAACATAGCGAAGCAACTCGGCCGCCTGGCGGACCCTTTCACGCGTCTCGGGACGGACGAGTGCCGGGTCGGCCAGGGCGCGCGACGCGGTGGAAAGCGATACCTCCGCGGCGCGGGCCACGTCCGACAGGCGGGCGGTGTCTCGGGTTTTCATCCGGGTGCAGGATAGCATCCATGAAAGCGCTCCCAGAAACACGGATGCTGCAGTGCGTATTGACTGGGGACGGATCGCTGGATAGCCTGAATGAAAGCGCTTTCATTCCTGACACTTCGACTGCCTACCGCCGATGACCACGACCTACCTCAAGAAGGCCGCCAAGACCCCGGAAACCGAAAGCGGCAGCGCGCAGAAAGTCGTAGTCGAGATGCTGGCCGAAATCGAGCGGCGCGGCGAAGACGCGGTGCGCGAATACGCACAGAAGCTGGACCGCTGGGCCGGCGAAATCCTCGTCTCCAAGGCGCAGGCCGAGCGGCGCACCCGCGACCTGCCGGCCTCGACCAAACGCGACATCGAATTCGCCACCGGGCAGGTGCGCCGCTTCGCGATCGCGCAACGCGAGTCGATCCGGGAATTCTCGACCGAAATCCACCCCGGGCTGATCGCCGGTCAGCGGCTGGTGCCGGTCAATGTCGCCGGATGCTACGTGCCCACCGGACGCTATGCGCACATCGCCTCGGCGTACATGAGCATCGCCACCGCCAAGGCCGCCGGTGTTCCGACGGTCATCGCATGCTCCACGCCCTGGCGCGGCGAAGGCATCCACCCCGAAGTGCTCTACGCAATGCAGGTCGCCGGGGCGGACATCATGATGACGCTGGGCGGCGTGCAGGCGATCGCCGCGATGGCGTATGGCCTGTTTACCGGCAGGCCGGCCGACATCATCGTCGGGCCGGGCAACAAGTATGTCGCCGAGGCCAAGCGCAACCTGTTCGGCAAGGTCGGCATCGACGTCTTTGCCGGGCCCTCCGAGGTGGCGGTGATCGCCGACGATTCGGCCGATCCGGCGATCGTCGCCTCGGACCTCGTCGGGCAGGCGGAGCACGGCCATGAATCGCCTGCGTGGCTGTTCACGACTTCGCGCGCGCTCGCCGAAAACGTCATGAAGCTGGTGCCCGGCCTGATCGACGAGCTCCCGCCGACTGCGCGCGACGCAGCGGGCGCCGCCTGGCGCGATTACGGCGAAGTCATCGTCTGCGACACGCGCGAAGAAGTGGTCGAGGTCTCCGACCGCCATGCCTCCGAGCATCTGGAAGTCCATGCACGCGACCTCGACTGGTGGCTGGCAAGCCTGACCTGTTACGGGTCGCTCTTCCTGGGCGAGGAGACGACGGTGGCGTTCGGCGACAAGGCCTCGGGGCCGAACCACATCCTGCCGACCAAGGGTGCAGCCCGCTACTCCGGCGGGCTCTCGGTGCACAAGTTCATGAAGACCCTCACCTGGCAGCGCATGACCCGGGACGCATCGCGCCAGATTGCGCAGGTCACCGCGCGCATCTCCAGGCTCGAGGGCATGGAAGCGCATGCGCGCACCGCCGACGACCGGCTCGAGAAATACTTCCCGGGCGAATCTTTCGACCGCGGCACGCCGGTCAGTCTCTGATGGATTCCAGGCCGATCTTCAAGTTGTTCGACCTCACCGCAAAGGTCGCGCTCGTCACCGGCGCGAATTCCGGCATCGGCGCGGAAATCGCGGACGCGCTCGCCGAAGCGGGCGCCGCAGTGGTCCTCGTCGCGCGGCGTGCCGCGGAACTCGACGCCGCGAAGCGATCGATCGAATCCAAAGGGGGACGGGCCGCGACGATCGCCTGCGATCTCGCCGACCGCAGTGCGATAGCCGCATGCGCAGGCAAGGCGCCGTCATTCTTCGGCCCGCCCGACATCCTCGTCACAGCTGCCGGCGTCAACATCCGCCGCCCGATGCTCGAGATCACCGAGGGCGACTGGGACGCGACGATCGGGATCAACCTCGAGGCCCCTTTCTTCCTCGCGCAGAAACTCGCGCCCGCAATGATCGCCAAGGGCTGGGGGCGCATCATCAATATCGCCTCGCTGCAGTCGATGCGCGCGTTCGGCAACAGCGGGCCGTACGGCGCGTCGAAGGGCGGCATCATGCAACTGACCCGGGCGCAGGCCGAGGCCTGGTCGCGGCACGGGGTGAACGCAAACGCCATCGGTCCCGGCTTCTTCGCCACGCCGCTGACCAGCCCGGTCAAGAGCGACCCGGCGCGCTGGCAGGCGATGGCCGACAAGACAATGATCGGCCGCAACGGCGAGCTTCACGACCTGCGCGGCACCGCCGTCTTCCTCGCAAGCCGCGCCTCCGACTACATCACCGGCCAGACGATCTTCGTCGACGGCGGGTTTTCCGCCGGCTGATATTGGACCCAGGCATGAACGCACAACCGAACATCATCCTGATCATCACCGACCAGCAGCGCGCGGACACGATCAATGCCCTGGGGGCGCCGTGGATGCATACCCCGAACCTCGACCGGATGGTCGCGGAAGGCGCGGCATTCACGAACTGCTTTGTGACGTCCCCGGTGTGCGTCGCCTCCCGCGCGAGCCTCTTTACCGGCATGTATCCCCACGCGGCCGGGGTGTTCAAGAATTTCCAGCCTTGGAAGCCGACCTGGGTCCAATGGCTGGCCTCGGCCGGGTACCACTGCGCGAACATCGGCAAGATGCATATCAACCCGTATGACGAACCCGGCGGGTTCCACCAGCGGTTCGTCGTCGAGAACAAGGACCGACCGCTGTTCCTCGACGAGCACGACCGCGCGTTCTACGACGAATGGGACAAGGCGCTTCATGCGCACAAGCTGAAGAAGCCTTCGCGCTACAGCCGCTCGTCTGCCGATCTCGCCGCGTACAAGGCGGCCATTGGCGCATTTACCTGGGACCTTCCCGACGCACTTCATTCGGACAATTTCATCGGAGACCACGTGCTGTGGTGGCTGGAAGAGCGCAAGGCGACCAGCCCGCTGTTCCTGCAGATCGGGTTTCCGGGGCCGCACCCGCCCTACGACCCCACGGCAAGCCATTTGAAGCGCTACGCAAGCGCCGATATCCCGGTTCCGCAGTTCACCGAGGAGGAAGAGGCGCTGCAGCCCAGGGCACAGGGGGTGCTGCGGGAAAACATGATCCGCAACAATTACGACTCGATCGCGTGGCAGCACCGGCCTTCGGCGCAGGATGTCCTGCGGCTGCGCCGGCACTATGCGGCAAACGTGACCATGATCGACGAGAAGCTCGGCGAGATCATGCAGATGCTCGAGCGCAAGGGTTACCTGGACAATGCGGTGGTCCTATTCACCTCGGATCATGCCGATGCGCTGGGCGACCACGGCCACATCCAGAAGTGGACCATGTACGACTCCGTGGAGCGCGTGCCCCTCATTGCGTGGGCGCCCGGGAAGATACCCGCAGGCGGGCGCAACGACAGCCTGGTCCAGCTGATGGACGTTGCGCCGACGATTCTCGAGTCGGCCGGGGTCCGGGTTCCCGCGAACTGGGAGGCGCGGTCGCTTTGGCCCGTGCTGCGCGGGGAGGCGCCCTCGATCCGCGACGTCGCCTATGCGGAACTCGCACGGGACCATATCCAGACCGGCGCCGAGTACATGGTCATGCGCCGCGACAAGGATTGGAAGCTGGTCTATTACCTGGGCGAACCGGACGGCGAGCTTTTCGACCTCAGGGCCGATCCGGGCGAAACGCGCAACCTCTGGACGTCGCGCGATCACGCGGAAAAGCGCGTCGAGCTGACCCACGACCTGCTGGTCTGGTCGATGCGTTCGGCCTTGAACTCGCGCATGGCGCCGTCGCGGGCACCGCAGCCGGGCATGCCGCTGGGCAAGTGATCGGGACGTGTGACCCAACCCGCTGCACGAACATGAAGAGGCTCCAGATGACTCCACGCAAATTCGTGAAACTGTTGCGGCGCTCTCTGTGCTTGGTTGCGCTTACCCTGTTTGCCGGTTCCGCACCGGCGTTCCCGACCAAGCCGATCGTCCTTGTCGTCCCTTTCCCTCCCGGAGGGGTCGTGGACGTGATCGGCAGGCTGGTCGCCGACCGGTTGACCGCCAACTCCGGCATGCGCGCGATCGTCGACAACCGGACGGGTGCCGGAGGCACGATCGGCGCTGCGGCCGTCGCGCGTGCGGAACCCGATGGACATACCCTGCTGGTGGGCGGCGCGGCGACCCATGTCTTCTCTCCCAACCTGTACCCCGGCCTCACGTACGACCCGATCAGGAGTTTCGCCCCTGTCGGGCAGTTGACCACGGGACCGCTTGTTCTGGTCGTGCCGGCATCCTCCCCGGCGACCGGAATGAAGGAGTTCGAGGCCCTCGTGCGCACCCAGGGCGACCGGTTGAACTACTCAAGCAACGGCGCCGGAACCTTCCCGCACCTCGCGGCCGAGCTCTACCGCCGCATGGTCGGTGGCAAGTTCGCCCACATTCCCTACAGCGGCGGGTCGCAGGCCCTTGTTGCACTGGCTGCAGGAGATGTCGGGTTTTCGATCAACCACATCCCGGTGGTCCTGCCGGTCCTGAAGGGCGGAAAGATCAAGGCGGTCGCGACGACCGGCCGGCAGCGCTCCGCGGCTTTCCCGCAGCTTCCAACCTTCGAAGAGGCAGGCATGAAGGGGTTCGAGGCCAGCGCGTGGTTCGGGTTGTTTGCCCCGGCCGGGACGCCGCAGCCGGTCATCGAGAAACTGAATGCCGCGGTCGTACAAGCCCTCAAGTCCCCCGAACTGCGCGACAGGCTCCTGCCCCTGGGAGATGAACCCGTCGGCGGGTCGCCGGACGCGTTGGCCGCGCTCGTGCAATCCGACCTGGCCAAATGGCCCCCGATCATCCGGGAAGCCGGCGTGAAGGCAAACTGAAAGGCGGGAAAATGAAAGCGCTCGTCTACACCGCCCCCAACGAAGTCACCTATCGCGACGAACCGGAGCCGTCCGCCGCGCCCGGCGAAGTCAAGATCCGCGTCGACGCAGTAGGCATCTGCGGCTCGGACATGCACGCCTACCACGGCCACGACCCGCGCCGGAACCCGCCGCTGATCCTCGGCCACGAGCTGGCCGGCGAGATCCTCGAGGGCCCGGGCAAGGGGCGCCGCGCGACGGTGAACCCGCTGATCACCTGCGGCCATTGCGAATACTGCCGGCAGGGCCGCGACAACCTCTGCGCCAACCGCACGATGATCGGCATGACCCGCGCAGGCGGCTTCGCCGATTACGTCACCACCGCGGCGGCGAGCGTCATCGACATCCCGCAGGACATGAGTGCGCGCGCCGCCGCGCTCACCGAGCCGGCCGCCACCGCCGTGCATGCGATCAACGTCGCGATGCGCAGCCTCGTGCGACCGCTCCCCGAGTGCCGCGTGCTGGTGCTCGGCGGCGGCGCGATCGGCCTGCTCGCCGCGCTGCTGATGCGCAGCTACGGCGTGCGGCATGTGACGGTAGCCGAGACCAACGCGCTGCGCCGCACGTCGGCCGCCAAGGTGGCGGATGTCGCAGTGTACGACCCGATCGCGGGCGGCGGCCCGGCCGACGACAGCATGGATTTCGTGGTCGATGCGGTGGGCGGCAAGGCCACGCGCAAAGCCGCCCTGGCCGCGGTGAAGCCCGGCGGCGTAGTGATGCATATAGGCCTGATGGATTGGGCCTCCGAGATCGACATGCGAAAGCTGACTCTCGCCGAGATCACGCTGATCGGGACCTACACCTATGCCACTGCCGACCTGCGCGCGGCGGTGGCGGCACTGCACGAAGGCGCGTTCGGGGACCTCGGCTGGGTGGAGGAACGTCCTTTGTCGGAAGGCGCGCGAGCGTTCCGCGACCTGCACGAGGGCCGGACGGCCTCGGCTAAGATCGTGCTGCGTCCGTGAGCAACATCGTCTTCGACCGCGTTACCCGTGTCTTCGAACGGGACGGCCAGTCCTCCACCGCGCTGGAGGACGTCAGTTTCGAAGTCCGGGACCGCGAGTTCGTCGCGATCGTCGGGCCTTCGGGCTGCGGCAAGACGACCTGCCTGCGCATGGCGGCGGGCCTCGAATTCCCGACCACGGGGACGGTCAGCGTCGGCGGCCAGGCCGTCACCGGCCCGGGGCCCGACCGCGCCGTCGTGTTCCAGCAGTTCGCGCTGTTTCCCTGGAAGACGGTCCACGAGAACATCGACTTCGGCCTGCGCAGCAAGGGCATTACCGAGGCCGAGAGGCGCCAGCGCATCGAAAGGCAGCTCGAGCTGATGAGCCTGCAGGGGTACGAGTCCGCGTTCCCGCACCAGCTCTCCGGCGGCATGCAGCAACGCGTGGCGATCGCCCGGAGCTACGTACTCGACCCCGGCGTGCTGCTGATGGACGAGCCGTTCGGCGCGCTCGACGCGCAGACGCGGGTGGTGATGCAGGAAGAACTGATCAAGCTGTCGCGCGTCAACCCGCGCACGGTGCTCTTCATCACGCATGCGGTCGAGGAAGCCGTGTACCTGGCCGACCGCGTGGTCGTCATGAGTCGCCGGCCCGGCAGGATCCGCGAAATCATCGACATCGCGGGCGTGCGCGAGTCCGCCGGCTGGGACCGCCTCGAGCGGGTCGAGGAAGTCATGGACCAGGAGTCCTTCGTCCACCTGCGCACCCGGATCTGGAAGCTGCTGCGCGACCAGCAGCAGGAAGAGAATCATTGACCGTCGCCCGGAACACCGCACTCACCATCGAACCACCAGAGGAGGAACCATGAAAAAGCAGATCAGGACGCTCGTCGCGCTGGCCGCGTTTGCCTCGGCCCCGGCGCTCGCGCAACAACCGGTCGAAATCAAGGTCAGCTACCAGCCTGCGCTGTACTGGTCGCTGCCGTTCTATGTCGCCACCGAAAAGGGATGGTGGGCAGAACTCGGGCTCAAGCCGACCTTCAGCACCTTCCCCGCAGGCGTGCCGCAGATCGCCGCCTCGGCCGCCAAGTCCTGGGACGTCGGCGGCACCGGGTCGGTCCCGGCGGTGCTCGGCGCGGCGCGCTACAACCTGATGACCATCGGGCTCACCAACGACGAATCGGCCGGCAACGCGCTGCTTGCGAGCAAGGCGAAGGCCGATGCATTCATGAAGAACCCGGCGTCCATCAAGGGCCAGACCATCGTGCTGACCGCCAATTCCACGGGCGACTATGCAGTGCAGTCGTGCCTCGGCAAGTGGGGGCTGAAGAAGTCCGACGTCACGATCAAGAGCATGGGACAGGCGGAAATCATCTCGGCGGTGTCGAGCAACAATGCCGACCTCGCCGGGTTGTGGGCGCCGAACATCTACACGCTCGAGGAGAAAGTCGGCGCGAAGGTG
This sequence comes from uncultured Bordetella sp., assembly GCA_964599095.1. GTDB lineage: Bacteria > Pseudomonadota > Gammaproteobacteria > Burkholderiales > SG8-39 > SZAS-79. The sequence goes on from CAZREB010000020.1 coordinate 31,201, forward strand.
ATCTGCTCGGGCAAGGACGCAGGCGCCATGGTGCCGGGGGCGCTGATCGTGCGCGCAGACTATGCCAAGGAGCAGCCGCAGAACGTCGCCAAGTTCCTCGCGATCTACCTGCGCACCTGGAAATGGATGGACGCGCACAAGGCCGAGGCGATCGGCATGATGAAGAAGTTCTACGAGCAGGGCGGCGTGACGATTTCGGAGGCCTCGATGAAGAAGGAATTCGACACGCGGCCGGTGCATGACCTCGCAGGGCAGATCAGGATCATGAACCGCGCCTCGGGGACCTCGGAGGTCGACGGCTGGATGACCAAGATCGGCGAATTCATGAAATCCACCGGGGCGATCGCCGAGCCGCCGGCGGCCAAGAGCTACATCACCGACGAGTTCATGCGGATGGTCGACCGCGACCCGAAGCTGAAGGAGTTCGCAAATAGGTCGAACTGAAATCGCCCGGGTCGCCGGCCGCGGCACTGAAAGCGCCCGGACGGATTCACCCCCGGCCGGCCGCGCGGCTGCCGCGCGTGCGCCGGGTCCCTGGATCGGGATCGCGACCCTGGTCGTGCTGGTCGGCGCCTGGTATGCGCTGACGACGCTGACGCAAACCATCAGCCCGGCGCGCTTCCCCGCGCCGGGCGAAGTGTGGGATTCGCTGCGCCAGATCGTGGTGGCCGGGTACGCAGACGCACGCCTGCACTCGCATGTGCTGCACAGCGTGAAGCTCGTGCTGCTGGGGTTCGGCGCCGCGGCGATCGTCGGCGTGCCGCTCGGCCTTGCGATGGGCTGGAGCCGCAGCATAGAAGCCTTTGCGAACCCGGCCTTCCTGCTGATCCGCCCGATCCCGCCGCTGGCGTGGATCCCGCTCGCGATCGTCTGGCTGGGGCTGGACGACGGCGCGAAGGTCCTCGTGATCTGGTTCGCTGCGTTCGTCCCCTGTGTGATCAACAGCTACAGCGGGGTGCGGTCGATCGAGCCGCACCTGCTGGAAGCCGCCCGCACCCTCGGCGTGCCTCGCCTGATGCTGGTTCGCGAAGTCCTCGTGCCCGGTGCGATGCCGATGATCTTCACCGGCCTGCGGCTGTCGCTGCAGGCCTGCTGGACGACGCTGGTCGCGGGCGAACTGATCGGCGCGATCGCTGGGCTCGGCCATGTGCTCTACCAGGCCGGGCTCGACATCTACCCGGCGATGATCCTCGTTGCCATGATCGCGGTCGCCCTCACCGGCGCCGCCATGACCGCGCTGCTCGGCTGGATCGAGCGCCGCGCGATGCCGTGGCGCAAGGCATGAGCGGCACCGCCCCCTCCCCTGCCCGCCTCGCCGCGCTTTCCGCGGCCGGCACCCTCGCCTTCTTCGGGGCCTGGACGCTGCTGGCCGTCTCCGGCCTGGTGCAGCCGCGCTTCCTGCCGACGCCGATGGCGGTCTTCGAGACCTTCGTCGACCTGACGCAAAAGCCCTTCGTCGGCTACACGCTGCAGCAGCACCTGCTGTCGAGCTTCGGGCGGTTCGGCATGGGCTTCGGCCTGGCGGTGGCGATCGGTGTGCCGCTCGGCCTGCTGATGGGCTGGTTCCGCTGGCTGGACGCGATCGTCACGCCGGTTTTCGATGCGCTGCGCTTCGTGGCGCCGATCGCGTGGGTGCCCTTTGCCGCGCTCTGGTTCGGCACCGGGATCGGCGGCCCGGTGCTGATCATCTTCAGCGGCGCATTCCCGCCCTGCGTGATCAACGCCTACCGCGGGGCCAAGTACGTGGACATGCGCTTCATCGAGGCCGCCCGGACCCTCGGCGCGAGCAACTGGCGCATGATCACCGAGGTGCTGCTGCCCGCCTCCGTGCCGTCGATCGTCTCCGGCGTGCGGGTCAGCGCGGGGCTCGGCTGGCAATCGCTGGTCGGCGCCGAACTGATCGTCGCTTCGAGTGGCATCGGCTACCTGATGGTCAAGGGCCAGAGCAACATCAGCACCGCGATCGTCATGAGCGGCATGCTCGCGATCGGCATCGTCGGGTTCGCGATCGACGCCCTGCTGCGCGCGCTCGAAACGCGAATCAACCGCCGCCGCGGCCGCTGAATCTCCGAAGACCGGCGCGGGATCGGGGATAATCCGGCCATGACCCGGATCCTCTGCGTCGGCATGGCGACGATCGACCACGTATTCCGGCTTGAGAAGATTCCGACCGAACCCACCAAGGTCCGGGCCTCCCAATACGTGCGCATCAGCGGCGGCATGGCCGCCAACGCTGCGGTGGCGGTCGCGCGTCTCGGCGGCCAGGCGGAGTACTGGGGGCCGATCGGCAGTGACGACAACGGCGACGACATCCTCGCCGAGCTTGCGGCCGAGAACGTCCTGCTTTCCGCGGTAGTCCGCGTGCCGCAGCACTCCTCGATCTCGGCAATCCTGGTCGACAAGGACGGCGAGCGCATGGTCTGCGGCTATTCCGACCCGGCCGTCTTCGACGCCGAAGCCAACCTGCCGCTGGAGCGGGTGGGCGAATTCGACGCGGTGCACGCGGATTGCCGATGGTGGAAGGCCGCGCGCAAGGCGTTCGGGCGCGCGCGCGAACTCGGCATCCCGACGATCTTCGACGGCGACCTGGCGGCGGCCTCGGTCCTCAACGAGGTGGCGGAACTCGCGACCCACCCGATCTTTTCCGAGAAAGGGCTTGCCGCCGTGTCGAGCGGTTCGTCGATCGAACAGCGGCTCGCCGGCGTGGCCCGGCGCTGCGGCGGCTTTGCCGGCGTCACGCTCGGCGCGGGCGGCTTCGTCTGGCACGAGCACGGAACCGCCCATCGCATCGGCGTTCCGGACGTCCAGGTCGTCGATACCCTCGGCGCCGGCGACGTGTTCCACGGCGCCTATGCCTACGCACTCGGCTGCAGGATGGACACCGCCAGCGCGGCGCGATTCGCGTCGGCCACCGCAGCGCTCAAGTGCACGCGCTTCGGCGGCCGCAGCGGCACCCCTACCCATGCCGAAGTCGACGCGCTGCTGGCGCGCTGGCCCACCTGAAGGACGCCATGCAAGAACCGGGACAAGCCGCGGGCAAAGGCCCCGGGCGCGCCGCCTTTTACCTGCTGTTCACGGCCTCGGGCTTTGCCGGCCTGATCTACGAGTCGATCTGGACGCACTACCTCAAGCTCTTCCTCGGGCACGCGGCCTACGCGCAGTCGCTCGTGCTCATCGTGTTCATGGGCGGCCTGGCGCTCGGCAGCGCGCTGATGGGCCGCTGGTCCACCCGCATCGCGAACCCGCTGCTCGGCTACGCGGCCGTCGAGGCGATCGTGGGCGTGCTGGCGCTCGTCTTCCACGAGGTTTTCGTCGCCTCCACCGACTTTGCGTACGCCACGGTGCTGCCGGCGCTCGACTCCGATACGCTCGCGCTGGCGGTCAAGCTGGTCGTCTCGGCGCTGCTGATCCTGCCGCAATCGATCCTGCTCGGCATGACCTTCCCTCTGATGAGCGGCGGGCTGGTGCGCTCGCATCCGGCATCCTCCGGCGAGTCGGTGGCGATGCTCTACTTCACCAACAGCCTCGGCGCCGCCGTAGGCGTGCTGGTCAGCGGTTTCGTGCTGATCGAATGGGCCGGCCTGCCCGGCACGTTGCGCTTCGCCGGCGTGGTCAACCTCGTGCTCGCCTCGATCGTCTGGCTGATCGCCCGCCCGATCCGGGCCGCGGCGGTCGAAACCCGGACGGACGGCGATGCTTCGGCCACGCTGGTCCTGCTCGCAGTCGCATTCTTCACCGGCCTCGCCTCGTTCATCTACGAGATCAGCTGGATCCGGATGCTTGCGCTGGTGCTCGGCTCCTCGACGCACTCCTTCGAACTGATGCTGTCGACCTTCATCCTCGGCCTCGCGCTCGGCGGGCTTGCTGTTCGCCGGCTGGTGGACACCGCGGCAAACGCCGAGCGGCTGCTCGGCTGGGTGCAGGTGGTCATGGGGCTGCTCGCGCTTTGCACGCTGCTTGTCTACGACCGCACGTTCAGCCTGATGGAATTCCTGATGAAGGGGCTGGCGCGCACCGATGCCGGTTACTTCTTCTTCAACGTCACCGGCCAGGCGATCGCGTCGCTGGTCATGCTGCCGGCAGCGATCTGTGCCGGCATGACGCTGCCGCTGATCACCGGCGCGCTGCTGCGCCGGGGGGCCGGCGAGGCCGCGATCGGCAAGGTCTACGCCTTCAACACGCTGGGCGCGATCGCCGGCGTGCTGCTCGCGGTGCACATCGGGCTGCCGGTGCTCGGCCTCAAGGGCTCGCTGATCGCGGGCAGCCTGGTGGACGCCGGCCTCGGCCTCGCTCTGCTGTGGCTGTTCGTGCAGGGACGGCGCCAGTTTGCCGGCGCGGCGGTCGCGTGCCTGCTCTTTTTCGTGCCGATCTCGATCGCGTTCGAACTGGACGTCAACAAGATGACCGCCGGCGTCTTCAGGTACGGCGACCTCAGCGGTTCGAGAAACGCGAAGATCCTCTACAAGAAGGACGGCAAGACCTCGACCGTGCACCTGGTCGACTACTCCGGCACCTACAGCATCCGGACCAACGGCAAGTCCGACGGCTCGATCACGATGAACGGAGGGCCCGATAGAAGAAACCCGGGAAGCGACGAGATCACCATGGTGCTTACGGGGGCGATCCCGCTCGCGCTGAAGCCCCATGCAAGGAGCGCCGCGCTGATCGGCATAGGCACCGGCCTCACGATGCACACGCTGCTCCAGAGCCTGGACATCGAGCAGGTGGAGACTGTCGAGATCGAGGCCGCGATGGCCGAAGCCTCGCGCGGGTTCTCGCCGCGCAACGGCGCAGCTTTCGCCGACCCGCGCGGCTCGATCATCATCGACGACGCGAAGAGCTTCTTTTCGACGCACAACCGGCGTTACGACATCGTCATCTCGGAGCCCTCCAACCCCTGGGTCAGCGGCGTCTCGAGCCTGTTCACAGAGGAGTTCTACCGCCGCATCCGCACGCACCTGAACAGGGACGGGCTGCTGGTGCAATGGTTCCAGCTCTACGAAATCGACACCTCGCTGGCCGCGTCGGTGCTCGGCGCGCTCGGCCGCGTATTCCCGGAGTACGCGATCTTCGCGCCGAGCGACCACGACCTGCTCATCGTGGCGAGCGACAAGCCGCTCGAACTGCCGCTCACGATGAAGGCCTTCGAGCACCCGGGGCTCGCCCGCGAGTTCTTCCATGTCCATGTGCTGAACGAAGGCGACCTCGACGCGCGCTATATCGGCAGCCGGCAGACGCTCGAGCCGCTGTTCCAGAGCTACGGCATGCCGCCGAACTCGGACTACTACCCGGTCCTCGACCTGAACGCCGCGCGTTACCGCTTCACCGAAAGGAGCGCAGTCGACGTAGTGTCGCTCGGCGTGCTCCCGGTGCCGGTGCTCGAGATGCTGGAGCCGCATCGCGGCAAGCGGCAGGTCAATCCCCTGTTCGACGGCGCCGGGGATTTCGAGAGGATCGAGAAAACGCGCCAGGCCGCCTATATTCGCGACTACCTTCTCGCGGACAAGGCGCCCGCGCCGCGCGGCACCTCGTCGCAGCTCCAGAAAGACCTCGACGTGGTCAAGCTTCGGCTGGTCGAATGCCGCAGCGCCAGGGAAGAGGACGTGTGGCTGCATTCGCTGTGGCGGCTCGCCGAGATCATGAACCCGGTGCTCCCGCCGGAGCAGGTCGGCGCGGTCTGGAACCGGATCACCGGCACGCCCTGCTACAACGGCCTCGCAAAGTACCAGCAGGAGTGGATCGCGCTGTTTCGCGCCGTCGGCCTGCGCGATGCGTTCCGCATGGCCGAGCTCGGCGGCCGGATGCTGGCCGGCACTTCGGAGATCAACGAGGAAAGCCGCGAATACCTCTGGATGGCGGGACTCACGGGCTACCTGGCCGCGGGCGACAAGCCGGGCGCGAAACGGCTCTGGGATTTCTATTCGAAAAAGCTGAACAGGAGCACGCCCAAGGCCGTCTTCAGGCTGCTGCGCTGCCATGCCGAAACCGGCGACCCGGCCGCGCGCGCCGCCGCCTGCGCGGACGAGTTCCGCCCCTAGGCGAAGCGCTGAGTCAGCGTCCGCTCAGGGGACGCGCCGCGGGATCTGCGCGTAGGCCGCGTGCAACTGCTCTTCGAGGTCGCGCACCCTCTCTAGCAGCGACATCGCCACCGCAAGCGCATTCGAGTCGAGGTCGAAATCGTTGCGCAGCCGTCCCGCCTTGCGCACCGTGACCGCGCAACGTGCGCTGAAGGTCCATTGCGCCTCGTCCGGGTTGACCGGCACCAGCGCCCCGCACTCGACCAGCTCGGCCAGCATTTCGTCCGGCAGGCCCGACAACGCCGACAACTCGGCCAGCGTGAGCAGGCAGTGCTCGTTCATCCATGCAATCTCCACCGGGTCAGCGGGCATTGCGGGCCTCCTGTTTGAAATGGGCGCGCGGATCGAACCCGGATTCGGCCGCCAGATCGGCAAACAGCGCCCGCTCGCGCGGCGTGAGGCTCGAGGGCACGACGACTTGTGCAATCGCAAAGAGGTCGCCGGCCTCGCCGTCCGGGCGCGGCAACCCGCGTCTGGAAAGTCTGAGCTTCTGCCCGGCCAGCGTGCCGGCCGGCACCTTGAGGTGCACCGTGCCGGCGAGCGTGGGCACTGCGACCGTGGCGCCAAGGGCGGCCTCCCACGGCGCGAGAGGCAGGTCGATGTACAGGTCGTGTCCCGCCGGCCTGAAGAGCGGATGCGGAGCAAGCTCGATGTTGAGGTACAGGTCGCCGTCACGGCCGCCGTTGAACCCCTTGCCGCCCTTGCCGCGCAGGCGCAGCCGCTGCCCGTTGGTCGCGCCCTTGGGAATCCGGGCCTTGAACACGTGCGGCGTGCGAACGAGATGCCCGGCCGCATCGAACTCCGGTACGCTGAAATTCAGTTCCACCAGCGTGCCGGTGGCCGCCTCCTCCAGCGGGATCCGCGCGGTGACTTCGAAGTCCTGGCCGGGCATCGGGATATTGCGGCCGGCACCGCCCCGGTGGTGCCCGCGGCCGCCCAGCCCTGCGAACAGGTCGGACAGGTCGATGTCCTCGAAGTGCATGTCGCCCGGGCCGTGCGCAAAAGGCCCGCCCCAGTCCGGCGGCGGCTGGAAGTCCTCGCCCGGCGCGTGGCGCCCGAGCCTGTCGTAGGCGGCTCGCTTGTCCGGATCCTTCAGGGTTGCGTAGGCCTCGGCGATCTCCTTGAATTTCTCCTCGGTACCGGGTTCCTTGGAGACGTCAGGATGGTGCTTTTGCGCAAGCTTGCGATACGCCTTCTTGATTTCGGCGGCGCTTGCATCGCGCGAAACTCCCAGGGCTTCGTAGTAGTCCTTGTATTTCATCCCCCGTAGGTTAGGCCAGGGAGCCTGAAATGCAAGTGGCGCTGGCTATACTGCGGGGCATGACCGCCTGGAAGCTCGGCGACAAACGCAAGCTGATCGCGATCCTCGCCTTCCTGCTGGGTGCGGGCTTTGCCGCGACCACCCTTGTGAGCTACTACGTGTCCAAGGCCTCGGTGCGCGAGTCCATAGTCGCGAGCGAGCTGCCGCTCACCTCGGACAATTTGTACTCCGAGATCCAGAAGGACCTGATCCGCCCGGTGTTCGTCTCGTCGATGATGGCGAGCGACACCTTCCTGCGCGACTGGGTGCTCGCCGGCGAGCGGGACGACGCCGCGATCACCAAGTACCTGCGCGAGGTGAAGATGCGCTATGGCGCCTTCACCAGCTTCTTCGTCTCCGACGTCACGCGCACTTACTACCAGACCGAAGGCGTGCTGAAGAAGGTGAGCGAATCCGAGCCGCGCGACGCGTGGTACTTTCGCGTTCGCGGCATGCGGCCGGCCTATGAGATCAACGTCGACCCCGACCAGGCCAACAAGGACGCGCTGACGATCTTCATCAACTACCGGGTGCTCGACTACGAAGGCAAGTTCATCGGCGTCACCGGGATCGGGCTCACCGTGGACGCGGTCCGCAAGCTGATCACCGACTACCAGAACCGTTACCGGCGCAACATTTTCTTCGTCGACCGCAAAGGCAACGTCGCCCTCTTCGGCGGAGACGCCGCAAGGCAGACAGGCAACATCCGCGGCCTCGAGGGCATCGCGGCGATCGCGGACCGGATCCTCGACGAAGGCGGCGGCACTTTCGAGTACCGGCGCGCCGGCCACACGCACTTCCTGAACGTGCGCTTCATCCAGGAACTCAATTGGTACCTGCTGGTGGACCGCGACGAGGACGAAGCCCTGGCCGGGATACGCGACACGCTCTACCTCAATCTCGCCATCTGCATTGCGATCACGGCGATCGTGCTGCTTGCGACCAGCCTGACGATCAACCGGTACCAGGCGCGCCTGGAGGCCATGGCGACCACCGACAAGCTGACGGGGCTGGCCAACCGGCAGGCGTTCGACCTGCTGATGACCCAGGCGCTGAACGAGGCTCGCCGCGACGGCCTGCCGCTGGTCGCGATGCTGCTCGATATCGACCGCTTCAAGGAAATCAACGACAGGCACGGCCATCTCGCCGGTGATGCAGTGCTGCAGGGCGTCGCCCACGTGGTGAGGTCCGGCCTGCGCGCCTCCGACATCGTCTGCCGCTGGGGCGGCGAGGAATTCCTCGTGGTGCTCAAGAACACCCCGCTCGAGCAGGGCCTGGCGCTGGCCGGCCATATCCGCGACGCTCTCGGGCGCGAGGTCTTCCACCATGCGGGCCTCGACCTGCAGGTGACGACCAGCATCGGGATCTCGGCCTACAGGCAGGACGAAACGGCGGACGACCTGCTCGAACGCGTCGACGGTGCGCTCTACGCCGCAAAGACGTCCGGGCGCGACTGCGTGCGCGCGTCCTAGGCCCGCCTGTTGAGCAGCAGCGCGTTTACCGCCTCGGCCTGCTCGTAGATCACCCAGTGCCCGGCGTCCTCGACCACCGCCACGGTGGCCTTCGGGTCGGTGCGCCTGAGGATCGGCTCGATTTCGGCCAGCCTCCCGAAGGCGGTCGTATCATGCCGCCCCCAGATGCCGCTCAGCGGCGCCTTTACCCGTGACAAGGGCTCGAGCAACACGTCGCCGCGCGAAAACGGCCCGCTGTTGATCCGCGAGCGCGCGGCGTTGTGCGACTGGATATGGAGCGCCAGTTCGTCGATCTTCGCCTCGTCCCACAGCATCAGGCTGGCCAGGTTGTGGCGATGCGCCGCCCTGCGCGCCGCCTCGTCCTTGAGATGGCGCCAGGCAACCAGCGGAAGCCTTTTCCCGTCGCGCAGGCCCATCCCCCCGGCACCGATCAGCACCAGCCTGCCGACGAGTTCCGGGTGCGCGGCCGCCAGGTGGCCGGCCACGAGACCGCCGAACGAGAACCCGACCAGTTCGACTCTCTCGCCTGCCGGCAGCAGCCGCGCCAGGCCGTGCGCGATGATCCCGGCGATCGCGCCGACGTCGGAACCCTTGGGCGGGCTCGCGGAGTCGCCGAACCCGGGCATGTCCGGCGCCCAAACGGTGTATGCCGTGGCGAGCGCCTCGACGTTGCGGACCCAGTGCGTCCACGAGCCGGTGCCGCCGTGCAGCAGCACCATGGCCGGCCCCGAGCCCCAGCGCCGCCAGACCAGTTCGCCGCCGGCGCAGGGCGTCGCGGACCGCCGCGAGCCGGCCTCGACCTGCGCTATCGTGTTTTCCATATCCAACAACTTAATTGGCGCAAGAGCCGCACCGATATTGAATCTTGCGAAATCAATCCTCGACTTTCATGCCGACGCGACAGCCCTCACCCCGGGCCGCTCGGCTTCGATCCTGCGCTCCAGCGTACGCCGGAAATGGGCAAGCGCGGCATCGGAGACGATCGGGTGCATCCTGAAATCCGGGTCGGCGTCGAGCACCCGCTGCTGGCCTTCGATGATCTCCTTGTCCTCGAGAAAGCCCTCGACCATGCTGTCGTGGAGCGACAGCGCTATGGTCGGGTTGTCGAGGTCGTAGTCGTGCAGGTAGTTCCAGAAGAAGTGCGTGGAGCGCGCCGTCTCCGGCGTGAAGAACTGGCAGTTGCGGTACTGCTTGGCCCCGGCGAGATTGCCCTTCTCCGCACCGGTGCCGGCCGGCGAGAACAACGTCTCGAGGAAAAAAATCCCAGGCACGTACATCAGCCCGATATTGCGCCGGTCGATCGGCGCATCGTCGCGCGTGACCTTGCGGTGGAAAGGCGGCGGGCTTGCGTTCATGTGCCAGCGCTCGACGCGAAAGCCGTCCTCGAGCCGCTCCACCGCCACCGGCTTGGTCTTGAAGGCGTATTCCTCCGAGCCGCCCAGCGTCTTCGTGTGCACGAAGGCGAGGTGGGCGAAGTCGGACAGATTGTCGACGATCAGCCGGTAGTCGGCGTCATAGTGCATGTAGTCGGGCACGCCGCGCCATGCCGGATCACGCAGGTAGGGGATGTCGATGATCTTCGAGGGATCCGCCTTGGCCGGGTCGCCCGGCCAGATCCAGACGATGTGGTCGCGCTCGACCACCGGGTAGCTGCGCACGCCGAGCCTGGCCGGGATCACGTCCTGTCCCGGGATCTGGACGCACTTGCCGCTCGGGTCGAACTTGAGCCCGTGGTACATGCAGCGCACGCAGTCTCCCTCGAGCCGGCCCTTGGAGAGCATTGCGCCGCGATGGCAGCAGCGGTTGTCCAGCGCCACGGCGCGGCCGGAGTCGCCCTTGTAGAGCAGCACCGGCTGGTCGAGGATCGTGCGGGCAAGCAATTTGCCGTCGATCAGTTCGTGGTCCCACGCCGCGACATACCAGCAGTTCATCAGGAAAGTCCCGCTCTCGGCCATGGCCTCATCCTCCTTGGGGAGCCGGCAGTTTACTCCGGCCGCCCGTTCGCTCATGATCCGGTTCGACAATTCCCACCACCACTCGGGCAATGACGAGGCGAAGGTACAAATTCGATTTCAGGGATCCCCTGAGCCGCCTTCGCGCCAAGACGGCCGCGCCGGGCAAAGCGGTCAACATCAAGGTGCGCGTGGCCAATGATCCGCAGAGCCCGTCGATCCCGGCCTTCGGCGAACTCGACGAGGAAGGACACCTGCACGTGACGTTCACCACGCTCGACGGCGAGCACAGCCAGATCAGGATGGTCTATGCCTCGCTGCTCTGGGAGATCCATTGCCGCGAAGCCTAAGGTGGCTCGGTGCACTGGCGCTCGCGCTCGCCGTCCCGGCCGCCCAGGCCGGCCCTGCGGAGATCGTCGACCTCATCAACCGCCTGCGCGCCGGCCCGGTCCGGTGCGACGGGCCTCCGGGCCTGCGCGAATTCGCCCGCCGCCCCGAACTCGATCGCGCAGCGGCAATGCTGGCCGGCGGCGCGTCGTTGCAGGACAGCGCAAGGGCCACCGGCTACCAATCGGTCGCGATCAAGATGATCCGGATGTCGGGCACCACCGACCCTCGCGCGCTCGAAACGCTGCTTGCCCGGAACTACTGCCAGATGATCGCCGACCCGGGGCTGGCCGAGATCGGCGCGTACCAGCAGGGGACGTCGACCTCCGTCGTGCTGGCCGCCGCGTTTGCACCCTCGGCCGGGCTCGACGAGACAGGAATCGCCGTGCAGGTACTGGCGCTGGTGAACCGGGCGCGCGCGCAGCCGCGCGAGTGCGGTTCGACGTTCTTCCCGTCGGCCGGGCCGCTGCGCTGGAACGACCTGCTCGCCCGCGTCGCCAAGGCGCATTCCGAGGACATGGCGCGCAACAACTACTTCGCCCATAACTCGCCGGACGGCACCGCGCCGGCGGACCGCGTCGCGCGCGCCGGTTACGACTACAGGAGCACCGGCGAGAACATTGCCGCCGGCCAGATGACGCCGGAAGCCGCGGTGGAGTCGTGGATCAGGAGCCCGCCCCACTGTGCCAATCTCATGGGCGCCGACTACACCGAGATGGGCGTGGCGATGGCCACGAACCGGCAAAGCAGCAATGGCGTGTACTGGACCCAGGTCTTCGGCACGCCACGCGCTGCTCGGCCGACCCGAGCGAATCGGCCGGCAGGCAGGTAGCTTCCCGCCCTACTCGGGCTTGATGTTGGCGTCCTTGACTACCTTGCCCCACTTGGCGAGGTCGGTCTTGACATTCTCGGTCGTCTGCGCAGGCGTGAGGATCTCGGTGTCGCAACCGGTAGCGTCGATCTGGCTGTGCATGGTCTTGTCGCCCTTGGCCTTGGCAAGGATCTGCGCGATCTTCGTCACCGCCTCGGGCGCGAGGCCGGCCGGTCCGACCAGGCCATACCAGCCGGTTGACTCGAAGCCCTTGAGGCCGAGCTCGTCCATCGTCGGGACATCCGGGAAGGCGGCCGAGCGCTTGAGCGATGTCACTGCCAGCGGACGGATCTTGCCGCTCTTGACGGCCCCCACGATAGGCCCGAGCGAAGAGAACAGCATCGGCACCTGCCCGCCCATCAGGTCGGTCATCGCCGGCCCGCCGCCCTTGTATGGAACATGCAGCAGCTTCGCGCCGGTCACGCTCTTGAAGTACTCGCCTGACAAGTGGTGCGGCCCGGCGACGCCGGAAGTGCCGTAGCTCCACTTGGCCGGTTCGGCTTTCGACATCGCGATCACGTCGTTCATCGATTTAAACGGCGTCGACTGGTGCACCACCAGCATGCTGCCGCTGCCGCACACATGGCCGAGGTGCGTGAACGACTTGATGCTGTCGTACGTAACCTTGTTGACGTGCGGGGCGATCGTGAGTGGTCCATTGTCCGCGTAGTAGAGCGTGTAACCGTCGGTGGGCGCCTTGGCGATGAACTCCATCGCGACCCCGCCGGCATTGCCCGGCTTGTATTCGATGATGATCGGCTGGCCCAGCAGCGGTTCGAGGGCTCGTGCGAGGGGACGCAGGCCCGCGTCCGCGGATCCGCCTGTGGTGTATCCCACGAAAACGTGGACGGGTTTGTTGGGGTAGGACTGGGCCTGGAGTTGTGGGGCGTAAGCGGCGGCGACCGCGATGAGAGTGGCGGTAAGGCGGGTCAGCACTATTTTGTCTCCGTGAGTGGCTACCTTTTTTGGGGCCTGCGCGGGATTCTACGCGGCAATTTTCGACAAGATCGGAAACTACGTTTCTGATCTTTCCAGACTGTTAGCTTTCTCCCGAAACGTAGGGATAAAACTTTGAGAGTGCTCTCAACAACAAAACCGGAAACTTATTCTCGAAGGCAGAAAGATACTTCCTCGTGATTAAAGATACGTCGGAGCGAACTTCATTCAATAGGACATCGCCCCAGTTGTCCGGCGAATATCGCATGATGTTGCTAAAAGCGTTCGTCAATAGGAAGTGGACGCACAACTCGGGAAGGAGTATCGGAAAGAACGGGTTCTCGATGTACCAGAATCGCCCGCGAAGATCAGAATAGATCGTGGCTTTTATCTTGTGCGCCTCCGCCATCGGAATATTTATTACGTACTTGCCATGACGCTCAACGGTATGAAAACCTGCAAATGAATTTGCAATGTCGCCTTGAGATGGGCGAGTCTCTCCATCGCCTATCTGAAATTCCCATTTGATATTTCGCGTGTCACTTGCCGCGCTTATTTCAAGAGGAAACGTTCTTGATGGTTTTTGCATGATTAGGCTGTAGTAGTCGCGAATCTCCGGCACCATGCTAAGCAAAGTCCCGCATGTCACAGTAGTGCGAGTGTTATAAAACGCGAGAATTGATTCCTCATTGTCTTGCGTTATATCTACACCTCTGTTCCTAGCGATTGAGGTCGGGAACGCGACAAACAAATCGCTGAACGTACCTTGAGGCATATCGCCGCCGAATTGGGTCCTAATGTGATCCGGAAGATAGTTAATTCCATGCGAGCCAGGCAGTCCGTCAAGTGTGTATCTGATCGGATTGTTGAGAATCACCACCGCATATGCATATGCGGTTAGCGAATAGAAGAAGTTAAGTGGCTTGACCATGAGCGATCCTGAGCGTCCTGAAGCGTACAACTCTCGCCCTTGTCTCATGCAATTCTTCAAGCGCCCAGCTTCCCTCGCGTTGATACCTGCGTTCTTCGTTGCGCCAACTGTGCGCTTACGTAGTTTATATAACTCCCTGATGTGCTCCACGTTTTCAATATTTTCTAAGAGTTCCAGCAACGACGCCGAAAAATGTAGCTCCTCTACGCTAAGAATACTCAAGGGATTGGGGTTGCTAACTTGAACTTCGACTTCCTTTCTCAAGAGATGAAGATTCTTCGCTTTCATTGCCAAGTCTGACTTCAGATCAGCGACACCTTCGCTTACTAGAAAAGTCTCGAAAGCATTTCCGAACTGCTTTTGGGCGGCCGGATCAAGCCCCTTCCATTTCGTAGCGGCAATTGCACGCTTCGCGATTTCGACCCCATAATCGATTGAGACTTCGAAAGGAGGCCCATTGGCGGCACTTTGGGAATCAACCGAGTCATCTAAAATCGCTTCGATCATATTCGCGCCTTCAAATAAGGATTCCTTCTCGTTCGACAATACTCAATTGCAGCGTGTCGCGGCGAGGCTGAGGACGGTCCTCTTCATTTCGAAAATTGAATTTGTAGCCGGCTCAAACTTACGCTAATTCGCTGGAGTATCCGGCTCGATTGGTACCGACTGCACTGGCGCCGGAGACACTACTACACCGGATGGTGGCGGCGGTGGAGGTGGAGTAACAACTTGTGACGTCCGGCCTAGGTTCCTAATTTTCTTTATATGCTGGACCAGAGGCTCAACTGGACGCACAACCGATAGCCCGGGAAGTGCTTGTCCCGAAGCGAGATTTGGACGATACGCGGAGAGAAGCCCAACCACCTCACAATATTCGTCAATCACAGGCGCGCCACTAACGCCGTTTATTGCAACCCCGTCGACCAAATAGTACGCGCCGAAGTCAAGCCATGCGCTCACGTAGCCACGAAAGAAACATGCTCTATTTGGCTCAACGTTCGGATATCCCAACCAGCCAAGTGCGACGCCTTCCTTTTTGACTTGCCCCGGAGAATCGAAGAATGCCAACTGTGTTTCGGCGATCGAAAGATCAGCGTTTTTAGCAATTACGATAATCGAAGCGTCGGATGCCTTTTCATGAACTGTTAAGTATTGTTCAGCCGTGAGCATTATTGAGACGCCTTTTTCGGGACTCTCAATTCGAATGGGCATTCTCCAATAGTCGGCATACTCAATTACATGAGTTGCGGTGCCGATCCCGATGTATTCGCCATTGTCCGATTCCGCCAAGACGCAGCCGGTCCCTTGGCCCGCGGGGGTCGAGATACGAACAACATATGGACTAAGTCTCGTGCATGCCTCATACCACGGCAACACGATCATATTTGGCTCGGTTGCTTTCGCCATCTCCATCTCCCATTCCTTTGACTAAGTTGCCCGAACTGACCCATGAATTCGATAAATATTCGCATTTTCTACAGCGTATACTGGGTTCGGAGCACCTTCTAGTGCTCAGTCTTTTCCGGGACTCGACGAATCGAGTTCGTCTTTTTTTGGTATTTGGCTGATGAACTCATCCACGTACGAAAATCTTCTCTGCAGAATCTCGAGCAAAGACGTTCCAACCTGCGTGGTCAGTCTCTTAAGATCAAAGCACTCCAGAATCGCGCGCAGATGCTCATCACTTCCAGGTACGTATCCGCGATGTTCCGTCAAGTACTTCGCGGCGACTTGTAGCTCGCTCGGTGGGATCTCTTCGAATGATCGAGGGCCTCTGGCTCGCAGTTTGATCGATGGGCTCCCGGTCGCTCTGATAACCGAAAACACTAGACTCCTATCGTTGGCTTCGTCTTCGGAAACAATAAGGCCTTGCCGTATCGCGTGCGCGAGCGCCTTGTTCATGGCGCTCTTCAATTCATGGCCCATCCGTCTAATGCCACAGCCCCGCAGGTAAATGTCGTAGACGCGTTTGGCAACCACGGGGCCTTCGATCGCAACGATCTGAATGATGCCCTCAGAAATTGGAACCGTATTTCCGCCGTGGGGAACGGCCCCGGGAGGTCCCGAATAGACGGCGTAATCGCCAAATCGCAAATTACCGACTCGTGATCCAGTAGCCGAGCCGGCGACTTGCGCACGGTCAAACGATTCTCCCTCATCGTTTGAAGAACGGAGTCGAGTCTCTACAGGAGGCATGTTGCCGCCACCGGATTCGAACGGTGCGGGCGATGCTTCGGCCGTTGGCGATCGAGCGCCCTCAGAAGAATCCGTAGGAATTGAGTCACCCTCCTTTGTCGCCTCATCAGCAATCGACACAACACGATGCTCTGTATGGACGCTTCTCGGAGCCCCCTCCGCTCCGACGGGTTCGATGCCACGCTCTGTCAAAGTCTTTAGGAGATCTTCGAGCATGACTTTTCGCCTGCGAATAAATGCGGAGGCGAAACAGCGCCAGAACACCCAGCCGGCACGCTCCAGGACCCTTTGGCGCTGCATGTCATCGGCCCATTTATCCGCGCCGTGATACTTGTCCCCATCGCACTCGACGGCTAGCCGTGCGTCATTTTTTCCCTCCACGACCATGTCGATGCGGTACTGGCCAACTTTCACTTGAGGTGTGACCCAGTATCCACGCTGCGTGAGTTCGTCGTACATTTCTCGCTCAAAAGGCGATTCGCACAGTTTTCTAAGATCCTCTACCCGGACTTCGTCTTGCGCGTACGGCGCATCAAAGTGAGCGATGAGACTGCGACGCAACTTATCCGCTGGGCTCAGATGTTCGAGTTCCACAGATCGAACTAAATACACTCGATCCCTGCCGCGCGATGCTGCCACGTTGAATCGCTGCGCAAAGGCGTCACGTGAAAGTGGCGCGCCCACCTCGTTCGGCGCGGACACCATTGAAAGAAACATAACGTCGCGCTCTTTGCCTTGAAACGTGCGCGCATCGCCGCAGGCAATGTTATGGCGCCACATTACCTCCGGCCCCAGTTCGTCGGTCAGCCACTCCCATATGAGCAAAGCCTGTTTGTCTGCGAGAAGCGAAACAACACCTATCGAGCGACCGGCCATTTTCGGGTCGGACGTAATCTTCTGAATCTCGTCGACAATAAATCTAGCTTCGGGCAGATTTACGTCGCCTTTGCGATATCCGTCTTGCACCACGACATCAATTAGGGGCGGATCGAGACGCTCGGAAGCCTTAGGCAAGCGCAGTGGCCGCAATTCATGGTTGTAAAACTCGCGCTTGGAGTACTCAATAATGGGACCGACACAGCGGAAATGCTCTTTCAGCATCACTGTGCTCTTGGCATATACCACTTTGAATAGGTCATAGATCGAACGCTCTGGCGACATCTGGGGGCGATAGGTCTCCACTTGCCCGCTAAGGAAGCGACTCATCAGGCTACGAACCTTTTCCTCTTCGAGGCCGACGCCTTCGGGTGAGACCTGCTTATCGTCGCCGACGATGAGCACTTTCATCGCCCTCAACAAAGAAGGGAGAGCAGTTAGGTCCGATTGTGAGGCTTCGTCGATGACGACGAGTTCGAAGCAACCTAGTTCCGCGGGCAAAGATTCGGAAACGCGGTAGTGGGGCATTATCCAGCACGGCACTGCGGGGTTCGCCAGCGACGCTGCCATCCGTGCGTCTTGCCGGTACCGTACCGCCCGCTTGCCAGTACCTTTTCCGATCTTTTGAATTGCATTGAGATACGCTTGCAGCGCAGCCCGAATGCTAGGAGATGCATTTTCCGCTAACTTAAGCCATGTTCTCTTCACGACAATATCGCGATAGGCGCGCGACAAATCGCTCTCAACTTCGTGGCGATCTTTAGCGAGCCGCTTTAGTTCCTCTTGCGCATCAATCGACTCTAAGTAGGTGGCCAATCGCCTTAGCCGCCAGGCTTGGCGCCAGTTGTTCGGCAACAAGCCATCCACCACGCCTACAACTGGCTGTTTGAGCAATGCTGCGTACTGCGGCGCGCCCGAAGCCTTAACCTTGTCGCAAACGTCGTTCACGGCGAGTAGTGAAGTGCTTAAGCCAAGGACGCGAGATAGCTCTGCCATCAGCGCCGACCATTCAGCTTGCATTTGCGCGTCTTCAATCTTTGGATTACCTAAGGTCGAAGAGAGAAACGCGCGAATCGCCTCTATCACACGACCAGTACGACCTTCTAGAACCTTTTGAAAGCGCTCCTTTGTCGCCCAGACATTTGCCAGTCGACTCTTAGAGAGGTGATGCCGTAGAGCTTTATCCAGTTCAGCAAGCCGCTGCGAACTGTCAGCCAGCTCACTTACATGGGCCCAATTGGGAAAGACGCTGGGAGTCGCGGAGCAGAGTTCGCGTTCCGCCTCCACCACGTCCTTTACTTTGAGGTAAAGCGCATATCCTTGAACGGCAGCCAGACCGCCTTCTGGAGGTTTGTCTTCCGTCACCACATCAAGTTGAAGCTCACGCGCAAGCGAATTCCAGCGCAAGGCAAGAAGGTGCATTCCGTTCAAATACGCAAAGTACTTATTTACGTGTTCCCAGCTCTGAGTGTCTGCGGGGGAACTACCCAGAACACGAATGCCGTCGAGCATTTTCTTCTGTGCAGCTTTTCCAAACCATCCTCTTAGCCCGAACGGATTCCTGCCTGCAGACAGATTGCGTACGGCCTCCACAATTTCAGAGTCAAATTCGACGCCCGGCGCGGCGACAACTGGTCGTTCAACAAATAGCGAGCGCAATTGAAAAGTCTGTTCAAGCTCGGCGCCAAGGTTTTCCAGCATCGGTAGAAGGCCTCGGTCGCCACCACGCCGCAGCCGCTCACGCATTGCGACCGTCCACGGGCGACGTGCCTGTGCCACATCGGTGCGAATCCGCTGTAGCGTCTCGATGTGTACGAGAAGCGCATGTGCAAGAGCCAACGTCTCCTGGCTTGAGTCGGCGAGCGTTGGTACTTCACCGCTGTCAACGCCTCGCTTTAGCTTCTCAAAGGTGGACAGATCTTGGTGAACCTCAAGCAACTTTTTTGCATCAGGAAACTCCACCAACTGTGGCAGGGATGCACCGAGGTATTCGATGTCCAAACCCAATGTACGCCTTGCATCACGCAACTTCGTTACATCGGCATCCGAAAATTGAGGAGCGAAGTCAAGTTCCGTACCAAGCAAGTCCGGAAGCCACTCGAACTGGCCGGCGTTCCTAACCACCTCGTTCGCCGCATCTTGAGGGTCGACTTCGTCAGTCTCAAGAACAACCTTGGCAAGATTCCGTTTGGCCCAATCTCCAATCTTTCGATCAATGACGCCCAGCTTTCCGTGAAGGCTATCAATAGATTCTTCAAGATGCTTGATAGACCTCGAAGTGCTATTGCGATCGAGGCTTTGTACCTCGGAGGCGATCTTCTGAATGGCGTGCTCGAACTGCTTCATCCCCTCCTGTTCACTGGTTAGAAGTGAAATCGCGAGTGGGCGGATTTCTTCGGGGAGCTGATCCTGCAGTACCGCCAACGCTGGATCCTTCATCGAAGTCACAAGAACACGCTTGCCTTGGGCCAAATAATGGCAAATGACGTTGGCGATCGTGTGTGTCTTGCCCGTACCCGGGGGGCCCTGCACCACTACGCCATCGTGAACTTCGAGTAGCTGGACGATACGCACCTGCTCGTCATTGAAGGCCTTGGGGAAATAGAGATCTAGCGCCCTCTTACTGTTCGCGCTGCTCTCAGAGTGGTATGAAGCAGATAGCCCACGGAAGTCCGGGAGTTCGATGTCTTGGTTGGTCGTTTCTGGGTCGGTCACGACAGCCGCCACGGCGGGAGGGAATGTCCCAGCTTCCTCGGCTTTCTTTTTCAGCTTTTCAAGATCCAGAAGGAAAAGGCTGTTGGTGCGCGGACGGGCAAAAAGTACCCACGTGTCGGTAACTTTGAGCTTACTGTCCGCCTTCGGCAGCGCTCGATCTTCCGCTGCGACTTCGGTAGGCCAATAGATTCCGTTCGCGTCAAGATTCGTAACCGCCGTACGAAGGAGCGGCTCGAAAGTACCGCGATCGAACGGTGAAAACGTTGTTGTGGCGACACCGAAGAAGACCTTTGCGGCCTTCTCAAAATCGGCGACCCCTGGGTTGTCGACTGATGCGTACCAGTCAATCTCGATACGAGGATCGACATCTCGTGGCCGGATTTCTACTTCTGCTGTTACGGGATTAAGCGACATCTCAACGAGACGACCCAACAGCGGATAGCTAACTGAAGCGCCTTCAGAATTCCAAATTCCAAGACCCACGCCCCAGACCAGCTCGAGCTGCGCCTCCACGATGGCACCCTCTAATTGCTGTTTGAGTGTGAAAAGCTGGGAGTAGAGTCGTATGGTCCGACGACGGAGCTTCTCTTCCTCAGCCCAAGGACGCCACTTGCCTTCGAGGTAGTTAGCGAATTGCGCCTTAACTAAGGCGGAATTTGGAAAGTCGGCGAGCGTTACTGTCGCCTCTGGAGCTATCGTGGGTTTGCTTTGCACCGGTTGACGCTCGGACGAATGCGTACCAGCGTCGATCAGACCTGCGCCATTCGTGGTCTCGCGCAGCCTCGGTTCTTCGGCTGGCCCCTGTGTCATCTGAAGCCAAGGCTTCAATACAGGGCTCTGCACATCTGGCGGCCTTGTCTCGTGCAGCCGCTCGACGATCAACCAGACTTCGTCCTCTGACTCTGCGCCGTTACAGTTGATCCGGATGCCCGGCAACCGCTGGAGTTCGTGCTCGTACAGCGAGAAGAGATGATGCGCAGCAATGGAAGCGGCCGGTTTCCCCCTCAATCGCGCGGATTGCTGAGAATATTCGATAAGAGACAGAAGCCGACTTCTTTCGACGGTCATGAGGCTCTCTAGTTCTTGGCTGTGGCTTTCATGCTGCAGCATTATGGTCCAGCAGGCCGAACAGGGCGAGGCCCCGCAGGATATTGAGCGAAGCACTCTGCTCATCCGGCGCAATGCATGAGTATGCTTGTTTTGGCATAGTATCTGCCGTATCAGTCAATATCTATGCGGTTCTACAAGGTCACATGTTCAGGATTACTCCCGCGCCGCGTAAGGATTCCGTCCCGTCCTGAACTCGATCCGCATCGGCGTCCCCTCCAGTGCGAACTTGGTCCGGAACACGCCCTCGAGATAGCGCTTGTACGTGTCCGGCACATGATCGAGCTGGTTGCCGTGGATGATGATGGTCGGCGGGTTCTGCCCGCCCTGGTGCGCATACCTCAGTTTCGGCCGCCCCGCCCCGCGCCGCGGCGGCTGCTGCCTCTCCACCGCCGCGATCAGCGCGCGTGTCAATTTCGGCGTCGGCAGCTTGATCAATGCCGCCGCATAGGCCTTGTCGACTGCGGTCATGATTTCCCCGAGGCCCTTCTTGTTCCGCGCCGAGACGTAAAGCGTCTTCGCGAAGCCCAGGAACCCGACCTTCCATCCCAGTTCGATCTTGATCCGGTCACGCTGCTCGTGCGTTGCGGCATCCCACTTGTTCACCGCCACCACGACCGCCCGCCCGCGCTCGAGGATGTAGCCGGCCACGTGCTGGTCATGCTCGGTGATGCCGTCGACCGCGTCGATAACGAAGACCGCGACGTTCGAGCGGTCGATCGCCTGCAGCGTCTTGATGACCGAGAACTGCTCGATGTTCTCGCCCTGCTTGCCCCTCTTGCGCAACCCTGCGGTATCGACCAGCGTATACCGCTTGCCGTTGCGCTCGAAAGGCACGTCGATCGGGTCGATCGTGGTGCCCGGCTTGTCGAACGCGATCACGCGCTCCTCGCCTACCAGCGAGTTCACCAGCGTCGACTTGCCGACGTTCGGGCGGCCGACGATGGCCACGCGCGGCCAGCGATCGCGCTCGTCCTGCTCCTCGGCCTCGTCCTCGGGGAATTCCGCGAGCACCGCGTCGATCAGCCCGCGGATCCCGTCGCCGTGGGCGGCCGAGATCGAAACCGGCAACCCGAGGCCCAGTTCCTGGAACTCGGCCGCGGCGGAGTCCGGCTGCATGCCTTCGGCCTTGTTGACCGCGACCCACATGCGCGGCTTCAACTTGCGCAGCTCCTCGGCGATGCGCTTGTCGTCCGGCGTCAGCCCGGCGCGCGCGTCGGTGAGGAAGATGACCGCATCGGCCTCGGCGATCGCCTGCTTGGTCTGCTTCGCCATCTCGGCGAAGATCCCTTCGGTGGTCTTGGGTTCGAGGCCGCCGGTGTCGACCACGAGGTAGGGCCGCGAGCCGACCACGCCGTCGCCGTAGTGGCGGTCGCGGGTCACGCCGGGTACGTCGACGACGATCGCGTCGCGCGTGCGCGTGAGACGGTTGAAGAGGGTGCTCTTGCCGACGTTGGGCCGGCCGACGATCACAACGACCGGTTTCATCGCTTGCCCGCCTCAGAGCGACAGCAGGAACAGGCCGCCGTTCAATGTCTGCACGAGGATCCCGTTCGGCAGCTTGACCGGCGCGGCGCGGATCTTGCTGCCGTCGGTGGTGCCGCGCGCCACGAACGCGCCCGAATCCCGCGTGACGAAGTGGACGATGCCCTCGAGGTCGCCGAACACGACTTCGGAACCCGCCGCGAGCGCGAGCGTGAGTTCGCGGTACGCCAGGCGGTCCTGCTTCCAGACGCTGCGCCCGTTCGACCGGTCGAGCGAATGCACTGCGCCTTTCTCGTCCGCGACGTAGGCATAGCGGGCATCGACGCTCATGCCGTTGAGCGTGGACATCTCGCGCGCCCACA
Organism: uncultured Bordetella sp.; assembly: GCA_964599095.1. Taxonomy (GTDB): domain Bacteria; phylum Pseudomonadota; class Gammaproteobacteria; order Burkholderiales; family SG8-39; genus SZAS-79. Next base: position 53,868 of record CAZREB010000020.1, read on the forward strand.
CCTGGTTGCCGCTTTGCGCCTCGTAGCACGCGGCGCGTCCCTGGTAGGACGCAGCGCACACCTCGCGCCCGATCACCGCGGGGTCGCCGCTGAGGTCGGACACGCGCTCGAGCTCCGTCGAGCCCTTGGGCTGCGAAACCGTCACTTCCCAGCGCAGCGCGCCGGTCTCGAGCTGCAGCGACACCATCTTGCCCCCCGAGAAGCCCGCGAAGATGTTGCCGTCCTGGATCGTCATTCCGGCCGGGGAGCGCACGATCAGCGAAGCCGCCGCGCGCTGGTACACCCACTTGCGCTTGCCGTCGAGTGCTTCGAACGCAAAGATCCTGCTGTCCGACGTTCGTGCGAGCACGATGCCCCGCGATACCTTGGGCGCGGCGAGCACCTCGGAGGACACGCGCGCACGCCAGCGCAGCGTGCCCTTGTCGGCGTCCAGCACGATGACCTCGCCCTTGTCGGTGCCGACCGCAACCAGCTTGCCGTCGGTGCCGACGCCGCCGGAAAGCAGCGTCCCGGCCGAGGCCTTCCAGACCACCTTGCCGGTCGCGGCTTCGAGGCGCGTGACGGTTCCGTCGCGCGCGGCGGCGAAGATGCTGCCCCCGGCCACCGCCGGGCTGAAGATGAAGATGCCCGCCGGGCCGACGTTGGCCGACCAGAGCGTGCGCACCGGCTGCGGGTTCGACATCGGCGGCAGCGCCGCGGGCTTCGGGCCGTCGGGCTTGGACTTGAACCAGTCGATCGGGTTGAGGCTGGGCATGCTCGAGCATCCCGCCACCAGCAGCACGGCGGCGAGCGCAAGCGACGCAGTGCGCAGCGCGGTTGCGTGAAGCCGGCGCAGGCGCACGCTCAGCCCCCGAGCGCGTCGAGGCGCATCTGGATGCCTTCGCGCAGGCCGCGGTCCTTCTCGCCGGCCTTTTCGAGTGCGAACCTGTAGGCCGAACGGGCATCGGCGGCCTGCCCCTTGGCCACGAGGATGTCGCCGCGCAACGCGGCGTACTGGGCGTCGAACGCGGCATCGTGCTTGGCTTCCAGCAGCTTGAGGGCTTCCTCGTAGGCCTTTTCGTCGAGCAGCACGTTGGCCAGGCGCAGCCGCGCGATGTCGCGGAATTCGTCCGACGGCGCGTTCTCGACCACCCACTGGAGCTGCGCCTTGGCCGACTTGAGGTCGTTCTTGTCGAAGAAGTACTTGGCCGAGGTGAGCGCACCCATCGACGCATAGAGCGTACGCGGGTACTTCTCGAGCAGTTCGCCGCTCGCGTCGCGCACCGCCTTTGAGTCCGTGCCCTGGGTGGCCTTGGAGAGCCCTTCGAACAGGTTGCTTGCGGCCGCGGACTGGCTGTCCTGCCAGTAGCGCCAGCCCTGCCATCCGGAAAACGCAACCGAACCGAGGATCAGCGCCATGATGACTGCGTTGCCGTAAGTGGCCCACCACGACTTGAGTTGCGCGAGCTGTTCCTGTTCTTCGAGATCGAGATGTGCCATGGAGTGCCTGGAGGTTGTTACTGCGTGGTTTCTTTCAGTGCATTGCCGAACGCGGCGACGAGTTCGTCGCGCCGGATCCTGCGTTGCGGAGCATCGCGGCGCAGGTGCTTGAGCGTCAGCTCGCCTGCGCGGACCTCGTCCTCGCCGACGATCAGCGCGAGCAGCGCCCCGCTGGCGTCGGCCTTTTTCATCTGCGACTTGAAACTGCCGCCGCCGGCGTGCTGGATGACCGAATGGCCGGCAGCGCGCAGGACCTGCGCGGCCAGCAGGGCGAACTCGATGGCACCTTCGCCCTGGTGGATCACGTAAGCGTCCGGCACGGGCGGCGCAGGTACCCGCCCGGCATCCTGCCAGAGCGCGATCAGCCTCTCGATGCCGGCCGCCCACCCCACCGCCGGGGTCGGCTTGCCGCCGATCTGCTCGAACAGCCTGTCGTAGCGGCCGCCGGCGCACACCGTGCCCTGGGCGCCGAGCTTGTCGGTGATCCACTCGAACACGGTGAGGTTGTAGTAGTCGAGGCCGCGCACCAGTCGCGTATTGACGCTGAACGGCACGCCGGCGGCATTCAGGAGCTGCTTCAGGCCGTCGAAATGCGCGAGGGAAGCCTCGCCGAGGAAATCCATCAGCACGGGAGCGTTTTTCGTCGCCTCCTGCACCACCGGATTCTTCGAGTCGAGCACGCGCAACGGGTTGGTATGCATGCGGCGCTTCGCATCGGCGTCCAGCGCGTCGGCTTTCGACTCGAGGAACCTGACCAGCTCGACCCGGTGGCGCGCCCTTTCCTCGGACGAGCCGATCGTGTTCAGCTCGAGGCGGATGTCCGCGAGCCCGAGTTCCTTCCAGAGCCCGGCGGACATCAGGATCAGCTCGGCATCCACGTCCGGCCCGGCAAAGCCGAGGCCCTCGGCGCCGAACTGGTGGAACTGCCGGTACCGGCCTTTCTGCGGTCGCTCGTGGCGGTACATCGGGCCCGCGTACCACAGGCGCACCGGGCCGTTGTACGTGAGGCTGTGCTCGATGGCCGCACGCACGGTCGAGGCGGTGGCCTCCGGCCGCAGCGTGAGCTGCTCGCCGTTCAGCTCGTCGGTGAAGGTGTACATCTCCTTCTCGACGATGTCGGTCACTTCGCCGATTGCGCGCCTGAACAGGCCGGTGTGCTCCAGCAGCGGCGTGCGGATGTTGCGGTACCCATGGCGGAACATCGTGTTGCGCACGATTTCCTCGAACGCGAGCCAGCCTTGCGCTTCGTCCGGCAAAACGTCGTTCATGCCACGGATGGCCTGGAGGGTCGCGGCCATGGCTATGCGGCCCGGATCGGGATCTGCCTGGGCGCGGGCGCGCGTTTGCGAACGGCGCCGGCGGTGTAGTTCCTCGCCACGTAGTCGGCAACGATCGCCTGGAACTCCTCGGCGATCCGGTCGCCCTTGAGCGTCACGGTCTTCTCGCCGTCGACGTAGACCGGCGCCACCGGCACCTCGTTGGTGCCCGGCAGGCTGATGCCGATGTCGGCGTGCTTGGATTCGCCCGGGCCGTTGACGACGCAGCCCATCACCGCGACTTTCATGTCCTCGACGCCGGGGTGCGAGGCCTTCCACACCGGCATCTGAGCCCGCAGGTACGCCTGGATCTTGTCGGCGAGTTCCTGGAAATAGGTGCTGGTGGTGCGGCCGCAGCCGGGGCACGCGGTGACCAGCGGCGTGAAGCTGCGCAGGCCCATCGTCTGCAGCAGTTCCTGTGCAACTATGACTTCCCTGGTGCGATCGCCATTGGGCTCGGGCGTCAGGCTCACGCGGATCGTGTCGCCGATGCCCTCCTGAAGCAGTACGCCCATCGCGGCCGTCGAGGCCACGATGCCCTTGGACCCCATGCCCGCCTCGGTCAGGCCGAGGTGCAGCGCGTAGTCGCAGCGACGCGCCAGTTCCCGGTAGACGGCGATCAGGTCCTGCACGCCGCTGACCTTGCACGAGATCACGATGCGTTCCGCGGGCAGGCCCCACGCCACGGCCTGGGCGGCGGATTCGAGCGCAGAGGCGATCAGGGCCTCGCGCATGATCTCGGTGGCGTCCAGCGGCGTTGCGCGGCGGCCGTTTTCGTCCATCATCCGCGCGAGCAGTTCCGGGTCGAGCGAGCCCCAGTTGACGCCGATGCGCACCGGCTTGCCGTATCGGCACGCCGCCTCGATCATCGTCGAGAACTGGTCGTCGCGCTTCCTGCCGTGGCCGACGTTACCGGGGTTGATCCGGTACTTGGCGAGCGCCTCGGCGCATTCGGGGTACTGCTTCAGCAGCCGGTGCCCGTTGAAATGGAAATCACCCACCAGCGGCACGTCGCAACCCGTTGCGTCGAGCTTCTCGCGGATCCTCGCCACCTGGGCGGCCGCTTCCGGGGAGTTGACCGTGATCCGGACGATCTCCGAGCCTGCACGCGCGAGGTCGGCGACCTGCCGGACCGTCGCATCCGCGTCGGCGGTGTCGGTATTGGTCATCGATTGCACGACGATGGGCGCATCGCCGCCGATGGCGATGCCGCCAACCGTCACCTGCCGGGATTTCCTGCGCTCGATTGCAGCCATGCCAGTACTCGATTCGGCGCCCGGTCGGGCGCCCCGTGTGTAGAGTGCTCAGTTCAGAGTTATCCGCGCCACGTCGACCTTGAAATGCGGCTTCAGGTCGACCGGCTGGTCGTTGTAGTTCAGGTGAACGCTGTGCGCGTTGCCTATCGTCAGCTGGAACGGCGGCTCGCCCTCGATCGTCTTTTCCGTGCCGGCCGGATTCAACTGCGAAAGCAGGGTCTGCCCGTTGCGGGCCTTGATCTCGACCCACGAATCCTTGTCGAAGCGCATGAAGATCCGCCGCTTGCCGGGCGCCGGTGGCGGCTTGGCGTCGGGCCCCGCGGTGTCCGCACGCTGCAAGGTCTCGGGGACCGGCACCGGCCCGGCGCTGGCGAAAGCGGTCGCCGGCCGGCTGTCGCCGCCCTGCGGGGCCGAATCGCCGGCCGGCGTACGGCTGAGCGAAGCCTCCTGCACCGGCTGCTGCGCGCCGGGAGATTCACGCGCCGGAGCCACGAACGCAAGCCTGGGCGACGCGTCCCTTTCGAGGTACCAGCCGACCGCGAAGAAAGCAGCAGCAGCGAGGATTGCGACCGAAAGCACGGTGTAGACGAGGTTGACGTGCCGTCCGCCCTCGGAAAACGGGATCGGCGTGCGCAGCGAGACCGCATCTTCCGTCGCCCGCTGCGTGGCGATGCCCGGGTCCATCTGCGCGAGATAAGGCGCCGGGTCCATCTTGAGCAGCTTTGCATAGCCGCGCAGCATGCCGCGCGCGAACGTGCGCCCGGGCAGCTTCTCGAACCGGCCGGACTCCAGGGCTTCGATCAGGCGCGGGGCGAACTTGAGCTGGTTGGCCACATCCTCCAGCGACAGCCCGAGGTCGGCGCGACGCGCGGCAAAGTCTGCCATCGATGCCGCCTGCCCGACGCGCTCGGCAAGGGCATCGTGGCTGCCCGCCGGGGCGGCATCCGCGGGCAGTTGCGCGTCCTCGATCCTCTCAGTCATGCGCCGGGCTCAGTCGAATTCACCGCGCAGGAGCGCCTGGTACTCGGGCGAGTAGGGAAAGCGCCGGCGAAGCTGGTTGGAATAGCTGCTTTCGGCCGTCTTGTCGCCGGCCTTGCGCTCCAGGCGCACACCGAGCCACAACGCCTCGGCGCTCGGGTCGGTAACGCGGTTGTAGCGCGCCATCAGCTTGCGCGCCTCGGGAATGTCGCCGATGCGGTAATTGACGAGCGCGAGCTTGACCAGCGCATTCGGCTCGTCGGGATCGAGCTTGAGCGCGCGCCCGAAGTAATCCGCCGCGTCCTTGAAATTGTTCTTCTGGAGCGCGCACTGGCCGGCGGCCGAATATGACTTCCATGGCGTCGCGTACAACGGGTTGCGCACCGCCTGAAGGAAATAGCGCGTCGACTCCACCTCCCTGCCCGTCTTGCACAGGAACCAGCCGTAGTTGTGGTTGATGTCGGCATCGGTGGGCGCGAAGCGCAGTGCGCGTTCGAAACTCTGTTGGGCGAGCACGTTTTCGCGCAGGTCCATGTAGACCAGGCCAAGCATTCCGTGTGCCGGCGCATAACCCGGGTCCGCCGCGGTCGCGGTGCGCAGCACTTCGAGGGCCACGCCGAGATTGCCGCGTTCGTAATAGAGGGCCGCCAGCTCCGTATTCGCCCGGGCCCGGTTGCGGCCGTCCAGCGCATCGGCATCGGTGATGCTGCTCTGCGCCTGCGAGAGCTCCGGCTCGACCGGCCCGGTATTCGCGCAGCCGGCGACCAGCACCGGCGCCAGGAAGGGCAGCAGGAATTTCGGGTTGAAGTATCCAAAACGCGGACGCGTCATGCGCGAACCTCCTTGACTGGCACGTTGATGACGGGCATCTCACTGCGCCTCGTCCGGCGGGTGCGATCGGCCACGTCGCCGGCGAGTTGCCCGCAGGCTGCGTCGATTGCGTCGCCCCGGGTCTTGCGCGTGGTCACCGTAAGGTCCGCGCGCTGCAGGATTTCGGCAAAGCGCCGGATGCGCTCGGCGTCGGAACGACCGAATCCGGAGTGCGGAAACGGATTGAACGGGATCAGGTTGAACTTGCACTTCACCCGGCGCGACAGCGCGACAAGCTCGCGTGCGTGCTTGTCCGAATCGTTGACGCCGTCCAGCATCACGTATTCGAACGTGACGAAATCGCGCGGCGCGCGTTCGAGGTAGCGGTTGCAGGCGGCGACCAGCTCCCTGATCGGGTACTTCCTGTTGACCGGCACGAGGCGGTCGCGCAATTCGTCGTTCGGCGCGTGCAGCGACACCGCGAGCGCCACCGGGCATTCTTCGGCGAGCCTGTCCATGCCCGGGATCACGCCGGAAGTCGAAACCGTCACCCGCCGGCGCGAGAGGCCATAGGCGTTATCGTCCAGCATCAGCCGCAGCGCCGGGATCACGTTGTCGAGGTTCAGGAGCGGCTCGCCCATGCCCATCATCACCACGTTGGTGACGACGCGCTCGTCCGCGCCGCTGCCCGAGCCCAGTTCGCGGCGCGCAACCCAGAGCTGGCCGACGATCTCGGCCGTCGTGAGGTTGCGGTTGAAACCCTGCTTGCCGGTCGAGCAGAACGCACAGTCGAGCACGCAGCCGGCCTGGCTCGAAACGCAAAGCGTCCCTCGCCTCGCCTCGGGGATGAACACCGACTCGACCGCGTTGGAGCCGTCGACCTTGATCAGCCACTTGCGCGTGCCGTCTTCCGAGACGCTGTCGCCCACCACCTGCGGCGGCCCGATGCACGCTGACTGCGCCAGCTTCTCGCGCAGCGATTTGGCGACATCGGTCATCGACGCGAAGTCCGATGCGCCGCGCTGGTGGACCCAGCGCAGCACCTGCGTGGCGCGAAACGGCTTCTCGCCGAGGCCGGCGAAGTACCGCTGCAGCGCCGCCGGGTCGAGGTCGAGAAGGTTCGTCTTGGTCATCGGCAGGGGATCGGTCGAGGCCTGCGGGCCGCGTTACCGGCTGTGCACTTCGCTCGCAGCGAAGAAGTAGGCGATTTCCACCTTGGCCGTGTCCGGCGCATCGGAGCCGTGCACCGCGTTGGCATCGATCGAGTCGGCGAAATCGGCGCGGATCGTGCCCTTGGCTGCCTTCTTCGGGTCGGTTGCGCCCATGAGTTCACGGTTCTTGGCAATTGCGTTTTCGCCTTCGAGCGCCTGCACGACGACCGGCCCGGAAATCATGAATTCGACGAGGTCCTTGAAGAATGGCCGCTCGCGATGCACGGCGTAAAAACCCTCCGCCTCTGCGCGCGACAGGTGCTTCATGCGCATTGCGATGACCTTGAGGCCGGCGGCCTCGAAACGGGCGACGATCTGCCCGATTGCATTCTTCTTGACTGCGTCCGGCTTGATGATGGAAAGAGTGCGTTCAACCGCCATGTTCTGCTGCTCCGTAAGCTTGGTAAGAAAACCCGATATTCTAGCACGCGCTCGCGGGAGTTTCGTAAAAACAATGGCTTGCGTTTAGTCCTGACGGCCGCGGATCCACTCCGGAAGCAGCCCGGCGCGGCCGCTCGGCGCCCGGAATCCGGCCGCGATCCCCAGCCCGGGCACCCAGACAAGTTCGCCCCCGCAATAGACCAGAGGCAGGCTGTCGCGTTCCCATGGGGGAATACCGGCTTCCTGGAACAGGTTCTTGAGGGTCCGGCTGGGCCCGCCGGCGGCCAGTCGCAGGCGCTCGCCGCCCTGGCGCGGACGGACCGTCACCGGCTGCGCGCGAAACTTCTTCGCGTCGATCCCGGCGCCCTCGACCCGGTGGAACACCACCCTGCCCTGCAAACCGCCTGCCGGCAGCAGCGCAAGCTCGCCGCGATAGCGCCGCAGGCGCATGCCGTCGTGCGCGATTTCGAGGCCTGCATCCTCGCTCGCGCCCAGCAGTTGCCGCAGCATTTCGTCCAGGCGCCGTGCGTCGGGCGCGCGCGTTCCCGCGGCGCGGAGGAATTCGCGCAACAGCAGCCTTGCGTTGCCCTTGGGCGCGGCGCGAAGCCGCGCGACGGTCAAGCGCTCCGCCGCATCGCCCGCGAGCAGCGCTTCGGCCTCCCCGAAATGCGCTGCGGCGCGGGCAAGGCTTTCCCGCCAGCGCGGATACCGAGTCGCCAGCACCGGCCCCACGCTTCGTCGCAGCCAGTTGCGCGACAGCGCCTCGTCGGCGTTGCTTTCGTCCTCGTCCCAATGCAGGCGGTGCCCGATCGCGTAGGCGACGATCGCCTCGCGCGGGACTGCGAGCAGCGGGCGCAGGGCGCGCGGCGCCCGCTCGGCCGCGCCTTCGTCCAGCGTGGGCAGCGGGCCGCTTTCGCGCATCGCCGCCGCGCCCCTCAGGCCGGCCCCGCGCAGCAGGTTGAGCAGGACCGTCTCGGCCTGGTCATCCAGCTGGTGGGCGAGCGCGACGAAATCCGCGCGAACCGAGGACAGTGCCGCATACCGCGCGTTCCGGGCCGCCGATTCGAGCCCCTGCGTGCGGCGCGCCGGGATCTTGACCCGCCTCACCGTCAACGGAACCCGAAGCCGCCGGCACAGCGTGCGGCAATGGCGCTCCCAAGCGTAGGCGCTGGGGCTCAATCCGTGGTTGACGTGCAGCGCCGAGACCATGAGTCCGAAACGAGCGGCGATTGCGGCCAGCGCATGCACAAGCACGACCGAATCGACCCCGCCCGACAGGGCCACGCATACCGAAGCCTCGCGAACGCCCGCGCGCAAGAGCGAGGCATCGATCGATCGGGGGACCAGCAAGCCGGGTTGCGCGCCGCCGGCCGACATGCCGGGCGCCGTGGCCGGCGGCGCCTTACTTCGCGCCGCTTTCCTTGTACTTGCCATAGCCCATCAGGCGCTCGAGGCGTTCTTCCACGAGCACGGCGGGCTTCTTCGCCTGGAGGTGCTTCAACGCCTCGGTCAGCGTCTTCTTCAACGCCTGTGCCGCGGCCTCCGGGTCCCGGTGCGCGCCGCCGAGCGGCTCGTTGACGATCTTGTCCACCACCCCGAGCGTCTTCAGGCGGTTCGCGGTAATGCCGAGCGTCTCGGCCGCCTCCGGCGCCATGTCCGCGCTCTTCCAGAGGATCGACGCGCAGCCCTCCGGCGAGATCACCGAGTAGGTCGAATACTGCATCATGATCGTGATGTCGCCGACCGCGATCGCCAGCGCGCCGCCGGACCCGCCCTCGCCGATGACCGTGCAGATCAGCGGCACGCGCAGCGACGCCATCGCATACAGGTTGCGGCCGATCGCCTCGGACTGGCCGCGCTCCTCCGCGTCGATGCCCGGGTACGCGCCGGGCGTATCGACGAACGTGAACACCGGCAGGTCGAACTTCTCCGCAAGCTTCATCAGGCGCAGCGCCTTGCGGTAGCCCTCGGGCTTCGGCATGCCGAAGTTGCGCGCGATCTTCTCCTTGGTGTCGCGGCCCTTCTGGTGGCCGATCACCATGCACGATTCGCCGTTGAAGCGGGCAAGCCCGCCGACGATCGACTGGTCGTCGGCGAACAGCCGGTCGCCGTGCAGTTCCTGGAACCCGGTGAACAGCATGCCGATGTAGTCGAGCGTGTAAGGCCGTTGCGGATGGCGCGCCACCTGGGCGACCTGCCAGGGCGTGAGCTTGGCGTAGATCTCCTTGGTGAGGACCTGGTTCTTCTTCTGCAGCCGGGCGATCTCCTCCGAGATGTCGACGGCGGAATCGTCCTGCACGAAGCGCAGTTCTTCGATGCGCGCTTCGAGTTCGGCGATCGGCTGCTCGAACTCGAGGAAAGTGGTCTTGCTGGCGGGCGGCGGCATGGGCGGATTTTACGCCAGCAAGGAAATCAGCGGCGGGAGACACGGCTTGAACGGAAAAGCCGGTTTTGGTCTTCCGGAATCTCGCTGATTTGCGTATTGCTGCGGTTGCGCGTCCGCGCAACCGCAGCAATACGCAAATCAGCGAGACCCGTGAAACCCGAAAAGAAAATCGAACCCGGAAAGAAGACCGGACTCCGCGTCTTCAACCCTCAGTACTCCACCGGCACCGGGTCGAGGCTGCGCCACAGGTACCACGTGGCCACCGAGCGCCAGGGCCGCCACGTTTCCCCGTGCGCGCGCAATCGGTCGAGCGGGATCTTCTCGTCGTTGTAGTAATGCAAGTGCACCGCCTTCTGCAGCCCGAGGTCGGCGACCGGGAAGACATCCGGGCGCAGCAGGTTGAACATCAGGAACATCTCCGCGGTCCACCGGCCGATGCCGCGCACCTGGACGAGTTCGTCGATGACTTCCTCGTCGCTCATGTCGCCCCAGCGATGCGGATGGATCGTGCCCTCGGCGAAGTGCCGCGCGAGGTCGACGATGTATTCGACCTTGCGGTCCGAGAGCCCGGCCGCCTTGAGGCGCTGCCTGCGCCGCGAAAGCGCGAGGACCTGCCCGGGCTGCATGTCGGGCGCCAGCGCCGCGACACGGTTCCAGATGCTCTGCGCCGCCTTGACCGAGATCTGCTGGCCGACGATCGAGCGCGCAAGCGTGAAGAAAGGCTCGCCCCGGCGTTGCAGCGACACCCGCGGATAGGCCCGGATGATCCTCGCCATCACCGGGTCGCCGCGCGACAACTCGCGCTTGGCCCTGGCCCAGAACTGCGGCTTGTCGCGCGGTGGGCTCATGACGATTGCGCAATCGGGAAGTTCACCAGCAGGTTCTGCGGCTTCATGCGCACCACATCGTCCTCGTTCGCCGAGAGCGCCATGTACACCGGGCGGCCCGCGATATCCGTACGCATGTCGGAAGCATTCGCGAAATCCATCCTGAAGAGCGAGAGCAGCCTGCGCATCCGGCCATGGTCCACCTCGACGCCCTCATACAGGTCGTTCAGCATGCTCGTCGAAGCGGCGTCCAGCCCGATGTGCCAGGCCCAGCGCGGCTCGTCGATCCGCGGCAGCGAACGGACTTTCACGTCGATGCCGTGGAAATGCCTCACCCACGACTCGATCACGCGGCACAGCGCCTCCAGCGCGGCCCGGCCGTGGTTGATGCTGATCACGGTGTCGTAGCGGGACTCGCGCCCCCAATACAGCGCCGCATTGTCCCGGTCGAGGACGTCGAGCTCGACGCTCTTCAGGCTGGTCTGCGCTTCGACGATCAGCCGCCCGATGCTGCCATAGGCGTTGCCCGCCGCATGCATCTCCACGGTCTCGAGGTCCGCAAGCAGGATGGTGCCGTCCTGCAGGTTCAGCTTCTGGTCGCGAAACAGCAGTTCGCCCGCGCGAAGGCGGAGCGGTTCTTCGACTCCGTCGAGGACGTTGCGCACGATCACGTGCGCCATCTGCTCGATGAAGAGCGGCGGGATGTCGACGCTGCCGGAACGAAAGAGCGCCGCATAAGCCGCCTCCACCGTGCCGGCCGCAAGCAGCCGGTCGCGAAAGCGCAGCACCACGCGGTAGTTGTCGCGCGCGTCTTCGTCCTCGACCGCCTCGATCTCCTCCTCGTCCACCTTGCGGCCGGGCTCGGCCATCAGCGAAGAGTGCAGCGCAAGTTCGGCGTCGCCGGATTCCTCCACCGGATGAACCTCCGGCCGGAGATAGTACGCGCGCAGGAAGTCGTCCGTGACCGCCAGCCAGCCGCGATCGTCACGCCTCAGGAGATGAAAGCCGCTGTTCCGCCAAAAATCCGGCACGCCGTTCGCCTACGGGGAGGTAGAGGGTACTGGGGACACCTTTCTGGTGGCCCCCTATATCCGGACTACGCGGCCGCGAGAGTGAGGCGCGAATGCGCCGACACGTGCTGCTTCAGGAATTCCATCTGGTCGGCGAAGATCCGCCGGTTGGTGAGGATCAGGTATTCGGCCTTGTTCGGCACGTACGGCGCATAAAGCAATTCCGTGCCCGCCTCCTCCGGCGTGCGGTTGCGCTTCAGCCCGTTGCAATGCCGGCAGGCGGTAACCACGTTCATCCAGGTGTCCTTGCCGCCGCGCGAAATCGGCGTGATGTGGTCGCGTGTCAGCCTGAAGTAATGAAACTCGCCGCCGCAGTAGGCGCAGATCTGGCAGTCGCGCCGGAAGAGCTCGCGGTTGTTCAGCGGCGGGACGTGGTTGAACCCCTTCCTCGCCATCGCCTTGCCCTTGATCGCGATGATCGAATGCGCGGTGATGCTCGAGCGCTCGCCCGTGGTGCGGGAAATGCCGCCGTTGAAGGTGAACGTCCGGTCTCCCATCGTCCACGCAACCAGGTTCTTGGCGTAATAGAAGCAGGCCTGCTGCCAGCTGATCCAGCGATGCGGCACGCCGTGCAAATCGAGGGAGAGAATCAGCGGACTGTCCATGGCCTGCTACCGTGAACCCTGATCGTGAGCCCCGGCAAGTCGGGGCGACCCGGGCGATTCTGCCGAAAGCCTTTGGACTTGGCAACGCTCCCTAAAGCAAATGCTAACGTTTCCGGGCGCCGGCCTTGGCGCCCTCCACCGCGTCCTTGAACGCCTGGCCCGGCGTGAACGCGGGGCAGGTCTTGGCGGGAATCCTGATTTCCTTGCCGGTGGCCGGGCTCCGTCCGGCGCGCGCCTGGCGCTTGCGCGCGAGGAAGGTCCCGAAACCGACCACCGTGACGCGGTTGCCCTTGGCGACGCCCGCAACGACCGTGTCGAAAAGCGCATTGACCGCATCGGCGGCAGCGGTCTTGCTGATCGCCGCAGCCTTGGCCACGGCATCGGTCAGGTCCGCCTTGCTTACGTTTGCCATCCGTCCCCCGCCGTCGCGCATCCTGAAATCAGGCACGAATCATATCGGCATCGATAGGGCCGCACAATGAACCAGTTCACGCTGCGCTGCTCGATTGCGAAGCGAACGCAAAAGAATACAATTCCGCGCGGTGGGTTGCGCAGTCGCCCGGGTCACGCCACCACAAAAAGGGGAGAAGACAATGGATACCAGATTGGCGGCCCTTGCCGCCGCATGCTCGCTCGCTTTTTCGTCAGTCGCGCTTGCGCAGGGCGCAAAACCTGCCGCCGCACCTCCGCCGGCCTGGAAACAGGGAATGAGCGACAAGTTCAAGGACTCGACGCTCGCGCCGAACGCGGCCAAGAACACCGAGACACCGGCCAGCGAAATTCCGATCGACAAGTTCAAGGTGCCCAAGGGGTTCAAGATCGAGATCTGGGCGACCGGCATGCCGGGCGCCCGGGCCATGGTTCGCGGCGACAAGGGCAAGATCTACATCGGCACGCGCGGCATCGGCCGGGTGTATGAGGTCACCGATGCGGGCGACAAGCGCACCAGCCGGATCGTGGTCGACAAGCTCACCCAGCCTTCGGGCGTGGCGATCATGGGCAGCACGTTGTATGTGATGGCCATCGACAAGGTCCTGCGCTACGACGACATCGAGAGCAAGCCGGACGTGAAGCCGCAGGACATGACGGCCAAGTTCAACCTGCCGCCGGAGCAGCACCACAACTGGAAGTACCTCGCCTTCGGGCCGGACAAGAAGCTCTATGTGCCGTTCGGCGCGCCCTGCAACATCTGCGAGCCGCCGGAACAGTACGCGCAGATCCGCCGGTACGACCCCGACGGCTCGGGCATGGAGGTGATCGCACGGGGGGTGCGCAACACGCAGGGCTTCGACTGGCATCCGAAGACCGGCGACCTGTGGTTCACCGACCACGGCCGCGACTGGCTGGGCGACGACGGCCCGCAGGACGAACTGAACCGCATGACCAAGACCGGTCTCAACTTCGGCTACCCGTATTGCCATGCCGCGGGCGTTGTAGACCCGGACGTGACGAAAGCCGACAAGAAGGCCACCGCCTGCAAGGACGTCACGAAGCCGGTCGCGCTGATGGGACCGCACGCCGCGGTCATGGGCGTGAAGTTCTATACGGGCGACATGTTCCCCGCCCAGTACAAGGACACGATGTTCATCGCGCGCAAGGGCTCGTGGAACCGCACCAAGAAGTTCGGCTATGACGTGGTGAACGTCGTGCCGAGCGCCGATGGCAAGAGCGCCAAGGTCACGCCCTTCCTGACCGGTTTCCTGGACGCCAAGGAAAACAAGTTCCTCGGCCGCCCGGCTTACGTCATGCAAATGCCCGACGGCGCCCTGCTGGTGTCCGACGAGCAGCTCGGCGCGCTCTACCGGATCAGCTATTCGGCATCCGCCCCGGCCAAGAAGAAGTAGTGGCCGGAGTGCCGGACCAGGGGCGGTGGGCAGCGATGCTCATCGCCTTTTTTGCGTCCTGCGTTTCGCAGCAAGCCGGCGCGCAGCCCCCGCTCGCTCCGCCCCCCGAGGCGAAGACGTGCGAAGGCTGCCACGGCCCCGGCGGCAATTCGGCGACGCCCTATATCCCGTCGCTCGCAGGCCAGCCGCGCGTGTACCTCGAGAACACGCTCGTCCTCACGCGCGAAGGCCTGCGCGGCAATCCGGTGATGCAGGGGCTGATGAAGGGCAAGAAGGACGCCGAGATCGTTGCAGTGGCCAGGTACTTCGCTTCGCTGCCGGTTCGCCCTCCCGCGACCACGCCACCGGACAAGGCATTGCAGAAAAGGGGCCGGGAGCTGGTCGCAAAGCTGCACTGCGCGTCCTGCCACGACAAGACCTTCAGGGGCCGCGAGCAGATGCCGCGCCTGGCCGCCCAGCGCGAGGAATTCCTCGATGCGCGCATGACCGCACTCCGTGACAAACCTCCCCCCGGCACCGATACCATCATGAACGCCACGGTACGCGGCTTGACGGATGAAGACATCAAGGCCCTTGCACATTTCATGGCGCACCTGCGCTGAGCGGGGCGACCGGGGCGGTCGTCCGGCGGCCCGGCGGGCTGGCCTGCTGCCGGTTGCGGCGTGCCTGGCATTGGCTGCGCCGTTTCCTGCACACGCGCAAGAGGCGTCCGACGGCGTGGTGGTTTCGGCCACGCGCAGCGAGAGGAAAAGCTTCGACGTGCCGGTGTCGATCGACGCCGTCGGAGCCGAGGCGCTGCGCGAGGGCCAGCCCAAGGTCAACCTGTCGGAGTCGCTCGGCCGCGTGCCCGGCCTCGTGATCCAGAACCGCAACAACTACGCGCAGGACCTGCAGCTTTCGATCCGCGGATTCGGCGCGCGCTCCACCTTCGGCATCCGGGGCGTCAAGCTCTATGCCGACGGAATCCCGGCGACAATGCCCGACGGATCGGGCCAGGCGGCCAACTTCGACCTCTTCTCCGCGCAGCGCGTCGAAGTGATGCGCGGCCCGTTTGCCGGCCTCTATGGCAACAGCGCCGGCGGCGTGGTGCAGATCTTCGGCGAAAACGGCCCGGCGAGGCCGACAGCCACTGCGGAAACGCTCTTCGGCCCCTGGGGCAGCAACCGGCTCGGCCTCAAGTTTGGCGGCACCGAGGGCGCGCTCAACTACAACGCCGACTGGTCGCGATTCCACACCGACGGGTGGCGCGCGCATTCGTCGGTCAACCGGCAGCAGGGCAACGCCCGGCTGCGCTGGCAGGCAGGCGAGGACACGCGCGTCACGCTCGTCGTGAACACGCTCGACCAGCCCGAGACGCAGGACCCGCTCGGGCTCTCTCGCGCGCAGGTCAGTGCCGACCGCCGGCAGGCCGACCCTTCGGCGGCAACTTTCAACACTTCGAAGAGCGTGCGCCAGACGCAGAGCGGCATTGCCGTCGAGCAGCGCCTGTCGCGCAACAACACGCTGAAGGCAAGCGCGTTCCTCGGCGACCGCACGGTACGCCAATACCTGTCGGTGCCGCTGGCCGCGCAGGCGGCGGCGACTTCGGCCGGCGGCATCGTCGACCTCGGCACCTCGTTCGGCGGCTGGAACCTGACCTGGCTGCACGAGAGCACGCTGGCCGGGCGGCCGTTCAACCTGACCGGCGGCTACGAACAGGAGCAGATGCAGCAGCGCCGCAAGGGATTCCTGAACAACAACGGCATCATCGGCGCCCTCAAGCGCGACGAGGACGACACCGTCGCCAGCCGCAACCTGTTTGCGCAGGCCGACTGGCGCTTCACCGACCGGTGGTCTGCAAGCGCGGGATTGCGCAGTACGCGCGTTTCATTCAACGCCAGGGATTTCTTCATTGCGGCCGGCAATCCGGACGACAGCGGCGCCACCAAGTACACCAATACGAGCCCGGTGGCCGGGATGACCTACCGGCTCCTCCCGGAACTCAACCTGTACGCGAGCGCCGGCCGCGGATTCGAGACGCCGACCTTCGTCGAGCTGGCTTACCGGACCGGCGGCAGCGGCCTGAATTTCGCGCTCAAGCCGTCCCGCTCGCTGACGCGTGAAATCGGCGTCAAGGGACGCATTGCCGACGACCACCGGGTGGCGCTCGCCTATTTCGACACCCGGACCGAGGACGAGATCGTCGTCGACACCAACGTCGGCGGCCGCAGCACCTTCAAGAATGCGTCGCGCACCCGGCGCACCGGATGGGAGGCGTCGTGGGCGGCGGTGCTGCCGGCGAATTTCGACGCGCTCGTTGCGTGGACGCTCCTCGACGCGCGCTACGCAGACCCGTTCACCAGCGGCGGACCGGTACCGGCCGGCAGCAAGCTGCCCGGGGTGCCGGGGTCGACCTTGTACGGCGAGTTGCGCTGGCGGTATCCGTCTTCCGGGTTCGCGACCGCGCTCGAAGCGCGCCGCAATGCCAGGGTCTTCGTCGACGACGCCAACAGCGATGCGGCCGAAGGGTACGTCGTGACCAACCTGCGGCTCGGGTTCGAGCAGCGCGGCGCCGGCTGGCAACTGATGGAGCACCTGCGGATCGACAACCTTGCCAACAGGAACTACATCGGCTCGGTGATCGTCGCCGAGGGTAACCGCCGGTTCTTCGAGCCCGCGCTGCCTCGCAGCGTGTCGTTCATCGTGACCGGCCGTCGCGAATTCTGATCATATGCGCATCATGCCGCCCCTGACCCTGCCGGACCTTCTCCGGGCGCGTTCGGGCGCGCGCACGCCGGCCCTGATCGAGCGCGACCGCCCGGTCTCCTACGCAAGCCTGCTCGACGAAAGCCGCCGGGTCGCCACCGGCCTCGCGCAGCTCGGCGTCACGGCCGGCGACCGCGTCGCGCTCTGGCTGCCCAACGTACCGGCGTGGCTTGCCACTTTCTTTGCATGCGCCGAGCTCGGTGCGATCGCCGTCGCGGTGAATACGCGGTTTCGCAGCAAGGAGTTCGCCGACATCGTCGGCCGATCCGGATGCAAGGTGCTGGTGTACTGGCCGGGATTCAAGCGCGCGGACTTCGCCGCGGTGCTCGCGGGCTGCGAAGCAGGTGGACTCGCTGGCCTTTCCTCCGTCGTGGTCTACGCGGAGGACGGCGAGGCAGTGCCGGCAAGCGTGATCGGGAAGCCCGCGGTCCCCTATGCGTCGCTCGCCAGGTCGGACCCGCATGCGGCCACTGCCGCGCACCCGGATGCAGGCTGCGCGATCTTCACCACTTCAGGCACGACCAAGGCCCCGAAGTTCGTCCTGCACGACCAGAAGACGCTGCTCGGGCACGCGTTCGACGTGGTCGACGGTTTCGGCCTTGGCGGCCGGAGCGTGAGCTTCCTCGCGCCGCCGCTTTGCGGCGTCTTCGGTGCCTGCAATGCGCTGGCCGCGTTTGCCGCCGGCCGGCCGCTGGTGATGCTGCCTTCCTGGGATGCAGCCGAAGCGCTGCGCCAGATCGACCGCCACGGCGTGACCCACTTCAACGCCACGGACGATGCGATTGCGCAGTTGCTGGCGCAGACGACGCGTACGCCGGCATTCCCGAAAGTGTCGTTCGTCGGGTACGCCGCGTTCAATCCGGCGATGGACGACATCGTCGCGCGCGCCGATGCACGCGGGCTCAGGCTCGTGGGCCTGTACGGCATCAGCGAAATCCAGGCATTGTTCGCGCGGCAGGACGAAAGGGCGTCGATCGCCGACCGCATGCTGGCCGGTGGCCGCCCGGTAAATGCATCTGCAAGGGTCCGGGCGCGCGACCCGGAATCGGGCAAGGTCCTGCCCCACGGCGAATCGGGCGAACTCGAGTTCCTCGCCCCCGGCAGCCGCATGGTCGAATACTTCGGCAATCGCGAGGCCACGGCGGCGGCGCTGACCGCGGACGGCTGGTATCGCTCGGGCGACCTCGGCTACACGCAGGCCGACGGCCGGTTCGTCTACCTTGCGCGCATGGGCGACGCGCTGCGCCTCGGCGGCTTTCTGGTGAGCCCCCTGGAGATCGAGGGCGTGGTCCAGGAAACCGAGGGCATCGACGGCTGCCAGGTCGTGGGCGTGACGCATGGCGGCGCGCTGCGGCCGGTCGGCTTCGTCACGCTCAAGCCCGGCGCCCGGCTGGACGAGGCCGCCACGATCGCCCATGTCACCACCCGGCTTGCGCGTTACAAGGTGCCGGTGCGGGTGTTCGCGATCGATGCCTTCCCGGTGACCGAGGGCACCAATGCCACCAAGATCCAGAAACACAAGCTGCGCGACCTCGCGCTGCAGTTGATCGACGCCGGTTGATCGGCGCCCACCATCATCGGCCTGGCGAACGCCGGCGGCGACGAGACCGGCGCGGTGATGGCCAAGATGAAGTCAACGCCGATCAACGACTTCTTCGTCAAGAATGGACGGATCCGCGAGGACGGCCGAATGATGCGCGACATGTACCTTTGCGAGGTCAAGTCGCCGGCCGAATCCAGGTACCCGTGGGACTAGTACAAGCTGAAGGCGACGATCCCGGCCGAGCAGGCGTTCATCCCGGCCGCGAAGAGCGTCTGCCCAACGCTGAACAAGTGATTTTCGCACTTTTTGTTACTGAGATCCGCGCCCTGCTTGGCTCTCATGGCAATTTGTGTATCGTTACCGGTACATTCCGGGGCCGACGGGGGGCTAGTAAGTGCCGCCCGGCGGCGGAAATATCCAGAAGAACTGCCCGCTGCGGCCGCCCGCCCGTGCGGCGCACTGCGTCACGAAATCGCACTCGGCCTGGAGCGCGGCTTCGCTCCAGCCCAGGCACGAACGCATCTTGAGCGTCACCGGGTCGTAGTCCATCACGTAATCGGCCGGCGCCCGGACCATCAGCGCCGAAGGCAGCACAACGCAGTGGTAGACGCGCAGCGCGCACGGCAGGCTGCGGGCGCGCTCGAAGCTGCGGCGGAAATTCTCGGGCGAGTCGCCCGGCAGCCCCAGAATGATCTCCACCGCGACGGCCGACACCGACTTCAGGTCGTGCAGCGTCTGCTCGAAGCGCGCCTCGTCGTACGATCGCTCGACATGGGCGAGCACCTCGTTGTCGAACGACTGCAGGCCTATGCCCACCAGCGCCTGCCCTACCGAGCCGAGGAACTCGATGTGCTCCTTCTTCACCCTGGCCGGGTAGACTTCGCAGATCAGGTTGCGGTTGCGCAGGAAGTCGTGCCTCTCGGTGGCTTGGCGCAAGTTGCGGAACGAGTGCGGGTTGAGGTTCAGCCCCGCGTCGACGAGGATCGCGCCGTTCACCGGCTGGCGCGCCATGCCGTCGAACTCGTCCATCAGGTTCTCGACGCCGCGCACGCGGCGCGGCGAATCGAGCGTTCCCCACTCGCAGAACGAGCAGGTGAACGGGCAGCCGCGGTAGGTCTGCAGCACGGCCAGGCCGCCATGCGGCACGAGGTCCATCTGGTAGGGCGACGGCATCTCGTTCAGGTCCACCGCCGGCCGTGCCGGCGTCTCGGTCCAGCCCCCCGGGGCCGGCAGCGCGATTCCCTGCACCTGCATCAGCGCGCGCGAACTGCGGTCTTCGCTGCGGACGATCTCGGCAAACGTGATCTCACCGTCGTTGATCACGAGTGCGTCGATCCAGTCCCGCGCGGAATTGAAGGGCGGCCGGTTCAGCATGCTGGGCCGGGCCGACGGCCCGCCGAACACGACGAGCCTCGCAGGATCGTCCTCCTTCACCAGGCGCGCGACCTCGACAAAGAGCGGGAACGACCAGATGTAGGCCGAAAACCCGACCACGTCCGGGTCGAACGCGGCCAGTTCGCGGGCCAGCCCTTCGGCGGTGCCTTCGGAGAGGTCCCAGACCCGCAGCTCGAGCCCGTCGAGCCCGGCCGTCCTCAGGCTGGCCTCGACCATGCGCAAGCCGTGATTGGAGATGAACACCGGCATTGCGCGGTCGCGCTCCGGGTAGCGGGCGACGAGCGCGACCCGGCGGCCGGCGCGGCGCGGGCCGGACCTGGCCGCGATCGCCGGCTTCAGGACTTGCACGGAAACGACCACCAGTACTTCCCGGCCTTGCCGCCGCTTTTCGCAGCCTCGCGGTCGAGCTCCACGCGCATCGAGGCGACATCCTCCTCGCTCCAGCCCAGGCACGAGGTCATCGCGAGGTTGACCGGGTCGTAGCGCATCTCCCAGCCGGGCCGCCCGCGCGACATCAGCGCATCCGGAAGCACCAGGCAGTGGTAGGCGCGCACAGCGACAGGGAAAGAGCGGGCATATTCGAGGGTGCGGCGGAATCCCTCCGGACTGTCGCCCGGCAGCCCGAAGATAATCTGCACCTCCGCCGTCGTCACACGCGTCAGCTGGCCCATCGCGTTCTCGAAGCGTTTGCGCTCGAAAGGGCGGTCGTGCAGCTTCAGCACTGCCGGGTCGAGCGACTGGAGCCCGACGCCGAGATAGGAGGTGCCGACCCTGGACAGGAATTCGAGGTGCTCGTCCTGGATATGGGTCGGGTAGATTTCGGCCCAGAACAGCGACGACTTGAGGAACCCCACGCGCTGCTCGGCGGCGAGCAGGTTGCGGAAGCCGCGGGCATTCAGGTTGAGGCCTGCGTCGAGCAGGAACACCGAAGGCGAGCCCTGGCGCGCGAACGCCTCGAGCTCGCGGGCGATGTAGTCGGCCGAGAAAACCGCGCGCGAGGTTTCGCTCGCGCCCCACTCGCAGAAGCGGCACGAAAGCGGGCAGCCGCGATACGTTTCTAGGTAAGCGACCGAATTGGCCGGCATCAGGCCCAGCTGGAACGGCGAGGCGATCGCGTCCAGCTCGGATGTCGGCGCGCGATGGCCGGTCTGGATCCACACGCCCGATGCCGGCAGGTGCAGGCCGGGAACCGAGCGCAGCGCGGCGCGCGTCAAGTCCGGCAGCCGCGCGATCTCGCGGAACACCGCCTCGCCCTCGGTGCTGACCACCGCGTCGAGGTAGGACTGCGCGTCGGCATAAGGCGCGAGGTCGAACAGGGGCGTGCGGGCCGAAGGGCCGCCGAATACGACCGTGCAGCCGGGCAGGCGCCTCTTGATCCGGCGCGCCACTTCGACCAGGCACGGCGTGGACCAGACGTAAATCGAAAACCCGATCAGGTCGGGCTCGAAGGAGGCGAGCGTCTCGACGTAGGCTTCGACGTCGGGCCGCTTGTGGTCGACCAGCGCAACCCTGGCGGCGGCCAGTTCCGGGTCGGCCACGACCGAGGCGAGGATGCGGCGGATCCCGTAGCTCGGCAGGTCGAGGTGCCCGAGCTCGTTGGTATCCGGTGCCGGCGTCATGCACACCAAGGCGATCCGGCGCCCGCTCATCGTCCCGCCTGCCCGGCCGTCACTCTGCGTCCCGTCTCATCCGCCATTTTATGCCGCGGGCTTTTCGAAGCGGAAAAGCGTGTAGCGGATGTGGCCCTTCCGGTGAAGCCAGCGCAGCATCAAGGCGGCCCGCAATGCGAGGTTGCCGGTGTCGCGCCTCTCGTCCGCGTCACGAGGCGCGGTGAACCGGTGGCTGGGCAGCGTGTTCGCGGTCACGTCCTCGAGCCTGCCCTTGCTCAACCCGGCCGCCTTGGCGAGCTTCGCGTGGTCGGCGTCTTCGCCCCAGAAGTCGGGCCACGGGCCGTAGCCATCGCGCAACGGCGCCTCGATGCTGAACCCCGGTGCCCTGATAGCGAAGGCCGATTCGGCCGGCGTGATGTCCGAGCCGACGAGGCGGCCACCGGGCTTGAGCACGCGGGCAGCCTCCGCGAAGAACTTCCGGCGCGAGCCGAAGTGGAACATGGCCTCGATGCACAGCACCCGGTCAAAGCTCCCGGAGGCAAACGGCAGGCGGCAGGCGTCGGCCTCCTGCCACTCGATACGGTTGCCATTGGCCGGCACGACCTGCCTGCAGATCGCGAGTTGCCGCGGGTCGATGTTGACCCCTGCGAGCCACTGGTCGCGAAAGCGCTGGTTGAGCCCGGCGATCGTGCCGCCGAATCCGCAGCCGGCGTCGAGGACAGACTGGCCCGACGCGATGCCGGCCATGGAAATCAATCGCTCGTCGAGCCGCGCCTGCGCGGCTTCGAAGTCCGCAGCCGTATCCTGGCCCGTCTTCGACTTGCGCGGATCCTCCCAGTAGCCCAGGTGCACGAACCGGCCGGCTGCGCCGCGCTCAAACGCGTCGATGAGGTAGTCGAAATACGCCGGCACTTTCGGGTTCGATCCCATTGCGCCCTATCCCCAGCAATACATTGCGTCGCCGCGGCGTGAAAGCGCCATGAAGCTGCACGCGGTCCAGCGCTTGCGCGGGCCCTGCACCGGCGTGAGCCTGTGCAGGTAGCGCCCCGAATCGAGGACGATCAGTGCCCCCGGCGGCACGCGGAACGATACCGGTACCAGGCCCTCGATCGAAGGCTTCGTCGCCCCGTCCCGGCTGATCGGCACCGCATCCTCGGGATTGCAGCGCAGGTCGAAGACCTCGAGTGCCCCGCCCTCCCCGGCGCGATCCAATGTCAGCACGAATGAGGTCATGTGCAGTTCTACCAGCGTGCGCAGGTGCGCATAGGACGGGCGCAATGCCTGCTCGTTGTCGAAATGGGGCGGGATGTAGCCGCCCTCCTGGTGCGCACGCAGCGTCGTGAACATGTAGCGCTGCCCGTCGCGCGGACCCGGCGGCGCGACAAAAGGCCGCCGGCGGTCGAGCAGCGAAAGTACGCCACCCACGCGGTTGCGCAGGCCGAGCCCCGGCGGAAAGAGCGCCTCGAGCGTTGCATTGAATTGCGCAGCCTCGTCGAAGTACCCCGGCAGCCCCGGCTCGGCGAGATTGAGGTTGCGCCCGAAGAACCATGAGCGGAATTTTTCCGGGAACCACGTCTGCAGGAAGGCGGGCTCGTTGCTCTCGAGCCTGCGCACGACGTCGGCGAGATCACCGGGCCGATAAACGTCGTGGACGACCACCGCCTGCAGCCCGCCCGAGCGGATCCGGTCGAAAGCGTCCGGATGGGCGGACGCCTCGCCGGCATCGATCTCCAGCAGGCGCAGGAATCCGCCGAGGAGCCGTTCGCGGCCAAGCATGGACGCTCCGGCCTTCATGCGAATTTCGCCACGATTGCGCGCTCGAGTTCGCTCGCCTGCCCCACCGGGTCCGCGTTCCCGTCGACGACGAGGTCGGCGCCGGCAGCGACGATGTCGCGCTGCATCCTGAGCAGGCCGCCCACGACTTCGACGTAGTTGTCGAGGTAGCCTGAAAGCCAGGGGGCGAACCCCGCCGGGTCGCGTGGATCGAACTCGCGCGCGAACTGGCGCACCTTGCGGGCAAGCGCGATGTCCAGCGGCGTGTCGATCCAGGCCAGGAAATCGACATGCCGCCCGGTGGCGGCGTGGCGCCGCCCGAACTGGGTCTCGAACAGGATGTACTTGGCGGGCCGAATCTCCGCCCGCGTCATCGGGTCGGCGACCGCGCGGCCGAGCTTGAGCGCCTGCAGGGCCTCGCCCAGCCCGGGGACCGGCAGCTTATCGATGTCCGCGCCTTCCCTGATCCATCGGCGCACCTCCGCGATCGGCTGCTCGGTCATGCGCTCGTAGTGGTCGAACTGGATGACGGTCGAATCGGCCAACCGTCCGGCAAGTGCGCGCACGAGCGTGGACTTGCCGGCACCGACCGCGCCTGCGATTGCGATGACGCGCCTCAAGGCGGTTCCGCCGCGTAGTAGACCGTGACGAAGTCGTGCCCGTCGCGGCTGACGCCGCCCGACAAGTGCCCCAGCGTCGCATTGCCGGCCCCTGCACAAGCCGCGCCGAACTGCGCCGCCGGGATCGCGAAGCGCTCCCGCATGCGTGCAAGCCAGGGCGCGATTTCGCGAATGCCGATCCGTGCGTCATGGAGGTTGACGTCGAACGATGCCCGCGGATTGCCCGCCTCGCCGACCTCGAGGTACATCGGCGCGCGGCCGCTCCGATCTTCGGCAAGCCCGATGATCTCGCGCATCGCCGCGATGACCCCGCGGTCTTCGCGGCCGGCGTACAGCGAGGTGAGCCGCGCCAGCATGCCTGCCGATGACAGGCCCGGAAAACATTCATAGCGGGCAATAGTGCGCCGGGCAGGATCGACCGGATCCCATTTGAAAGCAAGGTGCAACAGGACACGCCCGGGCGTTTGCGAGGACCGTTCGTGCGCGCTCGGCATCGCCGGCGCGAATTCGAGGTAAACCTTGGCGATGCCGCCGCCCTCTTTGCCTTCGAAGCCGAAGTGAAAGACGTTCGCTGCTTCGGCGTTCTCCTTGAGCGCCGCCAGGTGCGGTTCCGGCATACCCATGCGCGCACACAGCGAGAATAGTGCGGGCGGCGAAATGTCGGCCTTGTGGATCCCGAGCAGGAAGCGATCGCCCAGCAGCGAGCCCTCGGTCATCTTGAAGGATCGCTCGAATCCTTCGATGCGGTAGTCGCGCAGCAGCCGGAGAAGGCCGGCGGTCGCGCCGGCCGGCCCGGCTGGTGCCGCAAGGCCGCTCACTTGCGTTCCTTCATCGGGTTACCCGGAGAATCGGACCCTGCACTTGATGCCGGAAGGTATCCGCCCGCCGGGGTTCGGCAATTCGAGGCGCACGCCGAAGGTGCCGCTCGCTGCATCGATGACCTTGTCCACCACGACCACGCGGGCCTTGTACGAGCCCGGCAGCAGCGGCGCGAACCGCACCTCGCCGGTCATGCCGACGCGCACCGCCCCGAACAGCTCGACCGGCGCGATCACCTCGACGTTGAGCGGGTCGATCTGCGCAATCTTGAGGATCTTGTCGTTGCCGACGCGTTCCCCCGGCGCCAGGAACCGCTCAACGACGACGCCGTTCAACGGGCTGACGATCGTCCGCTGGGCAAGGACCTCCTGCTGCTGCCTGAGCTCCAGCCCCGCGATCCGGGTCTGCGTCTCGAGTTCGTCCTTCTCGTTGGCCGAGATCAGCTGTTTCCTGAAGAGTTCTTCGTTGCGCTCGACCTTGCGCTTGCCGAACTCCTCCTGCGCCGCCTTCAGGTCGACCGTGGCGGCTTCGACCTTCGAATGCAGGCGCGCGACCACCTGCCCCTTGGTCACCGAGGCGCCGCGGTCGACCAGGACCTCGCTCAGCGTACCTTCGACCGGGCTGCCGAGGCTGGTGACCAGATGCGGCTCGACGAGACACTCCATCTCGTCACCGATCCGCTTGCCGGAATTGCCGCTCTGCACGGGCACCGGCCGCGGCACGGCGAAAGGCGTGACGGGCGCCTTCGGCAGCGGCGCCGGATCGGCAGCCATTGCCGCCGCAACGGCGGCGGCGAGGATTGCGCAAAGCATCGAACTGGCAAGCGGGTTTCTCATCGGGCCTTCATGGGTGGGAATTCGGGAACCCGGGTTGCGGCCGTCATTCCGGCCGGCCCGAAAACGACAGGATGTCGCCGAGCTGCCTGTCGCTCTTCAGCAGGTTGCGCCGGATGCGCGACTGCGCGCGTTCGGTCCTGTACTGGGCATACCGGATCCACGCCCGCAGCGCCGGCCCGCCGAGGTAATCGCCGAAGACCGCGATTCCGCGCGCCAGCCATTCGAGCGGCCCGCCCCGGTAGGGTTCGAGCAACGGGTCCTCGAGCGACAGGATCGCCTCGGCGTGCCCCGGGTCGCCCTGGCGGGCGCACCGGCCGACCAGCTGACGGTCGATGCGCCCGGCCTCGTGCCGTTCCGAGAGGATCACGTGCAGGCCGCCGACCTCCTCCACGCCCCGGTCGAGCTTGATGTCCGTGCCGCGACCCGCCATGTTGGTGGCAATCGTGATCCGCCCGAATTCGCCGGCCGCGGCGATGACCCTGGCCTCCTCCTCGTCCTGCTTGGCGCTCAGCATGTTGTGCTCGAGTCCGCGTTCGGCGAGCAGTGCGCTTGCGACTTCGGACGAGGCGACCGAACGCGTGCCGAGCAGTACCGGCGCGCCTTTCGCGTGGAGCTCCGCCACGCGGTCGGCGATGAAGCGCCACTTCTCGGCCTCGGTCGCGAAGATGCGGTCGCGGCGGTACTGCCGGCGGCTGGGCTTGTGGGTAGGCACGCGCACGACGGCAAGCCCATACACCGATCCCAGCTCGCCGACGACCTCTGCCGCGGTGCCGGTCATCCCAGACAGGCGGAGATAACGCATGAAGAAGCGCTGGTAGCTGATGCGCGCAAGCGATTCCTTCCTCGGCGTGATCTCGAGGCCTTCCTTGGCCTCGATCAGCTGGTGCAGCCCCTGGCCCCATGAACGGTCGGCCATGACACGCCCGGTATGCTCGTCGATGACCTGGATCTTCCCGTCGCGCACGAGGTAGTGATCGTCGCGCTCGAACAGGTATTGCGCCGACAAGGCCTGCGTCACCAGTTCCGCGCGCCGCATCGCACCGGCCCAGACGCCACCGAGCGTGCGGCACAGGTCCACGATGCGCTCGTGCCCCGCCTCGGTAAGCGCGATCCTGCGCTCGGCGACAACGATCACGAAGTCGCGCCCGATGTCCAGCCGGCGCGCGAGGTCCAGCGCCTGCGCGGCCACCACGGCCTCGTCGCCCGACGACACCTCGTGCGAGATGATCAGCGGCGTGCGCGCCTCGTCGACCAGCACGCTGTCGGCCTCGTCGACGATCGCGTAGTGCAGCCCGCGCAGCAGCAGCCGGCGGCTGCGCGATTCGGCGCCGTAGAGCTTTTCAAGCCGCAGGTGCAGCGAGCTCGACCCCGTGGACAGCAGGATGCGGTCGCGGAGGTAGTCGAAAACCAGCGTCTTGTTGGTGACGTAGACCACGTCCGCCGCGTAGGCCGCGCGCCTTTCGTCCGGGCTCATGTCCGCGGTCGCCGCGGCTACGCTTACGCCGAGGGCCTCGTAGACGGGGCGCATGATTTCGCAGTCGCGCTCGACCAGGTAGTCGTTGACGGTGATCACGTGCACCGGGATGCCTGCCAGGGCCGCGGTGCAGGCGGGCAGCGTTGCGGTCAGCGTCTTGCCCTCGCCGGTGTTCATCTCGGCGATCATGCCGTTGAGCATGATCCAGCCGCCCCGCAGCTGGACGTCGAAATGACGCATGCCGATCAGGCGGCCGGCGGTCTCGCGGATCAGCGCAAAGGATTCCGCGACGAGGGCATCGCGCAGGCCTTCGCGCCTCAGCGCCCGCTTGAGTTCTCGCGCGCCCTCGCGCAACCCCTCCTGGTCGAGCGCCCGGTACCTGGCCCCCAGCCGGCCGACCGCGCCGGCAATTGCCGCCACGCGCAGCGGATTGGAGCGCAGCTTCCTGGCGATCCTGCCGGTGAGCGCCAGGCCGAGCCGGTCGAGCCATTGCTCCCCGCGCAGCTCCTCGCGCTCCGGATAGATGTCGTCGAAGCCGGCCTGGGCCGCAAGAGTGTCAAACATTGAATTTCTTCAGGAAAGCGCGGCGCAATTCGCGGTACCACTGGCGGCCGAGCGGTTCCGGGTCATGCTCGAAACGCACGTAGATGCGGCCGCCGAAAAGGTTCGCCTGCTCGCCGGCCGGGAGCGCCAGGTCCAGCACGAACAGCTTCTCCACCGCCTTGGGGTCGCCGGGCTTGCTCGGATCCAGGCCGATCTTGCCGCCCCCCTGCAGGCTCAGCGTCATGCTCGGCAGCTCGTCGGTGGCTGCCGGGACTTCACGCACGATCTTCGCCTCGATCGCCTTGCCGATCCGGTCCGCAGGACGGATTTCCACGCGGCGGGTGCGATGCGCGACGAGCCCGCCTTCGGATTGCGGCACCACGACGCGGACCGTCGTCGCGGCCGAGTCGCTCACGTAGGCGAGCACGTCGCCGCGCTGGACGAACCGGCCCGGCGAATTCTGCGCATCCTGGATGACGAACCGGCCGTCGGCCGGGCTGCGTACCTGCAGCTCGGTCTGCCGCCGCGAAGCAAGCTCGAGGGCCTCCACGAGGTGCTTCTTCTGCT
Organism: uncultured Bordetella sp.; assembly: GCA_964599095.1. Taxonomy (GTDB): domain Bacteria; phylum Pseudomonadota; class Gammaproteobacteria; order Burkholderiales; family SG8-39; genus SZAS-79. The sequence goes on from CAZREB010000020.1 coordinate 81,956, forward strand.
CGTTGATGACTTCTGCCTTCACGCGCTTGCTGAGGATGCTCGAGCTGTAGCGCGCATCGAGTTCGGCGATCTGCGCCTGGAGCACGCGCGCCCGCATCTCCAGTTCGGGATCCTCGGTCCGGATCAGGACGTCTCCTTTGCGCACCGGCTGGTCGCGCCGGGCGAGCACCGCCGTGACGAAGCCGTCGACGCCGGCCCGCACTTGCGCCTCCTCCGGCGCCCAGATGACCCCTTCGGCGCGGGTCGACGAGGGTGCGGGCAGCCAGAGCAGCGCGCCAGCGGCGAGGGTGACGATCGAGGCCGTCGCAAGGATGGCGCGCCGGCGGCGGTTCGCCAGCCTGGGACTCGCGGCCAGGTATTCGATCTTCTTCAGCACCGGGAGCACCAGCATCGAGGCACAGGCCCAGAGCGCGAGGATCACGCCGACGACGAAAAACCTGCTCGCCACCAGCACGGCGATCGAGACCATCATGATCATCCGGTAGACAAACGACCCGATCGCGTAGAAGACGAACCAGCCGCGCTCGCCGCCGGCCGACACCGGCGACGTACCGCCTTCGACGCCGAAGAGATAGCGGTTCACCAGGTATCCAACGTACTCGTTCGAGCGCTGCGCCAGGTTCGGGATTTCGAGGTAGTCGGCGAGGATGTAGTACCCGTCGTAGCGCAGCAGGGGGTTGGCGTTGAAAAGGAGCGTGGACACGCCTGCCACGAGGATGACGTTGTAGGCGATCGACCGCTCGGTCCCCGGCTCGAGGTGCACCCAGGCGAACACCGCGAGCGCTGCGATGAACACCTCGACCAGCATGCCTGCGGCGCCGACGAGCATGCGGCTGCCCTTGTCGCGGAAGGCCGTCGCCGAGGACGCGTCCACGTAAGGCACCGGCATCAGCACCAGCAGCATCACGCCCATCTCGTGCACTTCGCCGCCGCCCGCCTTGGTTGCGACGGCGTGCCCGAATTCGTGCAGCAGCTTGATCAGCGGGAAGACGAACCACAGCAGCAACAGGTTTTCGACCGAGAACATCCGGTCGATCGCATCGCCGGAGAGCTCGGCCCAGTGCATCGCCACGAGGACCATCGCCCAGCCGACCGTGCCCAGCCACAGAAGCGCGCCGAACCAGGTGAACAGCGGCGCCAGGATCGGCATCAGGCGCGCCAGGACCTTCTCGGGATCGAACAGCGGGAAGCGCAGCGACAGCGGGTTGCCGATGTACTGCTTCAGCCGCGTCTTCTCGTGCAGCCTGCGCCGCTGGCGAAGTTCGTGCAGGTCGGGCGGGGCGTCGCTTTGCAGCACGTCGGCCTTGTGCAGGTCGGACAGGAGCTTGATGACCTCGTCCTGCGATGGCGCGTCGTCGCCGAGGCGCACGCAGCCGAGGTCCCAGATCTCCTGCAGCGTGCGCTTGCCGTCCATCAGGCCGATCACCAGGTTCGCGACCGGCGTGAAGCGGTGGAATTTCCCGGTCGAATGGTTCTGCAGCACGTACCAGACGGCACCGCGGTAGACGTGGCGGTGGACCTGGGCGTGGTTGCGCAGACGCGGCCTGACGCCGGCCACCCGGTACCACGAAGTGCTGAACATCGACTGGGTCACGGCTCGTCTCCCGGCGCGCTAGATCCACGACCAGAGGACGAGGCGCAGCCAGTCGATCATCTTGTGGGTGCCGATCCAGATGAGCTTGCGGTTGCCGGCCTCGACCTTGGCGACGCCCTCCATGCCGGGGCGCAGGCGCTCGGTCATCCGATCCAGCGATGCCTCGACGCGGAAGTAGCTGCGCCCTTCACGAGATACCGCAACCGGGGTCACGTGCGTGATCGTCAACGGGTAGACCTCGCCGGGCAGCGAGGTGAGCATCAACGTGCCGTTCTGGCCGGACCGGATGTGCGAGATCTCGCCTTCGTCCACCTCGAGCACGACGCGATAGGCGTTCAGCGGCGCCACCTCGAACAGCACCTGCCCGCGCTTGACGGCCGTGCCCAATGACTGGCTCAGGTCGCCGTTGACCACCAGCCCCTCGAAGGGCGCCGCCACGCGCGTGCGCCGGACCTGCTCGGCCAGCAGGTTCATCTGCGCCTCGGCCTGCTGCACCTGGGCAAGCAGGACGTTGCTCTGGCCCCGATCGTGCTGCGCGACCGCCTCCTGGTACTGCTTGGCGTACTGCTCCCGCTGGCTTGCCCATTTGTAGTACTCGAGCTTGAGGTCGCGGTCATCGAGCGTGGCGAGGACCGCGCCGTTCGGGACGACGTCACCGGCGCGATGGGGGGCGCTCGCGACATAGCCGTCGTACGGTGCCACGAGGACGCGGCGCACAGACCCTTCCAGCGCGGCATTTGCGCCGACGCGGTAGGCGCCGGTCGCGAAATTGAAGAACACCACGGCGCCCATCAGCAGGATCGCACCGAGCTTGCGGCCGAAATGGCGCGGGCCGGTGAGCTTTTCGAGCTGCTCGCGGGATGCGTCGAGGACCCGGCTCGCAAGCAGCCGGTCGTTCAGGCGCTTGTCCTCGAGGATCCGGGCGCACAAGGCCACGACCGCCTGGCACAACTCGATCGCTTCCGCATCGAAAGGGCGGCCCGACGGCCGCTCGAACGTGAATGCGCCGAGGGTGCCCTTGCCGACCGAGAAGGGCACGGTCAGCACGCAATCGCTGCCGAACTGGCGGGCGAGCACGGCATGATCGCGCGTGACAAGCGCGTCGCCGTCGCCCGCGGGCAGCACGATGATCGATTTCTGGTCGAGCGACTCGTCCATCGCGGTGCCTACGGCGCGGATGAGGTTCATGCGCGCGCCGAACTCGGCGCTGTGCGACACCGCGATCACGCGCGCATGCTGGTTCTTCACGAAGCCGATGCTCACCCGGTCGCAGTCCAGGCGCGTGGCGAGGTCGGTCGCGAGGGCCTGCGCGGATTCGTCGAACCCGCCCTGCGCGAGCACGGAGGCCACGAGATCGAGCGTGGCGATCAGCCGCTCGCGCGTGATCTGCTCCTGCAGCGACTGCTGGTTGCGCAACGCCGACTCGATGCCGTAGAGCCCCCAGCGCAACTGGCGGACCATTTCGCGCAGACGTTCTTCGTGGCGCAGGCCTGTCTCCACCGCGACCAGCCCGTGCAACTCGCCATCGAGCACCAGCGGGCATGACACCACCGCGACCGGCTCGTCCTGGACGATCTGCGCCTGGCGGGCCTCGAGCGTACGGCCGGCCACGTCGGCGAGCAGGGGGCCGGGCGGCTGCCCGGCAGGCCACAGGCTCTTGGGGACGAAGGGTCCCGCTTCCGGCGGGCCGAGGACGAGAACGCCCTGGATCGCGCCTTCGATCATCGAGCACTGCAGGGCGAGCCAGCTCTGGAAGAAGGCGTCGCTGGCGGTGGCGTCGCCGTGCTGGAGCCAGAGGGACTGCTGCTCCGGTCCGTGGCTGGCGGAACTGCCTGCGGAAACGCCGATGGGGGGGCTATGGTTCAACGGATGTCATGCTCGCGCGAACGGGTGCGCGCGGCGCACCCGGGGTCCGGCTGGCGGCCCCGCGTTCAGGCCTCGATCTTGAGTTCCCCATAGCGCGCCTCGTATTCCTTGAGCACCCTGTCGAGCAGGGTCGCGAGCCTCTTGGCCGCGTACGGGTTGAGGACCACGCGATCGGACAGGAGCACCTTCACTTCCTTCTGCCCGGAATGCCAGGCCTGGTTGGCCCCGAACAGCAATGTGATCTCCTCGCGCGAGCCGAGCACGTTGCACACATTCGAGTAGGAGGTATTCATGCGCGAATCGTCCCACACCACCTTCTGCATCTCGGCCGCTTTCCGGCCGCCTTCCGCGGCCGGCGCGCCCTCCGGGGTATTGCTCTTGGCCATGCAAAGCTCCTTCTCGTGGATCCGGTTGTCCTCCCGAGTGCGGGAGTCTACTTAGTTTCCCGGGGGCGGGTTGGCGCATTGCCGCCCCAGTCGATGCTGACCCGGGGCTTGGGCGCGCTCCGGTACCCGTTCGTCTCGACGCTGGCGTTCAGGCCCAGCGGGCCGTCCAGCCATTTCTGCGCGGTCGCGTCGATCGCGCCCGGTTGCAGGCGCGGCGCAGCGCTCGGGCGCGCTCGCGCACGACGATCGAGCAACACCTCGTTTCGGCCCGCCTCTGCGGCGACCCATTTCCCGCCGCCGTGCCCGCGGTTGGATTCGGCGACGCCCGGCGCGGCGAAGATCCGCCGCACGACCTGCGCGGCCTGTGCCGCGATCAGGCCCGCCGACGCGATTTCGAGACTTCCCGGCCCGCGCCCGCCGTCTCGGCTTGCGTCGCCGGCGGCCAGGCCGTCCGCAGTTGGCAGCTCGAGCGACGCACCATCCGCGGGTTTCTGACCCTGCTGCTGATCGCCAAGGCCGGCACCGTCGGCTGGCGGGCCGCCGGGATTCGGGCCGGCGCCTTGCGGCGAGGACGAATCGCCGCCCTGACCGCTTGGCTGCGAACCCGGAGCGGAGTCGGTCGAATCGCCACCGGGAGTGCCTTGGGTATCGTCGGTGGAATCGTTCGGCCCCTGCTGCTGGTCCTGCCCGGTCTGTTGGGTGCCGGATTGAGGCGTCCCCGATGGCGCGCCCTCGGAACTGTGGCGGGCCTGCGAGGAGAACTCGAAGCCGGCCAGCGTCGGCAGGGCCAGGAAGTCCCGCAGGAGCGCCTCTTCGCGCGACGTCGAACCGGGCGTTGCCGGCGATGATGTCCGGAACACCTGCACGCTGACCGTTGCACCGTCGCTCGGCCGCGTAAAGGTGAAGATCGCTTCCTGGACTCTTGCGATCAGGTCGCTGCCGGTGCCGTAGCGGATCAGCGACACGACATTGCCGATCGCATTCAGGCTCACCGCGGCATAGTCGCCGACGATGACGTCTTCGTTCAGGTTGCCGACCGTGAGATCGTCGCCGTCGCCGCCAAAGAGGACGTCCGATCCCACGCCCCCGTCCATGTAGTCGGCCTTGCCGATGAAGGGATCGATGGACTCGATGACGTTGACCACCCCGTCGATGTAGGTGATCCGGCCTGCGTCGCCAAGCAGCGCGTCGTTGCCCTCGCCGCCGAGAATAGTGTCGGCATCGAACCCGCCGAGGATCGCATCGCTGCCTGCGCCGGCAGAAAGCGTATCGCTGCCGCCGGCGGAAGGATTGGTGGTCTGGACCAGGCCGAGGCGCCCCTTGTCGTCCAGGACGATGAATCCGTCGTCGCCGATCAGGACATCGGCGCCCGCGCCGGTGGTCACCGAGTCGCTGCCCAGCCCCGCGAGGACGTATGTATCGCCGCCGGCAGCGACGATCTTGTCCTTGCCGCCTTCCAGGACTTCGGTCGTTACGATGACCTTGCGCAGTCCCGTCGGGCCGTAGAGGATCTCGCCGTTGTCGCCGAACAGGGTGTGGACGCCGGTTCCGACCTTGATTTCATCGTTGGCAATCCCGCCAAGCACGGTCTTGGTCCCATCGCCGGATTCGACGATGTCATCGCCCCCCTCGAGCGTCACGATGCTGTCGATGCTGAGCAACAACGTCCCCGTGGGCTCCATGCGCACGATCGCGTTGTCGCCGAAGATCGCGTCGGTTCCGTTGCCCGAGGCGATCCGGTCGTTCCCCATGCCGCCGAAGATCGTATTGTTGCCGTTGCCGACGGTGATCGTGTCGTCGCCTCCGGTGACCGGCAGCGTGTCCGTGGTCGCATAGGTCAGTGCGTTGCCCGCGCCCGCCTGTCCGATCGCCACATAGGTCACGTATCCGTTGTCGCCGAACACGGTGTGGTTTCCGTCGCCCAGCGTGATCGTGTCCGATCCGTCGCCGCCCAGCACCCGCTTGTCGCCCGCGAGCGACTTGATCACGTCGTCGCCTCCCAGCTGCGCCACGCTCTGCGCTCCCGTCGTCGACGCCAGCGACTTGGTCGACACCTGCGCAAAGTTGTTTCCCTCGACGTCCATCTGCACGAACCCGTTGTCCCCAAGGATCGTCTGCGCCCCGCTGCCCGTCGTGATCCTGTCGGCACCCATCCCGCCCAGGAACGTCCCGGTCCCGTCGCCCGCACTGATCACGTCGTTGCCACCAGTCAGCTGCACCGTGTCCGTCGTCTCGTACAGCAACCCGCGACCCGCGCCCGTCTTGCCGATCGCCACATACGTCACCGTCGCGTTGTCGCCCGCCACCGTGTGCTCGCCCGCACCCAGCTTGACCGTGTCCCCGCCGTCACCGCCCAGCACCCGCTTGGTGCCCGCACCTGCCTCGATGCTGTCGTCTCCACCCATCGACGTCACGAACAACACCCCCGTCGTGCTCGACAACGACTTCGTGCCGATCTGCGCGAAGTTGTTCCCTTCCACGTCCATCTGCACGAACCCGTTGTCACCCAGGATCGTGTCCGCGCCGTCTGCCGCCGTGATCGTGTCCTGTCCCATCCCGCCAAGGATCGTGTTGTTGCCGCTGCCCACCGTGATCGCGTCGTTGCCGCCCGTGCCAGCCTGCTGGTCCGTCGTCTCGTAACGCAACGCACGCCCCGCACCAACCTGCCCGATCGCCACGTACGTCACCGTCGCGTTGTCCCCGCTCACCGTGTGGTCGCCAGTGCCCAGCGTGATCTTGTCCGACCCGTCGCCGCCCAGCACCCGCTTGTCGCCCGCGAGCGACTTGATCACGTCGTCGCCTCCCAGCTGCGCCACGCTCTGCGCTCCCGTCGTCGACGCCAGCGACTTGGTCGACACCTGCGCAAAGTTGTTTCCCTCGACGTCCATCTGCACGAACCCGTTGTCCCCAAGGATCGTCTGCGCCCCGCTGCCCGTCGTGATCCTGTCGGCACCCATCCCGCCCAGGAACGTCCCGGTCCCGTCGCCCGCACTGATCACGTCGTTGCCACCAGTCAGCTGCACCGTGTCCGTCGTCTCGTACAGCAACCCGCGACCCGCGCCCGTCTTGCCGATCGCCACGTACGTCACCGTCGCGTTGTCGCCCGCCACCGTGTGCTCGCCCGCACCCAGCGTGATCGTGTCCAAACCGTCACCACCGATCACCCGCTTCGCCCCCGCGCCCGCCACGATCCTGTCGTCGCCTCCGCGCTCGGCCACGAACAGCACACCCGTCGTGCTCGACAGCGACTTGCTGCCCACCTGCGCGAAGTTGTTGCCCTCCACGTCCATCTGCACGAACCCGTTGTCACCCAGCACCGTATCCGTGCCCGATCCCGTCGTGATCTCGTCGGCGCCCATCCCGCCCAGCACCGTGTTGTTCCCGTCGCCCGTGCGGATCTTGTCGTTGCCGCCGGTCACCGCAAACTGGTCGGTCGTCTCGTAGCGCAGCACCCGGCCCGCGCCCGCCTGCCCGATCGCCACGTACGTCACCGCCCCGTTGTCACCCAGCACGATCTGGTCGCTCGTGCTTCCCAGGCCCGCGCTCACCGTGTCCGAACCGTCGCCGCCAAGCACGATCTTCGTCCCCGCGCCCGCCTCGATCGCGTCGTCCCCGCCCAGCTCGGCCACGCTCTGCGCTCCCGTCGTCGACGCCAGCGACTTGGTCGACACCTGCGCAAAGTTGTTTCCCTCGACGTCCATCTGCACGAACCCGTTGTCCCCAAGGATCGTCTGCGCCCCGCTGCCCGTCGTGATCCTGTCGGCACCCATCCCGCCCAGGAACGTCCCGGTCCCGTCGCCCGCACTGATCACGTCGTTGCCACCAGTCAGCTGCACCGTGTCCGTCGTCTCGTACAGCAACCCGCGACCCGCGCCCGTCTTGCCGATCGCCAC
>CAZREB010000021.1:0-10108 GCA_964599095.1 uncultured Bordetella sp.
GCCTCGCCGGACGGCAAGGCTCAGACCACCACCGCGAAGCGGTTTAGTTCAACTTCTCTTGGTTGACATTTTTAGCTGACAAAATTAGGTGACAAACGAGCTGCCATCCCACGCCCGTGTCCGCCTTGCCGATTCGCCACTTTAAGCGAATTCAAGCCTTGCAGTCGTCGGCGCGCCAGAGAGAAATCCCGCCCGGTGAATAGGCACCGACTTGCCGGACGGTTCCCCGAGACCTCAGGATTGGCCACCGAATCTTGAAAGACGATGGCAGGATTTTGACAGGAGACCCAATATCCACGCGGCCTCATGCTCAAACATGGCAGTATTTACGCCCGCCTAAACCGCCGACCACAGACCCCCGACCCGCTTGCCGGATCAGTCAATCTCCCTGGCCAGCCGGATCCCGGAAAACTGCCAGCGCGCAGCGGAAGGAAAGAAATTCCGGTAGCTCGCGCGGATGTGCGAGGCGGGCGTGGCGCAAGAGCCGCCGCGCAGCACGTACTGGTTGGCCATGAACTTGCCGTTGTATTCGCCCACCGCGCCGGGCATGGTCCGGAAGCCGGGGTAGGGCGCATAGGAACTCGAGGTCCATTCCCAGACGTCGCCGTAGAGCGCGGACAATCCGTCGCCGGAAGCCGTGGGATGAAGCTCCCCGGACTCCACGAAGTTGCCGGTCGTCGGCATGCCGGCGGCCGCCGCCTCCCACTCGAACTCGGTCGGCAGCCTGCACCCGGCCCAGCGCGCGTACGCATCGGCCTCGAAATGGCTGATATGCACTACCGGGCGCGAAGGGTCGAGGGCCCGCAGCCCGTGCAGCGTGAACTCCTGCCATCCGTCGTCCGCCGGCCGCCAGTAGATCGGATGCTCCCAGCGTTGCGCGCCCACCGTCTGCCAGCCGTCGGAGAGCCACAGCGAAGGGTTGCGGTAACCGCCGTCTTCGACGAAGCGGAGGTACTCGGCATTGGTGACCGGCCGGCTCGCCAGCTCGAACGGCTCGACGAACTGGCGATGGCGGGGCGACTCGTTGTCGAACGCGAAAGGCCCGGGCTCGTGGCCGATTTCGGTCACGCCGCCTTCGATCCTTGTCCAGGCGATGGGGCATGCAGGCGCCGACGGCCCGGCAGGCCGGTCCCGGTAAGCCGGCGCGAACGGGTTCAGCGACAACAGGTGCATCAGGTCCGTCAGGATCAGCTCCTGGTGCTGCTGCTCGTGATTGAGGCCGAGTTCGATCAGGTCGAGCGCGTCGGCAGGCAGGGGAGTCGCAAGCAGGCGCGTCATCGCCGCATCGGTATGCGCGCGATAGGCGCGGATGTCGGCGAGGCTCGGTCGCGAGATCAGCCCGCGCTGCGCGCGCGGGAACTGCTCGCCGATCGAGTTGTAGTACGAGTTGTAGAAGTCGCGGAATTCGACACGATACGGCTGGTGCTCTTGCGCGAACCGCTCGAGCGCAAACGTCTCGAAGAACCAGGTGGTATGCGCGAGATGCCACTTGACCGGGCTCGCGTCCGGCATCGACTGCAGCGCGCAATCCTCGGGGCTCAGCCCTTCGACCAGGGCCGCGGTGGCTGCTCGAATTGCGCCGTAACGGGCTGCGATCTCAGGCTGGACGAGGTGCCGCGCGGGGAAGTTCATGCGACGTTGGTCGGGAAGCGCGCCTCTTCCTTACGCAGCGCGGGACGACCACTATACGCCGCTCGCCGGAACCTCGAGATAGTCGAAGGCGGACAGCACGTGTGCCTTCAGGACATGAAGGTATTCGTCGAGCGAAACGTTTTCGTCGACGCTGCCCATGCCGTGCGGGGAAGGGCCGTAGACCACGGCCGGCACGCCGTTCAGCCGCCACAGGCGCGCATCCGTGGCGCCCGGCGATACGACACGCGCAGGCACCAGACCCGGCTTCAACAACTGCGCGTTCGCCCGCACGATATCCATCAGCGGATGGAAAGGCTCGCGCCAGTTCGGCGGCGACTGGGTGAAGAGATCCATCTCCAGCGAGTGGCGCTTCGCGATCGCCTCGATCTCGGCCCTGACCGCGTCGAACGAAGCGCCGTTCGGCACGCGGATGTCGGCCTCGAAAGTGCATTCGGCCGCGATCATGTTGACTTTCACGCCGCCTTCGATGCGGCCGATATTGACCGTCAACTGCCGGATCACCTTGCCGGCACCCGGCCCGTAGGCACGATCGAGGTCGGGGCCGGCCTCGTCGAGCGCGCGTGCGAGCTCCGCATCCTCCTGCACCGGAATCCGGTTCGGCAGGTCGCGCAGCTCGGCGATCGCCTCCATCGCGACCAGGATCGCGTTGCGGCTCATGTGGACGAACGCGCCGTGCCCGCCTTTTGCGCGCGCGGTGAAGCGTCCCCAGATCGGGCCCTTCTCGCCGAAGCGCACGGTGTACGGGCTGCTCGGCTCGCCGTTCAGGCAGACGTCGCCGAGCACCTTGTCGCGATGGTGGTCCATCAGGTGGCGCATTCCGGGCGGGCTGAAGGTTTCCTCGTCCGAGACCACGGTCAGCGTGAGCCGGCCGCGCAGGCGCTCGCGGATCTCGTTCAGGTACGCAAAGGTCATGATCGACGCGGTGGTGCCGCACTTCATGTCGCAGGCGCCGCGGCCGTAGATGCGGCCGTCGACAAGCTCGCCGCCCCACGGGTCCTTGGTCCACCCCGCGGTCGACTCCACCGGGAAGACGTCGATATGCCCGTTCAGCACCAGGTGCGGCCCGGGGCGGCCGGTGTCGAAGCTCGCGACGAAATTCGGCCGGTCGGCCACCGGCGCGATTTCCTCGAACTCGATGCCGCGCTCGCGCAGGTGCCTGCGCACGAACTCGGCCGCCGCCAGCGTGTCTCCCGGCGGGTTCGGCGACTTGCAGCGCACGAACTCGCGCAGGAACGCGACCAGCCAATCGCGGTCGCGCTCGATGCGCGCGAGCAAAGCCCGCTTCACGCCGCTCACTCGACCTTGGTGCCCGAGAACTTGATCGCCTCGGCAAAACGCTCGGACTCGTTCTTCATGAAGGCGGCGAACTCTTCCGGCGTGGTGCCGTAGGTGTCCAGGCCCAAGGAGGCGAGCTTCGCCTTGACCTCCGGGTTGTGCAGCGCCTTCGAGATCTCGGTGTTCAGCATCCTGACGATCTCGGGCGGCGTGCCCGAGCGCACCAGGATCCCGAACCACGAGCGCGACACGAACTTGGTGCCGCTCGCCTCCTCGAAGGTCTGCAGGTCGGGCAGGGTGGGGCTGCGTTTGTCGGCGGCGACCGCAAGGCCGGTGAGCTTGCCGGCCTTGACCTGCGGCACCGCGGCCAGCAGGTCGGTCAGCATCGCCTGCACCTGCCCGCCCATGACGTCGGTCATCGCCTGCGGCGTGCCCTTGTAAGGCACATGGACCATGTCGAAGCCGTACTGCTTCTTGAACAGCTCGAATGCGAGGTGGCCGGAACTGCCGTTGCCGAACGACGCGTACGACATCGACTTGCCCTTGGCCTTGGCGGTGCCGAGGAAGTCCTTGAGCGTCCTGATGCCCAGGCCCGGGTTGACCACCAGCGCATGCGGGTTCGACGCCGCCAGCGTGATCGGCGCGAAATCCTTGTTCGGGTCGTAGGGGAGCTTGGACATCAACTGCGCGTTGATCAGGAAGGACGACGCGTTGACGAACAGCGAATAGCCGTCCGCAGGCGCCTGCGCCACGGCGGCCGCGCCGATGGTCGTACCGCCGCCGGGCCGGTTCTCGATCACCACCGGCTGCTTCCAGGCGGCGGCGAGCTGGTCGCCCACGGCGCGCGCCATGACTTCCGAGGTGCCGCCGGCCTGGTAAGGGACGATGATGCGGATCGGCTTGGTCGGGTAGTCTGCGGCAGCCGCATCGAACGACACCGCCGCGAAGACCGCCGCTGCGAGAAGATACTTTTTCATCACATCTTCCCCAGCCAGGCGACGCTTTCGATCTCGACCAGCACCTCGGGCTTCGCGAGCGACCGGACTTCGACCAGCGTCGAAGTGGGGAAATCGCCGGTAAAGAACTCCTTGCGCGCGCGCCAGACCTCGGTGTTCTTGGTGATGTCGACCATGAAGATCGTCATCTTGACCAGGTTGTCCATCGTGCCGCCGGCGGCCTTCACGATCCGCTCGATGCGCGCAAAGATCTGCTTGGCCTGCGAGTATTCGTCGGTGCCGAGCACGCCGGCGCCGCCCTCGAACGGGCGGGCGACCTGGCCGGAGATGTAGAGCGTGTCGCCGGTGCGGATGGCATTGGACCACAGGCCGGGCGCGGCCTCGGCGACGTCCGGGACGTTGACCTTGGTTCTGGGCATTGCGGATCTCCTTGGTGAGGTGGGGAGGAAATCGAGTGTAGCCGCGCCCGGTCCCGCAAAGCGACCTGCATAGCGAACCCATGCCCCAATCGGGTGCGCCCTGTGCAGTACGGGTGCACTCGCGTGCCCCACGGTGCGGCGATCGCCAAGCCGGCACCGAGCCGGTCCGGCCACGGGCACGGTTCCTGCATTGCAGCCGGCGTCCGCAGGACTTTTCCACCAATTCGATTCGGGGCCACCAATGAAACGTCGCGACTTCCTCCTGTCCACCGCCGCTGCCGCCGGGGCTTCGATGCTGCCGCTCGAAGTCTTCTCCCAGAGCGATCGCCGCAAGGAGTTGCTGATCGTCGCCAACGAGACCGGACCCAACTCGCTCGACATCCATACCGTGGGCGCCAACCGGCCGGCCTACGGCGTTTCGTGGATCTGCTACGACAGGCTGCTGACGTTCGGCAAGAAGAAACTGCCCAACGGAGCGATGATGTACGACTACTCCAAGCTCGAGCCCGAGCTGGCCGAGTCGTGGGCGGTGGCGGCCGACGGGATGTCGGTGACCTTCAAGCTGCGCAAAGGCGCGAAGTTCCACGACGGCACGCCGGTGACCGCGAAGGACGTCAAGTGGTCCTTCGACCGCGCGGTGACCGTGGGCGGGTTCCCGACCTTCCAGATGAAGGCCGGCTCTCTCGAGAAACCCGAACAGTTCGTGGCCGTCGACGACCAGACCTTCAAGATCAACTTCCTGCGCAAGGACAAGCTCACGATTATGGACATCGCAGTGCCGGTGCCGTCGATCTTCAACTCCGAGGCGGTCAAGAAGCACGCCACCGAGAAGGACCCCTGGGCGCTCGACTGGACCAAGAGCAACGTCGCCGGCGGCGGCGCCTACAAGCTGGAGTCGTACAAGCCCGGGCAGGAGATCATCTTCGCGCGCTTCGACGACTGGAAGAGCGGCAAGCTGCCGAAGATCAAGCGCGTCGTGCAGCGCGAAATCCCGTCGGCCGGCAACCGCCGCGCGCTGCTCGAGAAAGGCGACATCGACATGACCTACGAGATGCCGCCGAAGGACTTCCTCGAGATGTCGCAGGGCGGCAAGGTCAACGTCGTGACCACGCCGATCGAGAACGCGATCTGGTACCTCGGCATGAACGTCAAGAACCCGCCGTTCAACAACCCCAAGGTGCGCCAGGCGGTGGCCTACGCGGTGCCCTACGAGAAGATCATGGACAATGCGATGTACAAGCGCGCCACGAGGCTCTGGGGCGACAAGGACAACAAGGCCAGCGGCACGGTTTGGCCGCAGCCGCACGGCTACAAGACCGACATCCCGAAGGCCCGCGCGCTGATGAAGGAGGCCGGCATGGAGAACGGCTTCGAGACCACGCTTTCCTACGACCTGGGCGGCGCCACGGTCGGCGAGCCGGCCTGCATCCTGATCCAGGAGGCGCTCGCACTGATCGGCATCAAGGCCACGATCAACAAGATCCCGGGGGCCAATTTCCGCGCCGCACTGCTGAAGAAGGACCTGCCGATGGTGCTGAACCGCTTCGGCGGCTGGCTGAACGTGCCGGAATACTTTTTCTTCTGGTGCTATCACGGCCAGAATGCGGTCTTCAACACGATGAGCTACCAGAACCCGGAGATGGACAAGCTGATCGACGCTGCACGGTTCGAGACCGACAAGAAGAAGTACGAGGCCGACGTGCAGGGCTTCATCAACATGGCGTTCGAAGAGGTGCCGCGGATCCCGCTCGCCCAGCCGAACATGGACGTCGCGATGCAGAAGTCGATCAAGGGCTACACCTACTGGTTCCACCTGCAGCCGGACTACCGCGACCTCGAGAAGGGCTGAACCTTGGGCCCGGAAGACATCGACGAAGCCTATGTGAAGCGTGCGGCGGCGCTGATGGGGATCGCGCTCACCCCGGCGCAGGTTCCGGGCGTGGTCGAGAGCCTGAAGCGCACCGCACAGGTGGCGGCGCTGGTGAACGACTTTCCGCTGGATGCCGGCGCCGACGAGCCCGGCCCGACCTGGAGGCCCTAGTTGGCATTCCGGACGGCGCTCGAGATCGCCGCCGCAGTCCGGGCGGGGCGGATGTCGGCCGTCGCGCACATGGCCACGGTCTTCGCAAGGATCAAGGCAGGCAACCCGCGCCTGAATGCCTTTGTCGACCTGACCGAGGCGCGGGCGCTGGCCGAAGCGGACAAGGTCGATACCGCGGTCGCGGACGGGCGCGACCCGGGGCCGCTTGCCGGCGTGCCTTTCGCGGTCAAGAACCTGTACGACGTCAAGGGCCTGACCACGCTCGCCGGCTCGAAGATCAACCGCGATCTTCCGCCGGCCGCCGCCGATTCGCCGCTGGTCAGCCGGCTGAATGCGGCCGGCGCAGTGCTCGTCGGCACGCTCAACATGGACGAGTACGCCTACGGCTTCACCACCGAGAACACGCACTACGGGCCGACGCGCAACCCGTACGACCCCGAAAGGATCGCCGGCGGGTCTTCGGGCGGATCGGCTGCGGCGGTGGCCGGCGGGCTGGTGCCGATCACGCTCGGCTCGGACACCAACGGTTCGATCCGGGTGCCGGCATCGCTGTGCGGACTGTTCGCGCTCAAGCCCACCTACGGCCGGCTGCCGCGTAACGGCAGTTTCCCTTTCGTCTCGTCGCTCGACCATCTCGGGCCGTTCTGCCGGTCCGCAGCCGATCTCGCCGCCACCTACGATGCGCTGCAGGGCCACGATCCGGCCGATCCGGTCTGCCGCGACCAGTTGCCGGTGCCGATCAGCCCGGTGTTGGAGTTGGGGACGACGCGGTTGCGGATCGCTCGTGCCGGAGGCTACTTCGAAACGAGCGCCGAGCGGGCGGTGGCCGATATCGTCCTCGGCGTGTGCGACCAGCTCGGCGTGACGCGCCAGGTGGAGTTCCCGGAATCGGCGCGGGCGCGCGCGGCCGCCTTCGTGATCACGGCGACCGAGGGCTCGCAGCTGCACCTGCCGAACCTCAGGAAGCGCGCCGGCGATTTCGAGCCGCTGACCCGCGACCGGCTGCTGGCCAACACCATGATCCCGGCCGCGTGGTACCTGCAGGCGCAGCGCTTCCGGCGCTGGTACTACCGCGAGGTGATGAAGGTGTTCGAGAGCGTTGACGTGATCCTTGCGCCGGCCACGCCGCGGCCGGCGACGAAGATCGGGCAGGAAACGATGACGATCAACGGGGTCGAGATGCCGTCGCGGCCGAACATGGGCCTGCTGACGCAGCCGATCTCGTTCATCGGGCTGCCGGTGGCCGTCGTGCCGGTCGGGACGATCGAAGGCCTGCCGGTCGGCATGCAGGTCATCTGCGCGCCGTGGCGCGAAGACCTTTGCCTGCGCGTTGCCGCGGTTCTGGAGAAAATGGGGGTTGCCAAGTTCAACCCACCCAAGGAACCGCCGCAATGAGCCAGCCCAGCCAGGAAATCAACCGCCCGGAAATCGTCGCCGAGGTCACGCAGGCCTTCTACCGGTACGAGAAGGCGCTGATGGCCAACGACATCCCGACGCTGAACGAGATCTTCTGGAACTCCCCGCACACCATCCGCTACGGTCTGGCGGAGCAGGCGTACGGGCACGAAGCGATCGCGGGCGTGCGCGCGGCGCGCGACCCCAAGGACCTGCAGCGCACATTGACGAGAGTCGTGATCACGACCTACGGAACCGACTTCGCGAACGCCACCTGCGAATACATGCGCAACGAGTCCAGGCGCTTCGGCCGCCAGATGCAGACCTGGCTGCGCACGCCCGAAGGCTGGCGCGTGGTTGCCGCGCACGTGTGCCTGTTCGACAAGGTGCTGCCTGCCTTTCCGCCCGCGCCCGGCTGAAGCATGACGCGCATGATCCTCCGCCGGCTGCTCGGCGCCCTCCCGAACATCATCGGAGTGATCATCGTCACGTTCCTGCTGACGCGTGCGCTGCCGGGCGATCCGGCGGCGTACTTCGCCGGTCCTTCGGCCACCGCCGAGGCGATCGAGCAGATCAGGAAGCAGCTCGGCCTCGACAAGGGCATGGCCACCCAGTTCGGGCTCTACCTCAAGGATCTCGCCAAGGGGGACCTCGGCAACTCGCTCTCCACCGGCCAGCCGGTGCTGACCGAGATCCGCACCCGGCTGCCGGCTTCGCTCGAGCTGACGCTGTGCGGCCTCGTCTTCGCGTGCGTGATCGCCATCCCGCTCGGCGTGATGGCCGCGACCCGTCCCGGATCGTGGGTGGATCACCTGTGCCGGCTGCTGGCGACCGCCGGCGTGTCGCTGCCGACGTTCTTTACCGGCCTGCTGCTCGCCTATGTGTTTTATTTCCTGCTCGGGGTGGCGCCTTCGCCGGTGGGCCGGCTGGACGTCTCGTTCCCTGCGCCGCCGACGGTGACCGGCCTGTATCTGGTAGACAGCCTGATCGCGCGCGACGGCGAGACCCTGGTCGCCGCGGCCAAGCAGCTGATCCTGCCGTCGATCACGCTGGGCCTCTTCGTGATGGCGCCGCTGATGCGCATGACGCGGGCGTCGATGCTCGGCGTGCTGTCGTCCGATTTCGTCCGCACCGCACGGGCAAGCGGGCTGCCGTCGAACACGGTGCTCTACAAGTACGCGTTCCGCAACGCCTTGCTGCCGATCGTCACGACGCTCGGCATGGTGTTTTCCTTCCTGCTCGGCTCGAATGTGCTGGTCGAGAAGGTGTTCGCGTGGCCGGGCATCGGTTCGTACGTGATCGAGGCGCTGGTGTCCTCCGACTATGCGCCGGTGCAGGGATTCGTGCTGACGATGGCATTGGTATATGTGGTGCTCAACCTCGCGATCGACGTGACCTACGGACTGATCGATCCTCGCGTAGGCATCGAGGGCTGAGTGGATACCGCCGCACAATTGCCGCTCACCGCGCCCGGCTGGCGCGAAACCTGGAAGCACGTGCGTTATGTGGCCACCGACAACCCGGTGACGCTCGGCGCTTCGGCGCTGTTCCTGTTCTTTGTGCTGCTGGCGCTGTTCGGCCCGTGGATCGCGCCTTACGACCCGTTGATGAGCGACACGACCGCGGCCCTGAAACCGCCTTCGGCCAGGCATTGGTTCGGCACCGACTCGCTCGGCCGGGACATCCTGTCGAGGATCATCGTGGCCGCGCAGCTCGATTTCGGCATCGCGGTCTCGGCGGTGGCCGCATCGTTCTTCATCGGCTCGGCGCTCGGTTGCGTCGCCGGCTTCTACGGCGGCTGGCCGGACCGCCTCATCGGGCGCATTGCGGACACCATCATGGCCTTCCCGCTGTTCGTGCTGGCGATGGGGATCGTGGCCGCGCTCGGCAACACCGTGGGCAACATCATCCTGGCCACCGCGATCATCAACCTGCCGTTTTATATCCGGGTGTCGCGCGCCGAAGTGAACGTCCGGCGCAATGCAGGCTACGTCGAGGCCGCGCGGCTGGCGGGCAACTCGGACGCGCGCATCCTCGCGCTGCACCTCTTTCCGAACGTGCTGCCGCCGATGATGGTGCAGATCTCGCTCAACATGGGCTGGGCGATCCTGAACGCCGCCGGCCTGTCGTTCATCGGGCTGGGCGTGCGCCCGCCGCAGGCCGAATGGGGAATCATGGTAGCCGAAGGCGCCACCTACATCATCTCGGGCGAGTGGTGGATCGCGTTGTTTCCCGGTGCGACGCTGATGCTGGTGGTGTTCTGCTTCAACCTGCTGGGTGATGGGTTGAGGGACATCATGGATCCGAGGATGCGGACATGATCAAGCTAGAGGAACTGTCATTTCGGTTTTGCCCTTCCATGGTCTCCC
>CAZREB010000021.1:10208-81852 GCA_964599095.1 uncultured Bordetella sp.
TACTTTGTGAAATCCATACGTTTGCGCGTACGCGCAAACGAGCGGTTTCACAAAGCAGGGAGATTGGGAAGGTTGATCGACCGACAGCTTCAAAATCCGGGGATGCGCGCTTGATGGCGCCGAAGGAACGCTCATTGCTTTGTTGCCCTTCCATGGTCTCCCTACTTTGTGAAATCCATACGTTTGCGCGTACGCGCAAACGAGCGGTTTCACAAAGTAGGGAGATTGGGAAGGTCGGTGAACCGCAAGCGCCGAATAGGGTCGCCTTCGCATGACCGAACTCCCCCTGCTGTCCGTCAGGGACTTCTCCCTCGAGTTCCGCACCCGCTCCGGCACCGTCCACGCCCTCGAAGACGTTTCCCTCGAAATCGCCAAGGGCGAGACGGTCGGCATCGTCGGCGAATCGGGTTCCGGAAAATCGGTGCTGTCGTTCGGCATTCTGCGCATCCTCGACGCTGCAGCCCGTGTGAAATCAGGCTCGATCACCTTCGCCGGGATCGACATGCTCAGCGCGAGCGAAAGCGCGCTGCAGGAGATCCGCGGCCGCGAAATCTCGATGATTTTCCAGAACCCGCGCACCGCGCTGAACCCGATCCGCAAGATCGGCCGGCAAATCGAGGACGTGCTGCGCACGCATACTTCGACATTGCAGGCCGACCTGAAGAAGAAAGCGATCGAATGTCTCGCGCAGGTCCGCATCACCGACCCGGAGCGGCGCTATTCGGCCTACCCGTTCGAGCTGTCCGGCGGGCAGTGCCAGCGGGTGATGATTGCGCTCGCGCTTGCCTGCAACCCGTCGCTGCTGATCGCCGACGAGCCGACGACCGGACTGGACGTGACCACGCAGGCGGCGATCATGAGCCTGGTGTCCGAGCTTGCCAAAGCGCGCCACATGGCGACCCTGCTGATCACCCACGACCTCGCGCTCGCCTCGGAGTATTGCGACCGTGTCGTGGTGATGCATGCCGGGCACGTGGTCGAGACGGCGCCGACCGCGGAGCTGTTTGCAAAGCCCCGGCATCCGTATACGGCGCGCCTGATCGCCTCGACCCCGAGCCCGGGGGTGGAGATCGGCGACCTGTCGTCGATTCCCGGCAACCTGCCGGACCTGCGCCGCGACGACCTGCCGGCATGCCGCTTCCATGCGCGATGTGAGAGGGCGCAGGAACGCTGTGCGGTGGAGAGGATTCCCGTCGTCCCGGCCCAGCCCGGCCACAGCTTGCGCTGCTTCAACCCGCTGTAGTCGATCCGCCATGACGCCGAACCTGCTCGACATCGTCGACCTGAAGATGCATTTCCCGGTGGGCCGGCGTGCGCTGCTGCACGCGGTGGACGAAGTGAGCTTCGCAATCGGCAAGGGCGAGAGTGTCGGGCTGGTCGGCGAATCGGGCTGCGGCAAGTCGACGCTGGTGCGGCTGATCACGCGCATGCTGGACCCGACCGCGGGCGACATCGTGTTCAACGGCCGCAATATCGGCTTCATCCCGGCGCGCAGGTTCGCCGAGACCCGTTTCCGGCCGAAGATCCAGATGGTGTTCCAGGATCCGTCCGACAGCCTGAACCCGCGCTATACCGCGTTCGACACGATTGCCGAGCCGCTGCGCCTGCTGGCCGGCGTCAGGGATCCGGCGACCCTGCACGAGCAGGTGTTCCGCGCCGCGCAGCAGACCGGCCTGCCGCAGGAGTTGCTGATGCGCTTCCCGCACCAGTTGTCCGGCGGGCAGAAGGCGCGCGTCGGGATCGCACGCGCTATAGCGCTGCGGCCGGAGCTCTTGATCCTCGACGAGCCAACCGCCGCGCTCGACGTGTCGGTGCAGGCGACGATCCTCAAGCTGCTTGCCGAGTTGAAGCAGGCCCTCGGCATGAGCTACCTGTTCGTGTCGCACGACCTCAACGTGGTGCGGATGCTTTGCGACCGGGTCGTGGTGATGTACCTCGGCAAGGTGGTGGAGCAGGGGCCGACCGACGAGGTGTTCCGCAACCCCGCGCACCCGTATACCGAAGCGCTGATCCGTGCGATCCCGTCCATCGGCGGAAAACCGGAAGAACGCGAAGTGCTGGCGGGCGAGCCACGCTCGCCGATCGACCCGGACCCGAAAGTCTGCCGGCTGTTCGGCCGGTGCCCGAAACAGGTGGACCGATGCCGCACCGAAGGTCCATTACTACGTATTGTTGGCGAAGGGCATGTCGCGGCGTGTCATTTTACGCTGCCCTAGTTGCGGTTCCACGTCGTGGTTGTCACGGTGCGTCACGCCCGCAAGTCTGAAGTGCTCGAAGAAGACGAAAACGCCAACAGATCCGCTTTGGGGCGAAGGAAGCGAGCAGCGCTACTCGAAGCGGGTGGCAATCTGGGCGTGGCATAGCGGCACGCGTCCACTATCGCACGGAACAACTGAGCGCCCGGTGCCCGGCGCTCAGTCGAACGGCCGCAGCGGAACCGGGTGGCCCGCGCCACGAAAGTCAGCGCCAGCGAGATCCCAGAATCGCGTCCAGAATTCGCGCAGCACCGCCATCTCCGCAGGACTGCGAGCGCCGTTCCCATCGTTCGCCACACCGCCGAGTCCCGCGTGCCAAACGCGCACCCTCTGCAGTTGCGGCACCCGATGCTGTCGCTGCAGGCTGGCGAGCATTGCGGCTACGTCGAGGTGCTTAACCCGGTCCTGCTCGCCCGTCGCGTAGAAGCTCGTCGCGCCCGAGCCGCCTTCGTGCAGAATTCCGTCGGAGATCACCACCATGCCGCCCCCCGCACGCAAATCCTCGAAGATCGTGGCGGCAGAAAGCAGCGCGTCAATGATGGGCGACGTGTTGCCCGATGCAGCCGGCTCACGATGCGCGAGCTCGCGCGCGAGCACGTCCGTCAACTCGGCGCGAACACTGGCGTCGGCGGCCTTCGCGCATGCAACATAGGCCTTGTGGTCGCGCACCGGCATGTTGGCGACCAACCTGGGCGGCAGCGTCAGTGGATCGATTTGCTCGTCCAAGTGTATGCGAAGGAGGTCTCCGCGCTTTCCACCGAACGAGGCGACCACAAGGCGCTCTCCGCCGGCCGGCCACGCGGCCAGCCGAGCGACTAGCTGCGCCGCAGCATCCGATGCGATCGCAGTGGTGTTGTCGACCAGGATGAGCTTCGCACCATTGGCGACGGCGGCCGCCTTGCACGCGGCCCGGGCCGTGGTCACGAAGGGCACCACCGCAGACGCGAGCAAGCCCATGAGCATCCGCCGCCGCATTATCTCGGCGCTCACGGCTTGGCTCCTTTCGTGGCGATCGGATGAAGGTGGTCCGGACGCGCCGCGGTGGCCTGCATGTGCGGGGCCGGCCGACGTTCTTCCATCTCCGCGGACGGCGGCGAGAAGTCGAGCGTGGGCGCCTTCGGCACGCCGGGCGAGACGGAACCATGGGCCGACTCGTAGCCCAGCCTCAACGCGCGGAAGTACAACGCCAATTCGGCATCGTAGCCGGAGTGCAGAGACGCTTTCCAAGTCTTCAAGCTCTCGGCGGTCGGGAAGCGCGCGAGCGTTCGGCGCGCCATTTCCAGCTCCGGCAGCAGCACTGCGAAGTGGACCTCGGTGGCGACCGCCATGACGAACAGGATCGACGTGACGACGCCCAGGATCACAGCCACCGTGAGATCCAGGCTTCCCTGCGCGCTCGCGAACAGCCGCGCGCTGGAGAGCATGCCGATCGCAGCAAAGGCCAGGAATGCCCAAAACGTGAGGGCGCGGTAGTCCCTTGCCCTCGGCGGATCCCAGTTGTGGAGCACCACGTGGCCGAAGTACTCGCGGATCATGGCAGCCTTGCGCTGGCTGGAAGGGAAGAGCGTTTGCGCAGCGAGTGCCGCGTGCTTCTTGCGGATGCGCAGGATACCGACCGCCCGTGCCAGACTCGCGACGAGGCGCGCTTGGAACAGGCCGAGCGCCAGCGACAAAGGTATGATGGCGGCCATCAGCGCGTTCGGCGTCCACCCGTCCGCGACCAGCGGCAACAGGGTCCCCAGAAACGCGAAACTCTCCGCCGTGAGCAGCAAGAAGCCGAGCTGGCGCGCGAGGGTCGCCGGACGCGGCCTGTGGCGCTCGTCGACGTTCTCCAGCAGCGTTGCAAACCGCTGAATGTCGGCCGGCGTGAGGCTGTACGGCAAGTTCTCCTCCGACCGGATGACGATGCCCGCCAACGCGGCCCAGCCGCCGACGAGCCCGATTACGCCGGCGAGCAGCACCGCCCAGCTCGGCGTGTCGCGCACCGTCACCAGCGCGCCGATCGCGACCAACGCGAGCACGAACGCGCACGCGCCGAGGACAATGAGGTCCCTGCCCAGCTTGAGCGTGGCAGGGTCGTATACTGGGGCGGCGCGGCGCTGGTGCTCGCGGGCGATCACTTCATTGCGGATCTCGTTGAGGTGCGGCAGAGTCTCGATGTCAGCACCGGCGCGCCGTGCGCGCCGCTCGTTCAGCCGCGCCTTTACCTCGCGCTGGATCCGGGACTTCTCGAGGTCGTGGTTGGTTTGGGTTCCCATGGTCTCTCCTCAGCGGCAGTCGCCCGAGCAGCGACGCCGGGAAACGAGCCGATTCATGACAAAGACTGCGACGTACTGCTCCGACGAGAGCAGCGAGGGTTTCCACTTGAGGGTGCAGCTCTCTACACCGAGGCTGGTAGCGCAGTCCCGCGAGCTCGCGGTACCGAGCATCCGCTCTGCACCCTCCATGGAGGTGCCGACCGCGAGGCAGTCGAAATCCTGCAAAGTTCCGGCATACGCCAACGTGCTCCCTAGCATTGCCGTGAGCGAAAGGAAAATGCAGCGCTTCATTTGGTTCTCCTTCTGAGTTATGGTTCAGGTGCCGACATTGTTCGTGTCGACGGAAGCGAAAATAGACTCCAGAGAGCGACGGAGAAATTGCTTTCTGCGTTGGCGCCGACCGCCAACGTCACCCGCCAACGAGGGCAGGAGGTGCGTGTGAAACCCAGAAGATCCTCTTCAAAACGCCCGAACGCGCCCGAGCACGACCTGACCGAGCGAGCGCGTGAGCCGTTCATTCTGGCCGCCGCAAAATTTGCGGAGACGCGGGATGAACGCTTCGAGTGGGGGCGCCGAGGCGGCCGCAGGGCGATTTGGGGGGTGTTTACAGACTACCCACCGGACTTCAGCAACTGGAGCAGCGGCGGCAAGAAAGGAGACGGCACGGAACGCCAACTCACCCGCACGAAGAAGCTCATCGCGATTCTCGATGGCAACGGCCGAAAGCACGTCCGGGACCCTCAGCGGCAAGCCTCCTATGTCGCGCTTAGCGAATTCTGGCGCTCGCTCTCACAGCTTCCGTCGCTCCTTCATTCACTTCGCGAGTACGAAAAGGATCTTGCACGACGGTTGCAGCACGAGATTGCCGGCAAGCTGCGAAGCAAGGGCGGCGCTGCTGCGCCCGATTGGGCCGAGTACTGGGGGGACCCTGTCCCCCCACCACCCGCTGCAGTCGCGAGGCTGGAGCGCTTGGGTGACCGCGAAGGCGCGATGCAGCAACTCCGTGAAGGCATCGAGCGCCGGCCACACTTCATCAGCTTGCTGCATCTTCTTCGCCTGTGCGAACAAAATGGGGGCGACGAAAAATGCCTCGACTTCTTCAACCATTTTCGCGACCACATCGATTTGGTGCCGGACCCGAGCTTGGCCGCCGCGCAGCGCTACTTCGAAGCAAGGCTGCTCAGCCAGGTGGGCGACATCGAAAAGGCCCTCAGAAAGCACCAAATGAATGAGAATGAGCACCCGCGGCGCCCGCTGTACGCGCACCGCAGTCGCTTCGAGGGGGCGCAACTGCACTTCCGACTCGAGAACTTTCGCGAATCGAAGACGAAGTTCGAGGACCTTTTTCAGACGCTCCAGCGCTCCCCTAAAGCGCCGCCGGAGTTGTATGTGGACGTCCTTAAGTTTCTCGCGACCTTCGAGTCGATCCACGTCGTGTTCGGAAATCCCGCGGCTGAAATTGTCTTGGCTGAAGTGGAGCCCGGCGATCCGTTGCGCGGCCTGCAGTACGCAAACGAGGCGATCTTGCTCGCCGAGCAGGCGGACTTCGTCGACGGCCTTGGCTGGGCCTACGCCGTGCGTGCTTTCGCCCATGAGGCGTTGGGAGACCTGCCAAGCGCCGAGCATGACTACCATACGGCCACCGCACACCACCAAAGCCCCCGCGCCCACGGGAGTTCCTGGCGATACACACAGGCCTACTACGCGGGTATGTTGCGACGCGCGGCGCGCCACGGCGAGGCAAAGAAAGTCCTGAACCGCGTCGAGCTTAAGCTCGGCGATCGGCTCTACGGCTCGGGAAAGGCCGAAGTGCTGACTCAGCTGGCGATGATTCACGAGGCCGAAGGCAACGCCTCGCAGGCGCGGCGCTGCCATGAGGAGGTTCTGCGGCTGCTGGCGCAGGACATTCGGGTCCGGTCCATGAGCGAATGGGGCATCGTCCGAAGGTTGAGGAAGTACTGCCGCACTTACCTGGCGTGCTCACTGGAGAACTTGCTGGGGAAGGTGGGGGCGTAGGGTGGCTGACTACGCAGCCGTTGCGCGCTTATTGCCGGCCACGCTCGTACCGGCGATGCGCGAGGCCGTCGCGGTAGCGCTTCACGTTAGCGACAGATCGCGCGTGCTAGAGGTCGGCGCCGGGACGTGCGAAGACGCCGACGAGTTCGGGCGCGCCACTGGGGCGACCGTCATCGCAGTCGATCTCGCGGCGGAGATGCTCGAAGCCCGCGAGTGGGGTCCGGCGCTGCGCGTACGGGCAAACGCGCTGCAGCTTCCGTTGGCGGCGCACAGCGTCGATGCGGCATTCGCGATCAACCTGATACACGTGATAGCTGACCGGGCACTCCTTCTTAATGAATTGCGGCGGGTGCTGGTGCCCGGTGGCCGCGTCGCCCTGCCGCTCACAAGCCATGCACAGCTAGCCCAGCGCAGCCTGAACCGTTTCTTTCCCGGGCTTCTCGCAATCGAATTGCGCCGCTATCCGACCGTGGAAGCGGTGCTTGAGCTTCTCGCTCGCGCTGGCTTTGCCGGTGGCCAGTGCGTTGACGTGGATCTCGGACGGGTCCCACTCGGGAACAACTATGTCCGCCGAGTTCGTTCCGGCATCATCTCTGGCCTCGACCTGCTGCCGCCGGACGAGAAGGCGCGAGGTCTCCAAGCGCTTGAGACTGCGCCCCCATTGGTCGAGCACCGCGTCCGCAGTCTTCTACTCGCGAGGGCCATGTGAACATCTACCTCGCCACTCCGGTGCGGCGCCGCGAAGGAACCGACGAGACGCTCGAGTGGCTCTCGCGCGAGATCGAGCGCGCTGGCGCCACGCTGGTCAACCCAGAGGTTGCCGGCCGCGTGCCCGACGACCTCGAAACTAGCTACGCAGCTCCGTTCATCCACGACCAGAATTGCGAGAAGCTCAAAGGCGCAGACATGCTTGTAGCCGAGTGCAGCGCTGAGAGCCACGGCGTCGGCTACGAGATCGGTCTCGCCCAGTCCAGCTCCTTGCCCATCACGTGCCTATGGAGGAGCTCCGCGGGCGCGCCGTCAAAGATGATTATGGGGTCGCCATACTCAAGGTTGCGTGTCCTAGAGTACGAGACAACGGAATCGATCGAGCCCCTGCTGCGGGTCGCGTTCCAAGCTGAGCTAGCCGCCAGAGAGGCATCGCCATACGTCACCCGCGTCCGCGAGCACTTCCGGTCGCTCGCGCAGGCTTACGATACCACGACGGAATGGCGGCAATCCCCAGCGATCGTCGACTGGTTCCGGGAGCGCTTGCCAGCCGATGGCACGGTAATCGATGTCGGGTCTGGCACGGGTGCGGTTTGCGCCGCTCGCCCCGGCTTGCGGACGGTACGGGTAGATATGTCACCAGAGATGCTGGCGAAAGGATCCCCCTCGTATGCCGTTGTCGCGAACGCCGTGGCGCTTCCGATTCGCACCGCTAGCGCCGACGCAACCACGATCCGCCAAGTGCTGCATTACCTGCCGGAAGATGCATGTCTGCACGAAGCCGCTCGTGTGCTGCGCGACGACGGAACGTTGCTTGTGGGCCAAGTTGTCGCGGACGACGACCGACTTGCGCGATGGTGGCTGGAACTCAAGCGTCTAGTGCAGCCATTACGGCGCACCTTCTACAGCCGAGCGCACCTCGCGACCTTGTTGCGCTCGGCGGGCTTCGAAGTGGTCGAGCACGAACGTAGGGAGCTTGCGCGCTCGGACCCCTGGATACGGTTCCTGGCCAACACGCCCGCCGCGCTGCACGCGAGCGTGCGCGCGTACCTCGACAACGCACCGCGCGATGTGCGGGAGCGCATCGGGCTAAAATTCGACGAGGCCTCCGTAATGTACCGGCAGAACTGGTCGCTGCTGCGCTGTCGCAGACGCGCAGCGAGTGCGCAATGAGCTTCGCCGTGATAATGATGGGCCACGCCGTGAGCGGGAAGACCACCTCAGCGTACGGAATCGCGCCGGCTTTGGGCGCCGCCGTCATTTCCACTTCCACCCTTGGGCATTTCGTACCGGATCGCACCGTGCCGGACTTCTTCTGCCTGCGCGATGCGCGCTACCAACGGGCAGTTTCCATCGCGCGACTGCATCTGCTGAGCGGTGGTTCCATCGTACTGGATGGGACGTATGCATTGCGGCGGTGGAGGGCGCAGATTTTCAAGCTGCTCGCTCGGGAGGGTGTCGAGGACATCGTCGTCGTGACTTGCCGCTGTTCAGACACCAGCGAGATCTCCCGCCGGCTAGCCGAGAGGATAGCCAACCCGCACCTTCCGGACGCGGCTGCGTCGACCCCGGACGTCTACTGGGGAAGTCTAGGAGAAATCGAGCCATTCGCCGTCGAGGAAGTTCCTCGCGGAATCCGCTTGGGCGCCGTGGCCGTGGATACCTTCAGCAAGACGGTAGCGGTTGAGGTGCATTCGGCAGTCGCGGCACGTGTAGCGTCGGCACTCGCGGCGTTTCCGGGCAATTCGATCCGACGTCCCGTGCTGGTCACACTGGAAGGGATCGGCGGAAGCGGCAAGTCAACGCAGCTCGAGCGCCTGCGCGCGCGCCTTGGAAGGGACCCGCGCTTCGCATTTGACGCGGAGTTTTCGCAAACGCCTCTGGGAGAGTGGATCGAGGAGTCGCGACGCGGCGGGTTGCGCGTGATGCGGCAGGTCGGAGCGATGAGCGCGCACGCAATTGCGGCGCTCGACTGGACCTTGCGCTCCGCGGTCGCGCCAGGGGATCCGGAGTTTGTCGTGCAGGACACGGGCTGGCGCTCGCGGATCGCCCACGCGGCCACAATTCAGGACGAATCCGTCAGGTCGCCTCAGTGGTCGCAGATCGTGGCCGCGATGAAGGAGGGCATGCAACGCATGACGCATGTCCAGTCTGCCGGCGAGCGAATCCTGTTCCTCGACTGTCCAGCGGAACTCGCCGCGGCTCGGGTGTGCGCACGCCACGGTTCCCTCGCGCCGGGGGACGAGACGTTCCTCGGTGATCTCGCTGCAGCCTATGCCGAGCTCGTTGAGCCCTCGCTTTTCGTCACGCACATCGACGCGCGTGCGAGCATCGACGACGTCTCCGCCGCGGTCGACCGGTGTCTGGCCGAATGGGGGGTAGCCTGAAGCCAAAAGATTCGATTGTCGCTGTGCTGGTCCCGGCTCGCCTCGATGACGACCGGGCACCACTGCGCCGATGTGTCGAGAGCCTGATCGAAGCCCGGCACCGTGGGACCGCGTGGAAACGTGTCGACATCGTGGTGATTGACGACAGAGGACGACGCTCGGTGACCGACGCGCTGGATGAATCGACTCGTACGCAGGTGACCGTGATCATGAACGATGGCGTGCCCGGACAGGCCGGCGCACTGAACCACGCATTGCGCACCATATGCGCGGATGTATACGCCTTCACCGACAGCGATTGCGTCGTGGATGCGGAATGGCTTCGAGTGCAAGCGAAACTGTATTCTCAACAACCGGTACCCGGAGGACTCGTAGGCCCGAACTGGCACCACCTTGAAGCCTGCACGAGCTGGGGCGGCTGGTTGACATACCAAGAGTCGCGCCTAGCAGAAGCAGTATTCCGCTGCTATGTCGCCCACGATGGCAAGTCCATCCGCTTCGATTGCCGCAATTTCTCATTGACCCGCGCCTACCTGGAAATGCTGGGAGCGCCGCAGCGAGCCTTCTTCCTTGAGAGCGCCGGACCAAGCGTCAGTGGAGGTTCGAGCGTCCATTGGCGGAATCGACTCTTGGACGCGACGATCGGATTGCGCTTCGTCGACTCAATGAGGACTCGCCACGTCGCGGTAGATTCTCTCCTGCGAGAAGCACGTCGGTATTTCCGCTGGGGGCGGCTGGGACAGTACTCAACGCTCTACGCAGACCAGGGCGATAGCCTCTGGGCTGCCTTTCTGCAGCGCCATTTTGCGCGCCACTTCCTGCGACCGTTGGCCCGGGTATCACCGCTTTACCTTTGGACAGTGCACGGCGCGTACTGGCTCGGCATCGCGCTCGAAGCACGTGAGCGCAAGCGAACTAGAGGTCTGGCTCGCTCAACGAAGGATAATCATCAGATCGCGGCACCAGCGGCCGGCAGAACTTCAGATCCTCTCCCTTGATCCGAAAGCCAATGATGCCTGCGTAGTTCCGCGCCATGAAGACCTGTTTAGTAAATTCCTAATTTTCATTACCATCCGGGCGGAAGCAATTGACTGACCGCCGTGCCAATCCTACACAAAGACAAAGCACACGGCGATGCCGTTGTTCGTGAAGGCTCACGCCTTTTCTGAAACTTAAGGTCTTTCGGACCGTTCGAGCTGCTCAAAGGCGTGGATCGACGTACTTGAGAACAACCGGTTTTCGCTCACGCGTGTGCGCCTGCGCACGATAAGGTGCAGTACTTGCACGACAAGGTCTCTCACGTTTACCGACGATTCGGGTGCGTTTAGGCTACTTGGTCGAAGAGTCAGGCCTGACCTACCCGGCCGAGAACCATCCCGAGAACCCACTCGCGCCATGGCCGACGGCATTCCGCACCTTTCCCATTACGCCGGGACCGGGCGTCGGACAGTAGTTTCGCAGCGTGCGCGCAGTGTCCAGCGGGCAACGCCACCCGTGAACTGAGCAATCCCGAGCTCCGCAATTACTTCACATGAGCGTAAAACGGCAAGCCGTTGCGGTCGTCCATACGGAGGGCGCCTCTGCGTTAGACTGTTCGATCGGCGACCCGGATCTCGCACAATTTCAACTTGCGCAAATGCGCCGCACGTAGAGGAGTACCATTTCCCCAGTTCGTCTATCGGGGATAAACCTTGAACAAACTGTTCCTGAGTTCTCTGACCTTGGTACGCCGCATTCTAGCAGGCGCCCGCCAAGGCCCTCGAGCAGAGCGCAGCGTTTGCCGTCGGCAACTCGGCCTATGGGAAAGCCCGCTGCGAGTTCCCGGAAACGACATTGCCGACATTGCGCCGGCGCTGCAGGGGCTCAATTTCACCGTCCTGTTTCGGACCAATGCCGAATGCCGTGAGGTAGTCGAGGCAATGGGCGATTTCGGCAATCGCGTCACTCGTGGGGGGGCAGACTCCATTTAGTACACAAGGCACGGTGTGCAGAACAAGGGCAAGAAATTCCCAAAACTCCGTAAATCTTAATTGTCCAAGGAAGGCACTGGGAACAGATGACTATCTACGCTTACGTGACAGAACAGTGCTGGAAGGATGCTGCGAAGCACGCGCTGACCGAAGTGGTCCAGCGGATCGGGGCACAGGTCGAGTCGAGCCAGAGCGTGAGTACATTCGATAACTTCCCGGTACCGTATTTCGTCAAAAAGAAACTCAAGGGTCGGCAGCCGCGCCTCATCGCCGACCTGCGGCACTTCGACGAGCACCAAGTATTAGTAATGTTGCGCGTGCTCATGCGCAGCGACCATGAGTATGAAGGATTCGTCCAAGAGCCGGTCGAGTACGGTGAGCGTAACTTTCTGAAGCTCGTTTCAGAAGAGGAACTGCGTCGCCATGTTGCCGAGCAGAGCGCGCAGCCTGAAGTCGCCGTCAAACCGGCGCCGAGCGACGAAGAGTATGACTACCTTTACAACGCGCTGGCACATGTCGGCCTACCCGACTCCGAACGTGCCGAGGAAGTCGAGACCATTATTTGCGAGAGTCACGTCTGGGTTGAGCAGGTCGCCAATCCGTCCATTCGCCGGCAGTTGAACCTAGTCTCGCAGTGCTGCCGTGACCTGCTCGCCATGTCGGCCGGACTCGGCGAGTTTGAAGTTTCCGGGAAGTCGGGCTGGAAGGTCTGGGCCTTCCGTGGAGGGCGGTACGTACTGCTCGTGGCGATTGACGACGGAAGCGACTCTGCGACGGTAGCACAGCGGGCGCGAGAGATCGCCGGCCCCGTGCACGAAGAGGATCCGGAGTCAGTATTAAGAGTCAGCCGTCGCGCCTACCCGTCCATTGTTCTTGCCGACGAGGAACTCTGGTTGAAGCTCGAGGAGGAGTCTGAGGCGAACATGGCGCTTTCGCCCGAAGAAACCAAAGTGCTTCTCAGCGCCAGGAGCACCAGTGCGCCATTTCCGCTTTTCATTAACGGACGTGCCGGCAGCGGAAAGTCGACCCTGCTGCAGTACCTGTTTGCCGATCTGTTGTTCGCGCATGCAACCAAATTTTCTCACGTCGGCGACGAGCGCTCCCACCATCCCGTGCCCGGGTTGCCGCTATATCTGACTGCAAACGGCGAACTGCTCCGCAATGCGCGGGCGTTCGTCGGCAGACTGTTAGGGATGGAAACGCGCTACCTCCTGGCTGGCACTGACGGCCTGGGCTTCGACGACGCCCGCAGGGAAGCCATTTTGGAGAAATCCTTTCAGGAGTTCCATCCGTTCATGCTCGGGCTACTGCCCCTGGACAAAATTGCCCGCTTCAAGCCCGCGCAGCGCATCGACTACCCCGCGTTCCGCCGCCTTTGGCAAGAGCGGTTCGGCAAAGACCCACACGCGCGCCGCGCCTACGGACCCGATCTCTCCTGGCACGTGATTCGCAGCTACATCAAGGGCATGAACTCCGTCGACGACTTTGGTCCGGAGGACTATGACGAACTGCCGCAAAATCAGGTCACAGTGTCGCGCGCGACGTTCGAGCTTGTCTATCAGCGGGTGTGGCAGGGCTGGTACGAGCCGCTGTGCGAACAAGGTCATTGGGATGACCAAGATCTCGCTCGCTTAATCCTTGACGATCAACTCGCGCAGCCAGTATATGCGTCAGTCTTCTGCGATGAGGCACAGGACTTCACACGGATCGAGATCGAAGTTCTGATGCGCTTATGCCTATATTCCGCCCGAACGCTCCCGCACGGGGCAGTCAAGCTCGTGCCATTCGCATTCGCAGGCGATGAGTTTCAGACGCTAAACCCGACGGGTTTTCGCTGGGACGCGGTGAAGGCGGCCTTCGTCGAGAAGCTTATCTTCGAGATTGATCCCCAGCTTCGGCGCGAGGGCGCAGAACTTAACTACCACGAGCTGCGCTACAACTACCGCTCGGCCGCGCCGATCGTGAGTTTCTGTAACACTGTGCAGGCGGTGCGCGCAGCGCGCTTCGGCATCCAAGAACTACGGCCGCAGCAAACGTGGGCACCATCCAGCGGATCCCCACCGGTGCTTTTCTTCGATACGGGCAACGGCGAATTCTGGAACGCGTTCCGCGACGCTGCCGCCGGATATGTGATCATCGTGCCCTGCCTCGAGGGAGAGGAATCCGACTTTGTGCGCGAGGACCCTGTGCTGCGCGAGCGGGTCCCGTTCGACGACGGAATTCCGCGCAACATACTTAGCGCGGGGCGAGCAAAGGGCTGTGAGTACCCTGCCGTGATCGTCTACGGTTTTGGCGAGGCCCTTGCAAGTGACCTCGTCGGGAGCATCGGCGAGATCTCTACTGAGATCAATGTTCCCCAGACCTTGGAACTTCAGTACTTCGTCAATCGCGTCTATGTCGCAGTGTCCCGCGCCAAACGTCGGCTCGTCGTCGTCGACACGGCGGCCGGCGTCGAGCGCCTCTGGAAGCCGGCGATGAATGAGTACGTGCGCGAACGCGTTCTTCGCAGCCTGGGCAACAAGCAAGATATCTGGTCCGAGGCTGTCGGCGGCATGAGTACCGGGTTGCCAGCAGATCTTAGCACCGACGCGCCTCCCGACCGCGCTGCCTATGCACGCCTGTTCGAATCGGACGGGAGGGCCAAGCGCGACGCGTACCTGATGTATCAGGCATCGAGCAACTACCGCGATGCCGGTGACAGCGCCCGCGCCCGCGAGTGTCGCGCCTGGGCGCTTGAATACGAAGACCGGGCACTCGAGGCCGGAGAAGCGTTTGGCGAGGCAGGACTGCTGAACGAAGCCCGGCGTGTGCTTTGGCGGGCAGAGCGCCCCGGCTGGCTGAAATTACTCGAGATCGCCCAGCGGCATCCTCAACTTGTCGCGGAGCTTGAGACGCGATGGGCAAAGACGATTCAGCAGCCACCGGACCTGAAGGCGGCAGCCGAAATCATCGACGCCTTCGACGAGCGGCTCCGCATCGATAGCGCCTTCGTGAGATCGGTGTATGGCGACAAGGTCTGGGGACGAGCGGTTGAGCAACTTCTTGAGCCGCTGTTCAGCGAGCGTGGCAAAGCTGTGCCCGCCGCCATTGCCTCTAAGCTGCTCTCGACCGTCAACATTCTCGATCAACACGGGGTAGAGGTACAGCGGCGCCTTTTGGCTGAAATCTCCTTTGCGGCGGAGAATTTCAGCCACGCCGCGGAACTGTGGGAACAGGTGGGCGACAAGCGATCCCGGAGGTACTTGAAGGCAAAAGCACTGTCAACAGCGTACCCGGATTGCATCGCCTACTTCAAGCTGCTCGACGACCGTGCGGCGGTGGTTGCCGCATTTGATGCGCACCGTGAGGTTCCGCTCGACGATTCCCAGGCGCGTGCAGTCGCCACGGCGCTGTCCGAATCCGGCAGGTATGGTGACGCGCTGACTTGCTTAGGTGAGGTACTCGCCATCGATGTGCTGATGGAGATGGCTCGCGCGGCGTTGGTGCCAGCGCCCGATATTGCCGTAGTGGCGCTGCGCCGCGCTGTGGTCGCCGCTGTCACCGTGGGCGAATGGGAGGTCGTCTGCCGCCTAATTTCAGAGCCTCAAACCCTCGTCGACACTTCGTCAATCGGCATCGTGGGCGAAAAAATGCTGAACCGTTGGGTTCCGGAACTGCGGATATTACTCGTCCGTGCCCTGGCGCGGTCGGACGCGCTTGTCGAAACGACAGCGTACGCACAGCGCGACGTGATTACGAAGTTTCTGAGCGATTTCCTGCGCGTCAAGGACGGAACGTGGATCGGCAGAATTTCTTTTGTCGAGGGTGGGGCGGCCATGGAGAGGACTGGGCGCTTTAACGACCCGCAGCAGTACTACTGGGCCGTCTTGCACCAGCTAGGCGGGCAGCTTTCTGACGACGACCGAACGAACATCCGCCTTCGATGGCTCGCGGTCAAGACGAGGCAACTCGAGGTCGAGAAGTCGCGGGGCCCCGGCGACGCGGCAAAGCGTCGCCAGATCAGCCGCGAAATAGATAAGAACGCGGCGGACTGGCGAATCGGCGAGGAAGCAAGAAGAAACCTGCCGCGCTTTCCTGTCCTCGATCCGCTGAGTGCGGAGTCGTCGAGTTCCGCTCACGGGCAGCACAATGCGATCGGCGCTGCGGTGGCCAAAGCCTACCCTCCCGATGATGAGGCGTTGCCGGAACCACAATTGCCCCTCGCAGCGGTACCGATGGCCCATGCTGCCGCCCGAGCAGCTTCTGCCGACGTGCCGACTAGACCGGTGATAAAGGCGGCGCGAACCTCTCTGACGCCGCGCATGGAAGTCAAGGCCGGCGACTTGCGCTTTGAGGTCCAGCGCGACCAGCGGCGCTGTCTAGTCACCCATCTCGTCACGCTGGAAACGGTTAGGGTCGAATGGGCGCCGCCACGCGTTGTCGCGACGTTGGACGTGAAACGGAGCGGTGGCGAGGGAAATTTGCACGAGGTTGGAGAGTGGAACTTCTCTATCCGGTTTGTGGGAGGCGACGATCCGGCTCGCATCATTTTCCGGCTTGACTCTGAAGGGGCGGAGGTAGCGCTGGAAATATAGTGTCCCGCTTTCGCGACGCCCGGTAACGCTGGCGATCCAGACCTCGCCGCGCGGGCCGGTTTCGGGGATACTGCGCGCCTCCCATGAGCAGCCCCACACCCGAGCGCGCGGTCGCGGTCCTTTCGATTGCGGCCTTCGGCAGTTCCGCCAGCCTGCGCTGCACCGACGCGCTGCTCCCGTTGCTGGCCGCCGAATTCGGCACCACCGCGGGCCGCGCCTCGGCTGCAATCACGGCGTTTTCGGTCGCGTACGGGCTGCTGCAGGTGGTGCATGGCCCGATCGGCGACAAGGTCGGGAAATATCGGCTCGCGTTCTACACCACGCTGATCTCGCTCTTCGGGACGATCGCCTGCGCGGTTTCGCCTTCGCTCGAAGTGCTGGTGGTCGCGCGGTTCGCGGCCGGCGCCACAATCGGCGCGATCATCCCGCTCGCGATGGCGTGGATCGGCGACGTCGTGCCCTACGCCAGCCGCCAGTCGGTGCTGGCGCGCTTCCTGATCGGCCAGATGCTCGGCGTCGGCGCGGGCGGCTCGCTCGGCGGCTATCTCGGCGAGCATTTCGGGTGGCGCTCGCCGTTCTGCCTGCTGGCCGTGTTCTACGCGGTCGTCAGCGCGTTGCTCTGGCTCGAACTCGCGCGCAACCCGTCTACGCGAACCGACCCGGCGCGCGCGCCGGCATCGATCGTCGAGGGTTTCAAACGCATGGGGCAATTGCTGCACGATCCGTGGGTGCGCACCATCCTGCTGACCGCGGTCATCGAAGGCGCGCTCTTCTACGGGTCCCTGTCGTTCGTGGCGCTGCACCTGCACCGCGAGGTGGGCGTAGGGCTCGGCGCGAGCGGCACGGCCATCGCGGCGTATGCGGCCGGCGGGCTGGTGTACGCCGCGGTTTCGAAGAAGCTGATCCGGCGCCTGGGCGAGCGCGGCCTCGCGCTTGCCGGCGGCCTGACGATCAGTGCGGCTTTTCTCGGACTGGTGGCTTCGACATCGATTGCCGCGGCGCTGCCTTGCCTGCTGGCGGTCGGCGCGGGCATCTACATGCTGCACAACACGATCCAGGTCCACGCGACCCAGATGGCGCCCGAGTCGCGCGGCGGCGCGCTGGCCTTGTTCGCATTGCTGCTGTTCACCGGGCAATCGGTCGGGGTCTGGATCGGCGGCAAGGTGGTCGACGCATCGGGCACTTCGCCGCTCTTCCTGCTGACCGCGATCGGGATGCCGCTGCTGGCGCTGGATTTCCGGCGGCGCCTCGCGCACCGCGCCGCGAAGACTGCTCCCTGACGCGGCTCAGGCCGCTTTCTTCGATTCCGCCGCGAGGATCGCGGCGAGCACCCGCCGGGGACTGGCCGGGCTTTGCGTGATTTCGACGCCGAGGTCCTTCAGCGCGTCGTTGATCGCGTTGACGATGGCCGCCGGCGGCGCGATCGCGCCGCCTTCGCCCAGGCCCTTCTGCCCGAACTCTGTGTAGGGCGAGGGCGTCTCCATGTGCAGGATGCGCGGCGCCGGCACTTCGGTCGGGCCGGGCAGCAAGTAGTCCGACAGCGTCGAAGCGAGCGGCTGGCCTTCGGCGTCATAGGGCATTTCCTCGTACAGCGCGGTGCCTATGCCCTGCGCGGTGCCGCCGCAGATCTGCCCGTCGACCACCATCGGGTTG
Organism: uncultured Bordetella sp.; assembly: GCA_964599095.1. Lineage (GTDB taxonomy): Bacteria > Pseudomonadota > Gammaproteobacteria > Burkholderiales > SG8-39 > SZAS-79. The sequence continues at coordinate 28,030 of CAZREB010000021.1, forward strand.
ATCAGCGTGCCGCCGTCCTCGCAGATCACGTAGTCGAGGATTTCGGTGTGGCCGGTGCCGGTGTCCACCGCGACCGCGACCGCATGGCAGGCGTAGCTGAACGTGCCGGTGTCCACCTTGGCCTTGTAGCCGGCGGTAGCCTCCAGGCCGCCGGGATCGACGTCGGCCGGCAGCAGCTGCGGCGCGCGGTACCAGACATGCGCCACCTCCGCGAGCGTCAGGCTCTTGTCGGTGCCGGCAACCTTGACCCTGCCGTCCTCGAGCACCAGGTCGGCCGCCGCGACCTCGAGCAGCTTGCCGGCGATCTGCTTGACGCGTTTGCCGATCTCTTTCGATGCCGCCGCCACCGCCCCGCCGGACATCACCATGCAGCGCGAGCCCCAGGTGCCGGTGGAGTAGGGCGTAAGCGCGGTGTCGCCATGGATCAACCTCACGTTCGCCGGGTCGATGCCGAGGATCTCGTTGGCTACCTGCGCCAACGTCGTTTCGAGGCTCTGGCCGTGCGACTGCGCGCCGATGCGCAGTTCGAGCACGCCGTCGGGCGACAGGCGCGCGAAGCACTGCTCATGGCCCGGCACCATCGGGATGCCCCAGCCGTAGTACACCGAGGTGCCGTGCGCGCCCTGCTCGCAATACACCGAGACGCCCACGCCGATCTTGCGCCCGTCGGGTTCGCCTTTCTTCTGTCGCGCGCGCCATTTGGGCAAGTCGAGCGCGGCCACGGCCTTGCGCACCGATTCCGGGTAATCGCCGGAATCGAAATGCTTGTTGGTGATGTTGTTGTACGGCATGTCCTCGCGCTGCACGAGGTTGGCCAGGCGCACTTCATAGGGCTCGCGGCCGGCCGCGCGCGCCACCGCATCGACCATGAGTTCGACCGCGAAGCACACGCCGGTGCGGGCCACGCCGCGGTACGGAAGAATGCCGGGCTTGTTGGTCGCCGCCGACCAGGTGCGGCAGCGGTAGCGCTCCATCTTGTACGGTCCGGGCAGGATGGATCCGACCTGGGCCGCTTCGAGGCAGGCCGAGAACGGGTAGAGCGAATAAGCGCCCGAATCCACAGTGGCGTCGCAGTCGATGCCGATGATCTTCCCGTCGGCCTGCGCGTACATCGTGATGTCGTAGTCGTGCTCTCGGCAGTTGGTGTTCGCGACCAGTTGCTCGCGGCGGTCCTCGATCCAGCGCACAGGCTGCCCGAGGTGCTTCGCAAGCCATCCGAGGCAGATCTCTTCGGGCAGCAGGATGCCCTTGTAGCCGAAGCCGCCGCCGACGTCCGGGGCGATTACCCGGATTGCGCCCTGGTCGATGCCGAGGCACTCCGACAGGCCCGCCCGATTGATGTGCGGCATCTGCGCCGAGCTGTACATCTCGAGCTGGCCGAGCCGGGTGTTCCATTCGCACAGCACGCCGCGCCCCTCGATCGGCGCCATCGACTGCCGCGCGGTGCGCAGGTGCCGGCGGATCCTGATCGGCGCGTTCTTTTTCGCCTCGCTGAAATCGGCGTCGACGAAGGTTTCGAGAAAGACGTTGTCGCCCCAGTCCTCGTGAACCAGTGCGGGCGGGTTGGTGCGCGCCTCTACCATGTCGACCACGGCGGGCAGGGGTTCGTAGTCCACTTCGACCTGCGACGCGATGTCTTCGGCCTCGGCCCGCGTGCGCGCGACGCACATCGCGATCGCTTCGCCCGCGTGACGGACCTTGTCCTTGGCCAGCGGCCACAGGTTCGAGGCCTTGAATCCCTTCAGGCCGGATACCGCGCGGATCGGCTTGACGCCGGCGAGGTCCGCCATCGTGAAGACGCGGCCCTCGTGACCCGCCGGCTTGCGGATGCCGAGGATCCGTCCGTGCGCGATCGGGGAGCGCAGGAATGCGACTTCGAGCGTGCCGGGCCTTTGGATGTCGCTGACGAACTGGCCTTGACCGCGCATGTAGCGGTCGTCTTCTTTTCGTAGGAGCGAGGCGCCGACGCCGAGCGTGCCGGCGTTCGGGCTGTCTCCCATCAAGCGGCCTGCGCTACGGGAAGAATCGAGGCGTCGGCGTCGAAGCGTTCGCCCTTGCGCAGGCAGAAAGCCGGCGTGAGCATCCGGTCGGTGACCACCTGGGTCTTCTCGTTGTCCTGCAGCACCCAGCGGCCGCGCTGGTCGTTGAGGATCGAGACGTCGGCGTCCACGCCGGGCTTCAGCGTGCCGATCACGCCCTGCATGCCGGCCATGATCGCGCAATTGGAGGTCACCATCGGCACCACCTGCTCGAGCTTGAGGCCGCAGGCGAGCATCGCAGTCATCGCCGAGACCAGCGAAAAGCGCTGCGAGCCGAAGAACATGTGGTCCTGGTCCGAATGCTGGTCCGGCGTGCCGGCGGGCCTGGGCACGCTGGTGTTGTAGCCGTGCATGTCGGCGCCGAGCGTGTCAGGCACGATGCCTGCGTCGAGCGCGATCTTCGCCATCTTGAAGCTGAAGTGCGAGCCGTGGCCGACGTCGACCTTGATGCCGTTGGCGATCGCTTCCTTGGCCACCGGATGCACCTTGCCGTTCTTGTCGACGAAGCTGCCCGGGTGCTTGGAGAACGGATGCGCGAGGATGTCGCCGGGCTTCAGCAGCTTGACCACCTCGGGGAGGATGGTGTCCGGGTCGATGCCCTTGGTGCCGTCGGGCGCCGGCCAGAGCTGGCCGAAATGGATGTAGACCGGCAGGTTGGCGCGCTTGCCGATCTCGGCCGACAGGCGCATGACCTCGATGCCCCAGCGCGACATGCCGCCGATCTCGGCGTGCGCCTTGAACCCCTTGACGATGTCGGCATTCGCCTTGGCGCTCGCCACGGTGGCATCGACGTCGAGGCAGTCGGGCTTGTAGAGCGACGCGTAATAGTGACCCTCCATGCCGCCGACCAGGTAGGCCGACTCGAAGGCGAGCACGCGGCTCTTCTTGGCGTTGACGACGTACTCGCGGAAGGCCGGCATCGTCATGCACGACGGGCCGCCCTGGTCGATCAGCGTGGTGACGCCGGAATGCACGCCGACCAGGTCCGCGTCCAGCCCGAACCGCCCGGTCACGTGCTGGAACACATGGCCGTGCGTGTCGATCAACCCCGGAAGCACGAGCTTGCCGGAGACGTCGATCACCTTCTTGGCCGAGGACGGGACGATATTGGGCGTGACGGCGGCCACTTTGCCGTTCGTGATGGCCACATCGTAGTTGCCGTCGAGCCCCTGGGCCGGGTCGATTACCCGGCCGCCGCGCAGCAGCAGGTCGTATTGCATGGTTTTCTCCAGTCGGAACGCAATTCGGGAGGCGCTTTACGAAGCGTTTCAGGAATTGTATCGAATCCGACCGCGGGGCCTGATCCATAATGCGATCCATGAACACTTCCTCCCCATGGTTCGCCGGCCCGGACGGCGACACGCTGCGACTGCTGCGCGATTCGGTACGCCGGTTCGTCGAAAACGAAATCGTTCCCGCCGGGCGGGACTGGGAGCAGGCCGGCTTCATTCCGCGCGAAATCCTGCGCCAGATGGGAAGCCTCGGTTTCCTCGGGGTGCGCTACCCCGAGCAGTACGGCGGCGCCGGCATGAACGTCCTCGGGACCGCGGTGCTGGCCGAAGAACTCGGGCGCTCCTCGTTCGGCGGCTTCGCGGTCACCGTCCTGGTGCATACCGACATGGCCTCGCCGCACCTGGTGAACGCCGGGTCGCCTGCCCAGCTGGACCGCTACCTGCCGGCGATCATCGCCGGCGAGAAGATCACGGCGGTTGCGGTCACCGAGCCGGACGCCGGGTCGGATGTCCGGTCGATCCGCACCACGGCAAGGCGCGACAACGGCGAATGGGTGTTGAACGGCAGCAAGATGTACATCACCAACGGGGTGCATGCCGACCTGTATTTCGTCGCGGCCAAGACGGATCCGGCGGCAGGCACCAAGGGCATCTCGATGTTCATCGTCGAGAAGGGCGCGCCGGGGCTGTCGGTCGCGAGGCCGCTGGACAAGATGGGCTGGCGCTCCTCCGACACCGCGGAGCTGGTGTTCGACAACTGCCGCGTGCCGGAGGCCAACCTGCTGGGCGAAGAGGGCCGCGGCTTCTATGCGGTCATGAAGAATTTCCAGAACGAGCGGATCGCGCTGGGCGCGATGGCCATGGGGGAGGCGTCCAAGGCGCTCGAGCTGACGCTGGAATACGTCAGGCAGCGCAAGGCTTTTGGGGCGGTGCTGTGGGACAAGCAGGCGATCCGCCAGCGGCTCTCGATGCTGGCCGCGAAAGTCGAGGCCGGACGGCAGCTCGTCTATTCAGCCGCGTGGTCCGATGCCCAGGGGCGCGATTGCGTGAAAGAGGTCTCCATGGCCAAGGCCTACTGCGGCGAACTGGTCAACGAGGTGATGTACGACTGCCTGCAGTTCCACGGCGGGTTCGGCTACATCCGCGATTCCGCGATCGAGCGCATGACGCGCGACGCGCGCATCCAGTCGATCGGCGGCGGCGCCACCGAAGTGATGCTCGAGGAAGTGGCGAAGCGGCTGTAAAAAAGGGGCCAGGCTCAAACCTGACACAGTCCGAAAAAAAGGGGGCCAGGTTCAAACCTGACAAATCGTTGCCGGAACCGATTTCGTCCCGGACGGTGTCAGGTTTGAGCCTGGCCCCTTTTGGGCCTTACTTGCTCAGGATCTCCCCGAAGCGCTTCCACTCCTTGCCGTCGAACTTGACCAGCTGTTCCTGCTGGATTGGCGCGAAGTCGGTGGCCGAGGTGTTGACCTTGATCCCAGGCAGGGCCAGAGACGGCACGAAATCCTTCAGGCTTGCTGCCTGCTTCATCACGTTCGCGCGCGTCAGGTTGTCGCCACATTGCTTGAGAACCTGCACGAGTCCCTCTGCCGCGGTGTAACCATAGACGTTTGACGCGTCCTTCACGTTGCCTTCGGGGTAGTACTTGGCCATGAACGCATACCAGTCCTTCATTCCCTTGTCGTCCTTCCAGGCGTCGTCCAGCGGATCCTTGAGGTACTGGGTCGAGATCAGCCCGACGGACTTCTCGAGGCCGGCGGGTGTGAGCACCGAGCCGATCGAGGCCGAGACGTTGTTCAGGTAATGCACCGGCTTCCAGCCGATGTCGAAGGCTTTGCGGATCGCCTGGGCTGCGAACTTCGGAGTGGTGATATTGAAGAACACCGTCGCTCCGCTACCCTGCAGCTGCACGACCTGCGAATCCACGGTCGGATCGCTGGTTTCGTAGGAAACCTCCTTTACGATCATGCTTACCTTGGACCCCAGGCCATCCTTGAAGCCCTTCAGGTAATCCTTGCCGTAATCGTCGTTCTGGTAGAGCACGGCGATTTTTGCGTTCGGCGAGTTCTGTATGATGTGGCGCGCATAGATGTGCGCCTCGGTCTGGTAGTTCGGCTGCCAACCCATGGTCCAAGGGAAATTCTTCGGGTCGTCCCACTTGGTCGCGCCGGTAGCCACGAACAGTTGCGGCACCTTCTTGGCGTTCATGTACTTGTGGATCGCCGAGTTCGGCGGGGTGCCCAGCGGCTGGAAAATGAACAGCACCTGGTCCTGTTCGACCAGCTTGCGGGCCATTTCCACGGTCTTCGGCGGGCTGTAACCGTCGTCGACGCTGACGAAATTGATCATCCGGCCGTTGATTCCGCCCTGCTCGTTGATCATCTTGAAGTAGGCGGCTTCCGACTTGCCGATCGTGCCGTAGGCGGAAGCAGGTCCGCTGTAGGGCATGATGTTGCCGATCTTGATTTCCTTGTCCGTAGCGCCCGGGTCGTACTTCTTCTGTGCGTGAACGGCGGGCGCCGCAAGTGCGAGCCCGAGGATCGTGGTCGCCGACACTAAGAGGTTCTTTGCTGACATATGGATCTCCTTTGGGTTGCGGGGCTGCTATCCCGTTTGACGCTTGCCGTTGTTGTTGGTTCTCCGCTTTATTCGCGCGGCCGCGATGCGTAGTGCGCCCGCCACGCCGACCGGCATGACGTACATGAATCCGATCAGGAACACGCCGTAGATCGCCCAGGGCGCTGCCTTTGAGAGCTGATCGGCGATGTTCGGGACGAACTGGATGAAGATCGCGCCGAAAACCGCGCCCGAAATCGATGCGATGCCGCCGATCACGATCCCGACCAGGAAGGTGATCGAAAGGAATATGTTGAAACTGTCGGGCGCCACGAACTGTACTGCGATCGCGCCGAGCGCACCGGCCACACCCGTAAACATTGCGCTGATTCCGAAGGCGAGCGATTTGTACATCGCATTGTTGACGCCCATTACCTCGGCGGCGATCGGCTGATCACGAATCGCGATCAGCGCACGTCCGACCCTGCCGCGCAGCAGGTTCCAGCCGAGCAGGAACATCACGATCGCGACGCCCAGGCAGAAGTAGAACAGCCACTGGTCCTGATTGATCGGCAGGCCGAACGGCGGGTCCGGTTTCAGGATCGTGATGCCCTGCACGCCACCGGTCCAATCCTCGATGCCCTTGTATTTCAGGAGTTGCGGCATCGACACGCCGAGCGCGAACGTCGCAAGCGCAAGGTACAGGCCCTCGAGGCGCAGTGCCGGCAGGCCGAACAGGAAGCCGACAACCAGGCACAGCACGCCGGCCACAGGCAGGGTGGCCCAGTACGGCACGCCATACTTGTCCATCAGAATCGCGGCCGTGTAGGCGCCGACGGCATAGAACGCCCCGTGGCCGAGCGAAATCTGGCCGTTGTACCCGGTCAGGATGTTCAGGCCCAGCAACACGATCGAATAGACCACCACGAGCGTGAACTGAAATGTCGTGTAGTTGCTGACCAAAAACGGCATTGCGCAGACCGCAGCGAACGCCACCGCGAGCCCGATGAGGCGGTTTCTGGCGGGCGCAGCCGCCGGCGCGGCCGAGAGCGCGATTTCGGTCGTCATATGTTCATACCCTGGTTACGTGAACCCTGCCGAACAGTCCCGAGGGACGAATCACGAGCACGCCGATGATCAGCACCAGCGCCACGGACAGCTTGAGGTCGTTGCCGATTACATAGGCCCCAAGCACGTTTTCGAGCACGCCGACGATGAATCCGCCGATCACCGCGCCGCCGGGATTGTCGATGCCGCCGACCAAGGCCGCAGCGAATGCATACAGCAGGATGCCCGACATCATGTTCGGGTCGAGGAACACGACCGGCGCGACCATCATGCCCGCGATCGCGCCGATGGCGGAGGCAAGGCCCCAGCCGAGTGCAAGCATCCAGCCGACCCGGATGCCGACCAGCTTGCTCGATTCAGGATTCTGGGCTGCCGCGCGCATCGCGAGGCCGAGCGGCGTGAAGCGAAAGAAGGAGTAGAGCAGGGCGAGTACCACGAGGGTCACGCCGACCGCCCCCATCTCGTGCGCCGAGACCAAATGTATGCCGAACGGCGCCTCCTTGGGGAAGGGACTCGGAAACGTCTTGATGGTATAGGTATAAATCCATCCGGCCAGGCTGTTGAAGATCACGAGCAGGCCGATGAAAACCACGACGACCGAGAGCACCGGCGCCTGCTCGACCGGCCGCACGATGATCCGCTCGACCAGGACGCCCAGCACGAAAGCCACGATGACCGTCAGGAAAAACGCGGCCCAGTAGGGTATGCCGTGTTCGATCATGGTCCAGGCGATATAGGTCGAGAACATCGCCAGCTCGCCCTGGGCGAAGTTCACGTGATGGGTCGCCTGGTAGATCATGACCAGCGCCAGTGCGACGCTCGCGTAGATCCCGCCTGTGGCCAGGCCCGCCATGACCTGATGCAGAAAGGATTCCATCAGCGCACCGCCTTTGCCGGTTTGATGGGTTGCTTCATCGCTAATAGCCCAGGTAGGAGCGGCGCACGGCCTCGTCCTGCTTGATTTCCGCTGATGTACCCGACAGCACCACCCGGCCGGTCTCGATCAGGTACGCGCGGTCCGCAAGGTCGAGGGCCATGGCGGCGTTCTGCTCGACGAGCAGGATGCTGACCTTCTCGGTCTTGTTGATCTCGCGCATGATCCCGAAGATCTCGCGCACGATCAGCGGCGCAAGGCCGAACGACGGCTCGTCCAGCAGCAGCAGCCTTGGCCGCAACATCAGCGCTCGCGAAACCGCCAGCATCTGCTGTTCGCCGCCGGACAGCGTGCCGGCCTGCTGGTGGCGGCGTTCCTTGAGGCGCGGGAAATATCCGTAGATGCGCTCGAAGTCCTGCGCGATGGCCGCTTTGTCGCGGCGCACATATGCGCCCAGGCGCAGATTTTCCTCGGTCGTCAGGTGGCCGAAGGTGCCGCGGCCGTCCGGCACGTGGGCGATCCCGAGGCGAACGATGTCCTCGGTCGATTTGCGCTCGATACGCTGGCCGACGAAGCTGATTTCGCCTTCGGTCTTCACCATGCTGCAAAGCGCGCGCAGGGTCGTCGTCTTGCCCGCGCCGTTCGCGCCCAGCAGGGCGGTGATCGAGCCTTCCTCCAGCGAGAAATCGATCCCGTGCAGGACCCGCGTGAGGCCGTACATGGCATGCAGCTTGGAGATCTCCAGCAGCGCGGCCATCAGGCGGCATTCCCGAGATAAGCCTGGACGACTTCCGGGTGGCGCTGCACTTCCGCAGGCGTGCCCTCGGCGATCTTGCGCCCGAAGTTCAGGGCGACGACCTTGTCGGATACGCTCATCACGAGGCTCATGTGGTGTTCGACCAGCAGCACGGTAACCCGCAGCCGGTTGCGAATTTCGCGGATCAACGTGCCGAGCGCCGCGACTTCTTCGTGGTTCAGGCCGCTGGCCGGTTCATCCAGCAGCAGCAGTTTCGGGTCGCTGGCGAGCGCACGCGCGAGTTCGACGCGCTTCTGGGTGCCGAAAGGCAGGTCGGACACGCGCACGTCGGCAACGGCCCCGAGGTCGAGGAAGCGGATCAGCTCGCGCGCCTTTTCGTCGGAGGCTTTCTCTTCGCGCGGCACCCAGGGCATGCGCACCGCGTTGGCGAAGAAACCGCTGCTGGTCCTGCAATGGCGGCCGAGCATGACGTTGTTGAGGACGCTCATGGTGCGGAACAACGCAAGGTTCTGGAAGGTCCGCCCGATGCCAAGTTCGGCGATCTTGTGCCGCGGGATCGAAAGCAGCGGAACGCCGTTGAAGTCGATGCTGCCGCTGTTGCAGGCGTACAGGCGCGACAGGCAGTTGAAAAGAGTGGTCTTGCCGGCGCCGTTGGGACCGATCAGACCGACGATCTGGCCGGTACCCACGTCGAAGGAGATGCCGTCGAGTGCGACGATGCCGCCGAACCGGACCGACACCGCATCGACACGCAACAGGGAGGCGGCGCTGGGCATTGCGCCCGGTGCCATGCCCGAGGGTCCCGTACCCGGTCGCGCCACCTCGTTTGGTTGCACCGATCCTCCTTCGGTTTGCTTCCACGCGGATGAAACTGTCGCTGCGTCCGGCGATCAGGCCGGCCGGCGCAGCCTATATTTTTTAGGGCGGTCGGATTGTCAGACAAGGCCGATAGCCCGTCAAGCACGCAGAGGCAGAGGAAAATTGCGCGTGTAAAAAAGCGCGCTCGATCCTGCCGCCGGCTATCGCAACCGGATCCTCGGCCGCACCGCCGGCCCCTTGAACTCGACCATGTTGCCGTCCGGGTCGTTGAAGTAGATCGAGGGGCCGTAGCCCTCGGCGCCATAACGCTCCTTGACTTCGCCGGGCGCAATGCCATAGCGCGAGAGCCGGCGCCTGAGCGACGCAGGATCGAAAGGCGCGACGCGCACCGCGAAATGGTCGAGATTGATGCCCTTTTCGCTGCGCCGGGGGCCGGGCACCAGGTCGAGCAGCGAGTCGCCGATCCGAAGCTGCACGATGCGCGGCGTTTGTAGCTCCCTTTCGACCCGGGCACCGAGGATCCGGCCGTAGAACTCGATGCTTGCCGCAAGGTCTTTCACACGCAGGACGACATGGTCCAGCCCGAGCACCGCATTCGGTGTCGGTTTCCTGCGGATTCGCTTTTTTGCAGCCATGCGCAAGCGTAACGCGCCTCGATCGCCGGGTCGAGGGCCGGTGCTCCGATACACTACGGCACTGGCCATTCCTGCAGGAGACCGAACTGAAGAACTTCGAATACACCGGCCTGCCGATGCGCGTGATCTTCGGCGCCGGGTCGGTTGCGCGGCTGCCGGCCGAAGTGGAGCGCATCGGCGCAAAGCGTGCCCTGGTGCTCTCTACGCCCGGACGCAGCGAAAACGTTGCCGAGGTGGCGAAGAGCCTCGGGCCGAAGCTGGCCGGGATCTACGCCAAAGCCGTGATGCATGTGCCGGTCGAGGTCGCGGTCGACGCCCGGCGGGTCGCCGCCGAACTGGGCGCCGACTGCTGCATTGCGGTCGGCGGCGGGTCGACGACCGGCCTGGGCAAGGCGATCGCGCTGACCTCGGGGCTGCCGATCATCGCAGTGCCCACCACCTACTCGGGCTCCGAGATGACGACCATCCTCGGCATGACCGAAGGCGGGCAGAAGAAGACCGCGCGCGACCCGAAGGTGCTGCCGCGGACCGTGATCTACGACCCGGCGCTGACGCTGGGCCTGCCGACCGCGTTGTCGGCCGCAAGCGGCATGAACGCGATCGCCCATTGCGTCGAGGCGCTGTACGCGGCCGACGGCAACCCGATCAATTCGCTGCAGGCCGAGGAGGGGATCCGCGCGCTCGCATTCGCGCTGCCGCGCGTGATGAAGGCGCCGCGCGACGTCGAGGCCCGGTCGGACGCGCTTTACGGTGCCTGGCTGGCCGGCGTTTCGTTCGCAACCACCGGCATGGGATTGCACCACAAGCTCTGCCACGTGCTCGGTGGCACTTTCGGGTTGCCCCATGCGGAGACGCACAGCATTGTTTTGCCGCACGCGGCCCGGTACAACCGCGACCCGGCGCCCGAAGCGATGGCCCGGATCGCCCGGGCGCTGGGCGCAAAGGACGCGCCGCAGGGGCTGTATGACCTCGAAGCCGCGCTCGGCCTCGAACTGCGTCTCGCGGGAATCGGGATGCCCGGGGACGGCCTCGAGCGCGCCGCCCGGATCGCGACCGAAAGCCCCTACCCGAATCCGCGTCCGGTCGAGTATGCGGGCGTGTTATCTTTGCTGCGTGATGCTTACGAAGGGCGCCGCCCTGCCGCCTGACCTTCCGACGCCTGACCTCCCGGGACCGAAATGAAGTTCTACCTCGTCGACGACGACCCCGATATCCTCACGCTCCTGCGGCGGCTGCTCGAAAAAGCCGGGCACACCGTCGTTTCCAACGAGTCGAGCCAGCAGGCCCTCAAGGAAATTCCCGCCGAGCGGCCCGATTGCGTCATCACCGACCTGATGATGCCGGAGATGGACGGCTTCGAGCTGTGCCGCGAGCTGCGCCGCCGTCCGGACCTGCAGTCGATGAAGATCATCGTGCTGTCGGCCAAGTCGTACGACTTCGACCGCCGCCGCGCAAGGGAACTGGGCGCCGACGGCTACATCGTGAAGCCGATCGCCACCGACACGCTTCTCGCCTCGATCGACGAGTTCGTGTCCGAGAAGGTGACGCTGACCTACTGGGGCGTGCACGGCACCATGCCGGTGCCCGGGCCGGGCACGCTGCGCCGCGGCGGCAACACGCCGTGCGTGTCGATCGAGATCGGCGGCGAGCCGCTGTACATCTTCGACTGCGGTTCCGGGATCAAGCAGCTTTCCGACCAGATCATGCGCTCCGGGCAACAGCGCTTTTCCGGGCGGATCTTCATCTCGCACACCCACTGGGACCACATCAACACGGTGCCCTTCTTCGCGCCGCTCTACATTCGCGGCAACCAGGTCGAAATCTACGGGCCCTACCAGGGCGACCTGACGATCGCGCGCGCGATCGCCGCGCAGATGGAAGGCGTGTACTTCCCGGTGACGATCCGCGAATTCGGCGCGCACCTGGTGTTCCGCGACCTGCGCGAGGAGACGCTCGACTTCGGCCTGGTGAAGATCGACACCATGCTGCTCAAGCACCCGGGTTCGTGCCTGGGCTACAGGGTGAGGTGCCATGGGCGCACGCTGTGCTACATCACCGACAACGAGCTCTACCTGCCGAGCGACCCGCGGCGCGACCAGCGCTACCTCGATCGGCTGACCGAGTGGGTGCGCGGCGCCGACCTGCTGGTCACCGATACGACGTATCGCGACCACGAGTACCCGTCGAAGGTCGACTGGGGCCACTCCTGCGTCAGCGAAGTCGCCGACCTCGCGGTGCGCGCGCAGGTGAAGCGCCTGCACCTCTTCCACCACGATCCCGACCAGTCGGACGACGACATCGACCGCAAGCTCGACGAGGCGCGCGTGCACATCTCGCGGCTCGGCGGCAACGTCGAATGCGATGCGCCGGCGGAAAAGTCCAAAGTCGTCCTTTGATAAAGTGGGGCCAGGCTCGGTTTTTCGCGTGTTGCGTCAACGAACGACGATCTGCATGAAAAATTGAGCCTGGCCCCGTTCACTCATTGTCCGATCTGCGGCGGTGCAAACGCCTGCGTCATGGAAAGCCCATCGCCGGACGCGGCGTGCTGGTGCCAGTCGAAGGAATTCAGCGCGGCACTGCTCGATCGGGTGCCGGACGTCGCCAAGCACAAGGCCTGCATCTGCCTCAAGTGCGCCAGAGAAGCTCAAGTCGCGCGAAAAATCGACTCCGAAAAATCGACTCCGACACCAATTATTGACTGACACCAATTATTGACTACTGCCGGCGCCGGAAAATCGACTCCGACACCAATTATTGACTACTGCCGGCGCAGGCTGGGCAGGCCGATGCCGGCGGCTTCGAAGCCGCCGTCGACTGCAAGCGTCTGCCCATTGACGTAGCTTGCCGCGTCGCTGCACAGGAACCAGACGGCGGCGGCGATCTCCTCCTCGAGGCCGTAGCGGTTCAGCGGGATGGTGTCGTGGTAGTCGGCGCGGATGTCGGGCGTATGGACCTGCTTCGCCATGGCCGTATCGACCGGCCCGGGGGCGACCAGGTTGACCCTGATGCCGGCATTGCCCAGTTCCGCGGCCTGCTGGCGCGTAAGGTGCGCAAGCGCTGCCTTGCTCGTCCCGTAGGCCACGCGCAGCGTGCTGGCGCGCACACCCGAAATCGACCCGATGTTGACGATGCTGCCGCCGGTGTTCTCCAGCATGATCGGCGCGCAGGCCTGCGAGAACAGGAAAGGGCCGGTCAGGTTCACCGCCAGCACGCGGTTCCATTCCTCGAGCGTGGTCTGCAGCAACGGTTTGAACACCGCGATGCCGGCGTTGTTGACGAGCGCGTCGATTCTCCCGAAGCGCTCCCTGATCTCCCGAACCGCTGCGTCGACCTGTTTCGGGTCGGCCACGTCGCAGACGATGGCGAGCGTGCCTTCGCCCAGGGTCGAGTCGGCGCCCGCCAGGCCGGTGGCGTCGATGTCGATCAATGCCACGCGATAGTTTTCCTCGAGGAACTTCTTGGCGATCGCCAGCCCGATGCCGCGCGCGGCGCCGGTGACGACCGCAACTTTGCGGTGTGTGCTCATGCCCGGATTATTCCATCGAATGGCCGTGGGCCGCAGCATGCGGGCCGGCCTTGTGCCGGCGGGGCACGCGGCTTACATGCAGGAAGTACGAAGTGATCAACACGCTGCCGACGACCATGCCGGCCAGCCCGGCCAGCCAGAACCCGGCGGCGCCCATCGCCGGACGGTCAACGTGGCCGAATGCGATCGCGTACCCTCCGCCCAGCCCGATGCCCCACAGCGCACCGAGGTTGCAGAACATCGGCACCACGGTCTTCTTGTAGCCGCGCAACGCGCTGACCGCGATCGCCGAAGTGGCGTCGAAAACGTGGTAGCAGGAGACGAACCCCAGCAGCGTGACCGCGATTGCGTGGACCTGCGCGTCGCGCGTGTAGAGCCCGGCGATCGTGTCGCGGCCGAACCAGACCACCAGGCCGACGATGCAGGCGAGCCCGAACCCGCCGCCTATGCCCATCAGCCCGGTCATCCGCGCCCGCCGAAGGTCGCCGGCGCCGATCGCCTGCCCGACCAGTACGCCGGCGGCGCTCGACATCGCAAGCGGCATCATGTAGATCAGCGCGGTGAAGTTGGCCGCGATCTGGTGGCCGCCGGAACTCACCGTCCCGAGCCTGGCGATGAAAAGCGCCATGAAAGTGAAGGAGGTGACGTCGACAAGGAAGGTGAACCCGATCGGCAGGCCGATCCGCAGCAGGCGCAGCTGCTCGCCCCAGCGGGGCCATGACCAGCGCGAGAACACGCCGTAAGGGCGATAGCCTTCGTACCACCAGCAGAAGGCCCAGCCCGCGAGGGCGGTGAACCACGAGATGATCGTCGTGGAGTAGGCGCACCCGGGACCGCCGAACGCCGGCAGGCCGAGGTAGCCGTGCATGAACACCAGGTTCAGCGGGATCTTGAGCCCGAGGCCCACGAGGTTCAGCACCATGATGATCCGCGGCCGGGAGACGGCGGTGCTGAACCCGTAGAACACCCGGAACATCAGCATTGCCGGCACGCCGAGCGCGATCACGCGCAGGTAGGCACGCGTCTTCACCTCGACCTCCGGCCGTACCTTCGCCAGGGCGAGGAAAGGATCGGGGAAGTAGATCAGCACGAAGGCGACGGCCGTCAGGAAAGTGCCCAGCCACAGGCTCTGGCGGACCTCTTCGCCGATCGCCGCGAACTTGCGCGCGCCGTAGAGCTGCGCCACCACCGGCGTGAGCGCGATCAGCACGCCCATCAGCGTGACGAACACGCTGATGTAGATGCTCGCGCCGACGCCGACCGCCGCCAGGTCCTCGGCCGAGAGCCTCCCGGCCATGACCGTGTCGATCACGCCGTTGATCATCACGGCCAGCTGGGCGATCAGCACCGGCCAGCCGAGCTTGAGGATGTCCCGGGCTATGGATGAAAACATGAACTTCTGTTTCTGGAGAATAAGCAACCATGCGGCGTTCAGGCCGATTGAGTTGCCGTATGTGGAAAAACCCGGTCAGCGCGGAGTTCCCGCCACCGTCGCCGTCCATGCAAGGATATCGGGAATGGCCGCCTTTGGCGCGCCAAGGTGGCTTGCGTCCGGCTCGACGAATCGGTGCAGGGGATTCCGGGGCAACTGCCCGTAGAA
Source organism: uncultured Bordetella sp. (assembly GCA_964599095.1). Lineage (GTDB taxonomy): Bacteria > Pseudomonadota > Gammaproteobacteria > Burkholderiales > SG8-39 > SZAS-79. The sequence continues at coordinate 43,139 of CAZREB010000021.1, forward strand.
GTACCGCGAGCTCTTCCGCAACCCGGGATAGTCGCCGGTAGGCGAGACCCAGAGCACCGGCACCGATGCCGGGAACTCCCGCAAACTCCGCGTCATGCTCATCGCGCCCGCGGGGTCGAACCAGGTGACGTAGGCCGCGCTCGGTGAAACGACGGTGAAGGTCTTGCGGCTGCCTTCGTAATCGTCGAAGCGCTGTTTTTCGTCACCTTTGCCTTCGGCCACGAGGCGACGCGCCCGCGCGAGGGACTCGCCCACCTGCTCGAGGTAGATCTTCCCGTCGACGCTGCCGCCGGGGGCGATCGCCACGATCCCGTCCACCGGGTAAACCGAAGCGAAGTGCAGCGCGAATGCGCCGCCCTGGCTGTGCCCCATGACGAAGATCCGGCGTGCGCCTTTCGCCTTCAGGCCCGCAATTGCGGCTTCGACTTCCTTGTCGGCATGCGCAGTGTCGACGTCGTAGGTCCGGCTCCCTGACCATGGCATTTCGATGTTCGCGACGACGAGGCCCTTGGCTGCCAGCCCGTCGGCCAGGTCGGATACGAATCGCGCCGGGGAGCCGCCCTTGCCGTGCATGACGACGGCGCCGACCACGGACGACTGCGCCAAGGCAGGCAGTGAAGCGCCGACAGCAGCAGCCAGCGTGACCGCCGCAACGACGCACAGCCGTGCCATTCGAGCGATCATCGGCCGGGGCAGGGTCGATCCTTTACCGGAGCTCATAGACTGCTTGCACCGGCCAGTGGTCCGAAGGCGCGACGTCGCCGTAGAAGCAGTGCGGCACACTGGCCGAAATCGCCCGTGCGTGTGCGTTCGCCGCGATCAGGTCGATCGCCTCGGTGATCGTCTGCTCGCCGGGAGCGATATTGGCGGCCGGATAGCATTGGAAAGTCGGCGGGCTTTGCAACCCGAGCGCGGCGAAGCAGCTTGTGAAACCGACCGTCCTGAGGATCGGTTGCGGCTGGCGCGGATCGTTCATGTCGCCCATGAAGAACGCGGGCTCGCCCTGGTTCACCAGCCGGGCAAGCGCTGCCGTGATCCGCTTGAGCTGGCCTACCCGGGGCGACTGCCCGGTCTCGGCTTCTTCCTTGCGCCGGGGTGACGTGAGGTGCGCGGTCGCCACGAAAGCGGTGCGTCCCGTCGACATCGCCCTGAGCCGTGCCCAGAACAGCCGCCGTTCGGGCTCGACATGGCCGACTTCCTCGGCGCCGTGTTCAACCCGCTCGAACAGTGCCTTTCTCCAGTAGATGTTGCCTTCGCTCGCCCAACCCGGCAGCGGATCGTGGATGCGCTCGTGGCCGGGCAGGATCCGGTCGAGGAAATCGCGCGTTTCCGACTGCAACTCCTGCAGGCACAGGATGTCGGGATCGAACAATCCGAGGAAGCGCTCGAGCGCCGGCGCGCGTGCCGGCCACCGCTCGGTCATCCAGATGTTGTAGGTCACGATCGAAATGCGCAAGGGGATCATCCCGTCCTCCCTAACTCCTTCTCCTGCAGCGCGCGCCACTGGATCTTTCCTGAAGGCGTGCGGGGCAGGGCGTCGATGAATTCGACCTTTCGCGGCACCTTGTAGGCGGCCATCCGGGCGCGCATCCACTCGATGATTTCCGCCCCGGTCGTCGAGGCGGCCCCGGGCTTCAGCACGACGACCGCCTTGACCGTTTCGCCTCTCCTCTCGTCGGGCGAGGCGATGATGCAGCACTCCTTGATCGCCGGATGCTGGTACATCGCCGCTTCGACCTGCGCCGGCCACACCTTGAGGCCGGCGGCATTGATCATCCGCTTCAACCGGTCCGAGATGAAGTAGTAGCCATCCTCGTCCATGTGGCCGAGGTCGCCGGTGCGAAAGAAAAGCTTTCCTTCGCCGGGGCCGTCGACCCGGACCCACGACTCCCGGTACGCGTCTTCCTTCTTCCAGTAGCCAGTCAGCAGTTGCGGCCCACGCACGACGATCTCGCCCGACTCGCCCGGCGGCAGCACTTTGAATGTATCGGGGTCGATGACGAACGACTCGGTGTCGAACGCCGGCACGCCGAGGCACTGCTTCTTCGGTCGCTGCGGCGGGTTCATGTGCGTCTGCGAGATCGTCTCGGTCATGCCGTACCCCTCGACATAGTCGATGCCGCAGAGGTCGCGCAGCTTCTGCGCGATCGCCTCGGGCATCGCCGCGCCGCCGCCGAAGATCCACTTGAGCGAGGAGACGTCGTGCTTCATCGCCTCCGGGTGCGAAAGGAGGTCGACCACCATCGTCGGCACGTTGTCCCAGTGCGTGCAGCGATGGCGCTCGACGAGCTCCGCGGCCGCGGCCGGATCCCAGCGCTGCTGGATCGCCATCGTTCCGCCGGCCTGCACCGTGGTCAGCAGGCTGTGGACCAGGCCGGTGACGTGGAAAAAAGGCGCGGTGGCCAGCGACACCGTCTCGGCCGTGATGTGCTTCCACAGCATGGCGCCGAGCACGTTGTGCAGGATGGTCGCGTGCGTGTGCATGCAGCCCTTGGGCAGCCCGGTGCTGCCGGAGGTGTAGGGCATCAGGCACAAGTCGCCGGGCCGTGCCTGTGAAGGTGATGGCGCTTGTCCGGCGGCCAGCATCTTTTTCCAGTCTTCGCTACCGGCAAGCAGCAGGTGGTCCAGCGGCAACCCCTCGAAATGCGCAGCCGCTTCCTGACCGGCAATCGCCACGTGTGCATCGCTGTCTGCAATGTAGTGCGCGAGTTCGCCTGCGAGGTTGGCCGGGCTGACCGGCACGACCACCGCATCGGCCCGCAGGATCCCATACAGCGCGATGACGAAATGGTCGCTGTTCTGCAGGTCGACCAGCACCCGGTCGCCAGGCCGCACGCCGCAGGCCTGCTGCAGGTGGCCGGCCAGGGCCTCGACGCGGGAAAGCGCGTCGCCGAAAGTCAGTGTCAGGTCCTGGAAATGCAGCATCGCCTTGGCCGGAAATCGCCGCGCGGAAGCTTCGAAGACGGCGTGCAGCGTGGTGTCCGGTGCCGGCAGGCTGCGCGGCAGGCCCGGCGGCCAGAAAGCGAAATGGCGTGGCTCCATGGCGCCAAAGTATATAGGTCGAAACTGCAGCATCGGCGCCGTGCGATTCCGATATCCTGTGCCGCACAAGACCAGGCCATGGAGACAAGTGAATGCGATCAGCGATGAAGCGCGGGTACCGGGCATCAGCAATCCGGCGGCTGTCGACGGGCCTTGCCGCAGCTTTCTTCGCGCTGACGGCGTGGCAGGACGCACAAGCGCAAGCGTATCCGTCCGGGCCGGTGCGGATGCTGATCCCGTTCGCCGCCGGCAGCGCCACCGACGTCTACGCGCGCCTGGTCGCCAAGCACTTGACCGACGAATTCGGCCAGCAGTTCATCGTCGAGCCCAAGCCGGGCGCCAACGGCTCGATCGCCGCGCAGCAGGTAGCCAAGGCGAAGCCCGACGGGCTGACCCTGTTCTTCACGACCAACACGACGCATGCGGCCAATCCGAGCCTGATGAAGCAGATGACTTACGACCCGGTGAAGGACTTCGAGCCGATCACCAAGATCGGCGGCATTGCGTTCTTCGTCGCCGTCAGTGCCGCCTCGCCGTACAAGACCGTGCCGGACATCGTCGAAGCCGCAAGGGCGCAACCCGGAAAGATTTCCTACGGATCGGGCAACAGCGTCGGGATCGTCGCCGGCGCCACGCTGCAGAAGATGACCGGCACGCAGATGACCCACGTGCCCTACAAGAGCACCCCGCAGGCGCTGGTCGACGTGATCGGCGGGCAAGTGACTTTCCTGCTCGTGGACCTCTCGGTCAGCCGGCCGCACGTCCAGTCGGGCCGGGCGAAGCTGCTGGCGGTAGCCACGCTGAAGCGCTCGCCGCTCGCGCCCGAGATCCCGTCGATGGACGAGCTCGGCTACAAGGGCTTCGACATCCCGGCATGGTTCGGCCTGTTCGCGCCGGCCGGCACGCCGAAGGAAATCATCGCCCGGCTGAACGCCGAAATGGTGAAAGTCATGGCGCGCGCCGAAGTGAAGCAGCAACTCTCGTCGATGGGCATCGACGCCTTCACCAGCACGCCCGAGGAACTCGGCGACTACGTGAAGAGCGAGATCCAGAAGTGGGCGCGCCTGGTCAGGGACGCCGGGATCCAGCCGGAATAGGGGGGCCGGCATGCTCGAAGGCGTAAGGATCCTCGACCTCTCGCACGTGCTCGGCGGCCCGTTCGCCGGGCAGTTGCTTGCCCAGCTCGGCGCGGAGGTCATCAAAGTCGAGCCGCCCGAAGGCGACTACTCGCGCACCGTGCCGCCGCACTGGTTCGAAGGCGATTCATCGTTCTTCCTGTCGTGCAATCGCGGCAAGAAATCGATCGTGCTGAACCTCAGGCAGCCCGACGGCAAGGACGCGCTCTACGACCTCGTAAAGGTGGCGGACGGAGTGATCTACGGCTTTGCGCCGGATGTGCCCAGGCGCCTGGGCATCGACTTCGATTCGCTGGCGGCGATCAACCCGCGCATCGTCGTGGGCGAGCTGATCGGCCTGCACGACCAGCCGCCGTACTCGAAGGCGCCATCGTTCGACCTGATCGTGCAGGCGATCAGCGGCTTCATGAGCCTGACCGGCGAGAAGGGCGGCACGCCGGCGCGGGCCGGCTACCAGATCGCCGACCTCGCCGGGGGGCTCTATCTCGCGCTCGGCACCGTAGGCGCGCTCTTCAAGGCGCTGAAGTCCGGCAAGGGCGCCAAGGTGCAGGTGTCGCTGCTCGATTGCCAGATCGCGCTGCTGACCTGGCAGGCGCAGAACTATTTCATCTCGGGCGAGATCCCGCGCGCCAACGGCGCCCGCCACCCGATGATCGCGCCCTCCGAAGTCTTCAAGTGCGCCGACGGCGAATGGCTCGCGGTGTCGCCGACCGGCGAAGGCTTCTGGCGGGATTTCTGCAAGGTCATCGGACAGCCGGAGCTTGCCGCCGACCCGCGGTTCGCCTCTTCCAAGGCACGGATAGAGAACGTCGACGCACTGGCCGCCGTCTTGTCGAAGGTGTTTGCCGCCAAGCCGGCGAAGCAGTGGGAGGACGAATTCTTCGCGTCCCGCGTGCCGGCCGGCAAGGTCTACGACGTCGCCGAAGCGGTGAACCAGCCGCTGGCGGCGCTGCGCGCGATGGTCGACGAGATCCCGCATCCCGCCACCGGCCAGGTGATGCGGATGCTCGGCAGCGCGTTCAAGTTCTCGCAGGCCCCGACGCTCGCCTATCCGCCCCGGCTCGGCCAGCATACGTTCGAAGTCCTCGAATCGCTGTGCGGTTATGCTCCGGACAAGCTGGCCGCGCTCGCCGCCGGCGGAGCGGTGGCGCAGGCCGACTAGACCAGGAGGAAAGCGATGGTTGCGGTGATCTTCGAATTCACGCCCGCCGAAGGGAAGATGCCCGAGTATTTCGACCTCGTCGCGCAATTGAAGCCTGAACTGGAGAAGGCCGACGGATTCATTTCGCTCGAGCGGTTCGAGAGCATCACCACGCCGGGCAAGTTCGTCTCGCTGCAGTTCTGGCGCGACGAGGAATGCATTGCGAAGTGGCGCAATGTCCAGTTGCACCGGCAGGCGCAGGCAAAGGGCCGCGCCGGCATCATTGCGGATTACCGGTTGCGCATCGCGACCGTGAGCCGCGACTACACGAAGAACGAACGCACGCAGGCGCCCAAAGACAGCGTCGCGGTGCACGGCTGAGGCAATCCGGGAGGTTCGCATGCACGACCTGGTGATTCGAGGCGGGACAATCGTCGACGGGACGGGCGCAAAAGCAACTTCCGGCGACATAGGCATCAGCGCGGGCCGCATCGCCGAAGTGGGCAAGGTCGGCGCGGGCAAACGCGAGATCGACGCCGCCGGCCTGATGGTCGCGCCGGGCTGGGTCGATATCCACACCCACTACGACGGCCAGGCGACTTGGGATCCGCTCATGACGCCGTCGTCATGGCATGGCGTGACCACGGCGATCATGGGCAACTGCGGCGTCGGCTTTGCGCCGGCCCATACCAGCCAGCGGCAGTGGATGATCGAGCTGATGGAAGGGGTCGAAGACATTCCCGAAGCGGTGCTTGCCGAAGGCGTGCGCTGGGAATGGGAGAGCTTCCCGGAATACCTCGATGCGCTCGAAAGGATGCCGCGCGCGATGGACCTCGGCGCGCAGATCCCGCACGGCGCGCTGCGGGTCTTCGTGATGGGCGAGCGCGGCGCCGGTCGCGAAGTCGCCACCGAAGACGATATCGCGCGGATGGCGTCGATCGCCAAGGAAGCGGTCGAGGCCGGGGCCTTCGGGTTTACGTCGTCGCGGACGATCGTCCATCGCACCAGCAAGGGCCAGCCGGTGCCGAGCCTTGGCGCGGCATCGCACGAACTCCAGTCCATAGCGCGGGCGGTAGGGGAGACCGGTAAGGGTGTCCTGCAGCTGATCTCGGATTTCGATGAGCTGGACGACGAGTTCACGCTGATCCGCGACGTCGCCACCTCGGGCGGGCGGCCGCTTTCGTTCACGCTGCTGCAGCACGACTTTGCGCACGAACGCTGGCGCGAGGTGCTCAGGCGCGTGAGCGCTGCGCGTGCCGAAGGCCTGGACATCAAGGCGCAGGTGGCCTGCCGCGCGATCGGCATGGTGCACGGCCTCGAGTGCTCGATGCACCCGTTCTTCCTGTGCCCTTCGTACCTCGAGATCGCCAAGCTGCCGATTGCGGAGCGCGTGCAGCGAATGCGCGACCCGGCGCTGCGCGCCCGGATCCTGCAGGAATGGCAGACGCCGCCCGGCAACCGGCGGCTGGACAGCATCACGCAGAAGCTCGACCGGTACTTCCCGATCGGCGCGAATTCCGAATACGAGCCGCGCCGCGAAGACAGCGTTGCCGGCATTGCCGCCAGCAAGGGACTGCGGCCGGAAGAAGTCGCCTACGACCTGCTGCTCGAGGAGGAGGGGCGGCGCAAGTTCTATTTCCCGCTGTACAACTACACTTCGTCGGACCTCAGCGTGGTCCACGAGATGATGAGCCACCCCGCGGCCTTGCTGGGCCTGGGCGATGCGGGGGCGCACTGCGGCTATATCTGCGATGCGAGCTACCCGACCTACCTGATCAAGCACTGGGCACGCGACCGCACCCGCGGCCCGAAGTTCGCGCTCGAAACACTTGTCGAGATGCAGACCCGCCGAAATGCGCGGGCCGTCGGCCTGACCGACCGCGGCGCGTTGCTGCCCGGCATGAAGGCCGACCTGAACCTGATCGACTTCGCCAAGCTCGACCTGTCCACCCCGCAGATGGTCCACGACCTGCCGGCCGGCGGCCGGCGGCTGGTGCAGCAGGCCTCGGGTTACGAGGCGACGATAGTGTCAGGCGAAGTGGTGATGGAGCGCGGCAAGGCCACCGGCGCGCTGCCCGGGCGCCTGGTCCGGGCGTAATCCCGCGAATTCGTTTTTCGAGAGCCGCGCGGATACTGGCTCTCCGGCCGGTTGGTGTACCGGTACCGGTACGTTCCCGGTCACCCGCCGAAGTCGGCCGGCTCGAACCAGTTGGTGAGCGCGAGGCCGCCGTCCACGACGATGCTGGTACCGGTCACGTAGCCGGAGATCCGGTCGGACAGCACTGCAAGGGCCATCGGCGCCAGGTCGTCGGCGCGCCCGAGGCGCCCCAGCGGGATATGCCGCGCGAGCGCCGGATCGGCAACGAAGCCGCCCGCCGCAACCGCCCCCGGCACCATCGCATTCACGCGGATCGAATAGCGGCCGAGCGCCTTGGCGAGTTCCTTGACCAGCATCGCCATCGCGGCTTTCGAGGTGCTGTAGTGCGGCAGGTTGCGCGGCGTCTCGGTGTGCAGCGAGGTGAGATAGAGCAGGGCACCGGGCGCCTTTGCGTCGATCAGCGCCCGGGCGATCTCGCGTCCGAGCCGGAAGCCGGCATCGACGTTGACCGAGCGCATCCGCGCCCAGGTCTCGTCGGTGACGGCCATCATGTGGTCGCGCTCGTGGCGCGGCGGCGAGGCGCTGTGCACGAACCGGGTGATCAGGCCATTCTTCGCGCGGGCGTCGGCGAGCAGCCGGTCGCATTCGGCCTTGTGCGCGAGGTCGCCTGTCCATGCAGTTGCAAGCGAAGGGTCGGATGCCGAGCCGGCAGCCGCCTGCACCGTTTCGGCGTTTGTATCGGCAAATACGGTCCGTACTCCCTGGGCCACCAGAGCGAGCGCGATTGCACGGCCGATGCCGTTGCCAGCGCCGGTGACGACCGCTGCGTCGTTCGCGGGGTCGAACAGGGAGTCGAATCCTGGCATGGGGTGTCTTCCGGGGCTTATCTTCGGGACGGGAATCGTATCAGCCCTTGCGCAGCCATTTCGATACCGTGGCATAGACGGCAGCGACACGCACCGGCTTGGCCACGTAGTCGTTCATGCCGGCCTCCAGCAGCCGCTCGCGGTCGCCGGCCATCGCGCTGGCCGTCATCGCGATGATCGGCAGGCCGGCGAGCGCCGGGTCGGCGCGCAGCCGGCGCGTGGTCTCGATGCCGTCCATGTCGGGCATCTGCATGTCCATCAGCACCACATCGAACGCGCCGGGCGTCACGAGGTCGAGGGCCTCGCGCCCGTTCGACGCCAGGGTGACGGCGGCGCCGGCGGCTTCGAGCACGCCCTGGGCGACCATCTGGTTCATTTCATCGTCTTCGACGACGAGGATGCGTGCGCCGGCAAGGTCGGCCCGGCCGCCTTCGCCGCCGGATGCACCTCCCGGCTCGCCCTTGTCCGCGACGCGCTTGCAGACGACGGTAAAGCCGAACCGGCTGCCGCGGCCGGGCTCGCTCTGGACGTCCATCCTGCCGCCCATCGCGGCGACGAGCCTGGTGGAGATCGACAGCCCAAGCCCGGTGCCGGCGCGCCTGCGCGTGCTCGAGGTGTCGACCTGGGTGAACGGCTGGAACAATCCCGCGAGCTGGGCCTTGCTCATGCCGATGCCGGAATCCTCCACCGTGAAACGCAGGGTGATCTTCTTCCCGGCGGCGGACTCGATCCGGACCGAGACCTTGATCGCCCCCTGGTCGGTGAACTTGACCGCATTCGCGCACAGGTTGGCCAGCACCTGGCCGATCCGGTCGGCATCGGCGTGGAGCCTGCGCGGGACGTCCGGCGCGACCTCGTAGGTGAAGTCGACGCCTTTGCCGGCCGCACTGGTTCCCGTGATCGCGAGCACGTCGCGCAGCAACGCATCGAGCTCGAACTCCACCGGCTCGATGGCGAGCTTGCCGGCCTCGATCTTGGAGAGATCCAGGATGTCGTTGATGATCCGCAGCAGCGAATTCGCCGCCACCGAGATCCGCCCGAGATGCGCGTCCACCCCGGGGCCCGGCCCCGCTTCCCGCGCGAGATGCGTGAAGCCGATGATCGCGTTCATCGGCGTGCGGATTTCGTGGCTCATGTTGGCCAGGAATTCGCTCTTCAGGCGATTGGCCGACTCGGCCGCGACCTTGGCCTTTTCGTGGCGGGCGAGGAGGTCGGCCAGTTCCGCCTGCAGGATCGAGCGGCGGATGTACTCGTGCGTGGTGCTCTGGACCATGGCCGTCATGGCGCCGAGGAAGATGATCAGCGTGGTGCCGAGCATGACGCTTGCAACGTCGCCGGCCGCTATCGCGGGAAGCGCAACCGGCGCGAGCATCGCGCCTGCGAACAGCGCGTAGGCCGCCGGCAGCGTGGACAGCCCGCGCAGTCCGGCCGCCGAGACCGCGACGAGGACCGCCACGCCCGAAAGATGCAGGGAGGGCGCCGCATCTTCGAGCACATACCAGTCGAGCGCGCTCCACGCGAGACCGGACAGCGCAATGCTGGCGTGGAAGAGGACGGTCCACCGCCATTCGCTGTTTCGCCGCGCCAGCGGTCCGCGCCTCGAATGCACCAGCCCGATCACGAGGCGCGCGATGTATGCAACCGCCAGGGCAGCGCACCAGTTCGAGATGCGCCCGGACGGGACCAGGTCGCGCAGGAACAGCCAGATCACCAGCACCACCGGCCCGACCAGCAGCATCGCGAGGCGGGTCTGCGTGTACGCGTAACGCACGCGCTCGGCACGCGTGCGCTCCCGCTCGTCCCCGGTCACCCGGGGCAGCGGCCCGAGCACCGGTGGCGGCGGCGCTGGCCGGTCACTCCTGTTGTCATCCATGGCAAAGGTAGAATAGTCCGACATCCTCCCCGGCGCATCCCTCCCGATGACCAGTGAAGCCGACCCCCCGGTCGACGCGACCCATATTGCCGACCTGATTGCGCTGGACCACGGCAAGGGCGCGGTATTCGCGCGTTTCGTGGATGTCTTCGTCGCCCGCATGCCGCAGCGGGTGGCGGAGCTGAACGCTTATGCCGGGTCCGGCGACCTGGAGAACCTGTCCGAAGGCGCGCATTCGCTGCGCGGCGCCGCCGGCAATCTCGGTGCGTTCAGGCTGGCGGTGCTGCTGGGACGCATCGAAGCGGCGGGCAGGACCGGCGATGCAGCGGCCGCCCGAGAGAGCCTGGCATTGCTCGAAGCCGAATATGATGCCGCGCGGGCGGCGCTGATCGCCGCGGCCGCGAAACTCGGAAACTAGCGCACCGCGCGACGCTCCCAGACTTCCGGGTTGACGAAGTTCACCGGCTTCTCGCCTCGCAGCAGCCGCACCACGTCGCGCGCCGCGAACTCGCTCATCCTTTCGACCGCTTCGACCGTGAGGCCGGCCTGGTGCGGCGTGAGGACGACGTTGTCGAGTTGCATCAGAGGGTGATCCGCCGCCAGCGGCTGCCTGTCGAAGACGTCGAGCGCGGCGCCGCGGATCCGGCGCTGCTGCAGCGCTTCGGTGATCGCGGCCTCATCGACGACCGGCCCGCGCGCGACGTTGACCAGCACCGCATTCTTTTTCATCGATGCGATCCGCGCGCGGCTTGCAAGGCCCCTGGTCTGGGCCGTGAGCGGGCAGGCAAGGACGACGAAATCGCTTTCGGCAAACAGCTGGTCGGCGGACACGCCGGCGACTTCCTTTGGCAAGTTCGCGAGGTTGCGCTGGTGGCCGATGACCTTCATGCCGAAGCCGTGATTGCAGATGCGGGTGACGACCCTGCCGATCGCGCCGACGCCGACAATGCCGACCGTCTTGCCGGAGAGTTCCATGCTCTCGTCGGAGAGCACGCGTGCGGCGTCCCAGCCTTGCGTGCGAATCAGCGCGTCCATCCGGTGCGTGCGGCGCGCGAGCATCAGCATCGTGGTGACCACGTGCTCGGCCACCGTCTGCGCGTTGACGCCGGGCACGTTCGCCACCGGGATCCCGAGGCTGGTGGCCGACTCCATCGGGATCATGTCGACGCCCGCGCCGTGGCGCACCACGCCTTTCAGCCGGTTGGGCCGCTCGAAGATGTCGTCGGGGAGCTTGGTGCGGACCACCAGCACGTCGCAGTCCCCGATCATCGCGCGCAGCGTGTCGGGCTTCGGGTCCGGCGCGAGGACCAGCTCGGCGACCTCGCGGATGATGTTTTCGCCCACCGGGACCGACGGATTGGTGAGGACTACCTTGGGACGCGTCATCGATGATTTCACTTCTTCAGTTTGGACAGGTCGGGGGAGGCGATCGGCATCAGCGACTCGAACGCGCGCGCGGCGCGCAGCACGAGCGCATCGGCGTAGCGCGCGCCGACGATATGCAGGCCGACCGGCAGGCCGGCCTTGGTCAGCCCGCAGGGAATCGAAGCCGCCGGTTGCTGCGTCAGGTTGAACGGGTACGAGAAGGGCGACCAGTCGGTCCAGCGCTTTTCCTTCAGCTCGTCGGCCACTTCGCGGCCGACCTCGAAGGCGGCGAGCGGCAGCGTCGGCGTGAGCAGGAGGTCGTACTGCTGGTGGAAGAGCTGCATCTGCACGCCGAGCTGGCCGCGCTGCCGGGCCGCGTCGAGGATGTCCATCGCGCTGAACGCGGCGCCCTGGCGCGCGGTGTCGACGAGTCCAGGGTCGATCAGCGCGTGCTTTTCCTTCGGGATCGTCGAGAGGAGCAGCGCGGCGCCCGGGAACCAGTGCCTGGCGAAAATCTCCCCGGCGTTCGTGAAGCCCGGATCCTTTTCCTCGACGATCGCACCGAGCTCGGCAAAACGCAGCGCGGCCTTCTTGACGAGCGCCGCGACCTCCGGGTCGACGTTCGCGGAGCCGAGCGTGGCGCTGTAGGCAATGCGCAATCCCCTGACGCCGTCGTCGAGCCCGATGCGATAGTCGCACCCGTCCGGCGGAAGCTGGTGCCAGTCGCGCGCGTCCGGCAGCGTCAGCACGTTCATCATCAGTGCCGAGTCGGCCACGGTGCGCGTCATCGGGCCCACGTGCGCGACCGTGCCGAAGGGCGACAGCGGCCAGGCCGGCACGCGCCCGAAGGTGGGCTTGATGCCGAACAGGCCGGAAAAGGCGCAGGGGATGCGGATCGACCCGCCGCCGTCGGTCCCGATGGTCAGCGGCCCCATGCCGGCCGCCACCGCTGCGGCGCTGCCTCCGGAGGAGCCGCCGGGTGTCTTTGCCGGGTTCCAGGGATTGCGCGTGATGCCGGTGAGCGGGTTGTCGCATACGCCTTTCCAGCCGAACTCGGGCGTCGTCGTCTTGCCGAAGATCACCGCGCCGTGCTCGCGCAGGCGCGCCACCACGGGCGCGTCGTCCTCCCACGGCCCCTTGGGATCGATCGTCTTCGAGCCGCGCAGCGTCGGCCAGCCCTTGGTGTAGAGCAAATCCTTGATCGAGGCCGGCACGCCGTCGAGCAGGCCGCGCGGCTCGCCCTTCATCCAGCGGGCCTCGGACATCCGCGCGCTTTCGAGCGCGAAATCCGGATCGAGATGGCAGAACGCGTTCAGTACCGGGTTCAGCGATTCGACCCTGTGGAGGACCGCCCGGATGACCTCGACCGGCGAGAGGCGCTTGGCGCGATAGAGCAATACCAGTTCCGTCGCGGAGAGGGAGCACAGTTCGTTCGACATTCGAAACCTCTTGCCGGCGCGCGGCCCGGTGCGTGGGTAAAGGCGTATTGTAGTTTCGATTCAATCTCCGTAAGGATGGCCCGATGCGTGACTTGCGCAATTTTCTTTGCCTCGAGGATTTCGAGCCCGCCGCGCGCCGCCATCTCCCACGCCCGATCTTCGGCTACATCTGCGGCGGGGTGGAAACCGACGCGTCGTTGCGTGCGAACCGCACCGCGTTCGAAGCGTACCAATTCGTGCCGCGTATCCTCGTCGATACGCGCGGGCGCACCCAGAAGCGCGAGCTCCTCGGCCAGGCCTACGACCTGCCTTTCGGCTTCCCGCCGATGGGCGGCACGATGCTGGCCGCTTACGATGGCGACGCAGAGCTGGCGCGGGTCGCGGGCCGGCTGAACATCCCGATGATCCAGAGCGGGGCATCATTGGCAACGCTCGAGCGCATCCACGCTGCCAACCCGCGGGCCTGGTTTCAGGCCTACCTTCCAGGCGAGCCGGGAATCATCACGCCGCTGGTCGAGCGAGCGCAGGCGGCCGGTTTCGGCACGCTGGTGCTGACCGTGGACGTGCCCGTGTCGGCGAACCGCGAGAACAATGTGCGCAACGGCTACAGCTCGCCGCTCAGGCCGTCGCTGCGGCTTGCATGGGACGGCGCGATCCGGCCGCGCTGGCTCGTCGGCACCTTCTTGCGCACGTTGATGAACTACGGCATGCCTCACCTCGAGAACATGGGTTTCGAGCGCACGCCGATCCTTTCCGGCACGCTCGAGCGCCCGAGGACCGCACGCGACGGGCTTGCATGGGAACACCTCGAGCTGATGCGCAGGCTCTGGAAGGGCAAGCTGGTGCTCAAGGGCGTGCTTGCCCCGGAGGACGTCCGGATCGCGCGCGAAAGCGGTGTCGACGGCATCATGGTGTCGAACCACGGCGGCCGCCAGCTCGACTACACGGTCTCGCCGCTGCGCATGCTGCCGATGGCGAAGGCGGAAGCCGGCGGCATGGCGATCATGCTCGACAGCGGCGTGCGGCGCGGCACGGACGTGCTGAAGGCGCTCGCGCTGGGCGCCGACTTTGTCTTCGTCGGCCGGCCTTTCCTCTATGCGGCCGCGATCGGCGGCGAGGCCGGCGTGCTGCACGCGGTAAACCTGCTGCGCGAAGAGATCGATCGCGACATGGCGATGCTCGGCATCAGGACGTTCGGCGAGTTGAAGCGCGAGATGCTTCTCTAAAAGGTAAAAGGGGCCAGGCTCAAGTCTTGCAACGGGGCCCGGTGAAGCCCGCCTCGTGGCCTGGTCCACCCTGCGGCCCGGCTTCGCACCGGGCGCCCACTGCATTCTCGGCCGCGGCGCGAAACAGCCTGTCGCCCACCGGCCGGCTGCGCCGCGCGGCAAGACGGATATCGTCGATCGCGGAAGCGTCTGTACCTGAATCGAACAGCTTGCGATAAGCGGCCTGCCGCTCCGGACCGTCGCGACCGAGCGCCCAATAGAGCGGATGCGGCGACACCAGTTCATCGGGCTGGCCGAAAGCATGCGTCCGGTAGCTCGACCACGGGTAGTCCGCCGGGTCGCGCACGATTGCTGCCCGGACCGGATTGAGCTCGATGTAGCGCTGGCAGGCGAGCAGGTACCGGTTGGACTGGATGAGCGAGGATTTGTAGCGGCCGTCCCACAAGGTCCCTGTCCGCTCGTAAGTCCGGTTCACATGCTGGACGTAGCGCCGGCCGAGAGAGATCAGGGCTCGGGGCACGGCTTCTGCGGATCGGGGTGTCAGAAGCAGGTGCACGTGATTTGTCATCAGCACGTACGCATGGAGCGTGCACTCCGCCTCGGTCAACGCTTCTCGCAGCCATTGCAGGTAGTGCCTGCAGTCGGCCTCCGCAAAGAAGCACCGCGCCCGGTTGTGGCCGCGCTGCACGATGTGCAGGGGGACGTGATCGACGTGGAAGCGCGGCCGCCGGGGCATCGGGGCTCCTCGAACATTGCAGATGCCCCCTCAACGCGCCAACTCGCCGCCCGGACGACAGGCCCAGGATGACAGGTTTGAGCCTGGCCCCTTTTCAGTCGATCAGCTTGCCGTTCATCCGAAACGGGTAGGGGCCGTCGAATGAGCCGACGAATGCGGTGTGGCTCACGATGCCGGTTCCGGGCGTGAAGGCGTGCAGCCCGTAGGCGGGCGGCTCCATGACGAAGCACGACGCCGCATCGTCCGCCAGGTCGAGCGCGACCTGGTGAGCGGGACTCGGCACCGTGCAGGCGATCGTCCCCGCAAACCGCGCCATGATCGGTCGATGCAGGTGTCCGCACAGCAGGCGTTCGACCTGCGGGTGCTTGCGGATCACGCCGGCGAGGGCTTCGGGATGCTCGAGGCCTTGCGCGTCCATGTGGCCGATGAAGGTGTGGAACGGCGGATGGTGCATCAGCACGACCGTGGCCTTGTCCGGCTGCTCGGCCAGCTTCGCGTCGAGCCAGGCCATGCGGTCGGCCGAAGCGAGGCCGCCGGACTGGCCGGGCACCGTGGTGTCCAGCCCGATGATGCGCACCGGATGGTCCTCGATCGCATAGTTGACGTACTCGGCATGCTGGCGAAGGTAGGCATGGTCCGGGAACGCGACACGCAGCGCCTCGCGCTCGTCGTGATTGCCGGGAATCAGGTAGATCGGCATCGGCAGGGGCGCGAGCAATTCCCGAAACACCGCGTATTCGTCCGGCCGCCCGAAATCGACCAGGTCACCGGTAAACACCACCGCATCCGGCCGCTGCGGCAAGGCGAGCATGTGCGCGATGCACGCGCGCAGCAGGCCTGCGGTGTCGACGACGCGATACGAGAGCTTCCCGCCCGCCTTGATATGCAGGTCGCTGACCTGCGCGATCAGGAAGGGCTTGCCTTGGCTGCCCACGGGCACTCAGTCGGCCTTGATGCCGGCCTGCCTGATCACGGTCGCCCAGCGGTTCATGTCGGCCTCGAGGAATTTGCCGAACGCCTGCGGCGTGCCCGGGTCGAGCTCGGCCCCGAGCGCCACGAGCTTCTTCTGCACGTCCGGGTGCTTGAGCGCCGCGTTGATCTCGGCGTTCAGCTTGCCGACGATCTCGGGCGGCGTGCCTGCGGGTGCCAGGTACCCGAACCAGGTGCTGACCTCATAGCCCGGATAGCCGCTCTCGGCCACCGTCGGCAGGTCGGGCAGCGCGGAGGAGCGCTTGGGCGTCGTCACCGCCAGCGGGCGGGCCTGACCGGCCTGCACGCGCGCTTTCGCCAGCGCCATCGTAAGCGGCATCATCGATACCTCGCCGGTGATCAATGCGGTCACCGCTTCGGGCTGGCCCTTGTACGGGATGTGCACCAGCTTGATTTGCGCCATCTGCTCGAGCAACTCGGCGGCCAGGTGCACCGACGATCCGGCGCCGGCCGAGGCGTAATTGATCTGGCCCGGCCGAGCCTTGGCGTAGGCGATGAATTCGGCCAGTGTCTTCGCCGGCACCGACGGATGCACCAGGATCACGTTGGGGATCACGCCGACCATCGCCACCGGCGCAAAGCTCTTGAGCGGATGCCACGGAAGCTTGGAGTA
Source organism: uncultured Bordetella sp. (assembly GCA_964599095.1). GTDB lineage: Bacteria > Pseudomonadota > Gammaproteobacteria > Burkholderiales > SG8-39 > SZAS-79. The sequence continues at coordinate 59,664 of CAZREB010000021.1, forward strand.
GAGGCTGATGTTGACCGTGTGCGAGGGGCTTGCGACCACGAGTGTGTAGCCGTCGGGCGCCGACCGCGCCACCGCCTCGGTGCCGATCGAGCCGGCCGCACCGACCTTGTTCTCGACCACGCTGGGCTGGCCGATCGTCTGCGCCATGCGCTCGCCGACCGAGCGCGCGATGACGTCGACGACGCCGCCCGCCGGGTAGGGGACGACCACGCGGATCGGCTTGGACGGGTAGCCCTGCGCTTGCGCCGCGGCACCGGCCGCGGCAAGCAATAGCGTCGCTGCAATGTTCCTGGTGATGCGCATCTGATTCTCCTTGGCAGTTGTCGCCGGACGCTCAGGGCTTCCGGTCGGGTACAGCGGGCGGGACATAGGGAAACCGCGCCTTCGACTTGACGCTGGTCGGCCCGGCACCGCCGGCGCCGCGAATATAACGCCTGGACTCGTCGACGAAGGGCTGGTAGGCCCAATTCGGGTAAAGGTCCGTCCCGGCGGCGACGCGCGCGAGGAACAGGCGCCGTCGCTGGCTCGCGAGGATGCGGGCATGGACTTCTTCCGGATCCCAGTCGCGCACGAGGCGAGCATGCAGTGCATTTTCAGTCGCGGCATGCACCGGCATCCCGGCGAGGTTCCGCAATTCGTCGCGGTCGGTCTCGAGGTCGAACAGCATGGGGGCGAGGCCCCGGGTGTAGACATACTTGTAACGGCCCTGCCTCACCATCCTGGAAGCGGCGCAGACGCCTTCGGAACTGTACTCCGCGATGACTTCGCGAGCATCGGCCGGCCCGCCTTCGAGAAGCGGGACCAGTGAGCTTCCGTCGATCGGGTCGACGTACCCGGTCGCCTTGCCTGCGCGCGCCACGTCCATGAAGGTCGGCAGCAGGTCGAGCAGCGAAACCGGCGCCGCGATCCTGCGCGGCGCATACCGCCCGGGCATCGAGACGATCAGCGGCACGCGCGCCGACCATTCGTAGAAGGTCTGCTTGTACCACATGCCGCGCTCGCCCATCATCTCGCCGTGATCGACGGCGAACACCACCAGCGTATTGCCGTCCAACCCGGTTTCCCCGAGCGTGCGCATGATCCGGCCGACCTTGTCGTCGATATAGCTGATCATCCCGTAGTAGGCATGGCGGGCGTTGCGCACGCGCGCTTCGGTCAGCTCGTACTCGTCCTGCGCGTGCGCTACGTAAAGCCAGCGGCTGTGCTCGTCCAGGTTCTCAAAGGGAATCGGCGGCACGCGGGGGAGGTCGATCTCGTCGTCGCGGTATCGGTCCCAATGCTCCTGCCCGGTGACGAACGGCGGGTGAGGGTGGGTAAACGAGACCGTCAGGAAGAAAGGCTGTTCCGCCGGCGCACGGGCCGCGTCGTAGAGCCGCTGGATCCCGTGGTATTCGACTTCGTCGTCGTAGTCGATCTGCAGGCTGCGCACGCACGGCCCGGCCTCGACCACCGGCCGCATGCTGACGCCCGTGGGCCGGTAAGACGGGCCCTTCAGCCAATCGGGCGTCCAGCTGAAGTCCGCGGGGTAGATGTCGGTGGTCAGCCTTTCCTCGAACCCGTGCAGCTGGTCCGCGCCGATGAAATGCATCTTGCCGCACAGGATCGTCCGGTAGCCCGCATCGCGTAGATAGTGCGCCATCGTCGGAATCGATGACGGGAACTCCGAAGCGTTGTCGTAGGCGCCGATCGCGTGCGGCAGGCGCCCGGACAGCATCGAGAACCGCGATGGCGCGCAGATCGGGAAGTTGCAATAGGCGTTCTCGAAAACCGCGCCCGACTCGGCCAGGCGCGAGAGGTTGGGCGCCTTGACGACCTTATGGCCATAGACCGGCAGCGCGGGAGCCGCAAGCTGGTCGGCCATGACCAGCAGGATGTTCGGCGGCCGGCCGCTCGAAGGCCGGCTCATGGCAGGCCCAGGCGCGAGAAGGCTTCGGCGGGCGCGTCGTTCTTGCGCATCAGCTCCGCCATCAGCCCGAGCAGGCGGGCCTCGATCGCGTCGTCGCGAAAAGGCTTCTGCTGGGCGTAGTCGTCCTGCAGGTCGTAGAGGACGGTGGTCGTGTCCTCGTAGCCTCCGCCCTGGCCCTGGTGCCCGGTCGGCTGGCCCTTGACGTTGCGCCGCGCCGGGACTTTCAGCACCGGCACGCCCCGGGTAAACGCGAAGGGCGGCTCGAGTTGCGCGCCGCGCAGTTCGTCGACATGGAACAGCGTCTTCAGGTGCATCGGCATCAGGGTGTATTCGTAGAGCATTTGCGCGGTCATGTCCTCGGGGTAGCGGAAATACGTGTAGCGCCCGTCGGTGATGTTCGTCCCGGCGCCGAACATGCCGAACAGGGCGGCCTCGCGGATCGGCTCGTCGGCTTCGAGCAAGCCGAGCAGGGACCGGCCCTCGACGCCCTCGGGGACCGGCACGCCGTGCAGGTCGAGCAGCGTGGGCATCAGGTCGGTCGTCTGGGTCAGGGACTTGCGCCGCGACCCGGCCTGCCGCGCGAACGCCGGATGGTGGATCACGAGCGGGATGTGCGAAATCTCATTGTAGAACGGCATCCTGTTCTTGCCCCACCAGTCATGCTCGGCGAGCAGGAACCCGTGGTCCGTGGTCAGGACGACCGCAGTGTCCTTCCACATGCCGTGCCGGTCGAGGTAGTCGAGCAACTTGCCGAAATAGGTGTCGCACATGGTCAGCAGCGCAGCGTAGTTCGCGCGCAGCTCGGCCACTTCCGGGCCGCTTTCCTCCAGCCGCTTGTAGCGCGGCCAGTCGAGGATCGGGCCGTGGTATCCGGTGGGGTACCGCTCCCGGTACACCGAAGGGGCATGGAAGGGCTCGTGCGGATCGAAGCATTCGAGATGGAGCAGCCAGCCGTCCGAGGACCGGTTTGCATCGAGGAACTCGAATCCCGCGGCGAACGTGCGGGGACAGCAGTAATCCGCCTCTTCACGCATGGACTCGCGATTGACCATCGCCTGGAGGCGCCCGTCGCCCTTGCCCTGCGGTTGCTGCATGGCGTGGTACATCGCGCGGAAACGCTCGAGCGGCGGCGCGACCATCGCCTTCCATTTGTCCCACTCCTGGCCGCGGATGAACTCCCACGAGGAATAACGGTTGTGGTAGGTCGCCCCGCCGTCCTCCCAGTAGTGATAGTGGTCCGAAACCAGGTGCGTATGCGTGCCTGCGGCCTGCAGCAGTTCCGGAAACGAATTGTCGAAAGGCTCCAGCGGCCCCCAGCTGCGATGCAGGAAGTTCAGGCGGCCCGTATGCAGGTCGCGGCGCGCCGGCATGCAGGGCAGGCTGCCGGTGTAATGCGTGTCGAACGCCACCGCCCGCTCGGCGAAGCGGGCGAAATTCGGCGTTGCGATCGACGTGCCGCCATAGCACTCCAGCGCGTTGCGCACCAGCGAGTCGAACAGGACGAAGATGGTGCGCATGGCCGGCTATTCGGGCTGGATGTTGGCGGCCTTCACGACCCCGGCCCACTTCGCGAGGTCCTGCTTCAGGTAGGCCGCGAATTCGGCCGGCGTACCGGGCGCCGCCGCGGTCATGCCGCTCCGGGCAAGTGTCGCCTTGATGTCGTCCATGGCGAGCGCCTTGTTGATTTCGGCGCCGAGCCGCTCGATGACCGCGCGGGATGCGCCGCGCGGCGCGAGATAACCGATCCACTGGTCGGCCTCGAAGTTCGGCACGCCGGCTTCGATCATGGTCGGCACCTCCGGCAACGGCGCAAAGCGCTGCCGGCTGGTCACTGCCAGCGCGCGCACCTTGCCCGCCTTGACCTGCGGCAGGGCCACCGCCGCATTCGCGAAATGGAAGTCGATCCGCCCGGCAATCTGGTCGGCCATCGCCGGCGGAGCGCCCTTATACGGAACATGCACGATGTCCAGGCCCAGCATCGACTTGAGCAGCTCGGCCGAAAGGTGGGCCGGCGTTCCGGGCCCGGCCGACGCGTAGCTCAGCTTGCCCGGCCTCGACTTCGCGAGCGCGATCAGCTCCTGGACGGATTTGACACCGAGCGACGGGTGCACCACCAGGATGGACGGTGCGAAGGCGACCACCGCGATCGGTTCGAAATCGCGGGTAACGTCGAACGGCAGGTTCTTGCGCAGGGCTGCATTCATGTTCAGCGCGCTGGTGGTCAGCGCGATCGTGTACCCGTCGGGGGCCGCCTTCGCGACCTGCTCGGCGCCGATGACGCCGCCCGCGCCCGGCTTGTTCTCGACGACGAAGGGCTGGCCGAAGGCGGCTTGCATCTTCTCGCCGACGATACGCGCCGGCAGGTCCACCAGCCCGCCCGGCGGCCACGGCACGATGACTTTCACCGGTTTCGAAGGGTAGTCCTGCGCCAGCGCAGCGGGGACGGGGACCAGCGCAAGCAATGCCGCCGGCAGCAGGGTTCCGATTGCAAACAACGTCCGCTTCCTCATTTCACGTCTCCTCTCCTGTTGTCGGTCGTTGGGTCCGGGCCGAGTGCCGCCCGTCCACTGGCCGGATTGTCATTCCGGCTTGATATGGGTGCAGCGGACGATCCGCGGGATGGCGCTGGGTTCGCTTGCCATGGCTTCGTTCGCTTCAGTGGGACACTGCGAATTCGCGCAGTGCATAGAGGTCCGGCACCGCGCCAAGACCGGGTTCGTCATTCAGCGTGGCGATGCCGTCCACGACGTGCTCGAGCGTGCCGCAGGCCAGCGTGCGCAGCGGATTCGGGTTCGCGTCTACCTCGAGCATCCCGTCGCCGCCGATCGCTGCGAGCAGGTGGGCCGAAGCCACAAGGCCGATGCCGCCGCCCAGGTAGTGGGGACAGAAGCGCAGGCCGTGGCCGAGGATCTTCTTCGCGACCGGCAGGCAACCTGAGAACCCGCCCCACTTGGCCAGGTCGGGCTGGACTACCGCGAGCGCATGCGATTCCATGGCCCGGTCGAAAGCGGGAAATGCTGCCAAGTTTTCACCGGCAGCCAGGCCCAGCGCGGTATTCGAGGCCAAATGCTGCCATTCGCTCCACGGCCGGTCGGCCCGCAGCGGCTCTTCCAGCCAGCCCAGGTCGAAGTCTTCGAACGCCACGGCCATCTCGATCGCGGACTCGATGTGCCAGGCCTGGTTGGCGTCCACCATCAGCGGCAGGTCGCCGATCGCTTCGCGCAGCGCTGCAATGTTGGCAAGATCGCGCTCCCTGCCGAACCCGACCTTGAGCTTGAACGCGCGATAGCCGTGGCCGAGTTTGAGCGCGGCAAGTTTCTCCGGCGCGGTCGGGTTCAAGCCGCTGGCGTAGACCCGGACCTGCGGCGACTTGCCGCCCAGCATCTTCCACAGCGGCTGATTCTGCCTTCGGGCATGCAGGTCCCACAGCGCGGTGTCGATTCCCGCGACGCACTGCGCTATCGGACCTGGCTCAGCCGACTGGATCGCCAGGACCTCGGTCTGGTTGGTGAGCGACAGGAAGGCGATTTCCGGCGTGACGAACGACTTGCCCTGCACCAGCGGGGCGAACACCGACTCGACCAGCCTGGCACGATGCTCTGCACCCACGGTGGGGAAGTTGCACCAGACCTCGCCCCAGCCGATGGCTCCGTCCGAATCCGTGACCCGCACGAACACCGCAGGGCGGTCTCGCATGATCCCGAAAGAGGTTTGCACCGGCGTCTCGATCGGCGCCCGGTAGACGAATGCCTCGAGTTTCGCGATGCGCGCAGGCTCGCTCATATCTTTGCGAGCGTGGCGCAGCGAAAAGCCGGGAATGCAGTCGCCGGCGAGCACTTTGCCCCGATGCGCGGTTTCAAGCGCGCGCTGCCGGCCGGCCCGTGGTGAACGAATTCCGCGACCGCAGGTGCCGGGAGCGGCCGAGATTCCGCCGGCAAGGAGGCAGGTTGCAAAGTGTCTCCCGTGGCTCCCGACCCGAAAAAGGCGATGTAGGCCATCGACGCTTCAGGATGCGCGGTAGATATCGTTCCGGCCCGAGCGGTCCACGCCGCGCACCAGGTGGAGCTTGCGCCTGGACAGGTCGAGCACGCCCATGTCGCGCACCTGTTGCGCCGCCAGCGCGCGGTCGAAGTGCGAAGTCGCCGGCATGTAGCGAAACACCATCCCGGCGCGGCGCTTGCCGGAATTGTTCGGGTTGGCGCCGTGGACGAGATAAACGTCGTGGATCGAGAAGCGCCCGGGTTCGAGCTCGATGTCCCGCGGCGGCGCGCTCTTGAGGTATTCGGGCTTCAGCACCTGGTTGAGGACGATCGCGTCGCTGTCGTCCACGTCGTGCTCGTAGCTGACCCGGTCGCGGTGCGTGCCCGGGATCACCCGCAGGCAGCTGTTCTCGGCATTGACGTTGTCGATCGCGATCCAGGCCGTCACGGTCTCGAGCGGCCGGATCGGCCAGTAATGCCCATCCTGGTGCCACGGCGTCGCCTTGCCGCCGACGCCCGCTTTGCAAAACAGCGCAGAGCCCCAGATGATGATGTCCTCGCCGATCAGCTGGGCGACCGCGTCGAGGATCTCGGGCATCACGCCGTAGCGCAGCCATGTGGGGTCGCGCTCGATGATGTCCGGAACGTAGTCGGCGTCGGTGATGCCCTGGTCGGCGAGGAACCGGTCGAGCTTGGCGCGCAATTCGGCCACGGTGCCGGCGTCCAGGCCTACCCTCGGGATGACGATCCCGTCGCGGCGGTAGTTCTCGAGGTCCTCGGTATTCAGCGGTTGCATGCAGCCTCCTTTGATTTTGCCGCGCTAGGGACGCAGGTCCATTTCGAAGTGGATGTAGTCGCCGCGGTAGGTGACTTCGCCCAGGTACAGCACGGTGCCGTCGTCCGCGGTGAAGACCCGCCGGACCAGCGCGACCGGCGAGCCTACCGGCACCGACAACAGGCGGGCGACCTCGATGTCCGCGGTCGAAATCGTCACCGTCTGCCGCGCCCGCGCCACCTTGACCTTCGGCAGTTCGAGCAGCACCGGGATGACGGTTTCCTTGCGGAACCGCGCCGGCGCCATGCGGAACACGCGCTCGTCGAGGTACAGCGAGATCACCGAATACGCTTCGTCGTCCGTGGAATGGACCCGCCGCATGTAGCGGTAGCCGGGGGCCGGCGTTCCGTCGGAAGGCAACAGCGGCGGATTGGCGGTGGCCTCTTCGATCAGGGTCAGCTTGGGCTTGTCGTTGCGGTAGACGTCCGCGAGCGCATGCAGCGACGTTTCCAGCTTGAGCCAGCGGTCGCGCGAGGGCACGGCGGTGACGAAAGTGCCGCGGCCGGGTTGCGGCGACAGCAGCCCGTCGCGCGCCAGCAGGTTCACTGCCTGGCGGACGGTGACGCGTGCGACGCCGAATTCGTTCACCAGTTCCTCGAGCGAAGGCAGTTTCTGCCCCTGGGCCCACACGCCGCGCAGGATCCTCTGGCGCAGCAGGTCGGCCAGCTGCGCATAGAGGGGGGTCGGGCTGTTGCCGAAGATCGAGGAGGCGGACACCGGGGTGCAACCCTCATGAAGCTTAACGTTCTAACTATGGTACATTAATTTGATTCGACCGGCGCCGCACGCGGCCGGCGGGCGCACGGGAGGACAGGCGAAGGTGGGCGAAAAGGAGCGCGGGTGGCTGCTCGCGGCGAAGGAACTGGGGTGGAAGGCGCTGCCGCCGCTGTCGGTCGTCGTGCTTGCGCTCCTCGTCTGGGAGTTCCTGATCCCGCGCGGCATCGTCCCGGGCGTGAAGGCCGAATACCTCGGCACGCCCTCGGGCGTCTGGGCGGCCGCCGTCGAACTGATGAACGAAGGCTACGGCGGCTACAGCCTGTTCGCGCACGTGAAGGCGAGCCTCTTTCGCACCGCCACCGGTTTTGCAATCGCAGCCTGCATAGGCGTGCCGCTTGGCATCGTGCTCGGCTACAACAAGCGCGCAGGCGCCTTCCTGCTGCCGGTCTTCGGTTTCCTGCGGCCGATCCCGGCGCTCGCATTCATCCCCATCGTGGTCATCTGGTTCGGCATCGGCGAGTTCGCCAAGGTCTTCGTCATCTTCATGACTGCGTTCCTCTACGTGCTGCTCGGCTCGGTGAGCGGCGTGCGCTCGGTGCCGAACGATTTCTTCAGGCTCGGGCGCACCTATCACCTGTCGACGTTCACGACGCTGTTCCGGGTCGTGCTGCCCTCGGCCCTGCCGGAGATCTTCGTCAGCCTGCGCACCGCGATGGCGTTGAGCTGGGCCGTCGTGGTCGCCTCCGAATTGATTGCGGCGCAGGCCGGGCTCGGCTACCTGATCCAGAGCGCCTCGCAGGTCTATGCGATCAACAAGGTCTACGTCGGCGTCGCGCTGATCGGGCTGGTCGGCGTCACGATCGACATGGTGTTCCTCGCGATCGAGCGGCGCATGCTGCACTGGGTGGGCCGGTGAGCGGCGCGGATCCGCGCGCGGCGCAGATCGAGCTGCGCGGGGTATCGAAATCCTTCGATACGCGCAAGGGCCCGCGGCTCGCGCTCGACGGCGTCTCGCTTGTCGTCGGGCAGGGCGAAACCGCCACCGTGATCGGGCCGACCGGCTGCGGCAAGACGACGATCCTCAACATGGTGGCCGGTTTCACCGAGCCCACGCGCGGGCAGGTCCTGTCGGGCGGCGAGCCGGTCGTCGAGCCCGGCCCGGATCGCGGCTTCATGTTCCAGCGGCCGACGCTGCTGCCCTGGATGACGGTGTTCGACAACGTTGCGTTCCCGTGCCGCTACGGCCAGGGCCTGCGCCGGCAGCGCTCGGCGCCGGAAATCGTCGAGGCAGTGCATCACTACCTCGAAAGCGTCGGCCTCGCCGACGCGCGCGACCTCCATCCGCACCAGATGTCGGGCGGGATGCAATCGCGCGCGGCGCTGGCGCGATTGCTGGTCGCCGAAAGCCCGGTGCTGCTGATGGACGAGCCGTTCGCCGCGCTCGACGCGCAGACGCGCCTTTCGATGCAGCAGTTGCTCAAGCACGTCGTCAAGGCCGAAGGCCTGAGGACGGTGCTTTTCATCACGCACGACGTCGAAGAGGCCCTGCTGATTTCCGACCACGTGTTCCTGATGTCCGCTTCGCCGGGGCGCATCCTGCGGCATGTCGAAGTGCCTTTCGGCAAGCACGAGGCCTACCGCGACGTGGTCACGCAGCCGGCGTTCACCGAACTCAAGCACGAACTGATCGACCAGCTCGAGCGGCTGGTGCCTGCCTGAGCATCCCGCAACCAAAACCGCATCACAACGGAGGAGAGCCGAGATGATTTCAACGAAAAGGATGTTTACGGGCGCCCGCGTCCTTGCCGCCGGGCTGGCAGCGGCCGGCGCCTTGTGCCTGCCTGCCGCTTCCCACGCGGCGGACGCCGCATTGCAGGTGGTGAAGCTCGCCTGGGGCCCGGGCGCCTCGTGGGATTTCGCCTATGCGCAGCATGTCGACCTGTGGAAACGCTTCGGCCTGAAGATCGACATGGTCGAAGGGGCCAACGGCGCGGCGCTGCTGCCGATGCTCGGCAGCGGCGAGGTGCAGACCGCGACCATGGCGCCCTCGGCGATGATCGTGGCCAACTCGATCGGCATCAACCTGCGGGTGATCTACGCCGACGCAAGCACGACCAAGCTGGGGCTGTACGCGAGCGCCGCATCCGGCATGACCGCGGACCCCAAGACCTGGAAAGGCAAGAACATCGGCATCGCCAAGAACTCGCAGGCCGACTACGCGCTGCGCTGGTCGCTCGCCAAGGCCGGCATGAAGCCGGCCGACGTCAACATGGTGGTGCTCGCGCCGACCGTGGCCGTGGCCGCTTTCCAGCGCAACCAGGTCGACGGCTACTACGTCTGGGACGTCTGGGGCTCGCGGCTGGAGGCCTCGGGCGCCAAACTCGTACAGCGCGCGGTCGACGTAGGGTTCCCCTCCAGCTCGATCTGGACGATGACCAAGGAGTTCCTTGCCGCCAAGCCGGATGTCGCGGCGCGTTACGTCGCGGCGCTGAACCAGGCGAACATCGAGATGCGCGATGCGCTGGCCAAGGGCGGCGCCGCAGCCGATGTCGTCTACACTGCGATCGGCAAGGCCAACGGCGTGGACAAGGCGGCTGCCGAACAACTGCTGAAGGCGCAGCCGCCGACGCCGATCCAGACGCTGCTTTCGGCGGACTCGCCGCTGTCTTTCGTCAGCAAGACGGGACTGCTGGCGCAAGTCGAGCAGCAGGCGCGCATCGCGGTGGAAGCCGGCGCGATCAAGCAGCTGCCGCCCAGCACGCAGGACCTGATCGCGCCTCGCTCGCTCCTCGAGTCCGCGCTCAAGGTCAAGCCGCTGCACTGACCGGCGCCGCGCTCGCCGATGCCCGATCGCCCGGCCGTGTAGGAAGAGCCCGATGCAAAGCTCCGTGGTCGACTTCATCATCGTCGGCGCCGGCTCGGCGGGTTGCCTCCTTGCCAACCGGCTGTCGGGGGCCGGTCATCGCGTGCTGCTGCTCGAGGCCGGCGGGCCGGACCGCAATTTCTGGATCCACCTGCCGGTCGGCTATTTCAAGACCATGGTCGACCCGCGCTTCACGCGGCAATTCGACACCGAGCCCAGCGAAGGCAGCGGCGGGCGCAACGTGGTCTGGCCGCGCGGCCGCGTGATCGGCGGATCGAGTTCGATCAACGGGCTCATCTATATCCGGGGCCAGAAGCAGGACTACAGCGACTGGGTAGAGGCGGGGGCCAAAGGCTGGGACTACGAGTCGGTGCTGCCGTATTTCAAGCGCTCGGAAAATTACGCGGGCGGCGAGAGCAAGTACCACGGCGCCTCGGGCGAGCTCGGCGTGTCGGACCTGCGCAACGACCATCCGTACTGCGGCTTGTGGCTCCAGGCCGGCGAGCAATTCGGGCTGCCGCGCAACCCGGACTTCAATGGGGAGACCGACTACGGCGTCGGGGCGTACCAGCTTTCGATCAAGGACGGCTGGCGCTCGTCGGCCGCGCGCGCATTCCTGCGCCCGGCGCTGGGCCGGCCGAACCTCACGGTGGCGATGCATGCGCATGTCACCCGCGTACTGTTCGAAGGCACGCAAGCGGTCGGCGTCGAATGGATCTCGGAAGGCAAGCGCGAGCAGGCGCGCGCGGAGCGGGAAGTGATCCTTTCGGGCGGCGCGCTGCAATCGCCGCAGATCCTGCAACTCTCGGGCATCGGGCCGGCGAGCGTACTGATGCGGTATGGCATCAAGGTGATTGCCGAGGCGCCGGAAGTGGGCGAGAACCTGCAGGATCACTACCAGGCGCGCGTGATCCTGCGGTTGAAAGACAAGATGTCGCTGAACGACCAGGTGCGCAACCCGTTCGAACTTGCAAAGATGGGATTGCAGTGGCTGTTCGGCAATCGCGGACCGCTGACGGTGGGCGCCGGGCAAGTCGGCGGATTTGCGCGCACGCCGCAGGCGAAGGACGATCGTGCCGACATCCAGTTCAACGTGATGCCGCTTTCGGTCGACAAGCCGGGCGATCCGCTGCACGAGTACTCGGGCTTCAGCGCCTCGGCCTGCCAGTGCCGGCCGTTGTCGCGCGGCAGGCTGGAGATCCAGTCCTCCGACCCGTTCATGCAGGCGAGGATCGAGCCGCGTTATTTCTCGGAGCCGCACGACCGCGAGGTCATCGTGTCCGGGCTCGAGATGCTGCGCGAGATCTATCGGCAGCCGGCGTTCCGCGACCTGTGGGACGCCGAAACGCTGCCGGGCCCGGACCGGGCAAGCCGCGCCGACCTGTGGGAGTTCGCCCGCACGCGCGGCGGCACCGTCTTCCACCCGACCAGCACCTGCCGGATGGGAAGCGATGATCGCTCGGTCGTGGATCCGGAGCTGCGCGTGCGCGGAGTCCAGGGCCTGCGGGTGATCGATGCTTCGGTGATGCCGGCGGTGACCTCGGCAAATACCAACGCGGCGACGATCATGATTGCGGAGAAGGGGGCGGAGATGGTGTTGCGGACTGCGCCGTAGCCCCCGCCTGACAGACCCGCGCAGCCAAGCGCCATCGGCTGGTTGGACGCAACGCGCGAATGGATATACAATTATCGGAGTATATCTATCGATTTTGGAGGATGCCATGCAGGTTTCGAGATGGGGTAACAGCCTCGCAATTCGCCTGCCTGCCGCCGTAGTCGAGGCATTGAAGCTGAAAGAGGGCGACAACATCGAAATCCAGGTCGCGCAGGCCCGGACTTTCGAGATCAGCAGGAAGCCCGGCCCCCGCGAATTGCTGGCCAGGATCCGCAAGTTCCGCGGTCGCCTGCCCGCCGATTTTCGCTTCGACCGCTTCGAAGCCAATGAGCACGGCTAGCGCCTTCTTCGACACCAACGTATTGCTTTACCTGCTGTCTTCCGACGCGGCCAAGGCTGACCGGGTAGAGGGGGCGCTTGCGGAAGGCGGCGTAATCAGCGTGCAGGTCCTGAACGAATTCACCTCGGTGGCGGGACGCAAGCTCGGCCTGCGGGTCGAGGACATCCGCGAGGTGCTGACCGCGATCCGCGCCGTATGCAAGGTCGAGTCCCTGACCGAGCAAACGTACGACATGGGACTGCAGGTTGCCGATCAGTACGGATTTTCGGTCTACGACTCGATGATCGTGGCGGCCGCCTTGCTGGCCGGCTGCCCGACCCTGTACACCGAGGATCTGCAGCACGGCCAGATCCTGGACAAGCGGCTCACCGTGACGAATTTGTTCCGGTAGGTGGACTCGTGGCCCGCGGTGGGCTGCGCCTGAGGCGTCTACCCGCACCCCGGCGAAAGCCAGTCCCCGAAAGCTGCTTCGGTCCCGAAAATCCATGCGCTGCCGAGTGCCGGAGGCAGGATGGCGGCATAGAGATCGGGCGAAGGTTCCGAGACTTTGCATCCCGCGGCGAGCAGCCTCGAGCGCAGGCCTTTCCGGTCGGTGCAGGCTAGGGCATAGCCGGCCATCGCCGGCGCCGCGGGCGGGTCTTCGCCAAACAATGATTTGCACGCCGTATCGCTGCCGATGAAGACCAGACCCCTGCCGGTCGAGAGCTGCACGAAGCCGCGGATCGGCCGCGGCAGCAAACCCGAGAAGCGCGCGAATCGCGCCGCCACTTGCGCAGGCTCGTTGGCCACGACGAAGGCGCCGAGCAACCCGGTCACGCCGTTCGGGTGGCCGACGTACTTGGGCTGCCACAGGCACTCGGGCGTGTGGTGCTGGACGAACTGAACCCGGCCTTCGGGCATCGTCGCAGGCGCAACGCGAACCACGGAAAAGCGCGCCATCCGCTTTTCGCCCGAGACATCGACCTCGCGTTGCAGGTTCACTAGCGGCAGGGGCGAGAACCCATGCCGATCAAGCCGTGCGTGCTCCTCATCTGCCGTTGGAGTACCGAACGCGATCAGGTGCTGCCCCGTATGCCGTGCGATCGCCGCGCGGATCTGCGCCGCCACCGGCGTGTCGGAAGTGGGTGTCAGGAATTCGAGATAGCCCGATTCGAGCATCGCGCAACGATTGCCTGCGCCGGCCGGCACGACCTGGCCCTGGTCATTCTTCATCGTCTGGGGCGAAAACGGCGTGAGCGTGAAGCCGAGTTCGCCAAGCGCACGCGAAGCCGCGTCGATGTCCGGCACGAAGTGCGCAACGTGGTCGAGGTTGATCGTCCCGGGCGCAGGCACCTGCAGGGCCGCAATCGTTTCGTTCTGGGTCATGCGAGTTTCGCTCGGCGTCGCCGACTGTCCTTGCCTAGGGGAGGGGTAATGTACACAATTGCGGGCCATGAGCAAGATCGAAGACAGCGACCCGGCGCCGGAATACGGGCGCAGCCATCACGACATGGGCGGGCTGCCGGCCGGCCGGGTCGAACCCACCGAGCACGACTACGCCGAATGGGAAAAGCGTGTCGACGCGATGATGATGCTGCTTACCGGTGTATCCGGCGGCAAGCGCCGCATGACGGTGGACGAGCTGCGCAAGAACATCGAATCGATCGGCCCGGCCGCGTACGACCGCATGAGCTACTACGAGCGCTGGGTGACTTCGCTCACGCAGACCATGCTCCAGCGCGGCTACATCTCGACCGACGACCTGACCCGCAAGATGGCCGAGGTCGAGGCGCGCGGGGCCATTGCGAAAGGCAAAGCCGAAAATGGCAGCGGTTGCTGAGCGCAGGCCGGTCGATGCACGATTCAAGCCGGGCGAGCATGTGCGCGTGCTGAAAGCCGCGCCGCTCGGCCATGTGCGCACGCCCTGGTACATCCGCGGGCACACCGGCATCGTCGAGCGGATCTGCGGCGCGTTCCCGAACCCGGAAGAACTCGCCTATGCCAGGCCCGGCGAGCCGCGCGTCCCCCTCTACCGCGTTCGCTTCGCGCAGAAGCAGGTCTGGCCGGACTATGCCGGCCGCCAGGACGACGTCATCGAGATCGAGATCTTCGAGCACTGGCTGGTGCCCGCGGAGGCCGAGCAATGAGCGCGAAGGCCCCCGATCCCGATCTCGGCGTCTACCAGCCGTTGACGTACTTCCAGATGATGGAGGTGAGCCTGCGCGAACTGCTGGTCGAGAAAGGCGTGATCACCGAGGCCGAAGTCGATCGCGCGATGGGCGAGATCGGCGCGCGCAGCCCGGAACGCGGTGCGAAGATGGTCGCACGCGCCTGGCTCGACCCTGCGTACAAGGCCCGCATGCTGGCCGACGGCAGCGGCGCCGCCGAGGAACTCGGGTTCGAAGTGCCGGGCCTCAAGCTGATCGTGGTCGAGAACACGCCGGACACCCACAACGTGATCGTCTGCACGCTGTGCTCGTGCTACCCGCGCATGCTGCTCGGGATCCCGCCCGAGTGGTACAAGTCGCGCAACTACCGCAGCCGCGTGGTGCGCGAGCCGCGCGTTGTGCTCGAGGAGTTCGGCACCCGCATCCCAGAGGGCGTAAAGATCCGCGTCCACGACAGCACCGCGGACATGCGCTATCTCGTGCTGCCGATGCGACCCGTCGGCACCGAAAGTCTTACCGAGGAGCAGCTCGCGAGTCTCGTGACGCGAGACAGCCTCATCGGCGTAACGATCGTTACAGGGGAACCTGCGGCCCCCCCGTACCCCCTCGCTTCCCAAAACCTGCCCTAGGTATCCATGAGCAAACTGTTCACCCCGATCCAGCTCGGGGGCATCACCCTGCCCAACCGCATCGTCGTCGCGCCGATGTGCCAGTACTCGTCGGACGACGGCAGCATGAGCGACTGGCATTTCGCGCACCTCGCAAGCCTCGCGATCTCCGGCGCCGGCCTGGTCGTGATCGAAGCCACGGCCGTGACGAGGGAAGGGCGCATCAGCCACGGTTGTGCCGGCCTGTACACCGACCGCAACGAGGCGGCGATGAAGCGGGTGATCGACCACTGCCGTCGCTTGTCGAAGAACCCGATCGGCATCCAGCTCGCGCACGCCGGGCGCAAGGCCTCGACGCACGTGCCGTGGGAGGGCCGCACCGCGCTCGGGCCGCTCGACGACCCGTGGCCGACGATTGCGCCGTCGGCCTTGCCCTACGACACGCGGCCCGGATGGCACACGCCACGCGAGGCGACCGTCGACGAGATCAAGGCGATCGTCGCGGCGTTCGCCGCCTCGGCCGAGCGGGCCAGGCGCCTCGGGCTGGACGCCGTGGAAATGCATGCCTCGCACGGTTACCTGCTGCACCAGTTCTTTTCGCCGCTGTCCAACAAGCGGACCGACGCTTACGGCGGGTCGCTCGAAAACCGCATGCGCGCGCCGCTCGAGGTCGCCAAGGCGCTGCGCGAAGCCTGGCCAAGGGACCGCTGCCTTGGCGCACGCATCTCGGGGCACGATTGGCACGATCAGGGCGCGCCGATCGAGGACACGATCGCTTTCGCAAAGGAACTCGAGAAGATCGGCTTCGACTACCTTTGCGTATCGAGCGGCGCACTCCTGGGGCAAACGCGCTACACCATCGGGCCGAACTACCAGGTGCACCTGGCCGAAGCGGTGAAGAAGGCGGTGCCGCGCATCGCGGTGCGCGCCGTCGGCCTGATCGCGGAACCGGACCAGGCCGAAGCGATCGTGGCTTCGGGCAAGGCCGACATGGTCGCGATGGCCCGGGCTTTCCTCGACAACCCGCGCTGGGTCTGGCATGCCGCCGAGCACTTCGGCCTGACGGTCCCGGTGCCGCCGCAGTACGAACGGGCCGCGTACACCGCATGGACCGGCTCGAAGCTCGCGCGCCCGCGCGCCGCGGAACAGGCGGCGACGTCCTGATATATTAGTGATATGTTTGCCGGGCCGCTCCCGCCCGGCGAGGCCGGGTTTGTCCGGCGATCGAGGTATGGAGGTGCCCCTCATGAACAAACTGCTGTCCCCCGAGGCCGTCGCCCAGTACCACCGCGACGGCTACTATTTCCCGGTCCGCGTGCTCTCCACGGAGGAGGCAGGCGGCTATCGCCGCGACCTCGAGCAGCACGAGGCCAAGACCGGCAAGCCGCTGCAGGGCAATTGGCGCCACAAATCCCACCTGCTGTTCACCTGGGTGGACCGCCTGGTGCACCATCCGAAGATCCTCGACGCCGTCGAAGACGTGATCGGACCGGACATCTTCTGCTGGACGACCAACTTCTTCATCAAGGAGGCGAGCAATCCCGGGTTCGTCTCCTGGCACCAGGACTCCACCTACTGGGGACTGGACCCGGACGACGTGATTACCGCGTGGGTGGCGCTGACCGACGCGACGCCGGAGAACGGCTACATGCAGTTCCTCCCGGGCAGCCACAAGATCGAACAGTTGCCGCACGTCGACACCTTCCACAAGGACAATCTCCTTTCGCGTGGACAGGAGATTGCGGTGGAAGTCGACAAATCGAAGGGCGTGGGAATCCCGCTCAAGGCGGGGGAAATGTCGCTTCACCACATCAAGCTCGTGCACGGGTCGGAGCCGAACCGGACGAACGACCGGCGCATCGGCCTCGCGATCCGCTACATCCCGACCTACGTTAGGCAGACCAAGGTGCGCGACGCCGCAACCCTGGTGCGCGGGGTCGACAAGTACCGCAATTTCGACTACGAGCCCCGCCCGAAGGCGGATCTCGACGACGGGGCGCTGGCCGCGCACGCCGATTCGGTGGCCCGGCAGGTCAAGGCGCTGTACGCCGGCACCGAAAAGCAGGAATTCCGCGCCTGACCTGCAACGTAAAAAGGGGCCAGGCTCAAACCTTACGTCGAAGGAAAAAGGGGCCAGGCTCAAACCTTACGTCGCGGAGCGCTTGTAAGGTTTGAGCCTGGCCCCTTTTTCCTGGCCCCTTTTTATTCGGTGCCGCGCGCGATTACGGCGTCTTCCTTCTGCTGCAGCGAAAAGATCGACGTGTAGCCGCCCGACCAGTCCGGCGGGATCAGGCAGGGGCGCGGGTCGTGGTGCGCGAACTGCGCGCGCCGGCCCCGGATGATCGCCTGGTCGTGCTTCGGCCTGATCGGGTTCACGGTGTACGGGAATGCGTCCGCCGAAGTCAGCGTGTAGAGCAGCAGCGGGCGCCCGAGATCGGAGTCGTTCCTCGGCGAGCCGTGGATCGTGCGGCAATTGTGGAGCGTGAGCGAGCCTGCCGGCGCGACCGCATAAACCGCCTTCGCGGTCTGAAGCTTCGCGATGTCCTTGTCCGACAGGCAGCCCACCCATTTGCCGTCTTCGTCGTACTGGTCGAGCACCGGGTCGATCAGGTGACTCCCTGGAATGAACCCGACCGGCCCCTGTTCCATGGTGCAGTCGTAGATGTAGGTGCCTATCGTCAGCGGCGAATAGTTCGTGTGCGGCCAGAAGGAGATGTCGTAGTGCCACTTGACCTCCTCGCCGCCGTGCTTCCACTTGAAGTTGAGCTTGGAGTGGTGGAACTTGACGTCCGGGCCGACGAGGTCGGCAACGATATCCGGCATCGGCGACTTGGTGCAGTAGTCCCAGAACACCGGGTGCTGCTCGACCGGGTTCGACACACGGCGCAGGCGCGGCTCGTCGGGCCGGTGGTCGGGCTCGAGGTCGTAGACCGCGTCGGATTGGGTGACCTTGCGGCTGCGCTCGACAAGCTCGTCGGTCGCGTCGCGCAGCTCATTGATCCACTCATCGCCGATGACTTTCTCGAGGATGATGAAGCCGTCGGCAAAGTACGCCTCGCGCTGCGACTGCGTGAGCACGCGCGGCGGGATCGAAAGGATCTGCTCTGGTGTCATGGGGATCTCCTTCCCTGGTGCTAGGTTCCGAGGTAGAGGCTCTTGATCGCGTCGCTCTGGCGCAGGTCGCCCGAGGGCCCTTCGAGCGAGATCCTGCCCGACTCGAGCACGTAGGCCCGCGACGAGCAATCCAGCGCGATCGCTGCGTTCTGCTCGGCCAGCAGGATCGTCATCCCGCTGGCTGCAAGCTTGCCCACTATCGAGGCGATTTCCTCGACGATGATCGGCGCGAGGCCGAGCGTGGGCTCATCCAGCAGCAGGCACTTGGGCCTGGCCATCAGCCCGCGCGCGATCGCAAGCATCTGCTGCTCGCCGCCGGACATCGAGCCGGCCTTCTGCGTGCTGCGCTCGCCAAGCCTCGGGAACATCCCGAAGACGTAGTCGAGTTCCTTGCTCGCGGCGTTGCGGTCGGCGCGATGGTAGGCGCCCATCAGCAGGTTTTCGGTCACGGTGAATTTCGTGAACACCTGGCGGCCTTCGGGCACCAGCACCAGTCCGCGGCCCACGCGCTGGTGCGTGGCGAGCGAGGTGATGTCCTCGCCGGCAAAGGTCAGGCGGCCGGAAGCCGACTCCTTCAGCCCGAGGGCGGCGCGAAGCGTCGTCGTCTTGCCCGCGGCGTTCGAGCCGATCAGCGTGACCACCTCGCCTTCGCCAACCCGCAGGCTGACGTCCTTCAGCACGTGGTTCTTGCCGTACCGGACGTTGATCTGCTCAAACCGGAGCATGGTGGTGTCCAAGGTAGGCGGCGACCACGCTCGGGTCGCGCAGGACTTCGTCCGGGGTGCCTTCGGCGATTTTCGCGCCGTGATGCAGGCTGATCGCGCGGTCGGCGAGCTTGCCGAGGAACCCCACCTTGTGGTCGATCACGCACAGCGTCGTGCCGTGCGCGCGCAAGTCGCGCAGCACGGCTTCGAGGCTGTCGATCTCGCCCTGGCCCAGGCCCGAGGCCGGCTCGTCCAGCAGCAGCAACTCCGGCTCGCACATCAGTGCCATCGCGACGCCCAGCATTTTCTCCTCGCCGTAGGACAACTCCGCGGCCGTCTGGTCGCGCGCGGCGTCGAGGCGGCACAGGCGCAACACTTCGCCGGCGCGCCGCTCGAGGTCGCCCCCGGCGTGCGCCACGTCGGGATTCAACAGGGTCGCCACGCGCTTCCAGCCAAGGCGGCGCTTCAGCATCAGGTGCCCGGCGATCATCAGGTGCTCGAACACCGGGACTTCGGCGAACAGTTGCGGATTCTGGAAGGTTTTCACGACGCCGGCGGCCGCGATATCGTGCGGTTTCGAGCCTTGGATCTGCGCACCTTTCCAGGTGATCGTGCCGGAGGTCGGTGCGAGCATCCCGGCGATCAGGCTGAGGAGCGTAGTCTTGCCGGAGCCGTTGGGCCCGAACACGCCGATGATTTCGCCTTTGTCTATTCCGAACGAGACGTTCGAGACCGCGGTCAGGCCGTCGAAGCGCTTGGTGAGGGCGTCCACTTCAAACAGCATGGCGGCGCCTCCCGAGCAACGCGGCGAAGGTGCCGTATATCCCTTGCGGCATCAGCAGGATCGTCAGGATCAGGATGCCGCCGTAGACGATCGAGCGCATCTCTGCGCCGAGGTGGATCATGTGAGGCAACGCAGTCAGCACCAGTGCGCCGATCACCGGCGCGGCCACGGCGCCGCGCCCGCCCAGCAGCACCATCGCGACGATCGCAAGCGACTGGTCGATCGACAGGAACCCGGGCTCGATCGAGCCGAGGTAGAAGGAGTACAGGCCCCCGGTAACCGCCGCGATCATGTTGCCCACGACGAACGCGGCCAGCTTGTAGCGAAACACGTTGATGCCGAGCGTGTCGCCGAGCTCGTCGTTCAGGCGCAGCGCCGAGAAGCACCGGCCCATCCAGGAATTCACCAGGCGCAGGCAGATGACCACCGTGATCGCAAGCGCGACCAGGCTCACGTAGTACCACATCAGCGTGCCTTCGAGCTTGACGACGCCGAGGCCGGGCAGCCAGAGCGAGGGCTTGTCCTGCAGGATGATGCCGAGCGTCCCGTTGGTCACGCTGTTCCAGTTGAGCACGACGAGCCGCGCCATTTCCGAGAACGCGAGCGTCACGACCGCGAAATAGAACTCCTTGAGCCGGAACCGGAAGCAGATGGTGCCGACGATCACCGAGACGACCAGCACCAGCGCCGCGGCCAGCACCATCCCGGTCCAGAACGAGGTTCCGAGGTGCACCATCGACAGGTGCGTGGCGTAGGCCGAGATGCCGAATGCGGCCGCATGGAACATCGAGAGCTGGCCGGTGTAGCCGAAGATCAGGTTGAAACTGACCGCGAGCATGCCCAGCAGGAAGGAGAACACAAGGATCGTCAACGTAAAATCGCTCGTGACGACTGCCGGCAGCAGCGCGAGGGCGAGGGCGGCGATCGCAAGGCGGATCCCGCCATTGGAGTTTTGCACGCCGGTCATTTGCGCCCCGCAAACAAGCCGGCCGGCTTGAATAGCAGGATCGCCACCAGGAATACGAGGCCGTAAGCGTCGCGGAACGCAATCGGCAGGTAGATCGAACCGATGCCTTCGGTGACGCCGAGGAGCACCCCGCCGAAGAGCGAGCCCATGACGCTGCCTATCCCGGCCAGGATCGCTGCCTCGACCGCCTTGAGGATGTAGACCGCCCCGAGGGTCGGGTCGATCGAATACAGGCTCGCGTAGAGCGCCCCGCCGAGGCCGGCCAGGCCGGTCGAGTAGACCACCACGCCCGACTGCAGCAGCTTGGTGCGCACGCCCATCAACTCGGCCGCCTCCGGGTTCTGCGCATAGGCGTAGGCAGCCCGGCCGATCCAGGTGCGCGTCAGCGCCGCGTAGGTCGCCAGGATCATGCCCAGCAGCAGGAAGAACACCAGCAGCTTCATCTTCGGCACCACCAGCCCGAAGACCTGGAAGACGCCGGGAAGCACGTAATTCATGTTCTTCGGCGTCGAGGTCCACAGCAGCAGCGCGGCGCCTTCCATCACCGCGATCAGGCCGATGGACACCAGCAGGCCGTTGACCAGGTTGTTGCGCGTGAACCGGAACAACGCCTGGTCTGCCACGAGACCCGCCAGCGAGGTCACCGCCACGGCGCAGAGGACGGCGACGGGGTAGGGCATGCCCACGCCATCGGTGAAATACCACGCCATGTAGCACCCCAGCATCATGAACGCGCCGAGCGCGAAGTTCACGATGCCGGTGATGCCGAACGTGAGGGTGACGCCCAGCGCGATGATGCCGTAGAGCGTCCCGACTATGGCTCCGTTGAGAAGCTGCCCGACCAGCAACTGCCCCACGGATTACTTCGGTTCGATATGGGTCGACGTGATCGAACCGCCCTTCTTCATGTGGAGCACGTCGAAGCCGAAGATCGCCTCGCCGGTCTTGTCGTAGCGGATGTTCCAGACGCCCTTGTAGTTCTCCTTCAGCAGGGCGGCCTTGACCTTGGCGACATCGTCGACGGTGCCGGCCTTTTTCATCGCCTCGACCAGCATGTAGACGTGGTCGTAGCACGAGGACGAGCACAGCGGGGCCTGGTCATACGGGAAATCGCCCTTGTAGGCCGCCTTGTAGGCCGCCACGAACGCCTTGGCCTTGGGTTCCTTCTTCTCCGCCTCCTCGAAGTATTTCGGCAGGTAGGCGATGTAGTTGTCGATCAGGTCCTTGTTCTTGAGTGCCGGGCCCATCGAGCCGCGCACCGTGAAGAAGTTCTTGTACAGGCCGGTCTCGGTGGCCTGGCGAACGATGTCGTAGAGCACGGCATCGACGTAACCCGGGAAGAGGTAGTCCGGCTTGCCGTTGGCGAGCTTGGCGAGCGGCGCGGAGAAATCCTTGGTGCCCGGCTCGAACAGCTCGACCTGCAGGTCGATCCCGGCCTTCTTGAAGATCGGGGTGTAGATGTCGACCGCCACCTTGCCGAAGGCGTCGTTCTGGAAAAGCATCGCGGTCTTCTTGGCGCCTTGCTTCTTCAGGTAGTCGACCATCAACTGGCCGAAGCCCGATTCGCCCGCGTCCCAGTTCCAGGTGCGCATCAGGTAGTCGCGGTTCG
>CAZREB010000022.1:0-75430 GCA_964599095.1 uncultured Bordetella sp.
TTCAGCTCGGCGGTCGGCGGCACTACGGCACTCAAGAGCCTGACCACCGATGCGAGCGCTGCGCCATTGCCCGCGACCGATACAGTGAGCTTGCAGAATGTCACTACGACCGGGGCACAAAGCTACGGCGAAAGCGCCGTCCTCAATGGCACGTACACGACAACGAACAGTTTGTTCAGCATCGGTGGCACGACCACTCTGGCCAATAACGTTTCGATCTCTACCGGAGGCGGTGCCGTCAATCTGGTGGGTAAGGTCGATGGTAGCGCGTCCGGTTTGCAAACGCTCACCTTGAATACTGTCAAGACCACGACGGAATCCGGATTCATCGAAATCGGTGACGCCGTAGGCTCTGTGAGAGCGTTGAAAGGGATCACCGTTACGAACAACAACAATCGAACGATTCTCCACGACGTTACGACCAATGGCGACCAGTTCTACGGCACGAACGTTACCTTCAACAGCACCGAGACGACCAACGGCGGCAACTTCACGGTCACCGGGACCACGACCGTCGGCAACCTTGGCAACGGCGCGCTGGTGATAAATACGGGTACCGGAGACGCGACGCTTCAGGGCACCGTAAACGGGACGACAATCGGCGGGCAGTCGCTCACCGTCAACAGCGCCGGGGTAACGACATTCGGCAATTCGGTTGGTGCGGCGGTCCCGCTTTCTGCGCTCACCACTGACGCTGCGGGTTCGACGAAACTGGCAAGTTCGGTGACCGTGGCGCCGAGTGGGACGACGACCACGAGCTCAGTCATCACGATCGCCGACTCGGCGACGGCGACCGGGTCGGTATCACTCGTGAGCAACACGGGCGGCAAGATCACGATCAACGATTTCTCCTTCGCGACACCGCTGACGCTGAGCATCAGCACGAGCGGCTCGGTAGTGCTCACGGGGACATCGTCGATCGGCTCGATCAGCAATCCGCTGATCCTGTCGCAGACGCCGGTGAACATCCAGACCATAAACCCGATTTCTCTGGTGTTCTCCTCGCCTGGTCAGCCGGCCGGATTGATCTTTGCACCGGGTTCGTCGGTATCGGCGTTCCTTGGGGGCTCAGGAAATGCGATCACCTTGGCCGCAAACGCGAGCCAGCTGCTGGCAAATGCCACGGTGTCGAGCGTTCAAGGAACCGCTGCGACGGCAGTGGCAGAGGCCTCCAAGGTCGGCTTCGATACCGACAGCGTGGCGCAGCAGATCAACTACGGGTTCGTGGGCGACGTGGGTGTCGCCCCGCCGATGAACCATACGATCGACGAAGAGGGCGTCTCGGTGCCGGAAGGGTTCGGCGAGGAAGAAGAGCCGGACGAGGAAGAGAAGAAGAAAAAGAAGAAGTAGCGTGGCCCAGGTCGCGGCCGGCCGCCAAGCTACTTAAGGAAACGCGACAAGCGGGGACGCGAGGCGTCCGCAGGTATCCGAGCCAAGTGCCGCTGCGACGGCCTGGGCCGATACGATCGGGCCGGAGAGAGGGCAGGAGCGTGCAGAGGGCCGGCAGTTCGTTCGGCCGTGGGCGGCACCCGCCACGCCAGGCCGCCAGCGATAAGCGTCAAACCACCGGCGTCAGAAGCGGCTTTCCTGAATACATGGCCCGAAGGTTGTCCACCTGTACCATGCCCATTGCAAATCGGGTTTCGTGCGTTGCGCTCCCGACGTGCGGAAACAGCACGGCGTTGTCGAGCGCGTAGAACGCGGCTGGTACCTTGGGCTCGTCGGTGAACACGTCCAGTCCCGCGCCGGCGATCTTTCCCTCCTGCAGGTACTTCAGCAGCACCGGCTGGTCGACGACCGAGCCTCGGGCGATGTTGACCAGGTACCCCTTTGGGCCGAGGGCATCGAGCACCGCTGCGTTTACGAGGTTCTTTGTCTCTGCGCCCCCCGGGGTGACGATCATCAGGACATCGCAGGCCCGGGCGAGGGACACCGGGTCCGGATGGTAGGGGTAGGGCACGTCCTTCCTGTTGCGATTGTGGTATTCGATCTTCATGCCGGAGGCCTGCGCGCGCCTGGCGATCGCCTCTCCGATGCGGCCGAGCCCGACGATGCCCATGGTCTTGCCGCCCAGCGAAGTCGTCAGCGGGTAGCCGCCCCGCGTCTCCCACAGGTTCGAGCGCAGATACGCCTCGGCCTGAGGGAACTTGCGCAGCGCATTCAGCGTCAGCGCCATCGCTGTGTCCGCGACACAGTCGTTCAGCACGTCGGGCGTATTGGTGACCCGGATGCCGCGCTTCCTTGCCGCCTCGACGTCGACCGAATCGTAACCGACGCCGAAATGCGCGATCAGCCTGAGGTTGGGAAGCGCGTCCATCATGGCCGCGTTCACGCCCGGTCCGCCGCTGGCGATCCCCTGCACCTTCGGCGCCAGTTCCCTGAGGAACGCAGCGCGATCCTTGGCTTCGTAAAGCCGGTGTGCGTTGAACTCCTTTTCCAGGATCTCCTGCGTGGGCTGGTGGAGTTTGGCCACGATGATGATGTCGGGTTTCATTGCTTCCTCTCGAATTGGATCGGTTGTGGCCTGGCCGGTGCCATCAGGCCTTGTATTTTGCGCACAGCGCCTCGGCGCCCCGCGCCAGGATTCCGACGTCGGCACCCACGGCGCAGAAAAGCGTGCCGGCCGCAAGCATGCGGCGCGCGTCCGCCTCGACTGGCGTCAGGTAACCGGGCGCCTTGCCGGCCTTCGCAATGCGGCGCATCGCGTCCTCGATCTGCGGCAGGACCTTCGGGTTCGACGTTTCCCCCGGATAGCCCATCGACGCATGCAGGTCGGCCGGACCGATGAATACACCATCGATGCCGTCAACCGCGCAGATCGCCTCGATGTTCTTCATCGCCTCTTCCGTTTCGACCTGGACCAGCAGGCAAATCTCCTCATGCGCGCGCTTTGCATAATCCCTGACCCGGCCGAAGCGCGTGGCGCGCGTGGTGCCGGCCACGCCGCGCACTCCCGCCGGCGGATAGCGCGTGTACGACACCGCCGCCCTTGCTTCCTCGGCGTTGCACACATACGGAACCAGCAGCGACTGGGCGCCGACGTCGAGCAACCGCTTGATCGCCACCATGTCGTTCCACGGTACCCGCACGACCGGGTGGGTAGCGTAGGCTGCGGCGGCCTGCAGCTGGGAGAGCACGCTTTCCAGGTCGTTCGGCGAATGCTCCTGGTCGAGAAGCAGCCAGTCGAAGCCCACCCCGGCGAGTACCTCGACGGTGTAGTTCGACGAAAGGCTGGACCACAGGCCGATCTGGAGCTTGCCCGCCTTCAGGGCGCGCTTGAAATGGTTGGGCGGGATATCCATCCTGATTTTCCTGAATTGGAATAGAGACTATCCGGAGAGCCCTGCCAATACTGGATCTCCAGAATTAAAAGTTCACAAATCCTGTCAGTCGGGCTTGATTCCCGCTTCCTTGACCACCTTCGCCCAACGTGTCTTTTCGCCCGCGATGAAGGCGCCGAGTTGCTCCGGCGTGTCGGCGCGGACTTCGGTCCCCTGCTTGGCGAGCATCTCCTTGATGTCCGGCAGGTTCAGGATGCGCTTGAACTCGGCGTTCAGTTTGGCGATCGTCTCGCGCGGCGTGTTGGCCGGGGCGAGCAGGCCTTGGTAGGAGCCTGTCACAAAGCCGGGCAGGCCCGACTCGATCAGCGTGGGCAAGTCCGGTGCCGACGGCGCGCGATGCGCCCCGGTCATCGCAATGCCGCGCAAGCGGCCGCTCTTGACCGAGGGGTAGGTGGCCAGCATGCCGTTGAAGAGCACGTTCGCCTGGCCTGCCACCACGTCGGCCACGGCCTGCGAGCCGCCTTTGTATGGGATATAGGCCCACTGGATGCCGGTCCGCTGGGCGAAATCCACGCCCGCCAAGTGCGGCGCGCCACCGGTGCCGGAGTTGGCAAAGTTGAGCTTGCCGGGATTGGCCTTGGCGTACGCGACGAGTTCCTTCATGTTGGTGGCCGGGACCGACGGGTGCACCGCGAGCACGTGGGGTGAATACGACACCATGATCACAGGCGCGAAATCCTTGACCGGGTCGAAAGGCATGTTCGGGTAGACGCTCGGGTTGATCGCAATCGCGCCGACATCCGACAGGAGCATGGTGTAGCCATCCGGCGCAGAGCGCACGACGAACTCGGCGCCGACGTTGCCGTTGGCACCGGTCTTGTTCTCCACCACGACCGGCTGGCCCCATGCCTCGGTGACCTTTGGTCCGAGCGCCCGAGCGAGGATGTCCGAAGTGCCGCCCGGCGCAAATGGCACGACGATGCGGATCGGCTTGCTGGGAAAGGCCTGCGCCAGGGCGCCGGTGGCTGCGAGGATGAGCGAAACGGCAAGTGCTATTAGTTTGAACACGATGTCTCCCTTGGATTCTTTGGTAGCGGTGCGGCGAATTGCGCGGGCCGCGCCGTTTCTGGCTTCGCGCTCTGGAGGCCGGGTGGGATTCTACCCGCCGAACCCGGCAGACGGTGCCATCGTCGTCAGGCTGGAGCGGGCTCATCCCTTGCCGATATGGCGATGGCGGTCCGCCCACCAAGCCCAGGCCACGAGCAGCCAGATTGCTTCGCCTGCCACGGCCACGGCTGTGCCGCTCGGGGGAGGCGGGCCGAATACGTTGGCCGCATAGACGACGGTGAGGAAGCCGATCAGCGACCAAGCCGCCACCTTGCCGGTGCGATCGTTTGCCTTCGTGGAATTGAAGTAGACGGCGATTCCGGCGGCATACATCCCGAGTTCGACCAACAGCGTTCCCGGGATCGAGTTCCAGAGACCAAGACCGAGTTTCCCGGTCCCGCCGATCGTCAGCGGCATGTCCGGGCGGTGCGTGAGCACATCGAGCACCCAGTGGGACAGCACCAGCAACGCAATCACCAGCGCTTCCCGCACCTGCCCGCGCTGAACCAAGGCGTAGGCAACTCCCAACCCGAGCGCCCACCCGGCAAGCGCTACGAGGCTGTGCGAATAGGGATAACTCACGAAATCGAGCGGCGTAAACGCGGTGATTCCCGGCGACACGACGACCGTTTCGATGCCGAGCAGCACCAGCGTAGGCCATACCAGGTCTGCCAACTGCGCGGCCATCACCAAAGTGCCAAGGGATGCTTTGGGCGCCAACTTTTTTGCGCCGAACGCGAGAGCGATATGACCGATGAACATGGTCAGGCGATCAACGGAACAATCCGCCGCGCGCCGCGGTACTTTCGGTGCGCATTCTGGCAAGGCTCAAATGGGGAAGTACCCGAACGCGGAACGGCCGGGCTCGCGCAGCGGCGCGACAAGGTTGGCAAACTCGCAGAGCAGCGCGCGTGTTTCGCGGGGGTCGATCATTTCGTCGTAGGAAAAAGCCTCGAGCGTGCGGAAAGGCGAGCCCAGCCGCTGCAGGCGCTCGCGCAATTCGGCGATCTTCGCCTGCGGATCCGGTGCGGCTTCGATTTCCTTGCGGAAAGCGGCCTCGATCCCGCCCTCGAGCGGCAGGGATCCGGCCTTCATCGACGGCCAGCAGTAGCGCACGGTGTATCGCGACTGGTTCGAATGCCCGGCCGCCGCGACGCCATAGGCCTTGCGCACGATTACCGCGCACCACGGCACCGTGGTCTGCTGGATCGCCGTGAGGGCGGCCACCCCGTGACGGATCGTCGCGGTCTTCTCGGCATCGAGGCCGACGAGGAATCCGGGTATGTCGGCAAGGTGCACAATCGGCAGGTGGAAGATCTGGGCGATCTGAACGAAGCGAGCCACTTTGCGCGAGGCATCGGCTGTCCACGCGCCGCCGTAGTGCATCGGATCGCTCGCCATGATTGCGACCGGCCAGCCGTCCAGCCGCGCAAAGCCGGTGATCACGCCCCGGCCCCAGAAGCGGCCGATTTCGAAGAACGAGCCCTGGTCGACCAGCGCTTCGACGATCGGGCGCATCTTGTACACCTTGCGGTCTTCGCGCGGGATCGCTTCGATCAGCCAGTCGACGCTTCGGTTTGCGTCGTCGCCGGTCGGGCCGCGCGGCGGCAACTCATAGACGGAAGGCGGCAGGTAGGAGAGAAATCTTCGCGCGCGCGCAAAGGCGTCGGCCTCGCTTTCGGCCTCATCGTCGATGGCGCCATTGCGCGTATGGATCTGGCTGCCGCCGAGCTCGTTCTTGCCGAACTGGTGGGCGCCCAGCCGGTTGACGACAGGCGGGCCGGCGACAAAGAGCTGGGACGTCTCCCTGACCATGATCGAATAGTGGCTCGCGCAGACGCGCGCCGATCCCAAGCCCGCCGTCGAGCCGAGCGCCATGCCGATGACCGGGACGGTATTCAGGTTGGCCGTCACGAGGTCCCACCCGAGATAGCCGGGTACCCGCGAATGGCCCTGCTTGTCCATCATGCCCGCCGACCCGCCGCCACCGGAGCCGTCCACCAGGCGGATCAGCGGCAGCCGCAGGTCCGTGGCCATCGTTTCGATGCGCGTGAGCTTGTCGCGGATGCTGCCTTCGTTCGTGCCGCCGCGGATCGTGAAGTCGTCGCCGGCGACGACGACATTGCGGCCCTCGATCCTGCCGCGGCCGATCACGAGGCTCGCGGGGGTCAGCGAAACCAAATTGCCGTTGTCGTCATAGACGGACTTTCCGGCAATGCTGCCCACCTCGATGAAGGTGCCCGGGTCGAGCAACTGCTCGACGCGCTCCCGCACGTTCAGCTTGCCGCCCGCGCGCTGGCGCTCGACGCGCTCGGGACCGCCCATCTGCTTCGCGAGCCGCTGCCGCTCGCGAAGCGCGTCGACTTCCTCTTGCCAGCTCATGCCGGCGTGCAACCGGCGATGAAAGCCTCGATCCGCGTGACCAGCCACGCGGGCGTTTCCAGCATCGGGTAGTGCCCGCAGTTCGGAAGGACTTCGAGCGTTGCCTGCGGGTACAGCTTCGGAAACGTGGCGCGCACGAACTCTTCGCTCACGCCCCCGTCGTGCTGTCCGATCAGCACAAGCATCGACGCCCTGATCGTCTTCGCCTCCGACGAAAAATCGGTCTTGCTGAACGCCGTGAGGTAGTTGGCGAAAGCGTGAGGCGAGGCCGTCTCCCGTGCGAAACGCAGGATGTGTTCGGTGACGACCGGCGAGAGCCGTTGTCCGAGCGACCCGCCGATGACCATGCGTCCGGCTTCGTCGTCGCGTACCACGTTGTCAAACATGGCGTCGATTTCCGGCGGGAAGGGCACGCCGCTCGCCGGGACGGGTGTCACCCCGACAATCGCCTGCACGCGGCGGCCGGCGTCCACGGCCACGCGCTGTGCGGCCATGCCGCCCATCGAATGGCCAACGACCGAAAACGATTTCCAGTCGAGGTAGTCGGCCAGCGCAATCGCATCGGCGGAGATTTCCTTCATGGTGTGCTCACCCTGGAGGGTGCGGGATGCGCCGTAGCCCCGGTAGTCCACGAAAGCGTAAGTGAACCTTTCCCTGTCGAGAAACGGGTAGGTCGGCTTCCAGACGCGGTGGTCGCCAAACCAGCCATGCAGCACAACCACCCTGCGCGGCCCGCTGCCTATGAGTTCGTGTCCGATGATCATGCGCTCTCCTGGACGGCCCGCTCAGCCGGGCTGACGCGGGAACCTGGCCAGCGATTCGATGTTCATCGCCCACGGCTGCGCGGACTGGCACCAGATCTGGCGGGTCGGACGAAGCTCGGCGCGCTGGTCGCAGGTGCCGACGCGGATCCCGAAGACTTGCTGGTTCTCCACCGAGGTGGCGTAAACGTGGGTGCCGCACTCCGGGCAGAAAGCCTGCGCGCGCTTGTTCCCGCTCTCTGCCGTCTTCACGTACATCTTGGGCGTACCGGCGAGCCTGAAGGATTCCTTCCTGGCCGGGACATTGCTGCGGAACGCCGAGCCCGACATTTTCTGGCAGTCGGTGCAATGGCAAATCGCGACGCTGGCCGGGTCGACCTCTGCCTCGTACTTGATGGCGCCGCAATGGCAGCCTCCGGTGATGCGCATGGCCAATTCCTCCTATGCCAAATATGGAAAGAAAACCCGCCCACAAAGCCCGCCGTTGTTGACTCCAAGGGAATAGAAGTTCGACTTTCTAGTGGATCTCCGGGTCCGGGATCGGCGCCGTGCCTTCGAGGAAATCGAAGTCACAGCCTTCGTTGGCCTGCTTGATGTGGCGCGAAAAGATCGCGCCATAGCCACGCTCGTACTTGATCGGAGGCCGCTTCCAAGCGGCTTTGCGCCTGGCAAGGTCTTCTTCCGGAACCTTGAGGTTCAGCACGCGCTTTTCGACATCCAGCTCGATCAGGTCGCCGTTCTGCACGAAGGCGAGCGGCCCGCCCACGTAGGCTTCGGGCGCCACATGCAGGATGCAGGTGCCATAGCTGGTGCCGCTCATGCGACCGTCGGACAACCGCACCATGTCCTTCACGCCCTGCTTGATGAGCTTCTTCGGCATCGGCAGCATGCCCCACTCCGGGAATCCGGGCCCGCCGAGCGGACCGGACATCTTGAGTACGAGCACGCACGAGGCATCCACGTCGAGCTCGTCGGTGTCTATCCTCGCGGCCATGTCGTTGTAGTCCTCGAACACCACGGCTCGGCCGGTGTGCTTGAGCAGCTTCGGATCGGCCGCGCTGGTCTTGATGACCGCGCCGTCCGGTGCCAGGTTGCCGCGCAGCATGACGATGCCGCCGGAGGCCTTGAGCGGCTTGTCGCGCGGCAGGATCACGTCGGGGTTCCAGACCTTGGCGCCTTCGATGTTCTCGCCAAGCGTCCTGCCGTTGACCGTCTTTGCCTTCAGGTCGAGCAGGTCGCGCAACTGCCAGAGCAGTGCGCGCAGGCCGCCGGCATAGAAGAAGTCTTCCATCAGGTACTTGCTGCCCGAGGGGCGCACGTTTGCTATGACCGGCGTCTTCGCCGAGATCTCGTTGTAGCGCTCGAGAGGAAAAGGCAGCCCGGCGCGACCGGCCATTGCGACCAGGTGCACGATCGCGTTGGTAGAGCCTCCCATCGCCATGAGTGTCGTAATCGCATTGTCGAACGACCCCTTCGAGAGGAGGTCGCGCGGCTTCAGGTCTTCCCAGACCATCTCGACGATGCGCTTTCCCGTCAGGGTGGCCATTCGGGCGTGATTCGAGTCCGGTGCCGGGATCGACGAGAAACCCGGCAGCGTGAAGCCGAGCGCCTCGGCGAGCGACATCATCGTTGCCGCCGTGCCCATCGTCATGCAGGTGCCCGGAGAGCGCGCGATCGTATCTTCGATGTCGTTCCATTCGCCCTGCGTGATGCGCCCGGCACGCAACTCGTCCCAGTATTTCCAGGTATCGGAGCCCGAACCCAGGGTCTGGTCGCGCCAGTGCGAATTGAGCATCGGTCCTGCCGGCAGGTAGATTGCGGGCAGGTTCATGCTCGTTGCGCCCATTATCAGAGCCGGCGTGGTCTTGTCGCAGCCACCCATGATCACCGCGCCGTCGGCGGGGTAGGAGCGCAGCAGCTCTTCGGTCTCCATGGCTAGGAAGTTCCGGTACATCATCGTCGTGGGCTTCTGCATCGTCTCGGCCAGCGCCATGGCCGGCATTTCCAGCGGGAATCCGCCTGCCTGCCAGACACCGCGTTTGACCTCCTCGACGCGCTGCTTGAAATGCGTATGGCAGTGGTTGATATCCGACCAGGTGTTGATGATCGCGATGACTGGCTTGCCGGCGTAGTCGGTTCGGTCGTAGCCCATCTGGGCCGTACGGGAACGGTGGCCGAACGACCGAAGGTCGTTTACTCCGAACCAGCGGTGGCTGCGAAGGTCTTCGGGCTTCTTCTTCACGTCGGCTCCTCGTTCCGGAAACTGCGATTCTAATCCGCGCGAGGTATGATCGGCGCATGGCAATTCGCGCAATCGATCGACGCGCCTCGGAGGTCTTGGACACCCTCACCGCCTGGGCCGCCAGTTGGTGGCGCGTATTTCATTTCGGCGCGAGTGCGCTCGTAATGGCGGCTTCGCCGTCAGCCTACGATCGCGCGACCTCGAACCTGATGGCTCGCCAGGTTTATTTCACCGCTTGGCAGATCCTGCCCGGATTTGTCCTTGTTTCGGCTCTCCTTGACTACATGGTGATCCGGATTGTCGTGGCGGCGGCAGGCAAGTACGGCCTGGCTGAGTACGCACTGCAAATTGCCGTGCGCGTGCAGGTTCTCGAACTGGTTCCGACGTTTGTCGCATTATTCGTGGCGCTGCGCTCGGGTGCGGCCATCAACACCGAGGTCGCCCTGATGCATATTCGCGGCGACCTGGAAGCACTGCAGCGCGCCGGTGCGGACCCGATGCGCCACGAGTTGGTGCCGCGGGTGATAGGCAGTGCGGTATCCGTGATCGCCCTGACCGTGATCGGCGGCGCGCTCGCGCTTTTCCTGGCCTACATAGCCATGTATGGCTTTTCGCCCGGGGGAATGGACGAATATGCGGACGTAATCGGCAGCATTTTCGATCTGGCCATCGTCCTCGGGCTTGGCCTGAAGGCACTCTTCTTCGGCTTGGCCGTGGCGATCATCCCGATTTCGGCCAGTCTCGAAGTGCCGCGCGAAGCGCGTTTCGCGCCAATTGCCGTCCTTTCGGGGATGGTGCGCTTGTTCCTCTCGCTTGCTTTGATCGAAGGCGCTTCCCTGGCCATCAAGTACATCTAGGCCTGCCGGCATGGACTCGACACCGAAGCCAGCGAACGGTCCCTCGCCAGCCGCGGAGACCACCACTTCGCTGCCGATCCGGTATCTCGAATTCAAGGTTGCAATGCTGCTGGCGTTGACGCTGGTGCTTTCAGTCGCATTCGTCGGCTATGTCCTTTATGCGCGAGGTGTATTCGAGAGCACGCAGAAAGTGATACTGGTTACGGAAAGTTCGGACGGCGTGAACGTCGGCATGCCCGTCACGTTTCGCGGCTTTTCGATCGGACGCGTCCGAAGCATCGCGCTCGGTGAGGACGCGATGGTACGCATCGAGGTTGCAGTGCCCAAGAAAGACACCCGATGGTTGCGGCAGTCGAACGTCTTTATCATCGAGCGCGCGCTTGTCGGTGGCGTCGGGATCCGCGCCGCCACGGTGCAACTGGACAGTCCGCCATTGCCGGACGGTGCCGTGTGCACTTCGCAAGCCCCAGGCAGCGGGGTGGCCTGTACGGTGCTGCGGGCGGACTCGACTGAAGAGATCCCCCACCTCGTGACCACCGTGCGGGACCTGCTGGTCAATGTGCAGAAGATCACGGCGGCGGACTCGAACCTCGAGGCGAGCCTTGCAAACTTGCGCGTCTTCACTGAACGGATGTCCGGGCGGGGGGGATTGCTCGCGGGAACTTTGGGTAGCGAAGAGAACGCGGCCAAAGTGGTTGCCGCGCTGGACCGGGCAAACAGGCTGCTGGATTCGCTCGCGGCGGCGTCGGGCCGCCTGGACCAAATCCTCGTCAAGGCCGACCAGGTAATGGTGAAGGCGGACCAGCGTGTCTTCGGCCGGGAAGGCGTCATGGACGAAACGCAAAGGGCGGTGGGGCAGTTCAATGCGGTTCTCGGCGATGCGAGGGAAAGCCTGAAAAAGGTCGACGCGGTGCTTGCAGACGCGCAAAAGATCAGTGCGAGCGCCAAGGGCGCGACCGACGATCTTGCCGGACTGCGCGCCGAGGTGGACGCGAGCGTTCGAAAAATTGGTGCGCTGATCGACGAGATCAACCGCAAGTGGCCATTCAAGCGCGATACCGAAGTGAAGCTGCCTTGAAGACCGTTCTGATCGCGCTAGGCGCCGCCGCGCTTGCGGCGGGGTGTGCGGGGTCGCCGCCGCCGCCGGATTGGCAGTCGAATGCCCATCTCGCGCTCAAGAACTATGAGACGGCCGAACTGACCGGCAACACGCGGGTCGCGGAAGCGGAATTTGCGCGCGGGCGCGCCGAGCTGGCGAGCACCGGCCGCGCCGACCTGGTGGCGCGTGCCGAGCTCTTGCGTTGCGCGGTGCAGGGCGCCAGCCTCGCTTTCGACGACTGCCCGCGGTTCAAGGCGCTCGCCGCGGATTCGGCGCCACAGGAGCGGGCATATGCGGACTACCTGGCGGGTCGCTGGCACGGACTGGATGCGAATGCGCTCCCCGAGCAGCACCGGGCAGTAGTCGGCACCGGTGAACTGCCGGCCGAACCGCTTGCGCGGCTGGTGGCGGCCGGCGCGTTGCTGCGCGCCGGGCGGAGCACGCCGGCGGCGATCACCGCTGCGATCGAAACCGCGTCTGCCAATGGCTGGCGCCGGCCGCTGCTGGCGTGGCTCGGCGTGGAAGAAAGGCGCGCCGTCGGCGCCGGAGACGACGCCGCCGCCGCGAAGATCCGGCGGCGCATCGAATTGGTCACAACGAAAGGAGGAAGATAAATGAAGGCCAGACTCAGTATGCTTGCCGCAGTCGCGGCCATGGTCGCCAGCACGGCAGGGGCCCAGGGCTACCCTTCGAAACCGGTGCACGCGATCATCTCGTTCACGCCGGGCAGCTCGACCGACATCGTCGGGCGCGTCGTCATGCAGAAGGTCTCGGAGTACTGGGGCCAGCCGGTCGTCGCGGAAAACCGCGCCGGGGCGGGCGGTTCGATCGGCTCGGCCGTCGTCGCTCGCTCTGCGCCGGACGGCTATACGCTGCTCATCAATTCGTCGGCCCACTCGGTCAACCCCGCGATCTACGCGAAGCTGCCCTACGACACGGTGAAGGATTTCATCGACGTCTCGCCGCTCGCGGTGCAACCCAACGTGCTGGTCGTTGCGGGTTCGTCGCAGATGAAGACCGTGGCCGACCTGGTGGCCGCCGCCAAGGCGAAACCCGGCGCGCTGAACTTCGGCCATGCCGGCGTTGGCAGCGGAACGCACCTGTCGACCGAAAAATTCATCGCTGCGGCCGGCATCAAGGTGACCCAGATCCCGTTCAAAGGCACGCCGGAAGTGGTGACCGCGCTGCTCGGCGGCTCCGTCGACTGCTATTGGGTACCGATCTCGGCGGGCATTGCGAACATCCGGAGCGGCAAATTGCGCCCGCTCGCCGTAAGCAGCGCGAAGCGCAATTCGCAACTGCCTGAAGTGCCGACGACCGGCGAGGCGGGCGTGCCGAACGCGGATTCGCCGCTATGGTTCGGCGTATGGGCACCGGCCGGCACACCGGCGGACATC
The DNA here is from genome assembly GCA_964599095.1 of uncultured Bordetella sp. Taxonomy (GTDB): domain Bacteria; phylum Pseudomonadota; class Gammaproteobacteria; order Burkholderiales; family SG8-39; genus SZAS-79. Next base: position 13,127 of record CAZREB010000022.1, read on the forward strand.
GTCGCCAAGATCTCGACCGACGTCAGGCGGGCGCTCGCCGACCAGGGCGTGCGTGACAAGCTTGCCGGGCTTGGCAACGACCCGATGGACATGCCGCCCGAGGAGTTTGCGCGGTTCGTGCGCAGCGAGATCGCGGACTATGCGAAGGTGGTCAAGGCGGCCGGCATCAAGCCGCAGTAGCGCGTAACGAGGAGGCGGGCGGCGCCGGGCCGTTCAGGCCCGTGCCGCTTCGCGCGCGGCTCCGCTCCGCGCAAGCGGCACGCCGGTCAGGCGCTGGAGCTCCTCGAACCCGAGTCCTTCGACGATGTCCACGACATGCAGCCCGTCGGGCTTCACGTCGATCACGGCAAGGTCGGTGTAGATCCTGTTCACGCAGGCGGCGCCGGTAAGCGGGTAGCTGCAACGCTCGACAATCTTGCTTTCGCCGGATTTCGTCAGGTGCTCCATCATGACGAACACGTTCTTCGCGCCGACAGCGAGGTCCATTGCGCCGCCGACCGCCGGAATCGCATCCGGCGCGCCGGTATGCCAGTTGGCGAGGTCCCCGTTGACCGCAACCTGGAACGCCCCGAGCACGCAGAAGTCGAGGTGCCTGCCGCGGATCATCGCAAACGAATCGGCGTGATGGAAGAACGAGCCGCCCGCCAGGAGGGTGACCGGCTCCTTGCCCGCGTTGACCAGGTCCCCGTCCTCGGTGCCGGGCGCGGGCTTTGGCCCGATTCCAAGCACGCCGTTCTCGCTGTGCAACAGCACCTCGCGTCCTTTCGGGATGTGGTTCGCCACGAGCGTCGGCAGCCCGATGCCGAGGTTCACGTAGGCGCCTTCGGGTATGTCGCGCGCGACGCGGGCGGCGATCTGGTTGCGATCCATCTTCTTCATGCCGCTGCTCATTGTCCGGTTGCTCCAGTCTTGACTACGCGCTTCACGAAGAGACCCGGCGTGATGACCGCCTCGGGATCGATCTGGCCCAGCTCCACGGTTTCGCGCACCTGCGCGATCGTGCACTTTGCCGCGCTTGCCATGATCGGGCCGAAATTGCGCGCAGTCATGCGATAGGTGAGGTTGCCCCAGCGATCACCGCGGTCAGCCTTGATGAGGGCGTAGTCGGCGTGGATCGGGTGCTCGAGCACATAGTCGCGCCCATTGATGCGCCGCGTCTCCTTGCCTTCCGCGAGACGGGTGCCGAAGGCCGTCGGCGTGAAGAACGCGCCGATCCCTGCGCCCGCCGCGCGAATCCGCTCGGCCAGCGTGCCTTGCGGAACCAGTTCGAGTTCGAGTTCTCCCGCGCGGTACGCCTTGTCGAAATGCCACGAGTCGGTCTGGCGCGGGAACGAGCAGACGATCTTCCTGACCTGCTTCGCGGCGATCAGCGCCGCGAGACCGGTGTCGCCGTTGCCGGCGTTGTTGTTGACGACCGTCAGGTCGCGCGCGCCCTGCTCGATCAGTGCGCTCATCAGGGCCGAAGGCATGCCCGCGCCGCCGAAACCGCCGATCAGGATGGTGGATCCGTCGGGGATACCCGCGACGGCTTCTTGGAGTGAGGAAACGATTTTATTGATCATGGCGCGATTCTAGAGGGGACGCACCGAATCGGCAGTGGCGTCTCGCAGCCTGCGGCAGAATTCGTTGGAAGTCTGAGATTTTACTTGCGATAGATTTCTTAACCTATTGATTAAAATGTACTAATAAAAACGAGAATTCGTGTCTAAAACCGCATCTAAGTCCTTGTTCGAAATAAGAAAAAAACCTTGACCTAGGATATCTGTTCGAATAAAGTGGGAAAACGTAGAAAAAAGTGGCGAAATCGGGCGGATTGGAGCCCATTCGCCCCGGGACAAGAAGAATGGTCGGGACATTTCACGGCGCAACGGTCATTACGCTGGACGCGAAAGGGCGGCTCGCACTGCCCACGCGTCACCGTGAAGCGCTGGCGGCCAGCAAGGGTGAGCTGGTGCTCACCGCGCACCCGGTGGGGTGCCTGCTCCTGTACCCGATGGACGCATGGGAGCCGGTGCGCGCGCAGGTCGAGAAATTTCCCTCGCTTGACATGCAGGCCAGCTGGTGGAAGCGGCTGCTGCTTGGCCACGAGGAGCACCTCACGCCGGATGCATCGGGCCGGATCCTGATTTCGCCTGCGCTGCGCATGTACGCAAAGCTCGAACGCGAGCTGGTCATGTTCGGGCAGGGCCGCTATTTCGAGCTGTGGGATCACGGGCAATGGACGGCCAAGCTCACGCAGGCAATGGCGCAGTCGAGTTCGACGCCGCCGCCGGGCATGGAGGGGTTCTCGCTGTGAGTCCGGCGAGAACTCCCCGACCCACGGCCGATGGCCGAGCATCGAATGGCGGAACAACGATTGTCCGGACACAGCGCGGTCCTTCTGCAGGAGGCGGTGGCCGCGCTCGCGGTCCGGGCAGACGGAACGTATCTGGATGCGACATTCGGGCGCGGCGGACATTCGCGCGCCATCCTCGCGCATCTCGGCCCTTGGGGTCGGCTGGTGGCGCTGGATCGCGATCCGGCGGCTGTCGAATCGGCGGCGCAAATCGCCGATCCGCGATTCTCGATTTCGCACGCCCGGTTCTCGCAACTGGGCGAGGTGCTGGACGCGCACGGCATCGGGCGACTGGACGGCGCGCTCTTCGACCTGGGCGTGTCCTCGCCGCAGATAGGCGACGCGCAGCGAGGGTTTTCGTTTCGTCTGGACGGGCCACTGGACATGCGCATGGACCCGACGCGTGGGGAGTCGGCCGCCGAGTGGCTGGCCAGGGCGAGCGAGTCCGACATCAGGGAGGTAATCCGGGACTATGGCGAAGAACGGTTTGCTAAACAGATTGCAGCAGCGATTGTTGCTGCTCGGGCAACCGAGCCTCTTGGGCGCACACGGCAGCTTGCCCATCTCGTGGGTGAAGCGGTCCGCACACGCGAGGCCGGGCAGGATCCGGCGACGCGCACCTTCCAGGCTCTACGGATTTTCATCAATCGGGAGCTTGAGGAAGTGTCGCTGAGCCTGCCCGTGGCAGCGGCGCGGCTCGCCCCTGGCGGGCGCCTCGCGGTGATCAGCTTCCACTCGCTCGAGGACCGCATCGTCAAGCGCTTCATCCGCGCCGCCGGGGTGCCTGAAATGCCGCGCGACCTGCCATTGCGATCGAGCGAGATGCCGCAGGCATTGCTCGAGCCGGTCGGGCGCGCGGTGAAGGCCTCGCCCGCAGAAATCCGCGCGAATCCGCGCGCGCGCAGCGCGACCCTTCGGATTGCCCGCCGCACGGATGCACCGTGGCGCCAGGGCACCGGAATGCCGCCCGAAGGCACGGGAGCGCCGTGGCGAAATTGAACCTCGTGCTGCTCGCCGTGCTGGTGGCGTGCTCGTTGGGACTGGTCACCTCCCAGCACCGGGCGCGCAAGTTGTTCTCGGACCTCGAACGTGAGCAGGAGCGGGCGCGCAATCTCGACATCGAATACGGCCAGCTGCAACTCGAGGCCAGCACCTGGGGCCTGCACTCGAGAGTCGAAAAGATCGCCGGCGCCGCGCTCGGCATGCGCGCGCCCGACCCGCGCAGGGTGCGCCTCGTGAACGCGGAGGCGGCCGCCAAGTGAGCATCGCGGCCGCACCGGTCTTCATCCGCCTGCCGGTATGGCGCTCGCGCATCGTCCTGCTCGCGCTGGTGGCGGCGTTCGCTGTGATGGCCGGGCGGGCGGTCTACCTGCAGGCGGTCAACACTGATTTCCTGCAGATGAAGGGCGAGTCGCGGTTCTCGCGGGTGCTCGAGGTCCCGGCCACGCGCGGCCGGATCCTCGATCGTAACGGCGAGGCGGTCGCAATCTCGACGCCCGTCAAGTCCATCTGGGCCATCCCCGAGGACGTCCAGGCGACGCCGGAGCAGCGCAGGCACCTCGCGCGCATCCTCGATCTCGACCAGACCGAGCTCGAGAAGAAATTTTCCGATACTTCGCGGGATTTCGTCTACCTGCGGCGCCAGATCCCTCCGGAGCAGGCAGAACAGGTGGCCGAACTCGGCATCCGCGGCATCTTTTCGCAGCGCGAATACCGCCGCTACTACCCGGGTGGCGATGGCATGGCCCACGTAATCGGGTTCACCGGCGTGGGCGATGAAGGCCAGGAAGGCATCGAACTCGCGTTCCAGGCGTCTCTGGCAGGCAAGCCGGGCAGCCGCCGCGTCATCAAGGACCGCCTCGGACGGATCGTCGAGGACATCGAGTCGATCCGCGCCGCGCAGGACGGCAGGGACCTGACGCTGTCGATCGACGGCAAGATCCAGAACATCGCGTTCGGGGTCCTGAAGGCGACGGTCGAAGCCCACAAGGCGAAGGCCGGCGCGATCGTCGCGCTCGACGTGCGTACCGGGGAGGTCCTCGCGCTCGCCAACATGCCCTCTTACAACCCGAACAACCGCGGCCGGCTCACCGGCGCGCAACTTCGCAACCGGGTGATGACCGACACGTTCGAGCCGGGCTCGACCCTCAAGCCTTTTACCGTCGCCCTCGCAGTGGACGAAGGGCGGGTGCGGCCGGACACGATGATCCAGACCGCGCCGGGCAGGTACACGATCGGCAACTACACGATCAGCGATGCGCACGCATCCGGGATGCTGAGCGTGGCGCAGGTGATACAGAAATCCTCGAACGTCGGCGCGGCCAAGATCGCGCTCGGCCTGCCGCGCGAGGAGATGTGGGACATGTTCAGGCGGGTCGGCTTCGGCACCCCGCCCGCCCTCGGATTCCCGGGCGAGGCGCACGGCAAGGTGCGCGAATGGAAGACCTGGCGGCCGATCGAACAGGCGACGATGTCCTACGGGCACGGGATCTCGGTATCGCTGATTCAGCTTGCGCGCGCCTACAGCATCTTCGCGCGCGACGGGGAATTGGTGCCGCTCACGCTCGTCAAGGCCGACATGCCGGTCGCCGGCCGGCGGGTGATCTCGGCCCAGACCGCCCGCTCGGTGCGCGAGATGCTCGAGTCCGTCGTGCAGCCCGGGGGTACCGCGCCCCGCGCCCGCGTCATGGGCTACCGCGTGGCAGGCAAGACCGGCACCGCCCACAAGCAGGAGAACCGGGGCTACGCCGCTCATAAGTACATTGCGTCGTTCGTCGGATTCGCGCCCGCTTCCGATCCGCGCCTGGTGGTCGCGGTGATGATCGACGAGCCGTCAAACGGGCAGTACTACGGCGGCGCCGTCGCCGCACCGGCGTTCGCACAGGTGATGCAGGGCGCGCTGCGCCGGCTCGGCGTCCCGCCGGATGCGCCGATGCGCCCGATCGAGCTCCCGGGCGAGGGCGAGGAAGTCAAGGAGGGCACCTGATGCGGATCCTGCTGGCAGTCGTGGAAGCGTTCTTGTCGACCAGGGGCGTGCTGGGCGGATGCTGGAGCGGCCCGCGCGAACAACACGACGGATTGGGCGAGTGGACATATTCGGCGCACTGGCTCAGCAGGGGGCGATGATCGAGCGCATCGTCTCCGACAGCCGGCGGGTCGGGCCGGGCACGGCCTTCTTCGCTTATCCGGGCGAGGCGGCCGATGGTCGCAGGTACATTACCGATGCGCTTGCGCGCGGCGCCGCCGCGATCGTCTGGGAATCCGAAGGGTTCAAGTGGAACGCGGACTGGGCGGTGCCGAATATCGGCGTTCGGAACCTCAAGCAGCAAGCCGGGCTGCTCGCGCACGAGTATTACGGTCGCCCCTCGGAATCGCTCTGGGCCTGCGGTGTCACCGGCACCAACGGCAAGACCTCTTGCACGCATTGGCTCGCCGCCGCGATCTGTGCGCACGGTGAGGAGGCCGGCGTGATCGGCACGCTCGGCGCGCGCATCGGCGGGCGGACGGTGGACCTCGGCAACACGACGCCCGACGCGCTGGAGCTTCATCGGACGCTCGCCGAATTCGTCCGGGAGGGCGCAAAGGCGGTGGCAATGGAAGTTTCGTCGCACGGGTTGGCACAAGGCCGCGTGAACGGCGTGAAATTCGACTGCGCGCTGTTTACCAACCTGACCCACGACCACCTCGACTTCCACGGTTCGATGGAGGCCTACGCCGCCGCCAAGTCGAAGCTGTTCGAGTTCGCGTCGCTGAGACATGCGGTGCTCAACCTCGACGACGTGGTCGGTGTCCGGATCGCACAAGCCTTGGCTGCGCGCGGGGTTCCGACCATCGGCTACAGCCTCTCGCCCGAAGGCATTGTGCGGGGCTGCGTCGACCTGCATATCGCGGCGCGCGACGTCGTCGTCGGCAACGATGCGACCGAGGTCATCCTTGCCACCACCTGGGGTGAACGGCGCGCGACTCTTCATCAGCTCGGGCGGTTCAACGTATCGAACATCCTCGGCGTGCTGGGATGCCTGGTTGCCTACGGACTCGACATCGACAGTGCGCTGCACGTGATCAGGGACTTGCCCGATGTGCCCGGCCGGATGCAGCGCATCGGCGGAGGCGGGCGGCCGCTCGCCGTCGTGGACTATGCCCATACACCGGACGCTCTCGACAAGGTTCTGCACGCACTTCGCCCGGTGGCAGAGGCCGGCGGCGGGTGCCTCATCGCGGTGTTCGGCGCGGGCGGCAATCGCGACCCGCTGAAGCGCCCGCGCATGGGCGAAGTCGCATCCCGCCTTGCCGACCGCATCGTGCTCACGTCGGACAACCCGAGAGACGAAGACCCCTCGGCGATCATTGACGCGATCCGTGCGGGTGTGACAATCGCGCACGAAAGCGAACCCGACCGCGCGAAAGCGATAGCCACGGCGATTCGAGGCGCCAGGGCGGGAGACGTCGTGCTGATCGCCGGCAAGGGGCATGAGACCTACCAGGAGGCGGGCGGCCGGCGCCTTGCCTTCTCGGACGCCGCCGTCGCAGAGCAGTCGATCGCGGCCTGGGTCCAGCCATGATGCGCATCCGCGAAGCGGCGGGCGTGCTGCGCGGGACATGCAGGGGCGCGGACTGCGAATTCACAGGGGTCTCGACGGACAGCCGCTCGATCGGCAAGGGCGAACTCTTCGTGGCTTTGCGCGGCGAGCGTTTCGACGGCCACGCGTTTATTGCAGCCGTCGCGCAAGCCGGCGCGGCCGCGGCAATGGTGGACCAGACATTCGACGCCTCCGGCGCAAGCCTTCCGCTCATCGTGGTCGAGGACACGCGCCTGGCGCTCGGCACGCTTGCCGCGAACTGGCGCGCGCGGTTCAGCCCGGTACTGATCGGCGTGGCCGGCTCCAACGGCAAGACCACCACCAAGGAAATGGTCGCCAGCATCCTGCGCGCGGCGGCCGGCGAAGACCGGGTGCTCGCCACCGCGGGCAACCTCAACAACGATATCGGCCTGCCGCTCACCCTGTTGCGGATGCGTTCCGCGCACCGCTGGTGCGCGATCGAACTGGGAATGAACCACAAGGGCGAGATTGCATATCTCGCCGAAATCGCCCGGCCCACCGTGGCCGTGGTAACCAACGCACAACGCGAGCATCTCGAGTTCATGGGCTCGGTGGACGAAGTAGCCGAAGAGAACGCGGCGATCCTGCGCGCGCTGCCTGCCGACGGCGTTGCCGTGATCAATGCCGACGACGAGCACGCAGGCGTGTTTCGCGCCGCGGCGGGAAATCGCACCGTGGTCGACTTCGCGCTCGACCGGGGGGCGTCGGTCACCGGCCGATATGAGCTCAAGCCGCTCTCGTCGTCGATCCGGATGACGTGCGCATCCGGGGCCGTGTCGGCAACGCTTTCGATTCCAGGGGTGCACAACGTCAGGAACGCATTGGCGGCAGCGGCTTGCGCCCATGCCGCCGGCATCGAGCCCGAGGCCATCGGACGGGGGCTGACGGCGTTTCGTCCCTACACCGGCCGGTTGGAGGTGAAGCAGACCACCGAGGGCATGACGGTCATCGACGACAGCTACAACGCGAACCCGGACTCGGTGCGCGCGGCGATCGACGTGCTCGCCGGCGCGGGCGGCCGGACGGTGCTGGTGCTGGGCGACATGGGCGAAGTCGGCGACGACGGGCCGGATTTTCACAGCGAAGTCGGGCGCTACGCGAGGGAACGGGGGATCACGAGCGTGCTTGCGCTCGGCGAATCCACGGCGCACACAGTGGCGGCATTCGGGCACGGCGCCCGCCATTTCGCGACGCTCGAGGACCTCGCCGAGGCGCTCGAGAGGGCGCGCGACAAGGGCGCCACGGTTCTGGTCAAAGGCTCGCGCTTCATGCGCATGGAGCGCGTCGTCGCCAGGCTGACCGGCAAAGCCATGGAAACGCACTGATGCTGCTCGAGCTTGCCCAGTGGCTCGCGAAGGACGTGCGCCTGTTCAATGTGTTCAACTACATCACGTTGCGGGCGGTCCTGTCGTGCCTGACGGCCCTCGCGATCTCGCTGATCCTGGGCCCGTTCGTGATCCGCAAGCTCACCGCCTACAAGATCGGCCAGTCGGTGCGCGACGACGGCCCCAAGTCGCACCTCACGAAGGCCGGCACGCCGACCATGGGCGGCGCGCTGATCCTGTTGTCGATCGCCTTCACGACGCTATTGTGGGGCGACCTGCACAACCGCTTCCTCTGGGTCGTGCTGCTGGTGACCGTCGCCTTCGGCGGTATCGGATGGGTTGACGACTATCGAAAGGTCGTCCATCGCAACCCAAAGGGGCTTTCGGCGAAGGCGAAGCTGTTCTGGCAGTCGTTGTTCGCGCTGTCGGCAGCGGTCTATCTGGCGCTCAACGCCAGCACGATGCCGGCGCTGAACGAACTGATCGTGCCGTTCTTCAAGCATGTCGCCTATCCGCTGGGGACGATCGGATTCATCGTGCTGACCTTCTTCGTGATCGTCGGGACATCGAACGCGGTGAACCTCACCGACGGGCTCGACGGCCTGGCGATCATGCCCACGGTGCTCGTGGGCAGCGGCCTGGGCATCTTCGCCTACGTTGCCGGCCACGCGGTGTTCTCGAAATACCTCGGCCTGCCCTATATCCCCGGCGCAGGCGAACTGATCGTCTTCTGCGGCGCTCTGGCCGGCGCAGGGCTCGGCTTTCTCTGGTTCAACACCTATCCGGCCGAAGTCTTCATGGGCGATGTGGGCGCGCTCGCGCTGGGTGCGGCGCTCGGTACGATCGCGGTGATCGTCCGGCAGGAGATCGTCCTCTTCATCATGGGCGGAGTGTTCGTCGCCGAGACGCTCTCGGTGATGATCCAGGTCGTCTACTTCAAGGCGAGCGGAGGCAAACGCATCTTCAGGATGGCGCCGCTGCACCACCACTACGAGCTCGAAGGCTGGAAGGAGTCGCAGGTCGTGGTGCGGTTCTGGATCATCACGATGATGCTCGTGTTGTTCGGGCTTTCGACGTTGAAACTCAGATGAGCCCGGACCACGCTAAGTCGCCCGCATTTGCCTCGCTGGCGCAGCCGCGCCCAATTGCCCTCGCAGGCAAGCGCGTACTGGTGCTGGGCCTGGGGGATACCGGGCTGTCAGTCGCAAACTGGGTCGCGCGCGAGGCTGGCCGGCCGCGCGTGGCCGATACGCGTGCCGCCCCGCCCCGGCTTGCTGCATTGAAGGCCCAGGTGCCTGAGGCCGAGACTGTGTGCGGCCCGTTCTCGGCCCGGCTGCTCGAAGGGATCGACCTCCTGTGCGTAAGTCCGGGATTGCCACTGGACCTCGAAGTGGTGCGTGAAGCGATGGCTGCGGGGCTGCCGGTGTGCGGGGACATCGAGCTGTTCGCCTGGGGCCTGCAGGCATACGGCCGCGGCAGGGTGCTCGCGATCACAGGCACCAACGGCAAGACGACTGCCACCGCGCTGGCCGGCCACCTGTTGCGCGGAGCCGGGCTGGATGCGGAAGTCGCCGGCAACATCGCCCCGCCGGCGCTCGATGCGCTGCGCGTGAGGCTCGATTCCGGGAAGCTTCCGGATGCCTGGGTGCTGGAGCTTTCGAGCTACCAGCTCGAGACGACCTGGTCGCTCCAGCCCGACTCGGCCGCGATGCTCAACCTGACCGAGGATCACCTCGACCGCTATCCGTCGTTTGCCGCCTATGGTGCGGCGAAAGCCCGCATTTTCCAGGGCGATGGGCTGCAGGTCCTGAACCGGGACGATCCGGGTTCGCTGGCGATGGCTATCCCGGGCCGCAGCCAGATCACCTTCGGGTTGGGGAATCCGCCGGGCGAAGCGGACTTCGGTTGCATCGAAGTGCGGGGCGCAAGATGGATCGCGCAGGGCGGCGACCCATTGGTCGAGGTAGAAGCGCTGCGTATCCGGGGCTGGCACAACGCGGCCAACACGATGGCGGCAATGGCCCTCGCACGCGCGATCGGCGTGCCGTCCGAACCGCTGGTGAAATCCGCACTGACCTTTCGCGGCCTGCCCCATCGCCTCGAAAAGGTGGCGACGATCCGCGACGTCGACTACTACGACGACTCGAAGGGCACCAACGTAGGCGCGACGATCGCCGCGCTCGCGGGCATCGCGACCCAAGGCTCGCGCGCCGGCATGGACCACCCGGTCATCCTGATCGCGGGAGGCGTAGGCAAGGGCCAGGACTTCAGGCCCCTGGCCCGGCCGGTCGGCGAGCATACGCGCATGGTTTGCCTGATCGGCGAGGACGCGCGGCGCATCGAAGACGCAATCGCCGCGAGCGGCGTGCGGTCGGAACACTGCGGGAGTATCGAGGAAGCGGTGATTCGTGCGGCCCGCGAGGCGCGCGCTCACGAAGCGGTGCTGCTTTCGCCCGCGTGCGCAAGCTTCGACATGTTCCGCGACTACAGGCATCGCGGCGAAGCGTTCGCGGCCGCGGTCCGGGCGCTGGAGGCAGCGCATGGCTAGCTATGTCGTCGGATCACGGGTGTCCGCGCCGGAATACGACCGGTCGCTCGCCTGGGCGGCCTTCCTGCTGCTGGCCACCGGGCTGGTGATGGTCTATTCGGCCTCGATCGCGATCGCCGAGTCGAGCCGGTTCACGGCCGGCAACCCGGCGTATTTCCTGATCCGGCAGAGCCTCTTTCTTGCGGTGTCGCTGCTTGCAGCATTGCTGACCTTCATGGTGCCGGTGGGTTTCTGGCAGAAAGGCGCGCCGTGGATCTTCCTCGCCGGACTGGTGCTGCTGGTGCTGGTGCTGGTGCCCGGCATCGGCCGCGAAGTCAACGGTGCGCGGCGCTGGCTCAACCTCGTGGTGTTCAACCTCCAGCCCTCGGAATTGATGAAGCTGGCGGCGGTGCTCTATGCCGCGGACTACACGGTCCGCAAGCACGCGGTCATGAAGAGCTTCAAGAAAGGGCTGCTGCCGATGCTGGGTGTCATGCTCGCGGTTTCCTGGCTGCTGCTTCGCGAGCCGGATTTCGGTGCGCTCGTCGTCGTCGCGATCACGACGTTCGGGATCCTGTTCCTCGGCGGAATGAACGGGCGCCACTTCGTCGCGCTGGTCGGCATGCTGGCGGTCGGATTCGCCGCGCTGGTGCTTTCCTCGCCTTACCGGATGCAGCGCATCTTCGGCTTCATGGACCCGTGGTCCGATTCCTATGGCAAAGGCTACCAGCTCTCCCATGCGCTGATCGCGTTCGGCCGCGGCGAGTGGTTCGGCGTCGGCCTCGGCGCAAGCGTGGAGAAGCTTCACTACCTGCCCGAGGCGCATACCGACTTCCTGCTGGCGGTTGTAGCCGAGGAGTTGGGGCTGGTGGGCGTGGCGCTGGTCATCGGCCTGTTCGTCTGGCTGGTGTTCCGCGCGTTCGCAATCGGGCGGCAGGCCGCGCTGCAGGAGCGCCATTTCGCGGCGCTCGCTGCGCAGGGCATTGGCATCTGGATCGGTTTCCAGACGCTGATCAACATGGGGGTCAATACCGGGCTGCTGCCGACCAAGGGGCTGACGCTTCCGCTGATGAGCTTCGGGGGCTCCGGGCTGCTGGTGAACTGCGTCGCGCTCGCCATCCTGCTGCGGATCGACTGGGAGAGCCGCCAGGCAGCCAAGGGGCTGGCCGCATGACCGCGACCGGCGCGGGCGCCGCAAGTGCGCATCCTTCGAGGACCATCATGATCATGGCCGGTGGCACCGGCGGGCATGTGTTTCCCGGTCTTGCGGTGGCCGACTTCATGCGCGCGCTAGGCTGGCGCGTGGTCTGGATGGGTTCGCGCAGCGGCATGGAAGCGAGGATTGTCCCGGAGCACGGCTACGAAATGGCCTGGGTGCGGGTGAGCGCGTTGCGAGGCAAGGGGCTGTTGGCCAAGGTGCTGCTGCCGGCCAACCTGCTGGTGGCCTTCTGGCAAAGCGCACGCGCGATCTTCGCCGTCCGGCCCGACGTGGTGCTGGGCATGGGGGGCTATGTGGCCTTCCCGGGCGGCATGATGGCCTCGCTGCTGAACAAGCCGCTCGCAGTGCACGAGCAGAATGCGATAGCGGGCCTGACCAACAAGGTCCTTGCCAGGGTCGCCGACCAGGTGATGGCGGCCTTTCCCGGCGCGCTGCCGGGTGCGCAATGGACAGGCAATCCGGTCCGCGCCGAGATCGCCGGTGTCGATGTGCCGGGCGCCCGCTACGCCGGCCGCAGCGGCCCGCTCAGGCTGCTGGTCGTCGGCGGCAGCCTCGGCGCGCAGGCCCTGAACGAAACGGTTCCCAGGGCCTTGGCGCTGATCCCCGAGGCGGATCGCCCGCGCGTGGTCCACCAGTCGGGCGAGAGGCACCTCGATGCGCTGCGGGCGGCCTACGCTGCCGCCGGCGTCGAAGGCGAACTGGTCGCATTCATCGGCGACATGGCGGGGCGCTATGCCGAAGCCGACCTGGTCATCTGCCGGGCAGGCGCGCTGACCGTGTCGGAGCTGTCGGCCGCAGGAATGGCGAGCGTGCTGGTGCCGTTTCCCCATGCAGTAGACGATCACCAGACCGCGAACGCGAGATTCCTCGCCGACAGCGGCGCTGCGATGCTGATCCGCCAGCCGGAAATGGATCCGGAGAAACTGGCCGGCCTCATCCGGACGCTGGACCGGGCGAAGCTGCTCGCGATGGCCGAGAAGGCGCGCGCGCTTGGCAAGCCGGAGGCCACCCGCCTCGTCGCGGAATCGTGCATCCGGCTTTCCGGGGGAGTCCTCGCGTGAAGCACAAGGTGCGGCGCATCCATTTCGTGGGCATTGGCGGATCCGGCATGAGCGGGATCGCCGAGGTGCTGGTCAACCTCGGCTACGAGGTGAGCGGATCAGACCTCGCAGCCAACGCGGCGACGCGGCGCCTGGAGAAGCTCGGGGTCAAGGTGAAGGTCTCCCACGCAGCGGAAAACGTCGCGGACGCCGACGCGGTCGTGGTGTCGACCGCAGTAAGGGGCGACAACCCGGAGGTCCTCGCCGCACGCGCGAAGCGCATTCCTGTGGTCCCGCGTGCGCTGATGCTAGCCGAACTGATGCGACTCAAGAGCGGTATCGCGATCGCGGGCACGCACGGCAAGACAACCACCACGAGCCTGATCGCCAGCGTGCTCGCCGAGGGCGGCCTCGACCCGACCTTCGTGATCGGCGGGCGCCTCAACAGTTCGGCATCGAATGCCCGGCTGGGGGCAGGCGACTTCATCGTCGTCGAGGCTGACGAGTCCGATGCGTCGTTCCTGCACCTGCAGCCGGTAGTGGCGGTCGTTACGAACATCGACGCTGACCACATGGACACCTACCAGCACGATTTCGCGCGACTCAAGCAGGCGTTCATCCAGTTCCTGCAGAATCTGCCTTTCTACGGCAGCGCGATCCTGTGCACGGACGACCGCAACGTGCGCGAAATCCTGCCTTTCGTATCGAAACCCACCGTGACCTACGGGCTCGGGGAGGACGCGATGGTGCGTGCTACCGGCCTGGAGCACGCCGGCGGCGCGATGCGCTTCAAGGTGCTGCGCGAAAAGACGCCGGCGCTCGAAGTCACGCTCAACCTGCCCGGTGCGCACAATGTCCTGAATGCACTCGCGGCGATTGCCGTGGCCGGCGAGCTGGGCGTCCCCGATGCGGCAATCTGCAAGGCGCTGGCCGAGTTCCGCGGCGTCGGCCGGCGATTCCAGCGCTACGGCGAGGTGGCTGCCGCGGACGGCGGCAAGTTCACGCTGATCGATGACTATGGCCATCATCCGGCCGAAATGGCGGCCACGCTCGCCGCGGCGCGCGGTGCGTTCCCGGGCCGCAGGCTGGTGCTTGCGTTCCAGCCGCACCGCTATACGCGCACGCGCGACCTGTTCGAGGACTTCGTGCGCGTGCTATCCACGGTCGATGCGGTGGTGCTCGCAGAGGTCTACGCGGCCGGCGAAGCGCCGATCGTGGCGGCCGACGGGCGTGCGCTGGTCCGCGCGATCCGGGTTGCCGGAAAGGTCGAGCCGGTCTTCGTCGACGACATCGCGCAGATGCCCGATGCGATCCGGCGCGTGGCGAAGGACGGCGATGTCGTGGTGACCATGGGCGCCGGCTCGATCGGCACGGTGCCCTCTCAACTGGCCGCAGGGGAAGCGTGAGCGGCATGGACCTGTCCGAGATCGACCAAGCCATGCAGCCCATGATCCCGTTGCGCGGGAAATTGAAGCTCGACGAGCCGATGGCCAGGCACGTCAGCTGGCGCGCGGGCGGCGCCGCGGCGCGCGCATACGTGCCTGCCGACCGGGATGACCTTGCCGCGTTCCTGCGCCGGCTGCCGCGGGCAGAGCCGGTCGTGTTCATCGGGCTGGGAAGCAACGCGCTGGTGCGCGACGGCGGGTTCCGGGGAACCGTCGTGCTCGTGCACGCGGCGGCGAAGCGGCCGGCGATTGCCGATGGCCTGGTGGTTGCAGAAGCCGGCGTCGCCAGCCCCAAGGTGGCGCGCTTCGCGGCCGTGCACGACCTCGAAGGCGCCGAGTTCCTGGCCGGGATCCCGGGCACGATCGGCGGCGCGCTGGCGATGAATGCCGGCTGCTATGGGTCGGAGACTTGGGAGATCGTCGAGTGCGTCGAGACCATCGATCGCGGCGGTGAGATCAGGAAGCGGCCGAAATCCGACTTCGAGATCGGCTACCGGCATTGCGAATTGAGGGGCGGCGGCCGCATCGGCGCGGACGAGTGGTTCACGGGTGCCTCCTTCAGGCTGGCCGCCGGCAACGGCGAAGCGTCCCGCGCGCGGATCAAGGAACTGCTCACCAAGCGGATCGCGTCGCAGCCGCTTGCATTGCCGAACGCCGGCAGCGTGTTCCGCAACCCGCCGGGCGACTACGCCGCGCGCCTGATCGAGTCGTGCGGCCTCAAGGGTCTTGCACGGGGCGGCGCCCGGGTGTCCGAGAAGCACGCCAATTTCATCGTCAATCCCAAAGGCGCTGCGAGCGCCGCGGACATCGAAGGGCTGATCGAGGCGGTGCGCGCCGAGGTCAGGCAGCGCACCGGCATCGACCTTCATCCTGAAGTGCGCATCTTCGGGGATCCCGCATGACGGATTTCGGCAAGGTCGCGGTACTCATGGGAGGCAAGTCGGCCGAGCGCCCGGTCTCGCTGAAGAGCGGCGGCATGGTGTTGTCCGCATTGCGTTCGGCCGGGATCGACGCGCACCCCTTCGACCCGGCGGAGCGTGGCCTGGGCGAACTGATCAGCGAACGCTTTTCCCGCGCCTTTATCGCGCTGCACGGCCGATTC
The DNA here is from genome assembly GCA_964599095.1 of uncultured Bordetella sp. Lineage (GTDB taxonomy): Bacteria > Pseudomonadota > Gammaproteobacteria > Burkholderiales > SG8-39 > SZAS-79. Next base: position 28,721 of record CAZREB010000022.1, read on the forward strand.
GGGGAAGACGGCACGGTGCAGGGCGCGCTCGAATACCTCGGCCTGCCCTATACCGGCAGTGGCGTGCTCGCTTCGGCGCTTGCAATGGACAAGATGCGGACCAAGCAGCTCTGGCAGGCCAACGGCCTGCCGACGCCGCCGTTCGAGCTGCTCGATTCGCGCACCGATTTCCGGGCTGCCGCTGCGCGTCTCGGCCTGCCGATCATGGTGAAGCCAGCCAGCGAAGGGTCGTCGATCGGCATGACCAAGGTGCGCGAAGCGCACGGCCTCGAGGAAGCCTTCGCGCTGGCCGTGAACTACGACCGCGTCGTGATTGCGGAGAGGTTCGTCGAGGGCACCGAGCTCACCGGCGCGATCCTCGGGCGCACGCCGTTGCCGCTGATCCGGCTTGAGACCACGCGCGATTTCTACGACTACGAAGCGAAATACGTGAGGGACGACACGAAGTACATCGTGCCGTGCGGCCTGTCGAAGGAAAAGGAGCAGGAGGTCCAGCAGCTTTGCCTCAAGGCCTTCGACGTGCTCGGCTGCAGGGGCTGGGGCCGCACCGACGTCATGATGGACCAGGACGGCAACCCCTACCTGCTCGAGGTGAACACGTCCCCGGGCATGACGGACCACTCGCTGGTGCCGATGGCCGCGCGCGCCGTGGGCATCTCGTACGAAGCGCTGTGCGTGAAGATCCTGGAGGGTGCGCATGTGGGATAACCCGCGCCTGCTGAACCTGGCGGCCAACATCCTGATCGCGGCTGCCGTCGTGATCTTTGCGTTCGCCGGCACCCGGCTCGTCCTGACCTCGCCGTGGTTTCCGCTGCGCGAAATCACGGTGCGCGGGGACCTATCGCACACCACGCGGAACGAGCTCGAAGCCGCCGCGCGCGCTCGCGCGGCGGGGAATTTCTTCGCGGTCGACCTGGCGGCGCTGCGCGAAGGGCTCGAGCAGATCGCGTGGGTGAGGCGCGCGGACGTGCGACGCGTCTGGCCGGACCGCGTCGAGGTGACGCTCGAAGAGCATGTCGCCCTTGCGCATTGGGGCGACGCCGGTCTCGTGAACACTTTCGGGGAGCGATTCGCCGGCGACACCGAAGCCGCCCTGCCCACGTTTGCCGGCCCGCTCCGGACCGAAGGCGAAGTCACCCGGCGCTACCGGCGGTATGCCGAACTGGTGGCCCCGTTGGGCGGCAGCGTGGACCGCGTCATCCTGACCCCGCGGTTTGCCTGGCAACTGCGGCTGTCGAGCGGCCTGAACATCGAATTGGGGCGCGACCTGCCGAACGACCCGGCCGAAGCACGGCTTGCGCGCTTTGTCGCCGCTTACCCGCAAACGCTGGGCCGGATCGCGCTGCGCCACGAATACGTCGATTTGCGATACCCGAACGGGTTTGCGCTGCGCGTACCGGAAATCGAGCGCTCCCGGACCGGCAAAGCGAAGAGCTGAGCGAAGAAGAAAACATGGCCAAAGAAATCAAGCAACTCGTGGTCGGGCTCGACATCGGGACCTCCAAGGTGGTGGCGCTCGTCGCCGAGGTTCTGCCCGACGGGCGTCTCGAAGTCCTCGGCATGGGCAGCCACGAGTCCAAGGGCCTGAAGAAGGGCGTGGTCGTCAACATCGAGTCGACGGTGAGCGCGATCCAGCGCGCGCTGGAGGAAGCCGAGCTGATGGCCGACTGCAAGATCGCCTCGGTGTTCACCGGCATTGCCGGCAGCCATATCAAGAGCTTCAATTCCACCGGCATGGTGGCGATCAAGGATCGCGAGGTGACCGCGCTCGACGTGGACCGCGTGATCGAGACGGCACGTGCGGTGAACATACCGACCGACCAGCAGATCCTGCACGTGCTCAGGCAGGAATACATCATCGACGGGCAGGAGGACGTGCGCGAGCCGATCGGCATGTCCGGCGTCCGGCTCGAGGTGAAGGTGCACATCGTCACCGGCGCGGTGTCCTCGGCCCAGAACATCGTCAAGTGCGTGCGCCGCTGCGGGCTCGAGGTGAACGACCTGATCCTCCAGCCGCTCGCCTCGTCGCGCGCCGTGCTTTCCGAGGACGAAAAGGACCTCGGCGTCTGCCTGGTCGACATCGGCGGAGGAACGACCGACATTGCGATCTTCACCCATGGCGCGATCCGCCATACGGCCGTGATCCCGATCGCAGGTGACCAGATCACCAACGACATCGCGATGGCGCTGCGCACGCCGACCCCGGACGCCGAGACGATCAAGATCCGCCACGGCGTGTCGTTGAGGCAGCTTGCCGATGCGAACGAGATGGTCGAGGTGCCGGGCATCGGCGAGCGGGCGCCGCGGATGATGTCGCGCCAGACCCTCGCCGAAGTGATCGAGCCGCGGGTCGAGGAACTCTTCACGCTCGTGCAGAAGGTCCTGCGCGAATCGGGTTTCGAGGAACTGCTCTCTTCGGGCGTCGTCCTTACCGGCGGCTCGGCGACGATGCAGGGCATGGTCGAGCTGGGCGAGGAAATATTCCACATGCCGGTGCGCATCGGGCTTCCCGTCTATTCGGGAGGCCTCGCCGACGTGGTGCGCAATCCGCGCTATGCGACCGCGATGGGCCTGCTGCTCGAAGGCGCTGCCCAGATCCAGCAGGGCCACGTGATGCGGCAGGGCGGCTCGTTCAAGGCGGTGCTCGCGCGCATGCGCGAGTGGTTCCAGCGGAATTTTTGAGGTCTACCGAAGCATTCATAGCAGCACCTAACAATTGGCAGTCAGTTCAACCGGCAAGGAGAAAACAAAATGTTCGAAATCGTAGACAGCCAGGGATCAGGTCCCGTGATCAAGGTGGTGGGCGTCGGCGGCGCAGGCGGCAACGCCGTCAACCACATGATCGGCAAGGGCGTGGAAGGCGTCGAGTTCATCGCCGTGAACACCGACGCGCAGGTGCTCGCGCGCAACCAGGCGCGCAACCAGATCCAGATCGGGTCGAGCGGCCTGGGTGCGGGCGCGAAGCCCGACGAGGCGCGCGCGCTTGCAATGGAGGAGCGCGGGCTGCTGCAGGAGTCGCTCGAAGGCGCCAACATGGTGTTCATCACCGCCGGCATGGGCGGCGGCACCGGCACCGGCGCGGCGCCGGTCGTAGCGGAGGTCGCGCGGGAGATGGGCATCCTGACGGTTGCCGTCGTCACCAAGCCTTTCACTTTCGAAGGCACCAAGCGCATGCGCCTGGCCGAAGCCGGCATCGACGAGCTCGGCCAGCACGTGGATGCCTTGATCGTGATCCTCAACGACAAGCTCGAGGAGGTACTCGGCGAAGACGTGACGATGGACGAGGCCTTCAGGGCTGCCGACGACGTCCTGAACAACGCCGTGGCGGGAATCTCCGAGATCATCAACCGAGAAGGCCTGGTCAACGTCGACTTCCAGGACGTGCGTACGGTGATGTCCGAGCAGGGCATGGCGATGATGGGCTCGGCGCAGATGGCCGGCGTCGATCGCGCGCGCATCGCGGCCGAGCAGGCGATCGCCAGCCCGCTGCTGGAGGGGGTGACGCTCTCCGGCGCCCGTGGCGTGCTGGTCAACATCACGGCCACGCGCGAGAGCCTCAAGCACGGCGAAGTCAAGGCGGTCATGAACACTGTGCGCAGCTTCGCAGCCGACGATGCGACGATCATTTTCGGCGCCGTTTACGACCCCGCCATGGAAGACAACCTTCGGGTCACCGTGGTGGCGACCGGCCTGGGCGCCGCGCAGGCGCAAAGGCAGTCGAAGCCCCAGCTGGTGATGACCCAGAAGACCGGGACCGACAACCAGCCGGTGATGGCCGCCGGGACAGGCATCGACTACCAGAACCTCGAAATGCCGGCAGTCATGCGCAACAATCGCGCGCGGCAGGCCGAGGCGCTTGCGCAGAGCGGCGTCGACAAGTACGACATTCCCGCCTTCCTGCGCAAACAGGCCGACTGAGCCTCCCGGGCGCTGCCGGAATCCGGTTGCCGACCTTGCCGGGCGGACCGGATTCCGGTGGCGTTGATTGCGGGCCGAGCGGCCCATCGCCCGAAATTGATGCTGCATCGCACCATCAATTTACAAATGTGCTACACTTTGTTCCGAAACAGGTACTTAAAATTCGTATCCACGCCTTTCCACCGGTCCTGCCTTCCCGATGCTCCGTCAACGCACGCTGAAATCGCTGACTCGCGCCACTGGCGTGGGGTTGCACACCGGCCAGAAGATCCGCATGGTCCTGCGCCCCGCGCAGCCGGACACCGGGATCGTCTTCCGCAGGGTCGACCTCGAGCCGGTTGCCGATCTTCGCGCGAGCGCCGAATCCGTCGGGGAAACGCGGCTGTCGTCCTGCCTCGTGCAGGGGAACGCGCGGGTTTATACCGTAGAGCACTTGATGTCTGCCTTGTCGGGCCTGGGCATCGACAACGCATTCATCGACCTCGACGGCCCGGAAGTCCCGATCATGGACGGCAGTGCGGCGCCGTTCGCGTTCCTGATCCAGGCAGCCGGCATCGAGGAACAGGCGGCCCCCAAACGCTTCATCCGCATCAGGAAGCGGGTCGAGGTTTCCGACGGCGACAAGTGGGCGCGGCTGGAGCCGTACGACGGCTACAAGCTTTCGTTTTCGATCGTGTTCAACCATCCCGTGATCGACAAGAGCAAACAGTCGGTCACGGTCGATTTCGCGGAGACTTCCTACCTGAAGGAAATCGCGCGCGCGCGCACTTTCGGGTTCATGCAGGACGTCGAGCAACTGCGCGAAGACGGCCTTGCGCTCGGTGGGGGGCTCGACAACGCGGTGGTACTCGACGAGTACCGCGTGCTCAACGCCGAGGGCCTCAGGTTCGGCGACGAGTTCATCCGCCACAAGGTTCTCGACGCGATCGGCGACCTCTACCTGATGGGCAGCCCGTTGCTCGGCGCGTTCAGCGCGCACAAGTCCGGTCATGCGCTGAACAACCGCTTGCTGCGTGAACTCATCCTGCGACCCGATGCGTGGGAAAGGGTGAGCTTCGAGCGGGCGGAAGACGCGCCCGCGGGAGTGCTGGGCCTGGCAGGCCAGGCCGGTTAAGGCGGGGACGGGCGCATGCTCGTCCTGCGCATCGTTTCCCTGCTGGCCGCCATTGCGATCGGCGTTTCCGTCCTCGGCTGGGCTTTCACAGGCAATCGCAAGTACTTGCGATTCGCCTGGCGAATTTTTCAGATGGCTCTGGCCGCAGTCCTCTTACTCCTCGGTCTGCTGTTCTTCGAGCGGCTCGTGGTCATGGTTTGAGGCCGTGTCGATCGAGCAAGGATTTCAAGGCCTTACGGAACGCGGACTCGGGCAGTCGCGCGTGCAGCGCGACAAGTTCCTGTAAGGCAGTGTGGGTAAGTTTCGCCTGCTTCGGTGCGGGAGCGGGGGGATCGCCGGCGCCCGGTTGCACCCTCACCGAAACTGAATTAACCTGCGTGCGCTGTTTCGAGACGTAACCCCCCAGGCTTTCCGACAAGAGCTTCAGTTTGGCTGCGGTGGGGCCATTGGCTGCCAGGAGCGTGAGCTTTCCCTCCTTGAAATTGGCCACGCGCGCCAACGGAGCCAGTTCCGGGGGAAGGAATTCTTTCAGCAGCTTCGACAGGGCCTCGATTTCCTGCGCTTTTTGCACGATGGGACCGAAGTCCCCGGGTTCGGACAGAAAGCGGTTGATCTTGAGGGCAGTCATCGGGCAGGTGCCGGGCGGTTGTCGATCGTTGTGCGGAGGGTGGTAGTTGCAGATCATTGTAATCTCTGACCGGTTGGCGAAAGCGAGGACTGTCACCCTCACTACCCGCCATTTGCTGGTCTCCGGCGTGGTCGGCGTGGTCACCCTGATCGGGCTCACGATCGGGTTGTACGCCCTGACGCTGCGCATCGCCGGCGAAGTGAAGGTCCCTTACCTCCAGCAGATCATTGAAGCCACCCAGCAGGGCGAGACGCAGAAGGCGCGCGAGTTCGTCCAGCAGAACCTCAACGCCATGGCTGTCAAGCTGGGCGAGATCCAGGCGCAGATGACACGCCTCGACGCCCTGGGCGACAGGCTCTCGACGATCGCAGGGATCAAGCCCCAGGAATTCCGCCTGAACGAATCGCCCGGCCTCGGCGGCGCGCAATCCACGATCTTCCCGCCACAGAACCTCTCGATGCAGGAGTTCAGCCGCAGGATCGACGCGCTGTCGCGGCAGATGGAGAACCGCACCGACCTGCTCGGCGTGCTCGAGGCGCAGATGTTCGAGCAGGCCGTCAAGAAGAAACTCCTGCCCACCATCCTGCCGATCAGCGGCGCCTACACCTACAATGCCTCGAGTTTCGGTGTGCGCATCGATCCTTTCACCGGCCAGAACACGATGCATGAAGGCATCGACTTCCTGTCGGACGTCGGCACCACCATCGTCGCCGCGGCCGGCGGCATCGTGCAGTTCGCCGGGTACCATCCCCAGTACGGCAACATGATCGACATCGACCACGGCAACGACCTGGTCACGCGCTACGCACATTCGTCGAAGGTCTTCGTGAAGCAGGGCGATCTCGTCAAGCGCGGCCAGAAGATCGCCGAAGTCGGCTCGACCGGCCGATCGACCGGGCCGCACCTGCATTTCGAGGTCCGGTTCAAGGGAGCGGCGCAGAACCCGGCTCGCTTCCTCTTCGCCGCGGCGCCGCCGCCGCTGGCGCGCCGGTAGTAACAAGCAGGAAGCCCCGGGATCTTTCCCGGCCACCGCTTCCCGGGCGTCGGGACCGCTGGGCGGTCGAAAGGGCCATGCTAAAATCTTGATTTTTTTCGAAACGGCGCCACCCATGCCGTTCCCTGCGGCACGCGTCGCAGCCCACACCGGCGAGCATGATCACCAAGTTCCTCACGAAGATTTTCGGCAGCCGCAACCAGCGCCTGCTCAAGCAGTACGGGCGGACGGTCGCGCGCATCAACGCGCTGGAACCGGCCATCTCGGCCCTCTCAAACGAGGCGCTGCGCGCCAAGACCGACGAGTTCCGCAAGCGGTTCGCCGACGGTACGACCCTCGATGAGTTGCTTGCCGAGGCCTTCGCGGTGGTCCGCGAAGCTGGCGTGCGCACCCTCAAGATGCGCCACTTCGACGTCCAACTGGTGGGCGGCATGGTGCTGCATGCCGGCAAGATCGCCGAGATGCGCACCGGCGAGGGCAAGACCCTGATGTCGACGCTGCCGGCCTACCTCAATGCGATCGCAGGCAGGGGCGTGCATATCGTCACGGTGAACGATTACCTTGCCCAGCGCGACGCCGACTGGATGGGCAGGCTCTACGGCTTTCTCGGGTTGACCGTCGGCGTCAACCTCTCGCAGCTCGAGTCCGACAGGAAGCGCGCCGCCTACCAGGCCGACATCACCTACGGCACCAACAACGAGTTCGGCTTCGACTACCTGCGCGACAACATGGCGATGCACGTCGAGGACCGCTACCAGCGAGGCCTGAACTTCGCCATCGTCGACGAAGTCGATTCGATCCTGATCGACGAGGCGCGCACGCCGCTGATCATCTCGGGCCAGGCCGAGGACCGCACCGAGCTCTACCACCGCATGAACGAGGTCGCTCCGCTGCTGACCAGGCAGGCAGAGGAGGAGGGCGAAGGCGATTTCTGGGTCGACGAAAAGAACCACCAGATCCTGCTGTCGGAAGCCGGCCATGCGCACGCCGAAGAGATCCTGGTGCGCGTGGGCCTGCTGCCCGAGGGCGCGAGCCTGTACGAGCCGACCTTCATCAACCTCGTCCACCACCTTTACGCGGCATTGCGCGCGCACCACCTGTTCCACCGCGACCAGCAGTACGTCGTGCAGAACAGCGAGGTCATCATCGTCGACGAGTTCACCGGCCGCCTGATGCAGGGGCGGCGCTGGTCGGACGGCCTGCACCAGGCGGTCGAGGCGAAGGAGAACGTGCCGATCCAGTCCGAGAACCAGACGCTCGCGTCGATCACGTTCCAGAATTACTTCCGGATGTATTCCAGGCTCTCGGGCATGACCGGTACGGCCGACACCGAGGCGTACGAGTTCCAGGAGATCTACGGCCTCGAGACCGTGGTCGTGCCGACGCACCGGCCCATGATCCGCGAAGACCGGCTCGACCAGGTATTCCGCACCAGCAAGGAAAAGTACAACGCGATCATCGAGGACATCAAGGACTGCCACAAGCGCGGCCAGCCGGTCCTCGTGGGTACGACCTCGATCGAGAGTTCGGAGCTGCTCTCCGGGATGCTCAAGCAGGCGGGCGACCTGCCGCACCAGGTGCTGAACGCAAAGCAGCACGCGCGCGAGGCCGAGATCATCGCCCAGGCCGGCCGCCCGAAAATGGTCACGATCGCGACCAACATGGCCGGCCGCGGCACGGACATCGTGCTCGGCGGGAACGTGGAAAAGCAGTGCGAGTTCATCGAAGCGGCCGAGGGCATGGACCCCGCGGAGAAGAATCGCCGCATCGAGACGATCAAGAACGAGTGGCAGCAATTGCACGACCTGGTGATCAGGGAGGGCGGCCTGCACATCATCGGCACCGAGCGGCACGAGTCGCGGCGCGTCGACAACCAGCTGCGCGGCCGCTCCGGCCGGCAGGGCGACCCGGGGTCGTCGAGGTTCTACCTGTCGCTCGAGGACCCGCTGCTGCGCATCTTCGCCGGCGAGCGGATCAACAAGATCATGGTCATGCTCAAGATGCCCGAAGGCGAGGCCATCGAGCACCGGATGGTGACCAACTCGATCGAGAGCGCGCAGCGCAAGGTCGAGGCGCGCAACTTCGACATCAGGAAGCAGCTGCTCGAGTACGACGACGTCTCGAACGACCAGCGCCGGACGATCTACCAGCTGCGCAACGAGCTGATGGATTCGAAGGACGTGTCCGAGCGGATCACCGATCTGCGCGAAGGCGTGATCACGGCCCTCTTCCGCACGCACGTGCCCGCCGAGAGCGTGGAGGAGCAGTGGGACATCCCGGCGCTCGAAAAGTCGCTTGCCGCCGACTTCCAGCTCCAGCTGCCGATCAGGGACTGGCTGGAGAAGGAGCCGGACCTGACCGACGAGGCGGTGCTCGAGCGCATCATCGGGAAGTCCAACGAGTCGTATGCCGCGAAGATTCCGCCGGGCGCGGAGGATTCCTTCCACCAGTACGAGCGATACGTGATGCTGCAGATCCTCGACTCGCACTGGCGCGAGCACCTCGCGGCGCTCGACCACCTGCGCCAGGGAATCCACCTGCGCGGCTATGCGCAGAAGAACCCGAAGCAGGAATACAAGCGCGAGGCGTTCGAGCTGTTCGCGGCGATGCTCGAGTCGGTCAAGCTGGAAGTCACGCGCACGCTGGTCGCGGTCCAGATCAAGGCCGAGACCCCCATCGAGGTGCCGGATGCGCCGCCTGCGCTCGAGAACGTGAGCTTCCGGCACGCCGACCCGGGCGCGTCCTCGGTCGAGCCCGAGGAGGCCGCGGCCGAGTCGCTTGCGCCGCCGGCAGCAAACGAAAAGGCGAAGCAGCCTTTCGTACGCTTCGGCCAGAAAGTCGGCCGCAACGATCCGTGCCCGTGCGGGTCCGGCAAGAAGTACAAGCAGTGCCACGGAAAACTGGCTTGAGAAAGAGCAAACCATGCCCGTAAACCTCCAGCCCGCCAAGCCGGAGCAGCTGTACCCGGTGGCCGGCGTAGAACTCGGCGTTGCAATGGCCGGGGTGCGCAAAGCCGGTCGCAAGGACGTACTGCTCGTAAAGATCGCCGCGGGCGCGCATGTCGCCGGTGTCTTCACGCAGAACAGGTTCTGCGCGGCGCCCGTGATACTTGCAAAGAGGCATCTTGCGGCCGGAACCGCCCCCAGGGCGCTGGTGGTCAACACCGGAAATGCAAATGCCGGCACCGGCGAGGACGGACTCGGGCGCGCGCTCGAAGTCTGCGCCGCCGCGGCGGCGTCGATCGGCTGCAGCACGAGCGAAGTCCTTCCGTTCTCCACGGGCGTGATCATGGAGCCCCTGCCGGCGGACCGTATCGTCGCCGGCCTGCCAGCCGCAAGGGCGGACCTCCGCGCCGGGAACTGGGCGAGCGCAGCCGAAGCGATCATGACCACCGACACCGTCGCAAAAGCCTCCTCGCGCAGGATCACTGTCGGCGGCACGTCGGTGACCGTCACCGGCATCGCCAAGGGCGCCGGCATGATCCACCCGAACATGGCCACGATGCTCGGCTTCGTCGCCACCGATGCCGGACTGCCCGCGGCCCTGCTGCAGGAGATGCTCCAGGAAGTGGCCGACGATTCCTTCAACGCGATCACGGTGGACGGCGATACCTCGACCAACGACTCGTTCATGCTGATCGCGACCGGCGCTTCCGGGGTCGAGGTTGCGGACAAGTCCGGCGACAGCTATGCCGCGGTGCGCGATGCCGTGCGCGAGGTCTCGATCGAACTGGCGCAGGCGATCATCCGCGATGGCGAGGGCGCCACGAAATTCATCACCGTGAGGGTCGAGGGCGGTCGCACCCGCGAGGAGTGCCGCAAGGTCGGCTACGCGATCGCGCATTCGCCGCTGGTGAAGACCGCGTTCTTCGCATCCGACCCGAACCTGGGCCGCATCCTTGCCGCCATCGGCTACGCCGGCGTGGCCGACCTCGACACGTCGCTGGTCGACCTCTACCTGGGCGATGTCCTCGTGGCGAAGAACGGCGGACGCAACCCCGCCTACCGCGAGGCAGACGGCAATGCAGTGATGAAGCAGCCGGAAATCACCGTGCGCGTCGTGCTCAACCGCGGTGCCGCCTCCGCCACCTTGTGGACCTGCGATTTCTCGTTCGACTACGTCAAGATCAACGCGGAGTACCGTACCTGATGGCCGCGAAACCGGAGCTGGCCGACGTGCTGGCGCAATTCGGCTCGCTTGTCGAGCGCATCGAGGGCCTGTTGCCGCCGCCGCCGCCGCCGATCGACTGGACCTCGGTCGCCTTCCGCTGGCGCAGGGGCAGCGGCCTCGCCGCGCGGGGATGGCTAGAGCCGGTCCGGCACGTCCACAAGATGCGCCTGACCGACCTGCAGGGAATAGGCGCCCAGATCGCGAAGGTCGAGCAGAACACGCGCCAGTTCGTCGCCGGCAAGCCGGCCAACAACGTCCTGCTCACCGGCGCCCGAGGCACCGGCAAGTCGTCGATCATCAAGGCGCTGCTCAACAAGTATGCGAGGGACGGCCTGCGGCTGATCGAGGTCGACAAGAGCGACCTGGTCGACCTGCCCGCCATCGTCGATGCGATCGCCACGCGGCCGGAGCGGTTCATGCTGTTTTGCGACGATCTCTCGTTCGAGGAGGCCGAGCCCGGCTACAAGGCGCTCAAGGTCGCGCTGGACGGGTCGATCTCCACCACCTCGGACAACCTCCTGATCTACGCGACCTCCAATCGCCGCCACCTGATGCCCGAATACATGGAGGAGAACCTCGCCACCAAGTACGTCGGCGAAGAGATCCATCCGGGTGAGACGGTGGAGGAGAAGATCTCGCTGTCCGAGCGCTTCGGGCTGTGGGTGTCGTTCTACCCGTTCGACCAGGACGAATATCTCGCAATCGCCGCGCACTGGATGCGCCATTTCGGCTGCAGCGCGCGTGACATCGAGGCCGCGCGCGAGGAAGTGCTTCAGTGGGCGCTGCTGCGCGGCTCGCGCAGCGGGCGCATCGCGTTCCAGTTCGCCCGCGACTGGGCGGGCCGGCATGTGGGCGGGGCCGGCAAGCCCGCCAGGGCGCGAAAGTAGCGGCCCGCGTGGTCGCAGCGTGATAGTCGAAGTCGCGGCGGCCGTCATCCTGCGCGCCGACGGCGCCTTCCTGCTGGCCCGGCGGCCCGAGGGCAGGGTCTACGCAGGCTGGTGGGAGTTTCCCGGCGGCAAGATCGAGGCCGGCGAGCCGGCCTCTGCCGCGCTTGACCGCGAATTGCACGAGGAAATCGGCATCGACGTGACCCAGTCGTGGCCGTGGCTCACGCGCGTATTCACCTACGAGCACGCAACTGTCCGGCTCCACTTCTTCCGCGTCACGCACTGGACCGGCGAGCCCCACCCGCGCGAGGGCCAGCAGCTTGCATGGCAACGCATCGGCGAGCCGATGGTGGAGCCGATGCTGCCGGCGAATGCGCCGATCCTCGCTTCCCTCGCTCTGCCCCCCGAATACGCCATCAGCGCGGCCGCCGCGCTCGGGCACGATGAGTTCATGCGCCGGCTCGAGCGGCGTCTGCGGGGCGGTCTCAGGCTGCTTCAGATGCGCGAGAAGGGCCTTGCCCGCAACGAGGCGCTGAAACTGGCGAGGCAGGCCTGCCTGATCGCGCATCGCCACGGCGCAAAGGTGCTCGTGAACGGGGACTTGGCGCTTGCGCAGGAAGCCGGCGCCGACGGCGTCCACTTCACCGCGCAGCAATTGTTGCGGCTCGACTCGCGCCCGCAGGGCCTGCTCGCCGGGGCCTCGTGCCATGACAAGGCGGAACTGGCGCAGGCGATGCGGCTCGAACTCGACCTCGCGGTGCTCGGGCCGGTGCGGCCGACCGCATCGCATCCCGGAGCGGCGAGCCTCGGTTGGGAGAAGTTCGCGAGAATCGCGCAGGGGGCGACCCTGCCGGTCTACGCGATCGGGGGGCTGCGCAGCGCAGACGTGGAGGACGCCTGGCGAGCCGGTGCGCACGGAATCGCGATGATCTCGGGCGCCTGGGAATCCCCGGATTCATGAACTTTCAAATCCGGAAGCCGGCCCCCTGATTGGGTTTCCGGCTGATTTATTTGCCTGAAAAGGAAAATTCTACTGGTTTTCCGATTCGGGCCTTTCCTCGCCCGGGTCGGGCGCCCCGGACTGCGGGACCCGGTAGGCCTCGCTTGCCCATTGCCCGAGGTCGATCATCTTGCAGCGCTCGCTGCAGAACGGGCGGTACTTGTTCTCGCTGCTCCACGCCACTTGCATGCCGCAACGCGGGCAGGGGACTGCGCGGTTCGTCGCCATCTGTCAATGGAGGGGAGAAGGCCCGCCCCTCGCCGAGCCTCCCACTACAGGTTGCAGAACGTCAACTCGAAGCCTATGTCGTTCTCGGCGGTGCGAGGCCGCGGGTCTTCGCCGCCCTGCATCAGGAAGCGGATGTTGAGCACGTACTTGTTCGCGCTCATCTCCGGCACGCAGCCAAGCGCGGGGTCGAGCCGCACGCGCAGCATCTGCGCCGTCTTCCCGCCGAGCATCTGCTGGTAGGTGCCTTGCGGCGCCAGGAATTGCGCGGGCTTGCCGGACTCGCGCAGGATGCGAAGGATGATCGCCGACCCGTCGCGCAGCGGGTAGAGCGGGCTCGTCCAGCCCGCAAGCTGCGCACCGCGCTCTTCCGAGGTCTTGTTGAGCCAGTAGTGGTACGAGGGCAGGTCGAACTGGCAGGCGCCGCCGGGGATGCCGGTACGTTGCTTGATCGACATCAGCCATTCGTTCTCGCGCAGATACTGGCCGATCCGGCCGGTCATGCCGAAGAGCGCAGTGGAGGCCTGCTCCATGTCGGCGAGCACCTGGTTGAGGGCTTCTTCGGAGATGTCCGGATTGTTGCGAAATGCGCGCAGCACCTGCTTCTGCCGCTCCAGTTCCTGCAGCAGGTCCGACTTGAGGTCGGCGCGGCTCGCGACTTCCATGATCTCGAACAGCGTGAGCAGGGCGACATGGTGGTCGAGCGGATTCTGCTGGCCGATGAAGTAGCCCGAGCGCCCGAACAGGTCCTCCAGCCGGAGGAGCGTACGGATACGTTCGTTGAGCGGGTACTCGTAGGTGATCACGACCGCGCCGTAGTCAGTCCGGTTTCGCGCCGGGCAGAAGCGGAAAATCGTTGAATTTTGAGGCAAATGGCCGGGTGAGGCAATTGGAGGCGCGTATTCATGCGCGCTCGCCCTGCCGCGCAAGGGCCAGATATCGCTCGTGCAGGGCCTCGACTTGCGCACCGAGGGCAGCCAACGGGCCGCTGTTGTCGATCACGTCGTCCGCCGCAGCAAGCCGCGCAGCCCGCGGCGCCTGGCTCGCAATGATGCGGCGCACTTCGTCGTCGGCGAGGCCGCTGCGCTTCTTCACGCGCTCGACCTGGACCGCCTCGGTGCAGTCGACCACCAGGACGCGATCGACGCGCTTGCGGTAGCCGGCCGATTCGACCAGCAGCGGCACGACATGCACCGCATAGGGTGCGACGCCGGCCGAGGCGGCGATGCGCCGCTCCGACTCGGCACGGATCATCGGGTGGAGGATCGCTTCGAGCCGCTTCTTCGCAGTCGGATCGGAAAACACGATAGCGCGCACTTTCCCGCGGTCCATTGCGCCGTCCGCGGCGATGCAGTCGTCCCCGAAAGCCTGGCGCACATGGGGGATCGCGGCACCGCCGCGACGGGTCAGTTCGTGGGCAATCTCATCGGTGTCTACGATCGCCGCGCCCAGCTTCGCAAACTCGTCGGCCACCGCGCTCTTGCCGCTGCCGATCCCGCCGGTGAGGCCGACTACAAACGGGGCGGGCAGGGGCATCGTTGGGGCGCTCACCGCGGAAAGCTGGTTACGACAGCAAAGTGATGTACTTGCGGCTGATCGCCTCGCCCCAGAAGAGCGAGATGAACCCGGCTGCGGCCAGGTAGGGGCCGAACGGGATCGGCTTGTCCCTCCCGTGCCGCGCCAGCACCATGAGGCCGATGCCGATCGCGGCACCGACCACCGACGACAGCAGGATCACCGTGGCCAGCGCCTGCCAGCCCAGCCACGCGCAGATTGCCGCCAGCAGTTTGAAGTCGCCGTAACCCATGCCTTCCTTGCCGGTGACTAGCTTGAAAAGCCAATATACCGACCAGAGCGACAGATAACCGGCGGCGGCGCCGATGACAGCGGAACTCAAGGGGACGAAAGTCCCGGCGACATTGACCAGCAGCCCGGCCCACAAGAGCGGGAGCGTGATGTCGTCCGGCAACAGCTGGGTATCGAAATCGATCGCCGCGAGGGCGATCAGCGCCCATGCGAAGACCATCGCGCCGAACCCCGCAAGCGAAAACCCGAAGCGCGCTGCAGCATAGCCTGCGGCCACCCCGGCGGCCAGTTCGACCAGCGGGTACCGCAGCGAGATCGGCGTGCGGCAGGCGGAACACCTGCCGCCCAGCACCGCATACGAAACCAGCGGGACGTTCTCGATCGCCGTGATCCTGTGCCCGCACTTCGGGCATGCCGAGCGCGGCACGATCAGGTTGTACCGCTCGGGCTTGGCGGTTCCGGTCTTCGGTTGGGGAGGGGGCACGGGGGAACCGTAGGGTTCCCCTGTTCCAATCGCCAGGTCAGCGCATTGCTCGCGCCAGTCGCGCTCCATCATCTTCGGCAGCCGATGGATCACGACGTTGAGGAACGAGCCGGCACAGAGCCCGAACACCAGCGCCACCCACGGGAAAACGGAAGGGTCGGTCAGTCCTGCCAACGGAGCCGCGCCTGCCGCATCAGACAGCCTGGCCCATTTTGAAGATCGGCAGGTACATGGCGATCACCATGCCGCCGATCAGCACGCCGAGCACCACCATGATCATCGGTTCCATCAGCGAGGACAGCGCGTCCACGGCGTCGTCCACCTCGGCCTCGTAGAAGTCCGCCACTTTCGAGAGCATCGAGTCGAGCGCGCCGGTCTCCTCGCCGATCGACACCATCTGCAGGACCATGTTCGGGAACACCTTCACGTTGACCATCGCCGACGTGAGCGCGGTGCCGGTGGCGACCTCGTTCTGGATCTGCTTGGTGGCGTTCGCGTAGACCCAGTTGCCTGCGGCGCCGCCGACCGAATCGAGCGCCTCGACCAGCGGCACACCCGCGGCGAACATCGTCGAGCAGGTGCGCGTCCAGCGCGCGACGGTCGCCTTCATGATCAGGTCGCCGAACACCGGCGCCTTGAGCGCGAGCCGGTCCATGAAGATCTGCACCGCCAGGGATTTCTTCCACAGCGTGAGGAAGCCGTACACGCCGCCGCCGGCAATGCCGAAGATCAGGTACCAGTACTTGACGAAGTATTCCGAGATCGCAAGCACGATCAGCGTCGGCGCGGGGAGGTCAGCGCCGAAGTTCGCGAACACCGTCTTGAATGCCGGGATCACGAAGATCATGATGACCGCGGTGATGACGAAGGCGACGACGATGATCGCCACCGGGTAGAACAGCGCCGACTTGATCTTCGACTTGATCGCGAGCGTCTTTTCCTTGTAGGTCGCGAGGCGATCGAGCAGGGTCTCGAGAATGCCGGCCTGCTCGCCGGCGGCCACGAGGTTGCAGAACAGGGGGTCGAAGTACTGCGGGTACTTGCGGAACGCCGCCGCCAGCGTGGAGCCGGTCTCGATCTCCATCTTCACGTCCATCAGCAGCTTGGTGACCGCCGGATTCGACGCGCCCTTGCCGACGATGTCGAAGGCCTGCAGCAGCGGGACGCCGGCTTTCATCATCGTCGCGAGCTGGCGCGAGAACAGGGTGACGTCCTTTTCGGTGACGCTTCCGCCGCCGCCGGTCTTCTGCTTCTTGATCTTGGTGACGAGCACGCCCTGGCGGCGCAGGGTGGCCTTGACGACGTTCTCGCCGGTCGCGCGGATGTCGCCCCGCACAACCTTGCCGGACTTGTCCTTGCCCTCCCAGGAGAAGCTGATTTCCTTAGGGCCCTTGGTGGCTGCAGCTGCGGTCGCCATATCGTGTATTCCCCTGCTCCGTTCCTCGGTCGCGCTTTCCCGCCCGAAGTCATGCGCATCAGCACTCCGGCCAGCTTATCCCGCTTCTCTAGCGACGCGCCGTGAGGCGCGTCATGCCGCCGGCGCTTCGCATCAGGCGGGCGCGGATTCGCGCGCTTTCCCGGTGAGCGCGTCGATGATGCCCTGCACGGGGTATTTTGTAAAGTCTCAGGTGTTGGACATAACAGGCTGAGGCGATTGGCTTTTAGTCGCTCCAAAACCGCCCGGGACCGGGCCGGCCTCAGGCACTGTCGATCACGTCTCCGACCGGCTCCGGCGGCCTGAAAAGGCGCACCGATTTCACCGCGCGGCCCTGGGTATGGAGGATTTCCATCGCCACGCCTTCGATGCGGATGCTGAGGTCGGCCTCCGGGATGTCCTGCAGGTGCTCGAGGATCAGGCCATTGAGCGTTTTCGGGCCGTCGATCGGGAGGTTGAGACCGAGCGCGCGATTGATTTCGCGCACCGGCATCGCGCCGTCGGCCAGCGCGGAGCCCGCCGCATCCCACGCGAGTTTGCCGACCGCGCTCGGCAACGAAGTCGTGAACTTGCCGATGATTTCCTCGATGATGTCTTCGAGCGTGACCAGGCCCATCAGCTCGCCGTATTCGTCCACCACCAGCGCGGTGCGCTCGGACTTCTCCTGGAAGTATTGCAGCTGGGCGAGCACCGCGGTCGAGGCCGGTACGAAGTAAGGCTCGTCGGCCAGCGCCTCGATCGCCTCCTGCGTGAGGGTGCCCGAATGCAGCAGGCCGAGAACCTTGCGCAGGTGGAGCACGCCCACGAGATTGCCTTCACGGTCGCGAAACACGGGCAAGCGCATGTGGTACGCGGTGGCGAGCTGGTGCGCCACCGCTTCCATGCCCTCTTCGAGGGTGATCGACTCGATCTTCGAGCGCGGCAGCATGATGTCCTGCACCGTGATGCTGCCGAGGTCGAACAGGTTGACGAGGATGGAGCGGTGCTTCTTCGGCATGAACTGCCCCGATTCGAGCACCAGCGTGCGGATCTCGTCGGTCGACAGTTGCTGGGGTTCGTTCCCCTTGGACGGGTCGATCCGCAGGATCTTCAGGAGCACGGCGACGAAGATGTTGACGAACCACACCACCGGGGAGAGCAGCTTGAGCAGCGGCCCGAGGACGTAGGCCATCGGCAACGCAACGCGTTCGGCGTAGGCGGCACCGATGACCTTCGGCGTGATTTCGGAGAACACGAGGATCAGGAAAGTCACCAGGATCGTCCCGATCCCCAGCGCAATCTGGTCGTCGCCGAACAATTGGATCGTGATGACCGAAACCAGCGTCGCCGCCGCGGCGTTGACGAGGTTGTTGCAGAGCAGGATCACGCCGAGCAGCCGATGGGTCTGAGCAAGCAGCGCCGAGGCGCGCTTTGCGCCGCCGTGGCCCTGCGCCACCAGGTGCTTCAGTCGATAGCGATTGAGCGCCATCATGCTCGTTTCGGCAATCGAGAAGAAGGCCGAGATCACGAGCAGCACCGCCAGTGCGCCGAACTGCCAGCTCAGGGGGATCGCCTCCACCGAAGCCGTCCCGGCTAGACCCGGTGCAGGATGACTTCGAGCACGAACCGGCTGCCGACATAGGCGAGCAGCAGCATGACGAAGCCGAGCAGCGTGAAGCGCAGAGCGGTGCGGCCGCGCCAGCCGTACGCGTAACGGCCGATCAGCAGGATCGCGAAATTGAGCCACGACAGGAGCGCGAACAGCGTCTTGTGATCGAAGCTCAGGGCGCGGCCGAACAGCGACTCGGAAAAAAGAAGGCCGGTCGCGAGCGTCAGCGTCAGCAGCGCGAACGCGAGCGCGACGAGGCGGAACAGCAGGCGCTCGAGCGTGAGCAGCGGGGGCAGCCCCGCCAGCGGCCCGGCGAGCGGTCCCGCGAGCGGTCCCAGGGGCGGGCCGCCGCCATGCGGTCGCGTGCCGTGCAGCGAGCGCTCGGCCAGGGCCATCAGCAGCGCGTGCAGCATCGCGATCGTGAACACGCTGTAGGCGCACATGCCGAGGATCAGGTGCAGCTTGAATTGCATGGACGCCGCGTGTGCAAGCGTGATGCCGGGAAAGAACGCCGGCAGCGGCACCGCCAGCGCGGCCAAGGGCAGCACGAGCGGCTGCATGCCGTCCAGATTGTAGAAGAGGTTCTCGACCCAGTAGATCAGCGCACCCAGCCAGAGCATCACCGACAGGGCCTGCCCGAAGCCGAACCGGGGCTGCGCGGTCGCGATCAGGTCGGACTGCAGCAGCCATGCGTGCAGCACCAGCGGGACCAGGAAAGCGATCCGCTCCCACCCCGCCATGCCGCCGGCCGAGGGCACGCCGGCATGCCAGCGGGTGCGCCAGAAGTGCAGCGCCAGCCCGCCATAGAGGGCGCTCACGGCGAGGTGAAGTACAATGACAGGCATCCTTTCAGTCTATCAGAGCGCGCGTTCCCGCCACGCCGCTCGCCTTGCCGATTCCCGATGCTCGACAACCTGACCAACCGCCTTGCGCGGATCGTGAAGACGATTCGCGGCGAGGCCCGCCTTACCGAATCCAACGTCCAGGAAGCGTTGCGCGAAGTGCGCGTCGCGCTGCTCGAAGCCGATGTCGCGCTTCCGGTCGTGAAGGAGTTCGTTGCCGCGGTCAAGGAAAAGGCGCTCGGCGAGGAAGTGATCGGCAGTCTCTCCCCGGGGCAGGCGCTGATCGGCGTCGTGCACCGCGAACTGACGCACCTGATGGGCGATGCGAACGTGCCGCTCGATTTCGCGACCACGCCGCCGGCGGTCATCCTGATGGCCGGCCTGCAGGGCTCGGGCAAGACGACCACGACCGGCAAGCTCGCGAAGTTCCTGCGCGAGTCGAAGAAGAAAGTGCTGGTGGTGTCGTGCGACGTGTACCGCCCGGCGGCGATCGAGCAACTGAAGACGGTCGCCGCGCAGGTTGACGCCGACTTCTTCGCGTCAGATCCCGGCCAGAAGCCGGCCGACATCGCGCGGGCGGCCGTCGAGTACGCGAAGACGCACTATCACGACGTGCTTATGGTCGACACCGCGGGGCGCCTCGCGATCGACGAGGCGATGATGAAGGAGATCGCCGAACTGCATGCGCTGCTTAAACCGGTCGAGACGCTGTTCGTCGTCGACGCGATGCAGGGCCAGGATGCGGTAAACGTAGCAAAAGCCTTCAACGAGGCCCTGCCGCTCACCGGCGTGGTCCTCACCAAGCTCGACGGCGATGCGCGCGGCGGCGCCGCGCTTTCGGTGCGCCACGTCACCGGAAAGCCGGTCAAGTTCGTCGGCGTCGGCGAGAAACTCGCCGCGCTCGAGCCCTTCCATCCGGAGCGCATGGCGAGCCGCATCCTCGGCATGGGCGACATCCTTTCGCTCGTCGAGGAGGCGCGCAAGGGCGTCGACCAGGAAGCGGCCCAGGAACTTGCGATCAAGATGCGCAAGGGCAAGGGCTTCGACCTCGAGGACTTCAAGAGCCAGATCGTGCAGATGCGCAAGATGGGCGGCATTTCATCTCTGCTCGACAAGCTGCCTGCGCAACTTGCGAGCCAGGTGAACCCGGCCCAGGTCCAGGACGACAAGCAGATCCGCCGCATCGAGGGGATCATCAACTCGATGACCCCGCAGGAGCGCGCGCACCCCGATTTGCTCAAGGCCTCGCGCAAGCGCCGCATCGCCGCCGGGGCCGGCGTGCCGGTGCAGGAGATCAACCGGCTGCTCAAGCAGTTCGAGCAGATGCAGAAGATGATGAAGCAGATGCAGAAGGGTGGCATGGCCAAGATGATGCGGGCCATGAAAGGGATGATGCCGGGGATGCGGTAGTCAGGTACAGGGGCACCTGCGGTTTCCCCGTACCCCTCCGCAGAGTCAGCGCTTCGCGTTTTTCGGCAAAGTGGTAGCGGCTGCCGCCGCGCGGCCTTCCTCGGTCAGTTCCCAGATCCCTCGGCGCGAGCCGCGCGCAACCAGCCCCCGATTCTTCAACGCGTTGCGGCCCCACGTGATCGTGTTCTCGGCGCGCGTCTCGCCCGTGGCGACCAGCTCCAGGTCGGCGGGAGCGATGAACCCGTGCTTCACCATGCGCTCGATGACCGCCTTCGTGACGCCACGCTTGTCACCGCGTCCGCCGAACCCTTCGGCCAGCGTGACCAGCAGGAATTGCTCGTAGACCGCCTGCGGTGTCAGGTCCGGAGTGAGCGCTCTCTCCTTGGCGGGCAGCGTTGGCAGCGGCTTCGAACGGACCGGCTGGGGCTGGAGAATTCCCTTCTCGGTCAACAACCTGCGGATCACGGCGTTGGGGGTGTCGACAAACGGTTCGGCGAGTTTCTTCAGGCCATCGAAGACGTCCTGCTCAATGCGGATAGTCGGCATGGCCGCATACTTGATTGATTGTTACATTGTGTCAAGTGAATCTTATTGCACTTAGCTTTTAGGCCCGAAAAAGCTGGCTAAGTGCCCGGACCGGTGCGTATAATCCGCGCCTTTCGTTTGCGACGAACCTGGAGTTCCCAATGGTTGTTATTCGTCTGGCCCGCGGTGGCGCCAAGCATCGCCCCTTCTACAACGTGGTGGTGGCCGACTCCCGCGACCCCCGCGACGGCCGCTTCATCGAGCGCGTCGGGTTCTACGACCCGAAGGCACCCGCCGGCCGCGAGGCGCTGCGTGTCGATGTCGAGCGCATCAAGCACTGGAAAGGCGTCGGCGCCCAGCTTTCGCCGACCGTCACGCGCCTGGTCAAGCAGTTCACGCGCGGCGTAACGGCCAACCCGGCATCCAAGGCAGCCTGACCTCGAAGCTCGTCACGATGGGCCGGATCTTCGGCTCGTGGGGGGTGCGCGGAGGCGTGCGGGTAGACCCGTATTCCGAGGATCCCGAGACGCTCACCGGCTACGAGACCTGGCTGGTCGGGCGCGAAGGGCAGTGGCAGGAATACCGGGTGGTGGAAGCGAGGCTGCACACCACCCAGCTGGTGGCACAACTGGCGGGCGTGGACGACCGCGACGCGGCGTTGAAGCTCAAGGGGTGCGAAGTGGCGGTACCCCGCGACACGCTGCCCGCGCCGGAAGACGGAAGCTACTACTGGTCGGACCTCGTCGGCCTGGCGGTGGTGAATGAAGGGGGCGAGGCCCTCGGTGAAGTGAAGGAAATGTTCTCGAACGGTGCGCAGGACGTGATCGACGTGACTGCGAGCGAAGGGGGCGGTGAAGTCCGGCGGCTGATTCCCTGGACGGCGGTCACGAAGGTGGATCTCGGGGCACGGCGCATCGAGGTCGAGTGGGAGAAGGACTGGTGAGGCGGCAAGGGGAGGCAGGCGGGTGATCCGCTTCGATGCGATCACGCTGTTCCCCGAAATGTTCGCGGCGGTGACCGCGAGCGGCATTACACGCAGGGCGCTGGAGAACAGTCTCTGGCAGCTGCAAACGTGGAATCCGCGCGATTTCACGACGGACAACTACCGGACGATCGACGATCGGCCGTACGGCGGCGGGCCCGGCATGGTGATGCTGGCCGAGCCGCTGGAGAAGGCGATAGACGCAGCGCGCAGCGCCCAGCGCGAGTTGTACGGGGCGGCAGGAGGCGGCAGGGTGATCTACCTGTCGCCGCAGGGCGCGAGGCTCGATCACGCAAAGGTGATGGGCCTTGCGGCGGAGCCGGCGGTGACGCTGCTCTGCGGAAGGTACGAGGGCGTCGACGAGCGGCTGATCGCGAAATGCGTCGACGAGGAGTTGTCGATCGGCGACTACGTGCTGTCGGGCGGGGAACTCGCCGCGATGGTGCTGATCGACGCGGTAGTCAGGCAGTTGCCCGGCGCATTGGGCGAGGCGCAGTCGGCGGTGGAAGAGTCGTTTGCCGCGGGCCTGCTCGATTGCCCGCAGTACACGCGGCCCGAGGAGTGGTCGGGCATGGGAATACCGGAGGTGCTGCTGTCCGGGCACCACGAGCAGATCCGGCGCTGGCGGCTGAAGCAGTCGCTGGGGCGGACCTGGCAGAGAAGGCCCGATCTGGTCGCGCGGCTGGTTGAGCGCGGCGACCTGACGGCGGAGGAAAAGGCCCTGCTGGAGGAGTTCCGGCAGGAGGCGGGAAAATCGTAGCGGTAATGTTTGCGGTAATCACGTTGCAACGGAGCTGAACATGAATCTGATCCAGAAACTCGAGCAGGAAGAAATCGCCCGGCTCGGCCGGATAATCCCCGATTTCGTCCCCGGCGATACGGTCATCGTGAACGTCAAGGTGGTCGAGGGCGAGAGAAAGCGCGTGCAGGCTTTCGAAGGCGTGGTCGTCGCGAAGAAGAACCGCGGCATCAACTCCTCGTTCATCGTGCGCAAGATCTCCTCGGGCGAAGGCGTGGAGCGCACGTTCCAGACCTACTCGCCGATCATCGCGTCGATCGAGATCAAGCGCCGCGGTGACGTCAGCCGCGCCAAGCTCTACTACTTGCGCGAGCGTTCCGGCAAGTCGGCGCGCATCAAGGAGAAGCTCGGCACGCGCGCGCAGGCCGAAGCCGCCGGCGAGATCCTCGCACCGGAAGCACCCGAAGCCGCACCGGCTGCGGCCGAAGCGCCCAAGGCGTAAGCCCCGCTCGGCACCCCGCGCGCGGCGCGCGCGGGCGGCGGGAGGAATTCGAGGTTCGACTACGGGACGCTCCGGCGTCCCGTTTGTTTTGCAGGACGCTCCGGCGTCCCGTTTGTTTTGCAGGACGCTCCGGCGTCCCGTTTGTTTTTCCGGGTCGCCTTGCCTCCAGTGGCGCGGCGGTATAATCGTTCCCCGATCCCCAAGGGTTCCCAATGCGGCGCGAAGCCACAGCCATCAGTCCGGTCACCGAGATCATCGCCGAGATCAAATCCGGCCGCATGGTGGTGCTCGTCGACGAGGAAGACCGCGAGAACGAGGGCGACCTGGTGCTCGCCGCCGAGCACGTCACGCCCGAGGCGATCAACTTCATGTCGAAGTACGCGCGCGGCCTCATCTGCCTCACGCTGACCGGCGACCGCTGCCGCCAGCTCGACATCCCGCTCATGGTGCGCGACAACCGCTCGCCTATGGGCACCAACTTCACGATGTCGATCGAGGCCGCCGAGGGCGTGACCACCGGCATCTCGGCCCACGACCGGGCGCGCACCGTGCAGGTCGCGGTCGCGAAGGACGCGAAGCCTGCGGACATCGTCCAGCCCGGCCACATCTTCCCGATCATGGCGCAGCCCGGCGGCGTGCTGGTGCGCGCCGGCCACACCGAAGCGGGCTGCGACCTCGCATCGCTTGCCGGCCTTACGCCGGCATCGGTGATCTGCGAGATCCTCAAGGACGACGGCACGATGGCGCGGCTGCCGGACCTGATCGAATTCTCGGCGCGCCACGGCCTGAAGATCGGCACGATCGCCGACCTGATTCACTACCGCAGCGCCAACGAGTCTTTCGTGCGCCGCATCGCGGAGAGGGAGATCGACACCGCGAGCGGGCGCTTCAGGATGGTCGCCTACCGCGACAAGCCGACCGGCGCGAGCCATATCGTGCTGGTGCGCGGGGAGATCACGGCCGGGCGCGAAACGCTGGTGCGCGTGCACGAGCCGCTGTCGGTCATCGACCTGATCGACACCGGGCCGGGCACGCACTCGTGGGGCGTGCACGAGGCGCTGTCCGCGATCGCGCAGAGCGGCGGGGGCGTGATGGTGCTCCTCAACTGCTCAGAATCGGACGACGCGCTCGAGACGCGTCTTGGCGACGAAGCCTCCGGTGCACGGTCCACGCGTCGCTCCGACCGCAGCGCCGACCTGCGCACCTACGGCATCGGCGCGCAGATCCTGCGCGATCTCGGCGTCGGCCGGATGCGCCTGATGGCCGCACCGCGCAAGATGCCGAGCATGGCCGGCTTCGGCCTCGAAGTCATCGGCTACGCCGACCTCCCCAAGCGCGGGGGCTGAACCATGGGCAGCGCCGGACCCGCCGCCGCAAACCTGGGCGGAGCAGGCCTCAGGGTCGCGATCGTCACCAGCCGCTTCAACGAGGGTTACTGCGAGCGGCTGCTCGAGGGTGCGCGGGGCGAGCTTGCGCGCCTTGGGGTGCTCGCATCCGACATCGAAAGCGTCCGCGTGCCCGGCGCCCTCGAGATCCCGATGGCGCTGCAGTGGCTCGCGCAGAGCAGCCGGTTCGACGCGCTTGTCGCGCTCGGCGTCGTGATCCGCGGCGAGACGTACCACTTCGAGCTGGTCGCGAACGAATCCGGGCGGGGCGTGATGGACGTGCAGCTGCAGACCGGGATCCCGATCGCCAACGGCATCATCACCACCGAGACCGAGGCGCAGGCCGAAGCACGCATCGGCAAAGGAGCGGAAGCCGCGCGCGTTGCGGTGGAAATGGCCCGCCTGCGTTCCGCGATCGGCGGGTTCGCGCGATGACCGAAAAGGCGGACGCCGCAAGACCCAGGGGCCCGCAGGCCAGGAGCGCGCGCCGCCGTTCCCGCGAATTCGCACTGCAGGCGCTGTACGCCTGGCAGATCGCGCAGGGCACCCCCAGGGAAATCGTCGAGCAGGTGCGCGGTTACGAAGGATTCGAGCGCGCCAATGCGGAACTGGCCGAAACGATAGTGCGCGGCGTGGTCGAGCGGTCCGCGGAACTCGAGTCGCTGATCGCGCCCTTCCTCGACCGCAGCTTCGCCTCGCTCTCGCCGGTGGAGCGCGCAATCCTTTACATCGGCACCTTCGAGCTGTGCACCCAGCACCACACGCCGTTCAAGGTGATCGTCAACGAGGCGATCGAGCTGGGCAAGAGCTTCGGCGGGACCGATGGCCACAAGTTCGTCAACGGCGTGCTCGAAAAGCTCGCCGCGAGCCTGCGGCCGGCCGAATTCGAGCGCTCGCGCGGCCGGGCCCCGCAGGCCGCCGAACCGCTGCGCTAGCAGCCGAGCGGCGTTGTCCGAATTCGAGCTCATCCGGCGGTACTTCGAGAAGGCGGCCGGGCAGGGACCGCTCACCGGCGTCCATCTCGGCATCGGCGACGACTGCGCGCTGCTCGAGGCGGCCCCGGTCATGCAACTGGCGGTGTCGACCGACATGCTGGTCGAGGGTCGCCATTTCGCGGTCGGTGCCGACCCCTTCAAACTCGGCCACAAGGCCCTCGCCGTCAACCTGTCGGACATCGCAGCGATGGGCGCCACGCCGCGCTGGGCCACGCTCTCGCTTGCGCTGCCGGGTGCCGACCCGGACTGGCTCGAAAGGTTCTCGGCAGGCTTTTTCGCGCTGGCCAGCCGCTTCGAGGTCGCGCTGGTCGGCGGCGACACCACGCGCGGGCCGCTCAACATCTCTGTGACGATCATGGGCGAAGTGCCGGCGGGGCTGGCCCTGCATCGCGCAGGTGCGCTGCCGGGCGACGAAATCTGGGTCTCGGGCGAACTCGGCGGCGCCGCGCTTGCGCTGGAACACGAGGCCGGAAGGGTCGCGCTGGAAGGTGAAGACCGCACGGCGATGCTCGCCCGGTTGCACGAGCCCGAGCCCCGCGTAGCGCTCGGCGAGCGGCTGCGCGGGTTGGCGAGCTCGGCGATCGACGTCTCGGACGGCTTTGCCGGCGACCTCGCACACATCCTCGAGCGCTCGGGCGTCGGCGCGCTGGTGCGCTATGCCGACCTTCCGCGCCCGCGGGCCTTTGCGCGCACCGGGGATGCCGGGCTCGAAAGGGCCTGCGTGCTCTCCGGCGGTGACGACTACGAGCTGATCTTCACCGCGCCGCAGGCGCGCGGCGCCGAGATCGACGCGCTCGGCGCCGAACTCGGCCTGCGGCTCACGCGCGTCGGCTACGTGCAGGCGGGCGACGCCCGGATCGCGCTGCTCGATGCGAATGCCAAGGCGATGCCGGTGCCGGGCGGCTTCGATCACTTCGGGGACACAGCCGCGCGCGAACTTCCAAGGGAGGGGGCTGCGTGGGAACCTCAGGGTCCACTGCGCCGGCCATGATGATCCTGCGCCCGAACTTCCAATTCGTCTTCAGCCACCCGGCGCATTTCATCGCTTTCGGCTTCGGTGCGGGGCTGTCGCGTTTCGCGCCCGGCACCGTGGGGACGCTCGTCGGGTTCCCGCTGTTCTGGTTGCTCGGGCCGGCCTACTCGCCGTGGGTAATGCTCGCGCTGATCGTCGTGTTGTTCGCCATCGGCGTCTGGGCCTGCGGGATCGCCGGCCGCAACCTCGGCATCTCGGACCATGGCGGGATGTGCTGGGACGAGATCGTCGCCTTCCTGCTGATCCTCTACGTCGCGCCGGACGAACCGCGGTGGCAGGCCGGCGCGTTCTTCCTGTTCCGCTTCTTCGATGTCGTCAAGCCTTCGCCGATCCGCGAGCTCGAAATGCGCATGAAGGGCGGCTTCGGCGTGATGTTCGACGACATCCTCGCCGCCGGCTACACGCTGCTCGCGCTGGCAATCATCAAGCGACTCTGGTTCTGACCACCGGGCACCGATTCCATGGCCGATGCAACTGCCGAAGACCTCGCCGCGATCGCCGGGCGCCTGCTGAAAGCCAAGGGCGAGAAGCTCGTCACCGCCGAGTCCTGTACCGGCGGCGGTGTTGCAGCGGCCGTCACGGCGATTTCCGGCAGTTCCGAATGGTTCGACCGCGGCTTCATCACCTACTCGAACGAGGCCAAGATGGAAATGCTCAGGGTGTCGGCGGCGACGCTTGCAGCCCATGGCGCGGTCAGCGAGGAAGTCGCGCGCGAGATGGCGCTCGGTGCGCTCGCCGCCAGCCCCGGTACGGTGTCGGTCTCGGTCACCGGCGTCGCCGGCCCCACCGGCGGAACGCGTGCCAAGCCGGTGGGCATGGTGTGCTTTGCCTGGGCGAGGAGCGGCGAGTCGGTACCGAGGTCTGAGACGCGTCGCTTCGCCGGAGACCGCGAAGGAGTGCGACGCCGGTCGGTCGTACGAGCGCTGCAGGGAATCATCGACTTGCTGGACGATGGAGGGCAGGGCGACGGAGCGCGGGACGGTGGGCCGCGCGGCAAAGAAATGCGCGGCTAGTTGCAACCGAAGCCGGGATCCGGCGGCTGGCTGGCCGCCATCTGCGCAGCGCGTGTGCTGTCGGCCACGTGGTTCGTGGCCTATTCGGCGGTGTTGCCGCTGACGCAGACGGCCTGGGGCCTTTCGGGCAAGGAAGCCGGCATGATCCAGTCGTCCTTCCACCTCGGCTACCTTACGTCGCTCTTCATCGTCGGTTTCATCGCCGACCACTACGGCGCCAAGCGCGCCTATCTCGTGACCGGCGTCGCGGCGTGGGCGAGTCCGATCCTGTTCGTGCTCTTTGCCGACGGCTTCTGGTCGGCCTGCTGGCTGCACGCGCTGACCGGCCTGTGCCAGGGCGGCAGCTACACGCCGGTGCTCGCGCTGGTGAGTGACAACGTGCCGCGCGAGCGGCGCGCGCGGGCCATGGGCCTGATGATCGCGGCTTCGAGCGCAGGCTACGCCGTGTGCCTCGGCCTCGCCGGCGTCGCGCTCAAGGCGACCGGCTGGCGCGGCGCGCTGGCGGTGGTCGCGGCGGCGCCCTTCGTGTCGTGGCTGGTCGGCATGGCCGCCCTGCGCGGCACGCCCAACAGGATCCATCCGCGGCCGGCCGGCACTTCGGTCTTTGCGTCGGTGCCGGCGGTCCTGTCGAACCGCAAAGGCATGCTGTCGGTCTGGTCCTACACGTTCCACAACTGGGAATTGCTCGGCCTGTGGGCTTGGCTGCCCGCTTTCCTGACCGCAGCGCTGGTGCTTCACGGCACCGGCGCGGCGGAGTCGGCGGCGACAGGCCTGTCGCTGTCGGCGCTGACCTATGTCGCAAACATCGGCGGCAGCCTCCTGGGCGGCGTGCTGGCCGACCGCTGGGGACGCACGCGCGCGATCATGCTGGCGAGCTGCGTGAGCCTCGCGCTTTCGTTCACGTTCGGCTGGATGATCGCGCTGCCCGTTGGGCTGCTGGTGGCCGCCGCCTGCCTCTACAATCTGGCCGCGATCGCCGATTCGGCGACGCACTCGACGGTGCTGGCCGAAAGCGTGCCGCCGCACATGGTGGGCGTGGCCTACGCGGTGCGCTCGGTGATCGGGTTCGGCGCCGGCGTGGCGAGCCCGATCGTGTTCGGCGCGGCCCTCGACTGGGCCGGCGGAGGGCGCGGCACGACCGACGCGTTCGCGTGGGGCGTGGCGTGGACCACGCTCGGCCTGGGTGCGATGCTCGGGCCGCTGGCGACGTGGAAATTGCAGCGGCTGCAAAAGCAATGACAACCGCCGTTCGGACCCTAAATCCGCAACTTTTATTTGCTTGGAAACAACAGGGTAGCCATTCTCATGCCAGTTAAAATGTCAAAATCGAAAAATACCCGGCAACTTCCCCGGAGGCCGCGATGACCACACTCTACCTCGTGCGCCACGGCCAGGCGTCCTTCAAGTCCGAGAACTACGACCGGCTCTCCGAACTCGGCCATCGCCAGTCGGCGTGGCTCGGCGAGCACTTCGCCTCGCGCGGCATCCGGTTCGCGCGTGCGGTGTCGGGCACGCTCGAGCGCCAGCGGCAGACGGCCCGCACGCTGCTCGACGCGATGGGCTCGTCGATGCAGGTCGAGGAGCACCCCGGCTGGAACGAGTATTCCGGCGACGCGCTCTACAAGGCTTACCACGGCGAGGGCTGGGCGAAAGCGCGCGCCAAGGGCGACGTGCGCGAGTTCTACCGCACGATCAAGGCCGCGCTGCTCGACTGGTCGGAGGAAAAGCTCGCCGGCGACCTGCCCGAGACCTGGCAGGAGTTCGGCGAGCGCACTGCAGCGGCGATGCGCGCAGCTTGCGAGGGGCTGCCGGCGGACGCCTGCGTGGTTGCGGCCTCCTCGGGCGGCGCAATCGCACGCGCGGTGTCGGGCCTCCTCGGCGCGCCGGCGCGCACCGCGATCGAGCTCAACCTGCAGTACCGCAATGCCGCCTTCTGCGAGATTTTCGTCAGCCCGCGCTCGATGCGCATGGTGAGCTTCAACTGCATCCCCCACCTGGATCGGCCGGACCGCGCCGACGCGATTACGTATTCCTGACGGGAGCGCGATCGGGCGGGCGAGGGCGGCATGCGGCCAGTGCCTTCCCGAGGCTTGACGGCGGAACCCCCGAAGACTAGAACTGTCTCAATCTTTTTGAGCGCGTTCTCCACCATGCCCACACTCCGTCCGCCTGCAGTCGCAGGCACTTTCTATCCGGGGGATGCCCAGGCGTTGCTCGGCGAAGTCGACGAGTTTCTCGACGGCGTCGAAAGCCTCGAGGTGCGCTTCGGCCACCCCAAGGTGCTGATCGTCCCGCATGCCGGCTACATCTACTCCGGCTCCACGGCTGCGCAGGCCTACGGCGAGCTGGTCCCGGCGCGCGGCCTGGTCAGGCGCGTCGTACTGCTCGGCCCGGTGCATCGCGTGCCGGTGCGCGGTCTTGCGCTGCCGGGCGTCGACCTGTTCGCCACGCCGCTGGGGCACATCCCGATCGACGCCGAAGCAGTGCGTGCGCTTGCCGGCCTGCCGCAGGTCGTCACGAGCGCGCCGGCGCACGCGATGGAACATTCGCTCGAAGTCCAGCTGCCTTTCCTGCAGCGCGTGCTCGGCGAGTTCTCCCTCGTGCCGCTTGCGGTCGGCGACGCAACGCCGGAGCAGGTGGCCGAGGTCCTCGAGCGCCTGTGGGGCGGGCCGGAAACGCTGATCGTGATCAGCACCGACCTCTCCCACTACCACGAGTACGAGACCGCGCAGCGCATCGACAACGATACCGCCGGGCGCATCGCGCGCCTGGAGGCCGGCCTGAACCACAACCAGGCTTGCGGAGCGACGCCGCTCAACGGCCTGCTCGGCCTCGCGAAGAAGAAAGGCCTGTCGATCCGGTGCCTCGGCGTCTGCAATTCGGGCGACACCGCCGGCGGGCGGGGGCGGGTGGTCGGCTACTCCGCGTTCGCGCTCGACGAAGGCGACACCGTTTCGCGCGAGGTGGCCGGGCGCACGCTCATAGGCCTCGCACGCGCGGCAATCGGCGCGCGGCTCGGCCTGAACGCGCCGCCCAGGGCCGATGGCGCCGCCTGGCTGGCGCAGCCGGGGGCGACTTTCGTGACCCTCACGAGCGATGGCCGGCTGCGCGGCTGCATCGGCAGCCTTGCGGCGCACCGTTCGCTCGGTGAAGACGTCATCGCGAACGCGCAGGCGGCCGCATTCGGAGATCCGCGGTTCCCGCCGGTGACGGCGGCCGAATGGCCGGCCACGCAGACGGAGGTCTCGCTGCTGTCTCCGGCCCGCGCGTTGCGCTTTGCAGACGAGGCGGACCTCCTCGCCAAGATCGTGCCCGGCGAAGACGGCCTGATCCTCGAGGCGGGAGGTCACCGCGGCACTTTCCTGCCCCAGGTGTGGGAGTCGCTGCCCGACAAGCAGCAGTTCCTCACCCAGTTGCGCCTCAAGGCTGGGTTGCCGGCGGACTTCCGCCTCGCGCGCTGCCGCGTGCTGCGCTACCGGGTCGCCAAGTGGAAGCAGTCGGACTTTGCGACGCATTGAGCGCGACGTGCAGCGCGCATTCGTTTCGACTGCGCGCTGAACTGCGCCCCCGGATTGCGGGTCTAATGTAAATGGATCATCCGGCCCGCTGGTGGCATACCCTCGACGACGGTCGCGTGCAATGCGACCTGTGCCCGCGCGACTGCAAGCTGCACGAGGGCCAGCGCGGCGCGTGCTTCGTGCGCCAGCGCAACAACGACCGCATGGTCCTCACCACCTACAACCGCTCCTCGGGATTCTGCGTCGACCCGATCGAAAAGAAACCGCTGAACCAGTTCTACCCGGGCACGAGCGTCCTTTCGTTCGGCACTGCCGGCTGCAACCTTGCATGCAAGTTCTGCCAGAACTGGGACATCTCGAAGTCGCGCGAGATGGACACCCTGATGGCCGAGGCGACGCCCGACACGATCGCGAGGGCGGCCGTGGAGCTCGGGTGCAAGAGCGTTGCGTTCACCTACAACGACCCGGTGATCTTCGCCGAATACGCGATGGACGTGGCCGACGCGTGCCATGCGCGCGGCATCCAGACCGTTGCGGTCACCGCCGGCTACATCCACGCCGAGGCGAGGCGAGAGTTCTACGCGAAGATCGATGCGGCCAACGTCGACCTCAAGGCGTTCACCGAGGAGTTCTACTTCAAGCAGACCGGCGCGCACCTCGCGCCGGTGCTCGAAACGCTCGAATACCTCGTCAAGGAAACCAATGTCTGGACCGAGATCACCACGCTGCTGATCCCGGGCAAGAACGACTCGGACGAGGAACTGAAGGCCATGTGCCGCTGGATCCGCAAGCACCTCGGGCAGGAAGTGCCGCTGCATTTCAGCGCCTTCCACCCGGACTACCGGATGACCGACGTCCCGCCGACGCCGCCGGCGACGCTGGCGCGGGCGCGGGAGATCGCGCGCCTTGCGGGCCTCAACTACGTCTATACCGGCAACGTCCACGATACCGACGGCGGCAGCACCTACTGCCCCTCGTGCGAGCACCCGGTGATCGTGCGCGACTGGTACGAGATCCGCGACTACAAGCTCGACGACAGCGGTGCCTGCATGCATTGCGGCACGCGCCTCGCCGGCCGCTACCAGAAGTTCGGCAAGCCCTTCGGCGCTCGGCGGATCCCGGTGCGATTCGCCCCCGCCACCGTTTCGTAGGCAACCGGAACACCCCTCTGGCAATCGCGCGGGGCCGGGGGTCTGAGGGGGGCGGCCTCGAGCCCCCCTTCCCATTATCGGAGCGCGCAGGTGCGGAACCCGGCGAAGATGTCGCCGCGGTCCGGCGTGTAGAAGTTGCGCCAGGTGTTGCGCAGCAGCCGCCGCGAGGTCGCGAAGCTGCCGCCGCGCAGCACCTTGTGCGTCCCGAACCAGGGCTGCGAATACTCCTTGTAAGGATCAAGCACGAACCCGGGATAGGGCTCGAAAACGCTTGCCGTCCACTCCCAGACATTGCCGATGAGCTGCCGGCAGCCTCTTGGCGCGTCCCCGGCGGCATACGCGTCGACGGGTGCGGTGCCGGCCTTTTCGAGATGAGCCTGGTGCGGTCGAGGTGCCGCGTCGCCCCACGGAAACCGCCGCCGTGTGCCTCCCGCCCCGGCGGACGCGGCGAACTCCCATTCTTCCTCCAGCGGCAGACGGCGGCGGGCGAAGCGGCAATAGGCATTCGCCTCGTACCAGTTCACATGGATGACCGGATGCGAGGGCGGTAGCGCGACCACGCGATCGAATTGGCGCTGGCGCCACTCGCCGCGGACCTTTTTCCAGTAGCGCGGCGCCTGGAGCCGCGATTCCGCACCGGACTCCGAGAGCCAGGCCCAACCCGCTTCGTCCCAGAACTCGCGCCGCGCATAGCCGCCCGCGTCGACGAACGCGGCGTATTCGGCGTTCGTCACCGGACAGCGCGCAATGCGAAACGGCTCGATATGGACGTCGTGCGCCCATTTTTCGTTGTCGAAGGCGAACCCTTCGCCGGGCAGGGCGCCCATCAGGAACGGACCGCCCTTGTACGCGATGTCACCGGCAGGGCGTACTTCGACGGCCGCGGGCGCGGGAGGACCGGATTTCCGGAACGGGTCGGCATAGGCCAGCGTTTGCCGGGAGTAATGGAATGCCTCGGCGTGCATGTCTTCGTGGAAGGCCGCAAGATCCGCGAAGTAGTGCAAGCGCGCGTTTTCGGGCTCGGCCTCGAGCCGGCGTTGCACCAGCCCGAGGATATCGGCGAGGTAGGCGCGGGTGGCCCTGACCGTAGGCAGCGGCAGGTCCCAGCGCGTCGCATGCGCGACTTTCGCCGAGTCATAAAGCGCGTCCGCTCCGGGCAGGATCGAGTCGCGCGGAGCGCCTTCGTCGCGGTAGCGCAGGCACCAGAACTCCTGGAACCAGCCGACGTGGCCGAGCTCCCACTGCGGTGGGTTCACTATCCTCAACCTGGGGCCCAGCCATTGCTTGCCGCGCAGCGGTTCGGTGATCTTCGCAAGGCGCGCGCGGCTGGCAGCCAGCTCGCGGACGCGGGTGCTAGCATCCGCGCTCATGAGGATTTCACTCGTCATGCCGCGCGGCACCGCCGACCGGACCGGCAATCACCACACGGCCCGGCGCTGGGCGGGTTTTCTGCGCAAGTCGGGGCATCGTGTCGACGTCGTCGAAGAGTGGGGTGGGGAGGAGGCGGACCTGCTGGTCGCGCTGCATGCACGGAAGAGTGCAGCCTCTGTCGAGAAGTTTCATCGTGCGCATGCGGATCGTCCGTTGATTGTAGCGCTCACCGGCACCGACTTGTATCGCGATATCGAAACCTCGGCCGAGGCGAAGCGCGCGCTCCGGCTTGCGACGCGGCTCGTGGTGCTCCAGCCGCAAGGGCGCACTCGCCTCGACCGGCGGCTGCGCGCGAAGACGCGCGTGATCTACCAGTCGTCGGACACTCGCCTCGCCCACCGTCCGGCCAAGGGGACGTTTCGCGTGATCGTGGTCGGCAACCTGCGCGAAGAGAAGGATCCGTTCCGCGCGGCGGCGGCGCTGGCGCACCTGCCTGCGTCCGCGAACGTTGAAGTCGTGCAGGTCGGCGCCGCGTTGTCGCCCGAAATGGCGAACGAGGCAAAGCGGATCGCGCGCCGCGAGCCGCGCTACCGCTGGGTCGGGAGCAAGCCGCATGGCGAGGCTTTGCGTGCGATGGCGCGCAGCCAATTGCTCGTCGTCAGCTCGGTCATGGAAGGCGGCGCCAACGTGATCTGCGAGGCCTCGCGGATCGGCGTGCCGGTGCTGGCCTCGCGGGTGCCGGGCAACGTCGGCATGCTGGGCGCGGGATATGGCGGGTACTACCCGCTCTGCGACGACCGGAAACTCGCGCGGCTGATCGAACGGGCGAGTGCTGACGGGGATTACTACGCGAAGTTGAAGCGGGCCGTCGTCTCGCTGCGGCCTCACTTTGCGCCCGCGGCGGAAAAGCGCGGCCTTGACCGGCTGGTCGCTGAACTCACCTGACCGGGGCGGCGGGCGACGCAAGCAGGCCCTTCGCCGTCCCGGTCTTCACGATCGCTTCGCACTGTGCGGGCGTGAGGTGCGTCGCACCCGGGGCCGTATCCTCGCGCATCAGGTTGCCCGCCTCTATCGAGTGCTCGCCCGAATCGGCCAGCACATGGGCCAGTTCGTGGGCGATCACGACGTCGAGGTCACGCGCACCGCGCACGATCCAGACCGTGTCGGCCATCTCGGGCCGGGTGCGGCTGTTGCCGCGGCCGACAGCCTCTGCGTCGAAGGCCGGGTGCTGGCGCGTGCCGGCGAGAAAGAACACCGTGGGTTTGGGCAGAGCGAGTTCCCGCGCGAGATTGCGTGAGACAGGCGCGTAGAGCGTTCGGTAGCGGTTCGGCCCGTCAAATTCGATCAGACTGATCGAAGGAGCGCGGATGTCGCACTGCGCAAGGATCTGCGCCGCGCGCTTAGCGGCTTCGAGCACAGGTTCGGCTTCCCAGCCGGTTTCGCGCATCATTGCGAGGGTGAGGTGCAGTCGGTGCCCGGGCCTTGCATTCTCGCTGGGTGCCTGCACTTCCACCTTGTTCACGACGCGCAGCGGCGGCTCGTCGGCCGGGCGGGACGGCCCCGTGGACCCTAGGAGCAAGATTGCGATTGCGGCGCATCGAACCCGCCAACCAATTGCTGCCATATTTCCGTTTCCATGTAGTGCGGGAGCCATTCTCCGGCCGAAATGCTGTCATGGTCACGATTTGCGAGGGCCCGGCGGAGGTCGCGGATCGAGCCGTGCCCTGCTGCTGCGAGGCTGATCTGCTTCCGCGCAAGGACGCGGCCGCCGTTGGCGCCGCGCTCGGCGGGAATGTACGCAAGTTGCCTTTGGAGTCGCCCTGCTCGTCTACGCAACAAGTACGAAGGCCGAGCGATTCGCGAGCATCTTTGTCATTTCATCGAACGGCACCGGCTTGCTGAACAGGTAACCCTGCATTTCGTCGCAGCGAAGCAGCCGGAGGATCCGCAACTGGTCTCGGGTCTCCACCCCTTCAGCCACGACCCTCAGCCTCAGTGAATGCGCCAGCGAGATGATCGTCTGCACCAGTGTCATCGTGCCTTGGTCCTCCAGCATGTGTCTGACGAACGAGCGGTCGATCTTCAATGCCTCCACAGGTAGCTTGGCCAGGTAGCCGAGCGACGAATACCCGGTGCCGAAGTCGTCGATGGCGATACCGACGCCGAGATTGCGGACCTCCCTGAGCTTCTCGATGTTGCCCTGAATATCCTCCATGACGACGCTTTCCGTGATCTCCAGGTCGATGCCTGCCGGCGCAACGCCGTCCCGCAACGTGTCGGAGAGTGCCGCAAGATAGTCCTTCCTGCGCAGCTGGAGCGCCGAAACATTGACCGCGACGCGCGGTGCCCAGTCGCCGAAGTCGGTCCAGCGCTTGTGATCCTGCACCGCCTGCCGAAGCACCCATTGTCCGGCCTCCATGATGAGGCCCGTCTCCTCCATCAGCGGGATGAATCGCCCGGGAGGCACCAGGCCGAGATCCGGGCTGTTCCAGCGGATCAGCGCCTCGACACCGACGATGCGGCCTGTCTCCAGATTGATCTTGGGCTGGTAGTGCAGCAGGAATTCCTGACGCTCGAGTCCCATCCGGATGCGGTTCTCGAGCGAAAGCTTCTCGGCGGTCCTCGCAGTCATCTCCGGCGCGTGGAAAACGTGCCTTTCGCCGGAGCGTTTCGCCGTCCTGAGTGCCGCCTCGGCGTTGCGCAGCAAGGATTCGGCATCGGTGGGGCTGTGGAAGATCGCTATGCCGCCTCGCGCCGCGCTACGCAGGTCCGAGTCGCCCACGCGGATCGGCTCGCCAAAGCAATCCTGCCACAGGCGCTCGACCCGCCGCATCACCTCGGACCTGCCCTTGACCGCCCGGAACATGACCGCGAAATTGTCAGAGCTGATGCGCGCCACGTCGTTCGAGCCGACAGCCCGTTCGAGACGCTGCGAGACGCATTTGAGAAGTGCGTCACCGGCATGGCGGCCGAGCGATTCGTTGATCGTTCCGAGACGCTCGACATCGACCACGATCAGCGCGAGCTTCTCTCCCATTTGTCCCGCAGCGTAAATCGACTGCTGCAGACGCTCCAGGAACAGGTGGCGATTGGCGAGTCCGGTCAGTTCGTCGAAGTAGGCAAGGTAGTCGACCTTTTCGCTCTTCTGGATGTGGTCGATCGCGAACGAAATATCACCCGCCAGCTCGAGCAGAAGCCGAATCTCGGTCTCGTCGAAGAATCCTGATTCCGCCGAGTGCAACGCAAGCACTCCCACGGGTTCTTCGTCGACCATCAGCGGCAGGCTCGCTACCGCGCGAATATCGAACGCCGCCGTGTTCTCTTCGCTGAGAATCCGGCTGTCGCTGGGGACATCGTTCACGATCACCATCTTCTTCGTGCGCACGGAATCGGAAACGAAACCGGCACCGTCCGGTTGGTCCGTTGCCAGGGCAAAACGGGCCTCCATCAGCCGCCGCCCCGCGTCTTCAGGGCCGCGCCAGGCGGTCGGCCGGATCTGCATTGCGCTGGTGTCGACCATGCCGATCCAGGCCAGCTTGAATCCGCCCGCGTCGACCGCGATCCTGCAGGCCTCGTCGAACAGTTCCTGGCGATCTCGAATGCGCACGATGGCCGAATTGATCCCGCTGAGCACCGAGTGGATCCTGTTGAGGCGCGCAATCTTCATGTCGGCCAGCTTGCGTTCCGTGACGTCGCGCCCTACGGTGACGAAGAGCAACTCGTCTTCCAGGCGGAACGACTTGCGATAGAGTTCGGTCCATCCGCGCCGGCCGTCGCTTGTCACGAATGGCCGCTCGAATTTGATCCCTTGGGCGCCGGCCGCGAGAACTTTCTGGAAATCCTGTTCGACTTCGGCCCGATCGGCGCCGATCGCGTCATGCGGCCCCATGCCGAGCAGCTGCTCGCGCGTATAGCCGAGTCGCTCGCAGGCGGCCTTGTTGACGTCGACGAAGCGCATGGTTACCGGATCGGTCAGGTAGATCGAGTCTTGCGTCGAGTCCATTGCCAGGCGGAAGCGCCGCAGGTCCTTTTCCGCGAGCTTGCGTTCAGTGATGTCGCGCGCGGTTGCGACGATGATCCAGCCGTCCTTGGTGCGCAGCGCGCGCCGCTGGCTCTCGACCGGGATGAGCCTGCCGTCCTTGCGGCGATATTTGCCCTCGGTCTTGCTGGCTGCGCAATCTTTGTCCGCGATGATCGCATCGTAGTCGCGTTCCAGATCCTGCCGATTGGCGATGAAGACGTCGTTGGGCGACATTGCGAGCATTTCCTCGCGGGTATAGCCGAGCAGATCGCAAAGCGTCTGGTTGACGTCCGCATAGCGCATTCCTGCCCGGTCGATCAAGGCAATTGCGTCCCCCGCGGTATCCATGGCAGTGCGGAAGCGCCGCAATGCCTCCTCTCTGCCGATTCGCTCGGTGATGTCCTGGGCAGTACCCCTGACGCCGACGATTCGGCCGGCCAGGTCCTTCACGGCCTCGCCGCGTGCCAGCATCCACCCCTTGCCCCCGTCTGCCCGCAGCATCTCCAATTCGAGTTCGTACGGAACGCCTGCATCCTGGGTGCGCTGCAACGACGCGGCCAGCCTGTCCCAGCTTTCCGCGGCGAACAGGCGTCGATGCTGGTCGTAGGGCGGCGGCGGCAGATTCGGGTCGAGGCGGAGCATGTTGTAGATCTCTTCCGTCCAAACGACCTCGTTGGTCGACGAATCCAGGCGCCAGCTTCCGACATGGGCGAGGCGCTGAGCTTCCTTCAATTCAACTACCGTTTGCCGGAGGGTGTCTTCCGTCCGGATACGAGCGGTAACGTCCTGTGTGATGCCGAAGGCGCGTACCGGCGTGCCGCTCGCATCGCGCACGACCTCGTCTTGTGCGTGCACGTACCGCATGCTGCCATCCGGCCGCACGATGCGGTACTCGATATCGAAGGGCTTGCCTTCATAGAGCGTCGCGTTGATCGCCGCCGTCACGCGCAGGCGGTCCTCCGGATGCGCGAGCGCGATCGCCCCGCTGAGCGTCCCGTCGAACGATCCGGCCGACAGGCCGTGGATTCTCATGGCCTCGTCCGAATAGAACATCCGGTTTGCGGCGAGATCCACCTCCCAGCTGCCGACATTGGCGATGCGCTCGGCCTGCGCGAGTCTTTTCGCGCGCTCCGCGGCTTCGTCGTACTTCGCACGAAGGAGCGTTTCGGAAGCTCGCAGGGCCTCGAACGTGAGGCGCTGCTCGGTGATGTCCTGCACCGTGCCGATGGAGCGCAGCGGATGCCCGGCCGCGTCGTAGGACGTCTCGCAGCGCTCCCTGACATACTTGACCCGGCCATCCTTCATGAGGAGCCGGTGAACGATATTGTATGGGACGCGCGATCTTACCGAGCCGGTGTAGGCTTCATGGACGTATTCGCGGTCCTCCGGGTGGATCGCGTCGAGAAATGCCTCGTAGGATGCGCGAAAATGCTTCGAATCGATCTCGAAGATTCGATAGATCTCGTCGGACCAGGTGAGCGCGTTGCGCTGCAGGTCCAGGTCCCAGTAGCCGATCTGCGCAATGCGTTCGGCCTCGGCGGCCGCGGCAGGCGCCGCGGCCTTCGGCTTGGCATTCGCCTTTCCTTTCCCATTTCTACCCATCCAGTCAAGCTAGCGCACGGATCCGGCGCCCTATTGATTTGGATCAATCCTCACATGCCGGGATTGGAAGATGAAACTGGATTGCAATCATTCTTGATGGTCCTTCGGAGGACGGACGGGGAGGGAACATGCACCCGCAGTGCCGTGACCGTTTGACATGAGTCGACGCTCACTCAACACTCGAATCGACAACTCGAACGGCTATATTGTTCGATCCGACCTTGTTTCGATGAGTGAAGAATGCCAATCGATCGGCGCGACCCCATGGGATTCGAGATACGCGTTCGCCTGGGAAAAATGCCGGCAACCAAGAAAATTGCGGGCCGAAAGCGGCGAAGGATGAGCGGCTTCCAGCACAAGGTGCCGCGCGCCGTCGACGAGCGGCGCCATTGCGCGCGCATGGTTTCCCCAAAGCATGAACACCACAGCAGGCGCGATACGCGACGCATACGCAACGAGGCTGCGGGTGACCGCGCCCCAGCCGACGTTCGCATGCGATCCGGCATTGCCGGCTTCCACCGTCAACGCTGTATTGAGCAGCAATACGCCTTGCCGCGCCCAGCTGGTCAGGTCGCCGTGCAAAGGCCGCGCGATGCCGAGGTCGGCAGCCAGTTCCTTGAAGATGTTCGCAAGCGAAGGCGGCACGCGCACGCCGCGCGGCACAGAGAACGCGAGGCCCATCGCCTGCCCTTCGCCGTGATAAGGATCCTGGCCGAGGATCACGACGCGCACATTCTTGGGCGAAACCAGTTCGAGCGCGCGATAGCGCAAATGCGCGGGCGGGTAGACCACCGCGCCGGCCGCTTCGCGTGCTGCAACGTGTGCCTCGGCCTGCGCGAGCGCCTCCCGCGCGTGCGCGTCGAGCGCTTCGAGCCAGGCGCCGGGCAATGCAGCAGGCAGTGCGCTCAGTCCTTCGCCAGCAGATGCATCAGCGAGCACGTGTCCCAGCGTGCGCCGCCGCGGGCCTGCACCTGCGCGTAGAACTGGTCGATCATCGCGGTGGTCGGCAGGCGCGCGCCGTTCTTCTTGGCTTCTTCGAGGCAGATGCCGAGATCCTTCCGCATCCAGTCGACCGCGAAGCCGAAGCCGTCGAACTTAACGTCGTTC
The DNA here is from genome assembly GCA_964599095.1 of uncultured Bordetella sp. Lineage (GTDB taxonomy): Bacteria > Pseudomonadota > Gammaproteobacteria > Burkholderiales > SG8-39 > SZAS-79. The sequence goes on from CAZREB010000022.1 coordinate 69,166, forward strand.
ATCGCCTTCCAGCGGTTTTCCATCTGCCACGAGCCGGCGGCGCCCTTGGAGATCACCGCCACGACTTTCTCCATGTCGAGCCCGGCCTTCTTGCCGAAGTTGAGCGCCTCCGACAACCCCTGCAGCAGGCCGGCGATCGCGATCTGGTTGACCATCTTGGTGAGCTGGCCCGAGCCCGCTTCGCCTATCAGCACGCAGCTCTTGGCGTAGATGTCGAGCACCGGCTTGGCCTTGGCGAACACCGCCTCGTCGCCGCCGCACATGATGCCGAGCTGCCCGTTGACCGCGCCGGCCTGCCCGCCGGAGACCGGGGCGTCGACGAAGCCGACGCCCATTTCCTTGCACTTCGCGTTCAACTCGCGCGCGAGGATCGCCGAGTCGGTGGTGTGGTCGACCAGCGTCGCGCCGGATTTCATGCCGGCAAGCGCCCCATTTTCGCCATAGATCACCGAGCGCACGTCGTCGTCGTTGCCGACGCAGACCATGACGTAGTCGGCGCCTTCGGCCGCCTGCCGGGGAGTGGGGGCCGACTTGCCGCCGTATTCCTTGGTCCACTGCGCCGCCTTGGCTGCGTTACGGTTGTAGACGGTGACCTCGTGGCCGCCCTTTTTGAGCAGGTGGCCGGCCATCGGGTAGCCCATGACCCCCAGGCCCAGGAATGCGACTTTCGCCATGACAGGTTCTCCAAGCAGTTGTCTGAATTGAGGAAAGCGGCGATCTTACACCGCGCCCTCCACCCCGGTTGACCGCCTTCCCGGCGGCGCCCCGGGCTCACGCCATGAGCCCCCTTGCGGAGCATTCTGGTCAACCTATACAATTACTGTACGTTAATACAGTATCCGGTGTTAGCCCGGGTGTTGGCCCCGCAAAGGGCGCAGCCTGCCATAGATGCTGACGGCCCATAAAAAGGAGCAGTACATGGACGACAACAAAGCCAAAGCCCTCTCCGCCGCCCTGTCGCAGATCGAAAAGCAGTTCGGCAAGGGCTCCATCATGCGCATGGACGCCACCGCGATGCAGGACATCCAGGTGGTGTCCACCGGCTCGCTCGGGCTCGACCTGGCGCTCGGCGTCGGCGGCCTGCCGCGCGGCCGCGTGGTCGAGATCTACGGCCCGGAATCCTCGGGCAAGACCACGCTCACGCTGCAGGTGATCGCCGAGATGCAAAAGCTCGGCGGCGCCGCGGCCTTCATCGACGCGGAAAACGCGCTGGACCCGCAGTACGCCCAAAAGCTCGGTGTCAACATCGACGAGCTGCTGATCAGCCAGCCGGACACCGGCGAGCAGGCCCTCGAGATCGCCGACATGCTGGTGCGCTCGGGCGCGGTGGACGTCATCGTAGTTGATTCGGTCGCGGCCCTCACGCCCAAGGCCGAAATCGAAGGCGAGATGGGCGAGCCGCAGATGGGCCTGCAGGCGCGCCTCATGAGCCAGGCGCTGCGCAAGCTCACCGCCAACATCAAGCGCACCAACACGCTGGTGATCTTCATCAACCAGATCCGCATGAAGATCGGCGTCATGTTCGGCAACCCGGAAACCACCACCGGCGGCAACGCGCTCAAGTTCTACGCCTCGGTGCGCATGGACATCCGGCGCATCGGCGCGATCAAGAAGGGCGACGAGGTCATCGGCTCCGAGACGCGCGTCAAGGTCGTCAAGAACAAGGTCGCGCCGCCGTTCCGCCAGTCGGAGTTCGACATCCTCTACGGCGAGGGCATCTCCCGCGAAGGCGAGATCCTCGAGCTCGGCGTGATCCACAAGATCGTCGAAAAGACCGGCGCCTGGTACGGCTACAACGGCGATCGGCTCGGCCAGGGCAAGGACAACGCGCGCGAATACCTCAAGGAAAACCCCGCCATCGCGCAGGAGATCGAAGCCAAGATCCGCACTGCCGCCGGCATCGCCGCCGGCCGGATCGAAGCGCCGGTCGCCGCGAACGAGGAAGAGCCCTCGCCGGACGACGTGGTCGTTTCGGTGGCCGGCCGCAAGCGCGGCGGCTAAGCGATGGACGATCCTGCGGAAGTCCACGAGTCCGCGGAGTCGGGCGGGCCGGCTGAACACCGCGGGCCCGACACGCCGAGGGAACTCAAGGCCCGAGCGCTGCGCCTGCTGATGCGGCGCGAGCACGGCCGCGCGGAACTGGTGCGCAGGCTCTCATCGCACGCCGAGTCCATGGAAGCCCTCGAACAACTGCTCGACGAGCTCGTGCGCCGCAAGCTGCTCTCCGAAGACAGGGTCGCCGAATCGCGCGCCACCACGCTGTCGCGCAAGTTCGGCGTTTCGCGCATCCGCCACGACCTGCGCGCCAAGGGCATAGCGGAGGAAACCATCGATCGCGTGGCCGCTGAGGCCCAGGCCACCGAGTTCGAGCGCGCGAAGGAAATCTGGCAGAAGAAGTTCCGCGAGCTCGCCTCCAACCCCGCAGAGCGTGCGAAGCAGATGCGCTTTCTCGCTGCGCGCGGCTTCTCGCACGAAACGATCCGTTCAGTTCTCGATGGCAAATGAAGCATCGTGCCGCTAGAACCATGAATTCAACTCGCTGATTTATCGGCGTCTTTCATAAATGCGATCGCTTGTGCCCTCGAATTTACAGGATCTGTTTAGTAATATAGAGTTAACAGATCGTGTGAAAGAAGAGGCGCTCGCCACCATGAAGCCTGCAACAAATCCAGCGGATAACCAAAAGGAGGCGTTTCGTCGAATTCGAAATTTTCTTGCGGGGCGAATGGTAGGAGCTACGCGTGACAAAGCACTAATGCACGAAGTTATCAAGGGATTGTTTTGCCGCGCAAAGTTAAACGGTGACGCAAATGTTTTCTTAAAGAGAAATCAAGATCCACTGGAAGTGGCCAAGGTGTATCGAAAGACTTTTTCGCATTTGCGTAGGCAGCTTCCCAACTTGTTTGAACCAGACGAAGAAATCCTGATGGATCCTGCATCCATTGCGTATGTGGACGAGCAGCTTTCGGGATTGAACTTGTACGAGCCATCCAGGGATCCCCTTGGTGACCTATACGAGAGTTTCGTCGGGACAGGTATTCAGCAAGATCAAGGGCAATTTTTTACTCCCCAGAACGCCGTCTCGTGGCTAGTAGATGCAGTAAGTCCTCAACCAGGGGAGAGGGTCATTGACCCAGCTTGTGGGGCAGGAGGATTTCTCAGCTACACGGCACGCAAGCTTCGCTTCGGTGGAGCGTCGCGCAAAGAAATCGCAGATTCTCTCTTCGGAATCGAAAAGGATGCATATCTAGCGAAGTTGGCTGACGCACATATTTCCGTTACTACTTTATGTAAGTCAAACGTGATATGTGGTGACTCGATTTCCTGGATTGGAAATAACGGAAAGACTGTTCCATATCGCGATAACTCATTTGATGTGGTTCTAACAAATCCGCCATTTGGCACGCGAATCGTCAGCGCAGACGATAGAGTCCGTCAGAGTTACGAACTCGCGCACAAATGGAAATTGACCTCTGACAAGTCGAGATGGCTCAAGACGAGCCGACTGCTACTTAGTTCACCGCCTCAAGTACTTTTTATCGAACGCTGCATACGGCTCTTGCGACCCGGGGGAAGAATGGGAATAGTAGTTCCGGAGAGTTTGGTAAGCAGCAGCACATACGCGTACGTGGTCCAGTATTTGAAGGAACACACCCAAATTGAAGCGATCATAGGAATGCCTGAAAGTCTCTTTAAGACCTCAGGAAAAGGTGGCACCCATACAAAGACTTGCCTAATAGTTTCTACGAAACGAGCTGAGAACGGAGGTTCGAAAGCGCCTCAAAAAGTTTTTATGGCTGAGGCGCAGTGGTGCGGGCACGACAGTAGGGGAAAAGAGATCGCAAAGGATGACTTGCCGGATATTCTTTCTGGCTTCCTGAGTCCGCAAGATCGATCGAAGTCTCGCCTGGGATTTTGGACAGATTCAAGTCGGATTTCGGGAAACATTCTTTCGCCGCGATACCACGACCCAACCTTGAATGCTGATGTAGATGGATTCTTGAATAGTCATGATCTGGTAAGTGTTGGCGACTTGGTGAAGTCAGAAGTGCTTAGCTTTGCGACTGGCGATGAGGTTGGAAAGGTCGCATATGGGGGTGGGGACGTACCCTTCATTCGAACTTCGGACATTTCCAATTGGGAAATCAAGAGAGATCCAAAGCATGGGCTCTCGGTCGAGGTTTACGAGAAGTTCAGGAAGAAACAAGACGTCAAAGCAGGTGATATTTTGATGGTGCGGGATGGGACGTATCTAATTGGGAGTTGCGCCTTTGTTTCCCGCTATGACGAGCGCATCGTTTATCAGAGTCATCTTTACAAGATCCGCGTGAACAGACCAGAAATTATTTCCCCATATCTCCTGCTTGCGCTTCTAACATCAGACCCAGTTCAAAAACAGATTCGCGCCAAACGCGTTACTCAGGACATTATTGATAGTCTCGGCGATAGGGTTTATGAACTGTTGTTGCCGATTCCAAAAAGCAAGGCCCTCCAAAAGAGAATTGGGGAAATGGTAAGATCTTCAATTCATGAACGAATTGAGGCAAGAGAGCTGGCGCGTCGCGCGATTTCAATGGTTGTTGGAAAGCCTGAGATTTCAAACCCTTCCCGTGCCATTTCCAAGAGCTTAGTTGGCCTACCCCGTATCGCTCGAAGAGGTCGCGGAAGATCAGCGACTGGTTAAGCAAGCCTTTCGGGCGGCTGGCGTCCCGCCGGCCATTGTCAACGGGATAGAAACCAGGGCGCTTCGATCCGGCCGGAGACAAACTGGTGAGTTCCAAAGCAATCGGAACTCCCGGTGGACTCTCAATGAAAATGATCCGCAGTACGGTACAGAAATTGACTGCAGAATCATCGTAATTCGACTGCTCGGAATGCTTTTGGAATTCTCCAATCCGCCGCATATTGCAGATGAGGCGCGCACAATATTGGAGGAGAAATATTTCGGTCGGCAATTGATCGCCGGTACGTTTAGAGATTCCTTGCTCCTTGAGACGCTCGACTATGAGGTTTTCCTTCAAGAGGCGATGAATCCAAATCATGGCCATTCAAATTTCCATCTTGGGCACTTGGATCCAGGTCTGATGCCAAAGCATGTGCCAGACAATATCTTTTGGCGCACGCACAGAAGCAACTTGATACAAGGGAACATGACGTTGCGAGCTGCGCGGATTTATATTCTTAAGCTCATTGGTCGCTATTTTGAGCTTGGTGAAATTGACATAGCTTGAGATTTCGGCGCTGGGCGTGGACGAGCCAGATCGCCACAAATCATCAGACATTTTTCGCAGCCAAGTCTCAAGGTATTTCGAGAATTCCCCAAGTCGCCGTCATCCTTCCCTGCACTCCGCGCGTTCATCAATCTCACTCATTCCAGAGGAGGTGAACGTAGGATGAACCAGACCCAGGCACTCGAAGTCGTCAGGTCGCTCGCCAACGGCGTCGACCCGGACACCGGCGAAGTCTTCTCCGCCGAGAGCCCGTACCAGCGGCCGCAAACCGTGCGCGCGCTGTTCGTGGCCGCGCAGGCGCTCGAGCAGCGCGAGAAAGCCGAGCGCCGCCGCGAAACGCTGCCCGCGAAGACCGGCGCGCCGTGGACCGAGGACGAGGACCGCACGCTGCTCGCGGGATTCGACGCCGGCCGCGCAATCGCCGAACTGGCCCTGGAGCACCAGCGTACGCAGCACGGCGTCCGGTCGCGGCTCCTCAAATACGGTCGACTGACCGCGTAGTCGTTGAGTCGGCCGTGTGACGGCCAGGCGGGCAATTCAGCAGCGCGCTCCGCAGGGAGCGCTTTCACCGTGCGGGTGACGACCCGCACGGCCTTTCCCCTGGCGTTTCTCATTTACAATCAGGGACTCCCCTGCATTGGCCGCATCCCAAATGAAAAGCGCACAGATCCGCTCGAGTTTTCTCGACTATTTCAAGTCCAAAGGCCACACCATCGTGCCCTCGTCGTCCCTCGTGCCGGGCAACGACCCGACGCTCCTGTTCGTCAACTCGGGCATGGTGCAGTTCAAGGACGTCTTCCTCGGCAAGGACAAGCGCGCCTATTCGCGCGCGACGACCTCGCAGCGCAGCGTGCGCGCCGGCGGCAAGCACAACGACCTCGAGAACGTCGGTTATACGGCCAGGCATCACACGTTTTTCGAGATGCTCGGCAACTTCTCGTTCGGGGACTACTTCAAGAAAGAGGCGATCCCGTTCGCCTGGGACCTGCTCACCAACGTCTACAAGCTGCCGAAGGACAAGCTCTGGGTCACCG